>DILT01000011.1 GCA_002425185.1 Flammeovirgaceae bacterium UBA5585 | reverse complement strand
GACCCTCTGATTAACAGTCAGATGCTCTAACCAGCTGAGCTAAGGAGGAATAAGCGTGAATTTCCCATTTTTGGGAGTGCAATATTAAGGCTCTGAGGGGATAAAATCCAAACACTGGCCGTATTTTCTTCTATCTGGCCTGCAGCGGTGCTATTTCATTGTATGGATTGATTTTCTTCTGTAGTTTCAAAACCGGTAGAAGGGACTATGAACGCGAGATTACTGCTTTTTTGGGGGTTGACTGGCACCTGGCTTTCAGTCTTTGCGCAAACTCCGTTTGAAATTGATGACGCTGTTGAAGAGCGTAATTTCATGCCCTATGAACTCACCTACTTTGTTGACCCGGATGACAAACTCACTTTTATTGAGGTGTCATCGGTTGAGTTTTCGAACCGGTTTAAAACCCATGCTAACTATCAGAATATTGATTTTAAAACCAATGCAGCGTACTGGATTCGCCTTCCCATTCATCACACAACCCATTCGCACAAAACCTGGCTATTGGAATTTTATGACCAGACCATCGATCACATAGAAGCCTACATTCCGCAAAATGATGGTGCTTATCACATTGTGAATATGGGCGACCAGCACCCGTTTGCTAACCGGCTCTTCCTGCATAAGAATTTCGAAATTCAACTGGAAATGCAACGCGACACGGTGATGGTGTATTATTTCAAAGTGCGCTCACATGAATTTGCCGATATCCGTATTGCCTTGCGCTCGGTAAATCGCTTCGTTTATTATGCGCTTAATGAGTACTTTTTGTTTGGCACATTTTACGGGATGATTCTCATCATCAGCCTGTACAATTTCCTGGTATACCTGGCCATGCGGGAAATCAAGAATATTTTTTACATCTGTTATATACTGAGTGTGGCAGGGTATGCTATGAGTATGGATGGTATTGGTTTTCAATATTTGTGGCCTGGGCACCCGGAGTGGAATAATTATGCGGTTGGTGTTTTTCTCTATTCGCTTATCATATGGGCGCTCATATTTACCCGAAAATTTCTAAGCACGCGGGCCAATGCGCCCACGCTGGATAGGGCATTGAAGTGGATGATTATTGTTCGTACCGCAGTATTTATCACCGAACTTTTTTTCTTCCCTCAATTTCTAACGTATAGAAATCTTGAGATTATTCCGCTTTCGCTGATTTTCTACACCGCTATTACCGTATGGCGCAGTGGGTACAAACCAGCGCGGTTTTTTGTTATTGCCTATGGAATTTTATTCACTGGTTTTTTCATGCGCATGCTGGTATACTTCAATGTGCTGCCCTTTACTACCATCACACACTACAGTTTACATTTCAGTTTTGTGCTGGAGATGTTGTTTTTAACATTCGCCCTTGGCGACCGTATCCGCATCCTGAAAGATATGCGCGACCGTGCGTTGCGAAGAATTATCCACCAGCACGAACTGAACATGCAGTTGAAAGATAAGGTTAACCGTGAACTGGAGGAGAAAGTGCAGGAACGAACGCTGGAGTTGGATCATAAAAACCGGGAGTTGGAGGAGACCAATCAAAAACTCGTACAGCATGCCGACAAGATCAACAAAATAAACTCCATGCTCGACCTGGATAACTGGAAGCTAAAGAGCAGCATCAAAGAGGTATTGAAGGAACGCTTGCAGGAAAAAACCATGGATTATGCGCAGTTCAAAACACTATATCCTGATAACCTGGCCTGTTTCCGCTTTTTGGAAAATCTTAAATGGGAAAACGGATTCGTGTGTAAAAAATGCAGCAATGAGAAATTCTTTAAGGGTGCCACTAAATTTGCCCGCAGGTGTTCACGATGCGGATACAATGAATCCATCACCGCATTTACGATTTTTCAGGGAATCAAATTTCCGATTGAAAAGGCATTTTATATCGCCTATTTAACGGTTACCGGAAAGCGTGAGAGTACATTGGAAGCGTTGGCTCAAAAGCTGGATTTAGGCACCAATACGGTTTGGGCCTTCAAAACCAAGGTAAATGCACGCATTAATGAGCTTGAAAAACGCCACAAAAGACCGCTTTTATCTCGTTGGGAGGAGGTAATTCTGGATGTTCCGAATATAGCGCATCATGAGCCCCGGCAGTTGCAAACCATTGATAAACCAGCCTAACAGCAATCGATTTCGGAGTATTGTTTTTTTTCTGTGATTGCAACATTTCATGTTGCATAAAAATGCCGTTCTAACCCCTTAAATCGATGTTTTTTTCATGTGAAAACAGCTCAATGATTGAGGTGTTAGTTTATGCTGAAAATAGACGATTTATAGAAAATAAGTTTCAAGATTGATTGTATTTGTCAAACTTTATTTGGAATAGAAGGAGAATAGCAGGCTAATCATGTGAGTTTATAAGCTATTTCGACTGAGGCAGAGTTTCACCTTTAAACCTTGTATGAACAGATATTTAATTATTCCAATGTTTCTGGTGCTTACAGCAACAGAACTGCTGGCCCAAACACGTATAGTGACCGGTCAGGTGATAGGAACTGACGACAAACAGCCCATTCCCGGGGTCAATATTATTATTCAGGGTACAAATAGGGGAGCAGCAACAGATTTTAATGGAAAATATACCATTGAGGTTGAGCGGGGTGAAAATACCCTTGTGTTCTCGTTTGTTGGTTATAAGGTACAAACCGTAACCATTGGTGATCGCGAGGTTGTGAACGTTAACCTGGAGCCGGAGGCAACCGCGTTGGACGAGGTGGTTGTGGTTGGTTATGGGATCCAAAAGAAAAGTGACATTACCGGAGCTACCGCTAATCTGAAGGGAGATGTTCTTCTTCAACAGCCCGTATTAACTGCTACCCAGGCCATGCAAGGAAAAGTGGCCGGTGTGCAGATCATTAGCAGCGGACAACCGGGAAGTTCACCCCAAGTTAGGGTGCGGGGGGTAAGCACAGCACTTGGAGGAACCACTGTACTTTACGTTGTTGATGGTGTTCTTACCGATGATATCTCTAATATTAACACTGCTGACATTGTTGATATGAATGTGCTGAAGGATGCTTCAGCCTCAGCGATATTTGGTTCCCGAGGTGCAAATGGTGTGATCATTATAACCACCCGAAAGGGGGCGTCAGGGGCACTTAAGATCAGTTACAATAATAACATTGGTATACGGCAGGCTGCTAACCTGGTGAAAATGGCTAATAATGCCGAATACAGTAACTATGTTCAGGCGGCCACTGGCGCAATTCCACCGGCTTCCGAATTCAGTACCGACTGGTATGACGTTATTCTTCGCACCGCCTGGCAACAAACACATAATATTTCTTTATCAGGTGGTGGTGAAAAAAATACGTTCCTTTTTAATGTTGGCTATTTGGTCGATGAGGGTATTGTAATCGATAACGATTTTAAGCGATTAACCCTGCGATTTAACAATGACTATAAACTATCGGATAAAGTAAAATTTGGACTGCAGTCTTCGTATGGTAATAGTATCAATCAAAATGGTTTTGGAAATATAAACATTGATGCTTTTGGAAACATTGGTGCTGTGTATAACAATGCCTACCGGGCAGCCCCTATTATTCCCAGTATTATTGATGGAAAATATGGCAATACATCGGCTTACCAAAACGTAGGTAATCCTTTACTCGATGTTAAGAACAACAGCATTAAGGTAATTGAGAACAGGTTACAGGGCTCTGCTTTTCTGGATGTTAATCCCTTACCCTGGCTTACACTGAGAAGTTCAATTGGCACGGATTGGAGGAATTCCCTGAACAGAGGTTATTACTACCAATTTGATGCAGATGAAAGTACATTTATTGTGGCCGGAGGCAATCAATATCGCGCACAAAGCAATCTTTCGGTCCAGCAATCACAGGCTTTCCGGTGGGTGTGGGATAATACCTTTACGATAACTAAAAATTTTGGCGATCATGATTTCGTATTTTTAGGCGGTACAACCGCTGAGAAATTTAACCTGCATTGGTTCGGGGCTTCCCGGCTCGAAGTGCCGGCTGATCCTGACCTGTGGTATATTGGTGTAGGTGACGCCAACACCTCACAAAATAATGGTGGTGGTGATGCCTGGGCCAGAAATTCTTATTTGGCTAGATTAAACTATAGCTATAAAGAAAAATATCTCTTAACGGCTACTATTCGTACGGACGGCAGTTCGCGGTTGCCTGCACAAAACCGGTGGCAACAATATCCTTCCTTCGGCTTAGCCTGGATTATGAGCCGCGAAGGATTCATGCAAGGCCAGGAATTTTTAGACTTGCTGAAAGTCAGAACTTCGTATGGAAAAGTTGGGAACGATCAGATACCAACAAATGCCTTTGTACAAACCGTTGCTTTGAACAGAGCCTACTCCTTTAACGGAAGTGTTACACCGGCTACCAATGGGGCACAGATTAATCAGATTATTGATCCTAACATAACCTGGGAAACAACAGAAGAATATAATGTTGCACTTGAATTTGGATTACTTCAATCACGACTTTCAGGCGAAGTAAACTACTATAATAAAAAAGTAAAGAATGCATTGATCAATGTTCCTATCCCAAGAACAGTTGGGGATATTGATGGTGTTATTTTAACCAATGTGGCTTCCATCCAAAATTCAGGCGTGGAGTTGCTACTTAACTGGAATCAACGGGTTAGCCCTGTGTTTGCCTACACCATTAGTGGTAACGCCACCTTTAATAAAAACAGAGTGGTTGATCTGAATGGCGGACAGGCCATTTTCGGAGGCGGTATTGGAGCCGCACAAGGATTTACAACCTATACTGACAACGGTCGTGCAATCGGGAGCTTCTATGTTTTGCAAGTAACCGGAGTATTTAATTCAGCCGCTGAAGTTGCTGCCTACACCAATCAGCAGGGAAATCCCATTCAACCAAATGCAAAAGCAGGTGATTTCAAGTACCTCGATAAAAATAATGACGGACAAATTGATGATAACGACCGGGTATTTGCTGGTTCGTACCAACCGGTGGCTTATTTTGGACTAAACACCTCAGCCAATTACAAAAACTGGGATTTTGCCATTGCTTTTTATGGCAATGCCGGCAATAAGGTCTACAATGGAAAAAAAGCAGTGCGGGTTGAAGGTAAAGACAATGTAGAAAGAGATGTTGTATACAACCGGTGGACATCCGAAAACCGATCGCAAACAGAACCGGGCGCAAATGTGGGCAACCTGCTGGCTTCAACGTACTTTGTTGAGTCCGGATTCTTTCTGCGGATTAACAACGTAACCGTTGGGTATACATTTCCTTCAGAAACATTAAGCCGGTTAAGGATTTCAAGCCTTAGGGTTTTTGCCACTTCACAAAACCCCATTACCTACAAAAAGTATAGTGGATTTACACCTGAGTTACCAGGCGATCCCATCAGTTCAGGTATTGAGCTCAGTGCTTACCCGACAACACGTACAATTGCAGCAGGATTAAGTGTAGGATTTTAAACATGCAGATGATGAAAACTAAGTTGTATAAATTAACCTTCGCCATCAGCTTGATTGTAGTACTGACAACATGCAGCGATGACTTTTTAAATGTGCCCATACAAGGCGGGGTAACAACCGCTACTGATCCAGCCCTGGCGCAAAAACTTGTTACAGGTGTTTACCACAGTTTACTGCAGGGCGATTCGTGGGGAAATGGCGATGTTCATGGTTTTGCTTTTATTTCTGTAACCAGCATCATGTCGGATGATGCCGACAAAGGCAGTAGCCCCACTGATCAGGCTGTTCCGGTTGGCGACATTGACAACTTCACGCTTACACCCACCAATAAATTTTGTGAAAGTTTGTGGAGTGGACACTATAACAGCATCGGGGCGGCAAATCAGGCGTTACGCGCATTAGAGACGGCTGCTGTTAGTGAAGATTTTAAAAATCAATTGATTGGTGAAGTGCGATTTTTACGGGGGTACTTGTACTTTAACCTTGTTCGTATGTATGGCGGTGTTCCATTGGTGCTTCGCGTCCCCAATGATGCCACCGATGCCAATACTGACCCGGCCTTTCAAACACGGGCTACCGTTGAGGCAGTTTACGAAAACATTGTTCAAGACTTACAATTTGCTGTTGATAATCTGCAACTGAAAGGTGCACGACCTCCGGGCCACGCTACCAAGGGAGCAGCACAATCGTTGTTGGCGAAAGTTTATATGTACAAAGCGTCAGCCGCTGGAAATCCAAACGCTATGGCCGATTGGCAAAAAGTTTTTGATCTGACTGATGCGGTTATTACCTCAGGCAGATATTCACTGGTAGATGATTACGCTACGATTTGGCGGCAAGTGGGCGATAACAACAGTGAATCTATTTTTGAAATACAAACAGGCTCCTTTAATAATGGAAACCTTAACCCCGACCTCTATACGGTTTGTCAGGGTGTGCGGCAAGGTGGAGTTGGTGGATGGGATGATTTGGGTTGGGGATTCAACACGCCAAGTGTTAACCTGCTCAACGCGTATGAACCTGGTGATGTTCGAAAAGCCGGTACGATTATTTTTATTGATAATTCAGGAACACGGGCAGGTACAATTTTATGGGACGAATTCAGAGTGCCCAGTTCAGACTCTGTTCAGAATCTATATTACAATTATAAAGCTTACACCAGCCGGTCGCGTGAGCAATTTGCTAACAGTGCAGACAAGAACAGGCCAAAAAATATCCGCATTCTTCGTTATGCCGATGTGTTATTAATGCATGCCGAAGCTGCCGTTCGTCTTGGCCAGGGTGATCCTGACGGAAAAATTAACCTGATACGGGAACGTGCACACTTATCACCGAAAACTGGCGTTACCATTGCAGACATTTGGCAGGAACGAAGAGTAGAATTGGCTATGGAACATGATCGGTTTTGGGATGTGGTCCGCCAGGGTAATGCTGCTGCCGTGATGCATGCGGCAGGCAAAACAAATTTCATGGCAGGTAAACATGAACTCCTGCCAATTCCTATTTCTCAAATTTTACTAAGCGGAAACAGGCTAACACAAAATCCAAATTACTGATATGGAAGTAACATATACAATGATCTTAGTTCTGCCGGAAAGTGGATTTCCCTAAGGGATATAGTTTTAACATTTGAAACCAAAAATGAAGTATTAAACAATTTAAATGAGAAGCAAAATGAAAAAAACAATCAAGTATCTATTTGCCAGTGGTGTTGTGCTGAGTGCGCTCGCCTTGGGATCGTGTAGTGATGACAAAGAGTTGCCAAAGATTGACGGATACAACAATTCGGATGAAGTTGCGGCAACTAACCTGAAAGCGCATTGGGCCTTTGATGGTAGCAATGTAGAACGACTTTCAGGACTTGGCCCTTTAGCCGGTGCTGCCGGTACCTTCGGTACAGTAGGTTTTGAGGAAGGCCGGATAGGCCAAGCCTTGAAATTAACAGGTGGAGCTTTACGGTACCCGAATATTGCTGCAGTTAATACAGCTGATGCTTTAGCCAACTATACCGTAAGCATGTGGGTAAAAGTAAAGAATAATCGTGGAACAGCGGCAGAAGGATATACCCAGTTATTCGGATTGTTTCCGGATGGTTTAACACCCGCCACGGCCGGTGATTTCATGTGGGGAAATATCAACATGGCAGCTGAAACAGGATGGTTTGCTGCAACAAATGCTCAGCCTGATACCCTTGTTTTGAAAGGTCAGTTTGTAATTAAAAACTCTGATGGCAGCATTAATGGTCAGGATAACAGGCCTGATCCAAGAGGAAACCCTCCAGTTGGTGTGTTTAAGAAAACCGGAGAATGGGTACATTTTGTTGCCCGTTGGAATTCAACAACACGTCAGTTTCATATTTTTGGCAATGCATCGTCAATCGGTGCCTATACACAACGCGGTACTGGTGATGCGCTTCCGTTGAGAATGAATGTGCCATGCAGCCCGGTGTTTGGAAACGGAGCAGTGAAGGAACTTGGTTTTGCCAACGGTCCTGATCTGCAAACCTGGTCACCCTTAGCAACAGCGTCTATTGACGATGTTCGGGTGTATAACACCGCACTCTCTGATGCAGAAATTACGGCACTATTTAATCTAGGAACTGCGGGAAGATAATTAGAATGTAAAAATTCATCCTCCTTACCGAGGAAGTCATTAATTATTTTTTATGAAGGTTTCCGGAAACGGAAACCTTCATAATTTTCACTGATTTTATTTCACGATGATCAACCGTTATTGCTTTTTAATTTTTCTTTCAACATTCAGTTTCTCATGTTCAGACGATAAAGCCGAGCCAGAACCTGATCCGTTGCTTATATCCTCAATTAAAATTGACGGAGTTGAAATGCTGGAATCAACGCTATGGAAAAATGTGTCAAGAAATGCAAGCTTTGAAATTACCTTTTCAGCGCCTATTGATCCCGGGTATTCAAATGGCGCGTTTGTTGATATCAGTGGAAACGAGATCCTGGATTATCAACTGTCTGCCGATCAGAAAAAGTTAACGGTTTCAGTTAATCAGTCATTAAAGCATTTAGCGCGTTATCTTTTTTGGATATCGCATGAAATCAAGGGAATAAATGGAGAAACATTACAAAATCAATTCAGCAGAAATTTTTACACCGAAGTTGACCCCACACCAAAGTTTCCGGTAGTAAGTGATGATGAACTTCTTACTCTTGTTCAGCAACAAACCTTCAAATACTTTTGGGATTTTGCCCACCCGGCCAGCGGCATGGCGCGTGAGCGCAATACTTCTGGCAACCTGGTAACTACCGGTGGGTCGGGCTTTGGCATTATGAGTATAATCGTGGGAATTGAACGCGGATTTATTTCACGTGCCGAAGGATTGGAGCGCATGAATAAAATTCTGACCTATTTGGAAACGGCCGATCGCTTTCATGGCGTATGGCCACACTGGCTGGATGGTAATACAGGTAAAGTAATTCCGTTCAGCACCAACGATAACGGGGCCGACCTGGTTGAAACTGCTTTTTTGGTGCAGGGTCTACTCACGTTCCGACAATACCTGAACAGCGCGGTGCCAACTGAGAATAGCCTGATCAATCGCATCAATACCTTGTGGCATGCGGTTGAATGGAACTGGTACAGGCGCGATAATCAGAATACACTTTACTGGCACTGGTCGCCTGATAAGGGTTGGGCCATGAACATGCAGATAAAGGGGTGGAACGAAGCGTTGATAATTTATTTACTCGCAGCTTCGTCACCTACACACACTGTTCCGAAAATTGTTTACGACAACGGTTGGGCCAGTAATGGTGGGATGAAAAACGGAAATGCCTACGAAGGTATTACGCTTCCATTGGGTCCAGCGCATGGCGGGCCGCTGTTCTTTGCGCATTATTCATTTTTAGGACTTGACCCCCGTGGGTTAAGTGATGCGTATTGCAGCGATTATTTTCTTCAAAATAAAAATCATACACTAATTAACCGCGCTTATTGCATTCGCAATCCAAAAAACTTTGTAGGCTACAGCGATGAAAACTGGGGGCTTACCGCCAGCGATAACCACACAGGCTATTCAGCACATTCGCCTACAAACGATTTGGGTGTGATTACACCAACCGCAGCACTTTCATCATTTCCCTTCACGCCCGATGAATCCATGAAAGCCCTGAAGTTTTTCTACTACACATTAGGCGACAGGTTGTGGGGCGCATATGGGTTTTACGATGCGTTTAATATTACAGCTGGTTGGACGGCAAATTCTTTTCTGGCTATTGACCAAGGGCCCATTATTGTGATGATTGAAAACCACCGCACCGGGTTGCTTTGGGATTTATTTATGTCGGCACCGGAAGTTCAAAACGGAATGACAACATTAGGTTTTACAAATTAATCTGATCAAGTATATCGGCTAACATAATCTGCTAATTATAAATGACATGATAAAATCTGTTTACTACTTTTTGATCCTTGCACTATTGGCGGGTTGTTCAGGTTCTCAAAAACAAGAAGGAGAATCATTGGCCATTGCAGATGACTCGCTGCTTACGAAAGTCCAATACCAAACCTTTCAATATTTCTGGGATAATGCCGAGCCAACATCAGGCCTGGCGCCCGAACGTACCCACATGGATGGAGTATATCCGCAAAACGATAAGCATGTGGTAACTACGGGGGGTTCGGGGTTTGGTTTAATGGCCATTCTTGTTGGTATTGAACGTGGCTTTATTACCCGTCAGCAAGGCTTTGAAAGACTCAATCATATTGTTCATTATCTTGATACAGCCGATCGCTTTCATGGAGCCTGGCCACATTGGCTAAACGGCCCCACGGGTAATGTGCAGCCATTCAGTCCGAAAGATGATGGAGGTGACCTGGTGGAGACTGCTTTTCTTGTTCAAGGTTTACTAACCGTGCGCGAGTACTTCAAGGATGGCAGTCAAGAAGAAAAAGCGCTTGCCGGAAAAATTGATAAACTGTGGCGCGAAGTGGAATGGAATTGGTACACCAACGGAAAAGATGTGTTGTACTGGCACTGGTCGCCAAAATATAACTGGGAAATGAATTTTCCGGTAGGTGGCTACAACGAATGTTTGATCATGTACGTGCTGGCGGCCAGCTCGCCTACCTATCCTATAAAGCCTGAAGTATATCACAAGGGTTGGGCACGCAACGGGGCTATTAAGACCGATCGCAAGTTTTATGATCTGGAGACAATTCTTGATCATTATGAACACAGTGATGACCCGGTGGGCCCGTTGTTTTGGGCGCACTATTCTTATCTTGGATTAGACCCGCACAACCTGAAAGATGAGTATGGCGATTATTGGAAGCTCAATAAAAATCATGCACTTATCCATTACCGCTACTGTGTAGATAACCCGAAAGGCTTTGAAGGCTATAGCGAAAATTGCTGGGGACTAACATCAAGTTATTCTATGCAAGGCTATGCCGGTCATCAGCCCACGCATGATTTAGGGGTAATTTCTCCCACGGCAGCACTTTCTTCTTTTCCCTACACACCTGAAGAAAGCATGAAGTTTTTAAAATTTATATATAGTCCGGAGCGTGACAGCCTCATTGGCACCTACGGTCCTTACGATGCCTTTAGTTTTTCATCGAAATGGTATTTACCGCATTACCTCGCAATTGATCAAGGCCCGATACCGGTTATGATTGAAAACTATCGTACCGGTTTACTCTGGAAATTATTTATGGGCGCCCCCGAAGTTCAACAAGGACTAAAAAAGCTTGGATTTACCTATTAACCAAAATATTATGACCATCCGCTATGCAACATTACTTGGGTTGCTTGTGCTGACAGTAGCCTGTAACACTTCAACCCAACAATCCGATTCATCGGTTAACAAGAAAATTGATTCGCTGCTAAACATTATGACGCTGGAAGAAAAATTAGGGCAGCTCAATCTTCCCTCTGCAGGACAATTTACTACCGGACAGGCCGAAAATTCGGACATCGCCAAAAAAATTGAAAAAGGTCTGGTCGGTGGGCTGTTTAATATAAAGTCGGTTAAGGCGATCAAAGAGATGCAACAACTAGCGGTAGAGAAAAGCAGGTTAAAAATTCCGTTGCTGTTTGGTATGGATGTAATTCATGGATATGAATCGGTGTTTCCTATACCGTTGGGGTTAAGCTGCAGTTGGGATATAACACTGATTGAAAAAACAGCACGCGTTGCAGCACAAGAGGCGAGTGCCGATGGCATCAACTGGACCTTTTCACCTATGGTTGACTTATCGCGCGATGCGCGGTGGGGAAGGATTTCCGAAGGAAGCGGGGAAGATGTGTATCTCGGAAGTGAAATCGCAAAGGCTATGGTGCGGGGTTACCAGGGTGATGACCTTTCGGCCAATAACACCATTATGGCCTGCGTGAAACATTATGCTTTATATGGTGCTGCCGAAGCGGGCCGCGATTACAACCCAACCGATATGAGCCGGCACCGCATGTACAACGAATACCTGTTGCCCTACAAAGCAGCGGTGGATGCAGGGGTGGGAAGTGTGATGGCTTCTTTCAACGATGTGGAAGGCATTCCGGCCACGGCCAATAAATGGTTGCTCACCGATGTGCTCCGGAAGGAGTGGGGCTTTACGGGTTTTGTAGTGTCAGATTATACCGGTGTAAGCGAAATGATCGACCACGGTTTTGGTGATTTAAAAACAGTTTCAGCAAGGGCATTGGCCGCAGGCCTCGACATGGATATGGTAAGCGAAGGACTGTTAACTACTTTATCGCAATCACTGAAAGAAGGTAAGCTTTCACAACAGCAAATTGATGCTGCCTGCCGAAGAATTCTCGAAGCGAAATTCAAACTCGGGCTTTTTGATGATCCCTATAAATATTGCAGTGACGAAAGGGCAAGTAAGGAGATATTCACACGTGAAAACCGGGCTTTTGCCCGCAGTGTGGCAGCGCAAAGTTTTGTGTTGCTAAAAAATAAAAACAATGTATTGCCCCTGCAAAAGATGGGAACCATCGCCTTGATTGGTCCATTGGCTGATGCCGCTACTAACATGACGGGCACGTGGAGTGTTGCAGCAAGGTTCACTGAATCAATAACCGTTTTGGAAGGCCTTAAAAAGGCAGTAGGTAACAATGCGAAAATTATTTATGCAAAAGGCTCCAATCTGCATGAAGATGCCGCCATCGAAGAACGGGCAACCATGTTTGGTAAGTCATTAAATCGTGACACGCGTTCCGCTGATGCGATACGTGACGAAGCTATCCGCATCGCAAAATCTGCCGATGTAATTGTAGCCGCAGTTGGTGAAAGTGCTGAAATGAGTGGTGAAGCATCCAGCCGGGTAAACATTGATATTCCGCAAACGCAACGTGATCTGTTAAAAGCATTGTTACAAACCGGCAAGCCGGTAGTGCTGGTATTATTTACAGGAAGGCCGCTAACATTAACGTGGGAGAATGAAAACATACCGGCTATCCTTAACGTGTGGTTTGGCGGAAGCGAGGCCGGTGACGCCATTGCCGATGTGTTGTTTGGTGATGTCAACCCTTCAGGAAAATTAACGACAACCTTTCCGCAACACGTGGGTCAGTTACCCCTGTATTACGCACATAAGAATACCGGTCGGCCGCTTGCTGAGGGGCAATGGTTTCAAAAATTCCGTTCGAATTATCTTGATGTTTCCAATGACCCGGTTTATCCGTTTGGCTACGGATTAAGCTACACAACCTTTCAATACGATAAGCTTTCATTGGATAAAACAGAAATGTCGGCTGACGGCTCAATTACAATTTCGGTAAATGTTACCAATACCGGTTCACGCGAAGGTGCAGAGGTAGTGCAGTTGTATGTTCGTGACCTGGTGGGCTCAGTAACACGCCCCGTAAAGGAACTTAAAGGATTTCAAAAAGTGATGTTGAAGCCGGGAGAATCACGCTCGGTAAATTTTATACTTAGCGAAAAGGATATATCGTTTTATCGCGCTGATTTAACATATGGTGCTGAGCCGGGTAAGTTCCATGTTTTTGTTGGCGGTAACTCACGTGATGTGCTCCAGGCTGAATTTGAATTGAAGTAACAGGCAATAACTGAAGCATTCCTATGTATTCTATGCCCTGTAAATTATTGCTGATAGTATGCTGCGCAATTTCATTTCAGTTTGCGCCCGCACAGCAACAGCCCTTTCCCTTTTGGAACGAGGTACAACAACTGATTTTAATTGATGTTACGGATCCGAAACCTCGTAATCAGGTTTTGTTTGTGGGCAGTTCCTCGTTTACCTATTGGAAGACAGTCAACGAATCATTTCCGGAAAAAACTATTGTGAATGTCGGCTTTGGTGGTTCAACCTTACTGGATCAAATCCGCTACATCGATTATGTAATAACCCCGTACAAGCCACGGCAGATTGTAATTTATTGTGGAGAGAATGATATTGCCTATGACGCCACCGTAACCGGTCGTGAAGTGCTGAACCGTTTTATAAAACTGGTTTCACTTGTTCGCGAACGTTTTTCCGATGTACACATTTCCTATGTTTCGATGAAGCCAAGCCCCAGTCGCGAAAAACTTATGCCGGTTTATCGCGAAGGAAATACGCTCATTAAAGAATACCTTAAAACCATCAACCACTCTTCTTACATCAATGTTTTTGATGCCATGCTGGATTTATCCGGAAAACCCAAAGCAGAATTGTTCCTGGACGACAGGCTGCACATGAATGAGGCTGGCTATGCCATTTGGAAGCAATTGATCAAGCCACATTTACGCTGAAGAATACTTCCTGATCGGTGTCAACACCGATCAGGAAACAGGATAAATTTCAGCTTACCAGAATACCGCGTATAAAATAGCGCAGACGATCATGACTATGGTAGCGCCTATGTTGAACGCAGGACTGGTTTTGAAGAGTTCAGCCGTCAGGTTAATACCTTTCTCATTTACTTTTCCTTTGCCCTCGAGATAACTGATGACTACAATAATAAGAAAGGAAAGTACTGCGGTGAACATCATCTGATGCAAGAACGGAAGGGTTACAAAAAGTGCCGAATCCGACCATCCGTTTGGCGCCACTTTGAAATATAAGGCAATGGGGATAGAGGCAACAACGCCCCATATTGCTGCGCTGTTGGTAGCGCGTTTATAAAACAATCCGGCAAGGAATACCGCCAGAATTCCCGGGCTAACCACACCGGTATATTCCTGAATAAATTGAAAAGCCTGGCCAAGATTACCCAACATGGGCGCAATAAACATGGCAACGATTAAGGCAACAGCGGCTGTTAGTCTTCCCGTTCTCACGGTTTGCTTATCAGTGGCATTCTTATTTATATATGGCCTATAGATATCCATAGTAAATATGGTAGCCGTTGAGTTAAGCATGGAAGCAAGCGAAGAAACAATGGCCGCTGCCAGTGCCGCCAGTACAAGTCCTTTTAGACCAGCCGGTATAAAGCTTCGGATAAGCCAGGGCCAGGCATTATCATTGGCTATGTTACCGGAAGCTGTTACAAAACTTGGATCGAGTGTTGCGCTGGTCAAATCACCGTTTGCATCGGCATTAAGTACAAAAGCAATGATGCCGGGGATAACAACAATTAAGGGTAATAACATTTTTAAAAAGGCTGCAAATACAATTCCTTTCTGTGCTTCCGGTAAACTTTTGGCCGCCAGTGTACGCTGAATGATGTATTGGTTAAAACCCCAGTAGTAAACATTGGCTACCCACATGCCACCAATCAATACGGCCAGGCCGGGAAGATCCCACCACGCATCTTTGCCATTGGGGTCGATAATTTCTCCTTTGCTCAGGATCATCGAAAACTTTTCAGGAACCACATTCATAATGTGTACAAAGCCATCAATTACACCCCCGGTAGGCGACACCTGTTCAAGCGCCAGGTAGGTGGTCATTAATCCACCACCTATCAGGAGCACCACCTGGATAACATCTGTCCAGGCTACGGCTGAAAGTCCACCGTACAAGGAATAGGCAGCAGCAAATAATCCCAGGCCTATAATGCTGTACACCAGCATAGAGCCGTCACCGTTACCAACAATTGTATCAAGTGCACGCGAACCTAAATAGAGTACAGAGGTCAGGTTTACAAAAACAAAAAGCGCCAGCCAGAAAATAGCCAGAATGGTCTTCAGGTTGGTGCTGAATCTTTTTTCAATGAATCCGGGTATGGTATAGATACCTTTGTTGATGAATATGGGAAGAAAAAACTTTCCAACAATAAGCAGGGTAATGGCGGCCATCCATTCATACGAAGCGATGGCCAGGCCGATGGCAAAGCCGGAACCCGACATGCCGATGAATTGTTCAGCCGAAATGTTAGCGGCAATCAGCGATGCACCAATGGCCCACCAGGGTAGTGATTTACTGGCGAGAAAATAGTCTTCGGCATTTTTTTGATGTCCTTTTTTATCGCGTGATACGTACAACCCAATGCCCAGGATGAGGCCGCAATACGCGATGAAAATAGCAATATCCCAAAACGATAAACTCATAGGTAAAAGTTGGTTGAATAATTGGAAAAGATAGGGATTTTAATCTGCTCCAAAAGGCTTTCATGGCTCCAAAATGAATGGAAAAACGGAAGTTTTAAGCACAACCATAAACCCTGTTAATCCGCATTTTTTTCATTTTTAATTAACTAAATCAAGCCAAATTGACTTGAAAATGAGGCCCAAAGTGTTAAAATACGGCCATAATGACTCATTTTTTCTACCGGCATACTTTTTCAGTATAGCCTTATCGAAATGTATTTGATGTTTAACCTTTAAAACAAATAACACTATGAGCCTTATCCGATATAACTCCGCGCTGAACGATTTCGTACCGACTTCCTTCAGCAATCTGATCGATCGTTTTTTTAACGAATCTGCTGCCCGCTCAGGTGGTTCAGCCTATTCTTTTGTGCCGCGTGTAGATATTGTTGAAAACGAAAAAGCCTATGAAATTCATGTGGCCGTTCCCGGAATGAACAAGGAGGATTTCAACATCGACCTGAAAGATAATTACCTCACCATTAGCGGTGAACGTAAGTTTAAGGAAGAGAAGAAGGATACTAATTTCTATTCCATCGAAACACAATATGGAACATTCACCCGTTCATTCTCCCTGCCTGAAAATGTTGATGCCGCTAAGATAACAGCAGCGTATGTCAACGGAATTTTGGAAGTAACTGTTCCGAAGGATGAGAAAAAAGCACTGAAAACAACCATTAAGGTTAATTAAGAGTAGCGAGTTAGGTTTAGGTGAGGGGCCTCGCTTCCGGCAACGGAGGCGGGGCTTTTTTATGCTGATCATCTCAAAATGTCCATTTATCTAAAATCTGCAGAATCACTACCCAACCCGATGAAAAATCCGTTAACTTTCTTATTGGAATAAAAACCCTGTTGACATGAAGCGGACGATAATTTTTGCCCTCGTTATTTTGCTGGTAGCCATTACGGGAGGTATCATAGGCTCACTCTACACATTTCGTTACCTCGATGCTCATCTCAGCACCTATGCCTCCATTGATGAACGCCAGCAGATGAAATTCACCCACTACGATCGTGACTCGGTTTATCGCGCCCCAAAGGGAATGGACTTTTTAACAACATCAAAAAAAGTTGTGAGTGGCGTAGTGCATATTCGAACATCATATGGTTCAGGCAGGTTTAGCCTTAACCCGCTCGAACTTTATTACAAAGCACCTGCACGTTCATCCGGCTCAGGCGTAATCATTTCTGACGATGGGTATATTGTTACGAATAATCACGTTATCGAAGACGCCACAAATGTTGAGGTTGTAATGAACAACAACCAACGATACTACGCTAAAATTGTCGGAACGGATCCAAGTACTGATCTCGCCTTGCTAAAAATTAAAGCCCGCGACCTTCCCTTTATTAAATATGGAAATTCCGATACCATTAACCCGGGAGAATGGGTGCTGGCCATTGGTAACCCGTTTGATCTTAACTCTACGGTGACGGCCGGCATTGTAAGTGCCAAGGCCCGCAACATTGGTATTTTGCGTGATCGGAATAATCTTCAGGTGGAGGCATTTATACAAACGGATGCCGCAGTAAATCCGGGTAACAGTGGAGGCGCGCTGGTCAATCTTAATGGCGAGTTGGTAGGCATCAACACGGCCATTGCCACATCAACCGGAAGTTATTCCGGTTATTCGTTTGCTATTCCCGTAAGCCTGGTAAAAAAAGTAATGGATGATTTGCTGGAGTTTGGCCAGGTGCAGCGGGGTTTGCTGGGTATTCAGATTTCGGATGTGGATGCCAACGTTGCAGACCGGCTTTCATTGGCCATTAACCGTGGCGTATTGGTGAACCGTGTAAATCGCGGCAGTGCAGCTGAAGAATCAGGGATAACCCAAGGTGATGTGATAACCGCTATAGATTCGCGTGAGGTGAATTCGGTTTCGGAGTTGCAGGAATGGGTGGCGCGAAGCCGGCCGGGTAAGGAAATAGCCGTGACTTTTGTTCGTGCCGGAGAGAAGCGTGAAGTTAGATCCAGGTTAAAAAACAGTCAGGGTAACGAAGAACTATCTGAGCCAGAGGTAAAAAATGAATTGAATGGTGCAGCCTTTGAAGATGTCGGTTATGCTGAACTCATGAGGCTTAAGCTTGATGGCGGAGTATTGGTAAAGAAAGTAGCCGAGGGTAAGTGGAAGGATGCCGGTATAAAAGAAGGATTTATTATTGCTTATCTCGATAAGGTACCCGTGGATAATGTGTTGGATTTAAACCGAATGCTCGAGTACAAGAGAGGAGGAGTGTTGGTTGAGGGTTTTTATTCAACCGGAGAAAAGGGAACGTACGGATTGGAGTGGTAGACTTTGTTTCTATTACTCCATTTTACGAATGGATTTCTTGCCGGCATGAACCATGGCGGCCCTCAACTCGCCATAGCTGAATTTACCATCCAATTTATCAAATAATTCCTTCGAACTGAATTCTTCCGGCATTTCTTCCATGGCCTGCACAATCTGTTCAACACGATCTTCCGTCATAAAACTAAAGATACTGATGCGGCCAGCGTCAACAGCTTTTGCCAGATGAGTCTGAATTGTGCCCTCAGTCAGTCCTCGTTCATGGGCTATTTGCGGAATGGTCATTCCGGCATTTAACAACTCAAGTGTAATGTCGTAGGTACTCTTATCATCCTTTTTTTTACGCGCACCCTTTTTCGCTTTTGGCTTGGAAATTACGGGAGGAATAGTTTTCTCGATCTCTTTCAGCATACGTAGCCGCGCTGCTGCCCGCTCTTCCGCTAATTTTTCCAGGTCTTCCGGATCTTTCCCCTGCAGGATAGCCACGGTAAGCGAAGCTATTTTATCTACCGCTTCAAGTTTTTTTGAAATTAACTGATCAAGATCATTGAGGCTGTTCACGTACGTTTTCACCCGCTTGCGCTGTTTCATCTCGGCAATGTGGTATAAGAGCATGTTAAGATTTTGATACAGCAAATTTTTGTAGTAGGCACTTCCTTTTTCAATTCGTTCCAATAGGGTAGTTTGATCTCCATGGTGGAGAAGGTTATCGAGTTGACGTTTAAATTTGGCAGTAGTTTCTTTTTCTTGGGCCAGCGATTCTTCCAATTGTACCAGCACTGGTTTTGTGGACAGGTTTTCTATTCCGGGAGTATCAGAATGCCCTTTGCGTAAAAACTGTATTTCTTTAATCAAGCTTTCAAAGTCGAAGGTTTTACTTAGCACTTCAAAGATAAAGTCCTGCTGCCGTGCTTTTAGTTCAGCAGGAAGATTTGCCGGGTTGTTGTACTGTTCAGAAAACGCTACAATGGTTTTGTTGGTACCGATAACCCGGGGGTTAATCTTGGTGCGTAATACCAAACCATCCAGTGAGCGTAACCGCGAAAGCGCCACATAAACCTGTCCATCGGCAAACGCCTGATCCACATCAATAATCGCTCTGTCAAACGTTAAGCCCTGGCTTTTATGTACAGTAATAGCCCAGGCCAGTTTAATCGGATACTGAACAAACGAACCGATCACTTCTTCGTCCAACTCGCGGGTGTTGGAGTTAATGGTATATTTTTTATTCTCCCAGGTTTCTTTTCTTAATGTGTAGGTCTCATGTGTTTCGGCCATGGTTACCGTTATGCTGTCAGTGGTAAGTGTTTTTACCGTAGCCAGTTTTCCGTTTACGTAGGCATTACCTTCCGAATCGTTTTTAATGAACATTACCTGTGCACCTTCTTTTAATTCAATTTGCGGCAGCACCGGGTATATACTTTCCGGAAAGTCACCGTTAATGATGGCATTGTAATACCGTGAGGGTGATTTCAATTCCTGTAACGTATTTTTGTTCAGCTCATCAGCTTTGTAGTTGTGTGTGGTAAGTGTAATAACTTCTTTTATGTTTTTAATGGCTTCAGCCGGATGATAGTGTTGGTTTAGTTCCTCAATATCCGATTCGGTAATAATGTTATGCCGCAGGTTATTGAGAATGTTAATGAAGGTGTTGTCTTGCTGCCGGAAAATTTTATCCAATTCAATATAAATAAACGGGGCATGATGGAGTGCCCTGGCCTCGTAAAACCAGGGTGATGCATAGTATCGTCCAAGCACCTTGGCTTCCTCGCCTTTAACAACAGGGGGTAACTGGTACAGGTCTCCGATAAACAATACCTGTATACCGCCAAAACTTTGATAAAAATTTCCCCGTGCTGCTTTTAACCGGTAATCGATGGCATCCAGTACATCGGCCCGCAACATACTCACTTCGTCAATCACCAATAGGTCAATGGACCGCAGAACCTGTTTACGGTCGCTGTTCAACGGATGTTTTCGCCCGAGCATGTCGGTTGAGAAGTAGCCACCATTATCCTGAAAGTCTTGAGGTAGGTATCGTTCAGGCAAGAAGGTGCCGCGTGGCAGCAAAAATTGTGAATGTATGGTAACACCTCCGGCATTAAGGGCTGCGATACCCGTAGGTGCAATAACCACAAACGCTTTATGTGTTTTGCGGGCGAGATTTTTTAAAAAAGTGGTTTTGCCCGTACCGGCTTTGCCGGTTAAAAAGATATGACTGTTGGTGGTATTGATAAATTTTATGGCCGCGTCTATCCGATCGGTAACCGTCTGTTCTTCCCATGCTCCACGTGTATGCGTCATGGGTACAAAGTAAGCATATCAAGCAGCAGAAAGTTGTTTTCGGCTAAGAATTCTTGTCACGATTAAGTGTGCAACTATATTTTCCATACACCAAATCCGTTAGCTTTGCGATTCTAAAAACAGCGTCTTGTATGAAAGCATCGCCTATTCAAAAAACACTTACCTCACTGGGCATTAATGCCTCTAACCCAGGTGTTTCAACCGGAAAGAAATGGCTGAAATCAAAAGGACAAACAATAACCTCTTATTCTCCGGTTGATGGTTCCGTCATTGGATCGGTAAAGGCAGCTGATGAGAAAACGTTCCACGAAGTTGTAGAAATATCGAAAGAAGCATTTAAAGTCTGGCGGAAGTGGCCGGCTCCCAGGCGGGGTGAAGTGGTTCGGCAGATTGGAGAAGCCCTGCGTGCGAGAAAAGAGCCTTTGGGCAGGCTGGTCTCCTATGAAATGGGAAAATCATACCAGGAAGGATTGGGTGAGGTGCAGGAGATGATTGACATCTGCGATTTTGCAGTAGGCTTATCGCGGCAGCTTCACGGGCTAACCATGCACTCGGAAAGGCCCAATCACCGCATGTACGAACAGTACCATCCTCTTGGTGTTGTGGGTATAATTTCTTCTTTTAATTTTCCGGTAGCCGTGTGGTCATGGAACACGATGCTGGCCTGGGTTTGTGGCGACACCTGTATCTGGAAGCCATCTGAAAAAACTCCATTATGTAGCATAGCCTGTCAACAGATTATTGCAAAAGTTTTTGAGGCCAATGATGTGCCGGAAGGTGTGTCATGTCTGGTAAATGGTGATGCCGCTATTGGCAAGGCCATGGCACAGTGTGAAGATATCCCATTAGTTTCCGCTACGGGTTCAACACGTATGGGAAGGGCAGTTGGTAAAATGGTTATTGAACGATTCGGCAGACCGTTGCTGGAACTTGGCGGAAACAATGCCATTATCATTACGGAGAACGCCAACCTGGATATGGCTATACGTGGTGCTTTGTTTGGTGCTGTGGGTACGGCAGGCCAGCGTTGCACGACTACCCGAAGGTTAATTATTCATGAGCGTGTTTACAATGATGTAAAGAATAAACTCAAGAAAGCATATTCCCAACTCTCCATTGGAAACCCACTCGATTCAAAAAATCATGTAGGTCCGCTCATCGATCAGCAGGCTGTAGTACTATACCTAAATGCATTAAGCGAAATTAAAAAGCAAGGTGGAAAATTTGTTGTGGAAGGTGGCGTGCTGAAAGGTAAGGGATATGAGTCGGGTTGTTATGTTAAACCCGCTATTGCTGAAGTGAAAAACAATTTTCCGATTGTTCAACAGGAAACTTTTGCGCCTATTTTATACCTGATCAAGTACAAAACATTGGATGAGGCTATTGAAATACAAAATGATGTGAAGCAAGGCCTTTCATCAGCCATTATGACGACCGACTTACGCCAGATGGAGCAATTCCTTTCCCATGCCGGCTCGGATTGCGGCATTGCCAATGTTAACATTGGCACCTCAGGAGCAGAGATTGGCGGGGCCTTTGGTGGCGAAAAGGAAACCGGGGGTGGCCGTGAATCGGGTTCGGATGCATGGAAAATATACATGCGAAGACAAACCAACACCATTAATTATGGTGACTCCTTACCGCTTGCACAAGGAATTAAATTCGACCTGTAATTTGATAACCTATCGCTTGTATTTCGACTCTAATCGTTTATTTTTATAAGTACTTATACCCCTTACCGCTATGCCTGAAAAAAAGTTCAGAACCGTAATGCTTATCGATGACAATGAGATTGATAACTTGATCAATCAGAAAATGATTGAGTCGGCTTCCATTACCGAAAACATTTATACGCATACCGGGGCGAAAAGTGCTATTGAGTTTTTACGCAACATGGAACGCCTGGACGTTGCGGATAAGGTGTTGCCTGATGTAATATTCCTGGATATTGATATGCCGTTGATGGATGGCTTTCAGTTTTTAGAAGAATTTGAGAAACTGAGCAACGTGGCGAAGAAAAAGTGCAAAATTATAATGCTCACCTCATCGATAAATCCACAGGATTTCAGCCGCTCAAAAAAATATGAGAATGTGAAGCTTTACCTGAACAAGCCACTTTCTCATGAAAACATTTTAAAGCTGGAGGTTTAATACTCTGTTAAATTCACAACAAGCTTCTCATCCAATTTAACCAATAAGGTAGGCGCGAAATAGTTCGTCTTCACAACGCTTAGTTTTGGAATAACAGCATTAATCTTTTTAGCTTTTTCTTTCTTGGCCTCACTCACGGCTATTTTCAAAATTTTAATGAAAAGCTGGATGTTCTCACAGGCATCTTTACCAATGAGTCGGATCTGCCGTTGAATGCTGTTGGCGAGTTGATTGAAGAGTTCGTAATCATGCAGCAACACATACTGCAAGGCTAATAATGATTTTATTTCCAGTTGTGTGATCGGATATTTTTTTAAACTAACCTCGTTCAGCAGATTGTTTATCAGTTTTGAAGCCTCATCATATTTACCAACGTAATAGGCACTAAGGGCCTTATACGTTACATAAATTACATGCCTTGGTATATCCAGTAAATCAACTTCGTAGTCTATAAACAGGCTGTCATTTTCACCATAAAGTTCGGCTTCCGTACCCAGCCGTAAATGCCGTTCAAGTTTAGAAATAAGAAATTGGGCCGGAAAGGTATAGGTGGCATAGTTGGTAAGTAAGTTACCTGCCGCATCGTTCACCTCTTCAAAATATTTTTCCGCCTGCCGGTAAACTTTGTAATGGTTGTAATACTCCAGCTTCAGGAACTCGAACACCAGGTTGAGGTGATAGTAAATTGAATCCAGACTGTAGCTGTCAAAAATTTTCTGGACTTTTTCAAAAGTATCTTCTATCGACTCCGTATCCTGCTGCAGGTTTTCATCGGGCTCAACAAACAAACGATGAAAAACATGCATGGCACTGCGGTAAACGTATAGCCGATGCGATTCGTACAGGTTAGCCACATTCGACATTTCTTTAATGAGCAGCGATAACCCGAGTTTCTCTACATCGTCACCAGTTAACAAATAACTGCCGTATTTTTTGAAATAATCGGCCAGCAATTCCTCGGCCTTATCCAACGCCAGCATATAGGCCACATGGCGGTTGTAAAGCTGGGAGTACTGAAAATAATCGGGTGAATTTACCTGCAACTTTTTCAGTGACTTGTAAATAATGGTAAGTTCATTCGCCAAATCGTAATCGATCAGCTCTTTTTCCAATTTTTTCAAGGTGGCAATGGCGATGGTTCGTTTTTTGGTAAAAACGATCTCATTAATATTGGCTACTTTCCTCAGTACATCCGTGCGGGGGCTCTCCAACTGCTGCATCAGGTACTCCTCGATTTTCAGGTTAAGGCGCGACCGGAGGGTATAATAGGCATTGGCATTTACCTCCAGCTCAGTCATGATTTTGGTATCGGAGAGCGATCGTTCACGCAGGGCTTTTAGAAGGTAAGCGGATTTTTCTGCATTACTTTCAATCAACGAGTCATAGATGGCTTTAAAGTCCTTCTCTGAAAGTTGCTTGATAATGTTCTTGAGTTTGGCCATGAACAGGGTTTTTACAAAGTGAAAATTTACAAATTTATTCTAAGCAGACAACAATATATTTACCCGAGTTTAGGGGTATTGATGATATTCTGTACTACACCGTTCCAGGCAGAATCAGGTTCGTGCTAAAGTTTGTAGTTTTGAAGCAGAATTTAACAGGGCAGGGATTGACTATTCGGGTAATTATCAGCGGCTTTTTTCTACTCTCATTGTCAGCAGGGTTTGCTCAACCTTCTTCCGAACGGTTGGCACTAAACAATCTTAACAAGGGTAAGTGGGACAAAGCTCGGGCACAACTGGCAAAGGCTATCCGCAAGGATACGATGAATGCCACAGCGCATTTTGTTCTGTCGACTTACTTTTTTACTTCAGAAAACCCTGCCTTTCAAATCGACTCGGCCTATGCCAATACCCTGAAGGCCTTGCACTACTACCAGCTTTCAGGCCAGAAGCAACGCGACAGGATGAAGCGTTTTCCGTTAGACAGTGCTTTGCTCATAGCCAGGCGCGAACAGATAGACAGTGCTGCCTTCGAACGGGCCAAACGAATCAATACAGAGCAATCTTATCTGGATTTTATCAGCGGCTTTACATTTGCCACTCAGTTGGAGCGTGCCCGCGAACTTCGTGATGAAGTGGCTTACATAGACGCATTGAAAGAGAATACCTACACCAGTTTTTTGAGCTACCTCACCCGATACCCCAATGCATCGCGAACACCGGAGGCACGTGAGCGGTATGAGAAGTTACTTTTTGAAGCTAAAACCAAAGACCGGAAACTGTTAAGTTACGAAACCTTCATTGAAGAATATCCTGCATCACCCTATAGAACGGAGGCGGAACTTCAGGTGTTGGAATTATCTACAGCCGATGGAAGCACGCTGGCATTTGCTCAATTTATAAAGCGCTATCCATTAAGCAAGCACTATACCAGGGCGCGTAATATTTTGTATCACTTGTTGTGGGAAAATGATCAACCGGTGCCGGCTAGCCTGCTGAACGACTCCATACGAAACCTGCGAAACCTTGAACGGGATTACCTGGTTCCTTTCTTTAAAGATGGAAAATTCGGATTTATGAATAGCCAGGGCAAAGAAATACTCAAGCCGTTTGCGGAGGAGTTGGAAAGGGAGTATCGCTGTGGCAACATAACAGAAGAATTTCTGGTAGCTGAAAATGGAATAATCGCCAGGAATGGTTTCGTAATTTTTTCAGGGGACGTTGATGAAGTGGATGATTTGGGTAATGGATACCTATTGGTAGGTGGTAACAAATGTGCAAGCGTTTTGCATAAATCAGGGTTTGTACTTGAATCCTGTGTGCAGGATGCTAAAGTGGTGGCTGATGCTTATCTGGCCGTAAAAAAAAGTAACCGGTGGTCGCTAAAGACTTTATTGGGTCGCAGCTTGTCAATAGGAGAGTTTGAGGAAGTTGATGATTTTGATGATGTTATAGCGCTGAAACAATCCGGTAAATACAAACTGACACGAAAGGAAAGCATCGCCAAAGCAGTTGATCAGGGTACACCTGTTTACACACGGATGTTCGATGACGTGAGGCGATGGGATGGGAACATGTTATGGGTGAGAGCGGGTGAGTTGCAGGGACTTTTGGATATGAATTTGAAGGAGAGAATTCCACTTGAAAAAATAGAGATCGTTCCGTCATTTTTCGGAGCCATTTCAAAATCAACAGAAGGGCAACGATTATGGAGTGCCAAAACCGGAGTATCAGAAGTTTATAGCCGTACACAAATTCAAAAGCCCTGGGTAATTGTTCAGCAAGCCGGCCGATGGAAAATTGCCGATCAGCACCTTAAAGTATTTACCAAGACCAGCTATGACAGCATTTATTTTATCGGAGCCTTCTGCATGGCACAGTCGGGCGATAGCCTGCATGCCTATGTAGCACATGATCGGTTTATTTCGCTTAGCCGAGGGGTTCGTGTTCAGTTCTTACCCGGAAGAGACTCGCTGTATTTCCTGATGGCAGAAGAAGGTGAAAAGAAAACGCTGTTTAATTCGCGCGGTGAACGAATGTTTACAGCAACGTACGATAGACTTGAATTTGCGGGGGAGAATATGTTTCTGGCTATCCGAAAGGAAAAGCGCGGGTTGATAAATCTTCAGGGCAGGCCTGTTGTTCAACCGGAATACGATGCCATGGGAACGATCGAACATGGAACGGTACAAGTTTTAAAAGATCGAAAATTTGGTTTTCTGGATGTGAACAATAAAAAAGAAATAAAACCCCAGTATGAGAGAAACCTGATACGGTATAACGCCAGTTTATTGATTGCTCAAAAAGGTGGCTTATCCGCACTGATCGACTGGAACAACAAACCGGTAACACCCTTTGAGTACGAAGAAATCCGGTACTGGAATGATTCATCCGCTTTGGTGAAACGAAATTTTCAATGGATGATTTACAACTTTATTGAAAAGAAGATTGTGGCGGATAAGATTAAAAGTTTTCGGTGGCTTCGTGATTCACCCGAAGAGAAGGTACTGATTGTACATCAGGAAAATAATTTCGGAGTCATCAGCAACAAAAAGGGCTTTGTTCTTCCGGCTACCTACAGCGACATTGTTAACCTGGGGTCGGTTTCAAAACCATTATATTTTACTGAAAAGCATGTGGAGGAAGCCTCTATTTATGTAGTTATTTATTATGATGAAACGGGTAAGTTGCTGCGGAGGCAGGTTTTTGAAGTTGATGATTATGAGCGGATTTACTGTTCACACAATTAATGATTCGTTCATCCAGAAAATAGCTTCAGTAATTTTCTGAAGTGGTATATTCGGCCTTTAAATTTAACGCATGAGAAATTTTATAGTCATTCTCCTTTTTATTACTGCTTTACAGGCTGTTGCACAGGATATTGATCGCCCAAAGCTGGTGGTAGGTATTACGGTGGATCAAATGCGGCAGGAATATATTTACCGCTATTACTCAAAATACAGTGAGGGCGGATTCAAACGTTTGATAAAAGGAGGGTACATGCTGGAGAACAGTCATTATAATTATGTACCCACCTACACCGGGGCTGGCCATGCGTCAGTTTTTACAGGCACACCACCAGCCATACACGGCATCATCGGTAATGAATGGTATGATAAGACTATTGAAAAGAGTGTTTATTGTGTTTCAGACGATGCACAGAAAACGGTTGGCAGCACATCGGAAAGTAATGGCAAAATGTCACCACACCGCATGCTCACCACCACCATTACCGATGAGTTAAAATTGGCAACCCAAAAGCGCTCGAAAGTTATTGGTATTTCCGTTAAAGACAGGGGCGCTATTTTACCGGCAGGGCACATGGCTGATGCAGCCTATTGGTACGATGGAAAAACGGGTCGGTACATTACCAGCACGTTTTACATGGAGAAACTTCCGGCCTGGTTGGAGAAATTTAATGGGCTGCAATTAGCCGATAAATATCTTTCCGGAACGTGGAATACGTTATTACCAATTAATCAATACGAAGCCAGCGGTCCGGATGTCAGTCCGTATGAAGGAAAACTGGTGGGCGATAATAAATCAACCTTTCCTTACGACCTGGCCACGCTGCGAAAAACAAACGGAAATTTTGAACTCCTTTCGCAAACACCATTTTCAAATGATCATTTAACTGAATTGGCAAAAGCAGCGATTGACGGAGAAAAGCTTGGAGCAGATCAATGGACTGATTTTTTATCGGTATCCTATTCGGCACCGGATATTATCGGCCATCGCGTTGGTCCGCATGCTATTGAGTTGCAGGATGTTTATTTGCGGTTAGATAAAAACATTGAAGACCTGCTGAAAAAACTTGACCAGGTAGTAGGTGAAGGAAACTATCTTGTATTTCTGACAGCCGACCACGCTGTGGCCGAAGTGCCTCAATATCTTGTGGACAATAAAGTACCTGCTGGCATTTTGCGCAGCAGTCAGCTTTCTGCCGGCTTGGGCGAATTTCTGAACACCTATTATCCTGACCGCAAAATCATTAAAGCTATTTCGGGTGAACAGATTCATCTTAACCATGAAGGCTTCAGTGCCGATCCGCGTTCAGGGGGTATTGATTTGTTGCTGGCTACGGAACTCATTTCAACTTATTTAATGCAACAGAACGGCATTGCTAATGTGTATCCCAAAAGTTTATTGCGCCAGGGAGATTTCAATGAAGGCGGATTGAAAGGCATGGCCATTCGGGGTTATCATCCTAAACGCAGTGGCGATATGACGGTGATTTTAGAGCCTGCCTGGTTTGAAAGCGGACGTATACAAGGAACAACCCATGGATCGGGTTATACCTACGATACCCATGTGCCGATTATTTTTTATGGTAAGGGGGTGAAACAGGGAACATCTGTTCAGTATTATAGCATTACCGACATTGCCCCTACCTTATCCATGTTGCTGAAAATAAAACTCCCCAACGGTAGCACAGGGCATCCCATTGGGGAGTTGATGAAATAGTTGGGTAATTTTTTTTAAACGTCTGCCTTAATAACACCGATGGTTGCCAACAACACCAACAGTATCACGATGGGGCAAATAAACTTGATAAAGAATATCCACATTTGTGAAGGCGATATACCGAAAACAAGTTTTTTGTGGTAGAAAGGTGAACCCAATCCGATTTCTTCTGAAACTTTTTGAGGCTTTAAAACCCAGCCCACATACAGGGCGGTCATCAGGCACACAATAACGATGAATAAAGTGCCGAACAAGGCATCCATAATATCCAGAAATCCTGTTTTTGAAGAACCGAAAAAGTTAATGCTCATGTCGGTAAAAAATCGCGAAGCTCCACCTGAGAGGGCAGAAGGAATACCGATAAGAAATGCCAGAATACCAATAATCCAGGCTGCTTTTTTACGGCTCCATTTCTTTTCATCAATTAAGTAAGAGGCTGGTACTTCAATCATAGAGATAGAAGAAGTAAGGGCGGCAATACAAAGTAATAAAAAGAAGAGTGCGCCAACGATGTTGCCCCCGGCCGGCATGGCATTGAAAATTTCAGGTAATACCTGGAACACCAATGTGGTACCTCCGGCAGGGTCTTTGCCAAAGGCAAATACGGCCGGAAAAATCATTAAACCACCCAGTAGCGCAACAAGTGTATCCATAGAGCCTACCCACAAGCCGCTGCTGATAATGTTATTGCTTTTCGGCAGGTACGATCCGTAGGTAATCATAATTCCCCAACCAATCGAGAGTGAGAAGAATGCCTGACCCAATGCCGCTAAAATAGTATTGCCGTTGATTTTAGAGAAGTCGGGGGTGAGGTAATACTTTACACCTTCCATGGCGCCCGGCAGGGTTATGCTTCTGAAGATTACAAGAACGATAAGGATAAACAGAATAGGCATTAATATTTTTGATGCCTTTTCAATACCCCCTGATACACCAGCCTGAACAATATACACCGTGATCACCATAAAAAGGGCAAAGAAGGGTATAACATAAAGCGCATTTGAACGGAAGGTTTCAAAGTCTTTGATAAAGTCAGTGAACTCGCTAATGATATAGCCGATCGTCCATCCGGCAATTACACCATAGTAGGATAGTACAAAAAAACTTACCGATAGCGCCAGGAAGCCGGCAGTAATCTGCCAGAATTTGTTGGCTCCAGTATCTTTAAAAGCACCTACTGTATTTTTTCCTGTAAGTCGACCTAAAGCTGTTTCGTTGTATAAAAGAGGTAACCCCACCAGCAGCACACACAAGATGTAAACAAAAACAAATGCGCCACCACCATTTTGACCAGTTATATACGGGAACCGCCAGATGTTGCCCAGCCCCACCGCTGAACCTGCTGCGGCCATGATAAAACCAAACTTTGAGCCCCACTGGCCTCGATTTTCAGATGCTTGAATTGACATAGATTAAGGATTTAAGCGCGGAAATTGTAAAATTAAATTGATTGCACAAAGGTGTTCTGATAGTTTTCTAAATTTAGCGATATGATCGGCTTCATTTCTAACACTATCAGAACTACCAGAAAGTTTTTAGTAATCACCATACCGGTAACATTACTGGTTACGCTGTATAGTTGTTCTGATCCCGAAGTAAAGCCGGATCAACTCACAACCTACCAAAGGGAGGTTATTGATTATTTTGTTGATGTGACACTTGGTTTTGAGTTTGGAGGTGCATCACATGTTACCCGAAAATGGAAAACACCAGTTAATATTTTTATTGGTGGTGATAAAACCGATGAAATGCTCCTTGAGTTAGATAGGATTATTGCCGAACTGGAAGAGTTAACATCACTTTCTATAACCATAACACAAGACACACTTCAGTCGAATTTTTATGTTTATCTCGGCACCGCTGCCGGATTTGTTCAACGAATACCCTTCGCCCAGCAACATGTGGCTTCAAATTGGGGATTATTTTATGTTTACTTTAATGGATCGAATGAAATCTATTCGGCTGTGATGTATGTGGATACACAACGTACAACTCAAGCCAATGCCCGCAAACATTTACTGCGTGAAGAATTTACACAGGCACTCGGCCTTGCACGTGACTCGAACAAGTATCCTCAAAGTATATTTTTTCAACAATGGTCAACAACAACTGAGTATGCGCCTATCGATCGGGATATTGTAAGGCTATTATACCATCCAACGGTAACTACCGGGATGAACGAAACAGCCGTACGTAACCTGTTAAAGAACCTGGTGAAGGAACTTGAAATTGGTGTTTAATCTTTTAGTTGCGATTCCAAAACGGCCAAACCTTCACCAAAACTGTGTGGAGCGTAGTCAAATTCCCTTCTTGCCTTATCAATCACGAAGCCTGTCTTTAACGGCCTTCTGGCCGGCTGTTTGAATTGCGTTGAATCAGTCGGTTTGATGAGCGATTCATCTAAGTTAAAATAGCGGGCTGTTTTAACAGCAATGTCAAACGGGCTTAAAAAATCTTTACCCGAGATATGATAAATGCCTTCTGCCTTTTTTTGAGCAGCCAGCCAGCACCCCATGGCTAAATCTTCTGCCAGTGTTGGTGTGCGCCATTGATCATTCACTACGTTAATGGTCTTGCCTTCTTCCAGGCTTTTCTTCACCCACAATACAATATTGGATCGGCTCATATCGGTGGATACACCGTACACTAAAACAGTGCGAAGAATACACCACGAAACAGAACTTGCGAGTATTAGTTTCTCGGCCGCAAGCTTACTTTCTCCATAGTAATTAACCGGATTGGGCACAGCTGACTCGTCCAGGGGTCCTTCTTTCCCGTCAAAAATAAAATCTGTTGATACGTGAATAAGATGAACTTGATTTTTTTCGCAGGCCTCAATTAAATAGTGAACGGAAGTTACGTTGGCTTGCCAACAGGCTTCGCGTTCGGTTTCGCAGCGATCAACATTGGTCATGGCTGCTGTATTAATGATCACCTCAGGTTTGGTTTTCATAATAACCTGGTTAACCTGCTCCCGGTCAGCGATATCCAACAGATGAAATTCACCTTTCACTAAGGGCGCTACCAATGGGCGTTGTGCTGTTGCAATGAGTTGCACATCAGGTTGCTGTTGCAGCAACGTGATCAGTTTTTGTCCGAGCAAACCATTGGAGCCGGTAATCAGTATGCGCATCTTATTTGCTATCCGGGTATTTGTAACCGTATGTTTTTTCGATTTTACTTTTGGGCATTTCCTCCACAGTAACGAACATACGAACATCTTGCATAGGCCGGTCACCCGGGCCTTTGGGTACGGCTGCAATCTTATCGATGACATCAAGTCCCTGAATAACTTTACCAAACACGGTATAATCCCCATCCAGGTGTGGTGCTCCGCCTACTTCTTTATAGCGTGTTTTTTGTGCTTCAGAAAATGCAAAGGGTTGGTAGTCTTTTTTAACTTTTTGTATCAGCGTATCAGCCTTTTCAAAAAATGATCCGAGCCAGGCGCCATCCCCTTCTTGTTGTTTACGAACCACTAAATTACGCACCTCTTCATATTCCGGCATGAAGAGCACCTCACGAAGGGCCATGTTTTTTCGGTTGTACTGAATGCCTTGTTCCAGTTGGGTAATTTCCTCATCCGTATATTTTTTTCCCTGAACGATGTAGAACTGACTTCCACTACTGGCCTTGGTTGGGTTGGCCTGATCGCCTAAGCGCGCTGCGGAAAAAGCCCCTTTTTCATGAAAAAATTTGGGGTTGAATTCGGCCTCTACGGTGTAGCCCGGTCCGCCATTGCCTAGAGACTGACCGGGTTGTGCTTTTTTTGAATTAGGATCACCACCCTGAATCATAAACTCTTCAATCACCCGGTGAAACAAAAGGCTGTCATAATATTTTTCCTTAACCAACTTAATGAAGTTTGCTTTATGCTTGGGGGTTTCATCATATAAAATGGCCACCATATCACCGTAATTGGTTTTGATGGTTATAACATAGTCGTGATTTTTCTTTTGGGCACAACTGGTAATAATAAACGATACGATCAGAAAGGAGGTAAGTACACGGTTCATACAACACGGTTTGTTAAATAGGTTTCAAAAATAAATATTTTCAACATCTGGATAATAAATCAAGGATTAATCACACGGGCGAGTTGCAGCGAGAGATCCATAAAAATCATTTTGGCGCTGCCGTTGCGTTCAAGGTGGTAGCTGGCATCATTTAACAGACGATAGGCCTGCTCAATTTTTCTTACATCCATAACTTTGCTGAAGTCCTGAATAAATTTTCTTTCCTCACATTGCAAACGTTGAATAGCTGTGGCTCCTGACTTTTGCATTAGCACCTCCCGAATCATATTCATGCTGTACTGCATCATGTTGCGTTGACCTAGTTTATCCAGGTTGTGGTACTCATCCGAAAGTGTTACCAAGCCGGCAAAATTCTTTTTGAAGCAGGCCCTCATCCATTCAGCAAAGCGTTGGGCATGGTCATCTTCTTCATTGTCGATAAGCTTTAATGCTAAATTAAGATTGCCTTCCGCCAGTTGGGTGAGATGCGATGCCTTTTTTTGTTCAACGGATTGATCAGTTAAATAGGATTGCACTTCACTATCGTGTAATAAGGGTACAGAAATTATTTGTGTACGGGATATAATGGTTGGAAGCAGTTGGTCGGCTGCATTGGTCACCAGAATAAAATACGTGTGCGGAGCGGGCTCTTCAAGAATTTTTAAAATGCCGTTGGCTGCTGAAGGGTGCATCAGCTCGGGTTGCCAGATGATCATCACCTTCACCGGGCTTTCAAAAGGTTTTAGGGATAGCGTTTTGATAATCTCCCTGCTTTCATCACGCGAAATAAAAGCTTGTTTGTCCTCACCTCCATAGTAACCAATCCAATCGGAAAGATTACCGAAAGGTTGCTCGGTTAAAAATGCTCGCCACGATTTGAGGATTTCAGCCTTGAAACGTTCTTCGTCCTTATCGTTTTTTATATTGTTTACCGGAAAGACAAAGTGTGTATCGGGGTGAATGTACTTCAGACTTTTACTGCAGGCTGCACATGTACCGCAGGCGTCATCACCTTTTTGCTGACAATGAAGGTAGGTGGCATAGGCTAATGCAAGGGGAAGGTTCAGTGCGCCCTCAGCACCCGCGAAAAGCTGTGCGTGGGCTGCATGTTCGTTTCTTACCGACTCAATGAGCAATGATTTAACAGCGGATAACCCTGGAACAGCGCTAAACTTCATATCACTTCTTCTCCCAAATTCTGTTACCTGCCGTTGATTCAAAAATATGTTTCAATACGCTCTTCTCTGTTTCGTCAAGGGTAAGATTTCGCCTGGCCATAACTTTGGTGGCGGTATCAAAAGCCTTGGAAAGTTGAAATGTTGAAAACCCACTGGCACCCCCCCAGGCAAAGGAGGGAATAAATGTGCGTGGAAATCCATCGCCAAAAATATTTGCCGATACACCCACTACAGTACCTGTGTTGAACATGGTGTTAATACCCGCTTTACTGTGGTCGCCCATCATCAATCCGCAAAACTGTAAACCTGTATCGGCAAACCCGCCTTTGGCATAACTCCAGATTTTAACATTCTCGTAATTGTTTTTCAGGTTGGAGGTGTTGGTGTCAGCACCCAGGTTACACCATTCTCCCAAAACGCTGTTTCCTAAAAAGCCATCGTGCGCTTTATTGCTGAAGCCAAAAATAACGGAGTTGCTGATTTCACCTCCAACTTTAGAGTAGGGTCCTATGGTAGAATCGCCCCGCATTTTTCCGCCCATGTTTACATGCGAACCTTCGCATAGGGCAAAAGGTCCTTTTATCAGCGCACCTTCCTGTATGACAGAATTTTTCCCGAGGTAAATTGGCCCATCTTCGGCATTCAATACCGCAGCCCGTATGGCTACTCCTTCTTCAACAAAAATATTTTCTTCGTTGTATCGTATAGTGTGTTTATCCTGTACGCCCTGCGATTTTCTACCCGCTGTAATCAGTTTAAAGTCTATTCGTAATTGTGCTGCATTGTGTTGAAATATTTTCCAGACCTGATCAATCAGGGTAATATTTCCTTCGTATTCGATGTGTTTAGCCTTTTCAAATTGGGCGAGGCTTGTGCTTTCGGAACGAATGGCTAACCGCACACCTTTTTGGACAAGGGCTGTTCCGTTATAAAGTCCTTTCACTGCACGCACAAGGTTTTCATCCGGACAAAGCGCTCCGTTGATCAGCAGGTTATCAGTGCTTTGGATAACCGGAAATTTTGCTGAGAGATACGCTTCGGTAAGAAAGGAGGGCTGTCCGGTTAGCCATTTGCTCCACTTCTCATCAATGGTGAGAATACCCACCCTGATTTTTGCTAACGGCCTGGTGAAGGTGAAGGGCAGCAGTTCAGTTCGGGTAAGGGGTTCGTCAAACAAGACAATGTTCATGGGGTAAAGTTAGGCTTTAATGCCTATATGAGTTGTTCCGGACATAAAAAAACCCTGACGGGACCGCCAGGGTTTCATGCATATAAGAAGAAGTGATTAAGATTTCTTTTGGTATTTCTTTTGGAATTTCTCCACACGGCCTGCTGTGTCAACAAACAACTTCTTGCCTGTAAAGAAGGGGTGCGAAGCGGAGCTAACTTCCACTTTAACCAATGGGTACTCTTTACCGTCTTCCCAGGTAATGGTTTCTTTGGTTTTTACGGTAGAGCGTGTTTTAAACTTAAAATCGCTTGAAGTATCGTGGAAAATAACTTCGTGGTAGTCTGGGTGAATATCCTTTTTCATCGTTTTTAGCCTCTAATCCTTGTTTTTTCCTAAACGGACTGCAAAGATAATAAGCCCGCAGCTAATTTCAAGAAGAGAATTATGAATTTTGGCTATAAGTATAACCCTATGTATTTTGCCCGTAACTGACTGTTGAATGAAGATTTTCTTTTCACTTTTAATCGTTATAGCCCCTATTTGCCTTCTTGCGCAAAGCAATTACGCCTCTTTAAACGACACCTACTATCATTGGATTGACCGGTACGAAATTAAAACCGGAGGCACTTTGCCCCACCTATTTACAACGGTAAAGCCCTACAAGCGGTCGGCCATCATTTCCTTTTTGGACTCTGCCAGGAGCCTTAATGCTTTTACTTCGGGTACTGATAATTTTAACCTTGCCTATTTTAACAACGATAGCTGGGAGTGGGCACGGCCGGAGACCAATGAAAGCCGGAGACCGTTTCTGAAAAGTTTCTATAAAAAGAAATCGGATTTGTTGTATGTTGATATTCCGGAGTTTGATCTGCATATCAACCCTGTGCTTTATGCAGGCGCGGGTCGGGATTCCCGATCGGATGACATGCTCTTCACCAATACGCGGGGTGTTGAGGTGCGCGGGATGGTGGATAAGCGTGTTGGCTTTTATTCTTTCTTAACTGAAAACCAGGTTCGTTTTCCGGCATATATTTCACAAACCATTACCAACGACACTACCCTTGGCTATTACCCGGTAATTCCGCATGAGGGGTTTTGGAAGACATTTAAGGGAAACAAAGGCTATGACTTTTTTCAGGCACGGGGATACATCACCTTTGAGGCAACCAAGCATATTAACCTGCAGTTTGGCCACGACCGTTTTTTTATCGGCAACGGATATCGTTCTTTAATCTTTTCTGACTTTGCACCACCAGCCTGGTTTTTAAAGGGCAATTTAAAAGTGTGGAAGCTTAACTATTTCTACCTGCTCAACCAGTTTACGGCTGATGTTCGCGGAACATCAGGGGGTACGCAAGGATTAAAGGGCGGCTACCCACAAAAATTTGTAGCGCTGCATCACCTGAGCATCAACATCGGTAAGAAGTTAAACCTGGGTGTTTTTGAATCCGTGGTGTTTAGTCCGGATGATGAAACAGGTGCTTCGCGTTTCCGGCTCGACTACCTCAATCCGGTGATTTTTTTCAGGGCCATTGAACAGCAAAATGGAAGCAGTGACAATGTGATTCTTGGTGCTGATTTTAAGTGGAATGCGTTAAATAATATTCAGTTTTACGGACAATTTGTACTGGATGAGTTTCTGTTAGACAATCTTAGGGATGGCAACGGGTGGTGGGCAAATAAATTTGGAATTCAATTCGGGGCAAAATATATCTATGCGTTTGGCGTCTCTAATCTTGACTTGCAGATGGAGACGAATATCGTGAGGCCCTATACCTATTCACACAATACAAAATACGGCAGTTACTCCCATTACCGTCAAGCTATTGCCCATCCATTGGGTGCTAATTTTAAAGAACTGGTTGGCATTGCACGCTACCAACCTTTACCTCGGCTTAATCTTTCAGGCAAACTGATTTATGCACAAATTGGCAGAGATACAGTAGGTTTTAATTTTGGAGGCGACATTCTTAAAAGCAACAGTTACCGAAAAACTTATTTGGCAGATTCAAATTTTGGTAACACCATTGGTCAAGGTATAAATAATACAATTGTAATGGCGACCTTCACAGCCAGTTGGCAATTGAAACATAACCTGTTTATCGATGCCACCGCCATCATCCGAAGCAGCAAGAGTGCAGCCTCCGTCTTTAATAACAACTCAGCCATAACTTCGTTAGCTTTGCGCTGGAATATCGCGCAGCGGTTGTACGAATTTTAATTGGTTATGAATACCTACCTACGGATTTTGAAGTATGCCCCTAACCTGACTCCCCGGTTAGTTCAGTTTTTTGTTTTCTCTACGTTGGGTGTGTTGTTTAGTGCTTCGTACCTGGGGTTGATTATGCCCATGCTGGAGGTGCTGTTTGATGATAAAAGCAGCGCGCTTGTTCCTGCGCTTCCCGAGTTCTCTTTTACCATTGATTTTGTGAAAGAATATTTCCGGCATCATTTCATGCAAATTATTGTAGAGCATGGACGCATTAATGCCTTGCTGTTTGTTTGCATCTCCATAGTATCGTGCGTTTTTCTGGCCAATGTGTTTCGGTATGCTGAACGTATGGCGGCTTCGCGCATCAAAGTGGATGTGGTAAAAAATATGCGAATGGATATTTTTTCCAACGTAACACGTCTTCACATCGGGTACTTTCATAGTAACCGTAAAGGCGATTTGATATCACGCTTCACCAATGATATTGGTGAGGTTGAAAATTCTGTGGTAAACAGTTTAAAATCTGTATTAAAGGAGCCGATCACCATCATCGTTTATATAAGTGTGCTTTTTATGATATCGGTAAAGCTTACCTTATTTACGCTTATTCTGTTACCCGTCACGGGCGGTATTGTAGCCGAAATCATAAAACGATTAAAACGTAAAGCAAAACAAAGCCAGGAAGCTATGGGACGCATTGTGAACATTCTGGATGAAACGTTTGGTGGCATGCGGGTGATCAAAGCATTTAACGCACGAAATTTCATCCTGGATAAAATGGATAGTGAGACATCCTATCATCGGAAAGTTAATCTATCCATCGCCCGTAAAAATGAATTGTCATCACCCGTGTCTGAATTTCTGGGCGTAATTATTGTTGCCCTTATACTTTACTATGGTGGTCAACTGGTAATGAATGACGAATTGAAGCCAGAGGTATTTATGGGTTTTATTGCATTTTATGCTTCGATGATTCAACCGGCAAAAAACTTTTCGAATGGCATAACCTCGCTGCAGAAAGGTACCGTGGCGGCACAGCGTATATTCAGTGTAGTAGATTCTGCCCCTGCTATTCTTAATAAACCTAATGCTATTATATTAAATCAATTTAAGGATAGCATTGAATTTAAAGGCGTAAGCTTTTCCTATGATAAGGAGAATGTATTAAAGAATATTAACCTTAAAATTGAGCGCGGAAAAACCATTGCTTTGGTTGGCCCTTCCGGTGGAGGCAAATCAACTCTGGCAGATTTGGTTCCACGATTTTATGATCCTACACAAGGCCAGGTTTTACTGGATGCGATTCCCTTGACTGATTATAACCTTGAATCACTTCGTGCAGTAATGGGGGTGGTAACACAGGAATCCATCCTGTTCAACGACACCATTTTTAATAATATTGCTTTTGGTATGCCCAATGTAAAGGAAGAAGATGTGGTTCATGCAGCAAAAGTGGCCAATGCACACGACTTTATTATGCAAACCGAAGCGGGGTACGATACACTTATTGGTGATCGCGGGTCAAAACTCTCCGGTGGACAACGTCAACGACTGGCTATTGCACGGGCTGTGTTAAAGAACCCACCCATTCTCATTTTGGATGAAGCTACTTCGGCATTGGATTCCGAATCCGAACGATTGGTACAGGATGCGCTTACTAACCTGATGAAGAACCGCACATCAATTGTGATCGCACACCGGTTAAGTACCATACAACATGCTGACGAAATTATTGTGTTGCAAGACGGGCAGATTGTAGAACGCGGCAAACATGATGAACTGGTGCAACAAAACGGACTTTACAAAAAGCTTAGCGAAATCCAAAAGGCCTGAGATCGTGCTTTTTGTGCAAGTTTTCCGGTGATTTTGTATTTTTTGGTTTTAGTTAAAAAGCTAAGTTTGTCTTTCAATCCAAAAAGGCCATGATGAAAAAGAACCGTCTCATCTTCTACTCCGTATTCGGTGCGCTTCACCTGTTCATTTTTTTATTCAGCCTGTATATGGATGGCCAAAAGGAAAACGTAGCGTTTCTCTTCCAGATGCAGGGAAAAATATGGATGCTGAAATACGGTTCACTTATTCTCTTGTTTCTTATGGTCGCCAATGTCATTCTTCATTATCGTGACAACCGCAGAAATCAGCGCGAGAAGGATGAGCTAACGAAAGAACTCAATAATCTCAAAGTAAAATTGTACGACCTGCAGGAAGCTGCGAAGAACAAGCCAGTGCCTCAACCTCCAACAAACTAAAATGGACAACCGTCATATTATTACAACGGAATTGCAACAATCGGCAACCGTACTCGATAACTTTTTGAATGAACCAGCCAACTACCTAAAAATTGATGAGGCTGCGCAGGTAATGATTAACGCAGTTAACAAGGGAGGAAAAATTATTGCCTGTGGTAATGGAGGTTCGCATTGTGTTGCCATGCACTTTGCAGAAGAGCTTACCGGTCGTTACCGCGAGAACAGAAATCCAATTCCTGCGCTTTCTATTTCCGACCCCGGGCACATGTCATGTGTGGGTAATGAATATGGTTATGATTTTATCTTCTCGCGTTTTGTTGATGCCATCGGTCAGTCAAATGATGTTTTGCTGGCGGTGAGTACCAGCGGCAACTCAGCTAACGTAATTCAGGCGGCACAATCGGCCAAAGCCAAGGGTATGAAAGTGATTGCTTTGACCGGAAAGAATGGTGGTAAACTGGCCGCACATGCCGATGTGGAAATTCGCGTTGCCCATTTCGGCTTTGCTGATCGGATTCATGAAATTCATTACAAGATTGTCCACGTCTTAATTGTCCTTCTCGAAAAGCACGTGTAAATATGCTGGCGAAGACCTACGGCTGTGCGGTGTTTGGTGTAGATGCCCGGACGATTACCGTAGAAGTTAACGTAGGGCAAGGCACACGCTTTTGGATGAGTGGTCTTCCCGACAGCGCCATTAAGGAAAGCGAGCATCGTATTGAATCTTCTGTAAAACAGTTTCGCTATTTTATGCCGCGGGAGAAAACCGTGGTTAACCTGGCGCCCGCGGATATTCGCAAAGAAGGTTCAGCCTACGATTTACCCATTGCCCTGTGTGACATAATCATTAAATAATGAGAAAAGTCAGAATAAAACGAGAATTGTGACTATTAAATGGTTGGAACGAGCTTAAAAGCTAAGGAATTAAGCGATATTTTAAGAGACAGGTTTTACTTACCTGATCATCTTGGTGATTGGATGGTTTTATGGACCGAAAGAATTTTCCGTGAGCCTGATGGTAGTGTAGCTGCTGATATTGCTTTGGTGAGACTAGATGAAGGGTACAAATCAATAAGTTTTTCGAAAATCGATTTCAGGCAGTTAAGGGTTATTTCAGTGCCCATAAAACTGCTATCCATAATTTCTCCCGGTGTATTGTTTCAGGATGGAGACTTTAATCTAGACAAGATTTACGAATTAGCCTCTCCTTTCAAACTAAAAATTGATGCAAGTAAAGCAACACACCTTCAAGTTTCTAATTGGGAACTAGGGTCTGAATTTCGGAAAAGAATAGGCCTTACTAGAACAGATCTGGCATGGAGTTCAGGACGGAGGAATTCATTTGGAGAGAAATCAAATATCATGGTGATAGTAAATTCTGATTCTTCCCTGAACGCCAAATATATCGTTTATCCATGTAATGAAATTGCACGATTTTACTTATTTCGGTCTTCAAAGTTGATAAAAGCATTAATCACTCCCTTCGAAGTTTCAAAAAAGGATAATGTTCTATATAATCCGACTTCTCTAAAAATCGAGGACGGATATAAGTTCTTTGTAATCAGGGAGGAAATGAATTACTCAGATGCGCCTTATTTAGCAAGAATTGCTTTTAGTCAACGATGTAAACAGGCTGTTGATGTATTGCAGGTATCCTTACTTAATTCGACTGTGTTTGGCCAGTTTAATTCATCTTGCTATCTAAACACAGTGTTTCCATTTGAAGGAGAGACTATTCATGAAGTATATGGAATTAGTGTGCCAATAGGGGATATTAACATCTTCTTGATTCTTGAAATAACCGAATGCTATGCTGAGTTCCCCTTTACCTCTCTTAGATTTTCGAAAGAAAATGAATATCCTGAAATTGATAAGAACCGGCAACCTATTCCAGGTGTGGGAACTTCAAGACACTTGGGTGACCAGGGTCCAAAGCTAAAAACAAAAACAATTTATCATTATGAACCAACATTTGACAAAGACCTGACACGGAATAACCGAATTGGAAATGATCCACAAATTAATGACTTGGAGTATGTGGTTCGAAAAGTGAGATTTCCTAATCTAACTACAGATATTATCCGAGTAAAGATTGATCCAGTTCCTCCAAAGCATGAATATGGAGGGGTAACTCATAAACATGTTTCCAATCTTTCATTGAGTGAGTTAAAGGAGAAGAATTCAGGGAGTACAGGTTTGAATGTTAGTTCAGGAGAGTATGTTCTTGATTATAAAACGCCCGGTAATTACTTGGATTTTATTAGACTGATGGTTGAATATTATCGATCGATAGGATGTGAAGTCTCTTTTCACAATGGAAATACAGAAGAAGGCGTTTTTGATTTTGATACTATTTTGATGAACATCATCACTAGTGACAGGGGTCTAAGTAAGAATGAGTTTAATTTTTCCCATATGCCTGATAAATTACCTAGACGGGCAGTAGTATTCCAGGTTAAATATGCCAATCAATACGTCTTAGTTATGGAATTCGAACCTATTGGTAGGAATGCATATCATGCTTTTCAAAATGAAAATCCTAAGACATCGTTTTCATTTTCTGATGTTTCCTTGCTGCTTGAAACAGCAATAACTAGCCAAGGTAGTTTTAAAGATTTACCCGAATTATATGTCAGAAAGAGATTTTATCATGAGAATACATCTCCTGAGCATCATGCATTAAAAATACTTAGTGCTTTTGGATACAAGGTTGATACTAAGGTTTAGAGAGATAGTTATGACATGGATTCAAGTAATTTTAGCACTCTTTGCATGGCTTGCAGCATTTTTGTTGTGGTCAAAATTCAATGATTGGAGAAGGAAAAGATAACTCGGGATTAAAGCATTGTTACTTTTAAAATTTTTTTGAGCTTATCCTTTCTGGAACACTCTGAGGCATCATAATGGATTGCTGATTCTTAGTCCTATTGAGCCAAGTTTATTTTAATTAGTTATACTAGCAGGATAATATTTTCTTAACGACAGTTCTGAGTTTCAAAATATAATAGGAGTATCTTCTATGTCAGGATGGGCAATTAGCAGAATTTAAAAAAATTTAATCTAATTGGTTGGTACAAGGATTTCAAACTGAGGAGCTTTATTACAACTGCACATATATGATAAACAAATAATGGATTTAAAATTTATAGAAACAATTGGACAAGGAGGGTTCGGAATAGTTGACCGGGTCTCTAATAAAAAGGGTGATATATTAGCAAGGAAAATGTTTCTGGTTAGTATCAAGACTTCACCCGATTTACATGATCATGTTAAGAAGAGATTTATTCGAGAGGCCAAAGTTCAGAAGCAATTTGTGCATAAGAATATTGTCCCTGTACTAGATGAGGATCTTGAGATTGATCCTCCGTATTTTCTGATGCCTGTTGCAGAGAGTTCTCTTGCTGATGATATCGAAAAGGATCGGACTTTGAAAGGTAATTATATGCAAGCAATGATGGATATTATTGCAGGACTGGAAGAGATTCACAAAATCAGAATATATCACCGTGATTTGAAACCTCAGAACGTACTTCGTTTCAATGATTCGAATGGTAAGGATTACTATGCTATTGGAGATTTCGGGTTAATGTCTGTTGATCAAACAAATGTGTCAACTATTACTCAAACTGGCATGAGAATGGGTTCGGATGCTTATACTGCTCCTGAAATTGTTAAGGATTTAACCTATGCTTCTGTCCGTTCGGATATTTACTCTCTAGGATGCATACTCCACGATTTCGTTGGAACTGATAAAAGAATCCCCTGCAATGAGATAAAGGAATCAGGTGATTTTTCAGGTATCTTGCTAAACTGCACAAGGAAAGATGCCTCAAGACGCTTCAAGAGTGTTACAGCAGTACGGGATGCCCTGTTATCTATGGGTGATATAAAGGCACAACCAGAGACATCCAAGGGTGAGGCAATATTCGAATTGCTAAATACAGAACCTGATAAGTTAAAGGAGAAACATTGGAAGGATATTGTTGATTTTGTGGATGATGAACACCCCAGTGCAGACTCTATAGCAGTATTACGAAGGTTAACGATTGACCACTTAGACAAGGTTAATGAAGCCTTCCCGATGTTGGCAGGTCGATTAGGATTGTTATATGCCAAGTGGATACGCGAAAGCTCATTTCCGTTTGCAGAGTGCGATGGACTTTCAATCAGACTCCAGAAATTTATCAACAATTGCGATATTGATGTTCAAGCCGAATGTCTGATGGCTATGCTATACATGGGAACCTCTCATAACAGATGGTATGTGGAGAACAAATTTGTAAATATAGTCGGAAGAAATCTGGATGAAATCTTAGCTAAGCGGCTTGCGCTTGAAATTCGTGTGGATGATGAGGCTGCATGCAAAGCTTTTGAACATCTAAATTTTTCAATTCAGTTCGATATACAAAGGTTGCATCCGGTTTTGCTACATACTGTTAAAGCAATATGTTCCTGATCAATTTATACCTAATACAATGAATGAAACATTATCTGACAGTTTCTTGTATGAAAGCGTTTTAATGATTGCTTTACTGAATTGATCAGAATCAGGGCTCATTACTGATAGATCACGTAATTCCTTTTTACTGATTACATTATGTACTCCATCTGTTGTTAAAAGCACGCGATCCCCAGCCCTAAGTTCGAATTCAAAGCTTTGCACCAACAGTTCTTTATGGATGCCTACAGCACTTTCCAGAATATTACGTCTAGGGTAGTTATGTGAATCTTCAAAGGTGATCTTTCCACTCTGAAGCAGTCTGTTGACCTCGGTATGATCCTGTGTAAGTTGCTTAATCCCATTTCCTCGAAGAATGCAAATACGACTATCGCCCACATGCACTCCTTTGAGTATACGATTCTCTACATAACAAGCAGTGAAAGTAGTTGCCATCCCACTGCACTCTTTATGCTCATCCTGTAGCCTTTTTATAAATGCATGGGATTCTTTAACAAGCTCCGTCATATCTGCACCTTTGGAAAAATGATCAAGGAAAAAGCGAATCGTTAATGAAGAGGCTTTCTTACCGCATTCTTTTCCGCTAACCCCGTCAGCAATACATGCCACCAACATATTATCGAAAACCTTAACTTCTACTGAGTCTTGGTTTTCATGTCGAGGGCCTTTGTCGCTGTAAGTATTGTGATCTGTCATTGTTTGAACTGAAGTGTTCATAATTGAATCAGTTAATGCTAATCACTAAAATGCAAAGATGATGATTTAATAGCTTTCGCTGTCTCCCCGCCTCAAAAAAACGTTATTTTTAAGGTTTAGTCCTAATAAATCGCCTTGATCGTAGGGAAAAAACAGGAGGATAATTTGATATTGAATTCTCTATGTCGCTTGTTTTGGGACAACAAACAGAACTATTCCTCCTAGTTACAAATTTGGTATATATTATCTTTCCTATATTGTAGAAATGGCTTAATTCCAGGTTCTTGATCTTAATGTCATTTGACCTAGGCACAAGTACAGTGATTAAGATATACAATGCTCTAATTTGCAAAAAACTTTGATTGCCAATGGTTTCCAAGGAACGACTCAATAAATTGTTACAAGAGTTTGATATTGATCATTCTGCCTTCGCACCACAAAGTCTTGTTTCGAAAATATTTAGAATTATTGCCATTTGCTTCATTTTTACTTTTTTCTATGTAATAGTTAGAGTCCTTCTAATGATTTCAATCCTGGAAAAGGATTGGTTTTGGAATCTGAATTTGACACTTTATAATGGAAACTTGTTCGAGACTTTGTTGGTCCTATTCCTTTTAGGAATTATTGTCACCTCAGCATTGAGATATATTTATCCTGTAAGGTTATCATTCAAGAGTAATCTGTTGATTTTTCTTGTGTTCATCATTTTCTTGACGGAGCGTTTCTACTGGGAAGATTTCACCTTCTACCAATCGAAGCTTTTTAAGATTGATTATGGGTGGTTTATTGTGCTTCTGCCAGCCATTGAAATCATCCTTAGAATTGTGTACGTCTCAAGGGTGGATCTAGATCAAAAGAATAAGTCAATATTTATTGAGAACGAGCCATTTATAATTGAAAATGAAAATACCAGTCGGGCAACGGTGATAAAATTTCTTTCCGAAGAAATTCAAAAATCACATTTTAAGTCGGCATATTCCATTGGTATTGTTGGTGATTGGGGAATAGGGAAGACATCTTTCATAAAATCCTTGGAGAAATCTTTGGGCAACACGGCCATATTCATACAATTCAGCCCATGGTTATCCCTTGGAAGGAGCTCCCTTCTGCAGGGTTTTGCTGATTCCATTAAAGACAAACTCGCTAGGTTCGATTACAGTCTTGCCTCCGATCTAGACCATTACATAGCATCCCTTATCAATATCGAGAAAAATGCAAATACAAACGTTATTGAATTGTTGGATCAATTTCTGTCACGAAAAGGTGATTTTGATTCAATTGACCGATCGATTAGCAGAATTCAAAAGCGGGTTGTAATCTTCATTGATGACTTAGATAGGCTTGATTCCAAGGAAATTGTTGAAGTTCTAAAATTAATTCGGAATACGGCCAATTTCGGAAATGTGATTTATGTATCATGTTATGATAAGGTTTATTTGCTACATGCGTTAGAAAAGTTTAATAAGAGGAACCTTAGTATCATACTGGACAAGTTCTTTGATTTGGAGATTCCGATATCTCCAATACCTAAAAATGACCTGATTATGAGAATTGATGAATCCTTTTTTAAGGCAAATACTTCATCTATATCAGCTAAGGAGGCAACCTCAATTAAAGCATTACTTTCAGATAATTTTCTCTTCACCCAATTTAGAGAGGTAAATAAATTCATTACTTCATTATCGATGAATTACCAATTGTACGGTTCAAGATTGTTTATCAAGGATTTTTTTCTTTTTGAAATTCTGAAAGTCCGATATCCATTTTTGATATCATTATTATGGTATAAACGAACGGATTTTTTCTCAGAAGAATTCTCACCCGGATTAATTGTGTTAACGAAAAAATCAACAAAAGCTTCTGATGTTGGTGATGAGAGCGATTTGGTAGTAGAAAGGTATCTTGATAGGTTAGAAACGAATAAGTATAATAAATACTTTTTGAGCCCAATCGATCTAGAATTGATTAAGCAAATTTTAAGGAATTTATTCTCAGGAGAAAGGTCTCACCCGATGGCTATTCAGGGGCCAAATGCCTTCGAAGCATACTTCTATCATGAAATACCAGATTCAGCTTTAGCAGAATTTGATTTGGCTGATATCGTTAGCCAAGGTAATTATAGAGTAAACCCATATTTTCAAGAGTCTTTTAATCCAAAGAAAGAAGCAGATCTTTTTAAATTGTTAGACGCAGATTTTATTAAAATTGAATTCTCAAGTCAACCTGAAAAATACTTTATATTTTTACTTTTTTTGGTGGAGTGGTCTGAAGGAAAAGTTTCTTCAGTATTATTTATGAATGCATACAGGATATTCCGTACTATAGATGATACAAAGAGTCATTTTATTAGGCTTTTTAAAGAAAACACTAACTCAATTCAGAAACTATTCGCTCGAACATATTTTATTTCACTTTTGATAAGAGGTTTAATTTACGATAGAGAAAACTCTGAAAATAAGTATATTGATAAGGAGGGATTAATTGAGCTAAACATTAATCTATTCAATCAGTATCTGGAGTTATCCGACAGTTTCTCAAATTGGACATTTTCCGCTCTCTATCATCAGATCATAGACATTGAATCACAAACAATTCTCTTAAACAATCAAGCGCTATTAGTATTCAAAGACTTTATCAAGAAATATAGCAGTGAATATCTTGATTTATTGATCAGATCAAGTATTATACCTAATTATGATCTTACTTTCGTTTTTGAACCAATTACTTTTCAGTTGTTCAGTGAGTCAGAGTTTATTGACTTTATCAATGGCTCAGATTATCCCGAAAGACGTAGAAGAAAACTTCTTGAGTATTTTGAGTCAGGATCAAAGAATTCAAGTAACATCTTAGAGTTTAAAATTAACGAGATAGAGAATTTACGTTCATTTCCGGTAGAATTCATAAATGCTTGGAGCGGCATACCCAAAAATGTGAAGGAGAAGATAAGGTTTGTGGAAACGGTAATAAAACACACATTTAAGGCTCATTCAGCACCCGAAAGTAACCCAGAAAGGAACGATGCTGTTTACAGAGAAATATTTGATCTTAACTTGACTTGGCTCAAAATAGCTATAGAGCCCATCAAAACGGATTTTTGGAATTTGGGACTTAGCTTTTTGAGGTCAAAACAATTTCCAAATATAAATGAAGGTCGTTATTTTGATCCTGATAAATCTGATGTGCATATGACAATTGGTGAACAGGATAATGATAAATGGATTCTAAAGGAGCAAATTGAAATGAAAGAAAATCGCATCAGAGCGATCTCAAGTGATTTCACGAGGTATGTTAAGTACACAGGAGAAAAAATTACGATGTTCCTTTCTCCGGTTGATAAAGCAAGTAATATCTGGGAAATTCAAATGTCGATCAATAACCAAACTATTGGGAGTAGACGATATAATCTCTCTGATCATAAATACTTTATTATTGGTGCTTGGTGTGATAAGCGTGATTTTGAGTTAGCTACTGAAATAACTCTGGTTCAGCCATTATCTTAAATTACGATTTAAGTTTTGTTTTAGAAAAATTATTACCGGCATTTAGGATGCCTCGTAAATTGAGTGAAACTGCATTGAATAGATGTTATAAAGCGAGCGGAATAAGATGTTCCTACATTATTTGTTTAGCTCTAGAGATTTTCGTAGATGGATTTGTTTGCGCATATTTATCAATGGATTTTATTAATTTCATTACAATAGAATCATTAAGTAGATAGATGAATCCCCGTATTGTACTTTATAGGTTGGAGTAAGGGCAAGAAGGCGTAAGAGTATTTTCGAGGTTCCTTAAATAACTTAGCGATATTCTTGAGGTACTGGCTTGTCCGAATTCCCGCACCAATTTAAATGCTGCGGGTGCGGTCATAGGATGTTTATTCAACAGCGCATCATTCATGAAGAAGATACCTGAATACCCACAATTTCGTTTACCCAAGAAAGCTGATCGAATTTTATTTATCATTAGTGAGGAGTTAACGAACAACTTGTTTTTCAATAAGATTGATAAAAGCGGATTTGACGACTATGGGGCCAGATCACACTTCACCTTCCTGGTGCTTGATCTGATTTTTGGCGAAGCGCTAGATGAATTGGCGGTCCTTCACCGCAGGTTAATTGAGAAATACACAATGAAACTCAAAGACAATCGGAAAAAGACAATTGTGAACAGGCCTTTAATTTTTATATCGATCTGTTAGCTAAGAAAAGGCGAAGAATGTCCCTTCGACATAACTAAAGCTGACAATTATTGTCTCTGCTCAACTTTGGCCTATTTGCAGATCTTACCATTTACTTTATTTCTCTTTACATTTGGATTTTAAAAGTTCACCACTAAGACATATTTCATGAATTCTGGTTTTCTTTATCAGCTTAATGAGTTACTAGATATTGATGATAATAATCCTGCAGCTTTAGATCGATTTGATTCAGCTCTTAAAGATTTAGCGAAAACTGGCCTTTCTATTTTTCTAACCAAAGAAGACTTCTTGAACTGGCTGAATACCCCGTCCATTGACTGCCAAGGGAGATGCCCTAAGGATTTGATGAACAGAATTTCTGCGATCAAAGATTTGATTTCAATTCTGAAAAGAATTAGTCACGGTATTCCTTATTAAAAGATGCTTTTTGCCCCACGGAAAATCCGCCAAAGCCGGTAAATTTTTTTGACACTAAGTTCAGGCTGGTAAATGTGAACGAATTCTGGAGTTTGAAGTAAAGCCTGGTCAAGTATCACCCATTCTTTTAGTCGTTAAACCAATTTGTTTCAATTAATCTATCTAATTGAAGTGATCATCAAAATATCTGTAGATATAAATACAACTTGACACAAGCTGTCTATATGTATGCTTACCTCGCTTAGATAAATTGTTTCTTGAGACCTTAATTCTGTTAATCTATGAATGCTATTAATAACGCCAAAAAGCCTGAATATGTAAAGGCACTCCACAGCTATTTTCATAAAACGAATGGATATATTAACCCATCCATTGTTTCTAAGGTTGAACCAGAAATAGAGCTGGTAACAAACTATGAGCATGTGAACAAACCCGTGTTCTTGCATGGAAAGGAAATTCTGGTCAGGAGAATTGCAAACTTTACAGCTCATGTAATGGGTGCTATTGTTTATGCATTTGTGTTTATCTACACAATGAATCAAATACTGAATCTTTCGATCAGCTACTCTCCATTGAATATTTCATTATTGGTTTTATTGATAATCGGCTGGAGAACAAAATTCAGATTATTTCCAATGACAGATATTGAGAATACTTAACCCATATACCGGGTGAAAAGCTCATCAATTAATTGTCAGGGGAAGTGCCCGAAGGATCTGATGAACAGTATTTCTGGCGTAAAAGAACTCACATCAATTCTGAACAAAATTAATCATGGATTCTTGTTATCCAGACGTGTAGAAGCTATTCAAACAGCTATGCCATATGAACATAAAATGGTTGAACGCGATATAATCGTGTCACCCATGGATACCCAGCCCGAAGTCATTCCACAGATTAACCTTTGCATTAACTTTAAAGGACGGCTGCTTTTCAACTCGTAATGGGGAGAGGTACCAGTAGTCGTTTCCACGTACTTTGGCAGGTTTAATCCCCAAACCGCGTAAATAGTCAACGATTGAGAGCTTGTTGATTTGAGAAATAGATGGCTGTTTGTCCATATTGCCATAAATGTGAGCAATCAGATCAAATGAAATTCCCAAGGAGGGTGTAACTGGGGAAAGAAAAATTTCAAGAAATTTTCAGAAAAACCAGTTTTTGTGAAAATACTCGACCAGTTCTACCGAGTTGGCAACTTTAAGTCTTTTGATCAGCCGGTGCCGGTTGGTTTCTACGTAGTGGATAGTAGCCTAGTCGATAGCAATTTAATTACCCACTGTTACTTCGATTAATTGCAATAATTCCTCACAGCAAATTATCTAAGAGTAACTCCTATTGTTTGTGTGGTGGATCAATTTTTACATTTATACTATAATAATTGATGAATGAAATAGTACTCAACGAACCAATACAATAGGTCTATTTCAGTATATGCACAATTGAAACTTCAAGATTCCTCAAGACGATGAAAAAATAAATTCCTTAAGACCAATTGATTTTGTAAATGTTATAACTTTACGTTATAACATAAAAATATGAGTACCACTGTCACCAAAATCCGAAAAATAGGGAACTCAAAAGGGATACTGTTCCCGAAGGCCATTCTTGACAAGGGTGGTATAATTGACACTATAAAAATAACAGTAAAAAACAGAGTCATTATGATTACCCCTGTAGAAAAAAAGGCAAAGAAGTCCTGGTCAGATTTTAAGAAGGTTAAAAGAGAAAGCGTTGACTTCGTTACAAGCAGCTTTGATGCTAAAGAGTGGTCATGGTAAGAGAGTATTTTTGAAGAGTCCAGAATAGCCTAATTTCAGATAAAAAGACAACAAGGAATAACTGGATTCGAGATCATTCCAGAGACTCTGCAGAAAAATTCTGGTGACCAATCGCTAGTTGTTAAGAAGCGTCCTCGCATTTTGTAAATATGATAAGTTGGTAGTTGAAATTGGAAACTGTTTTTTAAGTTCTTGATCAAAAAACATAATCTGTTCGTCTGGAATTTTTGAACGAAAACTGCTGAAGGCCATGTGCATAATATCCTTAAATGAAAGTGGCTTTTCTTTTACTACTTGTACCATGTGATCCCAATCCTGAATAGTGATAAAGCACAAATTCTCAGGGGGAAGAACAGATAATGGAATGTTGCTTGATTTAAGAAATTCTAAAATTGGCCTTTCTAAAAATTCACTCCACGCGTCTGATCCAAAACCAACGTATGTGTCTTTATAAGTGACCACAAGTCCATAAGCAGGTATTGAACATTTTATTGATTGGGCAGCAGACAAAAGTTGCTGATAGGATTTGATAATCGAGTCTTGAAATTCATTCAGAAGAAGTTCTTTTTTTCGGATTATCCCTGCTCGAGGATGTAATTCAATTGCTTTACATTCAATCAAAAGGTTTTCTTCGGTCAAGAAGTCGACAATTTTGCCAGACCCCGGAAAATCGAGTCGTAACTCCTGTTCATTTTTAAATGACTTTCCTGATTCTTCCAACCCAAACTCAACGTATCGCTCCATCCGATGTCCGAATTCTCGTCCAAATTCTTCAGGGGCGACCCTTTTCATAAAATCGTAAATAAAATCCCTAACTGTAAGGTTGAAAACTGTCCTATGAAGTATTCTATAATTGCCTCTGAAAAAAAAGAATGGCTTTAAAGTCCAGAGATTGGTTTCATATAACTGATAAACCTCTTGGGTCATTTTTTGAAGTTTTAAAATGTCACTTTCACCTTTAAAGGCAAGAATAGTTTCAAATGACTTAGTTTTCGTATGGCCAAATTGTTTATTCATGATGTCCCAGTAATCTTGATGAAGTACTCCATCATATATCCAGGTGTTGAATTTATCCATATTTAGATAGATAAATGTGTATTGAGACATTTTAATGAAGTCTACTATTGTAAGATTTGTTCTCTTTTGAAAATCTGATTCAATATCAAAACGTGATTTCCGTTGAGTATATAATGCAAGTTGTCTTTCAAAGACATCTGTGTGGATATTTTCTGTTATTAAGGATTGTTGGTAAGCAAGTATTCGTAGTCCTCTGCGAATGCCAAACTTGAAATCAATTACCCGCCTTGACTCAAATTCTTCAATAAGTCGAAGAATGTTAATGATATCATGAATTGTTGCCCTTTTTTTAAACTTAGTGTTTTTAGTGTAGACAAATGCCCATTTAACTAAAACTAATACGAACCAGATGGGAAAGTTTTTCTTTTGTTCCTTCTCCACAATGGACAATAGCTCTATGCTAGATTCAATAATTGATGATCTGGTGAAATTATGAATCTTTGTTTTGATTTTATCGAAGGGTTGTAAAGCCATTAAGCAAGATATTAAGTCAATAAATTATACTACAATTATTTTAATATTTTTTACGCTCCCATTGATCTTGTGTTTTTTTATGCATCTATTTTTCTATAGATTTATCAGTGAGTCCCCCCCTTTGAGATCAATTCATAGATGTCATTAGCGGGGCGACTACTTGTAAATAAGTTTAAGTTATGTCTATAGCGCAATTACGAACATTATCGAAGAGTAAATTCGCAATGTATTTGAGAACTCAATGTGATAAGGAACTATACCTTTCGCTAATAAAAAAAGATGACGCTGTAAAATTGGGAATTCCTGCTGCCCTTAAATCGAGGCCTGGCGTTCAATTAGTCACCACTTCTGGTCGTGAGTTCGAATATGATGAGTTCGACAAACTTATTGAGTCATTGCCAGGAAAGGTAATTCATAAGTCCAGAGGCAGGGCATCTACAAGTATTATTGAAGGACTGATTCAGGCTACAGCAGATACATTTATTCTTCAGCCTGAGATTCAGCCGCAAAGCTTTAGAGATTTTGCTTTGACTAATCTTGAACTTGCGACAGACGACAAAGCTTTAATTCCATCACTGGCAGGGCTGAAACCTGATGCTTTATTTATTCACAAACCAGAACTCAATGAAAGTGAGATTTTGCCGGATGGAAGACGGAAACCTATTCAAGCTGGTGACACACGTTTAGGTGTTAGTGTCATTGATTTAAAAAATGTCACAGAGGCGAATCCAAGTTACTCTGCTGAAGTATGTCTCTATGCATTCTTTCTTTCAAATTGGCTTTATTCTGATGGCGCGCAATTCAAGGATAAATTCTATATAAGTGATTCTATTTATCTTTGGAAGAATGTTGATATGCCGAATCTTGAGCGAATTCTTGGTTTAGTACAAGGTGGTGAAATTGAAAATCGTGTAAAAGCACTAATCCAAGATTTAAAAGAGGGAGCGATAGATTACTTGATTTATATGCCCAGCGTGAAGAAATTCTTTAGAGAAGATCTTCCGAGAGTGATTAAGCAAGGCGATGCGCATGGGTGGGAATCATTGATCTATCACGTGAACTCAAAATGTGGCTCCTGTGACTGGTTAGGTTTCCGACACCTTCTAACTCCTACAGATGCAAGGATTTACGATGCGCATCCGGAGCACTATTGTCTTCATACAGCTGATAAGACTGACCATCTTTCAAAAATGGACAGTCTTAGCAGAGGAGCATCAAATATATTAGTTAACGATGGCCTGCCAAAAATTGAGAGTCTGGTTGATATTGCATCTACTACACCTACATTCAAAAAACATGTTCTGTTAAAAAGGGATCGTGAAAATATTGGAAAGCGTGCGGCTGCACTAACCAGTGGAACTCATACAGTTGACAACCAAAATAAAGTTGCTACGCTAGCAAAGTATTGGAATGCAGAGTATTGCATTGTGGTAAATTTTGATTCGAGTTCGGGATTATTGACAGGCATCTCGTTGCGTGGAATTTTATCGTTCCCATTTGGAAAATTTTATATGGAGGACGACAAGAAGATAACCTTCAGAACCTTTTCTGAAGAGGCATTTGTTGTTCCAAAGAATAACGCAAAAGCTGAATGGGTAGTTTTGCGCGATTTCATTCAGAAAATGGGTGATTGGGTTGAGCAGTCTGAAAGGTTGTTTAATGAAAATGGATGGGGTTCTGTTCACACTCAGATTATTTTTTGGGAGCCACGTCAGTATCAGGAGTTGTGTAATGCATTTAGTCGACACTTAGTTGAAGTGCTTGAGTTGACGGAGAGGGCACAACGAGCCCTTATCTGGATATTCCCTGCGGATGAGTTGATGGAGCGAGAAACCGAACTAGCACCTGGGATTGTTTTTATCCGAGACATAATTCGAAATTATATTCACTTACCAGTCAAGTTTTCAACAACACTGTTAGGCACAGCGAGTCATTATCATTTTGAGAAGATGGCACCAAAAAATATAGATAAGTATTATATTGAGCCTCTTGGTAATGCGATTCCTAGGGAGAGAATCTTCGAGATTTGGCAATCATCAACGGGATTGATTAAAAGTTATGGAAAGGATATCACCATCCAAGAAGCCATCGGAAAATACAAGTCTGTTTTGAAGGCGCATGCATGGGCACTCGCAAGCATAACTGCTCAATTGCGATTTGATCTTAGAGAAAATATCAGTGGTCAAGCTCCTGCGATGAATACTGCCAACTTCAGAGGTGCCGCAAGTGTTGCGTACGATTCCAAGTTATGGATACAATGGGACAAGGTGTCGGCCGCTACTTCGAATGTTGAATCACTTAGGTCGTTTGTATCCAGTGTTAATATTCTTGAGTCCTCATATAATGCGATTGTTCTTACTAGATTACAGCGTAATCTTGGAAATCACGAGTATGAATTTGAAGTGAGTGAAGAATCTACGGAGGCTAAACTTGATGAGGGAGATGATTTTTGTGTCTTGGGTATCGTGAGTCAGCCTGGCTACCCATTACAAACCCCTAGAAGTTTAGGACTTACTCCAGAGGATGACAATGATCAGAGATATTTAGGACTGAAAATGCATAAAGTAATCTCGGTTCGAATTGTGCGATTTGATCGTGTTAGCAGAAGAGCAACGATTAGACTAAGGCCGGGCTGGAGTAAGCTGGAAGGAATTTTTAATGGGTTATTCCAGGAAGGTAAGATTCCTATATTTAACCAGCCAATATTTATTTTGAAGGGTCTACCACCGGATTATTCGGAAGTTACTACAAGCATCTTAAGAGAGTTGGGTAATCCTCAATGTGCAAAAATTGATCAAACAGCTCGTATAGCTATGGGATCAAGTGCTGCAAAGAAAACTCTTGCAGGAACTGATGCCGATCTTCCTATGGCTAAAGTTTTGTGGTCAGCTCGTGAATTGTCTAAGCAAGTCGTTCGGACTCCTGCTGAAATTGCCGCAATAAAAAATTTCCTTAACACATACAAAAGTGGTAGGCTAAATCCAAGTCAGAAAGATGCGATCATAAACTGTGTAAAATATCAGTTAACCGTAGTTTGGGGTCCACCAGGAACTGGAAAGACAGATACATTAGTTGGTTTCCTCCATGCACTTATCAAAGAATCTAAGACTACAGCGATGGGGAAGAATATATTAGTGACAGGGCCGAACTATCGTGCGGTAGAAGAACTTTTAGGACGACTCATAGGAAGTTTGAATGAAGATACCAGTTGTTCGGCAGAAATTTATGGCGTGTATTCCTCAAGTCGTGAACCAAAGGCACTACCAACAGTTGAGAGTCATATCAAAGCAAGGAGTTTCAGGTTAATTAATGGTGAGGTTGCAGCGGTTGAAATGTATGAAAGTCTGGCTGACGATAACCGGGTTACTGTTTTGGCAACCACTGCACATATTGTTCATAAGATTAGGGAACTGACTTTAGGACCTTCAATTATTCAGGAAATGTTTGATGTGGTGATCATTGATGAAAGTTCTCAGGTTGAACTAACAATGGCATTGAGGCCTCTCGCGCTGTTAAAACCATCAGCCCAGCTTGTGATTGCAGGAGACCAATTACAGATGCCACCCATAGCTGGTTTAGAACCACCGAAAAATGCTGAGTATTTGGTCGGAAGTATTCAAACGTATTTGCTTTCACGATTCAAGCTTGCATCAAGCGAGCTGCATATAAATTATCGTTCGGCCGACCATTTAGTTGAATTTGCCAGAACGCTGGGCTATCCATCACAGCTGAGAGCATACAAAGATAAACACCTAAAGGAGATAGTACCACTCTCTTTAACTTTAAGTAAAATACCGGATGGATTGCCGAAGAGTGATGCATATCTGGAGCTTCTCAATCCTTCTCGGGTTGTAACAGCTTTAATACATGAGGATATTGTTTCATCCCAAGCAAATGAAGTTGAGGCGAAATTAGTAGCCGCGTTGGCATTTTGCCTTCGAAACTCAATGTCAAAGGTTTTAGATTCCGGAGAGCCTGATATATTTGAACCATACACTGATAATGATTTCTTTGAAATTGGCATTGGAGTAGTAACACCGCATAAGGCACAAAAGGCACTTGTAATTCGTGAACTGAAGAACTTATTCCCACATGCAGATCCGGTAAAGATTTTTGAAGCGGTAGATACTGTAGAGAGATTTCAAGGAGGCGAACGTCAAACCATTCTTGTATCCTTCGGTGTCGGTGATACAGATATAATTGAAGGTGAAGAAGCGTTCCTCTTACAGATGGAGCGAACTAACGTTGCAGTGTCGCGAGCTCAGGCTAAATGTATTGTGATAATGCCAAAAGCCTTGGCATACCATCTTCCATCGGATCAAAAAGCTGCTAAAACTGCCATAGCATTAAAATCCTATATCGAAGAGTTCTGTTCAAATAGAAAATTAGTCACAATTGATTCGGGGAAAGTAAGACATGGGGAAGTAAGGTGGCACTAAGCCCTTGAAAAGTGAAAATCGAATTCTGGAGCAACCTTGGATGTACATTGCATTTGCCGCGCTTGTCTTTTCCCATGATGATTATTTGATTCACTTATCGAAACTATTTTCCATCCTGTGGCCTCTTCAATGGATGACAGCATGATCTGTTTTGCGCAACTTTTAACTGATGGTATTGCCCCGAACCGAACATAAAGATTCAACGAATCAGATTGTGACAACAATAGATTTTTCAAAGCTGAAGCCAGAGATTGAATGAAGGCTAACTGACCATTATGATTCAACTGTCGTTTAATTTTGTAGTCTACAATATCAGGGCCTCCGAGAAACCAGTTTCTTAACCATTGATCCTGAATATAAGTACGCATACCGTAGTATGGTGGAGATGTAATTACAAGAGAAAATCTTTTGCTTATATCTTGATATGTTTTAGGATCTGTGCAATCACCCATGATGACCGAAGAAGGGTGAATAACATCGAAATTATTTGGGATCCTATGAAGTTTCTTTGCTAAAACCTTGAGCACATCAATCTTTGGTGCTTTTAAATTATTACTTTTCCAATACTTGATCGAGTAAACTGGTTTAGGTGAAAATGTTCGGAGCATATGATTCGAAAAGTAACTAGCGGTCTGTATGGTTTTAGTTTGAGGGCCGTGTAAACATCCAATCATTGCTGCTCTTAGAACGACAGATGCATCTGACTCCGTTTGGGAGTTGATCAAACCTTCCCGAATAGAACAAATTTGCCGTAGGGTTTCAAATGAAAATGCGACTTGGAAAAACTCATTATCTGGTAAACAGATAGGCTCTTTATGAATTAGCGTTGAAGCGAGATCCAAAACATCGTCAGGTTTAACGATTGCGAGTTTTGCATTGGAAATTGCAACAGCTATCGGAGAAGAATCGATTCCCCAAGCAGGAAATCCAAGTTCTCGAGAAGCATACAACGTAGTTCCTCGACCACAAAATGGGTCAAGAATTGTTTCATTCTTATATTTCTTAAGAATACTCATCGGATATTCCAGCGGAAAGGAAGTGTAGTAGGGACAAATGGCGTTCAGTGCATAACGCCTATCATATGCCATTGTGTTAGCCATGACCGTTGATTCTGATTACTAATAGTCAATCCTCTGGCATAAACCATGATTTCATTCCCCCGCTTCAATTACAAATCGATTTTTGTGGAATTTGGACTAAGAATGTATTTTTATGGCCATTTTGTACTTACCGGTGCCGCATTCATCCATTGAAATCTCGAACAAACTGCATCCCACGGTTCGGCTCAATTCGATCTGCCCATACTTCACCATGTTTCCGTTAACTTTTCCTTATTCATTGTTGAAGGAGGCGAAAAAGAAGGATTTGATATTTGACCCCTTCTGTGGTCGGGGAACTACTAATTATGCAGCACGTTTAAGGGGACTAAGTTCATACGGGATTGACAGCAATCCTGTGGCCCATGCTATAGCACAAGCAAAGCTTGTGGAAGTAAAACCTAGGGAAGTTGCTGCGCTGTGCCGCGATATATTGCTGCATACTTCCTCAAAGAGGCATCCAAAGGGTGAATTTTGGGAATGGGCCTATCATTGTGAGACACTCAATGATATTTGCAAATTACGACAATACTTCAATTCTAAAACGAGACTCAATAGGATTGATATTGCTTTACGCGCTTTATGCCTAGGGATTCTTCATGGGCCATTAATGAAGACAGAACCATCTTACCTTTCTAATCAGATGCCGAGAACGTTCGCAACAAAACCAGATTATTCGGTGCGATTTTGGGAGACGCGCAATCTAGAACCGAGATATGTTAATGTTCTTTCACTTGTGAAAAGGAAGGCGGAGTATATTTTTAATGATCAACTGCCGAAGAAATCTAAAGGGAAGATTATTCTTTCTGATAGTAGACGACTAACGGGCATCCCGGAGGAGAAGTTTGATTGGATTATAACTTCACCTCCGTACTTCGGAATGGTCACTTACGAGCAGGATCAATGGCTGAGAAATTGGTTCTTAGGTGGATTGGATTCAGTTCACTATCCTAATCCACAGCAAATCAAACATGGTTCAGAAGGATCGTTCAAAGAGGATATTGCCAAGGTTTGGAAAAATGTTGCAAAGCGTAGTAAGTCAAATGCTAAGATGGTCATACGGTTTGGGGCACTGCCAAGTCTTTCCCAAAAAACCCCGACAGAATTAATCAAGGAGTCCCTACAGCTCTCAGATGTCGGATGGAAAATTGATACCATTAGGAGGGCAGGCAAGGCGAATCCTCAACACCGACAAGCCAATCAATTTAAGAACTCACCTGGTGGATATATCGAAGAAATAGATGTTTATGCAGTCCTGAAAAACTAGACAAAGTAACTTTGGTATCTTAACCTAAGAGTTTATCTGCAAGATATATTATTTTGAAGTAAGGCTTTTCCTGCATAATTACTTATTAGAAAACCTTAACTATAGAAACAAATAATAACCGATACTGTATGAATCAGGAATACACCTTCAACAACCCATTCCTACGAAAATACTCTACCAGCTCAATTGAATTTGAAACATTGAGCCTTTTGATTAGGCGGTGCCGGTAGGTTTCAGCTGTACGGACAGTGATTTCTAGTTCTTTAGCGATTGATTCGCTGGAATGTCCATGACTGAGCAGTTCAACCAGTCTTAACTCAGTCTCCGAAAAATCGAGGCCGAAAGACACTTCCTTTTTAGCATCGATATACTCGCGCATTTTTGGGCAGATATAGCTTCTCCCCTTCATTACTGCCTGAATGGCCTTGACTAGTATCTCAGGATCGTCACCTTTAGTAACAAATCCCTTCACACCAAGCTGAACAAGGCCATTCACCAGGGCATGACCATCAAAGATGGTGAATGGC
>DILT01000010.1 GCA_002425185.1 Flammeovirgaceae bacterium UBA5585 | reverse complement strand
TAGTAAACAGTTTAAAGTTAGACCTTTTGTCTAATTCAAAACTGTCCTATTTTCGGGGGAGCTTACAAATGCACCAAAAAAATGACTATACGCTAACAATAGTTTTTGCTCAACCTCTTTGTGCGCAGTTTTGTTGGTGAATAACACCAACAAAAGCCGCGGGTGAACTCCAACAAAGGCCAAACGGGTAAAAGTCGGCACCGGCTACGATGGGTGAACGCTGATGGGTAACTTTAAGATCGCTCAAACCTTCAGTAGCCTTAGCCAAAGAGTCGCGTTGTCTTATTGTTTCATAAAACAAAAAAAAGGATAACCCAAAGGCTATCCTTTTCACATTTTTAACTCAGTAAATAGGGTTACTAAGCTTTATTCTTAAGATCCTGAACCTCAGACCTGATTTGCTGAGCCAGGTTTTTCAATTCCTGCATGCCTTTTCTTAGACGGGTACCTGCAGCGCTGTTGCCCTTTGCATAGAACTTATCAGCATCGCCTTCTAATGAAGCAATGAGGTTTTTGAGGTCGTTGAATTTTTGCATTGTGCTGTTAGTTTAAGATTTAAAAGTTTGATTTCTACGCCAATTTAAATAAAAACCTTAAAAATCAACTCAAAAAAGGCATTTTTTATTAAGCCTTGGTTACCGCAACAAGCTCTTCGTTGCGGTAAAAACCGCTATCCAGCTTGTCTTTAAGCACCGAAAAGGCCGTTAACGTGCGCTCAACATCCTCCATCGTATGGGCCGCTGTAGGAATAATCCTGAACATGATAACGTCCTTAGGCACAACGGGATAGATCACCACAGAACAGAAAATATTGAAATTTTCACGCAGGTCCATAGCCATGTTGGCGGCCTCGCCTACACCTCCTTTAAAAAGTACGGGGGTTACGGGTGAGCTGGTGCCACCGATATTGAACCCACGCTCCTTCAGGCCGTTCTGCATAGCGTTAACAATCTTCCATAAATTGTTTTTTAACTCTGGTTGGGTGCGGAGTAATTCAAGTCTTTTAATGGCTCCAATAACCAATGGCATAGGCAAGCTCTTGGCATAGATTTGCGAGCGCATGGAGTAACGCAAAAACTTAATAATCCTGGCATCACCACCAACAAAAGCGCCAATGCTGGCCATGGATTTGGCAAACGTGGAGAAGTAGAGATCAATCTGATCCTGAACGCCCTGCTCCTCGCCTGTTCCGGCACCGGTTTTACCCATCGTACCAAAACCATGCGCATCATCTACAAACAATCTGAAATTATATTTCTTCTTCAGCTCAACCACACCTCTCAAATCGCCCTGCATGCCTGACATACCAAAAACACCTTCGGTAATAACTAAAATGCCACCACCGGTTTCATTTGCCAGCCGCGTAGCGCGCTGAAGTTGCTTCTCCAGGCTCTCCATATTGTTGTGCGAGTAAACAAAACGCTTACCCATGTGAAGACGAACGCCATCAATGATACAGGCATGCGATTCAGCATCATACACGATTACATCCTTACGATCAACAATGGCATCAATAATGGAAACAACGCCCTGATACCCATAGTTGAGCAACATCACATCCTGCTTGCCGATAAACTCAGCCAATTGCTTTTCCAGCGCAATGTGATGTACGGAGTTACCGGACATCATACGTGCACCCATGGGATGACCTAAGCCATACTGAGCGGCCGCCTCTGCATCAACCTTTCGTACCTCAGGATGGTTAGCAAGCCCCAGGTAGTTATTTAGGCTCCAGTTTAAAACCTTCTTTCCGTTAAACGTCATATGTGGGCCGATATCGCCCTCCAGTTTGGGGAAAAAGAAATAATCATCGGGTAAGTGAGAATATTTGGCCAGCGGACCAGCCTCCATTTTTAGCTTTTCAAATAAGTCTACCATCGCGTGTTTCTTGGTTAAAAATTGCGGCAAAAATAACGAAAAAAGCTCAGGAACAAGTGATTAAGATCAGGTCTGCCCAACATATTATTCGGGTTGGCCTAACGGCAATTATTCATTAGCATTGCATTTTAAGCACTTTTCAATGACCAAAATCAAAAAATTGCTTGTTGCCAACCGGGGTGAAATTGCGCTGAGAATTATGCGCAGCGCCCGTGAGCTGGGCATTAAAACAGTTGCCGTTTACAGTGAAGCCGACCGGCATGCCTTGCATGTACGGTTTGCCGATGAGGCTGTGTGCATAGGCCCTCCACCCTCAAACGAATCGTACCTGCGCATGGATAAATTGCTGGACGCTGCAAAGCAAACGCAAGCCGATGCCATCCACCCCGGGTATGGTTTTCTTTCGGAGAATGAAGACTTCGCGCAAGTGGTTGAAGATGCCGGCTTGATATTTATCGGGCCCTCACCCAAATCCATAGAGATTATGGGCAATAAGCTGGCGGCAAAAGAGGCTGTTTCTAACTTTAACGTACCGCTGGTTCCTGGCACGACAGAGCCCATTGGTGATGTTAGTCAGGCAAAGAAAATTGCAAAAGAAGTTGGCTACCCTATTCTGATAAAAGCTGCAGCCGGTGGTGGCGGAAAAGGTATGCGCATTGTTGAGCGTGAAGAAGATTTCCAGGAGCAGATGGATCGTGCGGTGAGTGAGGCAACTTCATCCTTTGGCGATGGATCTGTTTTTATAGAGAAATACATCACCCAACCCAGGCATATCGAGTTTCAGATTTTCGGAGACAAGCATGGTAATGTAGTACACCTTTTTGAACGGGAGTGCTCCATACAGCGCAGGCATCAGAAAGTAGTGGAAGAAGCTCCCTCATCCGTACTCACTCCGGAAATCAGAAAAGCTATGGGCGAGGCTGCGGTTAACGTTGCCAGGTCCTGCGCTTACTATGGCGCAGGCACGGTTGAATTCATTATGGATGAAAACCTGAACTTCTACTTCCTGGAAATGAATACCCGGTTACAGGTTGAACATCCGGTAACGGAAATGATTACCGGCATTGATTTAGTTAAACTTCAGATCAGCATTGCCGAAGGAAGCAAATTACCCTTTAAACAGGAGGAATTAACCATGCATGGGCACGCAGTGGAGGTGCGCGTTTATGCCGAAGACCCTACAAATAATTTCATGCCCGATATAGGCACGCTAAAAACGTATCAGCGTCCGCAGGGTAATGGCATTCGCGTTGATGATGGTTTTGAACAGGGTATGACCATTCCCATTTATTATGATCCCATGATCGCCAAGCTGATATGCCATGCCGAAACCCGCGAGTTGGCCATGGATAAAATGATACGGGCCATTGACGAATATGAAATTACCGGAGCAGAAACAACACTGGGTTTCTGTAAATATGTTATGCAGCACCAGGCCTTCCGCAGCGGGCAATTCGATACCAAGTTTGTTGAAAAATATTTCAAGCCGGCCGTTCTCGAACCAAAACCTGTTGAAGAAGAAGAACTTTTAGCTGCCGTACTTTCTGCTATAACTGAACAGAAGCCTGTACCTAAAGAAGCGGTGAGCACCCATACCGCTGCTGCCAGTAAGTGGAGGAAAAACAGGCTTTAATGAAATTGAACGAACATATTCATGGCAGAAATTAAACCGATACGTGCCTGGCGCTATAACCAGGAACTTTCAAAAAATATTGAATCGCTTGTCTCTCCCTTATTTGATGTTGTATCCGAAAAGCAGCGGAAAACACTTTATCAAAATCCCTACAACAGTATTCATTTATCCGTTCCGCTTGGCTCAGCCCATCATGCAAAAGCGTTGCTGGACCAATGGAAGCAAACTGGTATAATCAAACAAGACAACCTTCCGGGAATATACGTTCACTACCAATACTTCAAACTTCCGGGAAGCACAAAGGAATATTGTCGGAAGGGATTTGTGTGCCACATACGAACATACGATTGGGATGAAAACATTATTCTTCGGCACGAAAACACCATTCCCAATGCCGTGAACGATCGTGTGGAACTACTGGAAGAAACCCAACTACACGTTAGCCCAACGCATGGCTTATACACAGATCCAAATCATGCATTGGAGACATACATGGACGAAGCAATTCAATCGCCCATTTATGAAACGGAAGACTACCAGGGTGTTCGTGATGTGCTGGCCTTTGTTCACGATGCAACCGTAATTCAAAAATTTATTGATGTACTGAAAGACAAAACCATCATCCTGGCCGATGGACATCATCGCTATGAAGGGTCATTGGTCTATAAAAACAAAATGAAGAGTACACAGCCGAGACACACCGGCAATGAAGGGTATAACTTTCACCTGATGTACCTCACCAATACCGAGGCTGATGATATCCGGATACTTCCAACGCACAGATTAATAAACGGTTTACCCGGTTTCAATGAAGCCGCTATCCTAAAAAAACTGGAGGCCGATTTTATCATAAAGCCGATAGAAGATGCCGATACCTTGAATGAGATTATTGTTGGAAAGCCCTGGGCCTTTGGCCTGATGTTTCGTGAAACCAATTATAAAGTAAGATTAAAACCCGAAGTACTCAACACCATGCCCTGGCATTTTCCTGAGGTAGTGAAGCGCCTTGACCTTACCGTAATGCACTATTTCATTATCGAAAAAGCTTTGGGTATTCCCGGCAAGGAACAGCGCCAAAGCACCAGCATTTCATTCGACAGGAGTTTTTCCGATTGCCTGCAAAAAGTAATAAAGGCAGAAGTTCAGTTAGCCATTATCACCAACGAAGTATCGATTGAGGATGTAAAAAAAGTGTGTGCCAGCGGTGCCACCATGCCGCAAAAATCAACCTACTTCTATCCTAAAGTAATTTGTGGATTTCTTTTCAGCTCCATACAAGAAGATGAATTCACAACACCCACCTATTCTCCCTATTAATTTTTACGTAATTTTAAGTATGGAAAAGAATAAGTTACTGGAACGTATTACACTTGACCCTGAAATAGGGCACGGTAAGCCAACCATAAGGAGAACCCGATACCTCGTTGAAAGCATTCTGGAGTATCTATCGGGTGGAGATTCAATGGAAGATATCCTTACAGAATTCCCAGATCTCGAAAAAGATGATATTTTGGCTTGTATAACCTACGCAACGGAGGTTCTTAAGCACAAAGGTCTTACCTATTCCGCTGCGTAAATGAAGTTTATCATTGACGCCCAACTTCCACCCTCTCTTGTTACTTTATTTCTCAAAAACGGTTTTGACTGTATTCATACCAACGAACTTCCATTAAAGAATTTCACTCCTGACAATCAGATTCGAAGATTATCATTGGATCAGAAAAGAATAGTTATAACAAAAGATACTGATTTCTTTCATTCTTACATTCTCCACAAGGAGCCTTACAAGGTGATTTTCATTACGGTCGGTAATATGGAGTTAAAGAAACTATTTGAAAGCAATTTTGAAAAAGTAACTGCCATTGAAACCCACGGATTAATAGAAATAAATAAGAGCGGAGTAATAATTATCCATTAAGCAGCGCATAACCAATGCTCGTTAACAGAACTATCATTCTCGCTTCCAGCTCCCCGCGCAGGCAATACCTGATGAAGGAGGCAGGTTTTCAATTCACCGTTGAAAAACCTGAAGTTGATGAATCCTTTCCGGATACTTTACCTGTGGAACAAGTAGCCCGCTACCTGGCCTTGAAGAAAGCTGAATACTTCCGCAAAGATATTATACATCAACTTGTAGTTACAGCCGATACGGTCGTTATCCTTGAAAATCAGATTCTCAACAAACCTGAAAGTCGCGATGAAGCTATTACTATGCTGGAGAAACTAAGCGGCAAAACACACCGGGTAATGACCGGTGTTTGCATCCTGTCGGCCGAAAAGGAAGAGAGCTTTGATGACACCACAGAAGTAACCTTTAAGCAGTTAACAAGAGAAGAAATTGAATATTACATTGATCATTACAAACCTTATGATAAAGCAGGCGCCTATGGAGCACAGGATTTTATCGGCATGATTGCGATTGAAAAAATTGTAGGATCTTATTTCAATGTAATGGGGTTACCCATCCATAAGGTTTACGCACACCTGATCAACTGGTGATGAAAAAACTCTGGCAGTACTTGGTAAACCACGTAAAGGAGGATTTCCATTTAATCCAATACCTGCTCATTCTAATTTTCATCTCTGTTTGCATCATCGTTAACTATAACTTAGATTTTGAGGATAGCATTATTGACAGCCAGCCCGGGTTTCGAAAATTTATACTTTTCTTTCTGACGCATATATGCATCTACTTCATACCGGTTTTACTGATAAAAAAATTCAAACCGAATGGTATTACCCTTAACACAGCATTCTGGTTTAGAAGTATACTGGCTTTACTACTGCTTAGTGCCGACAGAAGCTTCTTGATTTTAGAGAGCTACACCTTTACCTTACTCAACGGACAACTATTTATCTGGGGTTATAAAGTAATCAACAACCTCACCGGCCTGATCTACATCATTATTCCGCTCTTCATAGTCTATCAATTTACCGATAGACGCACCCAAAACTTTTACGGGTTAACGCATAAGCCAGTCGATGTAAAACCTTACCTTATCCTGGTAGGGATAATGATTCCGGTTATTGTAGCCGCATCATTTTTACCCGGATTCCAAAAGCAGTATCCCATGTATGTAAGTACCACCGCACACGATTATCTTGGTGTTCCCGAATGGCTAACCGTTGCCGGGTATGAACTGGCGTATGCCTTCAACTTTGTGTCCATCGAATTTTTTTACAGGGGTTTCCTGATTTTAGGCATGACGGCCTTTTTAGGCCGATCATCCATTTTGCCCATGGCGTGTTTGTATTGCAGCCTTCATTTTGGTAAACCGATGCCGGAGGCCATCAGTTCCATTTTCGGGGGCTGTGTGCTTGGCGTAATTGCCTATGAAACGAAAAGCATTTGGGGAGGCATTCTTGTGCACGTGGGCATTGCATGGCTAATGGAGTTTTCAGCATTCATGCAATCGGTATACAACCGGTAAAAGTTCACCTAGCGCATCAGGCGTTGTAAAGCGGCACGCATCCTGATGTCGTCTGACCCCAGTTTATTCCTGCCAAGCTTACCGGTGGTATAAATATTAGGAAGGTGATGAATAAGATTTTGCTCAAATTCAGAAATACAAATCACCTTTTTCATTCCGCAATATTGGTAGAGATCAGTATTTACCTTACACTTTATACTATACTTATCGTTCGAAATGAATTGATAAAAATCGTGTTGCGCTTTGATCCTGCTGAGTTGATGTCTCGAAATAATAAATGATCCTTGATGAACATTTGTAAAATGAGCAAACTTTTTGGCAGCATATTCTTCCACTGAATTATAGTCCCAGTCATACGGGCCATGGTATGCCGGATAATACCTGCCATCAGTATCATTGTCATAGTCTTCATATTGAATTAATCCGGCAATTCTGTTTTCAGGAAGTATAGCCTCATACCCGGCAAACCCGCGAATATGATGTTCTAACCATAGATGGTCATTTTCAGTAAAAATGAAATAATCAAAATTTTCTGATTCCTGGTCAATTACCTGGCGGCACGTCATCGGCAGAAGGTTGTAATCGAACACCTTCTTGTTCCACTTCCGTTTATCAATTTTAAAGATAAGCTTACTCAAGCCAAAAAAGGTTTCGGTGCGTTCAATAACATTAAGCTTATCTATACCCGAAATTTCAGGTAGTGGCACGTTGGAATTTACCACCACCGTTACGTTGTAATTCTGAATTGCTTTTAGTGCAGTTACTACTTGCTGCAAATACATGTTTTGCTCTGACCCAAAATTTACAATGACTGCCAGTACGGTTTTCATAAATACTTTTAAGTTTTATAAAAGTATATAATTTGAAGATCAAACATAGCATGGCCAAAATAACCTGAGCATCAAAAAATTAAAAGACGATACAGAACTCTGATTTCTTAACTACTTTTGCCAGTCAATTGTATACTCATGCCGGCCTTGATGAAAATTTTTCGCTATCATAAAAATATTAAGTTTTTCTACTATGCCGGGTGCATCTGGCGCGAGCTTTATCCGAAATTCCTTTGCAGGATAATGTTAAAGAATAAACTTACCTCCATTACTTCCTTTGATCTGGAATACCTGAAATACCGGCTTAATTACTACAACAGGTTAAGCGATAATACATCGCTTGGTGAAGGTGCCATTACCCTGGATGCGCTGAAAATGCCAAAGCGCAGCCGGGTATACTATTTTGATACGGTTGAGTTTACACGCTTTTTCCCTCCCCAGCTAAAAGCGAGTTTTCTTTTTGGGGACATCACGCATATTCCGAATGAGCCTTCGATAACCAAAAGCAGGCCCATTAAAGGAGATAACACAAACTCAGTAATTCTTAAACTCGAAAAATCCCGCCACTTTATGTTCGTTAAATACGACAAGCCTTTTGTTGAGAAGAAGAACATGCTTATTTGGCGCGGGGTAACGGGAAGCAAAACCCAGAATCGGGAACACCGCATTAGCTTTATGAAAATGTACTTCAACAATCCGGTGTGCAACCTCGGAAAAATAAATGAAGGAGGCGGGCCCGATGAGTGGAAACGCGGTAAACTAACCATCGACCAACACCTGGACTATAAATTCATCCTTAGCCTGGAAGGTAACGATGTAGCATCCAACCTGAAATGGGTTATGTCCTCCAATTCAATAGCCGTAATGCCTAAACCAAAATATGAAACGTGGTTTATGGAAGGTACCCTAAAACCCGATTATCATTATATTGAAATTAAAGATGACTACTCAGACCTGGAAGAGAAAATTAACTTCTACATCCAAAACACCGATAAAGCCCTTACCATTATAAAGAATGCACACGACTATATAAATCAGTTTCGGGTTAAAGAAAGAGAGGAACTGCTTTCCCTGTTAGTGCTTGAGAAATATTTCGTGAAAACCGACCAGATGAAACCCATTAGTTCAATTGGAATTTAATACCTTTCAGATATTTTAACGTATGAAAACATCTCTGATTGAGCGTTTAACCATTAGTAAAAAGAAACGACTGCAGCGGTTAAAAAATAACGTTATGGATTATCTTTCCGGTCTTCCGGCAAATGAACTAAAAGACGGCCAACAACACGTACTTGAATTTCTGAAGAGTCATGACATTACGGTTTTCCCGTATGAATTTACCACACGGTATAAAGCCGAAGATATACCCATCGCCTATGATCCTGCGTGCAAATTATACTTTACGCCATGGGAAGGCGGAAACCTGTATTATAAAAATGGCGTGCAAAAAAAGAAAGCGCAACGGTATTTCAACAGCCTCCGGCTGGAACAAGACATACAATCTCCTCACCGGTATTTAACAAACGAATTCAATGTATCGGAAAACGATGTTATTGTAGATGTTGGCGCTGCTGAAGGAAATTTTTCACTGAGTGTAGTTGCCAAAGCCAAACATATTTATCTGTTTGAACCGCTACCGGATTGGGTAAAAGCATTAGAAGTTACCTTTGCACCCTGGAAACACAAAGTAACTATTGTTCAGAAGTTTATTTCCGATAAAACAACCGAAAACAGTATTACCCTTGATGATTACTTTAACGAAAATCAGCAAATAAATTTTATTAAAGCTGATGTTGAGGGAGCCGAAGCCAGTCTGATCAGCGGAGCCCCTAAACTTATTCAACGTCATAAAAACTTAAAGATAGCCTTAACCACGTACCACAGCCAGGAGGATGCTACCCTCCTGGAATCGATGTTGAAAGCGCACGGCTTTTCCACTCAATTTTCGGATGGCTATATGCTTTATTATTACGGCCGGCAAAATGTGGTAAAGCCACCCTATTTACGCAAAGCAGTGTTACGGGCAATTAAAGGTTAAGCGTGGAACTTTCAATTGTCATTGTAAATTTTCGTGGATGGAAACGGCTAAGACAATGTCTTGAATCGCTACGTTGCCTCAAGCAAGCCACCTTTAGTTGGGAAGTGGTAGTTGTGGATAACCAATCCAACGATGATCAGCTTGTAGTATTCGAAAAAGAGTTTCCTGATTTCAGGTTCATCGAAAACTCCGGCAATAATGGATTTGCCAACGGGTGCAATGTAGGCGCTTCACATACAACAGGTACCTTTATCTTCTTCCTTAATCCGGATACCATGGCCAACCTGAATGCTTTTAAGCAGTTGCTTACTGTGGCCATAACCCATCCTGAAATTACCCTATTAACCTGTCAGCAATTTAACGATCGTGGAAAGGACACTAAACCTTACGGGCTTTTCGTACGCCCTGCTACCCTAACCAGTTTATTTCGTTCTATTTATCGTGTAACAAACCAGTATCGTAAGGAATATCAACTCAAAACCGGTGAACAGGTGATATCCCCGGAGTGGATTTCAGGTTCGGCTATTTTTATGAGACGAACCGATTTTGAAAAACTCGGAGGCTGGAGTGAGGATTACTGGATGTATTTTGAAGATGCTGATCTTTGCAGGCGGGTCAGAAATGCAGGCGGACAAATTGCCTTACTTACCGATACCCGCATTACCCATAACCACGGAGGCGCATCTCGGATTAATCCGGTAACAAAAGCACTCACCAAATCAGAGGTATTGATTTCGAAGCATGTTTATATCAGTAAACATTTTACTGGTTTAAAACGATCGTTGATGCAGGCTTACCTCGTAGTTGATAATCTTATTATAAGTCACTTGATTTTGAGCTTGATGGGCACCGTGCTGTTTTTTGTTCCATCCATTAATGCTTATGCCAGGCTGTACAAAAACATCCTTAACTACTATCGCCACGCGCTTACAAATAAAACATGGTTGAGTCCACGCTCCATGAACTACAAAAAAGCTGTGCGCTGATTTAACGCAACCTCATAATTCAGGTTTAATTAATCAGATGCTTACTGCCCTCAGGCAGGTTAATCCTGACCCGATAAGCATTTTTTGAGGTGGCTTCTAGTGTTTCTTTCTATAAACCTCAGTATAGTACTGAATGCTCCTTTCAATAATAGGAAGGGCGTGCGCTTTACTTAGAAACTCATCCACCACTACCTTCTTATTTTCGAGTGTTTTATAATTTTCAAAAAAATGCCTGAGTTCTACGCGGAAAAAATCCGGTAACTCACTTACATCTCGAATATGACTTACGCTGGCATCTTGTTCGGCCACCGCAATAATCTTATCATCGGCCTCTCCCCTGTCAATCATACGCATAACGCCTATTACCTTGGAAGGAATCATGCAACGGGGTACTACCGATACCTGTGTTAAAACAACGATATCCAACGGGTCGTTATCTTCCCCCAACGTTTGCGGAATAAAGCCGTAATTCAGGGGGTAATACATAGAAGCGTAAAGAACCCTGTCCAACTTAATCAACCCGCTCTCCTTATCAATTTCGTATTTGGCTCTCGATCCTTTGGGTATTTCAATGATTCCGTTTACATGTTCGGGTGGATTTACCCCAATGGAAACTTCATGCCAGGGATGCTGTACCATAGTTTTTTTTTAGTAAGGTAAAAAAAACTCCCGACTGAATACCAGCCGGGAGTCAATACTCTAAGAGAAATCAGCGGGTTATTCTGCTTTATCTTCCTTTTTGCCAGTTTCTTTCTTTTGTGCCTGACGGATTTTATCACCCTCTTTTAACCTTTTGGATACCATTAGAAATGGACCGGTTACAATTTCCGTTGAGTCACTGATACCTTCAAGTATTTCTATATTATCATAGTCACTGATACCTGTCTTTACTTCAATCATCTTGGCTACACCTCCATCATTCACAAATACAACAACTTTATCCTGTTTCTTTGATGATGCTGGCTGATTTCCGGCCGGCTGAGCAGTGTCCGTATTTTTCTTTTTATCATCCGGAATTCGGGTAGTTACAGCGGCCAGCGGAACCGAAATTACATTTTCCTTGCGGGTAGCTAATATTTCTACACTGGCCGTCATGCCCGGCCGGAAAGGATATCGTTTACCGGTATCCACTAAATCCTTATACGAAGAATTCAATATTAAAATTCTCACTTCAAATTCAGTAATCGCATCGGAAGAAACCTTGTCTTTGGCGGTATTGGCAATGTGCGTAACAATTCCCTTGAATTGCTTATTGGTATTTGCATAAGCATCAACATCGATAATAGCAGTATCACCAATATGCACACGCACAATATCGTTTTCGTTTACATTTACCCGAACTTCCATCGTACTTAAATCGGCAATGCGCAGCATTTCCGTTCCTTGCATTTGTGCTGTACCTACCACACGCTCGCCTTTTTTTACATTTAATTTTGAAACAAACCCATTCATGGGGGCAACCACACTGGTTAACCTCACATTCTCACGTGCTTCGTTTACTGTAGCTTCGCTGCTTCGAACAATATATTTAGCTGCCTCAAGCGATTGCCGGGCAGATTTCAAATCATTTTCTGCTACTTTAAAATTCTGTTGTGCCAACTGCCAATCGGCTTCTGCTATAACCTTTTCGCCCCACAATTTTTCCTGGCGTTCAAAATCCTGCTTAGCCCGAGTATAGGTAGCTTCTGCTCGCGACAAAGCAGCCTCAGACGAAACCATGTTGGCCCGCTGTTGATTAAGAGAGGCTTCAGCCCGCTCCAATTGAGATAACCACGTATCGGGACGTATTTTTACCAGTAAGGTTCCTTTTGATACCGAGTCGCCATCTTCAACCATCAATTCCCTTATCTCACCTGAAACTTCAGGGGCAAGCTTTACTTCGGTAACGGGCTGCACTGTGCCGGAAGCACTTACTTTTTCAATGATGGTGGTTCGCTTGGCTTTGGTCAGTTCCACTTCAAGATCTTTGGGTTTACCAATCCATCCTTGCGAACGGCCAATGAAAATGAACAGAAGCAATACAACTACTGCTCCAATAAGTATATAAATTAATTTATTAGACTTTTTTTTCTGTTTTGCCATTTGCGTAATGTAATTAATTAAGTGTGATTAAAAATCAATAGGAAGCCCCTGGTAAAAATCAAGTACTTTTTTACGAAAAATAAAATCGAACTTGGCGCGTAAAAAATCAGATTGTGCCCTGAACAAATCATTTTCTGAAACCTGGTATTCCACAAAATTGATAGCCCCCAGGTTAAAGCGTTGCTTATTCATGCGATAGGCTTCATCAGCAGCCTGTACCTGGCGCTGTGCTGCCGAATAAGTTTTTGCTGCCGCTACTGCGTCATTGTAAGCCGTTTCTACGGTTTGACGAAGGGTATTGGTTGTTTCCAGTAATGTAATATCCGCCAGATCACGACTAATAGCAGCACGTTGTACAGCCGACCGGGCTTGCAACCCGTTGAAAATAGGAATCTGAAGATTAAACCCTAAACTCTTACCCAGGTTGTTATCGAACTGTGTAGCGCGTGAAGGAAGAATGAGCTGCCCGGTAGGTGTAACCACATCAGCTAAGACAGGCGTTAACGATCCGGTAACGTAACCAATTTGACGAGTCTCCATGTTAAAACCGCCATCCGGTTGAAATTGTCTGCGTTGATCGGAATACAGGGTGGTAATATTTCCGTTCACATTTAACCGTGGATACAAATTTCCTTTGGTTGAACGCAAGGCGTATAATGAACTCCTTTTTCGAAGTTGTGCCGCTTTTATTTCAGGCATGGTTTGAACGGCAATATCAAAAATTTCATCTGCTGTTTTATTCAGTAACAGGTTATCATCAATACTAACCTCCAGTTTCTCAACATCCATAGGCGTTGAACCCGGTAGCTGCAACGCCTGCTTTAATTGCAGAAAAGAAAAGTTTAATGCATTCTCGCGCTGAACAAGTGTTAATTCATTCGAAGCCGCCTGAGATTCCAACTGCAATACGTTGGCACGTGGAAGTGAACCGGCTTCGACCAATTTACGGGTTTGCCCCAACTGCTCCTGGGTAGAACGAAGCTGAAGTTGGGCATTAAGGTAGAGTTCTTTATTAAAAACAATATTTAAATAAAGCGTAATCACATTAAGTATAACATCGTTGCGGGCGCGCATAAGATCCTCATTCACCGCATCAAGTTCTGTTTCATTTTGCTTCATGCTGTAATACAACCGAAAACCATTCCACAACAACAACGAACTGCTGGCATTCATGTTAATGGAGTTTACCCGTTGTTCTGTAAACTGGTTAGTAACCGGATCAATCGTACGCCCCCAGTTATACCCATAATTACTGTTGGCATTCAACGATGGTAACATAGCCATCTTTGATTGGCGGTAATTAATTTCACCGGTTTCTACTCCGTAGGTGCTTCGCTTAACGGTAAGGTTGTTGGCAATGGCATAATCTACCAGTTCACGCAAGGTCCACACTCTTTTGGTTTCTTGCGCTGTAACCGTAAGCACCATAAAGGCAAAAGCCAACGTCATGTATTTTTTCATAATCATTACAAATCGATATCGGGTATATAAATTACTTCTTTCACCCACGTTAGACTCCGCAGGTATTCCAATGTTACAGGCTTTAAGCCGGAATCCATTTCAATAACCAAACACGCCTGGTCATGCTTGCCCCGCCTGGAAACCGACATGGTGGCAATGTTGCAATCATCGTGTGATAGTATGCTGGCAATAAACGCAATGCTGCCTTTTACGTCATCGGCAAAAATTACCAGGGTGTGCAAACTGGCGCTGAAATCGGCTTTAAACCCATCCACCTCGGCAATGTTAATTATGCCCCCGCCCTTGCTCTCGCCCAGCACTTCAATTTCATGATCACCTTTTTTTAACGTTATACGAATCGTGTTCGGGTGCATGGTGGATGCATTGCCTACCGACTTAAATTGATAGTTAAGGCCCATTTTACCGGCCAGATCAAGCGACTCTTTTATGCGCTTATCATCGGTTTTAAAGTCGAGCAAACCGGCAATAATAGCCCGGTCACTTCCATGCCCTTCATAGGTACGGGCAAAGGAGTTGTAAAAGATAATATCGGCTTGTTCCGGTTGGCTGCCCAATAGCTTTAGGGCTGTACGGGCTATCCGAACTACCCCGGCCGTGTGTGAACTTGACGGGCCGATCATTACCGGGCCGATCATATCAAAAACACTGCTTTTCTCGTGCATACTGGGTTAGAATACGGGATTTGTCGCGACAAGGGTATAATTGTTACAGCAACGGGTATTTTTTGAAGATTATTATAGATTACGATATCAAACGGCTATCGGAGCCTTAATACCCGGGTGCGATTGATAATTAACAATCTCAAAATCCTCAAACGTATAGTCAAATAATGATTCAGGCTTTCTGTTGATTTTTAGTTGCGGCAATGGATAAGGTTCACGGGTTAACTGCAACTTTGCCTGTTCTACATGATTGGTGTAGAGATGAACATCGCCCCCGGTCCAAACAAATTCGCCAGGCTCAAGGTTGCATTGTTGTGCAACCATGTATGTAAGCAAGGCATACGAAGCAATGTTAAAAGGCACACCTAAAAAATAATCGGCACTGCGTTGATAAAGTTGACACGATAACCTTCCATCGGCTACATAAAACTGGAACAAAGCATGGCATGGCGGAAGGGCCATTTTATCCACTTCTGCCGGATTCCATGCTGAAACAATATGCCTGCGCGAATCGGGTTTGGTTTTTATTTGCTCTACTACTTTAGAAATCTGATCGATGGTGGTTCCATCCGGAGCTGGCCAACTTCTCCATTGGTGACCATACACCGGGCCAAGGTCGCCATTTTCATCAGCCCATTCATCCCAGATTGATACACCATTATCCTTTAGGTATTTGATGTTGGTGTCACCATTCAAAAACCACAACAATTCATAAATAATAGAGCGAAGATGCAGTTTTTTGGTGGTGACCAACGGAAAACCCTCTGCGAGATTAAACCGCAATTGCCTTCCGAACACGGAATAAGTACCCGTGCCGGTACGGTCGGTTTTAAGGCTTCCGGTTTCCAGTATATTCTGCATTAAATCGAGGTAATTTCTCATCGTGTGGTTTTGAGGAACAAATAAAAGAAAAAGTCCCGACCCCGTAAGAACAGGACCAGGACTTTTCACTAAAAACCAACCCCACTACCCTCTTTTACTTACATTCACATTTCGTGTATTTCCATCAACAGTTATAGTAATAATCCGGTCACAGGTTCCATCACCGTAGTCGACCGTAATTACCTTACTGGTGGCCACATCAGTGAATTGTTTGATGCCACTTACAGCAATCGGACAGCCGCGCTTATACACTAACTGTGCTGTAATAGACATGGTATAGGCTCTCCCTCTGCGGTTTGTACCCGAGGCCGCTACAGCAGCATCACCACATTGCGTCACTACCATGGCATCGTTAAGTGGATTTGCGGCCCGTATCCACTCCCGCACAAAGCAATGCTCACGGGTAGCCTCCGTACCATCCGGCCATACTGCACGACCATCTGCCAGTTGCACCTGGAATTTAGGAGCCTCAACATTACTTGCCGTAACGTTAGTTAACGTTCGTACACCGCTTAAAGCTATATCGTTAACTGAGTAACCGTCAAACGTTGTTGTCACAGTAGATCCTGGCAGGAACCTGCGGCCATTGAAGGTAATGATTATCTTTCCTTTGCGAAGATTACCCAAAACATCTGTACAACCACTACCAAAATCAATTACAATTACACCTTTGGGAACGTTGGGAGTAGAAGCCGCATCCATCGTTATGGTGATCACCACACCGGTGCAATTAAAACGTGGATCAGTAATGGTGATAACACGAGGTCCGTCAGCTACTCTGCCACCATCTGTCGCGTTATCGGCCAACAGTGCAAGACCAGTCATATCATCCGCATCTTCAAAATAATAATCGGTAATAGCATCTTCTGCTATGTCAGCAGCCTCTTGCTGAAGTTGGGCTGATTCATCCGTACACGATACGGCAATACCCAGTAAAGCAACCGTCAGCACGGCAAGTGTGCTTTTCAAAAATGAAATTGTTTTCATATTCAAAGTTTAAGTTTATAAAATTAAAAACAACCCTTAGACTAGCCATCCATTGAAGGGTTTAATCAATTTTGGCATTATTTTGGCCAAGAATTTAAATGCTTTATTTTTAATGAACTAAAAACCAAATCCAATTATGAAAAAAGTACTATTCATTGCTTTAATGGCATGCTTCGTAGGGGTAACGGGAAGCCTGCAAGCTCAAAACGTGTTGAAAATCAACATCTTGAGTCCAATTGTAAAGACAATTAATTTGTCGTATGAAAGAGCGCTTAATGAAAACAGCAGTTTTCAATTAGGATTCTTTTACACAGGGTGGTCGAACGACCTGACCAAGTTCAGCGGTTTTGGAATTACACCTGAGTATCGTTTTTATCTTTCTGATACACCCGCTCCTGCTGGCGTCTATGTAGCCCCTTTTGTGCGGTATCAGAAATTCAACATTTCGGATAAAGATGTTTCCAATAGCGAAGCTGATTTCTCTGCTTTTGGAGGTGGTGTAGTAATCGGTAAGCAGTGGGTATTCAAGGAAAAAATCACCCTGGATTTATTCCTCGGTCCGGCTTACTATTCGGGTAAAGTTTCAGGCCAGTCTGGTGATTCAAATTTTGATACCGATGCGTTTGATGGTTTCGGACTGCGCACCGGGATCAACTTTGGTTTCAAGTTTTAATAAGAACAAATTATTCATGTAATATAGGGGCAGCTTTGGTTGCCCCTTTTTGTTCATCATGAAACTTTTATTCACCACGCTGATTATATTCATTATTTACGTTGCCGGGTTGGCACAAACCAAACCCGTTGCACCTGTTGACTCTACATTCTTCCGGGCAAAGCTTTTGAAAATAAACCTGTTGAGCCCCATAGCTCAGACTTTTTCCGGGGCTTTTGAAAACGTGCTGGGTCCTGAAAAAAGTATTCAAATTGCAGTATTCATTAATGAAATTGGGTTTGGTGTTACCCCGGAATACCGATACTACCTCTCTTCCACACCAGCCCCACAAGGCGTATACATTGCCCCGTTTATACGCTACCAACAACTGGACGGCTATGATGCTACTTTTGGTGGGGGACTCGTTATTGGTAAACAGAATTTTTATAAAAAGAAAATCTCCATTGATGCCTATTTTGGTCCTTCCTACAACACCTTCATTTTTGATGAAGTTTTTAAATTTGGAATCAGGGCTGGTATCATGATCGGCCTGAATGTTAAATCACCAAAGCCATGAGATTACTTGTTTTAATATTTTCGCTGATTGTAGCGCACAGCTACGGGCAAACGCTAAAAATCGCCAAACTAAAATACAATGGCGGTGGTGACTGGTATGCCAACAAAACTGCACTTCCTAATCTGATAGCCTTTTGTAATGCTGAATTGGGCACCATGCTGGCACCAGAAGAAGATGTTGTTGAAGTGGGGAGCAAAGATATTTACCTCTATCCTTACATCTACATGACTGGACATGGCAATGTAGTTTTTTCCGATGCCGAGGCCGCCAACCTGCGCAACTACCTGATTGGTGGCGGGTTTCTGCACATTGACGATAACTATGGATTGGATAAGTACATCCGGCTGGAGTTGAAAAAAGTGTTTCCGGAGCTGGAATTAAAAGAATTACCCTTCGACCATCCCATCTATCAACAGAAATTCAAGTTTCCGCGCGGATTACCCAAAATTCATGAGCATGACGGAAAACCTGCACAGGGCTTTGGGTTAATTTATGAAGGTCGCTTAGTGCTGTTTTATTCCTACGAATGCGATTTGGGTAATGGCTGGGAAGACAGGCGCGTGCACAACACCCCTGCCGAAAAACACCTGGAGGCTTTGCAGATGGGCGCAAATATTATTGCTTATTGTTTCACTAACTCACTGTAAGTAAAAAAAGATGTCCTACGCCTTTCAGTTGTAGGACATCTAATTCATTACTTTCCTCCCAAAACTTCTTCCAGTTTATCATCCAACGCCTGACCACGAAGGTTTTTGGCTATGATCTTACCTTCCGGATTGAGCAATAATGAAAAAGGAATTGCAGTAATATTGTATGTCTTTGCTGCTTCTGATTGCCAGAATTTTAAATCCGAAACGTGCGTCCAGGTTAAACCATCTTCACGAATGCCCTGTAACCAATCGTCCTTGGTACGATCCAATGAAACACCATATACGGTAAAGCCTTTGTCTTTGTACTGATTGTATGCTCTGACGATATTGGGATTCTCTTTGCGGCAAGGGCCACACCATTTCGCCCAGAAATCAACCAATACATACTTGCCACGCAACGAAGAAAGCGGCACTACTGTACCTTCGGGGTTGGGCAATGAAATTTCGGGTGCCATCTGACCGATGGCAAGCGTTTTCATTTTATCCACCATAGAGACAAAATCCTTAGCATGAGTATAGTTTGGCCACTCCTTTCTGAGTTTATCGGCTGTTACCACATACACATCGAAGTAGGCATCCTTGTCCAGCAATTGGCCTTGCAGCACATTAATTACGCCCAACGATGGTGCGCTGCTTTTTACCTTAGCTGCAACTTTATCACTGGCGTCTGTTACTAACTTTTGATAGGCTTTTTGTATCGCCAGAATCGATTTTTCGTCATTGGCTACCTGGGCTTTATTAAAATCGGCAATAAGTTTTTGTGCTTCGGGTAAGGATTGAACACCGTTAATGGTACTTTGTGCCTCACGGATAAACTCAATATCGGGTGAGCCCTTTACTTCGAAAAAACCGGTGGCTTCATTGCCATCAACATTAACTTCCAGGTCATTCTTATGAAGGATAACATCCACCACCTGACGGTTATAAAAATTGATCTTATAATAACCGGGTTCTTTAAGTTTTACTTTTTTCGAAAATGTATAATTGCCTTTCAACTTAATGGTATCCTGCCAACCCGTACCCGCTTTAGTGATCTCCATGATGGAAATGGTACCCCCTTGTTGCGGAAAGCCTACCTTACCTTTCACGGTAACTTCCCAACTGCCATCGTTCTTAGCCTGCTGGCCATTGGAGGAGCAACCCATCAACAACAACACACTGACCAACACAAAACTCATACTAACCTTTAATTGCTTCATTTTTCGTCAAGTTTCTTTAGTAATAATTGATTGGCCACTTTCGGGTCGGCCTTACCCTTGCTGCGTTTCATTACTTCGCCCATAAACATAGCTAATATTCCTTTTTTACCGCGTTTATACTCCTGTACTTTATCCGGAAAATCAGCCACAACACTATCGATGACCGGTAAAATAGAATCTTCATCACTGGATTGCAGAACATTCAATTGCTGTGCCACTTCCAGTGGTGACGTGCCAACATTTTTTAATAATTCAGGCAATATCCGCTGAGAAGCAACTGAAAAACTGATCTTACCCGACTCTACCAGTTGAATAAGTTCGGCTAAGGTAACAGCCGATACAGGAAATTCGTTTGCCGTTAGTGTAAGTTCATTCATAGCCGATTTTACAGGGCCCATAATCCAGTTGGAAACTGCTTTATAGTTTGAAACATGTTTACAAACTTCTTCAAAATATTGGGCAATATCCTTGGTATCGGTGAGTACCTCGGCATCGTAAAAAGGCAACTTGTAATGGGTCGTAAATTTCTGAATAAGCTCCTCCGGCAAGGCAGGCATGGATAATCTTATCTCATCAAGCCAATGTTCAGAAATCTCCACCGGGCTCAGGTCGGGATCGGGAAAATAGCGGTAATCATTCAACTCTTCCTTCGTACGCATGCTATACGTAGCTCCTGTGTCGGCATTGAACAATCGCGTCTCAGAAACGATAGCTACTCCTTGTTCTAACAAACCAATCTGTCGTTCAATCTCTGCATCAATGGCGCGTTGCACATTTCGAATAGAGTTCATGTTTTTGATCTCTACTTTTTTACCAAACTCAATTGCGTCTTTCAACATCACAGAAACATTGGCATCACATCGAAGTGACCCTTCCTCCATATTACCATCGCATACATCCAGGTAGCGAACCAGTTTTCGAACTTCTGTAAGAAATGCATAAGCCTCGGCTGAACTTCGAATAACCGGATCGGTAACAATTTCAATCAGCGGTACACCCGCCCGATTAAAATCAACGAAAGTCTCATCGGTGCCTTCCACGTGCATCGACTTACCGGCATCCTCTTCCAGGTGGATGCGATTCAATTGAACTTTTTTTTCAACGCCATCAAGTTTTATAGAAACATAACCACCTTTACAAATTGGAGTTCGATCCTGTGTGAGCTGATAACCCTTTGGTAAATCCGGGTAGAAATAATTCTTACGATCGAAGATCATGAATCGTGCGATTTGTGAATGGCACGCCAGGCCCATACGAACTGCCAGTGCAACGACCTTTTGGTTAAGCTTGGGAAGTGTTCCCGGATGTGCCAGGGTAATGGCACTTACATTTGTGTTGGGAGCACTTCCATAAGCCGTTGAATCGGCCGCAAAGATTTTACTTTCCGTAAGAAGCTGGGCATGAACCTCAAGACCGATGACGGCTGTATACTTACTTAGGTTCATAGCAATCAGTCCATACCATCAATAATCGATTTTGCCTTTGCAATTACGGCATCCAGTCCACTCAGGTTCTTACCTCCCGCTGTAGCGAAGAAAGGTTGACCTCCTCCTCCTCCATCAATTTCCTTTGCCAGAATTTTTACCAATTCACCGGCATGGTATTTTTTTGTTTCCATAAGCTTCTCGCCTATCATAACAGAAACCTGGGGCTTGCCTTCCACATCGGCTGCAAGTATCAATAACAAATCATCAAACTGGTTGCGCAGTGCGTAGGCGATATTTTTCAGGGCATCCGCATGGGGCACCGATACCTTCTCGATAATTGTGTGTGTTCCGTTTGACTTTATGGCTTTCCTGGCCAACTGATCTTTTAGTGTATTCGCTAACTCCTGATGAATAGCGTCCAGTTTTTTCTCAAGAGCATGTTTTTCTTCCGCCAGGTTTTTAACTGACACGATCAGATCTTTGGGATTCTTCAAGAGGGCCCGCACTTCATCCAGCAATGACAATTCATTTCGAACATATTGCTCAGCAGTTTCTGCGGTAATAGCTTCAATTCTGCGAACACCGGCTGCTACGGAACTTTCCGAAATAATTTTGAACAAGCCGATATTAGCTGACGAGGATACATGCGTGCCCCCGCAAAGTTCAACCGAAAAGGAAGGATCAAAGGTTACCACCCGAACATAGTCACCATACTTTTCACCGAACAACGCCATGGCGCCAAGTTTTTTTGCTTCATCAATAGGCACATTGAGCTTAATGTCGGTATGGATATCTTCCCTGATTTTTGCGTTCACCCGATCTTCCACCTTTTGAATTTCTTCGGGTGTCATAGTTGCAAAATGTGAAAAGTCGAAACGTGTAATTTTTTCATTCACGAGCGAACCCTTCTGTTCAACATGTTTACCCAGCACTTCGCGCAACGCGGCATGAAGCAGGTGGGTTACCGAGTGGTTGTTCATGGTAAGCTTTCGTTTGCGCTCGTTTACCACCGCATGGAATGTTGCCGATAAATCGGTTGGAAGTTTATCCGTAAAATGAACAATCAGCTCGTTTTCCTTTTTGGTATCGATGATGGAAATTTTTTCATTTCCCTGTTGAATGTACCCCGTATCCCCAACCTGACCGCCACTTTCTGCATAGAACGGTGTACGATCGAATACCAATTGAAATAATTCTTTATTCTTTTGAACCAGCTTGCGGTATTTCACAATCCGCACATCGGCCTCCAGAAAATCATAGCCAATGAATTCAGTCTTCTCATCATCCCCAACCAAAAGCCAATCTCCGGTGGCTTTTGCGGCATCAGCTTTTGAGCGCTCTTTTTGCTTTTGCATCTCAACCTGAAAGCCTTTCTCATCAACCGAAAAACCTTTTTCGCGGGCAATCAGTGAGGTTAGGTCAACTGGAAATCCGAATGTATCGTAAAGTTCAAAAGCAAGTTCGCCCGGAACAATTTTATTCTTCAATTGAGTTTCTACAGCCTCAAAGCGCTTGAGTCCGCGTTCCAAGGTTTTCAAAAATGAAATCTCTTCCTCATGAATCACTCTGCCCACATAATCCTTTTGTGCCTCCAGTTCAGGAAATACATCTTTCAACTGATTGGAGAGAATCGGAACTAATTTGTACAAAAACGGCTCACTAAAATTCAGGAACGTATAGCCGTAGCGCACCGCTCTTCTTAAAATTCTGCGGATCACATAACCTGCCCCGGTGTTTGAGGGTAACTGACCATCACTAATCGCAAAAGAAACGGCACGAATGTGATCGGCCATTACACGCAAAGCAATGTCTGTTTTTTCGTTTTGTTTGTACTTAACGTTTGCTGCCGATGCCGTAAAATCTATAAGCGGTGTAAATACATCCGTATCGTAATTGGAAGTCTTTCCCTGAATGGCCATGCACAGGCGCTCGAAGCCCATACCCGTATCAACATGTTGAGCCGGAAGTTTTTCCAGGGAACCATCGGCCTTGCGGTTAAACTCCATGAACACCAGGTTCCAGATTTCCACTACCTGCGGATGGTCATTATTCACCAATTCCTTACCGGGCTTCTTTTTAATTTCTTCTTCTGATCGTAAATCAATATGAATCTCGGAGCACGGGCCGCACGGCCCCGTTTCACCCATCTCCCAAAAATTATCCTTTTTCTTACCTAAGATGATTCTATCCTCTTCAACAAAATCTTTCCATAACCTTTTAGCTTCTTCATCTACCGGAAGGTTATCGGTTTTATCGCCACCAAAAACAGAAACGTACAGTCGCGCCTTCGGAAGCTTGTAGACTTCTGTAAGTAATTCCCACGCCCACGCTATGGCTTCCTTTTTAAAGTAATCGCCAAACGACCAGTTGCCCAGCATTTCAAACATGGTGTGGTGGTACGTATCAATACCCACTTCCTCGAGGTCGTTGTGTTTGCCGCTTACGCGTAAACATTTTTGAGTGTCGGCTACCCGCTTGCTCTTTGGAGTTCCATGTCCTAAAAAGTAATCCTTAAACTGCACCATGCCCGAGTTGGTGAACAACAGGGTTGGATCATTCTTCAATACCAAAGGTGCCGAGGGCACAATAAGGTGAGCTTTCTTCTCAAAAAAGGCTAAAAACTGTTTCCGTATCGTTGCTGAATCCATGAAGGGGTTCCTATCTAAATACCTATATTTTACTATATTTGGCCGCCCAAGGGGCTTGAAATTTAAGCCAAGGCACAAAATTAAGCGGCAATATATGACAACATGCTTATTTCAGTGATTTTTTTAAACCCCTCATGCGTCAACTGAAATACCGATACAACCCCACCACCTGCCGGTACGAACCGGTTCCTCTACAACTCAAAAATATTCTGGGGTCACTAATGATATTCATAGTGCTTTCCGGTGGTCTCTTTATCGGCTTCCTTTTTTTGCACAGTGCATTATTCACTACACAAACTGAGCAAGCCTTGCTTCAGGAAAATGCTGTTCTTAAAGTTCACCGAACGGTTTTGAAACAGGAATTGCGGACCGTTCACGAATCACTTGCCGCCCTGGAGAAGACAGAAAAAATCGTGCATGAAAAAATCGCCAAAGAGCTCACCCCAAAGACAGTATTAAGTTCACTTGCTTTCACGCCCTCTAAAAATAACTCAACTGATTTTTACAACCTTATCAACAAAGCCAAGACTCAATCCGAAAATCTTCTTCATACTACGCGTTATGTCAACTTTTTATTTGGCGATAACCTCTCGATTAGTCGTGAGGAATTAAACCTTTTAACAAACATCCCTTCCCTTCAACCGATAGAAAACAAAGAGCTCACAAAACTTGCCTCCGGTTTTGGCGAACGCACGCATCCGTTTCATAAAGCAAAATACCTGCATAAGGGAATTGACTTTGTTGCACCACGCGGAACTCCGGTGTACGCCAGTGCATCTGGTAAAGTAAGTGACGTACGCCTGAGTGATCTTCAAATGGGCACAGGCAATACTGTTGAGATCGATCATGGCAATGGTTATAAAACAAGATATGCCCACCTGGGTGAAGTAAAAGTAAAACCTGGCCAAGCTGTTTCTAAAGGTGCTGTAATCGGAACGGTGGGCATGACGGGAGGAGCTGTTTCACCACACCTGCATTTTGAAGTGCTGAAGAAGAACAAACACGTTGATCCGGTTGATTATTTAATGGAAGGATTGAACAGTACGGAGTATGCCGCCTTGCGTCTGCTCGCCAAACAAAAAAACCAGTCGCTCGATTAACATGGCCAATCTCTATTACCGATATAACCCCGAGACCTGCCAGTATGAGCGCATCTATCCAAGCAGGAAGAAATTTTTTATACGAGCTGCTGTCTACCTTTTACTATCGCTTATAACCGCCCTTCCGGCAACCTGGTGGTACATTCAGCACTATGCATCCTTACAGGAGCAATACCTGTTACAGGAAAACAAAATGCTGATGGCCGATTGGTCGGAACTGCAGGAAGAAATTGACACCGCTTATGCAAGCCTGGCCGATTTCAGTCAGAAAGATGATGACTATTACAGAACGTTGCTCGATCTTCAACCGCTGTCGCCCAGCATTCGCGAAGCGGGTGTGGGTGGTATAGAAAGAAAGTTTGACGAAGTTGCCGACAATAAACTGGTGAAAGAAAGTTATGAGCGGCTCGAAAAATTAAAACACCAGGTTCAGGTAGAACTCCAGTCTTTTGATGAACTCAGCCTTAAGGCGGATATTCAGTTAAGCAAGCGAGCATCACGCCCAGCTATTTTACCCATACACAATAGAGATCTTGTACACCTGCACACAACGTTTGGAAATCGCTTTCATCCCTTGCTGAGAATATGGCGCGACCACCGCGGACTGGACATGACGGCTCCTAAAGGTGCCCCGGTTTTCGCTACAGGCAATGGAGTGGTGTCGCGTGCCGATTATTCCGAGACGTATGGATTGGTGATTTATATTGATCATGGATTTGGTTACGAAACCCGTTATGCACACCTGTTGAAATATGAATTAAAACTTGGACAGGAAGTAAAACGCGGGCAACTGGTAGGGTATGTTGGTACTACCGGTCAAAGTGATGCATACCATCTCCATTATGAGGTTTTACATAATGGTGTGCAGGTAAATCCTATCAATTTCTTCCAGCGCGACCTGAGTCATCAGGAATATCAGAAAATTGTTGAGCACCCAAAGTATAAGGACTCAATTACCAAATAGGCGTTCAATTCGTTTCGCCTGATGTTGTTCAATTCGTAATTTTGTGGCTTATAATCTGTATAACTCATTGATTCATGATCGCATTGAAGCAATTCCTGTTCACGGCTCTTCTATTTCTTATCATTTTCGATGGCTTTGCGCAAAAAGATGAAGAAGAATCCATTTACAATACCCTGGGCATTACATCGGTTCCCTTTAATGCGCCCGTTTCGTTGGAGTTAATAGCACGGTACCAGCACCGGGTAGCTGCTACAAAAAATCCTAACGATAAATTTGACCGGAGTATTAACTCACCTAAGTCGGTAAACTACCTTCCCGAAAAGAAAAAATTCTATGTGCAATCCCTGGAGGGCAACGAAACGGTAGTGTACAGCATTGAAACCTTTGAAAAGCTAAAAGTTATCCGCCACGTATTCAATGCACAGAATCAGCATCTTTTTAAAGATGGAGAATACAACGCATTCGATTATAAATACCGCTACCGCAAAAGTGATTTTAATATTTTCAGTGGAAAGCCGGTGGAAAGCTGCTTTTCGCACAACGGCAAATATTTATGGGTAACCTATTACCGGAGAAGTTATGATGTGAATGCTGAAAGTCCTTCGGCAGTCGCTATTATCGATACCGAATCAGATGAAATTATTCGGGTAATGCCCACCGGCATACTGCCTAAAATGATTGCAGCCTCACCCGACAGCCGATATGTGGCGGTTACTCATTGGGGGGATAACACCTTAGGCATCATTGATACCAGCTCCGATGATCCCTTTGAATTTAGCTATGTAAACCATGCCATCGTTGATAAACGGCTGGAGGTCAAATTCGAGCCCGGAGTAAAAGTTGATCGCGACAATAATTGTGGATATTGCCTGCGGGGCACCGTATTTACCCCCGATTCAAAATACCTGCTGGTAGGCCGCATGGGTGGCGATGGCGGCATTGCTGTTTTTGATTTGGAGAACAATTACCAATACCTGGGGGTGAGTTATAGTCCTTACTACAACATCCGTCACTTGATTATTTCAGGCGATGACCTGATCATCAGCAGCAATTCAACAGGCCACGTTCAAAAAACCAACTGGCAGGCCTTTATACAAAGCAGGTTGGAAAATGCCGGTAAAAACACCATCGATAAAGAGGCTTGGAAAAGTTGCTATGTGGGCCCGGGCGCCAGAACCATTGTAGCATCATCGGATGGAAAATATGTTTTTGCCTGCGTAAATAATCTTAGCAAAATAATTGTCGTGAATACCTCCACCATGAGCAAAGTTGCGGAGATTCCTGCCGACTCATTCCCAGTAGGGATGGAAATTACCGATGATGATCAATACTTATTGGTGACCGCACAGGGCAAGACTGGTAAAGGGGGCGGCCATTCGGTTATGGTTTATAAGCTCACCATGAATTGAAATATTTTTCCGGGGTAAGAGTATTGGCGGTAATGGATTAATTGTTTACTTTGCTTCACAGCATGGCGTATAAGGAAAAAGAAATCGAAAAACTCTACTACTCCATAGGAGAAGTAGCTGAAATTTTCAACGTAGCCCCTTCCCTCATTCGTTTTTGGGAATCTGAGTTTGATCTTATCAAGCCGAAGAAGAATCGCAAAGGAAACCGGCAGTTTACCAAAGAAGATATTGATAGTGTACGAACTATTTATCACCTGGTAAAAGAAAAGGGATTCACCTTACAGGGCGCCAAAGAAATGCTGCGCAACGATAACAACTCGGTGAAGGATAAAATCGAGCTTATCGATTCGCTCAAGAATGTTCGCAGGTTCCTCGTTGAGCTTCGCGACCAACTGCACTGATATTTTCCCGCTTTGTACAGATTACAATCCTCATTTTATCAGGAATTCAGAACTATTTAGCATTTTTCTGAAATGATTGATCAAAACAGAGTTGCTTTAGTGGCCCTGCATTTTATTACCGGCATTGGCGATTATACCATCCGCCAACTGGTTAGCTATTGTGGTTCAGCCGAGAAGGTTTTTAAAACACCCAAAGGCAAACTCCTGAAAATTCCTGGTGTTGGTCCCGTAATCGCTGAAACCATCACCAAAGGAAGTTCCTTTGAAAAGGCTGAAAAAGAAATTAAGCGGGCAGAAAAAGAATCCGTTGAAATTATTTTCTACCTCGACAAAAAATATCCTTCACGCCTGAAACACATACCCGATGCACCTGCAATGTTGTATGTAAAAGGCAATGTTGATTTCGAAAATCCAAAAACCGTTGGTATTGTTGGTACCCGCCAGGCTACAGCCTATGGAAAAGAACAAGTTGAAAAGCTTGTAGAAGGATTAGTGCCGCACGGAGTATTAATTGTGAGCGGATTAGCCTACGGCATTGATATACAAGCGCACAAACAGGCGTTAAAAAACAACTTACCTACGATAGGCGTAATGGGCAGTGGTATAGATGTTATTTATCCGGCAACCCATAAAGAAACTGCGCACAAAATGTTGGAGCACGGAGGACTGGTTACGGAAAATCCATTTGGCACTAAACCCGATGCGCACAATTTTCCCGAGCGCAACAGAATCATTGCCGGTTTATCCGATGCACTGGTGGTTGTGGAGGCTGCTGAAAAAGGTGGCGCACTGATAACCGCAGAGATAGCGAATGGTTACAATAAAGACGTTTTCGCCTTCCCGGGAAGTATTGGCGTAACCTATTCGGCCGGTTGCAATAACCTGATCAAAACCAATAAGGCACACCTGATATCGTCTGTAAAGGATTTGGAATACATTATGAATTGGGAAGCGGCAAAGACAACCCGTCAGAAAAAAGTTACATCCTTCTCGTTGGATGGTTATACAGAAGAAGAGAAAATTATACTGACCTTATTATTGAAAAAAAGTCCGGTAATGATTGACGAGTTAAGTTGGAAATCAAACCTGCCTGTCAGTCAGTTGGCTTCCGTACTTTTGGGGCTGGAATTTAACGGGGCCGTAAAATCATTGCCCGGTAAAATGTACGCGCTTAGTCGTTAGGTTTCGACTGGCTCAACCAACTGATATCCTTAGTCTTTTTCCTGATTTTTCTGATTACACTTCTCTTTGATCAGTTCATAGGCCTTTAGGTCACCCAACTCCCCTGCCTTACTCAAATCCAGGCAACCGTTTTTCAGGTCACCAAATTCAATGCGTAACAGTCCGCGCATGTAGTACGCATCAACATTTTTCTTATTTATGGCAATAATTTTTGAGCAGTCATTAATAGCATCCTGATATGCCTGTAAATATTGTTTCGCTTTACCACGATTGTAGTATGCTTCAACGAAATTTTCATTAAGCGTTATGGCAGCCGAATAATCATCAATGGCACCATAGTAGTCCTGAAGCTTCATCTTCACATTGCCTCGCGCAAAAAATGCTTCCGTAAGTTTTGGGTTCTTCTCAAGTGCGGTATTATAATCCTTCATCGCACCATGACGGTCATCAAACTGAGACTTTATGTTTCCTCTGAAATAATAAGCCGAAGCATAATTTGGATCAATTTCAAGGGCTTTATTCAGGTTTAGCAGAGCTTCAACATACTCTTCCTTCTCCAGGAGTTCACGTCCTTTTTGGGTGTAATCCTTCGCACCTTGTGCTAAACCTATGGCGGCCACACAAACAAAACCAACCATTACAAATACTCTTCTCATGATCTTTCAATATTTGGAACAAAAGTAGAGTGTTGGCTGGCGAAATGCAGTACAACGTAATATTTTCAATGCTTTGGAAATATTTCATCGGCCAGCAGCAGGCTTTTTTGAAAAGCTTCCTGATTTAAGTCGGGAGCAGCACCATAGCTGCCAAGACATTCCAAAATGGTTTCCGTGGCCAGATTTCCTACCAGGTCATCTTTGGCCATCGGGCAACCGCCAAAACCTTTTATGGCTCCATCAAACCGTTTGCAACCGGCATTAAAGGCAGCCTCAACTTTTTCTGCAGCCGACTTGGGATTTGAATGCAGGTGGGCGCCCAATTCAACCGCTGGAAATTTTTTAGCAAGACTGGTAAACAGAAATGTAATGTTTTCCGGGTTTGATACGCCAATCGTATCCGCAAGTGAAATTATTTCTATTCCCAATGTCACTAAAATGTCAACAAACTGCTCCACGGTTTTAACGTCATACGGATCGCCATACGGATTCCCAAACCCCATGCTGATATAGCAAACTAACTTTTTGCCGGACTGTTGACAGAGCTCCTGGATTTCTGCAACCGTATTGAGGGCTTCAGCAATGGACTTGTTGGTGTTTCGTTGTTGAAAGGTTTCAGAAATAGAAAGCGGAAAACCCAGGTAGGTAATGGCCTCGTGTTTACAGGCCTCCTCTGCCCCTCGGGTATTCGCCACAATCGCCAAAAGTTTAGATGGACTGGCCTCCCAGTTTAGTTCTCCCAACACCTCCACCGTATCACGAAGTTGCGGTATAGCTTTCGGAGAAACAAAGCTCCCAAAATCAATCGTATCAAATCCTACCTCCAACAATTGATTGATGTACCGGATCTTTTTTTCTGTAGGGATAAATTCAGTGAGCCCCTGCATGGCGTCACGCGGACATTCGATAATTTTCATGCTTCAAATTTACAGGCCACCGACAATTAACCTTAATATAAACTGGAGGTAAATCAAAATTGAAGGAAAATAGCTACAATAGTCGGCTATATCTGCGCTTTATCTGCTAAATGAGTTTATTTTAGAATTTTAAAGGATAAAGTTGTCGCTATTGATCATTTTACGCTATGCCACTACCCGAATACTCCGGAACCCTTGGATACAATCGTGCAGCACACCTGTTAAGGCGTGCTTCGTTCGGTCCTACGAAACAACAAATTGAAGCGTTTGCATTGCTCACACCGCTGCAGGCAACCAACCTTCTGTTCCGCCAGGTACTTCCTGACCCATCCATCCCTGTAGATCCTGATACAAATAGTCAGTGGGTAATAACCGGGGTCACCGATCCGGAAAAAATGGAATTTGAATATGAGGAGTATTTTAAACAGTGGTTCGTTGGACAAATGATGAGCACCGGTGTACCACCCGCGTTGTCCCTTGCATACTCCGTGCGCGAAAAACTGGTGATGTTTTTACATACACACTTTACCGCCATACAGGAAAAAATTGGCAGCAGCCGGGCACTGTATTTTCAAAACATGCTGTATCGACAGTTTGCGCTGGACGCAACAGCACTGCCGGAAGTAAATTTCAGGGAACTGACGAAGAAGGTAAGTGTCGACAATGCCATGCTTCGTTTGCTGGACGGCAACCTGAACGTAAAGGGTAGTCCGAATGAAAACTATGCGCGTGAGTTATTTGAGCTATACTCGATTGGCCGTGGGTTAGAAGGTTCACTCCCCCCAACACCGGGCCCGGGTGATTATATCATTTACAAAGAACAGGATGTACAGGCCGCAGCACGGGTGCTCTCCGGTTTCGATTTTGATAATACTTTCTCCAATATCGATCCGGACACGAGTCTGCCGCGTGGTAAAGTTCGTGGTAGCAATACCAACGCCACCGGGCATGACAATGGTGTTAAGCAATTCAGCGACAGTTTTATTGACATAAACACGGGTCTGCCATACGTTATTCAACCCGACCCAGCATTGCTGAACGGGGCGAATCCAACGCTGGAAAGTGCCTTGGATGAAATCAGTCAGTTAATTGACATGCTTTACGAGCAGGAAGAAACACTACGCCATATCTGCCGAAAAATCTACCGGTTTTATGTTTATCATGAAATACCCGTTCCGCTCTATAACACCATTATCGCTGAAATGGCAAATACCTTTCGCACAAACGGATTCAAACTTCAGCCGGTGGTGGAAAATCTTTTACGCAGTCAGCATTTCTACGAGGCAGCTGCTGGTGTGGATGACGATAATTTTGGTGGCATAATAAAATCTCCCCTTGATCTGATTATTGGTTCGCTCCGTTTCTTTAATTATCAAATACCCGACATTAGTGTTTCCGCCTCAGCATTTTATCAAAAGACCGGTGAAATTATTGCGTTGGCCGATAACCAGGGCATGGTGTTTTACCAACCCTTTGATGTTGCGGGATATGATGCCTACCACCAGTTTCCGATTTATCACCGAAGCTGGATAACCGTGAATTACCTCGCCAGGCGGTATGAGTTTATCCGCAGACTGGTATCGGAAATGGAAGATGGTATGTTGAAAGTTGATGTGGTGAATTTTGTGCAAACCAATTTCACTCCTGCCGTTGCAGCCAATGCCCGCAACCTGATTATTGAACTTGCCCGTTTGCTGTTGCCCATAAGCAATAACCTAACGTTTGATACGGCAGCAGATGATACTGCTACTATTACTGCCGAGCGGTTAAATTATTTCCTGGTTTCCTTTCTGGAGAATCCCAAAATTGATGATAATCCGGAAGGCGCCTGGACCATTCGATGGACCAACGGATTTGATCCTGAAACCGTGAGACGCCAGCTTGAAAATTTATTTAATGCGATGATGCAATCCCCCGAATACCAACTCCACTAACATGAAGCGCAGAAATTTCCTTAAAAAAATACCGCTAGCCTTAAGCTTACCCTTTGCTATAAATGGAATACCGTTAAAGGTAATGGCCAACAACCCCCTGTCGCGCCTGGCACAACAAGGTGACAGCGACCGGGTATTGATCATCCTCCAATTACACGGTGGTAATGATGGATTGAATTCCTTAATACCGGTAGAGCAGTATGACCACTATTATAGCCGCAGGGCAAACATCGCCATTCCGAAAAGCAACAGCTTACGGAAATATATTCCATTAGACAGTACCCTTCCGTCCAACAGACAAGTAGGGCTGCATCCTGATATGCAGGCCATGAAAGGCATGTACGATATGGGTAAGGTTGCCTTCGTACAGGGTGTATCGTACAGAAATAATAATGGCTCACACTTCCGCGGACGCGACATCTGGTTTATGGGGGGTGGCTCCGATGACTATTTCTCTTCCGGATGGTTGGGCCGATACCTCCAGCAGGAATATGCTCCATTGGAGTACCCCGCTGATTTCCCAAATGACGATATGCTCGATCCGTTAGGTATTGAAATGGGCAGCGATGTTTCGCTGATCTTCCATCAGGAAAATAATATTCCTACTTCCCTTTCGCTCAATGATCCCGTTGGTTTTGCCAACCTGGTGGAAGAACTCGAAGGCTTTCAGGACAAGGACATAGATCCGCGTGGCAAGCCTCCTGAATTCCTTGACAGCTCGCCCTATGGAAAGGAAATGAATTGGATACTCGGCCTGGAAAAGAAAACCGATGACTACGCCAAGCGCTTGTATGAAGTGTATCAGGCAGGAGGAAATACCTCCACCACCTATCCGGAAGTCTATCCATTCAATGCACCTACCGGTAGCAAACGAAATCACCTTTCTCCGCAATTGAGACTTATTGCACGATTGCTGGCCGGTGGTTGTAAGACCAAAGTATTTATGGTAAAGATTGGCGGGTTTGATACACACGCATCGCAGGTAGAAAGTTATGACCCAACCATGGGTATACATGCTGCCCTGATGTATCACATATCAACGGCTATGAAAGCCTTTCAGGATGATTTAAAGGTTCGTGGATTGGAATCCAGAGTATTAACCGTTACCACATCAGAATTTGGGCGAAGAGTGCATTCTAATGGAAGTTATGGAACCGACCACGGCACTGGCGGACCCATATTTGTTTTTGGACGCGGGGTTAACCCCGGGGTAATTGGCAATGTACCCGACATGACACGCGATAATATTGAGATGCAATACGACTACCGGCAGGTATATGCCAACCTGCTAAAAGACTGGATGCTGGTGGATGAACAGAAAATCAATAACGATATCTTTTTTGGAAACTTCATTGACGGCCCACGCGAAGAAGGAGGATTTTATCAGCCCCTTCCCTTAGCGGTTCAGGTAATCTCCAGCACTGATACATTTGTTCAACAACGCTTTTATTTAGGAGATTGCTACCCCAATCCGGCAAAAGCCCAAACCGCCTTTACCTTTATGATCAATGCCGAGGGCTTAGTACAGGTAATGCTTTACGATCGCAGCGGCAAACCCATAAAACACCTGGTGAAACAAAATTTTGAGCCGGGTGAGCATAGTATACCGGTAGACCTGACAGGAATTCCGGCAGGATTGTATATTTATAAAATGAATATGGGTGCCTTTGAGCAATCAAAAAAACTTGTTGTGATTAATTAACGGATGAAAAAACTCTACTCACTTTCTTTACTGCTGCTCATGGCTGCCCTTGCCTTTGGCCAGCCTCCCAAAAAGAAAACTCCGCAAGCCTATAACAGTCGGGCGACCAATGCACCCGGAGGAAACTTTTTGGATAAGCAATGGTGGCTGGGCCTGAAAGCCGGTGTAAACCTATCCGATGTTTCTGTGGAAAAACGCTATTCGGCATTATCTCCGGGCAATTATCCCGCATCGCAAACAGATAAAGCATACGATAACTTTAATGCTATTGGAAGCCAGGTAACTTTAGAGGTGAGTTTTTATTACAAAGGATTTTCCTTCAGCCTGCAGCCGGCTTACCGCCATTCGCTTTTTACCTATTCCAATAACTATGAGTGGAGCGATCCTGAAAATGCTTCAAACCGGCTGGAGTTGACCTATGACAATGAACAAAAAGTTGATCATGCTGAAATACCATTGATCTTCAAATATGATATTATAGGTAACCGACTTCGTCCTTATGTGCAGGTTGGTGTTTATTATGGGTTCCTCATCAATGCCAACAAGTCTGTGGAAGTTTCGGGTATAGACTACGCCTCGGGCGGTACTAACAAATTCATTAACGACCCGGTGATTATCGGTGCTAAAGATCTTTTTGCCCAAAATCATTGGGGACTTTTAGGTGGTATTGGTGCCAACTACAATCTGGGTAATGTGCGGTTAAACCTGGACATACAGTACCGCAAAGGCATGAGCCTCATCAACTCAACCGAAAACCGCTTTGGCAGCGACCGGCTTTCAGGCATTGGTGAAGCTATGGACGATATTAAACTCAACAATCTGGCCTTTTCATTCGGATGTTTATTTCCAATGCGGTACCTGGCCAGTGGATTTAAAACTTTGGATCAACGATGATAAAGCAGCTATTCTCCGTCCTGCTGGCAGGATTTTTACTGGTTACTTCTTGTGTAGAAGAAACCAATCCTGAATTCGATCAAAAATCGTTTACCAAGATTTACGATAACAACCTGTTTACGACAAACTATTTCCCCATTGATATGGTGCAAACCCCCGATGGCGGATACCTTATTCTGGGTGGACGCAGGTTGGCCGAATCTAACTTTACAGGCATTTACCTGATGAAGGCTGATAAGGATGGAAACTTTGTGAAGGAAATAGAAGTAGACGATAGCTATGTTAACCCCATCGCTCAGCTCGCCTTTATTAACGACACCTATAACTTTTTCTGTATGGATCCCCTTACCCTTCAGGTACAACGGGTACAAACCGATGCAAACCTGGAGGGTGTGAACATTTCGGCTGTGGGTGGAGATCTATACTACCCCTGTGCCTCCCGGGTGGATGGGAATAATTACGTGCTCCTCACCTATGATCACCTTACTAAGCAATCCGTTATAGCCGTGGTAACTGCCAGCGGTGCAGTGAGTCAATCCAAAGCATTTACAATAGGTGCAGGCGACAAGGTAGAAGAACCCATTATTAACCATTTCATCCGCACAGGCAGGCAATATCCTTTTGAGGCAGGCCGGATTCCGGGCGGACTGTATTACTTTAATGGCTTTTACAATTACACATTCTCGCTGGTATTTACTGATCTGAACCAAAATGATCCGCGTGGGGTAGTGCAAGGCATTCAGGATGACGGGGGCTTTAGTGCGTTACTGCCCCTATCAATCACAAAATTTGCCGGTGCCCGGTTTAACTTCGGTGATAACTACCTGTTGCCCAATGTTATTTTAAATCCAACCGGAACTTCCTCCAGCGTGGACCTCGGAGGAAACACATTGCCCGAACTTGAACCCAATGCGAAAGTGAAAATTATCCGGGCCACCATCAACACGAAAAATGTATTGGTCTATGGAAGTAATACACGCTCCAAACAAATAGGCTTATACTTCTACGATGAAGCTACCGGAACCTTCCTCACCAGTAAGTATCTCGGGTTTTCAAATCCATTTGAAATTGCCCAGGTAATTACAACGGAAGATGGAGGACTGGCCGTTTGTGGAACCACCTATATTGCCGGCCGCTTTCCACGAATCTGTTTGATAAAAATCGATGCCAGCGATCTGACGGGGATACAATAATTCAAAAGCTATTGCTCGCATTGCATTGGCATAGCGTATAGGACGCCTAAGGTTTTTTATGCACCTTCGCACGGTTGTCTATTGTTTATGATCGCAATTCAAAAGAACATCGACCTTAAGTCCTTCAATACATTTGGCATCCAGGCGAAAGCCCAATATTTTACTTCTGTCGCATCCCGGGATGATCTGGGTGAACTCATCCAATCCGATATTTTTAAAAACGAAAAGCACCTCATATTAGGCGGGGGAAGTAATTTACTATTAACAAAAGACTTCAGCGGGCTTGTTATTCAAAATAAACTAAACGGCACCAGCACCATTGAAGAAAATGACAATACCATTACGCTGCGTATTGCGTCAGGTGAGCCCTGGCATCCATTCGTGTTGTATTGTGTGCAGCATAACTGGGGCGGAATCGAAAATCTATCACTTATACCCGGTACCATGGGTGCTGCACCCATGCAAAATATTGGAGCGTATGGTGTAGAACTATGTGACGTTGTTGAAAAGGTAGAGGGAATTGATCTTGCAACCGGAGTGCTGCGAACCTTTACCAACGCGGAGTGCGAGTTCGGATACCGGGAAAGTGTGTTCAAAAAAGAGTTGAAAGGAAAAATTTTTATCTCAAGTGTTACTTTAACCTTAACCAAAAAAAATCACTTGTTGAACACAGAATACGGAGCGATTAAAGACACCCTTCATGCTATGCATATCACTTCACCAACTATACAATCCATCAGTGACGCTGTCATTGCGATACGCAGAAAAAAACTTCCTGATCCAACCGCTATTGGCAATGCAGGAAGCTTCTTTAAGAACCCGGTCATCACTGCAGAACACTATCATTCATTAAAAAAAATATTTCCGGAAATACCCGGATATTCCACTGAAAATCAATTAGTTAAAGTTCCAGCAGCCTGGTTGATTGAACAATGTGAATGGAAAGGAAAACGATTTGGTGATGCCGGTGTGCATGCACATCAACCACTTGTATTGGTGAACTACAATAACGCCAGCGGTGAAGAAATTTTTTCACTTGCAATGAACATTCGCACATCAGTTCAGCAAAAATTTGAAATTGAATTAACACCAGAAGTGAACATCATTTGAACTAAAAATGATTACCCGATTTTGAAGTATCGGACTGTTAAAAAAATCACACAGCCAAAAAATTTTATCAAAAAATTTTTGCGGATTAAATTTTTGTTATAACTTTTCACAACTTTTTAACCTTAAACATTTAACGCTATGGCAAAGAAAGCGAAAAAGGCAGCAAAGAAGAAAACAGCTAAGAAAGCTGCCAAGAAGAAGAAGTAATTAGGTAACCCCTAAAAACTTTGCGAAGGGAAGTAATTTAGAATTACTTCCCTTTCGTCTTTTTATGGCGTTCCTATTCTGTTTGTTTAACATCCATTCACACGGTTGCATAAATTTAAAAGACTGTTGACTTGCAATACCCTACCTCAAGTCTGTAATTTTGAATGAAATTTTATCATTCGTCAACCAAAAATGACTGTCATGGCTAAAGCAACTGAAAAGAAATCACCTCAAGCTCCTGCAAAAAAAGCTGCTGCTCCGCGCAGTAAAGCTAAAGCCACACCTTCCCTATCGATCGATAAAGTAAGTGAACAGGTAATCGAAAAACTTCAGGCACTCAATGCTGAACCACAACTGCAAGCCGACATTGCCTGGTGCCTGGGAAGCTATCGCTATGATAAAAACCCGGTGGGCCTTATTCAAAATTGCACAATAGCACTATCGGTACTGAAAACAGTAAAGGCAAAAAATGCAAAGGCTGTTCCGGCTAAACTAATTACTGATCTTGAGAAGGCTTTAAAGCAAGCATAATCTTAAATCATGTGTGTTACGTTGGTGAGCTGACCCTGGTATTTAACAGCCTCCACACCAAAGCGAATCAGAAAATCGACACCCTCATCTGAGGCCAGACCTTTGTGTTCGGCATAGGAGTTCAGGTAAATAACCCGTGTAATACCCATAGAGTAGATAATACGGGCACACGCCAGGCATGGGGATAGGGTAACATATAAGGTGGAACCCTCTACTGCCGTTTTATTTTTCACTGCATATAGTATAGCATTCTGTTCTGCGTGTATGGCCAGCGAACAGCCGCCCTTGGAATCGCGCGGACAACCCTTTTCAGGCCACTCCTCATCACAATTGTGCGTTCCTGAGGGCGGGCCATTGTATCCGATAGAAATAATGCGCGTATCCTTGGTGAGCACAGCCCCCACATGACGCTTGATACAATGCGACCGTTTGGCAAGGTTTACTGCCAGTTCCATAAAAATATCATCAAAAGCTGGTCGGGTCATCTGTAGATTTGCACGAAGCGTTTACTAATTACTGGGTAACAGTTTATATTCGCCAAGTTAATGGTGTCGGATGGTTGAAACAATGTATCGCATTCTAATTCTTCTCTTTCTCGTCCTCGAGGTCAACGTTGCCGCTGCACAGCAAGCTATTAAACCACGTTTAAGCCCGGCAGCTATTGTAACGGCAAAGTATAAGGATACCTACATTAAAATCACCTACGGCCAGCCACACAAACGCGGCCGTGAAGTATTTGGCAAACTTGTGCCCTTTAATGAAGTATGGCGAACCGGTGCCAATGAAGCTACAGAAATAACCTTAACGCGCGATGCCTATTTAGGCGGAAACCTGATACCGGCAGGAACCTATACACTTTTTACAATACCAGAACCTGAAAAATGGACTATCATCATCAATAAAGAAAATGGCCTTTGGGGATCCTATAACTACAACGCCAAACTCGATTTAGTACGCTTTGATGTGCCCGTGGGCGAAACCGGTAATACCACCTATGAAGCTTTTACGATAGTAATTGACCAGCGAAATAATGTGGCCGATCTTTTGCTATTATGGGATAAAACAAAAATAAGCATACCCATTCAGTTTATTGAACCAAAAATATGAAGCATTCTTCCATCCTTATCATAATGTTGTTTATTTCCATTGCGGGTTTCACCCAGGACGACCTGACCGAACTGGACAGGCGAAATGGATTTAAGAATATTAAAATGGGTATGCATATCGATTCAGTGGCTGGATCAAAATTCAAAAAAGATATTAAGGAAAAGGGTCATCACCCGGCTAAACTGTTTGAAGTAATCAACCCGGAAAATGCCACCATTGGCGAAGTGGTGGTGAACAAAATTGAGGTAAAAACCTACAAAGACCTGATTTATGAAATCTCCGTGATCACCGCAAAAGACACCCGCCTGATGAAAGGCATGGAGAGTGCATTAGGAAAACCCATTTATGACGTACGCGATGAGAGCTATACCTGGATAGGAAAAAACCTGACCCTGAAATTTAAACCTGCTTCTAAAACTTCTCTTGAGCTACTCTATTCTTCAGCTATCATAAAGCGAATGATGGACGAAGACAAGAAGAAAAAAATAGATGATATTGCTGATGACTTTTAGCCTGATGCCGGGTTACTTTTTTCTTTTATCAACTACTACCTTATTTCTTTTAGACCACTTCCGGTACACAATTGCAGCAACTACCAGTATGCACAACGCAATAAACTGTGAGTTTGAAACATAATCTTCAATCACAAATCCCCGGGCCTGATCACCCCGGAAATACTCCAAACCAAATCTTCCAAGGGCATACAGCATGAGGTACATCAAAAATAATTGTCCGTGAAACTGCTTCTTCGATCGGAGAAATAATAACCCCATCATAACCAGAAGTATAAATCCGGCTTCCATGAGCTGCGTAGGAAACAAGGGAGTATTCAACGGGTTTGCCTGGCAGGCCGGATCAGTAAACGTGACGCCAAACATGCTGGTCGTTGGCTTCCCATAACAACATCCGGCCATAAAACACCCTACCCTGCCTAACATGTGTACCAGGCAGGTTACCACCGCCATAATATCGAGCATTTGGTATACCGGCAATTTGTTCCTTTTAAAATACCACAACATGGTGGGCACGGCAAAGAGAAATGATCCGTAGAACACAAACCCGCTCCCCGTTAATAATCGTCTGGGACTCTCGATGTACAGCGATGGGTTTTCAAAGAACAGAAAAACCTTACCACCAACCACAGCGGCTATAAAAATGAAGAGAAAAAGATTATTCGCCTGATCAAACGTCAGGTTTACTTCCCTTTTACCCTGAATGGCCAGGTACGCCACGGCCACAATAACCCCAACGGCAATCATAAAGCCGTAGGAATAGATAGTGAAGTTTCCGAACTCAAATAATTCAGGATGCATGGGCAGATAACTTCGTTTTTATCCTACTAGCACACTACTTCACGTATGAAATGCGGTATACCACATTGGCCTGATCATCGGATACCAGCATAGAACCATCATTTAAAACCAATACATCAACCGGTCTGCCCCACACCTTTTGGGTTTCATCATCCAGCCAACCGCTGGCAAATGTTGTATAGCTTGTGGCTTTAGTATTTCCCTGCACATTCACTAAACTTACACGGTATCCGATTTTTTTTGACCTATTCCACGAACCATGTTCAGCAATGAATAGCTGATTTTTGTATTGACCCGGAAACATAGAACCGGTATAGAATTTTAACCCCAACGGTGCCGTGTGCGGTCCTAGATTTTGCGCAGGCACGGTAAAGTCGCTGCACGGGCGCTTACTGCCGAATTCAGGATCTTTTATGGTACCCCCATGGCAGTATGGATACCCGAAGTGCATACCGGCTTTGGGCGCATAATTCAATTCACAAGGAGGTATATCATCGCCTAACATATCGCGGCCATTATCGGTAAACCACATTTCTTTTGTTTCCGGATGCCAGGTAAAGCCAACCGTATTGCGAACACCGTGGGCAAAAATTTCACGGCCGCTGCCATCCGCATTAATTCTGGTAATCGATGCAAAAATTTCTTCTTTTGATTCGCAGATATTACAAGGCGCCCCTACCGGAACGTAAAGTTTTCCATCCGGACCAAACGCAATGTATTTCCAGCCATGATGGGTTTTATCCGGATAGGTATCATTTACAACAACCGGTGCAGGCGGATTAGCCAGTTTGGATTCGATGCCAACATACTTCAGTATACGACTTACTTCTGCAACATACAGATCACCATCTTTGAAGGCCACACCGTTGGGCATGTTTAAGCCAGAAGCAATTACCCATTTTTTATCGGCCTTAAAATCACCATCGGTGTCTTTAACCGCATAAACTTTATCACCATTTCGGTTTCCAATGTATAGCACACCGGAGGGACTCATCGCCATAGAACGGGCATTCTCCACTTCAGCAAAAACATCAATCTTAAAACCAGCCGGCATTTTTATCTTTTCAAGGGGTAATGTCTTGGAATACTCGGTTAAGGCTTCCACACTTCCGTCATCACCCACCGGAAGCTCAACAACAGCAGGCTTTGAACCACTGTTACATTGCAATAAGGCCACCATCAATAGAGCAACAGGAAATACAAATTTTGATATCCGCATAATCATAAGTTTAAGCCGGAAGATAAGCCTAATCGGAATGAATATAAACCAAATTTTTAGGGATGGTAATACAAAGGGATTTTGGTCTCAATGAAGTTTAACCCTTACAAAAAATTATCTTTGCGGTTAAATGATATCGATAACCAACCTTTCATACTTTATAGGTGGACGCGCCCTCTACGAAAACGCCAATATGTTCATTAAGCCAAAAGACAAAATAGGGCTTATTGGGCTGAATGGCAGAGGAAAATCAACCCTATTGAAGCTTATTAACGGTGAATTAACACCGGATTCGGGCAGCATCAGCAAAAGCAACGAATGCACCCTTGGTTTTCTTAACCAGGATCTGCTCTCCTACCAGACCGATGACTCCATTCTTACCGTAGCCATGGGGGCGTTTAAAGAAGTAGTGGATATGGAGCGGCAGATGGAAATTCTGATCCACCAATTGGAAACGGAGTACCATGAAGACCTGGTGGAAAAGCTTACCAAACTTCAGGAAAAATATGATCATGCAGGCGGCTATGGTATGCAGGCCAAAGCCGAAGAAGTACTGGAAGGAATTGGGTTTACCACTGCCGATTTACACCGGCCTTTAAAAGAGTTTTCCGGGGGCTGGCGCATGCGGGTTATGCTGGCAAAGTTGCTGTTAGAGAAGCCCTCACTGCTCATGCTGGATGAGCCAACCAACCACCTGGATCTTCCATCAATTGAATGGGTAGAAGACTATTTAAGGAATTATGATGGTGCGGTGATTATTGTATCGCATGACAGACGGTTTTTAGATAATGTAGTGAACAAAATTGTTGATGTTACCCAGCAACAACTCGTTAGTTATGAGGGCAACTACTCTTTTTACCTGGAAGAAAAAGAGTTGCGTGAACAAATCCAGCAAAACGCCTACGAGAACCAGCAGCAGAAAATAAGGCAGACCGAACGCTTCATTGAGCGTTTTAGAGCAAAGGCCACTAAAGCTCGCCAGGTGCAATCAAGGGTAAAGGCCCTCGACCGCATGGAAAAAATTGATGAAGTAGTGAATGATACCGCTGCCGTAAATTTTAAATTCACTTTTCACCAGCAACCCGGCCGGTACATTGTTACGCTCGACAATATTTCAAAGGCCTATGGGGCATTGCAAATTCTTAAAAACACCTCTATTACCATAGAACGCGGTGATAAAATAGCCCTGATTGGCGCCAACGGAAAAGGTAAGTCTACCTTGCTGCGCATTATTGCCGGCACGGAACCCATAGAAGGCAACAGGACACTCGGGTATAATGTTATTCAAGGATTTTTTGCCCAGCATCAGCTTGAGTCCCTCCACCTCGAAAATGAAATGCTGGACGAATTAAAACAGGCAGGCTCAGGCAAAACAGAGCAACAACTTCGAAATGTTTTGGGGTGCTTCTTGTTTTCGGATGAAGATCAATTCAAGAAAATAAAAGTGTTATCCGGTGGGGAAAAATCACGCGTAGCACTTGCCAAAACATTGATATCCGAAGCTAACTTTTTGTTGCTGGATGAACCTACCAACCACCTGGATTTTATTTCAGAAAACATTCTGATCCAGGCCTTGCAGCAATACCAGGGAACATTTGTGGTGGTCTCCCACAATCGACATTTCATCAGCCAGGTGGCGAATAAAATCTGGTACATTGAAGACTACCAGATAAAAGAATACCCGGGCACCTACGAAGAATATGATTACTGGAAGAAAAAACGCGAGGCGGAAAGTAAAATACAGCCCGATACCACTAAGCCGGGTAAACCGGTAAAAAAACAAGAACAACCAACGGTAAGCTCAAAACCTTCTAACGGCCAATCATTAAAGCCGCTTCAACGCGAGTTAGAGAAAGTTGAAGAAAAGATTGAACAGCTTACGGCTGAAAAAAATAAGCTGGAAGAACAAATGACACTGCCGGAAGTATTTGGTAATTATGAAAAATTCAATGAAGTGCAGGTTGCCTTCGATAAGGTAACGGCAGCACTGGATGAAGCCAACAGCCAATGGGAAAAGCTTGCCATGGAGTTGGATGAACGCTCCAAATCAGTTTAAGGGTTACAGTAATCGCAATACATAGGATCTTCGGCTTCTTTGTGCTTTGGAAAAAGCTTTCGCTCCTTAAAACCACAAACCCTACAGGAATAATGATGCGCCAAAATACTTTGTGTAGGCGAGGCGCACAATGAACATGGCAAACCAATCTCAAAATCGGTAAGCTTAAAGTATAGGCCATTACATGACGGACATCTGTTAGTCAGTGCGTTGAGCATGGCCTGTGTAGCTTGTCCGATAACAACCATACGTGAGGGATTGTACATAGCCCGCATATCCGTTTCTGTATATGCTTTGCCATAGCGTTCCTTCATCCTGTTAAAGGCATCTAATAAGCGATTATAATCCTGAATGCCTTTTTCTATTACTGTTGGCTTATGGAGATTGTTTTTAAGGATTATTGCATGGGAAGGAAAGTTTACCCGTTTTGCAAAGTCAAGCAACGCATCACTGTTGACAACTTCCGCGTGTGAAAAATTAGTTTCTGGCGAAATGGATTTACCGATGCAGTGAATATCCAAAGCACGATCGAAAAAATATACCAGCTCTTCGTTAACAGGCACCCCGAATAGGTAGGGATGTGGACCAAAACTTCCTTCACTGGCCACGGCCAAAGTAAAACCGGTTTCCTCCATCGCCAATTCGCATTTGCGGCTGGCTACTTCTTCCGCAGTCCCAGTCCTTTCAATTTCACCGCTAAAAGTTCCCAGCAGATCGGTATTAAGTTCTTTGATTACATGAACGTTAACACCCAGTGTTTGCTCCAGCAAGGACCGCATTACGCGATCCTTGTTGTGCATGGTGGCAATAACCAGGTTTCTTCCCTGAAACTCCGGAACCATTAATTAAAAAAGTTAAGGTTATTGGCCTTGTCCTAAGGAATAGGCCGCTTTACCATCGAAGTGGTAAAGATTTTCCGTCTTGATAATATCAATATTGGCATCCGTTGCACGCTGCAACAATTGGATAATATCATTTTTCGTCAGCAACCGATCTTTCGGTTTGAACCGGCAACGCCAATGGTCGGTACAAAAGGTTTCCTCAAAACCTTCGGGCCACACTTTTATACCACGGTTGGTGATCATGGATAACGTTACATCTGCTAATTGCATGGGTTGGATGATTTTTGCTAAATCATCAGGTGAAGTGCCGCTCCAGTGAACAAATAAGTCGACACCAACAAGTTCCTTCTTAGCAGGGGCTTTACGGTTATATTTTTTAAGATTCAGTGTTGCATTCTTTGCATAAGTAACCGCTTTCAATTGCGTTGGCTTTTTGCCCAGGTTAGCGATTACGGCATCGGCAAACTCTTTTGTACCCACTTTTTTGGTGCTGGTTTCTTCCTTATAAATGTCATACGTGTGAATGCCCTCTTCAATGGTCTTTAACCAGGCATTTTGAACTTTCTCAGCGACATCGGTCTGACCAATGTGATTTAACATCATAATAGCTCCTTGCAGTAAACCCGAAGGATTAGCCATATTCTGTCCGGCTCTGCGTGGTGCTGATCCATGGATGGCTTCAAACATGGCGCATTGCTCGCCAATATTAGCCGAACCGGCCAGTCCTACAGACCCTGCAATTTGGGCTGCCACATCGGAAAGAACATCACCATACAGGTTTGGCATTACAATCACATCAAAAGCTTCGGGTGTATCTGCCATCTTTGCGGCACCTATATCAATGATCCAGTGTTCATTTTCAATTTCCGGATATTCCCTGGCGATTTCATCAAATACCTGGTGAAACAACCCATCGGTTTGCTTCATAATATTGTCTTTGGTAAAACAGGTTACTTTTTTTCGGCCATATTGCTTTGCATATTCAAAAGCATAGCGTACAATTTTTTCGCAACCCGGGCGGCTGATCAACTTTAAGCATTGCACTACCTCATCGGTTTGCTGATGCTCAATACCGGCATATAAATCCTCTTCATTCTCCCGTACGATAACAACATCCATTATCGGATGCTTCGTTTTTACAAATGGGTGCAAGCTTATGCATGGACGGATGTTTGCATAAAGACCTAAGAATTTTCGGGTGGTTACATTAAGGCTTTTGTATCCGCCACCTTGTGGTGTAGTAATGGGTGCCTTCAGAAAAATTTTATTTCTGCGAATGATGTCCCACGATTCTTTTGCTATACCGGATGAATTACCGGCCAGGTAAACCTTTTCACCAACGTCAACTTCATCAATTTCAATTTTTGCACCGGCCGCCTTAATGATGGCGAGTGTGGCATCCATAATTTCCGGCCCGATACCATCGCCTTTCGCAACTGTTATTCGTGTCATAGATAAATGGGTTTAACGGCCGCAAAAATCGGCAAACCCATTTATTAGTTTTTATTTATAATTACTATATATATCATAACAATTACTTATACATCACCGGAAGCCAAAACCCATCTGCACCACTACCCTGCTGAGGTCATACTCGCGTGTAATGGTGGGCGGAAGCCCCCACCACCATGCTGGTGTGTAACTAACGTTGGCGTATTGAAATTTATAGCCGGCCTGAATATACATTCTTGATTTACCCCTGCCAACCCGATAACCGATCATGGGGTTAACAACAAAGCCACCCTTTTGCCGAAGATAAATCTCATTCTCTAACGGGTAAATGTACCGTCCCCACGAATACCCTGAATTCAGTTGTACGTAAACAGCATTATCCCGAAGCTCGCTGTCAATTGTAATGGAGCCTACCAATGGGAACAGGCGCCAATCATGGTACACATCCATACCTGCTCCCAGGGCTATTTTTACACCTGTTGGAAATTTTATTCCATGAAGGGTAAGAAAACTGAACGTAAAATCTTTTCCGTTGGCACATTCGCCACACCCAATAAGCGTACCGGCAACAAATGAATTATAGTAGCTGACCCTTTGCCTGACAGAATCTTGTTGTGCGAATGAATTATTACCTAAACTAACCAGCAAGCACGCTATTATCAGCCGGATCGTCATTTCACTTTCCGAATTTGACTTAATAATTTAATATTCAAAGGATCGGTATAATCGTATTGGAAGATACCATCATCGCCTATCAGCATCAGTACATTATTGAAAGGTATTACATCAAAGGCATGTATGTTTCTATAGTGCTTCAACAACTTCTTATCAATATTCAATTTGTCGCTTACATCAAATACTTTTAGCCCCGCGTCACCATCGCAGATAAACAATACCGGGTCATCGATACCTAAACCATGCGGGTTATGCATGGGATATACCTTAACCAAACTGGGCGATTGTATGTTTGATATGTTCAAAACCTCCAACTGGTTTGTAAATCCATCGCACTGCGTTCCTGACCGTAAGGTAACGTAAGCATAGTTTCCACTCACCACTACCGGATCGCAACTGTTGATATGCGAATAGGTTGTGATTTTTACCGGGTTCTCCGGCACCGATAGATCGAAAATATGCATGCCGCTGCGAGCACCAATAAATAACCTGTTATCGTATGGGAAAATTGTTTCAATATCCCACGCCAGGTATTGTGCTGATTTCTTCTCAGGCACTGCAGGAAGACTAATATCTGCTGTAATTATATTCCCCGCATCAAGCATATAAAGGTAATCGTTGTTGATGGTAAACCTGGCCATGGAGCCGCCAATGCCGGTAGAATTTCCCGGAGCCAACGCCATGGTGGCATCGAATGATGCCCGTTCGGCAAAAGCAATTCCATTCCCAAATCGAATACCACCCCAAAGCTCAAACCTTGTATCGCAATCCTGCTCAACAACAGGCATTTCTTTTTCAATCCAATTGGTTACTACACCGCGCTCAGCATCAGCATAAAAACCAAGGCTATTATAGTTGCTAAAAACACCCTCTAAACGATTGACTTCAGTTATCTGATTCAAGTTAGAAATATCGAGCACAACCAGATCAATATAACTATCAGCATACAAGGAAGTGTTGCGAATAGCCAGGTCAAAATTACCCGGAATGTGGATGAAGCTTTTGATTAACGGATTGGATGGATCGCGATTGTCAATAATGTGAATGCCTTCATTCGGCTCATTCACAAACAGCAATCCATCCTTGAAATAAATTTTACCGGAAATTTTAAGTGGCTGAGCTGCTTCATGCTTTACACCACTTCGAATGGTGGTCAGCGGAGTGTAAACCGGTTCGTAATATTTGTAAACTATTGTTTCCGTGCATTTGTCAGTGCAACTTTCAAGCAAAATACTTAAACCCAGCAGTGTTGAAAGAATAAGTAAGGCCCACAGGCGGGAGTTTTTGTCGGGGATTGAATTCATAGGAGTAGGTTTTTTTTGTTAGACCCTATTGCAAGACTTGAGGTTGGAAGTCTACCGGAAAATATACCGGAAGCGCAAAGCCACGTCAAACGTGATGGGTGCTACTTCAGTATTTACATCTGATTTATAAATGGAGTTGAGCGCATACCGCAACCCGGGATTTACCGCTATCCGGTAGTGATTGGAAAATTTATAGCTGAACTCAGTTCCGGCCAAACCGCTAAAATTAACAGTTCGGTAAGGTGAATCAGCTCCGGCATTTTGGGTTAGTTTATTTATGCCTGAAACACTGGGGGTTAATGTATTTACAATAAAGAAATCGGTGGATACGCCACCGTTCAACTGAATGGAGAAATCCTTATCTACCAGCAGGTAGCCGGCCTGAACGGGCAGGCTGATAAACTGAAGATTACTGTTTACTCCGTAAGGGGTGCTGGCATACGAAACAGATTGGGCATTGGAGAAATCATTTAACGATGCCGCACGATAGGTAGCGGATTCCATTGACACTACCGTAGACGTATAGGATGCATTTTGCGTGAGGTAACTTAACCCACCTTGTAGTACAAACCGATCAGTTATACGGCCGCCAACCTGGACACCCACCGAATAACTTGAGCCCGCGGAGGGGCCAGCATTAGCACTTGCCGGACTTTGATTGTTGCCCGATGAAAGACTTTGATTTACGGAAACCGATGAACTGGTGTTCGGATTAAAGCTTCCTGCTCCAACCCCAAGGGATGTCCATATAGTTTCTGTACGCGTACGCTTATCCATCGCTGCATATTTTTTTTCTTCATCGTTAAGTTTTGCTAACAACAGCTCTCCCGGATCAGGCGCTGTGTAAGGATCGGCAATAATTAACTTCGGCTTTGAGGTATTGGCCAAAGGAGGTAGAGGCCGGTCAACGAACCGATCAGTAACACGATTGTAAAAATTATTTTCTGTAGAGACGATAAAATCCTGGTTAGTAATGGGCACTGTTCCGGCAAGTGAAGCATTAATAGCATTGCCATCATCAACCTGATCATGTGAAGCAGAAAATCCATTATCGACTGAAGTCAGATTTCTGTTTTCTGAACGCAAAGCACTTATTGTTGAGGATGTGTTACCCCCTGAATTAACTACCCCATCAATTTCTGTTACTCCCAGTTCATGGCTATTGTCTGTTTGCTTAATCTGCGATTGAGCATCGCTAACTTCTCTCTCTGTTGAGCTTTCCTGATTAACCGACAGGTTACCGGCAGTTTGATTATTATCCGCTTGAAAAGAAACATAATAGGCTCCACCAATGCCCATGGCAAAAACCAGCGATGCAGCCGCCAAAAGTTTATAAAACAACAACCGCTGTTTCATCTTGCCTCCGGCAGATTTCTCCAACTCCAATTCAACATTCGTCCACACCGAATTTGATGGAGTTACTTCAGCCCCATCAAAAGCATCCTTCCACGCCTTCTCAAAATTTCCCTTCTCCATATACTTTATAGTGTGATGATTCCTTTTTCAATTTCTCCTGTAATAAAACACGAGCCCTGGCGTATTGCGATTTTGACGTACCCTCCGATACACCCAGCATGTCTGCAATTTCTTTATGGCTATACCCTTCAAGGGCAAAAAGATTGAATACAAGCTGACAGCCCTGCGGAAGAGATTGTATCATGGCCAGTAATTCAGTAAAGTGCAAATTGGATATAACCATATCATCTTCCGGCAGATCAGCCTTTTCTACATCTACCATCGGGAACAGGTAGAGCTTTTTTCGATGGTGGTTGAGGGCCGTGTTCACCATAATCCTTGTCATCCACGTTTCAAGTTTAGCGTCTTGCCTAAAACCGTCTAACCCTTGAAAAACCTTAACAAAGCCCTCTTGCAAAATGTCTTCGGCCTCAGCACTTGACTTGGAATACCGAAGACACACCACCATCATTTTTTTGCAATAACGGTCGTACAAAGCCTGCTGTGAGGCCCTGCTACCCTTTCGGCAACCTTCAATAAGCTCCTGTTCATTGAGCATGTACCCGATATAACGGCCGTTTTGCATGATTAGACACCCCTAAACAGAAATAAGTTGGAGCCGTAAAGATTAATATTTTAGTTTTAACCCGATGAAGAAATTATTGTCAGTTATCCTCCTGCTAAGTGCCTGTTCACCTGTTCCTTTTGGCAGTTCAAATGCTTCCGGTTCAAAAAACCTATCACTGAGTGACCGCGTATACGAAAAGAACATCAAAACCGTTCGGCTTTTCCGGGCTGAGGCCGATCCCATTAGCCAGGTATTCCCTGCCGTTACCCGCATGGGGCAATGGAACCTGATCCTTGAATTTGATGATCTGCACACCGAACGTGATAACTATTATTATCGTATTGTGCACTGCAATCAAAACTGGTCGAAATCAACGTTGATGGATCTGGACTTCCTGTTTGATTACAATGAGTTTCCAATTAACAACTTTGAGTTTTCGCTGGACACATGGATACCCTACGTGCATTATTGGGTTCCGATGCCTGCCGTTAAACTACCGGGTAACTATGTGGTAGTGGTTTACCGCGGATCAGACAAAGACGATATTATCGTAAGCAAGCGGTTTATGGTTTACGACCCGCAAGTGAGTTTTTTGCGCGATGGAAACCTGATCAGTTCCGGATCGGCTGCCGTTCGCAACCAGCAAATTAATTTCACAATCAATTACAAAAACATTGCGTTGGTTAACCCGGTAGAAACGGTAAATGTTACTGTGCGGCAAAACCAGCGCTGGGATAACCTGGTACAAGAAATTAAACCCAGCTTTTTACGTGAAAATATTCAGGAACTTGAATACCGGTTCTTCGATGATAAAAGTATGTTTAAAGGTGGGAATGAATTCAGGTTTTTTGATTTACGTTCGCTCAACTACCCTGGAAGAAATGTGGCCTACATGGACAAGAATACCATGCCGTGGACTGCCTACATTGAAAAAGACAAAAACCGATCGGATGAATTGTACTCACAATACCCCGACTATAACGGAAGCTACATGCTTGACAACTATGACTACCGGAGGATCAATGCTTCAAATTATGTAAATATTGCTTTCACCCTGCAATCGCCCCAGCCTGTAAACGGAGATGTATTTGTGATGGGGGCACTTACCCACTGGGGTATGAGTGAAGAAAACAGAATGCGCTACGATAGTTTAAGAAAAGAGTATACTGCCAGTCTACTACTGAAACAAGGGTGGTATGATTATCAGTATGTAGTGAGATCAAAGACACAACCACCGCTTTTCTTTGAAGGAAGTCATTTCCAAACGGAAAATTTTTATGAGGTGTTTGTTTACTACCGGTCGTTCAAGCCTGTGGCCGATCTGCTTATTGGCTACATGACTTTTTTTGAAAATCCGCGCTAGGCATAGATAGCATCACGCTGCTGCTCACGTTTTTTATTTAAATACTTTTAATCTTCTTACTTAACATCAGAGTCTCCCGAAGGGGACTCTGCGGGGACTTAACTGTAAACAATTTTCAATTTCTCTTTTATCATACACTCAATTCGTTCCTTTTTATTTATAAATTTTCACTCGAATTACTTAACATTCATTCACACCCATTCGTTGTTGGTGAAGAACACCAACAAAGGCCGAGGCGCATTCTGTTCATTACTGCGGTTCGAAAAAGTCTTTCGGGTATGTGGTGCAGCTGAAAATCAGCATTAAGCATAAATCGCATCACGCTGCTGCTCACGTTTGATAGAGTCATTGCCGGCTACATCCAGCATACCAAAGCCCTTGTGGCAGAAATATCCCAATCCGTTTTCATAGACAAAACGCTGTACTTCGGGTGCAGCGTACAAGGTAAAAGGGAAAGTGTAGCCCCTTACTTCAAATTTTACATCGCTATCGTACAGTGGATAGATGCGTGCGAATTTTTTTCCGGCTGCCTGCAGGCGCTGTAAGTAACCCGGATCGGGCACCAATTGAAATTTATAAAAAGAGGTTAGTTGTTCAGGCGTATACTTACCTGTGGCTTCCATCCGGCTAATGGTGGAGTCATAGAGTAAGTCAGAGAATTCATCACTTTCAGGCATGATAAACTTTTTTCCCTGCTCATTATTAAAAGCTGCCGGAACAGGAACAATGGGCGAGATGCACAAAAATTTAGCCTCTGTCTGAATCTCTACCGGGGGCTCCTCTTCAATGGAATCAGGCACCAGGTGCAGGCTTCCAATCATAATATCCTTTTGCTCAAAGAGCTGGGCCGTAAAGTAGCTGAGGAATTCACGGTCGGCACACGCAAAAACCAGGGTAACTTTAGACGAATAGTAATGTAAACCCTTGCGACTTATTTTGGTCTGACCTTTTAACCCAGAGAAATTAAACTGAGTGTACCCCTGATAGGTCTTATCAGGGCCAAACATGAGCAACCCTTTTATAAACTGGGCCAGTAAATACTGGTGGTGAAACGGGACATAGGCTCCCCTGTTCTTCAATGAAAAAATGATCCTGGTTCTCAAGCTTTAAAAAATAAAAAAGGGTTAAAAAATACTTAAACCTAAAGCCCCGCTTTAACCTGATAATGAGCGGTTTATAAAACTACAAAAAAATCAAAAATTGAGAAAGGGTATGTAAGGAATATTTAGACATTGAAGCGAAAGTGCATAATATCGCCATCCTCCACTACGTACTCTTTTCCTTCTATGGCCATCTTACCGGCTTCCCGGCAGGCATGCTCAGACTTATAGTGCTGATAATCAGGAAGCTTTATTACCTCAGCTTTGATGAAGCCTTTTTCAAAATCGGTATGGATTACCCCGGCAGCGGCAGGTGCTTTCCAACCCTTTTTTATTGTCCAGGCACGTACTTCCTTTTCCCCGGCCGTAAAATAGGTAATCAGGTTCAACAGGCTGTAGGAGGCCCTGATCAATTTGTTCAGCCCGGATTCATCTAAACCATATTCCTTCAAAAAGATCTTGCGGTCTTCCTCTGTCTCTAGCTCAGCTATTTGAGCCTCAATGGCTGCACTGATAACCACCACTTCTGCATTTTCACTTTTCACCAGATTCCTCAGGGCATCCACATGTTTGTTTCCTGTAAGTACCGAGGCTTCGTCTACATTGGCTACATAAACCACCGGCTTTGCCGTTAACAACTGTAAATCCTCAATAGCTTTTTTATCCTCTTCAGGCACTTGAACTGCCCGTGCGTTCTGACCGGCCAGTAGGGCATCGCGGTATGCTTGCAGAACGGTCAATTCCTTTTTAGCCTTGGCATCACCGCTCTTCGCAATCTTCTCCGAACGGGAAATTTTCTTTTCAACTGATTCTAAATCCTTTAACTGTAACTCTGTGTCAATGATCTCTTTATCGGCTATTGGGTTGACCTTTCCATCAACGTGAACAATGTTATCATTATCGAAGCATCGCACCACGTGTACTATGGCATCCACCTCCCGGATGTTGGCCAGAAACTGATTGCCTAGCCCCTCACCTTTACTGGCGCCCTTTACAAGGCCGGCTATATCAACAAACTCGATGGTTGTGGGAAGAACGCGCTGGGGATTTACCAGCGATTCAAGAATTTTTAAGCGTTCATCCGGAACAGAAATGACACCTACATTGGGCTCAATCGTACAGAAAGGAAAATTGGCAGCCTCCGCCTTATTATTGGATAACGCATTAAAAAGAGTCGATTTACCAACATTCGGTAACCCTACAATACCACATTGCAATCCCATGAGAACGTAAATAATTAGTTTAAAACAGGCCGCAAATATACGGTCTTCGTGCTAATGGGAGCATCTGGAAATAAAAAAGCCCTCCATTGAGAGGGCTTTTCTGTATAGATTCTGGTAGGTTAATCCCATTTAAGTTCACTGTCACCCGAGGCTTTGACTACAGGTGTAGCCGATTCAGCTTCTTCATGATTATGGTCCTGATGGGCATGAATCTGATCAAACTGATCAAAATCCACATCGGGTAAAAGTTCCTGTTTGACATGGTTAACGGTATTGGTTAATGCCTCCATGAACTTGTTAAAATCTTCTTTATACAGGAAAATTTTATGTTTTTCATAAGTAAAACCGTCTTCTTTAAATCGCTTTTTACTTTCGGTGATGGTGAGGTAAAAGTCGTTTGAACGGGTTGACTTTACATCAAAAAAATAGGTTCGCTTACCGGCTTTCACTTTGGCAGAGTATATCTCATCCCTGCCGTTCGTCTTGTTCTCTTCCACAATACTGCAAGTTTTAGGTTAGGTTCGGGTAATTTTATTGTGTTAATATAGTATTTTGAATAGTTATTGCAAACACTGTATGCAATTCAGAAACGTTCACAATAAGGTAATTTCTAAGTAGAATAGCGAGCAAGCCACTTTTTTTGATAACCATGGCCGTAAAATGAAACTTAACTTACAGGATATCAGGCAATCAGCCAATCTCGAACTATTGGCCAGACAACTGGTCGAGGGCTTTATAACGGGGCTTCATAAGTCGCCCTACCACGGATTTTCAGTGGAGTTTGCGGAGCATCGACTCTATAATGAAGGAGAAAGTACCCGGCATATCGACTGGAAAGCCTATGCACGAACGGATCGGTTATTTACCAAACAATACGAGGAGGAGACTAACCTTCGGTGTCTAATTGCCATTGATACTTCTCCCTCCATGTTCTATCCTGCCGAGACAAAAGCCAAAATAAGGTTCAGCGCCATTGCTGCTGCGGCTATGGCCTATATGCTAAACCTGCAGCGCGATGCCGTGGGGCTGTGTTTGTTTTCCGATAAAATTGACACGCTTACACCGGTAAAATCATCGGCTTCACACCTGGAAAAGCTTTTGATCCTTCTGCATGGAATTATGAACCAACAGCCGGGAAAGTCTCAGACTCAAATTGCCAGGGTGCTCCATGAAGCGGCTGAAAAGATCCACAAACGCTCACTGGTGGTACTCTTCAGTGATATGTTCGATGGCGACCAGGAGCATGCTGAAGAAATATTTAAGGCGTTGCAGCATTTAAAGCATAATAAACATGAAGTAATTGTCTTCCACGTGATGGACTATGACACCGAATTGACTTTTCAGTTTGAGGATAAGCCTATAGAATTCATTGACCTGGAGAGTAATGCAAAATTGAAACTTAACCCGGGTGATATCCGCGAATCGTATACGCAGGAGGCACTGAAATTCTACGATAATCTAAAGCTCCGTTGCCATCAGTATAAAATCGATTTTGTAAAGGCCGATGTACGGGAGGATGTAAATACCATCCTGCAGACCTATCTTATTAAGCGGGCAAAAATGAAGTAATTACTCCTGGTGCAAGTACACTTTACGAGCCGCCAAAACCTCTTTGGATTCCACATGATCAGGATCGGGAACGCAGCAATCTACCGGGCATACTGCTGCACACTGAGGCTCTTCATGAAACCCCGTACATTCGGTACACTTGCCGGAAACAATATAGTAGAATTCATCAGAAACCGGCTTTTGTAATACCTTGGCATCCTGAACGGATCCATCTTCGAGTTTAACCTCTGTCAGTTTGGTTCCACCGGCCCAATTCCATTCCCTGCCCCCTTCATATATAGCGGTGTTTGGACACTCCGGTTCACAAGCCCCGCAATTGATGCATTCATCTGTAATTTTAATTGCCATGCTTTCAGTATTTTCGCGCGTTGAAGCGGTGCAAAAGTAAGCTTCAAAACTCATCCTTCAAACAAAACAACTACGTTAAAAGTTTGCTTTACATGACGTTGGACCAACGAATTAATGCCTTTACCAAATTAGGTCTTCACCTCCGTAACCTGCCGGAAGATTCTTTAGCCCAGCTTGCCACGGAAGCCAGTCACGAAAACCCCTGGTTCACTTCAATAAGTGTACGAAAGGCGATTCAGGGAATTATAAACTACCTGGATGGCGAAAAACTTACCAACTGGGTAACCACCTACCCGATTGAACATTCATCCCCAAAAAATATCGCCCTTGTTATGGCCGGAAATATTCCGCTGGTGGGCTTTCACGATCTGCTGTGTGTGCTTATCAGCGGGCATAATGCCCTGGTGAAGCTGAGTTCTAAAGATTCCAAATTGAACCGGTATTTGATCGACCGGCTTATTGAAATGGAGCCGCAATTCAAAAATCGGATTACTATACAAGCGGAAATCCTAAAAGATTTTGATGCCGTTATTGCCACAGGAAGCGATAATTCCGCCAGGCTTTTTGATTATTATTTCAGAAAAGTTCCTAACGTTATCCGAAGGAACAGAACTTCGTGCGCCATTCTTATGGGTAATGAAACACAAGAAGATTTTAAAAATCTTGGTCATGATGTATTCGACTACTTTGGTTTAGGGTGCCGGAATGTTTCCAAATTATTTGTTCCTGCAGGATATGATTTCAAAAATCTGTTAGACTCCTGGCAAGGCTTTGAATCTATTGCTCATCACCATAAATACGTTAACAATTACGACTATCAGAAATCCATACTATTGGTAAATCAGCAACCCTTTTTAGATACAGGCTTTGTCTTGCTGCAAGAGAGCGATAAACTCGTATCGCCCATTGCTGTACTCTATTATGAGTTTTATAACAGCTTGGATTCAATGCACAGCATAATTGAATCCAATAAATCAAAATTGCAGTGCATAGTAGGAAAAACTGAACCTGCATTTGTACCCTTTGGCCAGGCCCAATACCCCGCGTTATGGGATTACGCAGACGGTGTTGATACCATGAAGTTCCTCACCAGTCTGAATTAGAAGACTAAACCCTTTTTACGGTTTAACCCCTCTGAGAATCTCCACCCAACCGGTAAATACCTGCCCGTTGGCCTGCAGACGGTAGTAATAAATTCCATCGCTTTCGCTGCCGCCATCCCATGCCGTATCGTTGGTATAGCTATTGGAAGAAAACACCTGATTTCCCCAGCGGTTTGACACAATCAACTTGGCACCAGTTGCCGGAAGGTTTCGGATAGCAAAGGTGTCATTAACACCATCACCATTTGGCGTAAATACGTTTGGAATGAATATGTCTGTATCAACCGGAATATCAATCTCCTGGGTAACAACACAACCCAATGCATCGCGTACGGTGAGCGTATACGTGCCTGCATAAAGATTATTGTATTGTGCCTGCATACGCAGATTATTCGGATTGCGGTTGACCACAGTAAAATCACGAATCAGGAATTGACCCGGAATAACGGGTGCTGTCAACTCAATTTTTAATTCATAATCAACTTCACCACTCTCCTGAAGAACTACCAGCATCGATCCGGTAGGAAGATCAGGGAATGACTCCTTGATGTTTTCAACTGCCTGAAAACCTAAGGCTGCAGATGGTCCAACAATATTGAACGATTGGAATAAAGTAGCCGCTACACAGCCATTAATGCTTGATTGATCCTGGATTAGTCGCAACTGATAGCTTCCAGGCGCCAATCCTGAAATCGTATATACATCCAATGCTTCCAGGAAGGTTATGGTGCCGGTTACCGGTACTCCACCTGTTACCAATTCATAGGTATAGTCAAGTGCCGGGGCGCCAAAAATATTGCTGATTGTAATTGCGCCACCATCACCAAAACAAATTTCATCAGAAGCGGTAGCTGTAAAACCGGTTTGAAAAACTCCCTGCACCGTAATAGGGCCAAGTTTCGTAGTACACTGTGAACCCAACGATCTTAACCAAACAAAATAATTTCCATTTACAAGATTCGGAATAACAACCGTTAATCCACCCGTAGGTGTGTAATCAGTAAGTGCCGGCACAAACAACGGATCAGTAGTAATAGCATACTCATACGTTCCTACATCCAATAAGGTGAGAATAATACTGCCATTCGTTCCACCCGAAGTACAATCAGGAGCATTAACAACGGGAGGTGCAGTATTTACAAAACCGGGGAAGGCCACCGTTCTGGAAAACACCTGAGAACAACCACCATTATCCGTTACAATAAAGTTATAGGTACCTGCTGAAAGGTTACTAAATACGTTTCCGGCAGGCAACCCCACCGGAACTTCAGCTCCGGCTAAACCAAACTGGAATGTATACGGTCCGCCATCGCCACCAGCAGGCAATGTGTTAATGGTTATTGACCCATCGTTGTTGTTACACGTAGCCGGTGCTGCAGTTAATGCTGCTGTAATTTCCGGATTAAGATTATTGATCGTAACCGTTACCGTTGAAGGACATTGATCGGCTGGATTATCGCGTATGATAACAGGATAGGTGCCATTAGGTGGTAAGGTTGTAATGGTTTGACCGGAAAGGAATGTAATCCAGTTTATTCCATCAATGGAATATTCAAATGGCGAGGTCCCGCCCGATGTCACCGTAAATAACGCCTGACCTGTTGGTAATCCAAAACAGGAGGCATCAACAAAATTAGTAGCGGTGGCCTGCACAGTAACCTGAACATCCAATGTATACGGTTGCTGACAAACGTTACCAACTGCATCTTCTATGCGATACTGGTATGAATCCGGTGATAAACCATTGAAGGTATAAATACCTGAGGGGCCAACCTGAGTCAACGTACCGGAAGTTCCTATCAACTGAATGATGTAATTACCAACAGTAAGTCCGGTAATATCAAGGGTGATCACGCCATCGTTCTGGTTACTGCACGAAGGGCGTTGCGTAAGGGCATCTACAACCGTAATGGTGTAGGCGAAGCAATTCAACCCACCGCAACCAATTGTTGCGTTGGGGACAACAAACGTAGCAACATTAGTACAACCTAACAGGTCATCCGTTACGGTTATCGTATAGTTTCCATGAACAAGCGCTGAAATATCAGCCGTAGAAGCTGTGAACCCTGAAGGTCCTGTCCATGAAATGGTAAAAGGTCCTGGAGTTCCACCAATTGTAACATCAAGTGCTCCATTGAATGGTCCTGTACATCTGTCGTTGGCCGTTGCACTTACCAACGATATAGAAACCGTAGTTGCATTTTGAGGAACGGTGAGAACAAATACATTGGAACAACCAATATTCTGATCGGTTATGGTTACTGTATAATCACCGGCATCAAGATTACTGATGTCCTGTGTTGAAGCGGTGAATCCTCCGGGGCCTGTCCATGAAAAATCAAAACCTCCGGGGGTACCCGTAACGGAAGTAAGTTGAATCGCTCCGTTAAATGGCGCCAGGCAATTTGAATTAGGAGTGATCGTTTGTGTGATGGCAATAACCGGGGCTGCATTAGGCACATTTATAGTACTTACGGTTTGGCATCCTAAAACCTGATCGGTTACAGTAACATCGTAATCACCCGGTTCAAGTGCAGAAATGGTTGCACCTGTTCCAACAAAACCATTGGGGCCTGTCCACGAAAAATCAAACGGTCCGGCTGTACCGCCACCACTCACTGTTATCGATCCATTGAATGGTGCAATACAGTTCGTGTTGCTGGTTATATTATCAACAGACACCAAAACAGGTGGTGTGTTATCTAAAACAGTAAATGTAACGGTAGCCTGACAACCAATTCCTGTGTCTGTTACGGTAACGTCATAGTCGCCATGAACAAGCGCAGTAATATCCTCATTGGTTGAAGTAAATCCACCGGGGCCTGTCCAGAAATAATCAAACGGACCGGGGGTACCGGAGGCAGTAATACTTAATGAACCTGTAAACGGTGCCTGACACGTTGTATTTGGTGTGGAAGCGTCAAGCGTTACCAAAACAGGAGGTGTTATATCACCCACGGTTAACACAAAAACATCGCTGCAGCCATTCGTCTGGTCAAGAATAGTTACGGTATAGTTTCCGGAGCGAACATCAACGATAGAAGGTCCTGTGGCGGTAAAGCCAAGCGGTCCCATCCAGCTAAATGTATACGGTCCCGGTGTTCCTCCCGCGGTAATATCAATCGACCCGTTAAACGGAGGCTGACAATTCGAATTATCAACAATAGTTTGAGAAGTGATGGAAATAGTTGGGGTGTTATCGCCAACTGTAAACACAGCACTCACCGCACAACCAAGCGTAGTATTAGTTGCCGTTACCATATAGTCACCATGCTCAAGACCAGTAAGGTCTTCACTCGATGATGTAAATCCATTGGGTCCGGTCCACGCGAATGTATACGTACCTGCGGGAGCCGCTGTAATTAAAATAGCACCATCAAACGGTGCAGTGCATGAAGAATTATCACTAATCGCATTAGCTGTTACGGTTATTACCGGAGCGTTATTTCCTACGGTAAAGCTTTGCAACGTAGCACAGCCTGTTGTGTTATTAAGTACATCTACCTGGTATACACCGGATGCCAAAGCACTAATATCTTCTGCTGTAGAAGTGAACCCACCCGGGCCAACCCAATTGAAGGAGTAAGAACCGGCAGGTAAAATACTAATCAGAATTGCGCCATTGAAAGGAGCGTTGCAGCGATCGTTATCAACAACAATGGAGGTAAGGGTTGGTAAAACGGTGTTGTCTCCTACGGAGATATCTGTTGAGATGCTACAACCCGAAGTAACATCAGTTACAACAATGTTATAAAGTCCGTCTGTAACATTGGTTATATCTTCTGTTGAAGCTGTAAAACCACCCGGGCCTGTCCAACTGAATGTAAACGGACCGGCTGAACCACCAACCGTAAGATTTATAGAACCATTAAAAGGTGCAATACAACGACTGTTATTAGTAGTTGTACTGGTTAGGGTTAATGTTGGTGCATTATTTAAGATGGTAACACTGGCTACTTCAAAACAACCCGAACCATTATCGGTTACAGTAACATCGTAAGTTCCGGGTTCGAGCGCTGAAATATCTTCTGAAGAAGCAACAAAACCATTCGGACCAGTCCATGCAAATGTGAAAGGCCCTGCTGAGCCCGCCACGGTAAGATCAATGGAACCATTGAAAGGAGCAGCGCATTGGTTGTTATCAACCGATGTAGTACTTAATACCAATACCGGACGATTATCGCCAACTGTTATCGTAGCACTTACTGTACAACTTGTGGCCGTTTCTGTTACCGTAACATCGTAATCACCATTTTCCAAAGCTGAAATATCTTCTGTGCTTGCGGTGAAACCATTCGGACCCGTCCACGAGAACGTGAAAGGACCGGCAGAGCCACCAACGGTAATATTAATAGCACCATTGAAGGCTGCTACACACCGTGTGTTATCTGTTACAACAGAAGTGATTGTTAACGTTGAGGTTATATCCGGAACATTAATCACAGCAATAACTTCACAGCCACTGAGGTTGTCGGTTACGGTAATGGTGTAGTTACCACCAATCAAACCAGAAATATCTTCCGTGCTGGCCGTAAACCCTGAAGGACCCGTCCAGCTAAAGGTAAAAGGACCAGCAGAACCTGATACAGTAAGATCAATTGAACCCGTTGGCGTTCCACACTGATCGTTCGGAGCTACAACACTGCTTAGCGATAAGGTTGGTGCCGTATTACCAACGGCAACATTTAGTGTAGCCGTACAGCCGCTGGCAACATCCGTTACCAACACAGAATAATTTCCATCCTGTAAGGCATTAATATCTTCTGTACTCGCGGTAAAACCTGAGGGGCCTGTCCAGTCGAAAGTAAAGGGACCCGCTGAACCTGCTACTGTAAGATTAATAGCACCATTAAACGGTGCAACACAGCGGCTATTGTCAATAACCACACTGCTCAAGGTTAATGTTGGGGCGGTGTTGGCAATGTTAACATTCGTAGTGGCAGCGCAACCACTGCTGACATCGGTTACAATAACGATATACAATCCACTCTGTAAGGCAGTAAGATCTTCTGTTGAATAAGGACCGCCTGGCCCTGTCCATGAATAGGTGAATGGCCCGGCTGAACCAGCCACCGTTAAATCAATAGCACCATTAAAAGGTGCAACACAACGGCTGTTATTAGTTGAAACTGTACTAAGCGTTAACGTTGGTGCGATGTTATTAATCGTGACATTCGCTATGGCCGAACACCCACTGGGCACATCGGTAACCAAAACAGAATAATTTCCATCCTGCAGATTCGCTAAGTCTTCAGTTGAATATGGACCCCCGGGACCTGACCAGGAATAGGTAAACGGACCGGCTGAACCTGCCACCGTTAAATTTATAGAACCATTAAAAGGAGCAATGCACCTGCTGTTATCGGTTGTAACGGTTGTTAAGGTAAGTGTGGGTGTGTTATTTCCAACAATAGCATTGGTTGTAGCCGTACAGCCGCTGGCAATGTCTGTAACCAATACATTATAAATTCCAGGCTGAAGATTGGTTAGGTCTTCAGTAGCATATGGGCCACCGGTACCTGTCCATAAAAAAGTAAAAGGACCAGCAGAACCTGCCACGGTTAGATCAATTGCTCCATTGAAAGGAGGAACACATCGGCTGTTATTCGATACAACAGTTGATAAGGTAAGTGTTGGTACATTGTTATTGATGGTAACATTGGTGGTGGCCGTACATCCGCTGGGCACATCGGTAACAACAACCGTATATACGCCATTTTGTAAGTTAGCGAGATCCTCTGTTGAATATGGACCTCCGGGGCCAGCCCAGGCAAATGTAAACGGTCCGACAGAACCTGCCACGGTTAGATCAATTGTACCATTGAATGGCGCTACGCATCGGGTATTATCCGTTGCTGTTGTTGTTAACAGCAGTGTTGGTGCGGCATTATTAACAACGATACTCGCAATAGCAGTACAACCACTTGCATTATCGGTAACTAAAACATCGTAAACACCATCAACCAGGGTTGTGATGTCTTCCGTATTAGCTGTAAATCCTGAAGGACCTGTCCATGAAAATGTAAACGGGCCAGCAGACCCTGCAACCGTCAGATTAATGGCGCCATTAAAGGGAGCAATGCAACGTGTGTTATCTGTAACCACGCTGGAAAGGGTGAGCGTTGGTGAAGCGTCACCAACCACAATAGTTCCAACCACCACGCAACCACTTGGTCCGTCAGTAACGGTAACATCATAGGCGCCATCTTCAAGCGCTGTTATATCTTCCGTGTTGGCGGTAAAGCCATTGGGACCTATCCATGAGTAAGTAAACGGGCCGGCTGATCCGGCCACGGTTAAATTTATAGCACCATTAAAAGGAGCAACGCAACGAGTGTTATCGGTAACAACAGAACTTAATGTCAATACTGGCCGGTTATCACCAACAACAATATTGGCAGTTTGAATACATCCACTAGGGACATCAGTAACTTCAACAGTGTAAGTACCTTGTTCTAGATTTGAAATGTCTTGTGTATTGGCGGTAAAGCCATTCGGGCCTGACCATGAATAGGTAAAGGCTCCGGCACTCCCCGTAACGGTCAGGTCAATGGCTCCATTAAAGCTTACACAATTCGTGTTATTGGTTACTGAACTGGTCAGCACTAAAGCAACAATGTCTGTAGTGATAAAGCCATTCATGATTCGCGGGGTACATACCCCCAGGCGTGCTTCAACATTGAGTATGTCCCCGTCCGAGAAAGAGCCGGTGGGTACAGGTATACTTATGGGGCCGCCTGTGCCGATTACCGGTGGGATACCCACCGATGAACCATTAACCAGTACTTCATAAATAACTCCCGATTCAGATCCTGCCAGGTTTACTGTAGCACCACTACCCACACATATTAATTGCGTACCTGCGTTACTAATGTTTTGTAAAGCCGGTTGAGGGTCAGTAACTGCAATGGGACCTAGTGAGAAGTTACAGTTGGAGCCGTTATCGGTTACATTAAGGGTGTAGTTTCCGCCTGCCAGACCACTGATGTCTTCTGTGTTTGCCGTAAAACCTCCCGGGCCTGTCCATGCATAATTATAGGTGCCTGACCCCCCACTAATGGTTACATTGATTTGACCGTCAGGGGTATTACAACTGCTGTTATTGATGGGGAATCCCGGATCAACAGAACCTGTAATGACCGGAGAAGATGCAATTGCAAAGAAGAAGTTAAAGTTTGGAGCAGGATCACCATCTGAAACAACCAACACATAATTATCAGGACGCAACCCGGTAACTGTTGATGGTGTTCCAAGTACTAATGGGCCAAAGTGTGTATCCCCAAATCCCAACCCTAAAATAAAGTATGAAAATGGGCCAGTGCCACTGGTCACTGTAATCCGTACAGATCCATTGAAGGAGCCACCACAAGCATTTCGTACTTCATCAACAACTACTGTGGCAGGTTGAGCGTAAGCAATGCTGTAAAGGGAGAAAAGAAAAGAAACGATTAAAAAATTTCTGGCCTGGCGCATTCTGCTTAGTTTAATTTCCTTTAAGGGTTACGGTAAGTTGTTTTGTGCATCCCCCATTATCCACGATCATGAAATCATAAAAACCAGCCTTTAAATCGCGAATATCCAAACCCCTCAATGGATTTTTTGCATCCGTAGCATCTCTGTTAATCAGGTATATTTTATACGTCTTTGACTTTTCCTTGAATTCAAACTCAATCTTGCCATTACTTTTGCCCTTTGAGGGTTCAGTAAGTTTTGTTTCAACGCTAATGTCATCACACCCATTAACCTGAGCGTTAGCTGTATGTACAGCTATTGCGCTTAGCAAAATGCTGAATAGTAATATCTTAGTATAGTTCATCTAAAGTGAAAATAAGAAAAATCAAGATAGTATATATCACTCCCAAAAAATTAATGTAACCCAAAAAATGCCCTGAGGGCTAGCGTAAAGATCAGATTAATTGACCTTACTGCAAAAAAGTAGCATCACTAAAGAAACTCATCCCCAATTCGTGTAATATTTAGTTCAAAAAATAAGTTTTTCAGACTCAAAAATGCTTCGTTGTCAGTATTTCAGAAAGGATTACGGCCTTTTTAAAGCCATCCGGGTCGCGTAAATCCTGCGTGTACTCCTCCAATAGATTCCTGCTTTTCTCCGATTCAAATTCATTGAACCGGCCAAATCTCATATCAACATTCTCCAGTTTCAATGTCTGTTCAAGGCTACTGCCGGCATAATCATATGCCTTTGCATCCTCGTACTTTTTATAGATCGGGTCTGTTTTGCGGTAATCCGTTACTACTGGCTCATAAGTTTCTTCCTCATCAGCCACATCATCGTCATAATCAACATATTCGGGCTGTTTATAAGGCTCGTAGGGCACTTCTGTTTTTGGGGCTTTGGCTTCTGTAATTTCCCGTAGTAAATCCTCAAACGAAATTGGCTTTGGGGTTGTAGTTTGTGATTGTGGTTCTGGACGGAACTGGGGTGTAGTTGCTTCCTGTCTTTTTACAGGCCGCTGCGGTGGTGCCTGCTCTTTTGCCTTCTTCCTAACTTGGGTAATCAGGTAGATGACACCAATGATCACATAAAGCCAAAACTGTAGATTATCCATACTGAGCAAATGTATTTAAATATATTGGAAATATCATGGAAAATATATCATTCCGGGGGCATTTGGGACATTGTACGCCTCACGCTTGGCTTGTGTACATTTCATTTTATCTTTGCTGCCTTCATTTTTTGAACAACCACATTTAGCGATATTTATTCATGCAATTAGCCAAACTGGAGATCAAAGGTTTTAAGAGTTTTGCCGATAAAATAGTCATCAATTTTGACGAGGGGATTACCGGAATTGTGGGGCCTAACGGATGCGGAAAATCCAACGTGGTGGATTCCATTCGCTGGGTACTGGGTGAACAGAAAACCAGTGCCTTACGCTCCGAGAAAATGGAGAATGTAATCTTCAACGGCACAAGCGGCCGCTCTCCCCTGCAAATGGCAGAGGTTTCACTGACCATCAACAATACCAAGAATATACTACCTACTGAATATTCGCAGGTAACCATAACCCGCAGGCTGTACCGCTCAGGCGAAAGTGAATATTTATTAAACGGAGTAACCTGCCGGTTAAAAGATATCACCAACCTGTTCATGGATACCGGTATTGCATCCAACAGCTACGCCATTATCGAGTTGGGTATGGTGGATGATCTGCTGAACGATAAGGATCATTCACGCAGAATGCTCTTTGAAGAAGCGGCTGGCATTTCAAAATTTAAAAAGCGTAAAAAGGAAACGCTGAAGAAACTTGAAGATACCGATGCTGATCTTGAACGTGTAGAGGATTTACTGTTCGAGATTGAGAAAAATATGAAAAGCCTGGAGAAGCAGGCCAAACAGACGGAGAATTATTACAAGATTAAGGAGGAGTATAAAGAAAAGAGTATTACGCTGGCCAAAGTTGTGGTAAGCCAGCAAAAGCAAAAGTTCGATACCCTCCAACATCAAATTCAGGAAGAGAACGATCGTAAACTTGCACTTACCTCAGATACCGCTGAGAAAGAAGCGCAAATTGAACAGGCCAAAGCCGAATTAATCCTTAAAGAAAAAACACTTTCTGCCCGCCAGAAATCTATTAATGAATTCGTGGCCAAAATCAGGCACTATGAAAGTGAGAAGCAAATCAAGAATGAACGGCTAAAATACCTCAACGACCGTGCCTCTAACCTGCGTGAACAAATTGAGCAGGATAAGAAGAGCAACGAGCGTGCACGTTTCAGCATTCAAAGTCTGGAAAATGAAAAAGAAGCAGCCGGTCAGATTCTTGCCGAGATAACGCAGAAACTTGACCTTCTTAAATCGGAATACGAAGAGCAGAAAGACGCTACAGCTACCCTGCAGTCTGAAGTAGATGCACTTCGTCAGGTACAGCGCGAGAAACAGGAGGAGAGTTTCCAAACCAATAAAGCTGTTGAGATCCGCGAAATACAAGTAAGCTCCTTCAAACAGGAACTTGATCGTACCGCCACCGATACCAACAAGCAAAGTGCAAGCCTTGTTGAGTTTGAAAACAAACTGGTTGAACTTCAGCACGAGATCAATATCAGAAATACGGCTCTCGAAAATTTGCGAAAAGAAGAAGAAGACAACCTGAGCCGGATTCATTCCATGGAAAAGACCATCGAAATGATTCGCGAGGAGATGACTTCTATTGGCCGTAAACTGGATGCGCGCCAGAATGAATACAACCTGACAAAATCATTAGTTGAAAATCTGGAAGGTTTTCCGGAAGCCATCAAATTTTTAAAAAAGAAAATTGCGAAGAACGCCCCGCTCCTTTCCGACATTTTAACCTGTCCGGAAGAGTACCGTGTGCCGATCGAAAACTATTTGGAGAATTACCTCAACTACTACATTGTTGAGCACGAAGCAGAGGCGTATGAAGCCATCAATATTTTAAGTGATGCCTCAAAAGGCAAGGCGAACTTTTTCATTCTTGATTCGTTTGAAAAGTTTGACCCCACCCCTACCCGCATTTACGACAATGCTTTCCCGGCAACACAAATCATTGAGTTCGATCCCAAGTACCGTAAACTCATGTCGTATATTCTCGACCGGGTTTACGTATATGAAGGCGATATAAAAGGAATACCGGCCGATGATGACAACACCTTCATCACCAAAAGCGGCAAACTTACCAAGCGCAGGTTCAGTCTTTCCGGTGGTTCGGTTGGATTGTTTGAAGGAAAGAAAATCGGAAGGGCGAAGAACCTCGAGAAACTGGAGAAGGAAATAAAGGAGCTTACCGGTAAGCTGAATGAAACGCGCGAAAGCCTGGTTCAACGTCAAAGCGACCTGGAGAAATTAAGGAATACCAAAATCCGCCAGGAGATTGAAGAACTGCAAAATGGTATTCGTCAGGTTAACGAGGAGTACGTTTCCTTCCGCACCAAGCGTGAACAGTTCTCGCAAATGCTCAGCAATTCGGATTTGCGCAGGGAAGATATCCTTGAAAAAATTGATTCACTGTTAAAAGAGCTGGATGAACTCAAGCCAAAAGCTGCTGAGCTTAACCATGCTGTATTAACACAGGAGGAACGCTTTGCCGAGATCACCGGAAGACTTGCTGGTCAGAATGAGTTGCTTAGTCAGAAATCAGCAGCGTTTAATGAACAGAATATTTTCTTCCATCAGCAGGAAAACCGTGTCAAGAGCATTGATCAGGAAATCGGCTTTAAGAAAGAGTCGATGGAGCAGAGCAGTGTGCGCATTGAACTCAACGTTGAAGAACTGAGGAAAAACGAAGACGAGGTTAAGCACATCATTGAAACCACCCAAACCAACGACACCGAACTGATTGGCATGTATGCCGAAAAGGACGAGATGGAGAAAGGGCTAAGCGAGGCCGAAAAAGAATATTACGAGGCCCGCGGCAACATCGATCAGGTTGAAAAAGATTTGCGCGAAGTACAACATACCCGCAATACGATTGATAACCTGTTAATGGAGTTGCAAAACCAACTCAACGAAAGCAAGCTGCACCTTAACTCAGTTAAAGAACGTCTTTCGGTTGAGTTTAACATCGATTTGGATTCCGTAACCCAACAAACAACACCGGAAGAAAACGAGGCACTGGCAACGTTGAGCGAGGAGAAACTGCGCAACGATGTTTCACGCATTCGCGAACGCCTGGATAATATGGGACCGATCAACCCCATGGCCATGGAAGCGTATACAGAAATTAAAGAACGCAACGACTTTATCATTGCTCAAAAAGAAGATCTGGCAAAAGCCAAAGAATCGTTGTTGAATACCATTCAGGAAATTGAAGGTGCCGCCAGCATTACCTTTATGGAGGCTTTCAATCAGATTCGCGATCACTTCAAGCGGGTATTCCGTTCACTGTTTAATGAAGAAGACGATTGCGATTTGAAACTAGCTGATCCGAATAGTCCGTTGGAATCGGAAATTGACATTATTGCAAAGCCGAAAGGCAAGCGTCCGTTAACTATCAACCAGCTTTCAGGTGGAGAAAAAACCCTTACGGCAACCGCCCTGCTATTCTCTATGTATCTGTTAAAGCCCGCACCCTTTTGTATTTTCGATGAAGTGGATGCCCCATTGGATGATGCCAACATTGATAAGTTCAACAACATCATCCGCAGCTTCAGCAAGGATTCGCAGTTTGTGATTGTTACCCACAACAAGCGCACCATGACCTCTACGGATGTGATTTACGGAATTACCATGGTAGAGAAGGGTGTTTCAAAAGTAGTACCAGTAGACTTACGCGAACTGGCCTAAGTACCTCCTGACATAAATCAGATGGCTATGTGATAAAAAGCGTAGCCATTTTTTATTTAGCGAGTTAGCTTTAGTCAGTATTTAGTGTTTTAGTGCCTTTGTGGCTGGAATTTTTCTTTCGCCACCAAAACCTGCCTACCGTCACGCAGGCACAAAACACTAAGAGTTGAAAATGAATAGCAGATAATAAAATGAAAAAGTTACTCCTTTTACTTCTAATAGGCGGAATGATTAGCTGCGATCCTGTTCTTACGGAATACGATACCAGCATCGACTTTAGTCAGTACAAAACCTTTTGCTGGCTGGAAGGTTGTGCGTTTACGTTTACCGGCCCCGCCTACCTGGACGATAGTGTTGTACAAAGTCTGGTAAAGGAGTCTATCATCTCAACGTTACAAAAGAAAGGAATACGGTATAATGATACTAATCCGGATTTGTTGGTGGATTTTCATATTACCATTGAAAACGAAAAGGCAATCTACTACCATGGTGTGCAGGATGATCCGTATTACTACCGGACAACTTTCCTGCAGCCTGAAGAAGTGAACCTTACCAAAGGCACGCTTCTCATTCATATTGTCGACCGCCAGCGCAGCGAAGTAATCTGGCAAAGTTATGCTGCAGGATATTTACAAGATCCGCCTGACCTATCGGATAAAAATATTCAGCGCGGCATTGCCCGCGTGCTCAAGGATTTTCCACCTTCCAAAAAATAATTCTTAATGAAATAACTGAAGAATATCCTCTTCAATTCTTCGAGGTCGCATAGTCATGGCCTCAAGCAGGCACCAGTTGGTTTTCGCCCGAACGAGTAGCTTATTGGTTTTATGATTGTAAAACTCAACATGCCGTTCGGAGCGGACACCTTCCGATTTTTCAACCCATGTTTTTACTGTTAAAAAATCATTTAATAAAGCAGGAGAAAAGTATTCTATCTCATGTTTCAAAACCACCCAGGAATACTTTTTCTGAATTTCCATTGAAGCTAAACTTTGCCAATGAGCTGTGGCAACATCTTGTACCCACTGCAGGTACACCACATTGTTTACATGATTAAGTCGATCAATATCATGTTGCTGAACAGTAATGGTTTGTTCAAACGCTTTCACGCATTAAATTTACATAGCAAAGTATTTCAGGCAAACTACTCGTATTTCAATGTATCAGCAGGTTGTGTCCAGGCCGTGCGGAAAGCCTGGTAACTAATCGTTATAAGGGCAATACCGAGCGCAATACATCCGGAAAGGAGAAATACATCAACACCTATGGCAACACGGTATTCAAATCCAGCAAGCCAATCACGCATCACTAACCAGGTTACGGGAATGGAAATAACCATGGAAACAACTACCAACAAAACATAATCTTTTGATAAGAGCAGCAACAACGAGCGCTCCGTAGCACCTAAAACTTTACGAATACCGATTTCCTTCGTTCGACCTTGCATGGCCAACGAGGCCAGTCCGTATAACCCCAGGCTTCCAATAAGTATAGCCAACCCTGTAGCAATGCGGATAATTTTACCCAGATTCTGATCACTGGCATACTGTGCAGCAATTGCCTGATCAACAAATGTAAAAGAGAATTCCTGGCTGCCGGTAAGTTTATTCCAAACCTCCTTAACCTGATCAATGGTTTGCGCCATAGTACCGGGCTTCAACCGTATTAATAATTTTGGAATAGGTGAATTGCTGATCGAAATATTTTCAACACCCTGCAGAATAATGGATGGATCCATAACCAGTACCAACGGCTCAACCCGGGTATACAGTGAAGCATAGTTAAAATCTTTTACCACACCGATCACTTCATGCTCTCCAAAATTTCTTCCTGGAATTTTTTTACCGAGTGCATCATCCCATTGAAGTTCCTTTACAAAAGCTTCATTTACAATCACTCCCCTTCGTATATCGGAAGGAGAATTGTTATCGAAATTCCGACCAGCGGCAAACTCCATTTGCAATACCTTAAAATATTCGGGTTCAACAGTATTCAGATTGAAGTTGCGATACACGCCATCCAGGTCTGTATACCCTACGCCCGTCCAGTTACCATTGGCAAAATCATGCGAAGTGCCACAAACACCGGCCACACCTGGAATCCGCGCTAACTCACCTTTAAATTGCTGCACCATTTCGAACCCACGCTGAACGCGCTCCGTCAACCGACCTTCGCGCGGTACAATGAGTTGTATAACGGCAAGCTGTTCACGATTAAACCCCAGATTCTTATCCTGAAGATAGTTAAGCTGGTTGCGCATGATCAGCGTGCTCGAAATCAGAAATACGGTAAGCACAAGTTGAATACCTACCAGGGCCTTGCGAAGCCCCTGACGGCTGCTTATCCCCTGAACACTGCCTTTGAAAATCGTAACCGGTCGGAAATTGGATAATACAAAAGCCGGATAACTTCCCGCTATCAATCCAATAATTACTACCAATACAATCGCTACCGAGAATGTGAATAGATCAAAACGAAGCGAAAGCTCCTTTGCCGCTAGTGAATTAAATACCGGCAGGCTCACCAAGGCCAAAACAAAACCCAATGCAAGTGATACCACGGTAATCAATACAGCCTCACTAATAAATTGAACGACCAGCTGGCTTCGAAGAGCACCCGCCACTTTGCGAATGCCTACTTCCTTTGCGCGTTTAAGCGACCGACCAACAGACAGTGTAACAAAATTGATACACGCAACAAAAAGTATTAACAAGGCTACTGCACTTAGAATATAAGCGTAGCGCGGATTACTTACCGGAGCAATACCCGTGGGGAAACTCGTATCCAGGTGAATGCTCGTAATCGGTTGTAAGCCTACCGTATAGTTGCTTTCCTTAAAAGCATCCTCTCCCAGCGCTGTTTTGAAAATCGGTGGAAATTTTTCCACTACATCAGCGACCTTAACCCCGGGCTTTAACAACACATACGTCTCCGGATTTACATTAAACCACGATGAGGTGAGTACCTGCTCGCTGAACATTTTGGCATAATTCAGATCAGAAATAAGAATTTTAAACTGAATGCTGGAGTTAATGGGTGGGTTTTCAACCACTGCCTTAACAAAAAACTCCTCAGGTTTTTCACTGATTTGAATGGTTATAACCTGATTAATCGGATCATCCTTCCCAAAATATTTCTCAGCAATCTGTTCCGTAAGTATTACAGTATTGCCACCCCCAAGTGCATTTGATTGCTCGCCTTTCAAAATCCTGAAATCAAACACATCAAAGAAATGCTCTCCCACAATGGTAACCTGCTCTGAAAATTGATTCTCCCCCACCTTCACCTGTGTACCGAAAGGATTGATACGAACCTGTTGCTCTATTTCAGCGAGATTTTCCTTGAGCGTAGGACCGAGCGGAAAGGGTGTAACGGTATTGAAAAATTCCTGATTCTCACCATAGCTTTCCTTTACATACCCACGGTAAATACGTTCTGCTTTTTCATGAAATCTGTCGAATGTCCACTCATCTTTTACAAAAAGTACAATTAGAATACAGCAGGCAATACCCAGGCTAAGGCCTGCTACATTAATAATTGAATGTGCTTTACTGCGCCATAAGGCGCGAAGAGCAATTTTTAGGTAGTTTTTAAGCATAAAACAAGTGTTTATAGAGGAAGAGGATATAAAGTAAAGGATGTATAGAAATCTTGAAAAGTTGTATCGTTGGTCAATTTGCTGAGTTTAAATTTTGGTTCTTAACTTGCCAACCGCATGGACATCAACCTTATTATCATCAGTGGCATTCTCTTTCTAATCATTGCTTTCCTGTATTCATCTGTAGGGCATGCAGGCGCCTCGGGCTACCTGGCGGTGATGGCCTTGCTTGCCTACCCGGTAGAATCCATCAAGCCCATCTCCCTTACCCTCAATATTATTGTTTCGCTCATTGCCTCCTATAAATTTATAAAAGCCGGGTACTTCGATAAAAAATTATTCGTACTGGTTTCCATTACTTCAATACCCCTGGCTTTTGTGGGGGGATATCTGAATCTTGATCCTTACTGGTTTAAAAAACTGGCAGGCGTTTTTCTTATTGCTTCCGGTGTTTTATTGCTGCTTCGTCAATTTATTAAACCGGCAGAAAAGACAAGGGAGATACATCCGTTAGCAGCATTGGTGCTTGGAGCGCTAATCGGTTTTACTTCGGGCTTATTGGGTGTGGGCGGTGGAATTTTTCTTTCCCCCATCATTATTATGCTTGGCTTTACTACCCTGCGAAAAGCCTCTGGGGTGGCAGCCTTGTTTATACTCTGCAATTCTATTCTTGGGCTCACCGGCAATTACATGGCGTTTAAAAACCTTCCGGTTGAAATTGTATATTTAATTCCAATGGTGATTATCGGTGGTTACACCGGATCACATTTAGGATCGCAAAAGCTAAATAACCAATACATCGTAAGCTTTCTCTTCTTGGTGCTGATTTCTGCCGGGCTAAAGTTTTTGATTATCGGGTAATGAAAATCAAAACTGCTCCAAAACCTGTATCCGCTTTTCAATAGGCGGATGGGTAGCAAACAATCCTTCCAGTCCGCCCATAAAACCTGATGATTTGTCCGGATGGTTGTGAATAAACATTTCTTTCACGTCATCGTTCTTAACGGCTTGTACTTCATAGTTGCCGGATACTTTGCGCAAGGCAGAGGCAAGGGCCTGCGGATTACGTGTCATTTCTGCGGCACCGGCATCGGCCATGTATTCGCGTTTACGCGAGAGACCGAAACGAAAAAGCAACGCCAGGAAATAAGCTACGGCCGCTATTACCAACGCAACAATAGCGCCCTTATTATCCTTTTTACTGCTGCGTGAACCACCATACAACATGTTGCGGAACAGAATCTGAACAACGAATGAAAAAATGCCAACAAAAATGATCGTAATCACCAATAACCGCACATCGCGGTTACGGATGTGCATCAACTCATGAGCGATTACGCCTTCCAACTCCTGATCGTTGAGTTTATCGATGATGCCGCGTGTGAGCGTAACGGTATAGCTTTTCTCCGACAATCCGCTGGCGAAAGCATTCAATGCCGGATCTTCAATAATATGAATTTTCGGCATCGTCATGCCTTCCGTCATGCAAAGGTTTTCCACCAGGTTATATACGCGCATGTTTTCTTTGCGCTCCAGCGTATGCGCTCCGGTGGCCGAGTCAATCATCTTGCTGTGAAAAGCAAAGGCTATTAAAAACCATACGAGCACAATACCGGAAACAATGGGCGCTACACTTAGAAAAGCACTATTTACCTGATCCACATCAGGCCCACGGTATTCATCTCCGGAAACGAAATACAAAAAGGCATAAACACAGCCCAGCACCAATGCCGGAAAGGCAATCAGATAAAACACCGACATCCGGTTGTTCCGGCTTATCTGTGCCTGGATCCCCACATACCCTGCCATAGGTTAATTGAAGTTGATGTCCGGAGCTTTGGTGGCCGCGGCACGTTCCTCGCCTAATTCGAACATAGCAGCGGTTTTAAAGCCAAACATGCCGGCAAAGATTACATTAGGAAAAACCTGAATGGCCGTATTGAGTTCTTTGGTTGCCGAATTGAAGAACCTGCGCACGGCTGCAAGCTTGTTTTCAATATCTGAAATTTCAGTTTGCAGGTGCATGAAGTTTGTGTTGGCTTTCAAATCTGGATAAGCCTCTATTTGGATACGTAAACCAGCCATCGCGGTGGATAGCTGCTGTTCAGCCATAATTTTATTATCAATACCCGTAGCACTCATGGCCCGGCTCCGCGCTTCAGTTACTTTGGTAAGCACACCTTCTTCGTGCTTCATGTAACCCTTTACGGTATTCACCAGTTGCGGAATAAGATCGTGACGTTGCTTCAATTGCACGTCAATATCTGCGAAAGCATTCTCTCTTCTGATTCTGAGTTTAACAAGGTTGTTGTAGATGCTGATGACGTAAATCACAATAACGACAACAATAACAATACTGATAATTAATCCGGTCATATGTCAATGGGTTTTTTCAATCGCTAAAAATAGTACGCTGAAACGGTGTTTAAAAACAATTAAACTACTTTAATTGATTACGTAAGGTTTGCAGGATTCGGTTGGCGAAATGAACTAATACAAATCCGTTGACAGAAAACCACCAATTAAGCGATATAGCACCTGGTTCATTTTAACCCTTACCGGACCTGACTCCGGTAAGGGTATGCAAACTGAACTATTTATTAACAATAGCAGCTGTTTTAAGTACCACGGTCATGCCATGATAATTTCCGATGGCATCATCTTCAGCCGTAATAAAAAAGCCCGTTGGCTGATGGGGTGTAACTGTTTTTAATGAACTGGTTAACTTTTGTGAAATACCCCGCTTGGATGTTTTTAGTTGACCAATATTTTGCGACCCGCTTTGACTTGTTTCCATCCAGACCACATAAACGCTTTTTGGAGGTGTGAGTCTGCCCGGATCAGCTAGCCGGTCAACGGTCAGATCGATGTTATAGTTCTTATTTTTATCCCGCTTAATAACAACCGTAACTTCAGCAGCCGGCACAACTGCAGAATTTAAGAATGTTACTTTTTTTGCACACGCTGTGAACAGAAATACCAACATAGTTGCTATGAAGATGTTTCGTCCCATCAAATTTACTCTTGTTTTCATGACCTTTGCTTTAGTTGTTTGGCTAGCAAGGTGAGCATTTACTGCAGCGAACTTTTTACACAACTTTGGGCATAAGTTGTATACTTGACAGGTCAAACATTGAGTTTAGCATTGTTGCTGATCAAACTATCTTGCTATGCCGATGAAGCAAACACAGATCACCGGAAAACTTGGAGAATCAACCAAGCTGCTTCTGGTACGCCACCACGTCCAGTACTTTTCCAAACTTCTCCCCCACGTTTTTAAAGTGCGCGCACTTTTCAAAACCCGCCCTTTCAAACAGTGCCATGCTTGGCGTGTTGTCACCGGTAATCACCCCTACGAGATTTTTCAATCCAGCCTCTTTGGCTACCTGTTCCAGGTAAGCCAACGCTGACTTGCCAATTCCTTTGCCTGCAGCTTCCTGTTTCAGGTAAATGGTGATCTCGGCAGTACGATCATAGGCCGGGCGTTTTTTGTGGTAGGTTAAAAAGCAATAACCGGCCAACGCACCATCTGCGTAAATCAAAAATGACTTGTACAGCGGGTGACCGATAAAAATAAACTCCTGAAGCTGGTCTAACGTGATCGGTTCTGTATGAAATGTGGCTGTGGAGTTTTTGATGTACCAGTCGTAGATGAGCTTAACCTTTGGAAGATGGTTACTCTCAATTGACTCAAAGGAAATGATCATAACTAAAACAGCATTTGGATTCCAGGCCCAGCATCAAAACTATACTGAAACAACATCATTCATCAATAAAAGATAAATCATTGTTACCATAATAATTGCCCCTCCCACCATCATTAAGCCAAATGCTAGCCACCGGGAGGGTTCATTTTCAACTCTGTAACTTGGATTTGCACTCAAAATTTTTGCCCGAATGTATTTTGTCATCTCATGTTCTGCCAATACATCAAAATTAAAGGCTTGAGAATTAGTACTGGGCATGATCAGAATTTTACGCAATTCACCCGTTCTACTTCTCTTATACTTTAGAGTAATTAAAGCCGGATTTATTAAAGCAAATTGAGATATGTACTCTATATTCTGATAACTAATTAGCTCATTACCTGACGAATTTATTATTACAATATTTGCATCGCTTGCCTCAACAGTTCTTAATCTTATCATCATGGGTATTAACCAGATCAAACCGTATAAAACAATTAAACATGCAGCTAAATTCCAGCCCTTAAAAAATTGCTCTGCGTGCGAACCAACTGTAGCAATTCCAAACAGTATAAATCCTGCCCAAATTGGAGTAAATAAGTATTTATAAAAAAATGTTAGCGATGAACTTTTGTGCATAACTCAATTTAGTAAGATTGAATTCATTTCTATTTGACTAAAGGGAAAGCGAATTATGCATTACACATATTCCCACCATACCTACTCCTTCTTTCCCAACACCATCAACTCCACCTTCCTGAACTCCACCGGGTGACTTTCGCTTTGCAGTGAAATCGTTCCACCTTTCAGCGGAGCACCATCGTTGGCCGTTTTGTTACTATCATCACCAATAACCGGGCGGGTATAGGTGATTACCGTGTCGCCATTAATAACATGGTGCAGCAGACTGTCACCATAGGCGATTACTTCGGCCGTAACCCATTCGTTCAGCATATAGGTTTTACTGGTGGAGTTAATGCAATGTTGTTTGGTTAGCGTATCCGCCAGGTATACGTGTGTGCCGGGTGTACAAAGGTTACCGGTAGACCGTTTCCACTCGGGTGTGCCCGCCAGAAACTGCGCTTCCAGCGATACCGGAAAGTCCTGATCAATGCCCATGGTTTCCGGTCGCTGGCCGTGTACCATCACACCACTGTTCATAATGGCCCATTGTGGCCCGCCCGGCACCTGTTCGCCTGTAAAGCGGTACTCTATGCGCAGGCGGTAATGTGAAAATTCATCTTTATAAAATAAATGACCGAACTCTCCTTGGAAGGAATCGTACTCGCTGAACGAAACTTGTAGGATTCCATCTTCCACCCGGAAGGTATTGTTGAAATTTACACCGGCTTCGTAGCCGGAAATTTTGGGTGTCCACCCTTCCAGATCTTTACCGTTAAAGAGTTGAGTCCATTCTTCAGTGGTTTTCACTTCTTTTTGCCGGCAGGCGATGGGGCCGGTGATTAACAACGCGTACAGAATAATTTTTTTCATGTGTTAATAATTTGTTTTTTAGCTGTCACATGGAATTCGCACAGCGATTATCATGCAGTTGGGTATAGTTTCGTTTTATGCTCATTTCATGGGATGAAGATAGGGATTTTTAACCTCACCCTGCCTACCACAGGCAGTCCTTGTTCCCTCTCCTTTCAAGTGAGTGAATGGTAAAAAAAAGCCCATCCGTTTTTACAGATGGGCTGGTGTTGTTGAAACGCAATGCTTAACCACCTTTCTTGGCGCGCTTCTCAGCACGCTTTTCCTTTAAGGTTTTCAGTGGCTTTTTCTTGGTTTCCTTTTTCTTGTCTTGCGATTTTGACATACGCGTTAATTTAATGTGTAGTCAATATTACAAAAATTCATTTAGTACTACAGGGATTGAGATGAACTTTTACGTTTTCGCCCCGCGCTTTCGATTCGTTCCAGGCCGCGCAGGCGTTGGTCCGGTCACCTGTTTTCAGGTAGGCATCGGCCAGGTAATAAAAAACTTCATCAATAAAAGGATCAAGGTCTACTGCCTGTTTCAAAACACGCAGCGCAGCCGTAGCATCATCCGACTTTAAGTAATATATGCCTTTATTGCGATAGGCCCAGCCATTATACGGATCGAGGGTTATACTTTTATTAATATCCTCCAGGGCGGCTTCACGATTATTCTGCAACAAATAAATAAAACCCCGGTTATTCAAAAAGAAAGCATCGCGGGGTTTCAATTCCAGCGCTTTGGTAATCCAATTCATCGCCTCCTCAAACTTGTCTTCCGCTGCGCTCACCAAGGCCAGTGTATTGTAGGCATTTGCCTCAGCAGCATTGAGGGTATAGGCTTTAACCAAGGCTGCGCGTGAAGCACCATAGTTATGCGCATAATACTGTACCGTTCCTATATTCACCCACAATTCGGCATTCAACGAATCCATGGCAAGTGCCCGATCAAAAGCTGCCAGCGCAGCTGAATAGTCGCGCTTCTTGGTATATACCAATCCTTCTAAAAAATGCACAGTAAGGGTATCAGGCTTTTCACTTTTTAGATACTGAATGTCACGCAAGGCGTCATCGGGTTTACCCAATTCATAAAATGTATTCGCCCGGTTAAAATGAGCGTTTAAGAAACCCGGTTTGCAGCCAATGGCTGTGCTGTAATACTGAAGCGCTTCAGCATATTGTTTCTGCCGGAAGTAAACAGTACCCAGGTTGTTCAGGGCATCCGCATAACATGAATCCAGGCGCAAGGCTTCTTCATAATTTTTCAGTGCCAACGGATAATTCCGTTTCATCAAAAGTTCATTGCCTTTGAGCAGAAACCGCTGCTTGCGGGTTTCTTTACTGTCGGAACAGGCACCCAACACAAGTGCCATCAGAACCAAAACTCCTGCATTCCATTTCATTGTTGTTCGTCTCATTTCTCACAAAAATCATTAATTTAACGCTAAACATTGCCATGAGTATAAACCTTGAAATTAAGCAACAAGTTATTGCCATTTTGCAACGGGGCCAGCGTGCCGAAGCTAAAGAACTGCTCATGGAAAAGTTTCAGGTCGGGCCGGATGATGCCGAGAAGTTGATTCAGGCTATTGAACTGGAGCATCCGGAAGCGAAAAGTTTTCCCCCTAACATTGCTGAGCAAATTGCCCTGGTAAAAAGTCAGGGTGGCGGCTGTATTGTATTTGGTATGCGTGCGCTTATGGTGTTCTTCCTCATTTTCACCTTTGCATTCTATGCCATAGCCATCGGCTTGCTGGTTTACTTTAACAGTTACACCGGAGACGCAGCGAGCATTACCGGGACGGTAGTTGCCTTTAAAGAAAATGAAAGCGGATCGCAAGCGCCCGTAGTAGAATATACCTGGAATAATGAGGTAAAACGTTACGAAAGTTCCATGTATGCCTCTCCACCCGATTACCTGTTAGGCGAAGAGGTTCGGTTACTGGTAAATCCTGAAAACCCGGATGTTGCCATCATTGACTCCTTTTCGGAACGCTATATGCTCAGCACCATGTTCGCGGGATTCGGAACCTTCTTTCTGGTCTTCAGCCTTGGTTTACTGGTCGTCTCTAGAAAAATCAAAAGAAGTTTGGCCAACTCGCAATAGTTACCTTTATTTGCTCACGAAATGAACAACGCGTTAATCATAAACAATCACCACCATCATCATGTTTCTAACACGATTCGTGGCAGGTTTATGTTTTAACTAAACTATAAAGACTTTGAGAAAAGGCTTGCCGCGATAACGGCAGGCCTTTTTTTTTAAACCTCACCCCGTCCTTCGGACACCCTCTCCTTTTAGGAGAGGGGAAAGGGAGCGGTTTACAAACAGTAAACAACATTATGAAGAACAACATACTACGAATCGCCATTCAAAAATCAGGTCGCTTGCAGGAAGGATCACTGAAGCTTCTGAAAGATTGCGGCCTGAACATCAGCAACGGAAAAGACCAACTGAAAACACAAGCCGGTAATTTCCCAATTGAAGTGCTCTTTTTGCGTGATGACGATATTCCGCAATACATTGAAGACGGTGTAGCCGATGCCGGCATTATTGGCGAAAATGTTTTTATCGAAAAACAGAAGAAAGGCGACATTATTAAGCGGCTGGACTTTTCAAAATGCCGTCTGGCATTGGCCATTCCAAGATCCGAACACTACACCGGCCTCACGTGGTTTGAAGGAAAAAATATCGCCACCTCCTACCCCAACATCGTCAGCGATTACCTGAAGAAAAACAACATAAAGGCCGGCATTCACGAAATCAGTGGTTCTGTTGAAATTGCTCCCGGCATTGGGTTGGCTGATGCGATTTGTGACATTGTGAGCACCGGCAGCACCCTTTTGAGCAACGGATTAAAAGAGGTAGAACTGGTGATGAAATCAGAAGCGATTCTGGTTTCGCGAACTGCGTTGGAAAAATCAAAGCAAGTCATCCTCGACAAGCTTTTGTTCCGGATTGAGGCGGTTCAACAGGCTCGTAACAACAAGTATATCTTATTGAATTGCCCGAACGAATCAATCGAGGCTATCACCAACGTGATACCCGGCATGAAAAGTCCGACAATACTGCCGTTAGGAAAGGAAGGCTGGAGTTCGCTGCACTCGGTGGTAGATGAAAATGATTTTTGGGAAAAGATCGATCAACTGAAAGCGCTGGGCGCCCAGGGTATATTGGTTATACCGATTGAGAAAATGATTAAGTAGTGAGGAAATACGAAGTACAAGGTACGAAGTACGAACAACGAAGAACGAACAACCAAACAAAATGAAACTATACACCAACCCATCCCGAAATACCTGGCCGCAATTGTGCGAGCGTCCGCAACTACAACTGGAGTTTCTGGAAAGTTCTGTTAAGAATATTTTAGCACGGGTTAAGAAGAGCGGGGATTTTGCGTTAAAAGAATTTACGAAACAATATGATCAGGTGGAGATCAGCACGCTTCACGTAACCGAAGAAGAAATTCAACGTGCTTCACGTTCACTTAACCCTGCGTTGAAGAAAGCTATTGAAACAGCTGCATCCAACATCGAAAAATTCCACCAAGCTCAACTGCGGGAAGTAGTTGTTACGGAAACCATGCCCGGTGTACAGTGCTGGCGAAAAGGAATAGCCATTGAAAAAGTTGGTATCTACATTCCAGGAGGAACTGCGCCTCTGTTCTCTACAGTTTTGATGTTAGCCATTCCTGCCCGGCTGGCCGGATGCACAGAGGTTATACTCTGTTCCCCACCTGATAAGCAAGGAAATATTCACCCGGCCATTTTAGTTGCAGCACAACTAACGGGCGTGACCAAAATATTTAAAGCCGGAGGTGCTCAGGCCATCGGTGCATTAGCCTACGGAACAGAAAGCATCCCCAACGTATACAAAATTTTCGGGCCGGGTAATCAATACGTTACCAAAGCCAAACAACTGGTGAACCAGGACGGTGTGGCCATCGATATGCCGGCCGGCCCCAGTGAGGTGTTGGTGTGGGCCGATGAAACCGCTACGCCTTCCTTTGTTGCAGCGGATCTGTTATCGCAGGCTGAACATGGTGCCGACAGCCAGGTGATCCTGGTACTACCGAATGGATCATTGCTGGAAAAAATTAATGATGAGCTAAAAAAACAGCTGTCCGCCCTTCCACGAAAGGCCGTTGCTGAACAGGCCTTGTTAAACAGTCGTACGATCATTATTGAATCTGAAACAGAAGCGCTCGATTTTATAAACACTTACGCACCTGAACATCTTATTGTCAATACTAGAAATGCAGATGGACTTTCTGAAAAAATTATCAATGCCGGCTCCGTCTTTATCGGAAATTATACACCCGAAGCAGCCGGAGACTACGCCTCAGGTACAAACCACACATTGCCTACTAATGGATATGCCAAAGCCTATGCCGGTGTGTCAGTTGAAAGTTTTTTGAAGTACATCACTTTTCAGAAAATATCGGAAAGCGGCATAAAAAATATTGGGCCAGTGGTTGAGGTTATGGCCGAGGCTGAAGAACTACAAGCCCATAAACAGGCTATACGTGTGAGACTGGATTCAATTCGTTAATCGTTATTAGTTAATTGGTACGAGAATAGCATGGATATACTTTCATTAGTTAGAAAAAACATTCAAAAACTTAGTCCCTACTCCACTGCGCGTGATGAGTTTAAGGGAACAGCAGAGGTTTACCTGGACGCCAATGAAAATCCATATCCATCACCGTATAACCGCTATCCCGATCCGCTGCAGAAAAAACTTAAAACACGGATTAGCGAAATTAAAAGTATAGCGCCATCAAAAATATTTTTGGGAAACGGAAGCGATGAAGCTATCGACCTGATCATCCGTGCGTTTTGTGAGCCCGGAAAGGATTCCATTCTGATAACAGAGCCGACCTATGGCATGTATTCGGTTTGTGCCGGAGTCAATGATGTAAAGATTAAAAAAGTTAACCTTACCGTTGATTTCGATCTTGACCTTAACGCCCTTCAAGCCAATCTTGACGGTTCAGTTAAAGTCATCTTCCTGTGTTCACCAAATAATCCTTCAGGAAATTTGCTATCAAAAGAAAAGATTTCCACACTCATTACAAGCTTCAAAGGCATCGTAGTAGTTGACGAAGCTTATATTGATTTCGCTAACGCGGAGGGATTCCTTCCTTCCCTCGGCAAATACCCGAACCTGGTTGTCCTCCAAACCTTCTCCAAATCATGGGGATTAGCAGGGCTAAGGCTTGGGATGGCCTTTGCCTCAGAAGAAATTATTTCAGTACTGAATAAAATAAAGTACCCGTACAACATCAATATACTCACACAAAATACTGCGTTGGAAGAAATTTCTTCTGTAAAAGAGAAGGACAGACAGGTGAAAGAAATTCTGGAGCAACGTCTACTTCTAATTAAACAATTACAGGCTATTCCAACTGTGCTGAATGTATACCCCACCGATGCCAACTTTGTGTTGGTTAAAATAAAGTATGCAAAAAAAGTATACAATCAACTGATTGACCATAGCATCATTGTACGCGACCGTTCCACAGTGGTATTGTGTGATGACTGCCTTCGCATAACGGTGGGCACACCGGAAGAAAACAGTAAACTCATTGAAACATTAAAGACACTATGAAGCGTGTATTATTTATAGACCGTGACGGAACACTCATCCTGGAGCCACCCGATGAACAAATCGACAGCCTGGAAAAACTGGAGTTTTACCCGGGCGTAATTTCATGGCTTAGTAAAATCGTCAGCGAAAGTGATTTTGAATTGGTAATGGTTACCAACCAGGACGGTTTAGGTACAGAAAGATTTCCTGAAGAAACGTTCTGGCCTGCCCACACCAAAATGCTGAAAACCCTGGAAAATGAAGGCATCAGCTTTTCGAAAATATTTATTGACCGGTCTTTTCCGCATGAAAACAAACCCACCCGCAAGCCGGGCATCGGAATGTTACATGAATTTTTCGATGGTAACTACGACCTGAAAAATTCGTATGTAATTGGCGACAGGCTTACCGATGTTGAACTGGCAAAAAATCTCACCAGCAAAGCAATCCTGATCAACAATGGTTCACTGGAACTGAAAATAAAGGAAGCAAATCTGGAGACTTATTGTAATCTGATCACTACATCATGGTCAGACATCTACAGGTTGCTAAGCAAGCCCGATCGAAAAGCCAGTGTAAGAAGAACGACTAAAGAAACAGACATCAGGATTGACCTTAACCTGGATGGCTCAGGCAAATCATCGATACAAACAGGCCTTGCCTTTTTCGATCACATGCTGGATCAACTGGCACGGCATGGAAATATTGATCTGGTTATTTCCGTAAAAGGAGATTTGCATATTGACGAGCACCATACCATTGAAGACACTGCTTTGGCATTGGGTGAAACTTTCTTAAAAGCACTGGGTGACAAACGTGGTATCGAACGTTACGGCTTTTTATTGCCCATGGATGATTGCCTGGCACAAGTGGCTATTGATTTTGGAGGAAGGCCCTGGCTGGCTTGGGAAGCGGAATTCAAACGCGAAAAAATCGGAGAAATGCCTACGGAAATGTTTTTACATTTCTTCAAATCATTTTCTGATACAGCCAAATGCAACCTGAATATAAAAGCTGAAGGCACAAATGAGCATCATAAAATAGAAGCCATTTTTAAAGCCTTTGCCAAAGCAATTAAAATGGCCGTGAAAAAAGAAGGAAGTGAATTGCCGAGTACAAAGGGAGTAATATGAGGTTAGAGGTACGAGGTTAGAGGTACGAGGTTGGAGGTACGAGGTTGGAGGTACGAGGTTGAAAAACAAGTTGAAAATTAAATTGAAATGCAAGATTTAAAAAAGCGGTTTAAGGAATTTTCTATTCATTGTGCTGAGCTTATACAAAAGCTACCCGGCACAACTGCTAATCGTGCCTATTCCAATCAATTAATTAGAAGCTCAAGTTCCACAGGGGCCAATTATCGCGCTGCATTACGCGGAAAATCCTCAGCAGATTTTATCAATAAACTTAAGATTGTCGAAGAAGAAATTGATGAGTCAGTGTATTTCCTTGAGCTGATTCTTCATTTTAACCAAGACCTGTCAATTGAAATTAATGAACTTATAAAAGAGGGCAATGAACTAACTGCAATTACAGTTCAATCGATTAAAACAGCACGTTCAAAACTTCGTACTTCGTAATTCCCAATTCGTACTTATGCAAACAGTACTACTAAAATACAACGCAGGCAACATCCAATCCGTGTCCTATGCATTGGAGCGATTAGCCGTTGACTTTGAAGTAACAGACAACGTTGAAAAAATTCAGTCGGCTGACAGGGTGATTTTTCCGGGCGTTGGGGAAGCCAGTACAACCATGAACTACCTGAAGGAAAAAAAACTGGATCAGGTAATCAAAAATCTCAAACAACCTGTATTGGGTATTTGCCTGGGCATGCAACTCATGTGCAGATCATCGGAAGAAAACAACACCACCTGTCTCGGTATTTTTGATGAAACCGTGAAACAGTTTATTCCAACGAAAGAAAATAAGGTTCCGCACATGGGTTGGAACCAACTTACACTTACTAATTCCTGGCCTGATCGTTCGGCAGAAAACAGCAGCGTATATTTTGTACACAGCTATTATGTGCCTGTAAACGGTTTTACTACAGCCATCTGCAACTACACGTTGCCTTTCAGCGCAGCTATGAAAAAGGATAATTTTTATGCCGTGCAGTTTCACCCGGAGAAATCGGCTAAAGCCGGAGAAAAAATTCTTAAAAGTTTTCTGGACTTATGAAGATCATTCCGGCCATCGATATAATTGACGGAAAGTGTGTAAGGCTTTCACAAGGTGATTACAATCAGAAAAAAATCTACCACGAAAGCCCCGTAGACATGGCTAAAGCTTTTGAAGATGCCGGACTGAAAAATCTTCACCTGGTTGATCTGGATGGCGCCAAACACGGTAAAGTAATCAACTGGAATACTATTGAAGAAATCTGCTCGGTCACAAATCTTCATGTCGACTTTGGCGGTGGTATAAAAACAAAAGCCGAAATCCGGCAACTGTTTGAAGTAGGTGTAAACCAGGTGAACCTGGGAAGCGTTGCCGTTAAAGAACCCGAAAAGGTGAGTATCTGGATTGACGAGTTCGGAACTGAAAAAATCATTCTCAGTGCGGATGTGCGAAATGAAATGATTGCTGTACATGGCTGGACAGAGACCTCCGCCCTATCCATTTGGGATTTTATAACCAACTACCAGCGCCTGGGCATACAGTATGTAACCTGCACCGACATCAGCACCGATGGCATGTTACAAGGACCCAATACCCCGCTTTATCAAAAATTACTTTCGGCATACCCCTCACTAAAATTAATTGCCAGCGGTGGCGTGAGTTCCCTTGCTGATCTTAACGCATTAAAATCTATTGGGGTATTTGGAGTCATCGTAGGCAAAGCCATTTACGAAGGAAAAATATCATTACAAGAATTATACAATTTGGATAATGAGCCATAAACTTAAATGCGAACATTAGAAGCCATCTCAGAAATAGAAAGTACGTCATTGCGATCCGCCACAGGCGGAGAAGCAATCTCTATTCTTGCTACTTGGCAAGGGATTGCTTCGGTCGTTCCCTGCCTGCCGGCAGGCAGGCTCCCTCGCAATGACGGAATTTATTTTGAGATGGATTCTGACAACGATCAACCAAGAACCAACAACTAACAACGAATAACGAACACCCATGCTAACCAAACGAATCATTCCATGCTTAGATATAAAAGACGGTCGCACGGTAAAGGGTGTGAACTTTGTTGACTTACGCGATGCCGGTGATCCGGTAGTGTTGGCCGCAGCTTATGCCGAACAAGGTGCTGATGAATTGGTGTTTCTGGATATTTCAGCCACGCAGGAAGAGCGCAAAACATTTGCGCACCTGGTGAAGGAAATTGCACGGCACATTAATATACCCTTTACCGTTGGAGGAGGCATTGGATCAGTAGAAGATGTTGCACCTTTATTGGAAGCAGGTGCTGATAAAGTCAGCATAAATTCATCAGCCGTTAAAAATCCCAATCTTATCAATGAATTATCAAAAGCCTTTGGATCACAATGTATCGTATTGGCCGTTGATGCACGCAAAGTTGACAATGCATGGATCGTTCATACCCATGGCGGAAAAAACCCAACCAAAAAAAAACTTTTTTCCTGGGCAAAAGAAGGGCAAGATCGTGGGGCTGGTGAAATCTTGTTCACCAGCATGAACCACGATGGAACCAAAAATGGATTTGCCATCGATCCGCTGGAAAAACTGCATGAACTGCTTACCATTCCCATCATTGCATCGGGAGGTGCGGGCACCATGGGTCACTTTGCTGATGTATTCACCTTTGGAAAAGCTGATGCTGCCCTGGCGGCCAGTGTCTTTCACTTTGGCGAAATAAAAATTCCTGATCTCAAATCATTTTTAAATAACCACCAAATACCGGTACGCTTATGACTGACCCTAATTTTGATAAAGGTAACGGACTAATTCCCTGTATTATCCAGGATAGTGAAACCAACATGGTACTCATGCTGGGGTATATGAACAAAGAGGCTTATCAAAAAACCATATCTGAAAAGCGTGTGACATTTTTTAGCCGTTCAAAGCAACAACTATGGACAAAGGGAGAAACCTCAGGAAATTATCTTGAACTAATTGCTGTAAGGGCCGATTGCGACAACGACACACTCTTACTTAAAGCCAAACCCACCGGCCCTGTTTGTCATACCGGTGCGGATACATGCTTCAATGAAAGAAACGAATCATGGAGGTTACAATTATTGGAGAAACTTATTCAGGACAGGAAAGCAAATCCTAAAAGCGGTTCCTATACCACCTCGTTGTTTGAATCCGGAATAAACAAGGTAGCTCAAAAAGTTGGTGAAGAAGCTGTAGAACTGGTGATCGAAGCAAAAGACCAGGATAAAAGCAAATTCCTGAATGAAGCAGCCGATTTAATGTATCATTTTCTGGTATTGCTTGCGGCAAAAAACGTTTCCCTTACGGAAGTTGAACACATCCTAAAAGAAAGGCATCGGTAATTTCACCCGTTGTCGTGCAGCTTACAGCCGGTTAATTCTTTATTAACTATCCTTCAGGAGTTTTAACTTGCCAGCATGAACACAACGGACACAAAAGTTATTGACGGTTATACTTTTGTCAAGTACAGCCCAGAACAATATTCTGAAAAGGAAATGCTGCAACGAAGCAAAGACTTTTACCAGAGAATGGACAAACGTAGAACCGTCCGCGATTTTTCAGATAAGGCCGTACCACAGCAAGTGATAGAAAATATTATTCTAACGGCTAATACCGCGCCCTCGGGTGCGCACAAGCAACCATGGACCTTCTGTGTTATCACTGACCCGGCAATAAAAAAGCAAATCCGCATAGAAGCGGAAAAAGAAGAACACGAAAGCTACCACAACCGCATGAGTGATGAATGGCTGCAGGACATCAAACCCTTGCAAACCGATTGGCGCAAACCCTTTCTTGAAATTGCTCCTTATTTAATTGCAGTTTTCAAAAAAGCTTATGATGTAAAGCCTGATGGTTCAAAAGCCACCAACTACTATGTTAACGAGTCAGTTGGATTGGCCTGCGGCTTTTTACTGGCTGCTATTCATCATGCGGGATTGGTAGCACTTACGCATACACCAAGCCCGATGAATTTCTTAACCAAAATTTTAAACCGGCCGGAAAATGAAAGGCCTTTTCTATTAGTTCCGGTTGGTTATGCGGCTGATGAAACATTTGTTCCTAAACTGGAGCGTAAAAAACCAGATGACATTACCGTGTACTATTGACCCTTAGTTTCGTACACTTTCTTCATGCGCTTTTGGATAGATTTTCAGGTATGACAATTTATAGCTGATTGTCTTGCGCTTCTCCATAAACGTATACCGGCCTTCCATCAGGTCAGATTGATTGTGCAGCATGGTAAAGGTTATCTTTGCGCCATCCGGCTCAAGGTGGCGATAGGTAAACCCGCGGTCATCTGTCAGATAGGAAAACTCGCCCACAATCGGATATTTATTCGCCACATGATAACTCATTGACACTTCAATAAAATCACGCTTGGAACCAGGCCAGTCTTTCAATATGGCAACACGCGCATAGTTATCCTTCCGGTCGATAACTTTTGTACGATCGTGACCAGACAAAAAAGGGCGACTGGTTTTAGTTATAACTGCCGAGACAGAATAAATTCCTTCCAACGAGTTTATGGCCGATGGGCTTTTCCCAAAATATCGCTTAATCATTTCCTCAAGATCAACTTCCTCGTAGTTGACTTTTTTCGATCTCCCTTTTTTCAGTTGCCCATAAGCACTGCCTATACTAAACAAAAGGATACCAGTTAGTAAATACTTTATCCATACACCCCGCACGCGCATAACCATTTTATTAAAAATGCATATTTTCATAAACTCCGGCCGTACTGGTCCGGCAAGATACTTTTCCGGTAAGCACACTGGGCTTAAAGAGTGATTTACCCAATAACATGCGCACACATTCCTGTATCCCTTCGGTAATGGAAGGATGCGGATGTACACATTCTGCCAGTTCTTCAATTCCTTTGTCCATACTGATTAAAAGTGCCACAGCCTGAATAGCACTGGATGCATGGTTACCAACCACTTTCATGCCGAGAATTTTCATCTGGTCATCGTTGGTAACCAACAGTTTGATAAATCCTTGCGTATTGCGTTTGGCAATGGCCCTTGGAATACAACTATAATCTAACGTAACAACCCGATAATCAATTCCCTTTTCGCGGGCTTGCGTTTCGTTTAATCCGACACCAGCCACTTCGGGACTTAAAAACATTATGGTACTGATGTTTTCGTAAACCAGCTTACGGTGGGGATTACCAAAAATCTTCTCAACGGCATAGCGCCCTTCCAATTCCCCAACATTCACCAGGGAGATATCGGCTGTAATGTCACCCACCGCATAAATGTTTGATACATTGGTCTGTGTGTCGTTATCCTCAATACCCCGTTTGGATATATGAATATCTACCTTGTTGTGATCCCATAGTAATTCATAATTTGGAATTCGTCCAACAGATACCAAGGCCTTCTCAACATTAAATATTTCCCTATGCTTATCGTTGTACTCCAATTCATACTCAACCCGTCCGTTTTTTATTTCCATGCGCACCAGGTGAGAGTTTCGGTGAATCAGTACGCCATTTTTTTCCATGTTGCGCTCAATCACACGCACCACATCATCATCTTCAAATGGAAGAATACGATCACCTTTATCAATCAGGTGTACTTTGGTTTTGCCGAACCCGGAAAAGATGGTGGCATACTCGCAACCAATAACACCCGCCCCTACTATAACCATGCTTTCGGGAAAGTCTTCCATACCTTCAATGCCCTCGCTGGTCATTACAATTTTTTCATCAATGGGCAATTCCGGTAAATAACGGGGGCGGCTTCCTGTTGCCAGGATAATATAATCAGCCTGAACTATTTCTGTTTCCCCACTTCCCGAAATCTCCACCTCATATTGGCTAAGCAGTTTGGCGTTTCCGCGCTTAAACGTAAAGTAACCTGAGCTTTTGAGCAGTTCCATATGCTCTTTGAGCATGTCCTTGCGCTCCTTCACTGCACCTTGCACCTCAGCCTGAATTTCTTTGTAATCGATACTGGGTGCTTTTATATTGTAGCGTCTCAGGTTTTTCCGAAAGGATGCAGCTTCGCGTGAAAGTTCCCACCAGGTTTTTGACGACAGTGCACCATTGGTTACCCCTGCGCCACCCACCTTGTTTTTCTCTACCAATAAAACTTTCTTCTTAAAATCAATGGCACGCATGGCTGCGGCATAGCCGGAGGGTCCGGCACCAATTACCACCAAATCAAACTTTTCCATACTACAGACAAATAAGGGTGAAATTACACATATTCTATTTAACAAAAGGGGGTATATTGGGCGTTAGTATACCATTTATGAAGTTTTGGAAAGCCTTCTCCAATTTGGGTATCTCTGACAAAGTAGATTACTACTTGCACAGGAGCATCATCCTGTCAAACAGGATTTCATTGGTACTTTTTATACTCACCGGTATAATAATAATTTCATTAACGCTACTTATTGGCTTTACCGTTGGCATTCAACGAATTGTTTACATTCTCATTTTATTTTCTTTCATTCCACTCCTCAACGGTGCCGGATTTATTATATTAAGTCGACTGGTTATATCAACCATTGTTCCAATTTATATAGTAGGATTAATAGCAGCCAGTTCTGCAGAAGCGACACCCCTGCTAAATGCAACCTCTTATTTTCCTTCACGCATAATTGCCCTGGCAACCTGTATGATGCCCATGTTTGTGTTTGATACCGTAAAGGAAAAGCGGTGGATGTTCCTCGCTTTATTCATTTGCATGACTTGCGTATTGGGTTTCGATTTCATTATCGATTTGTTTGGAAGACAAGTTGAAATGTATAGACGCAAAGACTTATTTATCTACTATAATGTAATCTTTACAGTTACCTTCCTTATGGTTACTGCTGCATCGTACATGCTGAAGCGAGCTGTGGATAAATCCGACAATCAAAATCTAAAATTACTTCAGGAGAAGGATGTTATTAATAAGCAGCTAACCGAACAAAATGAAAAACTACAACAACTCAACAACGACATTGAAACACAAAATGAGGAGATGATTTCGCAGGCTGAAGAGCTTCGGGCGAATCAGGACAAACTGGAGGAAGCCTACCAGATCATTCAAAATCAAAAACAACAACTTCACCTGCACAACGAGCACCTGGAAGATCTGGTGGCGAAAAAAAACAAAGAGCTGATTGACACCAATGAAGAACTCTCCAAATACAATAATGAACTCCGCCAGTTTTCCTATACCATTTCCCATAACCTGCGCGCTCCTGTTGCACGATTGATCGGACTTGAAAACCTGTTGTTCCTTAAATCCGATGGGATGACCGAGGAACAACGCGAATTGCTGGACTTACTCAAAAAATCATCGCTGGAACTTGATGTCATCATTAAAGACCTCAACAAAATCATTGATATCCGGAACGACATTTACAAAATCAAAGAAAAAGTAAGTTTCGAACAGGAGTTTGAACGGGTGTATCAAAGTCTGGAGCATCAGCTACCACCCCATACCCAGATTCAAACCGACTTTTCAAAAGCATCTTTCATTTATACCATTCGGCCCATGCTCAACAGCATACTGTTTAACCTGATGAGCAATGCGATCAAGTACCGTGCACACACACGGAACTTAGTGCTTTCAATCAGTACGGAAGCAACCGACAATGCAGCAATCCTTAAATTTTCAGACAATGGCTTGGGCATGAACCTGGATCAGTTTGGTAAAGATTTGTTCAACATGTATAAGCGATTTCATACACATACGGATGGTAAAGGACTGGGGCTCTATTTGGTAAAATCACAGGTTGAGGCAATGGGTGGAAAAATTTCTGTTCATAGTGAATTGAATAAAGGAACCACCTTTACATTGGAATTTATGAAACCGGATGACGTGGAAGGTCAGCTATGTTACGATAGTGAGTACGGACAAATTTATTACAATGCCCGGCTTAATACTGCCGGCATACGGTGGAAGAAACAGGTAACCAGTGAGGCCTATCGCGAACTCTTTAATAAATCTGTTGATGTGCTACGCATATACAACACACCTTACTGGATTTCGGATTTACGCAAACAAGGAACAATCAATCCGGAAGACCAGCTATGGATGGTAACAACAATTATTCCTGAGGCGGCAAGAAATGGATTACTGTGGATTGTTGGCATCTACGACCCTGCCCAACACAATGAAGATTACCGGGAGCGAATAAAAACCGCCATTGAAAAGGCTGGCAGCCTGGTTCACTTTTGTACCAACACGAAAGAAGCCGAAACCTGGATAAACGCTCATATCGTGGCTAATGAAAAGGTCTAGATTTTCGGGTTAAATATACCCGCCACCATACACCGCACACTTCCACCACCATAGGTTTCAATAGTATCAATTGGAATGGGTATCATTTCCGAAAAACGAGAGATCGCATCTACCTGACCGGGCAAAAGCGAATGAAACGCTCTTTCAGAAAGCAGAACAAAAGTTTCGCCTCCCCTGCTTTTAACTTCAATCATATTTCCGGCAAATGCACCCAACTGATCATAACTTATGGCGACAACTTTATGCCCCGTCTCCGCTAAACTGCTCAGTAAAATCTCCTGATCGCTTTCACTGTGTATGGCATCCAAACATACCACAGCAAACTTTTCACCTACACACATTACTACATTGGTATGGTAGATAGCTTGGCCGGTTTTATCCACTGCATCAAACATTACAAGCCTGTATCCTAGCCGTTTACATAATTGTACGGCCAGGTTTTCGTCTGTACGTAGTGAACGACTAGCATAAGCCACGTGGTTTACATAATCCAGAACCAGACTACCTGTTCCTTCGAGGAAAGAATTATTCCTCTCTTCATCAGTAAGGTCAATAATTTCATGAACAGTAAATTTTTCCCTTAGGATATTAATGATGTCAACTCTTCGCTCTAACCTTCTGTTTTCAGCAAGCATCGGGTATAGAACAATTTTACCATCAGCATGAAAGGATATCCAGTTATTCGGAAAAAGAGCATCCGGCTTTATTACGTCAGAAGAATCGTCAAAAACATGGACATCAATATCATGTGCTTCAAGCAAATCAACCATCCGGTTAAATTCGGTTACTGCGCGTTGATGAATTACATCAGCACGGTTGTGTATGGTTTGCTGAAAGGCATTGGATGATGCCGTTTGCGCATTGAACCCAAACGCTGCCGGGCGAATCATCATAATGCTGTACGGAGCCTGATCTGACATGAAAACCTATTTACCGGCATATTTAACTAATTTTGCACGACTTCAGAAACAACATGGAATCTATAGCCGCGCTTGACACTCAGGTATTTTTCTTTTTGAATGGGTTGCACACAACCTGGCTGGACCCCATCATGTATTATCTTACCAATACATTAACATCGCTTCCGGTATATATTCTGATTATTTACTTGCTCTTTAAAAAATTTCGTTCCAAAATCTGGATTCCATTGATCTGCATCATCGTATGCATTGCCTTAACCGACCGTATTACCAGTGGCATTATGAAACCGGCTTTCGCACGTTTGCGCCCCACCCACGAACCGCTAGTAGCAGAGAAGGTACACACCGTGAAAAATTACAAAGGAGGGAGATTTGGATTTGCTTCCAGTCACGCAGCCAATACGTTTGGTATTGCTATGCTTACTTTCCTGCTGCTTAGAAATCAGTACCGCGCTGCAGGATTGCTCTTTATCTGGGCTGGTCTGATCAGTTACACCCGAATTTACTTAGGGGTGCATTATCCGGGTGATATTTTGGTAGGTGCAGGCATTGGCTTGGTCTGTGGCCTGATACTTTTTAAACTATTCAAAGCAGTTAGTCAGCGCCTGGCTATACTAAACACCAGGTAGCTGCTCAATGGCTTCTTACCTCTGCTCCGAAATTTCTATTGGTATGCCGAACATTAGGACTGCCGGTATAATCAACTGTAGCTCCGAACCCGGCACTGATCTCAATTTCTTCCAAAGCGTTAACTTTCACTTCAGCACCCATGTTGGCGTTTACATAAACTACTTTGCTCAACAATTGCGATGCTTTTAGCTCTGCACCCATGTTGGCTTTAGCTTCAAAGGTTTCGGCTTGGCCGGTTAGTTTTATCACAGCTCCCATGGTAGCCTTGGTATAAAGGTTCTTGGAGATAACATCCAACTGCATTTCAGCACCCATACTACAGTCGAGGGCAAGGTTTCTCGATTTTAGCGTACTCGTTGAGAATACTTCTGCCCCCGCCTGGGCTCGTACATCCGTTAACTCGGTATAATATACTCTTGCCCTGATGTATTTTGATCGCGGGAAATCGTCCTTCCACTCATTCATATAATGCTTATTGCGCAACTTGAGTTTTAATTCACCACGGCTTACCTCGGCTACGATATCCTCAGGATCAACCCCCCGGTAATCCAACGCTAATGATTCACTGTCAGCCTTTATCAGTTCAACCTCAAACGGGCCAAAAACATCGATTTTAGAGAATGAACCAATGGTTTCATTTGGTTTTTGTGCCTTTACCGAAAGGCTGGCAATAAGGATAAGCAGGCTGATAAAATATTTCATAATGCGGTTTTAGCTTAAAGACGACAGCCTATACCATAACGTTGCATGGATGTTATAAAAATTATGATTTACCCAATAACCGCTTTACATACTTGCCGATAATGTCGAACTCAAGGTTAACGGTATCTCCGGCTTTAAGGGTACCGAATGTAGTATGTTCAAACGTGTAGGGAATTATCGTAACCCGAAATCCAATGTTGGTTGAATTGAAGCATGTAAGACTAACCCCGTCAATGCTGATGGAACCCTTTTCAACAGTAATGTTTCCACCTGATGGATCATACTCAAAATCAAACAACCAACTACCCGCAACTTCCTGTACCCGTGTACAAATGCCCACCTGGTCTACATGTCCCTGAACAATATGGCCATCGAACCTTCCGTTAGCCACCATACACCGCTCCAGGTTGATAACACTCCCCTCCTTTAGCTTTCCAAGGCTTGACTTTTTAAGTGTTTCATCGACAGCCGTTACCCAATGTTTATTGCCCTCCATCTTCGTAACGGTTAAACAAACACCACTATGCGCTACGCTTTGATCTACCCTAAGTTCATGGCTAATAGGACTAGCGATAAGAAAATGCTTGTTTGTTTGATCTTCTACAATCCGTTCAATTTTTCCAAGTGATTCTATGATTCCTGTGAACATCTTACTTTTTTGATTCAAGTTTTTGAATGGCCTCGCGCTGATCGGGTCGCAAGGTAGGATATTGAATACCCAGTTGATCCAAGTATGTTTTATACTTTGCAGGGTTGTAATACAACGGTTTGAGTTTCGGCTTGTAATCTTCCATTATCTTTTGATTCAGATAGATGGCAGGATTGTCCTTCTCTCCTACTAATGGGGTGTACTGGATTTCCTTGGTTTGCTCGGTCCGGTAATATTCCCATGCATTGGCAATGATCTCCGGTTTTAACAACATATCGAGCAACGTCATCGCTTCGGCTTTAGCGCCATATACAACACCTTTGTGGGCTATGGGTGTGGCCATGGTAATGGCATTGCTCCAGTGGTGACCGGGCAACCCGGGAATGTTGGAAGGATACCGCAACACAATGGTGGGTAATGACCAACTGATGTCGGCAATATCATCTGAACCACCACCCATGGCCATCAACTGTCGGCCCATTACATTAATGGAACCTGTCGGACTGGGCAAACCAATCGTATCCAGTTTAACAGCAAGGCCTTCAATCTTTGGAGCTTTCATTTCCAGTTGTGTTGCCTTTGCCAGCAACTGATCTTCTGCCGACCATTTAGGCAAACCTACTTTCTTGATGTTTTCATACATCGCCTCAGCCAACGGCTTGTTAAAATGGCCGGGCCAGGCTGAACCTAATATTTCATACGTAAATTTTGTATCGGTCATCAAGGCTGCGCCTTCCGCAATCTTTACACCGGTATCAAATAATTTTTTAATATCCGGGTAGGTGCGTTCACGGAAATAATACCACACCGATGCTTTGGAAGGAACAACATTGGGCTGATCGCCCCCATCCGAAATAACATAATGTGATCGATGTGTGAGTTCGAGGTGTTCGCGCCTGAAGTTCCAGCCGATGTTCATCAACTCCACAGCATCGAGCGCACTGCGCCCGCGCCATGGTGCGCCAGCCGCATGCGCAGCCTGACCTTCAAAACTAAACCGAACGGATACCAAACCATTCATACCCGAATCACCATAGGACACGCCAAGGTTATTACCCACGTGCGTAAAAATACAGGCGTCAACATCTTTGAAATATCCGGCACGAACGTAATAGGCTTTCGTTCCCACAAGTTCTTCGGCAATACCGGGCCACAACATCAATGTTCCGGAAATTTTTTCGCGCTCCATAATTTTTTTGAGCGCGAGGGCAGCAATAATATTTACAGCCTGACCGGAGTTATGCCCCTCACCGTGACCGGGCGCACCTTCAACCAACGGATCGTGATAGGCAACCCCCGGCTTTTGTGACGCTTTCGGAATGCAATCCACATCCGAACCCAATGCAATTAAGGGCTTACCTGAACCATAACTCCATGTAGCAATCCATGCAGTAGGTACACCGGCTATTCCGCGCTGAACCTTAAAACCATTTTTTTCAAGTAGTGTGGTGAGGTAGTTAAATGTTTCCCACTCCTGAAAACCAAGTTCGGCAAAACTGAATAACATATCATTGATTTGCTGACCTAGTGTGGAGAGTTTCTCTACCTCAGCAACCGCTTCCGTTTTTAGCTTTTCAACCTTTTGTATTTCAGGTTGAGCGAAAACCAGAACAAAAGAAAAGACTAAAAAGAGTGTAAAAATCCGGGTCATAGTCAGGTTAGGTTTAGATATTGATTCCTAAAGTAGTGGATTAAAGAAGTCAAACCAAGCTCCATTACGCAACCGGAAATCATTGATTTTAAAGCAAAATCAAATAAACCGTAAAAATTTGGTTTATAATATAAACTAATTTATGTTTGTGTCGTTAAAGAAGCATATGGAAACCAAACACGACAACCTGAACCCACAGGAAAGCCTTGAACTGATTACCAGTATGATCAACCAGGTGAAGGGAAACATGTTAAACGGAAGTTTCTACTTTCTGCTTTGGGGATGGGTAATTACCTTCTGTAATGTGGGTATGTATTACTTTTTCAAGTATACGGAGTACCAAAATTATGCTCCAATAGTATGGACACTATGTATACCCGCCTGGATAATTACCATGATCTACTCAAGCCGCCAGGAAAAGAAAGCTGGTGTTGTCACTCACCTCGACAGGATTTCGATGTGGTTGTGGATTGGATTAGCCATAACCATTTTGCCTTCATGGATTTTCGGAGCACAAACTAACTGGATGGTGAACGCAATTGTATTGATGCCCGTGGGGTTGGCCACCTTTCTCTCAGGGATTATTGTTCGCTTTCGTCCTTTGATTCTTGGTGGCATCACATTCTGGATTGCAGGAACCTTATGTTACTTAGTCGGGCCGATTGAACAATATCTTGTAGGCGCAGTGGCCATGGTATTTGGTTACCTGGTGCCCGGGTATATGTTAAAGAAGTCAAACCTATAATTCATGCTCGCGGAACTTGACCCCCTGTTGCATTCACAACTTCGCCTGGGCATTATGTCGATACTTATGAGCGTGGAGACGGCTGAGTTTACGTTTCTGAAAGAGAAAACAAACTCAACCGCAGGAAACTTAAGCGTGCAGTTGGATAAACTTTCAGAAGCAGGTTACATCAACATAGAAAAGTCCTTCAAAGGAAAAAAACCACTAACAACTTGTAAGATCACCAAAAAAGGAATGAAAGCTTTTGAAGAATATGTGAATGCCCTTAAGCAATACATCAAACCCTAAAATTTTTTGTTCATATAGTTTATAAAATAAACCAGTTTATACCATGTTAACAACAACTAAAAAAATCCACCTGATCATTGGCCTGATTGTTTGCTCCGCAGCACTGTTGGCGATGAATGAAAAAGTCAATGCTGCACCTTTTTTTAAAGTTGAGAAAATTGGAAAAGGAAAACAGCACATGATTTTAATACCTGGTCTTACCTGTCCGGGAGAGGTATGGAGCGAAACCGTGGCGCGTTATCAAAAGCAATACACCCTGCACGTGATTTCGCTACCGGGTTTTGCCGGAACACCTGCCATTGAAACAAGTGAGTATCTGAAAACCATGCGCGATGAACTGATCGCCTACATCAAAGACAATAAATTAAAGAAGCCCATTCTGGTTGGTCATAGTTTAGGCGGCTTTTTGAGTTTATGGATCAGTGCGGTAGAACCGGATTTAGTTGGCCCAAACTTCATTGTCGATGCCTTACCATACTTCCCGGCCATTCAAAATCCTTCGGCTACTGTAGAATCCATGAAGCCTATGGCTACCAGTATGCGTAACATGATGAAGAACGCAACACCCGAACAAACCAGGCAAAGTCAGCAATATTACCTGAGCACTATGGCCACAGCACCCGATAAGCTGGAACGGATAAGCCGCTGGGGAATTGAGTCACACGCGCCTACTGTGGCGCAGGCCATGTATGAAATGCAAACCATCGACTTACGAAAAGATGTTGCCACCATTAAAGTACCCGTAACTGTTTTAGGTGCATGGGTCGCCTACAAAGACTATGGCGTAACGCATGAAAGCACCCTGAAGAATTTCTCCGATCAGTATCAACTCGTAAAAAATGTGAACATCCAACTAACAGATACGGCAAAGCACTTCATCATGTTTGACGATCCTGCCTGGTTCTTTGAAAAAATGGACGCATTTCTGGAGGTCACCTTAATTAAGTAAATGAGTTGCCAGGTTGAGCCTGTCGAAACCTGACTGTGAACCCAGATCAACTTCGACAAGCCCAGTCTGACAGCAATTAAAATAAACAACCCAATAAAATGAAATCTCTACTCATCACGGCAATCACGCTTCTAGGATTAGTGTTTGCACAAGCACAAGGCACAGCCCCTGAAAGTTTAAAACAGGAAATGCAAAAACTGGCATACATGGCCGGTAAGTGGAAAGGTGAAGCATCTATGCGACAACCCAATGGAACATTGCTGAAAGTAAACCAGGAAGAAGACATCCAATTTAAACTGGACGGAACTGTATTACTGATTGAGGGTACCGGAAGAAATCCGGTTGACAATACCATTTCATTTAATGCACTGGCCATTCTTTCTTACAGTCAGCAAACCAGGGAATACAAGTTTAAATCTTACGTGATGGACGGCAACCAGACGGATGCCTATTTTAAAATCATTGAAGAAAATCATTTCGAATGGGGATTTGAATTACCAACCAAAGCCAAAATTCGCTATGATCTTGTACTGAATCCTCAGAAAAAATCATGGTTTGAAAAAGGTGAATATTCACCCGATGGCACTAACTGGTTTCCCTTTATTGAAATGAACCTAATCAAACTTGAAAAATGAATTCATTGGTCCATAGTACAACCGGAATAATTCATTTAATCAGCGCGCTCGTTGCATTAACTGCAGGAACAATCGTTCTCTTCAGCGCTAAGGGAACAAAGTTCCATCGCAAAACCGGTTACTGGTATATTGCTTCAATGCTAATTTTAAACGGTACCGCCTTTGGCTTATATCAACTATTTGGTCGATTTGGTCCCTTTCACGTTGCAGCATTGGTCAGTATGTTTACGTTGTTGATGGGGATACTACCGTTAATTAACCGACAATCATCAGGCAAGTGGCTGTTCCGCCATTTAACTTGGATGTACTATTCCGTCATCGGACTGTACGCTGCTTTTGCATCGGAAATAATGGTGCGCATACCGGGGCTGCCTTTCGCTGCCATGGTTGTTACTGCTTCTGTAACTGTAACCGCCATAGGAATCTTTATCTTTATAAAAAACCATCAATCGTGGATTAATAATCTTGGTACACATAAACCTTTTTCGAATGAACAACAATGACGACAAACTCTACCGCGAAGCACGCAAGCGTGTAAAGCGCAAAAAAGAATTTTACAGCCACTTATTAAGCTACTTAACCATTGGCTTGTTTTTAACTTTCGTTGATTGGTTTAGTCATCCGGAGCGCTGGTGGGTACAATGGGTATGGCTAGGCTGGGGTATTGGAATATTCTTCCACGGTCTGAGTCTGTTTAGAAAAAACATATTATTTGGAGATGAGTGGGAAGAAAAGGAGATTCAAAAAGAGATGGAGCGGATGAAACGCGCTTAGCCAATTTGAAAACACAAAAATTTGAAGAACTGCCTTCCGTTAGGCTGGTTTGAAAATGAATTTGATTGAAAGGTATTTTTTCATTTTCAAATTGGCTAATTTTCAAATCTGTATGTACCCGACACAGATTTGAAAATTACTTCATTATGGCACAGGTAAACTGGCAAAAAGAATTTCAACCGCTGATCAAAAAATACAAGGGCAAGAAGCATCCGCTGGATTATCTCAATACCTACCAATTGGTTGTGATGGTCATCTTATCGGCTCAGGATTCGGACAGGAATATTAACAAAATAGCACCCGAACTTTTCGGTGCGTTTCCCGATCTGCAATCACTCGCCAAAGCCAATGCTGAAATGCTCTACCCTTTTGTTTCAAAGGTTCGAAACTTCGGAAACAAAACGAAATGGTTACTTGAAATTGCCACAACCTTAAAAGCGGATAAGAATATTCCCAAAACCATGGAAGAACTTACAGCCCTGCCTGGCATTGGAAGAAAATCGGCCAATGTTATTATGCGCGAAACGGGCGTTCCGGCAGCAGGAATTATTGTCGACCTACATGTTGTACGGGTAGCTCCGCGACTTGGCGCTGCCACCGGCACCGACCCCAAGAAGATTGAAAAACAATTAATGGATGCACTTGATCCTAAAGATTGGGGCGAAGTTGGCATGGCCATATCATTTTTAGGACGAGAAATATGCCGACCCACCAATCCGAAGTGCACGGAATGCGTTATGAAAAACGTTTGCGCTTATTATAAAGCGCAAGTTGCTTAGAAGCCATCTCAAAAATCAGTTTCAAATGTCAGCCTGAGCTTGTCGAAGGCTATCTCGAGTTACCAAGCCGGTTTCGACAAACTCAACCTGACATAGCGGGTATTTTTGAGATGAACTCTAGCCATTATTTGCCCACCCGCTGATGGATTGCCCATTAGGCCTGCTGCCTTCTTTTTTATAGTTTCGCTCCCGACTTTTGCATTATGAGTTTATTTGAAAAATACCCGGTTTCCATTACCAATTCGCTTTCCGGCAAAAAGGAATTATTCACCCCGCTCAAATCACCTTTTGTAGGATTGTATTCCTGCGGACCTACTGTATATAATGAAGTGCACCTGGGCAATCTCCGTACGTTCACAGCTTTTGATGTGGTGTACCGGTATTTAACACACATCGGTTATAAAGTACGGTACGTACGCAACATTACCGATGCCGGCCACCTGACCAACGATGCTGGAGAAGGTGTTGATCGGATCGAAGAAAGCGCACGATTGGAACAACTGGAACCCATGGAAATTGTGCAGAAGTATACATTCAGTTTCCACGAAGTTTGCCGCATCTTCAACATCCTTCCGCCTACCATTGAACCCACCGCAACGGGGCACATTGTAGAACAGATTGAAATGGTGAAGAAAATTCTCGCCAACGGCTATGCCTACGAAGTAAACGGTTCCGTGTATTTCAATGTGCGCAAGTTCATGGAGAAATTTAAATACGGTGAACTGAGCGGCCGTAATATTGATGATTTGCTGGAAGGAACACGCGAGTTAGACCGGCAGGATGAAAAAAGAAACGCAGTAGACTTTGCCATTTGGAAAGCGGTTTCGCCAAACCACATACAACGTTGGCCCTCACCCTGGGGTGAAGGCATACCCGGCTGGCACCTGGAATGCTCGGCTATGGGAACAAAATACCTGGGCGAACAATTCGATATACACGGTGGTGGAATGGATTTAAAGTTTCCGCACCACGAATGCGAGATTGCACAGAGCATTGGCGCGTACGGCAAAACTCCGGTTCGTTACTGGATGCATTCGAACATGCTTACCGTAAACGGTGAGAAGATGAGTAAGTCAAAAGGAAACTCCTTTCTACCGCGTGAACTTTTTACAGGTACTCACCCGCTGTTGGCCAAAGCCTACAGTCCTATGGCCGTGCGGTTCTTTATGCTGCAATCGCATTACTCCAGCACGCTTGATTTTTCAAACGAAGCCTTACAGGCAGCGGAGAAAGGCTATAAGAAACTGAGCAACGCTTTGACTACCGTTAAAAAACTTGATCATCCGGGGGGATCAGGCAAACAAGATGAAGAGCTGCTAAAACTCATCGATGAAGCTTATCGAAACATGAGCGATGATTTCAATACGGCAAAAACGCTTGCCGTATTGTTTGAAATGTCGGCACGAATTAACGATATGAAATCCGGAAACGTGAAACTAACAGTTCTTGATCCGGATACATTCAACAAATTCAAGTCGGCTTACATTACCTTTATGGAAGATGTGCTGGGCTTACAGGAAGAAGGCAGTCAGAACCATGACGTGCTGGATGGTGTTATACGGGTGATGATCGAGCTCCGGAAAAAAGCCCGAACCGACCGGAACTATGCACTTTCTGATAAAATCAGGGATGATCTAAAAACACTTGGTGTGCAGTTGATGGACGGGAAAGATGGGGAGATCTCGTATACTATCGAATAGCTTTGAGTTGCGAGCTACGAGCTGTGAGCTTTTTAGTTAACCACAGTGAACTCGAAACTCGCAGCTCGTAGCTCGCAACCAAAAAAGATGCTTAAGAAAATCTTCATCCTCCCCATCCGTTTTTACCAACTCAGTATTTCTCCGTTTCTGGGTCCGCATTGCCGTCATACGCCTTCATGTTCTCAATATACAATAGAGGCCATACAGGAATGGGGTGCGCTGAAAGGCACATGGCTGGGTATGAAGCGTATAGCGCGATGCCATCCGTGGGGAACGAGCGGGTATGACCCGGTGCCGAAAAAAAAATCAGATGCCTGATTAAACCTTTTCAGGTGAGTTCAATCAAAGACAGCGTTAAAACACAACTAAAATGAAAACCAGGATTTTAATAAGCCTTTTTGCACTATTTCTAATCACTGCCAACACTGTTATGGCTCAGTCTGACCAAAACATACGCCAGAAGAATTTACAAAAGCGTGAAAACGTAAACCAAAATCGCCAGGAACGTATTGAGAAGCGCAACCCCAATGGTTACGGCCGTGTTGACAACCGCGTTGAAAGGCGGGGCGACCGGATTGACCGCAAACAAACCAGAACTGACAGAAGGGTAAAACGCAGGAGAGGTGAATAATTAATGTTACTCAACTTTAAAGAGTTGAATTCCATCCAACACGGGTGGAGCTTTTGCTTTGGTGATTCTTACCCTGACTTTGGTTGTGGTAAGATCACCGAAGCTTAAGATTCTTTTGTAACCAATGGTTGTTTGTCGATCAAGCTCTTCATAACGGCCATCTTTCCAAACATCAACAGCAAATGCCTTCACCCGCTGCCCGTATTCAATTCCTTCCTGAAGAACAATCCGGTTAACGGTTTTTGGTTCGTTAAATATCAATTCGATTTCAGCAGATGAATCTGCGGAAGCCCAATAAGTCCGTGAATGATTATCAACAAGATGCTCAGCATTAAAATTCTTAAATGTAGATGTTGCGTTGACCTTCGCCAGTTCAGCTAAATTATTATCAAATGAATTATGAATTACTTCAGCCAATTCCATCAGCCTAACTGAGTCCGCATAGGGAATCAGTCCCCTCCGATCCACCGGCACATTCAATAATAAATTTGAACCGCGACCTACTGATCCGTAATAAATTTCAACCAACTCCTCCAACGCCTTCACTTTATCATCCGTATCCGGACTATAAAACCAACCCGGACGAATAGACACATCGCATTCAGCCGGCACCCAATGTGTGCCATCCTCATGCCCGGGAGTAAGTTCATGGTAGTCGGGGTAACCTGGATATACCTTTTCAACATTCAGCGTGTTCCAGTTCGTTAATCCGGCAAACCCCTTTTCATTTCCAACCCAACGGCAGCCGGGTCCTGCATCACTAAAAATAATGGCATTGGGCTGATGTTTGTACACCATACTATTAAAAAAGGGCCAATCATACTCCTGCTTTTTACCATTCGGTCCTTCACCGTTTGCACCATCAAACCATTGTTCGAACACTTCACCATAATTGGTAAGCACTTCTCCCAACATGTTTACAAAAACCTGGTTGTATCCAGGCGTTCCGTAATCGGGATGATTGCGATCCCACGGAGAAAGATATACACCAAACTTCAACCCATATTCGCGGCAGGCAGCAGAAAGTTCGCGCAACACATCACCTTCTCCATTTTTCCACAAACTTTCGCGAACGGTATGGGTACTGAATTTACTCGGCCATAAGCAGAAACCATCGTGATGCTTTGCCGTGATGATAATTCCTTTCATGCCCGCTTGTTTTGCAGTAGCGGCCCATTGCCTGCAATCCAGTTGTGTGGGATTAAAAACTTTCGGGTCTTCACTACCATGCCCCCACTCCACATTGGTAAACGTATTCGGACCAAAATGTATGAACATGTAGTATTCCAACTCATGCCACTGCAACTGACTTTCTGAAGGAGTGGCACCAAAAGGCGAAAGCTTCCTGGCAGAACAGCTTGCTAAGAGAAAGCATACAACCACTAAAGAAAAATACCTGATCATGAACACGATATTTCGTTTTTAAACTTAAAAGAAAATTTTACATTTAACGAACTTAATCTTATTGCTTCATGCCGTTTCAAATCAAAGAGAATTCTAATCAATATGATGTATGCATTGTTGGCTCAGGTGCCGGTGGCGGCATGGCGGCCTACGTGCTTACACAAGCTGGTTTAAAAGTAGTGGTATTGGAAGCCGGCCCCTGGTATGATCCCGCAAAAAATGTAACGCAGCTAAAATGGCCGTGGGAATCCTTGCGAAGAGGTGCCGGCACAACGTTTCGTCCGTTTGGGGATTTTGATGCTGCCTATGGCGGCTGGGAGATGGAGGGAGAACCCTACACGCGGGTACCGGGTACACAATTCGACTGGTTTCGTTCGCGCATGCTGGGCGGAAGGACCAACCACTGGGGAAGAATTTCATTGCGCTTTGGGCCGAAAGATTTTAAAGGTAAAAGTCGTGATGGATTAGGTGAAGATTGGCCCATTGGCTATGATGACGTTGCTCCTTACTACGATAAAGTAGATGACCTGATCGGAGTTTTTGGAAGCAAAGAAGGAATACCCAATGAACCGGACGGAAAATTTCTTCCGCCACCGAAGCCAAGGCTTCATGAACTTATCATTAAGGAAGCTGCATCTAAACAAAATATTCCCGTAATACCTTCCCGATTATCCATTCTTACAAAAAAGATCAACGAGGACCGAGGTGCTTGCTTTTACTGCGCACAATGCAACAGAGGGTGTACGGTGTACGGAGATTTTTCTTCATCATCATGCCTGATCAAACCGGCTACAAAAACCAACAACCTTGATGTGATTGTGAACGCCATGGTACGCGAAGTGCTGACCGATGAAAGCGGGAAAGCTACGGGTGTATCGTACTTAGCAAAAGATGATTTGCAGGAATACCAGATCAAAGCAAAAGTAGTTGTGTTGGCCGCCAGTGCGTGTGAGTCGGCCCGGTTGTTATTGAACTCAAAATCAAAAACGCATCCCAACGGATTGGCGAACTCCAGTAATGTAGTCGGGAAATACCTGCATGATTCAACCGGTGCAGCCATTGGCGGTGTGCTCCCAAAACTTTTTGGTCGCACGCGTTACAATGAAGATGGCGTTGGCGGTATGCATGTGTACACACCCTGGTGGTTAGACAACAAGAAACTTAATTTCCCTCGCGGATACCACATTGAATACTGGGGTGGTATGGGCATGCCCGGTTATGGGTTTGGTTTTGGTATACAAGGACTGAACGGCCGTTTTCCAGATCGGAATGGAACACAGAAATCCGGTGGCGGATATGGCGCGGCCTTAAAAGATGACTACCGGTATTACTGGGGTGCCAACGTTGGCATGGCCGGACGTGGTGAAGCCATTGCATTGGAGAGTAACTACTGTGAAATAGATCCGAACGGAACAGTGGATAAGTTTGGCATACCTGTATTGCGCTTTAATTATAAATGGAGTGATCACGAAGTTCAGCAGGCTAAGCACATGCAGGAAACCTTCCAGGAAATGATGCACAACATGGGCGCTGTAATTACCTGGGGAATTGCCGGACCCGAGAACAACTACGGGCTTGAAGCTCCGGGAAGAATCATTCACGAGGTAGGAACAACCCGTATGGGTAATGACCCAAAGCGATCGGTAGTAAATAAATTCAACCAGGCCCACGACTGCAAAAATCTTTTTGTGGTAGATGGCGGGCCGTTTGTATCGCAGGCTGATAAAAATCCAACGTGGACCATCCTGGCTTTATCGTGGCGGGCATCCGATTATATTATTGAGCAGTTTAAACAACAGAATTTATAATGTGCTGATGTTAGGGAGTGCTGATGTGTTAGTGTGTGTAAGCATTAAGCTTTAAGGACATGACTAAAGTTACACGATTTGAAGATTTGAGATGCTGGCAATTAGCAAGAGAACTTGTGCGTCTTGTTTATCAGGCTTGTGATGAAGGTAAGCTTGCAAAAGATTTTGAAACACGTGATCAAATTAAGAGCGCTGCCTTATCATCAATGAATAATATTGCAGAAGGCTTTGGCAGATACAGCACAAAAGAATTTATAAGATTTTTAGATTTTTCACAATCATCTTCAATTGAAGTCAAAAGTATTACCTATACGTTAGAAGATATGAAATATTTATCTCTCAATAAGATCATAGAAATTCGTGACAAAGCAGAAGAAACAAAAAACACTACACTTGCCTTCATTCGATATTTAAGAAATAAAGATAAGAACAAGGATAAAAGCACACGAACACATTAGCACATTTACACCTTAACACATCAACACAATGAAAAGACGAGACTCCCTAAAAGCCATAGCCTTAACAGCCATTTCTTCAGGTGTGTTGTTGCAATCGTGCGATGCGAATAGAAAAGAAACCGCAGCAACCCCGGTAAAAACATCAGGCATCGACCGGCATCCATCCGAACTGGTGCGCGATCAGAAACTGCTAGCAGAAAAATTCTTTGACGATCATGAAATGAATACCATCAAAGTATTAATCGACATCATTATTCCGAAAGATGAAACCAGTGGAAGTGCAACCGATGCAGGCGTGCATGATTTCATTGAATTCATTGTTAAAGATATGCCCCGTCACCAATTGCCTATGAGGGGTGGTTTAAAATGGCTTGATGTTCAATGCCTCAAGCGACATAACAAAACCTTCATCGATTCTTCCTCAGAACAACAGCTTGCCCTTGTGGATGAAATTGCCTACCCCGACAAAGCAAAACCCGAGATGAAACAAGGCGTAACTTTTTTCAACCTGCTACGCGATTTAACCGCCACAGGATTTTTTACGAGTCAGATGGGACTAAAGGATCTTGGCTATGCCGGCAACACACCCAATCGTTGGAATGGTGTACCGCAAGACGTGTTGGATCAGTATGGACTTTACTATGATGAGCGCACACTTAAAGAGAGTGTGCAGTGGGATACCAGTGAGTAGATGAATGTTATCGTTTACATTAGTAGTTTTTAACTTGCCTGTTTAAGTTTCCGTTACTTATTTGAATTTCAAAACTGGTACGTGATGAAATTCTCTTCCATTAGTCTGATACTGACACTCAAAATCTGTATTGCCCAGGCACAAGTTACTTTCAATCCCTTTAAGGTACACGATCCCTATGTTCTATCGGCATCAAAAAATGCTGATTTTCTATTAGTTGATGAGCCGGCTACTAAAAATCAAAAAATGGTTCGCCCTTTTATAACAGATGATTCGCGGGTTGTGGGGGCGCGACTGGCGCAACTGGAAACCTGGATGCGGTTCGATAAACATGGAATGGAGAATTGGATTCTAGGAGCCTATGGGCCAACATCCTGGCTTGAATTGACGTTGGGCGGTGTGTGGGGTTATGATAAAGGTGCTGAAGAAAAAGGATTTGCCTATGCGTTACCACTGATCCAGGCTAAGGTATTGTTTAAGGAATATTTCCCCAACAAATTACCTGGAATCGGGGCGGTTGTGGGCACATTCCTTCCTTACGGCCAGGGTTCTGTTAAACCAGAGGGATACGGTACTTTTGGTTTCCTTACTGTTTCCCAATCATTTGGTGAAGGTGATCAGGTACTGCTTCACCTCAACGGAGGAGGAAATTACCTACATAGTGCCGGTGAAGATGAATTAATCGGCACGTGGGGATTAGGAACACAGATACATACCGGCAAAGGCTTTCATCTGGTAGCTGAGATTTTCTCGGGTGATCCCTATGTACCGGGAAGTGGAATTTCATATCAACTTGGCTTCAGACATTTTTTCAGCGATTTATTCCAAATCGACATGACCTATGGCAAGGGAATAAGTGGTGAAAATATTCTTGATCCGTGGGTGAGTGCGGGCATCAGGTTGGTTTTTGAAATGTTTCTTAAAAAGTAACTCTACTCCTTTAAGCTTCAGCTAAAAATTTTAACACATGTAAAAATCCCCGATATTGCAGGATTGCCTGAAGAAATCCATGCTTAAAATCGATACCCATACCCACATTATCCCCAAAAAACTCCCCAACTGGAGTGAGAAATTCGGGTATGGCGATTTTATCTATTTACAGCATCATAAAAAAGGCTCTGCCAAAATGATGCGGGGCAACCAGTTCTTTCGCGAGATCAAGGAAAACGCATGGAACCCGAAACTCAGAATTGACGAATATGCTCACTTCAACACACAGGTTCAGGTGGTGTGCACCATACCGGTTATGTTTTCATACTGGGCCAAACCGTTGGATTGTCTCGACCTGTCCCAATTCCTGAACGATCACATTGCCGAACTAATTGAAAAACATCCTAAACACTACCTGGGGTTAGGCACACTACCCATGCAGGATACCGAACTGGCTGTGCAGGAACTTGAGCGGTGTAAAAAAATAGGATTGCAAGGCATACAAATCGGATCGAACATAAACGACCTGAACCTCAATGAAGACCGCTTCTTCCCCATTTTTGAAGCATGCGAAAAACTGGGCATGGCGGTAATGGTTCATCCCTGGAACATGATGGGACAAAAAAATATGCAACGCTACTGGCTGCCCTGGCTGGTGGGTATGCCCGCGGAAACCACCCGTGCCATTTGCTCCATGATTTTCAGTGGCATTTTTGAAAAGCTCCCTATGCTTCGTGTTATGTTTTCACATGCGGGCGGCTCTTTTCTGGCAACATTGGGGCGCATTGAACATGGGTTCAATTGCCGGCCCGACCTGGTGGCAATGGATAACCCGGTAAACCCGCGTAACTATTTGGGCAAATTCTGGGTTGATAGCATCACACACGACCCTATGATGCTGGAATATGTACTCAAAATGATCGGATCCAAAAAAGTAGTTCTTGGCTCCGATTACCCTTTTCCGCTTGGAGATTTGGAAATTGGCAAGTTTATTGAAGGCATGAATCTTGACACATCTGTGAAAGAAGATATATTCTACAAAGCACCACTGGCTTGGTTAGGTGCAAACAAAGAACGATTTGAATAGCGAGGCATGAAACAGGTTTTTTCTCTACTACTCTTTTCTATTTCCATTTTCTCTTTAGCGCAAGCGGACAAAAATGCTGCTCAGCAATTGCGGGCCGATCAGGAGCAAGCCAAAAGAGCGTCCTTGCTCCGAACCATGGATCAGGGCATAGAAGAAATGAATCAGGGTATGTACACTGAGGCTGATGAAAAATTCGTGTATGTACTGAATAATATTAAGGGGGTTCCTTCTGATCTCACCTTTTACTTTGGCAAAAATTCATTTTACCTGAACAAATTCAAGCAAAGCACGGATTGGTTAAACAAATACATTCAATTAAAAGGCACCACCGGACAGCATTATAGTGAAGCACTGGAATTACTCAAAAAAGCCGAAGCCGAAGTACTGGTTGAGCGTTCCAAAGAAGCAACAAAAGTAAAGCAAGTTCTGTCGCAGAGTTACGATATTGACTGTGGCCCCACCGGAAAAGTGATCTGCCCGGTTTGCAAAGGCACAACCGTAATAATAAAGAAAGGCGCTTTTGGTAATGAGTATAAATCGTGTCAATACTGTGATAAGCACGGACAACTAACATGCGATGAATACAATCAACTTGTACGGGGTGAATTAAAACCCAGGCAGAATTGATTAAATGATTCCACAACCCGTATTTTAGCACCTGTCCGCAATCCCTTATATTTGCAGCCTATTAGGTTTTCCTGCGAAAGACACTAATAAACATGCAATTATTTAACAGAATTGAAGGCAAGTTGCTCAAGGAGCGGCTTTACCTTACTCCCAATCCTGAGCGCACCACGCTCTCCTTTTACAAATACCACCAGGTTGCCGATCCCAAAGCTTTCCGCGACAAGCTATACCATGATTTTGCATCCATCGATGTGTGGGGCAGAATTTACGTGGCGCATGAGGGGATTAACGGACAAATCAGTGTGCCCACGCAAAAACTAAATGAGTTTAGAGATCACCTGTATGCCATACCTTGGTTATCAGGCATACGCCTGAACATTGCGGTTGAAGACAACGGCAAATCATTTTTCAAACTGAAGATACTGGTTCGCAATAAAATCGTTGCTGACGGATTGGATGACAGCTCCTTTGATGTAACCGATAGCGGCATCCACCTTAACGCACCCGACTTCAACAAGCTCACAGAAGATCCGGAAACTATAGTGGTGGATATGCGCAACCATTATGAAAGTGAAGTGGGTCATTTCAAAAATGCCATCTGCCCGGATGTTGATACGTTCCGGGAAGCGCTTCCTGTTGTAGAAAAAATGCTGGAGGACAAAAAGGATAAAAATGTGATCATGTACTGCACAGGAGGAATTCGCTGTGAAAAAGCAAGTGCCTGGATGAAGCACCGTGGATTCAAACACGTGTTTCAATTGAATGGCGGCATCATTGAATATGCACGGCAGGTAAAGGAACAATCACTGGAAAATAAATTCATTGGTAAAAATTTTGTTTTCGATGAACGGTTGGGCGAACGTATCTCAGATGAAATCATCAGCACGTGTCATCAATGCGGCACACCTTGCGATGACCACACGAATTGTAAAAATGATGGGTGTCATTTGCTTTTCATTCAGTGTAAAGCCTGTGCCGAGAAATTTAATGGATGTTGTTCTGTAGAGTGCCGGGAGATACTGATGCTTCCTGTTGATCAGCAAAAAAATATCAGAAAAGGAATTAACAAAGGCAGGCAGGTTTTCAAAAAAGGAAGATCTGAGAAATTAGGTCTCAAAGTTAAGTCTGAACTGACACAATAATTATTTAACTATGAAGACCTCCCCGATACGTATTGGTATTATAAACGTGAGCGATCGCGCCAGTAAGGGTGTTTACGAAGATATTCCCGGAAAAGAAATTGAAGCCACACTCAATGAATATATTAAAAGTCCGTGGCAAAAAGTTTATGCCGTAATTCCGGATGAACAGCACCTGATTGAACAAACCCTGATCGATATGGCCGACCATAAGGGATGTTGTCTGGTGATAACCAGTGGCGGAACGGGGCCCGCAAAACGCGATGTAACCCCGGAGGCTACCGAAGCCGTGTGCGACAAAATGATGCCGGGGTTTGGCGAATTAATGCGCCAGGAAAGCCTCAAATACGTGCCTACGGCCATCCTTTCAAGGCAAACGGCCGGAATTAGAGGAAATTGTTTAATTTTGAACCTTCCGGGGAAGCCAAAAGCCATCCGGCAGTGCCTGAATGTTATTTTCCCAGCGATCCCATATTGCATTGATCTGCTGGAAGGACCGTTCATCGAATGCAATGAGGAGGTCATAAAACCGTTCAGGCCGCATTCACTATAATTGCAAGTTTTATGAAAATCAAGTATTACTACGACACCGAAACCTGTAAGTACGAACGTGTCAGAACTAAAACGAGTGACATTATCTTAAATGCACTTGGCCTGTTTTTTCTTACCCTGCTTATGGCCGCTGGTATTTACCTGATGTTCAGTACTTACTTTGAATCACCAAAAGAACTTCTGCTTAAAAATGAGGTTAGGGAACTGGAGTATTATTACGAAAAACTAAACGAAGAAGTTGAACGGTTAAGCACAACACTGGATGGTATGGAGCACCGTGACGATAATATTTATCGTGTTGTGCTTGGTGCAGAACCCATTGATAAATCCGTACGGAATGCCGGTGTAGGTGGTTCTGAACGGTACGCAGATATTAAGGAGAAAAATATGCTCCGAAAAGATGCTATTATCAGCATCCATGAAAAGATAGATAAGCTTCGCAGGAAAATTTATATTGAATCCAAATCGCAGGATGAGGTTATTGAGTTAGCAGAAAACAAGGAGAAACTTTTTGCCGCTATTCCTGCCATCCAGCCAATTGCAAACAAACAACTTATTGCCTTAGCCTCCGGCTTCGGCATGCGCGTGCATCCAATTTATAAGGTTAAAAAAATGCATACCGGGGTTGACTTTGCTGCCCCTATCGGAACACCCATTTACGCAACTGCCGATGGTGTAATAGAAGAGGTAAACATAAAGTTTAGCGGATATGGAAAAATGATCGTCATCGATCATGGCTTCGGATACAAAACCCGCTATGCACACATGCACGAGTTTGCCGCCCGTCAAGGGCAAAAAGTTAAGCGTGGTGACCTGATTGGCTATGTTGGAAATACTGGCTTATCCACGGCACCCCATTTACACTATGAAGTTATGCTGCATGGTGTAATGATTAACCCCGTTCATTATTTCTACAGCGATCTTTCTCCGGGCGATTACGAAAAGATTATCGAACTGGCTTCCATTGAGAACCAATCGTTAGGCATGTAGAATTATCCCTGGCATCATAACGAAGGCTCGTATTTTATGCGGGCCTTTTCTTTTAGGATTTTTCTTGGTGGGTTTGTACCTTGAACATGCGTAAACCCTCAAAAGATGAAAAAGACCATCCTGCTGCTTTTCATCAGTTCAATTATTTTGAAATGCTCCACTGTCGAAGAGTTCAAAGGTGTTAAAATCAGACAATATGCCAGTTCTGTAATTAATTTCAGTTCACATTACACATCCTTACCAGGCTATACGGCATACGAAACCCTGGGCGAAGAGGATGTTTATCCCGACTATGGGGATTTGCAAAAATCATGGTCACCGCTAACCGCTGATGACCATCGTGAATTCATTGTGTTAGGATTTGAGCCCCACCAAACGATTCATACTATTGAAATATTTGAGACCTATAATCCGGGAGCTGTTGACACCGTATACATTAGAAATGCTGACACAGGCAAATGGCAAAGAATTTACTCCAAACCTGCCCGTACTGACTTACCAAAAGCGTCTCGAATTTTTACTATCTACATGAGAGAAACCAACTATTTAGTGGATGCAGTACGATTAGCCTTAAATTCTCCTGCCGTGGAGGGTTGGAATGAAATTGATGCTGTAGCCATTAGTGGTCAGCGAGCTGAATAATTTGTTAACCTAAACCATCCTTATGAGGAATATACTCCTACTCGCCTTCCTTGCAGGCACAGCCTACTATACGCTGGCGCAAGGTTGTAGTGATGCGGGTTTCTGCACCATGGGCGCAATGAAACCCGATCAACCCTTTAATAAAAAGGTTCCCCTGAAACTCCGATCGATGGAACTAAGCCTTTATCGTGGCACCACTACCCTTTCCCCCGTGGTCTACGTGGCTAACCTGGACATGAGCTTTAACATTATTGATAACAAAACTTTTTTTCAGATAAAACTTCCTTACCAGGCCGTTCGAGGAAATTTCGGAAACACCAGCGGCCTGGGTGACATCTCCTATTGCCTTACCCGCAACATTTATTCATCCGAGAAATTTGATATCGGACTAACCATAGGTGGTAAAATACCGTCAAACAATTCAAATCTGAAAGATGACAAATTTGGCCTCCCGCTTCCCATGTACTACCAAACCAGTTTAGGTACGTATGATGCCATTGCCGGCTTATCACTGGTGAACCGAAAATGGTTATTTGCCACGGGCATTCAGCATCCTTTTAACAAAAACGGCAATCAGTTCAGGTGGGGTGAGTGGATACCCGTATATGAAGGCGGACCGGATTATGTACGTAAAAATAATTTGTGCTATGAACTAAAGCGAGGCACGGATGTTATGCTGCGAGCCGAACGAAATTTTCGTTTCGCACAATTTAATTTTTCAGTTGGCCTGTTACCCATCTGGCGGATAACCAAAGATGAAATTCTAAATACGAATACCAATGAGCGCGAGAAATTAGACGGAACTCTAGGTATGGCACTCTCAGGAATTGTTACGGCAGGCTACAGTTTTAATGTAAAATCTGGTGTTCGCTTGTTGGCAGGAAAAAAAATTACGCAACGTGATGTTAATCCGGATGGCCTGACACGCGAAGATGTTATGACCCTTAGTTATTTTTACCGGTTCTGATCATGAATAAAAATATCGTCATACTAATTTTTCTTGTACTCAGTGGTGTAACCCTTGCACAAAATACCAATCAGGCACTAATCAATCAGGTTGATGCATTACTATTTGACTCGCGCTATCAGGACGCTATCCAAAAAATTGATCAGAGTACCAGTAAAGACATTGACACTAACATTATCCTCGCCAACAGAAAAGCAGAAGCGTTAATAGGGCTAGGTAAATTTGATGATGCCGATAAGGTGCTTCGCGATGTGCTGTCAAGAACAAGTCAGTCAAAGAATTCCGCTAAACTCAGTGCAATAACACAATCAACCATTGGCTACATGTACCTCAATCAGGGCCGTTACGATTTAGCACTCGAACAACTCACAGAAGCAACCACCATACTTCAGCAAACCGGAAACACATTAGAAACAGCCAAGGCCTTATCAAACCTTGGCCTGGTTTATTACAGTACCGGAAAATACCTGCAGGCAGAGGAGCAGTTACAAATGGCCCTAACATTGCGCCAAAGTGTGCTTCCGGATGCTCATGAATTGATAGCAAACTCCTATAACAACTTAGGGATGGTGTACGGACAACTTGATGCCGACAAAGCCATTGACTATTATGAAAAAGCAGTTGCCATTTACGAAAACCTTCATGGCAAAGATCACCCTAAAATGGCGGTGGCCAATTCAAATCTGGGGTTTGCCTATTTTCAACTTGAACTGTATGGCGATGCCATTAATTATTATGAGACGGCATTAGCCATTTGGGAAAAGATTAATCCTCAACCGAATGCGTCAAAAGCCTTTGTGCTTTCGAGTCTTGGCTATACGTACACCAAACTTGATGATAAAAAAACAGCCATGGGGTTTTATGAAAAAGCGCTGGCTATGTACATAGGATCACATGGTAAAAAACACCCGGATGTGGCCGCTATGCACAACCGCATCGGTAACATACACCAATCAAATGATAAGTATGAGGATGCCCTACAAAGTTATCAGCAGGCATTAATCGCCAATGTTAGCGACTTCAATTCAGAGAACATTGAAGTAAATCCTACAGGAGAAAATTTCTATAATGGAAATCAGCTACTGTACTCCATGATGTATAAAGCACAAACGCTTGAAGCACGTCATTTTGGAAGAACACTAAAGCAAAAAGATCTTGACCTGGGACTTAAGACACTTCAGGAATGTGATTCGTTGATTGACCGGTTGCGCAAGCAGGCTACAAACGAATCGGATAAAATTTCGTTAGGCGCCATAGCCAACGAGGTGTATGCCGATGGTGTTCGAATCGCTTATGAATTAAGTGATGTAGCTATCTGGAAACGTAAAAACTATCGGGAGTTATCATTTTACTTTGCAGAGAAAAGCAAATCGGCAGTATTGCTGGATGCTATCTCCGATACAAATGCCAAATCATTTGCCGGAGTGCCTGATGAATTGCTGGAAGAAGAAAAGAGCTTGAAATCAGCTCTTGCGCTCGTATCACAAAAACTTGCGCAAAAGCCATCCGAAGATGAAGAGAAATATCTTCGCGAAACAGCCTTTCAGCTCAACCAAAGTTATCAATCCTTTACTAAGAATCTTGAAAAGCAATACCCTGAGTATTTCAACCTGAAATACAATTCCTCTTCCCCATCCATTTCAGAAGTACAAAACCTTATCGATGACAAAACTGCAATTATCAGTTACTTTATTGACGACAGTAAACGCAACACAGCAAGATTATATACCTACACCATTACCCGTAAGTCATTCAGGATCACTGATAAAACCATACCCTCCGATTACGACAGAAGTATTACAGGGCTGCGTAATGGATTGTTCTACATGGGCGAAGATGTGTATATCTCCACGGCCCGTAAACTTCATAAATTATTAATACCACCGGGTATTCCGCGATCGATTAAAGATCTCGTTATCCTTCCCACAGGAAGGCTCAGCGTAATTCCGTTCGAAGTGCTGCTTACCAAAGATGTGAAAGACATGAAAGCACCGTATCCATCACTACCCTATTTAGTTCAACGGTATAGCGTTCGGTATGAATTTTCAGCAGGACTGTTACTTCAAAAGAAAGGCAAAGGCTCCACAATTACATCAGCCTTGTTATGTGCCCCAGTAACCTTTCCTGCCAACGATTATCTGAACGATTTACCAGGCACAAAAGAAGAGGTTAATACCATTCAACAGCTTTTTAAAAGCAAGAATATTAGCGCTGAAGTTTTATTAAACAAAAAGGCCAGTGAGACAAACCTTAAAGCCAACAACTTAAGAGACTATTCACTGGTACACCTGGCTACCCACGGTATTGTTGATGAAAACAATCCGGAACTATCCAGAATTTATCTTCAAAGCGATTCGGAGGCAGAAGACGGAAAACTTTTTTCGGGGGAAATTTATAACCTTCACCTGAATGCCAGCTTGGTTACACTTTCGGCTTGTCAAACCGGTTTGGGTAAAATCTCTAAAGGTGAAGGTGTGATCGGACTATCGAGGGCATTGGTTTATGCCGGTGCAAAAAACATTATTGTATCCTTCTGGAGTGTTGCCGATGAATCCACGGCAGTATTAATGACAGACTTTTATCAACTTCTGCTGGAGAAATCATCAAGCGATTATAGCAGAAAACTGCAACAAGCGAAGTTAAAAATGATCAATTCAAAATATGCCGCACCCTACTATTGGGCACCCTTTATTCTGATCGGATTTTAAAAGAGCTTTCCTGAATTTTCCCCTTCAGGAAAGCTCTTTTTATTTTAATCTATATCGAAAACCAGCGTAAAACATTCTCCCAAAAATTGGTCCCCATACCATTGCGGTGTCAAAATATTGGCTAAACGGAAGATCAGCTGCGACAATGGGATTATCCAACGTAAAGTTGTTGAGGTTTTCAACACCCAGGTAAACACTCCACTTATCCTTAAAATCCTTTGTGATCTGAGCATTCATTAAGAAATAATCCGGTGAATAGGATGGTAGTTGATACGCAGGAATATTCTGTGAAGTATCAGGTATCCGTTGTCTTCCCATCCATTGTACGGTATAGTCAAACTTCCACTTATTTTTTGTTTCATACGCGAGGTTTACAAATGCGCGGTGCTCCGGAATGAGTGGCCGCACTAATCTGCCTTCCGTATAATCAGTCTGTACGTTCAGCCAGCGATAAGCCATACGTAAATCAAACCTGCGCATCAACTCATAGTCAACCTGAAATTGAAAACTGTGCGAAAATGATTTACCATTAAGTCCGAAAAATCTTGCTTCTCGTGCTGTGTTATCAAGATCAAGAACAGCCTGGTTTTCAAAATCTGTAAAGAAGTAATCCACGGTGATCGCTCCAGAACGATAATCCAATGTAAAATCCTGTGCTATATTAATACCAAAGTTCCATGCCTGATCAGGTCTGAAACCATACGCCTTGTTACCCTGTAAATCTGCGAATACGATCTGCCGCGATGACACCAACATGCCTGTATTTTCAGTTAATATGTTTGCAACCCTAATCCCTCTTCCTACAGACAATCGTAATGATGTTGTTTCTGTTGCGTTGTATTTGAAATGAACACGGGGCGTGAACAACGTGCCGAACAAATTATGATAGTCTACACGAGCACCCACAATCGCTGAAAACTTTCCAAAATTATCATAATTGTACTCCGCAAAAATTCCTGGCACAACTTCAGTACGATCAAAAGAAAGGGTATTTTGAAAACTTCCATTGTAATTAATTGGAAGAATGGAGTTTATCAATGATTCCTGAAAATCATCATACAAAAAGCTTATACCTGTCTTAAATTTATGATTTGTTGTTCCGATTATGGACTGATAAATTAAGTTAGCATACACAGACTTCTCATCCGCTCTATGTTCGTTAAATCCATAGTAACTATCATGCTCATGCCGTACCGCTGAAAGCTGTAGTCCAATGCTTTTATGAGGCTTACCGGTAAACTGATACCCCAACTTACCCCATGCCTCGTACCGAAGCGTATTAATTTCAAATCCGTAGCGGTTGGTGGTTAACTTGTCTTGTTCAGGATTAAAATCAGTCTGACCACCTTGCTTGGTATCGGTTAACACCTTTACACCCAGTTGCCCGAGTAAACCCTTGTTGTTGTTATATACCCACCGGTTAACGGCATTAAGCTGTGATCCCGTAGGAAAATCCAGAAAGGAATCATCATTACTATCCATTTCAAAGGGTCGAGTACTGCCGTGAAGCAAAAATGTTGTCGCCCATTTTTCACTGGTGTGTGCCGTGTAGTTTATATTGAGTTCAGACCGGGCTGCATTATTAACATAGCCATTGATGTATAGGCGCTCACTTTCCTCAGGCTTTTTCATTTCCACATTAATCTGACCGGCAATACTTTCATAGCCATTAATAACTGACCCTACTCCTTTGGTTACCTGAATGGAGTTGATCCACGATCCGGGGATGAATTGTATCCCCTGGCTTGACGCCAGGCCCCTTACACCCGGCATATTTTCTATGGAGATCATGGTGTTCGGTCCTGATAATCCCAGCATTTGAATTTGCCGTGTTCCGGTAATGGCGTCTGTAAAGGCTACGTCAACCGATGGATTGGTTTCAAAACTTTCAGATAGGTTACAACATGCAGCTTTGAACAATTCCTTCTCCGTCATGATAACGGTATTGATGCCTCGTGCATGATCTATTCCCGAAGAAGGCCTCCAGCCTACTACGGTAACCTCCTGCAAGTACTCATCCGAAACGAGTGTAACTTTAATGCGGGTTTGATTGGTGATGGTCAACGTGTCGGATTTATACCCCACATAGCTCACCACCAGTTTTGATGTACCTTCCACCCGATCAATCATAAACACACCATTGCTTCCGGATGTAGTACCGACAGAGGAGCCCATCCAGATAATATTTGCTCCCGCTAACGGCTCATCAACACCATTAGCGTTCTTCTCCACTACAACACCCATTAGTTTTTGAGCGTGTACAGTAAAGGATAATATCACCGCCAGAGGTATAGCGACTCTAATAATTGAATAATTTCTCATGATCGTTAATTGTCGTCCATTCCTTCGTGATCGTGATCACGGTATAAACAACAAAATGGAAGGTCGGCATAAATGGTGTCCTTAGCTTTTACTTTATCCGTATCATGACCAACGGCTGCTACCAACTCATGAATTTTCTGTTCGGTAATTTTAGCTGGTGAATACACTACCATAAGATTCTTGGTTTTGGCATCCCACTTTGCAGTCTTGATGCCTTTATAATCGAGCGCGGCTTCAATGCGCTCTTTGCACATACCGCAGTTTCCATAAACTTTAATAGTGGCTGTAACTACTTTCGCTTTTGATTGAGCAAAAACCGCGACAGAGCCGATCAGAAGAAATAGAATAATGATATTGGTTTTCATAAAATGTTTACGATTTAATAGTTGAATAAAAATGATACTGCAGAAATGCAGCAAACTCCTTTTGATGGAGCTTAAACCATCAAATTGTGACCATCGTATAAAAGAAAACTGCAATTAACCTTGAATAAGGCTTCGGGTGGAGGAATATAATCGTCTAAGTAAGTATATATACTCGTATTATCGAGTATAAAAACAGTTTCTAACTGCTCATTCACTGTTCTGATGGCGAACAACGCAGGAGCATCCAAAACTAAAGATAACGTAAATGACTGATTATCATCAACTTTTATGATTTCGTGCTCATCTTGGCAACATCCTGAATTTTCGGGTATAAAGCGGCTACAGGCACATTTTTTGGCCTCAAAACTGAAGATTTCCGCGGATTTTGCCCGCCCCATGCAGTAGTGTGTGGTTTTAGCCACACCCACTGTCAGGAGCAGGTAAATACACGTGAACGCTATGGCAAAAAGCTTATTCACTGTGCATGAGAGAACCCTAAAGTACGCGTCTTGGTTTCAATTTTCCTAAAGATTTTCAGAAACTTTGTTCATGGCTAAAAAATGCCCTTTTTTGCCCAAAAACGAAATGTTGGAGGATAATTACAAGCAGCGGGGGCTACGAAATAAACTGGTTAAAATACTCCGGAATAAGGGTATAAAAGACGACCGCGTATTGAATGCCGTAGCCAAGGTTCCCAGGCACGTTTTTTTTGATAATGCACTGCTTGAACATGCTTATCAGGACAAAGCATTCCCAATCGGGGAAGGTCAAACCATTTCGCAACCCTATACGGTAGCCTTCCAGACAGAGAAGCTGGAAATCAAGCCGGGTGATAAGGTTCTTGAAATAGGTACCGGGTCGGGTTATCAGGCCTGCATTTTACTGGAACTGGGTGCGAAAGTTTACACTATTGAATACAACAAAAAGCTTTTTGAAACAGCAAAGTCATTTCTGCCAAAACTAGGGTATAAACCATACTTCTTTTATGGCGATGGATCAAAAGGCATTCCCGCAAAGGCACCCTTCGATAAGATTATTGTAACGGCTGGCGCACCTGTTGTTCCGGATGCGCTGATTAACCAATTGGCTGACGGAGGGATTTTAGTAATACCCGTAGGTAATCGTGAAAAGCAAGTGATGTTAAAGATTCGCAAAAAGAATGGTCAGCTGGTAAAAGAAGAGTTTGATTACTTTAGTTTTGTGCCGCTATTGGGTGAGCAGGGCTGGAACAAATAGTCAATTAGTCATTAGTCAAAATAAAAATGCCAAGAAAAAAGAAGTTTCCCCGAGAATCATTTGTGAGCATGACTGAGTTGGTGCTTCCCAATGATACCAACACCTTAAATAATTTAATGGGCGGAAGACTCATGCACTGGATGGACATTGTTTCGGCCATTGCTGCGCAAAAGCATTCGAACCGCATTGTTGTAACGGCATCCGTGGATAATATTTCGTTTAAACATCCCATTCTTTTGGGGAATGTGGTTACCCTTAAAGCCAATGTAACCCGCGCGTTTAACTCATCCATGGAAGTACGCATTGATGTAGATGCCGAGGATATTCCTTCCGGAAAAAAGATGGAAAGCAATAGTGCCTATTTTACGTTTGTTGCTGTTGACCAAAGCGGTCGCCCTATTGATGTGCCCGAAATTGAGCCTGAAACTGAAAAGGATAAGGAGTTTTACAATGGCGCGCTTCGAAGAAGACAATTGCGCCTTATTCTGGCTGGTCGTATGAAACCTCAGGATGCCCACGAATTGAAATCCATATTCGATATTGAGTGATGAGTTTACAGCGGGAGGTCATCGAACAAACCTTTGCAGAAGATCTGTATAAAATTCCAGGAAGAGTAATTATACTGGTTCCACAAGTGTGGTCATCCCTCAATCCAAACGAAATTGAATTGTTAAGCAAAATTCTTGGTGCAGTAAAACTTACTATGGCACAGGTACAAATACTGGTAAAAGAAAAGGTAGATCTGACCGAATTACAGGTCTTTAATCCACCTGTTGTTTTATCATTTGGAAGTAAAATCAAACAGGTAAACACACCCTACCAGGTCAATACCTGGAACGGTGCACAGGTGCTAGAGGCCGACATGCTGGGGGCATTTGATGAGGCTAAAAAGAAACAACTGTGGACCGCCCTTCGTGCGCTATTCAACCAAGGCTGATCAAAGTCGTGAACCTCAAATTCTGTTAATTCTGATCATTTTTGCAGGTTTTACCAGTTATTCTATCTTTGCGCTGCTTTTTAAGGCAGATTGTCGAAATACGCCTGTATTCGTTACCCAACAGGCATAAGGAACGCTGACAGAAAGTAGAATATTAACTGAATCGATAACCTTAATTCGTAACATGGAAAATTTACTCTATTACCTTCCGGTATTTGGTGTGCTGGGGATCGTCTTTGTTTTATGGAAAAGTGCCTGGGTTAACAAGCAGGATGCCGGCACAGATAAAATGAAAAAAATTGCCGGCCACATAGCTGAAGGCGCTATGGCATTCTTAAAGGCCGAGTACAAAGTACTGGCCATATTTGTTCTCTGTGTAGCCGTTCTTCTTGGTGTAACTGCCAACGCTGAAACATCATCTCCCCTGGTTGCTGTATCGTTCGTACTGGGTGCATTCTGTTCGGCCTTAGCTGGATATATTGGAATGCGTGTTGCCACAAAAGCTAACGTACGCACAACCAATGCGGCACGCACAAGCTTAGGAAGAGCCCTTGAAGTTGCCTTTGCCGGTGGATCTGTAATGGGTATGGGGGTTGTTGGTTTGGGGGTGCTTGGCCTCAGTACCTTGTTCATCATTTATTCAAGCATGTTTGGAATCGATACTCAGGCAAATCTTACGCAAGTAATTACCATCATCACTGGTTTTTCATTTGGCGCATCATCCATTGCTCTCTTTGCACGTGTGGGTGGTGGCATTTACACCAAGGCAGCCGATGTAGGCGCTGACCTTGTTGGAAAAGTTGAAGCTGGGATTCCTGAAGATCACCCCTTGAATCCGGCTACCATTGCCGACAACGTTGGTGATAACGTAGGCGATGTTGCCGGTATGGGTGCTGACCTTTTTGAATCATACGTAGGCTCTATCATTGGTACAATGGTGCTCGGTGCCGCGTTTATGGTTCCTGGTTTTGTTGACAATTTCAATGGACTTTCGGCTGTATTGTTACCATTGGTGTTAGCCGGTGTGGGTATTGTGATGTCCTTCCTCGGAACCTTCTTCGTTCGGGTAAAGGAAGGCGGAGATCCGCAACGCGCACTCAATATGGGTGAGTTTGTTTCATCCGGATTGATGATTGCTGCTTCGTATTTCATTATAACCAACATGCTTCCAACTCAATGGTCATTTACTGATCCTCTATATACCGATGAAAACGGAAACAATGTAGTGCGCACCATGACAGCTTTGGGTGTTTTTTGGGCTACCGTAATAGGTCTTATTGCCGGATTACTCGTAGGCTTGATCACTGAATACTATACCGGTATGGGTAAAAAACCCGTGCTCTCAATTGTAAGACAATCATCAACGGGCGCAGCAACCAACATTATTGCTGGTCTTGGTGTTGGAATGATGTCTACTGCAATTCCCATTGTAATTATTGCACTCTCCATTATCGGGGCATTCTATTTTGGCGGACTTTATGGTATCGCCATCGCTGCAGTAGGTATGCTTTCCAACCTGGGTATTCAATTAGCGGTTGACGCTTACGGACCAATTTCTGATAATGCCGGTGGTATTGCTGAAATGTCTGAACTTCCTAAGGAAGTTCGTTCACGCACCGATAAGTTGGACGCTGTTGGAAATACCACAGCTGCTATTGGTAAAGGTTTTGCCATAGCTTCAGCTGCCCTTACAGCCCTTGCTCTTTTCGGAGCCTTTATGACCACCGCTAAGCTTGGTTCTATAGATGTATCCAAAGCCAACGTTATGGCTGGATTATTCATTGGTGGTATGCTTCCGTTTGTTTTCTCAGCACTTGCCATGGGTGCCGTTGGTCGTGCTGCCATGTCGATGATTGAAGAAGTGAGAAGACAGTTTACCACCATACCTGCACTGAAAGCAGCATTGGAAGTGATGAAACGAAACGGAGATAAAACCAAAGAAGAGTGGTCAGCTGAAGATCAGAAAACGTTTAACGAAGCCGATGGCAAAGCCGAGTATGGCAAGTGCGTGGAAATCTCTACACAAGCGGCCATTCGTCAAATGGTGTTGCCGGGGCTTATGGCTGTTATTGCTCCTGTGTTGATTGCCTTCTTACCTGGCTTTGGGGTAGAATCATTAGGTGGCATGCTGGCAGGTGTAACCGTATCGGGTGTGTTGATGGCAATTTTCCAATCAAATGCCGGTGGTGCGTGGGATAACGCCAAGAAAAGCTTTGAAGAAGGTGTTGAGATAAACGGTCAGATGTTCTACAAGAAATCAGAACCACACAAAGCTGCGGTAGTAGGTGACACCGTGGGTGATCCCTTTAAAGATACTTCCGGTCCTTCCCTCAATATCCTCTTAAAATTAATGTCGGTGGTGGCCCTGGTAATTGCCCCACTTCTGGCCCCCGCCCCTTCTAGCGAAGCTTCCTTAAAGGAAACAAAGCCTCAAATTGAGGTGGTGAGTGTTACCCCGCTTGAGAATACTGAAATCGCGGAGTAATTTTTAATTTCAAAACTTCAAAACCCTGACGGTTCCGTCAGGGTTTTTTATTTTAGCACCAAAAGACTCAATTTTTATGAAGAACGTGTTGTTTACTGTCTCGATTGTGATTGCTGGATTTTCCGTGTCGGCACAGCATACCATTCTCGGAAAATGGAAATCCATTGACGACAAAACCGGGGAGACAAAATCTGTGGTTGAAATTTTTGAGCGTGGAGGACTTGTCTATGGAAAGGTGATTAAGATATTCCCTAAACCCGGAGATGACCAGGACCCGGTTTGCAATAAATGCCCGGAAGATGACGACCGGTTTAAAAAGAAGATACTCGGCATGGAGATCATACAGGGGATGAAGAAAAATGGCGCTGAATACTCCGATGGCCACATTTTAGACCCCGAGGCCGGAAAAGTTTATCGGTGTAAACTCTGGCTGGAATCCAATGATTTGAAAGTCAGGGGATATTGGGGGCCTGTATGGCGTACCCAAACGTGGAAAAAGGTATCTTAACCACCTTAAAAACTTCTAATCGATAAAACTTCACACTAACCCGTAAAACAGGTTACCATAATTAAGCCTAATGGTATACAGGTCGAGCTCAGTAATGGAAGAAAAAGAGATCTTTGAACGCATTTGTAAAGGCGATGAAAAGGCTCTTGAAACGCTATACAAGAAGTACTACAGGATGATGACCAAGCTGGTCATTACCAATAGTGGAACAGAAGAGGAAGCCCGCGATGTATATCAGGACGCCCTCGTTGTTTTCTGGCAAAAAGCCACTTCAGGTAAGCTGGTGATGACCTCCAAAATCAGTACATATATTTATAGTATATGTCAAAACTTATGGCGGAAGGAACTTGACCGCAAAAAGCGTCTCTCCCGTGAAGAAAAGGATGTTTCGGTTACTATTGATACCGAAAGTGAGGAACGAAACAAAATCATCGCCCGTTGTATTGACCAATTGGGCGAAACCTGTAAAAAGGTTTTGATGTATTATTACTTTGAAGAAATGTCCATGCAGGATATCGCAGAAAAACTTGGGTTTGCCAACACCGATACTGCAAAGACAAAAAAGTATAAGTGTAAAAAGAAACTGGATGAATTGGTGAAGGCTCAGTATTCAGAGCAGGATTTTTTAGATTAAGAAAATGGCAGTAGAAAAAGATTTAGACTTACTTGACGACTACCTATCCAACCGGATGGGAGAACAAGATAAAGTTGCATTTGAACAAAAGCTGGAGGCCGATCCGGAACTCAAAAAGGAGATGCAACTCCAACAACAACTGGTTGAGGGTATTCGCAAACAACGGGCACTTGAACTTAAAACCATGCTCAATAACGTTCCGGTAGCTTCGGGTACCGGTGGGCAAACAGCATTATTTACCAAAGTGGTATCCTCGGTAATTGTTGCCGGATTAGTGACTACCGCTCTTTACTGGTATTTTACGGATAGTGAACCTGCAGAACCTTTAGTTGCCACGACAGAAGAGGTTGAAGAAATATCCGAACAGGCTAATGTATCGCAAGAGCCAACAGCCGAAGAACCATTAACAGAACCAGCAGAAAAAGCGGTAGAAAAGAAATCAGCAGGATCATCAGATAAATCCGCTACTCCTGCCCCCGAAGTAACGAAGCCTAAGCTCGATGTTTATACTCCGGAATCAGCAGAAGAATCTTCCAGTCTGCAAAAAGAACATGACCAAATAGCATTCATTTCAAAAGCATTTGTTACTTCATCTATTGAAGTTGATGTAGACGCTGGAAATAAAAAGTACAATTTCCACTACATTTTCCGTGGCGGAAAACTTGTTCTATACGGTTCGTTTGAAAATAATCTTTATGAAATTCTGGAATTCATCGCTGAAAATAAGCGCACAGTATTCCTGTATTACAAAACAAATTATTACCTGCTTGATGAACAGGTTGAAACACCTACCCTGTTAATGCCCATCCGAGATGCCAAGCTGATTAAAAAATTGAAAGAGCACAGAGCAGATTGATATGAGGCGCTTGAATAAAAAGCCTCTGGTAATTTCCAGAGGCTTTTTTATTTTCTGATGATCCGTAAACATACCTAATTGTCATGCCGGCACTCGAGCCGGCATCTCAGTAATGGTTTGGGATCGCGGGTCAAATGCCTGCCTTTGCCGAAGCGGCTACGTGCAGGCAGGCCCGCGATGTCTACAAATGAAGTTAGTAGTATGTTTGCGGATCATCGTTTTTTATTTCCTAAATTTGACCGCCATGCAGAAGACATACATCAAAAAGAAGCTGGGAAGCTACCCCTATGTAGGGGTAATCGCCAGCATCACGCTGGCGCTTTTCGTTACCGGCCTTTTTGGAATGCTTGTGATCTACTCCCAGGAACTCGAACGCCTGGTGAGGGAGAGCATACGGGTACAGATTTACCTGAAAAACGGGCTAACGGAAACGCAACGCATGCAAGTAGAGAAAAACATTGAAGCCCTCCCGTATATCAGCAAAAAAGAAGCGATCACCTATGTTTCAAAAAGTGATGCGGCCACAAAATTTATAGCCGAAACGGGAGAAGATTTCACTAAGTTTTTAGGTGAAAATCCGTTGCATGACGCATACCTGGTCACCATCGATCCTGCGTTTCATTCAGCCGAAAAAATGAAACAGGTGCAAGCCGAACTGGAAAAAATGAGTGGCGTGTTTCAGGTTTTTTATGTAGAGAGTCTGATTGAAGCCATTAATCGTAATGTCACAAAAGTAGGCTTGATCCTGATGGGCTTTGTTGTCATACTATTAATTACGGTGGTTCTGCTCATCAATAACACCATCCGGCTCGCATTATTCTCCCAACGCTTTCTTATTCGTAGTATGCAACTGGTTGGCGCTAAGCGATGGTTTATTCAGCGTCCGTTTATATTGCGCGCCATGATGTACGGAATAGTAGCAGGGTTACTGGCATCAGCCGCCATTTGGGCGCTTATCAATTACGCGAACAAACAAATAGAAGATCTAACCTTGTTATTGAACACCGATCGGTTATTAATATTAACCGGAATACTTTTGCTTACTGGCATTCTTGTAGCCGCAAGCAGCACCTACTTCTCTATTCGCAGGTATTTAAAAATGTCACTTGATGAACTCTACTAATACTTCTATGGAAAGCAAACTACCTTTTACAAAAAAGAATTATCAACTTATGGTGCTTGGTCTGCTAACCCTGGTGGTAGGCTTTACCATTATGTCCATAGACAAAGCTGATTATGGTTTTGGATTTTTGGGATTGACCCTGGGACCGCTGATTGTGCTTGCCGGATTTGGAATTGAGATCTTTGCCATCATGCACCGGTCCGATCCAAAGAAATAATCATCGCATACACAGCCCCCCGGTATTCTACATGTCCGTAATTGAATCTATTCTGCTGGCCATCATTGAGGGTCTAACCGAATTTTTACCGGTATCGTCAACAGGCCATATAATCATTGGCTCATCATTAATGGGCATTTCAACACATCCGTTTACCAAAGTATTCACGGTAGCCATTCAACTTGGTGCAATCTTATCGGTGGTGGTACTGTATTGGAGAAAATTTCTGCAGTCACTCGATTTCTATTTCAAACTTGCATTTGCTTTTATTCCTGCAGCCATCATTGGTTTTCTGCTGGATGATTACATTGACGCGTTGCTTGAGCGGGTTGATGTGGTGGGCGTTATGCTGATTATAGGAGGCGTAATATTTCTGTTTATAGACAAGATTTTTGAACCGAATGAAAAAAATCTTGATCAGCGTATTACCTATCCGGTTGCCCTTAAGATAGGCTTCTTTCAATGCCTGGCCATGGTGCCCGGTGTATCCCGATCAGCGGCTACCATTATTGGCGGGTTAACGCAAAAATTAAATAAAAAGACAGCCGCTGAATTTTCATTTTTCCTGGCAGTACCCACCATGTTTGCCGCCACACTTTATAAAATGTTTTCGTTTTATAAAAATGGTTATACTTTTTCCGTACATGAAATCAATCTTCTTTTTATTGGCAATGTGGTGGCGTTTATCGTTGCCCTGGTAGCCATTAAATCATTTATCGCATTCCTCACTAAGCATGGATTTAAAGTATTTGGCTACTACCGGATTATCGTTGGACTTGTAATTCTGATACTCTACTATCTTGGTGTTGATCTGGCCATTGTATAATGGAAAATAATCCTAACAGTAAGGACCGCATTTTGTTGATTAACAAACCCCTTCGATGGACCTCCTTTGATGTGGTGAATAAATTGCGTTACATCCTGAAGATGAAAAAAATCGGCCATGCCGGAACCCTCGACCCATTGGCTACCGGACTGCTTATCATCTGCACAGGTAAAATGACCAAGCGCATTGAAGAATTTATGGGGCTGGAAAAAGAATACACCGGTAAGCTTATACTGGGGCAAAGCACACCCTCACACGATCTGGAAACTGAAGTATCAGAACCTACAGACATTAGCCATATTACACTCGAATCAATCACTGGGGTGGCTAACACCTTAACGGGAAAGCTATCGCAGGTTCCTCCCGTTCATTCAGCTATTAAAATCGGGGGTAAACGCGCTTACGCATTTGCACGAAAAGGAAAAGAACTTGAAATGAAGCCTCGCGAAGTTGAAGTGATGGAATTTGAAATTGTGGACTATACGCAACCTGAAGTAACCTTCCGGATCGTTTGCTCCAAGGGCACGTACATCCGAAGCCTGGTGCGTGATATGGGTGCAGCCCTTGGTGTTGGTGCTTATCTTTCCCAACTTTGCCGTACCCGTATTGGGTCTTATAAACTAAGTGACAGTATTGGTGTTGAAGAGGTTACCCCATGAAAATTTATCATACCCTTGATGACTTTACTTTGCTTGCCAAAGCAGTAGTTACCAGCGGAATATTTGATGGCGTTCATGTGGGGCATCAGAAAATACTTTCGCGGGTAAAAGAAGTAGCTGAAAAAATACAAGGCGAAACAGTGGTACTAACGTTTTGGCCGCACCCACGGTTGGTACTTTATCCCGAAGACACCAGTCTGAAATTATTAAATACGTTTGAAGAAAAGGCTGAACTGCTTCGCCAGGAAGGCATACAACACCTTATCCGGATTCCCTTCACCAAAGAGTTCTCTGAGCTTTCATCAGAAGATTTCATTACCCGTATTTTGGTCAACACCATCGGTACAAAAAAATTAGTAATCGGGTATGATCACCGCTTTGGGCACAACCGCGAAGGCAGCTTTGAAGAATTAAAAAAGAACGGGCCACGCTATGGTTTTGATGTAGAAGAAATACCGCAGCAGGATATAGATCACGTTGCCGTAAGCTCTACCAAAATAAGAAAGGCGCTGGACAGTGGAGACCTTGAAACTGCTACGCATTTTCTTGGCAGACCATATACCCTCTCGGGAAGAGTAATAAAGGGCGACCGGTTAGGAAGACTGATGGGGTTCCCCACAGCAAACATCGACATTGATACACACTACAAACTTGTTCCGGCCGATGGTATCTATGCCGTACAGGTAATTTACGGGCATGAGGTTTTTGGTGGCATGCTCTACATCGGGCACCGCCCAACAGTTGGCGGTTCACACAAATCCATAGAAGTAAATATTTTTGATTTCAATAAAGACATTTATGGAGAAACCTTAACCATTAAGTTTCTGCACATGATCCGCAATGATGCCAAATTCAACGACCTGGATGATTTAAAAAAGCAACTGCATCACGATAAAGAAGATGCCCTAAAACTGCTTAAAAAGTACTTGTGAAATCCTTGTTGAATCTTGAGATTTGACCTAAACATTTCATTACTATGATTAACAAAGTTGTAGCCAACGCTGATGAAGCTGTGCGCGATATACCCGACAATGCGGTGCTGATGCTGGGAGGGTTTGGTCTTTCAGGCATTCCGGAAAATTGCCTCGCGGCATTGCTTCGAAAAGGTGTTAAAGGACTCACCTGTATTTCCAACAATGCAGGGGTAGATGATTTTGGCATTGGGCTGTTGCTTAAAACCCGGCAGGTAAAAAAAATGATCTCTTCTTACGTTGGAGAAAATGCTGAATTTGAACGACAGCTCCTCACGGGTGAATTGGAAGTTGATCTGATTCCGCAGGGCACATTAGCCGAACGCATTCGTGCCGGAGGCGCAGGAATACCGGCATTTTTTACACCAGCAGGTTATGGAACAGAAGTGGCCGAAGGAAAAGAAGTGCGCGAATTTCATGGTAAAATGTACCTGATGGAACATTGGCTTCGTGCTGATTTTTCTCTCGTAAAGGCGTGGAAAGGTGATACTACCGGTAACCTGATCTATCGGGGCACGTCACGAAATTTTAATCCCATGATGGCCGCGGCCGGCAAAATTACTATAGCCGAAGTGGAGGAACTGGTGCCGGTTGGCGAACTGGATCCAAACCAAATACACACACCCGGCATTTATGTGCAGCGGATTTTTCAAGGAAAGAATTATGAGAAAAGGATTGAACAAAAAACCATTCGATAATTCGTTGATTTGATGATTGGTTAATACCAAGTCAAAGTATGGATAATAGCAAAAAGAAATACAATCCTGAATTAAAAGAAAATCTAATTGTAACGCTTACGTTTCAATTCGCACTTAACATCGTAAGGTTTACAGAGAAGCTTGAGGCTGACCGGAAATTTATTATTGCTAAACAATTAATCCGTTGCGGCACATCAATTGGTGCAAATGTGCGGGAAGCACAGAATGCCGAGTCAAAGGCGGATTTTATTCACAAAGTAAAAATCGCAGCAAAAGAAGCAGACGAAACTGAGTATTGGCTGGATATCTGTCATCAATCTGAAAATTACCCTGACTGTGAGGAACTGTTAGCTCAAATTCTTAGCATTAAAAAGGTACTATCAAAAATTATTGCAACATCAAAGAATAACCGAATCAACTCATCAACGAATTAGTCTATGTTAGATAAAGTAGGTATCGCAAAACGCATCGCGCAGGAAGTTAAAGATGGCATGTACATCAACTTAGGCATTGGCATTCCTACGTTGGTAGCCAATTACATTCCCGCCAACCTAAATGTTGTACTTCAATCCGAAAACGGATTATTAGGTATTGGCCCCTTTCCTACTGAAGATAAAGTAGATGCCGACTTCATTAATGCCGGCAAGCAAACCATCACCATGATGCCTGGCTCATCGTTATTCAGCTCGGCTGAAAGTTTTGCCATGATCAGGGGCGGAAATATTCATCTCACCATACTCGGTGCCATGGAGGTTTCAGAAAACGGAGACATCGCTAACTGGAAAGTACCTGGAAAAATGGTTAAAGGCATGGGTGGTGCAATGGACTTAGTGGCTTCGGCTAATCATATTATTGTAGCCATGCAACATTGCAGCAAAGAAGGCGCATCAAAACTGTTGAAAAAATGTACACTGCCCATAACCGGATTAAATTGTGTTAAGAAAATCGTTACCGACTTAGCCGTTCTTGATGTACTTCCACAGGGAGGCTTCAAACTTCTTGAGCGGGCACCCGGAGTTACAGTTGAACAGATTAAAAATGCTACCGAAGGAAAACTTATACTAGAAGGTGATATTCCTGAAATGCTGATTTGAAAATGGGCTAATTTAAAAATTTGAAAATGTATCTTGCACCCTGATTGAGCATTTTCAAATTAACAAATCAACGAATCTTCAAATTAGAGCTATGCGCAAAACCAATATAAACTTTACTGTAGAACTTGACAGCAACAACGTACCCGACACCATTCGCTGGGACGCATCCGATAAGCCTGATGCTGCTCCGGCAGATACAAAAGCCATCAGCATTTCCCTTTGGGATGAGAAACAAAAAAACACCCTTCGTATTGACCTGTGGACCAAGGATATGCCCGTGGACGATATGAAAAAGTTTTACATCGATTGTTTAGGCGGCCTTGCCCAAAGCATTTTAACCGCCACAGGCGATGAATTTCTGGCCACCGAAACCCATGCCTTGTGCGACAGGCTGGTAGCCCATCTGAAGCAACAAAATTCAGTCAAAGGCTAACACTTCAAGAATTACTTCAACGATTTCGCAATCGATTTCTTTGTTTTTTAATAATATTTTGTACTTTTCAGGGAAGTACGAATGTTCGTATTGTCATTATTAAGAACTCAAATTATTATTCTAAAAACCAACCATTTTAAACAAAACTGTATGGAGAAGTTTTACAAACGTTCGATGGGGCTAACACTAGCCATGCTACTAGCCGCCACGATTGCTTATGCACAGACCACTATTTCCGGAACGGTGAAAGATGCTGTTTCGGGTGATGGTCTCGCAGGGGTTAACATAGTGGTGAAAGGCCGTGTACAAGGCACCATTACTAACACCCGGGGTGAGTTTAATCTTTCGGTTAGTCAAGCCCCACCGTTAACATTGGTATTTTCTTTTATCGGTTACACCAGCCAGGAAATTGAAATCACCGATGCCAGCACTTCTGGCCTGAATATTTCAATGGAAGAAAGCTTTCTTCTCGGACAGGAAGTGGTGATCTCCGCCTCCCGTGTGGAAGAAAGCATCATTAAATCACCTGTAACTATCGAAAAGGTTGATCTTCTGGCCATCCAGCAAACTTCAGCACCCGATTTCTTTGATGCACTTCAAAATGTTAAAGGTGTTCAGGTTGCTTCCGGTAGTTTAAATTTTACCCAGGTAAATACCAGAGGATTTGCTTCCATCGCCAACGTACGTTTTGTTCAACTGGTGGACGGCATGGATACTTCCGCTCCCCTATTAAACTTCCCTACGGGTAACATTGTAGCCATGAGTGAATTGGATGCAGAAAGCATGGAGTTAGTACCAGGAGCAGCCTCTGCACTTTACGGACCAAATGCTTTCAACGGCATTTTAATGATGAAAAGCAAAAGCCCGTTTGAATACCAAGGCTTAAGCGCCATGTTTAAAGGAGGTATCACCAACTCCGATGCGGGCGGCAGCAACCCGATGTACAATTTTGGCGTACGCTATGCGAAAGCGTTCAATAATAAGTTCGCATTCAAACTAAATTTTTCACTGTTACAAGCAACCGACTGGACGGGCAATGATTACCAAACCGACCGTTTGAGACCCGGTTCAACCATTAACTTAAGTGGCACACCAAATTTTGATGGCCTGAACTTATATGGAGACGAAACACCTATTCCGGTTCCTATTGGAGGAACATTCGGAACACTTGATTTAAGAAGAACAGGTTTCTGGGAAGAGGATATTTTGGATAACAATGATGCCAAAAGCATGAAATATGATGCAGCGTTACACTACCGGATCAATGATCGTGTGGAACTGCTCTATAATTACCGTTTTGGCGGAGGAAGTTCAATTTACCAGGGAACAGAAAAATATGCCTTACGTGACTTTACCCAAAACTTTCACAAACTTGAGTTAAAGGGCGATAACTTCTTTATTAGAGGTTACCGAACAGAAACACGCGATGGCGACTCGTGGAACATGAGCGCACAAGGTGGTTTTATGAACGAATACTATAGCCCTACTGCTACCAAATGGGCTCCCGAATATGCACAAACCTACGTATTGGCTATGCAAGGATATTGGCCTGGTGTTCCTGCCGGTAATACCGAAGCCGCACATGCCGCTGCCCGTGCCTACGCAGATCGTGACCGCCCTGCAGTTGGTACTCCAGCCTACAACGATCTGGTTAATCAGGTTCGTACAAATCTGTTCCAGCGTAATCCTCCTGGTTCATCATTCGTAGATAATTCGCGGCTCTACCATGGCGAATTCAACTACCAGTTTAAGCAAATTGAAGTCGTAGACTTCATGGTGGGTGGCAACGTTCGTCAATATGATTTATTCAGTGACGGAACGGTGTTTAATGAAGATCCTGATGGCGATGGTAAAAACGAACGCGTGAAAATATTTGAATATGGTGTGTACGGTCAACTGGCCAAAACCCTTGGCGAGTCACTTCGCTTAACTGGTTCATTGCGGTATGATAAAAACGAAAACTTTGATGGACGTGTAACGCCACGTGTATCTGCTGTATACACCTTTAACGAAACCCACAACATCCGGGCATCCTATCAAACCGGTTTCCGTAACCCCGATACACAAGCCCAGTTTATTTACTTCCCTTCATCCGGAGGTACATTACTGGGAAGTACAGAAGCCAACGCAGGGCGCTATGGTGTGCATAACGGTGGTGCTTATACCCAATCTTCATACAATGCTTTCAGGGCATCAGGAGGAGTGCTCAATCCAGACGGAACACCCTCAGGCGGCAATTCTAGTTTGCTGGTTGTTGCCAACATACCATACGTTCAACCAGAACGGTTAACATCGTTTGAAATTGGTTACAAAGGACTCTACTCCAATACCTTCCTGGTTGACTTGAATGCTTACTACACCAAGTATACCGATTTTATCGGTGGTGAAATCGTAGCAGCAAGATTTCAAACAACCCATCAAAATGTTACCTCTAACCCAGGCAAGCTTTTCTCCTTATACTCCAATAATCCTGAAACCGTTGATTCATACGGTGTTGGTTTAGGTATTACCTACAACCTGCCGAAAGGATATAGCATAAATGGTTCCTATAACTATGCAACCTTCAGTGCTCCCGGAGATTCAGAAGATTTCCGTTCCGGCTTCAATACTCCTGAAAACAAAGTGAACGTAGGTTTTGGCAACCGAAAACTCACCAAGAATCTTGGTTTCAACATCAACTACCGCTGGCAGCAGGGATTCCGCTGGGAGTCATCCTTTGGCGATTGGGATGTGCCTGAGTTTGGTGTGCTGGATGCCCAGGTTAGCTACAAAATTCCTTCTATTAAGACCATTGCGAAACTTGGCGGCACTAACCTATTGGGCGGTGACTACCGTACAAACTTTGGTTCACCATTCGTAGGCCAGCAAATTTATTTATCACTAACCTTTGACGAATTCTTCAGATAAGAAATAAGAATCCAAGCATTAAATCAGATTACTATGAAAAAGATAAATAGTTTAACCCTTACCCTCCTCTTATCCCTGATATTTTTAGGGGCGTGCGAGCAAGAAGTAATTGAGTTGACCGATCCGGAGCCAGATTTAACAAACATTTCTCCTGACCCTTGTGGAGGGGCAGCAGGTAATGCCAACTTTACAAAGTTCATTGCTATAGGAAATTCGTTTGTTGCCGGTATGCAAGGTGGCGCGCTGTTTACCGATGGACAGAATAATTCATTGGCAGCAATTATAAACACGCAATTGGCTTGTGCAGGTGGTACTGCAACATTTAACCAGCCGAGCATACGTGCAAGTTTAGGATGGAACCTGTTTTTCACACAGGCCGTATTAGGACCTCCTTTTGACCCAACCAAACCTGTACTGGGAAGAATGCGTTTACAAGGAACACCGCCAAGGCCAACGCCACAGGCCTATGCTCCCGGAAATTTTGAAGCTATACCAAATCCATCTGTAAATCCTCCATTTCAATATGCGGGTTCAACAGGCGCAGTGGCAACAAGTGCATTAAATAATTTTGCAGTTCCTGCTATTACGCTGGGTCAGGCGCTTATCCCTGCCACAGGTAACTGGGCTAACCCAAATCCAGCAGTGGGATTTTCACCATTCTATGCCCGGTTTGCATCTAACCCTGGCACCTCTACTATATTATCAGATGCGCTCTCCACCAACCCTACATTCTTCTTATTCTGGTTAGGTTTGGATGATTTCTTTTTACATGCCGCTTTTGGAGGCGATCCAACACTGGCTCCACTTAATTCTGCCGGAGCTTTCGCGGGTCAATATGGGGCCGCCATGGGGGCAATACTTGCTTCAAATGCAAACTTAAAAGGTGTTGTAGGTAATTTTCCTGATATCTTTAAAATGCCTCACTTCACTTCAGTTACCTATAATCCCATTACATTATCTGCAACACAGGTTACAGACTTAAATGTATTGGCAACCAACTATAATGGCTTTCTGGATGCTATGGTAACAGCCACCGTTATAACCGCAGATGAAGCAAACAAACGCAGATTAACCTTTACTGCTGGGGCAGGTAATAAAATACTAATGAATGACGAAACGTTAACTGACTTGTCGGCATACATGGTTGGCCCTGCTGCAGGTTTGTTACCTTATGCCCGGGCAAGACACTCAGCCAATACTGATATTATCCCACTTTCAACGGGCTCTGTATTGGGTACACCTGGGTCTTTTGGAGTGCTTGGTGTTTCTGAACCAGTTGGCGATAGATATGTTCTGATTCCCGCTGAGATCACCGCTATTAATACTGCAAGAGCTGCTTTTAATACCAGCATACAAACTAGTGTGACGGATAATCCAACACGATTGGCCTTAGCCAATATTGATGCCGCCCTGAACACGCTAATTGCAAATCAGGCTGGTGTTTACAATGGGGTTACCATTACACCAAACATCAATCCGCCAACCGGTATTTACTCGGAAGATGGTGCGCATATGAACACCCGTGGCTATGCCTTTTTATCGCGCGTTTTCATTCAAGCCATTAACGATAAGTTCGGATCAACCATACCGCTGACCAACATTAGCAAGTACCCTGCTACAGGCCTACCATTGCCTTGATAAACAGGCATTCGATTTTAAAAGGCTGCAATTTCTTTGCAGCCTTTTTTATTTGCCGCTGCTCAAAACAGGATTATACATTCCCATTTTAAGATTTGTTTTATTACTAACTCATCAAATTCAATGCAATCAGCCATTTTAGGCATGGCGTTTCTTTTGCCCGGTAAAGGCCTATAGCCATCCACTATGTTCACTAAATTCTTTTTTAAACGTTTTTCACCTAAGCAGCAGGTTATCTACCTCCGCAAAAAGGGTACACTTATCGGAAACCAGGTGCGTAATTCCTGTTACTTTTCCCTTTATCTTATTAAAGGATTTTTTGTAGAGGTTATGTTTAATTCAGAGGACCCTGAGGAGAGCCCAGCCAAGGTGTTGATATTCCCAAACCTTGAAAGTCTTAACAACTACCTCAATCAGGAGGCGTTAAGTGGATGGAAAAAACCCAATTCAATCCTATAGATAACCGGCAAATTTGTAGGCCACAATACCTATCCACTCTTTAATCATGCGTTGCCAACTCAAAAGGGCATCAATTTTTGGTATAAGTAAAGTATCGGGTGTAAACACCCTGGGGTGGGTGTAAAAATCAGTGCTGAACAGATCAACCTGAAGTTCAGCTTTAGCAAAACAAGCCTTTGACCTGCGCATATGGTATGCCGATGTAATCAGCAGTAACTCTCCAGTCTCCCTTCCTATCATTTTTTTTACGTTTACAGCCGACTCAAACGTGTTTCGCGATTTATTCTCGATGATCATATCGGTTGAATCCACACCCATAAGTTTCAATGCTTTATAAATATCATCGGCCTCCCGTCTGCCCGTGGTAACTAAACGAGCACTGCCCCCGGTAATAAGCACCTTCTTAATAATGCCTCGTTTATACAACTCAACTGTATGCACCACCCGATCAGCACCCTGATGAAAATATACGCGGTCATCAGGTTGTGTATCGGTGCTCGTTACACCGGTAAGCAAAATGCCATACACATAGGTTTTATCAATTTCATGAAAAGGGGTGGCCGGCACTTCCCATGCACGCATAACTTCATTCGCGATGAATTCATTGGAGAAAAAAAGAAGCATGGTAAGGGCGATCCAGAATAACCGCTTTTTCAAACGTTTCTTCCGGCTAAATGCTGCTGTAAAAAATAAAAGGCACACCCATACTAAGGGTGAAGTCAGATAACCCAGTATTTTGGAAAGTGTAAAAAACATGCTTAAAATATCCTGATCAGGATAAGTAGCAGCAGAATAAGCAGGAGGACAATCATAGCCTTAAAACTTGCTTCAAAGGTATGTATTTTGATTAAAATTCAAACCCTACATTCTCCGGTTTAATGGATTAGACAGGTTTCCAATACCATCAATTACCCTTCTGAGCAGGTCGAAATAAAGGGTAAGCATAAGCACAAACGACATCGACCAGATAACCCCCGTATTAAAGAACAGCGTATCGATATTTCTATTCAAAAAATGCTTCTTCGGCATATAGAACTGAGCATCAAAATCAATAAAGTGATCGGGGTCCGGATCTTTATAAATCGGATAAATCTTCTGGATCAATTTTCCATCCTTCTCAATAATCCGGTGCGTTTCGGTTAAGTTCTTCACAAAATCGGCAATGGCTTCATTTCTATACCCATCCCGTAACGCAGCATAACTCTTCGCCTTTTCCGGAGTATCAGTCATCTGAGAAATCTTTTTCTCTTTTTCACCATCTGCCTTGTTGTACCGGTTAATATATAAGCGTCTGAGATTACCTAAAAAATTTATTGCCTCACTGTAGGTAGTTGAATCAAACCGGTTGACGGCAATGTTATCGATCCATTCGTAGTGATCGCGTTCTACCCATTCAGCTTCCCTCCTGATTTCATTTCTTAATAAATCAAGGTCTTTGATAAGCTTGCGTTTAAGATCATCGTCCTGCGTGTTCAGATTATTCAGACAAAATTGGAGTTTAGTTTCCAACTCGGGGATATAATATATTTTTTTATAATCAGCATCGGCCATTATTTTATCCAAATAGTAAAATTTCTGCTCATAGCGATTGTCTTTGAATTGCGTTACCATACCTGCCTCAAATGCCCACCGTGAAGCCATAAGATCGCCTACAAACGGAACGGTGGCCGTGTTGCCAATAACAGGATTGAGTTTGTCGAACTTTACTACTACCCCGCTTAAAATAAGTTGTGGTATAATTAATAAGGGAATTAAAATATAAATGGTTACTGCAGAATTAAAGCCAGAGGAAATATTCAGGCCCAAAACATTAGCAAAACAGGAAACCGTAAACATGATCAACCAATGTTCCAGCAACATACCCCGGATTTCAAGAATATAATTACCAACAATTACAAATGAGAGTGTTTGAATGGCCGAGAGTAAAAATAAGATTCCTATTTTAGACATCAGGTAGCTGCTCCTGCTCAAATGCAAAAATGCCTCCCGCTTCAATATTTTCCTGTCACGAATAATTTCTTCGGCACTCACGGTAAGCCCCATAAACAACGCCACAATAACGCTCATAAAGAGGTAGGCCGGCAGATTTAAATTCTTGGCAAATACATACCCGGACAGTAACTTATCATCGACATTATAAAAGCGAACGATAAATGCCAGAATAAAAGCTAACACCGGTGCTTCCAACAGGTTTATGATCATGTATTGCCGGTTGTGAATTTTCGCCTGAACATCGCGCAGCGAAAACAATTTCGTCTGTTTCAGTCGGCCCGGTATGCGTAAAGTAGATTTTACCGGCTTGGAAGAAACAGACGCCAGCGTATGACCTCCGATTTTTTTATACAGTTGATAGAGTTTAAACCATTGCTCGGGTAGCATTTTCCGCTCGTTGGTAAACTGACCATATTCATTTATTACTTTGGTTTCAATAATGTTGAATATCTGTTCCGGGTTGACATTTCCGCACTCAAAGCATTCGCCCATCTCGCTATTGATCATATCAATGGCGCGCTTGAAATATACAATTGCGTCTACGGGGTTACCGTAATAAATCTGGTAGCCTCCGGTATCTAAAATCAACAACCGGTCAAACTTTTTAAAGATATCGGATGACGGCTGGTGTATAACAGCAAAAACAAGCTTGCCTTTCAAGGCAAGTTCTTTTAACAGATCAATGATATTCTCTGAATCGCGTGATGAAAGGCCGCTGGTGGGCTCATCGCAAAACAAAATGGCAGGCTCGCGCAACAATTCAAGGCCTATGTTAAGCCGTTTGCGCTGGCCACCACTTATAGTTTTTTGTAAGGGCGAGCCTACTTTTAAATCCTTCCGTTCGGCCAGCCCCAAATCTTCCAGTGTTTTCATGACAAGGCTGTCAATTGAGGCCTCATCCAAATCACTAAAACACAACTTAGCTGCGTAATACAGATTCTGGTAAACGGTTAAGTCCTCTATAAGCAGATCATCCTGTGGCACAAAACCAATTACACCTTCAATTTTCTCAGGTTCTTTGTGAATATCTATACCATTGATAAGCACCTTGCCTCGTGTTGGCTTTTCTGATCCATTCAATACATGGAGCAAGGTTGACTTGCCTGAGCCACTGGCTCCCATTAAGGCAACCAGGTTGCCCGATTCTTCCGCCAGGTTAATTTCCTGCAGCCCGATGCCACCATTCTTAAACTTGAAATGGATGTCTTTACCTTCAAACGAAATTCGTTCACTTACATTCAGCCGTTTAAACCGACTGAGCACATCGCCATAATAAATAGGTTCGTCCTTATCCCACCGCAGTGTGCTTCCAACACTTAGCACCTGAATAGAGCCCGACCGGAACGGAACACCGTTTAAATAAACTTCGGACATACCGATGTACTTCACCAGATAAAGTTCGGCCTCACTGATGTACAGAAATTCGATAAAACCCTTTAAGTGATTTCTTTTGATGTGAAGGGCATGCTTAAAGGCAGTGTCATCCATTCCATCAACAATCAACAGGGCTGGATGATCCAGGTGAGCACTTTCCTTTCCTGCTAAAAAAGTTTTAATTGACTCCAGGTTTTCATTGCTTACATTGAATGATTTACAAATAAGTTTTAGCAAATCATCTTCTCGTGGAGTAATTGTATCATCGGCTAAAACCAAACGAACCAACTCAAGTACGACAATGTATTTTTGCTTTTGCGTCAGCCCAAGGTTAATTTCTGCACAAATACGATTGATGTTGTAAGCCTCATCAGCTCCCTCCACACTGGCAACGGTACCCGCGTACTCATCGAACAAACTGAGGTATAATTCAATCTTTGATTCGTTTAAGTGCTCTCGCAAAAACAGGCGCACCTGCTCCCGCTCCTGCCGGGTTACTTCATCCTGACGGGCAACAACAGCAAAAAGTCGTAATAGGGACTTGAGAATTACTTCACTCATGTGTGCTTTCTGATTAGATCACTAAAGATAGTTAAAGAACCTGAAGCAGGTACAAAAAAAAAGGACTGGTTTAGTTCCAGTCCTTTCCCAATTGCACTAATCTGTTACTCCACAATGGATTTTCTCATCTTGGCAACAACTGCTGATATCGTTACCAGATTCTTATCGCTGAGCACCATATCCGCACGGTTATTTTTAATCTGTTCTTCAATATTCAGCGACTCGTAAGCAGCTTCAAGCTCTTTTAAATCGCGTACCATGCCGCTTACCGGGTCAGTCTGCTCAATAGCGGAGAGCATTTTCAGGAGTTCAGAAACGGATTTCTTTTGGTTAAGGATTACCTGAATTACCGGTGTGAGAATAACATTACGCGTATCCGTTGGAAGTAAGTCTTTTGGATAGGTGTTTACCAATCCGGTTGAAATATGAAGGCCTTCAACAAAACTGCCGGCCACTACCAATGCAGCTTGCTTGTTACGGGTATCATCTTTCAGGAATTTTTCTGTCTCTTTGATCGATTCATCCAACAGTTTAGCCAGCGAATCTTTGTTGGCAATATTCGCCTCAAACCGTTTCAAAATTTCTATGTCAAAGGTTCCGATAACACCCAGGTAATCGGCCAGGGTTTTACAGGCATTCAAATACTCAATGGCTTCCTGGGTTTTGTCATAAGAAGTAAGGTAGCCAATATCGGCTGTATAAACCCCCAGGTTTAGCGATGCCTTATCGGTGCGATTGGTGTATTGATCAACCTTATTGCGTGAGTTCAATAAACCCTGATTAAATTCAGCACCGGTTTGTTGAATCAGGTAGGGGATTTCTGTAGGTGATGGTATATTATAAACAACATCCTCTATTGTTGAACGAAGTCCTTCTTCAGCCTCTTTAAATTCATCGGCATTATTCTTCTTGTCGCCTGAAGAGCCACAAGCACTAAGCCCAAGAACCAGGGCAAGACAGAAAAAATAATAAAGGGAGTTTTTAGAATTCATAATTTCGGTTGGGTTTAGAAGGTCAATTTTAACACATTTTTTGCTGTCATAAAACCTAAAAAAAAACAATTTTTGGGGCATTTTTTCGCCTTTCTATATGATTTGTGTTAAGTTTATGTAAACGGCTTTACCGGTAAGAAATCGTGAAATCAATAGTTGATACGACAGTTTTAATTGATGACAGCGAAATTGATCTCTTTATACAAAGAAGATTCCTGGAGGTTTATAGCTTTACCAATAACCTAATTGCCTATAAATCAGCGCAGGAGGCCATTGATTCCCTATCAAGTAAAACTAACAACCCAGCCCCGGACATTATATTTCTTGACCTGAATATGCCCAATATTGACGGGTTTGGTTTCCTGGAGAGCTTTGATAAAATGGACGAAACTGTTAAAGCAAAATCTCAAATTGTAGTGCTTACCAGCTCAAACAATAAACACGATAAGGATCAAGCTTTCCAGTACAAAAATGTAATCCAGTACATTACCAAGCCCATCAAGCAAAGCGATATTGATCAACTCAAAAAACTTCTGGGTAAATCCTAGAGCCGGGCCTACCGGTCAAGCCATTGCCTGAATTCCTGTACCCTTTCCCTTGCTACTACGCAGTCTTCGGATTTTGCCCCCGGAAGAACCAGTTTTAAGCGGCTGTTGGTATAGTTAACAATATCCTTGATCGCACCCGCACCCACTATATATTTCCTGTTAATGCGGAAGAACCTAGTGGGATCGACCATACCTTCAAGCTGATCCAGGGTGAAATCGATAATGTGGTTCCTGCCGTCCTGTGTATGGCAAAAGGTTACCTTATCGGCACTGAAAAAGTAATCAACATCTTTTACTTCAATGGTGCGCAAGTGCTCCCCTACTTTAACTACAAACCGCTCTTTATATTTCCGCGAAAGCAGTTCCACTACCTTACTAATACTCTCCGTAATCCTTTGCGCGGAGCCAGGCTGCCTGTATGTGAGCCTATCAAATTTCGCTATCGCAGTCTGAAGTTCGGCCTTATCTACTGGTTTGAGGATATAGTCAATACTATTAACCTTAAAAGCTTTAAGTGCGTACTCATCGTAGGCGGTGGTAAAAATCACAGGCGATTGGATGTCAATCATTTCAAAGATTTCAAAACTCAATCCATCGCCCAATTGAATATCCATGAATATCAGGTCCGGGGCCGGATGGTTATTCAACCATTTCACCGAGCTCTTAACAGAATCGGCAGTGCCTGCAACGGCAACATCCGGAATAACCTCGCGGATAAGGCTTTCCAACCGCCTGGCGGCATGCATTTCATCTTCAATAATCAACACTTTCATGTGGGTGTTCGCACAATAGTTGGAATTCTGACTACAAATTTTTCGGTTGATTCCTCCACCTCAACTTTTTGTTTAGTGAGGAACTCATACCGTAACCGAATATTGCTAAGGCCAACTCCTGCAGATTCCTCAGCCAGCACTTTCTTCTTTTGCAGTGTATTCTCTACAACTATAAAGTTATTTGACAAGAATATGCGTACCGTCAATGGCTGGTCGCTCGAAATAACATTATGTTTAATGGCGTTTTCAATAAGCATTTGCAATACAAGGGGTGGAAAATCGGTTTTCACCTGATCGAGCTCAATGGAAATGCGAAGATTATCACCAAACCTGATTTTTTGCAAGAACAGGTACGACTCCAGAAATTTCAATTCTTCTTCTTTCGAAACCAATTCCCGGTCGCGCGTATCAAGTACATAGCGGTACACTTCTGATAGCTGTTTCACAAATTTGGCCGCGAGGTCTTTATCTTCGTAGATCAGGTTAGTGAGTGCGTTAAAACTGTTGAACAAAAAGTGTGGATTAACCTGGCTTTTCAGGCTTTCGTACCGGGCTGTCATACTTTCATACTTTAACTTCTCAGCCGTCAAAGCAGTTTCCTTCCAATTAATTAAAAAGGCCCTGCCATGCATAAACATGGAAATAAGGAATGTAATAACAAGACTGGAGTAAATCATTTCGGAAACATCGCGTATGTGGTAATCAAGAGCGAGGCGATAAAATTGAACAATAATATAAACCGCCACTACGGTAAAAAGTATGGTGGCCGCCAAGCCCACCAACAAACGCCTTACGGGGTAAACTGTCCATGAAATTTTTTCATTTAAGAAATCGGCCGATAATGCATTCCCTACCCATAGGGCGATCCACAAGATTGAAAAAAATGAAGCCAGTTTTATGAACTTATCAAACGCCTGTGCGCACGAACGGCAGGCAAAAACCGACATGATACAACCTACTACAATCAATACTATAGCTGTTGAAAGGTATTCCCTCAGCTTTTCAGATTTTACTTTTCGAATAAGAAACAGTACAATCACCGAGACAATGCTTACCAGGAAAATAAATCCATAAACCATACTTAACGATCAATATATTTAAGTAAAGAAAAGCATTATTCGCGAAAGGCCTTTTATTTACGATAACGCTTCATGGAACGACATACCAGTGCCAAGTTTCTTCCGGTACGTACGGATCCAATAAATGATCAGTGGCACCCCCACAAGACTGGGCCATATCCATTGCATTACACCAGGCATAAAATGCATAACCTGTGTTGAGAAAGCCGTGACCGAAGCAATAAAACCACCCAACATGTTGCCCATGTGGCTGTAGAGCCAATCGAACTTATCCTGAGGCGGTTTAACGTAACGCTTCAATTCCGACCACATCACCAACATGCCACCAAAACCAAAACCGGAGGCCAACAACCCAACAGAAACTTGACCTTTTACTACCAGGTAGATTCCCCACACGAAGAATACCGTATTAAAAAGACCTGCAATCACTCCAACCATCCAGTCGTACCAGGTTACACCCTTCCCTTGATGCAGTTGCTTTCTGTACAGCGACCGGTACCCGACAAATACAGCGTAGTAGCTGAACACCGCTATCAGTAACAAGAAGGGTATCCACTTTACAGTAGAAAGGATAATCGCTGAAAAGCAAATCCACGTCATGCACCAAAAGAATATCTTCCCCCAAAAACGATGGGCTTTGCCGCCTTTGCGCACAACCATAGCCAGGGGCGCAACGATGAGTGAAATGATTCCGGCCAGTATGTGGGTGTAGGTTAGGAGTTTAATCATGGTGGATTGAGTAGTTAGGGTTGAGTGGAGAATTTAAAGTTACTAGTTTCTAGCTGTGAGCTACAAGCCGCAAGCTTGAGGCCTGTAGCTAGAAACTCGAAACTCGTAGCTTAAATTTTGGTCTATTTACACTGCGCTCGCATTCCTTCCGCCATTGGCTTACCCCAGGTTGGCGCCAGCGGATTATCCGATTTGAAGGTCTCAAATTTTTCCAAGGCTTTGTTCAAGGTTCCACAGGCTTCGGCCGTTGACGCACCAAAAAACTGTGCAGTGCCGTATTGCATTTGGGCCATCAGGCTTAGCGCCCGCGGGTTTTCCGGGTTCATGGCAATGGCCTTTCCAAAAGTTTGCATGGCCAAACCGGAATATTGCTGACCACGCGTAGCCGGGTCAACCGTAACTCGCATCATGTGCACAAATCCTTCCATCGTTGTAATCTCCGATTCACCAGGGTTAATAGCCTTGGCTTTCTCAAGAGCTTTCAGCGACAAGTCCAGGTAAGCATCTTTCTTCTGCGCTTCTTTTTCGCGTGTTGCCATCATTACATAACCGAAGCTGGCATAGTAAAAGGGTTCCCATTTATTTTTCTCCGCTTCACCAATACGTTCAAAAGCATTTACCGCCATTTGAAGTTCATCAATGGTTTTGGCAGTATAAACTAACTGCATATTTTTTTGCATGGATTCGATGTAGCGATCATTAGCTGCCGATTTGAATGCAAGCAAGGCCAAGACTAACAGTGCGAGCGGAATGATGTTAATTGTTTTCATAGTTGTATAGGATTATTGTTAAAGACTGGGTAATTGGTTAATAGATTTATCTTTTGATAGGGTTATGAATACACCCAGGAATACAAACCGGGGTGCAGGCTGACGAATCGCACGGCTGTTGTAAAACCCTTCGTTGTTCTGTGTTGTGCTGTATTCGAAGCCAAAAATGTTATCGCGGCCTAACAGATTGGTGCACGAGAAGTACACAATCAGGTGAGGTTTGGGCAAATAGCTGATGTTCACACTCAAATCCTGGTAGCTTTTTGTGCGGCCATTGTTGAATTTATCTTCGTTTGGATTGTTATAGGGCCTTCCGCTGGTAAAAGAATACGTAGCACCAAATTGCGTTTTTAACTTTGCTACAAAGTGCTTGTATACCACCGAGAAATTATGCGCTGAAGCAAACGAAGGCGTTACGGCATACGGTGTATTCAGGTAATCGCGTTCGGTATCCAGAAAGGAATACGAGATCCAATAATCTGCATTACGAATGGTTTTATTGTCGCGATAAAACAGCTCAACCCCCCGTGCATAACCGGATCCTTCATTGTTCAACACAAACGGATTTCCGTTTTCAAATTTTACCAGGTGAGAATAAGTTTTGTAATATCCCTCCACACGGAAGGTGCGCCTGTTTTCAATTAGCTGGTAATTCAAAATGTAATGATCAGATTTCTCCGCAGCAAGTTGATTATCCCAACGCAACCATTCGTTTTTTGGTGATTGCCTGAATTTGCCGTAAGCGAAAGAAACTTGTCCGGTTTTACCGGTTTTGTATGCCAGGGAAATTCGTGGATCAACGGAAAGCTGATTTAACAAGTTGTTATACTCTACACGACCGCCAACACGGGTTACAAATTTGTTGCTGGCGTACAAATCCGCCTCCACGAAAGCTGCAGGAATAACTTCATGAAATCCGGGTACAAAAGATGAGGTGTCCACCGCTGCATGGTAATCACGATTAATTACTTCTGCTCCGGTGCGTATTTCCACTTTATCGGATAATGAACCATCAAACACCACCTTAGAGTGTATGCCTTCATCGTATTCCTTTACCCTTACATCATCTTGTTGTACATCATTCTGCGTAAGCGTGTAGGAAAGTCCGCTGCGCAGCGACCACTTTTCATTCAATGATGTTTTATAGGAGCCATTGAGGTATCGGAAATTATTGTTGATGTCAATCAGGGTGGTTACATCCGGATCATCAATATCGTGGTGATGTAGCGAGAAATTGGAATGGTTAAAGTTCCCATACACCTTGAACATGCCACTTTTGCCAACGCGTTGCCGGTAGGCTGAACTTCCCTCAATTGAAACTGGAGCTTTTTCCCAATCAACCTCCTGGTTGATCAACCCGAAATACGGACGAATATTCGTGTAGCCGATCTTACCTGCCCATGAAGCATTTTTCCACGCCTGCGTGTGGGCAACATCGGCACCAACCGATAGCAATCCGAAATCTGTGCGTGAAGATTGTTCCTCATCTTTTGAGTCAAGCACCAAAGCCGAGGAAAGCGCCTGACCATATTCGGCCGAATAGCCTCCCGTGCTGAAGCTCGTTCCTTTAAACATAAAAGGAAGAAATCTTCCGCGCGAGGGGGTGTTGGGTGCTGCGGGACCGTAGGCATCCAACACCAGCATGCCATCAATAAACGTACGTACCTCGTTGCCATCACCACCGCGAACAAAAAGTCGCCCGCTCTCACCCACTTTTTGTGTTCCGGGTAATGTGTTCAAGGCACCGGCTATATCGGCAGTAGCCCCTGCTGTAGTGGCAATATCCAGCGCCCTGAAAATCGTTCTGCGCGATTCATCGCTGGCCGCAAAAGCTCCGGCAGTAATGGTTACCGCTTCGAGTTGGTTGATTTCTTCTTTAAGAACTGCATGTACTGTAAGTTTGGATGCCGTCAGATCAAGGGATTGTCTGTACTCTTTATAGCCGATAAACTTTACGACCAGAACTTGTATAACTTCTTCGGAGGTCAGAAAATCAAACTTACCATCTGCACCTGACGTAGTGCCGTCATAAGTATTAAGAAGTAAAATGTTGGCACCGGGGATTGGCTCACCCTTAGTATCGGTAACCATTCCGGAAATCTTCGTCTGGGCGGCAAGTGCACCCGCAACAAGAAGCACTAACGCTATTAGAATTCCATTTTTCATAACTCCTTATTTTTTGCTGACTACACGGTAAAAGTGCAAGCCGTGATGCGCCAATGCTAAAAGGAGTTACCCGGCTGTGGAACCAACCAGATGAATTGTAGTAAACCTACGATAAACCGGAGGCTCATTTCCTGAAAAACGGCTGCCAGGCTTAGAAAACGATATTGAAGGTCAGGCGGAATACCAGATTTTTGCCGGTGCTGTCATACTGATAAGGTCCGTATCGGTAAAACAAACTGCCGCCTAAACCATAGTAGGCTACGTTGGCATACTTCCAGCGAACAAGGTTATTCAAACCAAGGCCTGATTCATAAAAGCCTTTTCGAAAATCATTTACTTCAAATTCAGTAACCGTGTGAACCTGTTTATTCTTTAACAAGCCAACACCGGCATGCTGATATAAAACAAGCTCGGGTTTACTGAACCGGGTGTCATACAGAAAACTGCCGAAATTATGGTGAAAAAATACCGCGGCATATTGCGAGGCGGTGAATTCATACAAATCCATCGTTTGAAAAAATCCATCCACATAGGCCCCGGTAACTTCACGTGCACCACGCCCCGTGTACAGTTGGCCGTAAGGCGCAACGCCATCAACCATGCCGGCATTGATCGATAACCGTGTTATACCCTTTGGTCGGTGTTTCACCTGAAAGCGCGAAACCCATTCATACCGGTTGTAGGCGAAATCATCGGCTCTGAATAATGAATTAGTACGGGAATAGGTTATTGAAAGAAAAGGCCATTCCCTTCCAAGAAATATTTTTTTCCCGGCAAGCCGCGTATAGTTTTCACGACCAGCGTAACGCAATGTTATACCAGCTTCTGATAAATTAAACGTAGTCAGGTTCTCAGCTTTAAATAAAAGGGCATAATCGTAGGTGGGGTTAATTTCAGTACGGTTTGAGTAGATCAGTGCATTAAGCCGGGGTAATATCATTGCACCGGCTTCAACCCGATAACCCTCTGTCTGATCGTAGCGGGAGCTTAGCAATTTGCGAAAGCGATCAGCAGGTGCCAGTAAATTCTGGTTTTCGGTTTCATGTGAATAGCCGGTTTCATAAATATCATTTCTATAGGATGCATTTAAATAAATATCCCGGTTTGCATCCAGGGTAAAGCGTACATCGGCACCATACTTTACTTCCCTATCCTTGAATCCATACGCTGCATACCCGCCAACCCTCAACCAATTTGAAAACGCTGGTGAGGTATATAAACCGGCACCCAAACGCAAACCTTCATGTACATTCACACGCACGATCTTTGTGAGGTCAGCTTCGAGGTAACCCAACGGCCAGGCCTGGGTGGCTGCCGCGTTTAAAAATTTATCCATCCATTTCAATTTCGCCATAGCCGAATCGAGGGTAGTGTAGGTTTTCGATTCCTTGCTGTCGATTGGTGTATTCCGAAACCAGTTTAGTATTTCATCATTACGTTCAGGCTGCCGAATGGTTAAATCAACTTTTATATCACCAAAATTCGATCGTTTCAATTCCGGATTTATCTTGACATCGCGTATAAAGCTACGGTGCTGGGCCATCATGTAGCGGTCTGCTATCTTTAAATCGTATAAATAAATATCGGTGTTAAGCTGATCGGGGAACCACTTACCTTCAATCTTGTTGTATTGTTGTTGTATCAATATTCCGGTTAATGCAAGTGTATCGGCCGAAGCAGCAATTACATTTTTTATGGCATAACCATCCGTGCTGATGGAAACCATTCCTTTTAATCCATTAATTAATTTTCCCTTCTTTGGTTCATACTGAATAATATACACCGTATCGGAATTAAAAAAGGTGGTATCCGTTAAATGGAAGTCATACCGGCTTTCAGCATTTTTACTGATGGGATTTAAAAAATCTTTACCCAGTAAAGAGATGATATCTTTATAAAAGGAGAACGGCTGGTAATCAGTGGCCACGTTAGCGAACAACGGACTCTTAAAACCCGAAGCACGAAAAGCCAGAAGCGTTTCTTTGTCGCGGTTTGGATTGATCACTTTTTTCTCTGTAACCGATTCGGTCATGAACAAGTACATCTTCTCGGCAAGACTATCAAACTGGAGAAACTCCTTTTCAGGTTTCGTTAATGCAGTGGTATCAGCCTTAACACGCAGGCCATTTAGTTTTACCAGGTAAGCCGAATCAATTTCGCTGGGTTTAATCACAAACTTATTGTACGAATGATACATGTATGAATCCAGCTTATCCGGATCGTGGAGTTTCCTGTTTTTAACGGCTTCCCGAATAATCCGTAAGGCAGGGTTTTCACTTGCCACAAAATTCCTGCAGGATGGTAGTGCCCGGCACTAACTTTATGGCTTCATTTTGCTGAAGAAACGTAACCGTTACATGCCTGCGCTTATAGCTTACATGCGAGAGTAAAATAGTACCCGAATAACCGGCTGGCAATCGCAGTTCATAATAACCGTCAATACCTGTGGTTGTTCCACTAATACCGTCATCCAGTATTAGGTTGGCAAAGGCTACAGGCTCAAGCCTCAGGCTATCCAGTAACCTGCCTCGAATAACCTGCTGCGCCAGGGAGTTTAAACTCAATACTCCGAAAAGAAAAATCAGGTAAAATCGCATACGACTTTAGTATCCTGTCAGGCAAAAAAATTACAGGTTTCCAAATCTTAGTATTCAAATAGTGCTATTTGCAGGATTGGCTTATTTTTGCGGGTTCCAACACAAGTAACGCAAAGCAATGGCCGAGTACAGCAAAGAAGAGATCAGACGAATTGAGCAGAAATGGCAGGATAAATGGGAAAAGGAAGGCATATACCGGGTGGAGACCGATCCTTCTAAACCTAAGTATTATGTGCTGGATATGTTTCCCTACCCTTCCGGGGCCGGTCTTCATGTAGGGCACCCGCTGGGCTACATTGCCACCGACATTGTTTCACGGTACAAGCGCCTGAAAGGATTCAACGTACTGCACCCGATGGGCTTTGATGCCTTTGGCCTTCCGGCAGAACAATACGCCATTCAAACCGGGCAGCATCCTGCCGTTACCACCGCTAAAAATATTGAAACGTATAAGCGTCAGTTGCGCAAGATCGGCTTCTCATATGATTGGAGCCGGGAAGTGCAAACCTGCGACCCTGCCTACTACAAATGGACGCAATGGATTTTCATGCAACTATTCAATGCATGGTATAATAAGAAGTCGGGTAAGTTTGGACAGACTGAACCAATTACCACCTTGATTACCGAACTGGAAAAGAACGGTAATAAAAATATTGATGCCGCTTGCGCTGAGGATACGCCATTCATTTCGGCAGACCAATGGAAGCATTTCAATGAAAAAGAAAAAGAAAACTTTTTACAGCACTACCGCATAGCTTACCAAAGCGAAACCATGGTGAACTGGTGTGCCGCATTAGGCACTGTATTGTCAAACGATGAAGTAAAAGATGGCGTAAGCGAACGCGGGGGTTACCCGGTTGAACGGATAAAGATGTTACAATGGAGCATGCGCATTTCAGCTTATGCTGAGCGCCTGCTTGCAGGACTGGATACCATCGATTGGCCCGAGCCGCTGAAAGAGATGCAGCGAAACTGGATTGGGAAGAGCAAAGGCGCACAACTGGAATTCAATATTCAAAATTCTGCATTCAAAATTGAAGTATTTACAACCCGCATCGATACCATTTTTGGAGCAACCTTTCTGGTGCTTGCACCAGAGCATGAATTGGTGGGCAAAATTACCACCGAAGCTCAACGTAACGAAGTTAACGCTTATGTTGATGTAGCAAAAAATCGTAGTGAGCGCGAACGGATGAGTGAAGTGAAACGCGTAAGCGGAGCGTTTACAGGCGCGTATGCGATCAATCCATTCAACAACGAACGCATTCCCATTTGGATTTCGGATTATGTGCTGGCAGGCTATGGAACTGGTGCAGTCATGGCTGTGCCCGGTCATGATGAACGCGACCACCGGTTTGCCAAGCATTTTAATTTACCGATTGTGCAGGTTGTTGAAGGCCCCGGTGTTGAAGAAGAAGCTTTTGTAAGTTGGGATGCAAAGATCATCAACTCGGGTTTTATGAACGGACTTACCGTTGATGAAGCCATCGAAGCCGGGATAAAGTTTGTAGAAGAAAAAGGAATTGGTAAAGGCAAGGTGAACTACCGCATGCGCGATGCTATTTTTGGCCGACAGCGCTATTGGGGCGAGCCCTTCCCTGTTTATTTTAATGATGGCATCCCGAAACTGGTTGACGAAAAAGATTTGCCCATTACCCTGCCTGAAATTGATGAATACAAGCCAACTGAAACCGGTGAGCCACCGTTGGCTCGGGCAAAGAACTGGAACTACAAGCCTCGCCCCAACCCCTCTCCGGGGGAGAGGGGCTATGAGACCTCAGAAAAAAAATATTGGCATTTACTGAAAGAGTTTTCAAAAGAAAATAGAAAAAATCAAACAGAAGCAGAGACTATTATTTGGAACCAGGTTCGGGATAGCAAACTCGGGCATAAAATAAGAAGGCAGCATGCTATAGGGATTTTCATCGCTGATTTCGTTTGTCTTGATAAACGATTAGTAATTGAAATTGATGGCGATTATCATAATAAGACAAAAGAATATGACCAAGCAAGAACAGAATTTTTAAACTCTGAAGGTTTTAGTGTTATCCGTTTTTCTAATAGCGAAGTAATTAACAATCTGCAAGACGTTATTTCTTCAATTAAAACTTCATTATACAGCGCACCCTCCATCGCACGCACCTCCCCTTCTCCAGCGGAGAAAGGGCAGGGGGATGAGGCCTACCCTTACGAGTTAACCACCATGCCCGGCTGGGCGGGTTCAAGCTGGTATTGGTTCCGGTACATGGACCCTAAAAATACAACTTCCTTTGCAGACAAAAAGGAAATCGATTACTGGCAGGATGTTGACCTGTACATGGGCGGCAGCGAACATGCCACAGGGCATTTGTTGTACTCGCGTTTCTGGTGCAAGGCATTGAAAGATTTGGGGTATGTAAGCGCTGAGGAGCCGTTTAAGAAGTTGATTAATCAGGGGCATATACAAGGCATATCTAAGTTTGTTTACAGAGTAAATGGCACCAACAAGTTTGTTTCAAAGAATCTGAAAAACGAATACGAAACAACTGCTTTACATGCAGATGTAACCCTTGTGGATAATGATGTACTCGACATTGAAGGCTTTAAAAATTGGCGTTCCGATTATTCAACTGCGGAGTTCATCCTGGAAAACGGAAAATACATCTGCGGTTCCGAAGTTGAAAAAATGTCCAAGTCGAAACACAACGTTGTCAACCCTGATGATATCATCGATAACTATGGTGCTGACACCCTTCGCCTGTACGAAATGTTTCTTGGTCCGCTGGAGTTGAGCAAGCCCTGGAACACAAACGGCATTGATGGCGTGTTTAAATTTTTACGAAAGTTCTGGAACCTGTTTCACGATACACAAGGTAACTTGAACGTGAGTGATGCAGCACCTACCCGCGAAGAGTTAAAAGTGCTTCACAAAACGTTAAGAAAAGTGGAGCAGGATATTAACAACTTTTCATTTAACACCACGGTAAGTGAATTCATGATATGCGTAAATGAGTTGAGCACATTAAAATGCAACAAGAAAGGAATTCTGGAGTCGCTTGTCATTGCCCTCTCCCCTTACGCCCCTCACCTTGCTGAAGAGTTATGGGAAAAACTTGGGCATAGTGATACGGTACTTAAAGCTCAGTTCCCCAACTGGAATGAAGAATACCTGAAAGAGAGTTCATTCGAATATCCCATATCCATCAACGGCAAGGTGCGCACCAAAATGGAATTCGCCCTCGATATGCCCAAGGAAGACATTGAGAAAATGGTGCTGGCTTCTGAGTTGGTGAATAAATGGACGGAAGGCAAACCACCGAAGAAGGTTATTGTGGTGCCGGGTAAAATTGTGAATGTGGTGGTTTAAAAAATCCAATAGGGATAGTATTTAGTTCTTTGGTGTTTTAGTGGCTAAAAAGTATATCCTACTGCGCCACAAAAACACTAAAGCACAAATTATACTGGTATATAGGAGTACGCGACTCAGTCATTCAGGCTATGGTTTCAATACCATTTTCTTTGGGCATAGCGCAACCTTTTTCTATCTTAAGCGTCTCAACGCAAACAAACCCAATCCCGCATGCAGCTTGTCATCCAAAACCTAAGTAAAACGTACTCCAACGGAGTGCAGGCCCTCAAAAATGTTTCACTCACCATCAACCAAGGTATGTATGGTCTGCTCGGCCCCAACGGTGCCGGTAAATCATCGCTCATGCGCACCATCGCTACGTTGCAAGATGCCGACTCTGGTTCCATAACCTTGGGTAATCTGGATGTGCTTCGCGATAAGCATGAAGTGCGGAAAATACTAGGCTACTTACCGCAAGAGTTTGGCGTATACCCAAAAGTTACTGCCGAAACCATGCTCGATCATATTGCCGATCTGAAAGGCATCGTGGATAAAAAGCAACGAAAAGAAATCGTGTCCACTTTACTGGATCGGGTTAACCTCGCGCACGTTAAAAGCAAAAACCTGGGTACCTTTTCAGGAGGTATGAAGCAACGCTTTGGTGTGGCCCAGGCCCTTATCGGAAATCCCAAACTGATAATTGTTGACGAACCAACAGCCGGACTTGATCCTGCGGAACGCAACCGGTTCTATAATTTATTAAGTGAAATTGGCGAGAATACTATCGTTATTCTTTCAACACACATCGTAGAAGATGTTACCAACCTCTGTAACGATATGGCCATTATTTGCCTGGGTGAAGTAATTGCGCAGGGCAATCCCAACACATTGGTAGATTCCATGCAGGGAAAAATCTGGTCAAAGTCGATTGAGAAGAGTGAAATGAATGTATACCGGAATTCTTTCCAAGTAATTTCCACGCAATTAAAGGCCGGCAAAACACAAATACATGTTGTGAGTGATGTACAACCCAATGAAAGCTTCAAACCGGTAGAAGCCGGACTTGAAGATGTCTACTTCTCCAAAATTTCGGAGCGGATGGATGTTGTTACTGTTTAATCATCACTTCACTAAAATCATTCAGACATGTTTCTTTCCATATTTCTATTCGAACTAAAATACCGTTTAAAGCGCCCGGCCACATGGGCTTACTTCGGTATTCTCTTTTTATTTGCGTTTACAGTAGGTATTTACGGCAGCGGGCCAGCCTCTGAAAAAACGTTTGTCAACTCACCGCACGCCATTGCCACCATGCTCGCCATCATGAGCATTTTTCAAATCCTTATAGCCTCGGCCATTATGGGCGTGCCCATCTATCGCGATTTGGAATACCAAACAAAAGATTATTTTTTCACCTACCCCATTCGTGAAAAAGCTTATTTCATGGGACGCTACCTGGGATCGTTCGCGATCCTTTTTCTGGTATGCACAGGATTCATTTTTGGCTTATGGGTAGGTGAACCGCTCGGGCTGTTAACCGGTGAAGTTGAGCCTGAACGTTCAGGGCCTTTTGTGTTGTCGCATTACTTGTACCCGCTTCTGGTTATTACACTACCAAACATTTTCTTTGCGGGCACCATATTTTTTGCATTGGTAGCGCTTACGCGAAAAATATTATCAACCTACGTGGCCAGTGTTTTGCTTTTTATTGGTTACCTGGTGGCGGTAACCTTATCGCAAGACCTGGACAATAAAAACCTGGTGGATATACTTGATCCATTTGCCTTCACCACCTATCAAAACGCAACCAAATACTGGACACCCTACGAACAAAATAATTTATTAATACCGCTGCAAGGGAACTTCTTAATCAACCGCATTGTGTGGATCGGTTTTAGTTTAGCCTTGTTTGCTTTTACGTATTTCCGTTTCTCTTTCAAAAGTTTGTTGGAAGTTTCATTAGGAGGCGCCAGGAAAACAGAGGAGCGTGATGAAAAAAAGATGCGCTCATTGGCCGACTTGCCTGTTGTTCAAAAAGCGTATTCGCAATCCATATTCATCAAGAAATTATTCCGACTTGCCTTTTTGGAATTCAGGAATATCACAAAAGACTTCTACTTCATTGCCATACTGCTGGCCGGTGTGTTGTTCCTCTTTTTAGACGGTTGGTTTGGCGATATCACCTTTGGCACTCCTTCGTTACCCCTCACATATTACATGCTGGAGGTTAAGGACTTCAACTACATCATTTTTGTTTTCATCATCATTATCTTTTACACAGGTGAAGTTGTTCATCGCGACAAAGCAGCACACTATTCAAACATTGCTGATGCGTTGCCTATACCCAACTGGGTCGTGTACGGATCGAAGTTTCTTTCGCTGGCTTTGGTGAGCTTTGTGTTGGTTAACCTGGTACTGGTTTGTGGCGTCTTGAATCAAATCATCAAAGGGTATTTCAATTTTCAGTTCAGCATGTACTTTACCGATTTGTACCTGATTGAACTTCCCGAATACCTGCAGCTGGTGATGCTGGCTTTCATTGTTCACATACTGGTCAACAATAAATTCATGGGCCATGTGGTGTCTATTGGTATATGGGTGGCCATGTTTGGCTTGCGGAATTTTGCAGAGCTTGACTATAATCTCTTCTTCTACAGTTATACTCCCGGCTACCGCGTATCAGACATGAATGGCTTTGGGCATTTTCTTGAGCCACTAACGTGGTTTAATGTGTATTGGCTAAGTCTGGGTATAATTTTCCTCATCATCGGAAACTTATTTTGGAACCGTGGGTCAGAAACCGGTTTTAAGGCGCGGTTAAAATTGATGAAGCAGCGTTTCTCAGGAACATCCGCGGTATTCCTAACCTTTTTCACTTTACTTTGGTTGGGATCCGGAGCATTCATCTACTATAACGTAAGTGTGCTCAATACGTATCGGACCAATAAGGAGAGTATTAAAATCGGGGTTGAGTTTGAAAAGAAATATAAGAAGTATGAATTCCTTGCCCAGCCAAAAGTAACAGACCTCAAGATTAACATGGATCTTTACCCTGAAGAACGTGCTGCACGTGCCTACGGTAAATTCGTGCTTGTAAACAAAACAAATCATCCAATCGACTCGCTGATGCTTGAACACGGTAGCGATATGACCATAGAAATGCTGCGTATTGATGGCACGGATCTGCAAAGGGTATTTGAAGATAAAACAAACTCGATTTATTTCTATCTGCTGCCAAAAACAATGCAACCGGGAGATACGCTTTTGATGGAAGTACAGGTTGATGCCCGTTACAAAGGATTTCCAAACAATGGCCTTGGCCGATTAATGGTATACAATGGCACATTCTTCGACCTGAGGATCTTTCCCAGCTTTGGCTATTCAGGCGATAAAATAAACAGTGACAAAGAGCGCAAAAAACATGGACTGCCAAAGAAAGATTATTCTGCACCGCCACAGGATGATCCATACGGTTTAAGCACACTGCTGTTTAACAATGATGCCGACTATGTAACCTTTGAGGCTACGGTAAGCACGTCAGCAGATCAACTGGCAGTTGCTCCGGGTTATCTGGAAAAAGAATGGGAAGAAAATGGCCGTAAATATTATCACTACAAAATGAATTCAGAAATGGATTTGTTCGCCAATTTCTCATCGGCCCGTTATGCTGTGTTGCGCGATGTTTGGAAAGTTGATAATAATGAAGAAGTAAACATTGAAATATTTCACCATCCAACCCATACCTATAACCTCGACCGGTTTGTTACATCAGTAAAAGCATCACTGGATTATTTCTCCAAAAATTTTAGTCCTTATCAATACACGCAGATGCGTATACTTGAATTCCCTAGGTACGCAAGCTTTGCGCAGTCTTTTCCCAACACCGTCCCCTACTCCGAAAGTTTCGGCTGGGCTGCTGATTTCAGCGACCCCAACAAAACCGATTACGTCTTTTATGTAACGGCTCACGAAGTGGCCCACCAGTGGTGGGGGCATCAGGTTACGCCAAGCTTCACACGAGGGGCTAACCAGATTTCCGAATCCATGGCCGAATATTCAGCGTTGATGGTGCTTGATCATGAATATGGAAAAGACGTCATGCAGAATCGGCTAAAGTATTCGCTCGACCGGTACCTGCGTGGCCGTAGCAGCGAAAGCAAGTTTGAAGAAACCTTATTAAACAATGATTCGCGCGCGTACGTGTGGTACGACAAAGGATCGTTGGTTTTATATGCCCTGCAGGATTACATCGGTGAGGAGAAGTTAAACAGTGGCTTCAAAAAGTTTATTGACACAGCTGCCTTCCGGCAGAATCCTCCATTTGCAACCTCTAATGAATGGTACAGTTACATTAAAGAAGTAACACCCGATTCACTTCAGTACTACCTGCAGGATTCATTCGAGAAAATTACGCTGTACGAGAACAGGGTAACCAAGGCTACTTATGAAGAACTCGCTAAAAATAAGTTCAAGGTGAACCTTACCGTGCAAACGAAGAAAATATACTACGACAGTGCTGGTCGTGATATAAGCGAAGGTCAGGGCAAAGACCTCATTGAGATCGGCATTTTTGCTGAAGATGGTAAGAATGATAAAGGCATGACACAGAAAACACCATTGTACCTGAAGAAACACTGGCTTACCCCGGGAGAACACACGCTGGAATTTACGGTAGATCAGAAACCTGTTAAAGCGGGTATTGATCCTTACAATAAGCTGATTGACCGCATACCCGAGGATAATGTGAAAGTGGTGGAAAGAAAGTAGAAATTCTATGTCAGGTTCAAAAATTCGAACAGGCTCAGCTTTTACAGGGATTCTTTTTTTCAGGAAAAACTTTATCGTTTATGATTTATATCAGGTTATTAAACTGACTGTCATCATACCGATAGTGCAGAAATGAACACACTTTTAGTTAATCGATAACTAAAATTTATACAGCCATGATTTCAGTAACAGGAGCAACCGGAAAGTACATACTGCAACCCAGCTTAATCGCCATGCACCGCGAAAGTGTTGAATGGATTTCAGCTACCGAACTGTGGAAACGTGAATTGACATTCTTTCAAAATCTGCTAGACCAGCATTCACCCAAAATGGATCATGTGGACTTCAAGAAACAAGTTGATCATTACCAGCACCTGATTACCTATTACAATGGCGAATTGGTTGATCTTTTGCGCAAAAAACTGAAAGACCATGAAAAACAACTGGCCGTCATGCTGAAGGAACTAAACGAATCTGATACAGAATACTTTAAGGATCATGCCGGTATTATCGAAGAAGTATCGGCCTTTGCCAAAGTATTTGCCGAGTTTAAGCATGGATTCTTTGCCTTTATTGAAAAGGGATTTAGTGCCTATTAGGGATAGCCTCAAGCCATAAGCTTCCAGCTTCGGGTTCGCATGCGTTACTCGAAACATGCAGCGTATAACACTAAGAACACGTAAACCACCTATTAACTTTATCCCTAACACCCATTAGGTTTACATAACATTTCCTTAACTTCGGCCGCGTTTAACCGGCTATCTATGCAGCATTCAAAAATTGTCGGCCTCGGCCATCACGTACCTGAAAAAGTAATCACCAATGCGTATCTATCCTCCATTATGGACACCAGCAACGAGTGGATCATGGAGCGAACCGGCATTAGTGAACGAAGGTGGGTTGATCCCGCAAAGGACACAGTGGCCAACATGGCGGCAAAGGCCAGCCGGATCGCCTTGGAACGAGCCGGCCTGAAAGAAAAGGATATTGAGTTTATTGTATTCGCCACCATTACCCCTGACTATTTCTTTCCCGGGTCAGGCGTATTGTTGCAACGCGAACTTGGACTCGAAAGCATAGGAGCACTGGATATTCGTAATGCGTGTTCGGGATTTATTTATGCGCTCTCCGTTGCCGATCAGTTTATAAAATCAGGTATGTACAAAACTATTTTGGTGGTTGGCGCTGAAATACAATCGACCGCAATTGATTTAAGTACACGGGGCCGCAATACCGCGGTAATCTTTGCCGATGGAGCAGGCGCAGCCATTCTTCAACCTTCTGATAAACCCGGAATACTCTCCACACACCTGCATTCGGACGGGCGATTTGCGGAGGAACTTTACGTTCGTGACCCAGGCAGCAGCCGGCCGCGTGAAGAGCGCCAGCCTGAGCAAATTCTTGATACTACGCACTATAAAGTGGTTATGAATGGCAACCAGGTTTTCAAACATGCGGTGGTGCGGTTTATGGAAGTCATTAAAGAGGCGTTAGCCGCTAACCACATGACAAAAGAGGATATAAGCCTTTTGGTACCACACCAGGCCAACCTGCGCATCAGCCAGTACATACAGGAAAAAATGGAGCTTAGTCCGGAAAAGGTGTACAACAACATTATGCGGTATGGCAACACCACCGCAGCATCCATACCCATTGCCATGAGTGAAGCCTGGGCAGAAGGTAAAATCAAAGAAAATGACGTAATTTGTTTAGCCGCATTTGGCAGTGGTTTTACCTGGGCCTCTGCCTTAATCCGGTGGTAACCTATTCAAGCTTCAATTCAATATGCTTTAACTATCGAATTGATTTTTGAATGCTGATCTGAAACAACCCCATGAAAACATCAACCTACAACCCCAGTCCCCTTGAGGTAGATTTTGCAAATGCCCTGTTCATTCTTCAAAAAGAACTGGAAAAGCACTTGCAGGACAATCAAATTGTAAATGTGGAAACACAACTCAATCGCGATAACCCTTCCGTGAAATTCAGCTTATTGGATAAAGATGGCGACCCGCACGAAGTAGTACTGCGGGTTATCCAAATTCCGGATAAATTTTAGGATAAAACAACCATATACCTCCAAGGTATTAATGACCTTGGAGGTATTAAGATAGAAGGTATAGGACAGCTATTTAATTCCTATTGATTTGGAGCTTCCAGGTTTATCTTTCGTTCCTTTTCATACCCAAAAATCTCATCCAGCGAAAGCTCTTTCACTTTACCATACTTCGCCAAATCCTTCAGATTAACCTTATCCCGACTTGTTATCAGCACCAGGTTGTACTTTTTGTTTTTGATGTTTTCTTCCTGAAATTTTTTTATGTCGGCCAAGGTCATGTTTTTCACTTGCTCATAAACATCCTTACGGATATCATAATTTAAGCCGCGCTTTTCAGCAGCAAGGTAATTGAACAACACGCTTTGCTTAATAATGCGCTCACTTTCAATCACACTCAACACAGCTTCTTTTGCTTCATTAAATCCGTCCTCAGTTTCGGGCATAGTATAAATAATGTTTTGCAACGCGCTTAGCGACTCTGCCTGCTTGTCGGACTGGGTACCAATGTATCCAAAGAATGAATCTGTTCCGGAGGCCTTTGACGCAGTCTGGTAAGAAGTAAACGTTCCGTATGCCAAACCCTGAGCTTCGCGTAACTCACGAAACACCTGTGAGCCCATGTACTCATTATACAACCGGCTATACGGCATCTTGGCCTTATCAAACTTCTCACCTTTTATCATGAATACCGCTTCGGTCTGCACCATATCGTAATGTGTCCAGTATACAGAAGGTTCGGTAACATCAACCATGGCAAAATCACGTGCAGGAGGAACGTCATTTAAGGTTTCAGGCAACACGTGTAACTTTTCAAGGGAGGCCAACAGCGACTGGTCACTTAAAGGGCCATAATACAACACCTTGTGTTTCATTTTTGTAAAACCCTTGATGATGTTAACCAATTCATCGGCCTGAAGTTTGCGCAGCTCATTATTGCCTAGCACATTGGTGAAGGGAGAATTTGCTCCATACAAACCATAGTTCATAAGGCCATCAAACATGATGGCATATTTATCCTTTTTGGTGTCATCGCGTTTCTTAAAAATATCCTCAATCATATTTTTAAGAGCTTGCTCATCAGCCTTTGCATTGGTGAGTAAGTCTTCCATAATGGCAATAGCCTTATCCATGTTTTCAGAAAGGCCTTCCAGGGTGATGTAGGTTTGATCCTCAGCGGCAAAAACACTAAAGCCGCATCCGATTTTATACAATTCCTTCTTTATGTCTTCGGCAGATAATTTATCCGTGCCCAAAAATTCAAGATATTCAACAGCCACGCGAAACTTTGGATCATTATTCGTGCCGGCATCCAGCAGGTAATACAGCCTGAATAAATCATTTTCTTTATTCTGATTGTACAACACCGGAACATCTTGCCGTAAAGACAGCTTACGCACATCCTTTTCATAATCCAGGAATACCGGCTGCAATTTCTCCACTGGCTTTTTTGAAATAGCTTCATGAAAAGGTGACCTTGCTTCCTTATTCAGTTCAACTTTTGTAATGGCGGGCTTATCTACCCTTCGTTTATTTGAATCTTCACCCGTGTTCTTGCGAAGGTACACGTAATTATCGCCATAATGCTGGTTAGCAAAATTTACAACATCTTTCTTTGTGAATGTACGGAGCCCATCAGTAAACCCGATATAATCTGCCCATCCAATGCCGTTGGTAAAGGCCATTACCATTTCGTCTGACCTTCCCCAGTTACTCTCATAATACCGGATTCTGTTTTTCTTCATATCATTAATCACCGCTTCAATCAACCAATCGTCAAATTCACCCTTTTTCAACAAGTCGATCTGTGAGTGTAAAAGATCTTTTACCTGATCAAGGCTTTGGCCTTCCTTTGGTTTCGCTTCAAAAATGTGCATGTTATAATCGTTACTTTCACTGATATAAGAGGAAGCATCTATAACCAATTGCTTTTGCTTTAGATTAAGATCAATCAATCCAGCCTTTGAATTGGAAAGAATCATATCGCACAGTTTCAACAGTCGAGCTTCTTCACTACCCCTTCCTGGAAAACGAAAAGCGAGGTACATCCACTCTGCATCCGGCCCATAAACATCAACTTCAACAGGGCTAACAATTGGATCTTCTTTAACAACTGTCCATGGTTCAAGTGTATCATTAGGCTGCCAGTCTGAAAAATATTTATCGATCAGGCCAATTGTTATATCATAATCCAAATCACCACTAAGACAAATAGCGACATTATTCGGCTTATAATATTTATCGAAATATTTTTTTATCTCCGTTATGGATGGATTTTTTAGATGATCAATTGTGCCAATAACAGTCTGCTTTCCATAGGGATGATTTTTAAATATAGCCTGCAACAAAGCCTCATAACTTTTCCATGAATCGTTATCCAGGCTTCCGTTCTTTTCTTCATACACGGCTTCCAACTCAGTATGAAACAACCGGGGAACGATGGTGCGAAAACGGCTCGCTTCTATCTGCAACCAATTATCCAACTGGTTAGCCGGTATATCATTGATATACACCGTACGATCCTCGGAAGTATATGCGTTAGTTCCCTGTCCACCCAATTCGGCAATCATTTTATCATACTCATTAGCAATGGCAAGTTTTGCTGCTTCGTTTGAGTATTGATCAATCTTCTTATAATAGTTCACACGTTCCATCGAATCAGTAAGCGTGCGGTAGTGCTCGAACATACGCTCAATACTATCAAGCATAACCTTCTCCTTCGCCCAATCCAATGTTCCAAACTCATCGCTTCCCTTAAACATTATGTGTTCCAGGTAATGGGCTAACCCTGTGGCATCGGCCGGGTCGTTCTTGCCGCCAGCCTTTACGGCTATCTGAGTATAGATTCTTGGCGCTGCATTGTACTGACTCAGGTAAACCTTTAAGCCGTTTTTCAAGGTGTAAATGCGGGTTTGAAGCGGGTCGTTGGTAACATACTCGTACGTATATCCTCCGCTTTCACCTGTTTTGGTTTCAAATTTTGCTTTTTCCGTGCAGGAAAGGATCGTCCAAATAAGGACACCGAAGAGAAGGAATCTTTTCATACCTATGGGGTTAGTAAGTAACTAAAGTACTGAAAACATTTAACGGCAAAAATGGGTATTTATGCTATCCCCTGAGGCTTTTAAACTAAATCTATAAACATTACATTACATCCGCCTCAACCTGACCTTTCAAATCCGTAATTTTCCGATCAATAAAGGCGTGTATCAAATCTGCCCTGACGTGCGTTAAATTGAAGTATGCAATACGTGATGAAGAAATTGAAATTGTTTATAGCCATTACCCTTTTGGGTGCTGTAGTTTTAGCATTTACCCCACCGGCCGATCGCTATTTCGAAATTGCCAAAAACCTGGACATTTTTGCCACCCTATTTAAGGAGGTAAATGCGTTGTATGTTGACGATGTAAATCCAAACCACCTTATAAAAACCGGCATTGATGCAATGCTGGAATCACTCGATCCTTATACCAATTACATTCCGGAAGATCAGGTAGAAGATTTCCGTACCATGAACACCGGACAATATGGTGGCATTGGCGCCATTACCCGCGACTTCAATGACCGCACCGTAGTAACCATGATTATGGAAGGATTTGCCGCCCAAAAAGGAGGGTTAAAAATTGGTGATGAAATATTAAAAATTAACCAGGTAGAGCTAAGCAACCTATCCAGAAGAGAAGCCGGTAACCTGATGCGCGGACAGGTGGGAGAACCGGTGACCTTAACGGTGAAGCGACTGGGCCAGGAAAATCCCATTAAACTTGAATTTAAACGGGAGAAAATAAAAATGAATAATGTTCCCTTTTCAGGGATGCTGGAGAACAACATTGCGTATATCAAGCTTACAGAATTCACACCCGATGCCGGTAAAAACGTTCGGGCTGCATTCATTAAACTCAAAGAAAAAAATCCTAAAGGCGTTGTGCTTGATCTGCGGGATAACCCAGGTGGATTATTAATGGAAGCTGTCAATGTCTGTAATGTATTTCTACCCAAAGGTAAAAAGGTGGTGAGCACCAAGGGTAAGATTACCGATCAGAACGCTACCTATGCTACCCTTGATAATCCGGTAGACCTGGAAATCCCGGTAGTCGTTCTTATCAACCGGGGCAGTGCATCAGCTTCTGAAATTGTAGCTGGCACGTTGCAGGATTATGACCGTGCCCTGGTAATTGGTGAGCGGTCATTCGGTAAAGGTTTGGTGCAGGTGCCCCGGCCGCTTTCCTACAATGCCCAGGTTAAAATTACTACCGCCAAATACTATACCCCTACGGGTCGTTGCATACAGGTGTTAGATTATACCCACAGGCGTGAAGACGGAAGTGTTGCTTCTATTCCGGATTCTTTAAAAAATGCTTTTAAAACAACCAACGGAAGAACGGTTTACGATGGCGGTGGTATAGAGCCCGATCTATACGTTGCGCAGGATGACGTACATCCGGTGGCACAAACCTTATTTCAGCAAGGTTACATCTTTGATTTTTCCACGCAGTTTGTTCATAATCGGAATATCCAACCCGATCCAAAAAGCTTCACCCTAACACCAGAGGAATATCAGCAATTTGTTTCGTGGATGAAAGGTAAAAAGTATAGCTACGAATCAGTAATCGACAAGCAGCTTAGCAGACTGGGAGAAGAAGCTAAACGGGAGCGCTACTATGCAGAATTAAAAACTCAACTTGATCAGGTAAAATCCAGGGTAGAGGAGAGTAAAAAGAACGAACTCATGCTTTATAAAGACCAGATTAAAGCATTGCTGGAAGAAGATATCATCGCACGCTACCATTATGAGCGTGGAGTTATTGAAGTAAGCTTCAAGTATGATCAGGACATCAAAAAGTCAACTGAAGTTTTAACCAACACGTCTCAGTATAAAAAAATGCTGAATATTCATTAATAAATCACTCCTTTTGTCAGGTTGAGCTTGCCGAAACCGGTTTTCATTGAAGAAACCCTTCGACAAGCTCAGTTTGACAGATGAAAGAAAATTGAGTTATATTAAATTACTTTCCATAAAGCTTTTTCGCCTCTGCTTCAAATTTATCACCAGCCTTCCACGTAGGGACTGCCGGATTGTTGGCCAGCAAAACATTAGCGTATACATAGGCCCTGAAATATTTTATCAGGTAAGTAAAATCAAGTGATGACACCTCATCTGCCGGTTGATGATAGTACTTTAACAATGCTTCATCAAAGGCTTTTGTGCCGGGAGCAAACGTAATGGCCGGAACACCTTTCACTGCAAAGTTGTAGTTGTCCGATCGCTCAAACAGATTTTGTTCAGGCACCGGATCAATGGTGGCTTTAATTCCAAAAGCCGAACAGGCCTTTGCCAGATCAGTCTCTGCTGTTGTGCGCTCCATACCAATAATAGTGGCAATGGTTACATCGTTGTACCCGGCACCATCGCAATTAAAATTAAAAACGGTTTTATTTAACGGCACAACCGGATTTTCGGCATAATACTTACTGCCGAGCAAACCCTTCTCCTCGCCTGTTAAGGCAATAAATAACACCGAGCGTTTAGGCGGATACTGCGCCAGGTACTTGGCGGTTGAAATTAATCCTACAACACCAATAGCATTGTCACGTGCACCGTTAAAAATTGAATCTTTACCGGGTTGTGCATTCTTCTGCACACCAACATGATCGTAATGCGCTGACACCACCAGAAACTCGTTCTTTAATTTAGGGTCCGTTCCTTCAATCATACCGATAACATTCTTTGTGGGTACAGGCTCGGTTTTAACACCCTCAATTTTAAGCGATCCCGACAAGGAGCCATCCTTAATTTTCTTTAAGGCATCAGCATCACTGTCTTTTAGCCATACATGTGTTGCACTTCCATTGGTGGATGATTTTACACGCATGGAAACATTGCTGGCAAAAAAGTTTACCAATGCCGGCCATGGCACCTGCGGAGAAGCAAAGATTTCGATTAAGCCCGCAGCACCTGCATTCTTCGCATCCTGAAACTTTCCACCGGCTGCGCTAAAAATAGCCATTGGATTACCACCGGAATCTTTTGTTCCGGCCAGCGCAATTACCATTTTTCCCTTTACATTAGCTTGATTCAATTCTTCTGTAGAGCCGTAGCCCACATAAACAAAATCACCTTTCCACTCCTGGTTGCCACCTTCGAAGAGAATAAAATCATCTTTGAATTTAAAAATATCTCCACCAAGCGATAACTCACCTGCTTTTGCCGGATGAGCATTTTCAAGCGCTACCGGCTGGAAATAATTGGCCAGGCCCGGTGCAGTTTTTAATCCGAAAATTTTAAACTGAGCGGCAATGTAGTTGGCGGCTATCTCCAGTTCAGGCGACCCGGTATCACGACCACGCATTTCATCGGATGCCAGAAAGGTTAAGTGCGCTTCAACTTCAGGTGAGGTTATACATTTTGTTACTTCTGCTACCGGATTTTTCTGTGCCCAGCCAAAGCCGGAAACAAGAAATAACATGGCTAATAAAAAGCATTTTTTTGAACTCATCATAGACATAGAGGTTAATTGAAATTAATTACGATTATAAAGTTTCTTTCCTCCTTCTTCATACTTATCACCCGTATTCCAAAACGGTGGGATTTGTTCATTGGCTAACAACGAGACTGTATAAACAAAGGTTCTGTAGAATTTGGTAAGGTATTCAAAATCAAGGGTGGATACCTCATCGGCCTGCCGGTGGTAATATTTACGGATTTCATCATCCATTTTCGCCAGACCGGGTTGAAGCTTAATGGCAGGAATTCCCTTGGCAGCAAACGAAACCTGATCTGAACGTTCATAAAAACCTTCTTTCGGATCAGGGTCTCCGCCTACACCAAGTCCGAATGCCCTGGCAGCAACTTTTAATTTTTCATCAGCCGTTGTTCTTCCCAAACTTATGCTGGTGATAATGGATTTGTCGTTATACCCAACACCATCGCAGTTAATATTCAGTATATGCTTTTCCAGTGGCACCAATGGATGGTCAACGTACCATCGGCTACCGAGCAATCCCTTTTCTTCTGATGTGACGGCTACTAAAAGAACCGAACGCCTGGGTGGATATTGACTCAGATATTTTGCGATTTGCAAAAGGGCCACGGTACCGATGGCATTATCGCGTGCGCCATTAAAAATTGAATCCTGATTTCCGGTTGGCTTTCCAACACCAATATGATCGTAATGAGCAGTTACAATAATATACTCATCTTTAAGTTTTGGATCAGTACCCTCTATTAATCCAGCAACATTTCTACCGGGCATCGGTTCACGTTTTTGTCCACCTACAGAAAGACTGCCAGTAATCTTATCACCTTCCCTAAAATTAATCTTCTTAAGATCAGCTGGTTTTAACCAAATATGCGGTTGTGCTGAACCCTGCACCTGCAAGCCCCAGCGCGGTCCACCGGTAAAAAAATTCACCAGCGTGGGAAATGGAATCTGTGAAAACGTTAAAAACTCAACCAGGCCTTCACCACCACGGGCGATTACAGTTGAATACTTTGAATTACTGGCGGTGAAAACTTTGTTGATATTATCCGCTTCTTTTGATCCGGCTAATGCCAGCACCATCTTGCCGGTAACATCAACCTTATCTAGTTCTTCCTCAGAACCATACCCCACATAAATAAACTCACCGTTCCAGGTTGTATTGGACCCACCTAAAACCAAAAAACTTTCCTTAAACTGAAAAGTATCATCGCCTAGTTTGGCCATTCCTGAATTGGCTGGCGTTGACTTTTCAAGATTTACAGGCTGAAAAAAATCAGGTGCACCGGGTAAGGTTTTCAGGCCATGTTGATGAAACCAGGTGGCTATATAGTTGCCGGCAATTTTCAATTCGGGAGAGCCTGTATCCCGCCCGCGCATTTCATCGGCAGCCAGAAAGGTAAGGTGGGCTTCCGATTCATTTCGCGTGATCTGTTGGGTAATACTGGTAACCGTTTTTTTCTGACCAACAGCGGTAAGGGTTAATAGCACCCCAAGTACACACAGGATTCTTCTCATAAGCGTTAAAACTAAGGTTTTTCTAACTGATTTGGTCGTTTGAGATGATCAACAAAAAAGCGGAAAACCCGTTACAGGTCTTCCGCTTTTCATTTAGGTTTAGGTTAATACCTAACGAAGAAACAAAAGTTCCCGGTATTTTACAAGTGGCCAGTCCTCATCATCAATTAAAAGCTCAAGATCATCCACGGCATCGCGTATGGTATCAAAATATTTTTCTTTGATATCATCGCAATAACCTATTGCCCGTTTGTGTGTATCGGCAATCTTGTTAAGCCGTTTGCGCTCTTCAATCATCTGGCGAACACTGTTTTTTAGTATTCCAATAAGTTCATTTATCTCCTTAATGGTTTGAATAACAGCTTTATTATCAATACCCAAGCCTTTCAAACCATTGGCATTGGCAATCAGCTTATTTTGATAGGCGATAGCTGTTGGCACAATATGGTTCATGGCCAGATCGCCCATCACCCGAGCTTCAATTTGAATGCGCTTCATATAAGCCTCCAGTCTGATCTCGTTTCGTGCTTCCAGTTCGGCTTTAGTCAATACATTGTGGCGCTTATACATATCCACCGTTTTGTCAGTCAAATAGGCGTCCAATGCACGGGGCATGTTTTTAATGTTGCTTAGTTTTCGTTTGGCCGCTTCTTTCACCCAGGCTTCTGAATAACCATCCCCTTCAAAACGAATATCTTTCGATTCTTTGATGTATCTCCGCAATACATTTACAATCGCTAACCGTTTTTCAGTACCCTTTTCAATTTCTTTAGATACCGCTTCATGGAATTTGGTTAGCTGATCGGCCACGATAAGATTCAAAGCCGTCATGGGCACAGCACAGTTATCGCTTCCACCCACTGCACGGAATTCAAATTTGTTACCGGTAAAAGCAAAAGGCGAAGTCCGGTTACGATCGGTTGCATCCAGAATGATCTCCGGAATTTGATCAATACCCAACTTCATATACATGTTGTCGCCCTTTTCAATTTTCACATTACCCTTCTTCTCCAACTCATCCAATACGGCCGTCATTTGTGAACCGATAAACACCGACATAATAGCCGGAGGTGCTTCGTTCGCGCCAAGCCGGTGATCATTACCCGCTGTAGCGATGCTGGCCCTTAGCAAATCGGCATGCTCATGAACGGCTTTAATGGTGTTTACAAAGAAGGTAAGGAACATGAGGTTATCACGTGCACTGCTGGATGGAGCAAACAGGTTTACACCCGTATCGGTAATCAGCGACCAGTTGTTGTGTTTACCGGTTCCGTTTAATCCGGCAAATGGTTTTTCATGAAACAACACTTTGAGGCTATGCCGCTCAGCTACCCGCCACATCACATCCATCAATAACTGGTTATGATCATTGGCTACGTTTACCTCTTCAAACAAGGGAGCCACTTCAAATTGACTTGGTGCCACTTCATTGTGACGCGTCCGCACAGGAATACCCAACTTCCACGCCTCTACTTCAAACTCCTTCATAAAATCATATACCCGCGAAGGAATGGACGCAAAGTAATGATCTTCCATTTGCTGACCACGGGCAGGTGAGTGACCAAACACGGTACGCCCGCCCATAACCAGATCAGGACGTGCGTTAAATAGCCCCTTATCAACAACAAAATATTCCTGCTCACATCCCAGTGAAGCTTTTACGGACTGTACATCCTTATCGAAAAATTGGCTCACCTTAGTAGCCGCAACATCCACTGCTTTAAGGGCTTTTAAGAGCGGCCCCTTGGCATCCAGCGTTTCGCCTGTATACGAAACAAATACTGTAGGAATGCATAATGTTTTACCGTATAAAAACATGGGTGATGTTGGATCCCATGCCGTATAGCCGCGTGCTTCAAACGTAGTGCGAATACCACCACTGGGGAAGGACGAAGCATCAGGCTCTTGCTGAACCAATTCACTGCCCTTAAACTTTTCAATTCCGGCCAGTGCATCAAAAAACGAATCGTGCTTCTCGGCAGTACCACCGGTTAAAGGTTGAAACCAGTGTGTAAAGTGCGTTGCCCCTTTATTTAAGGCCCAGCTTTTCACGGCAGAAGCTACAGCATCGGCTGTATCTTCATCGATTTTTTCGTGAAACTTAATCGCCTGGCTTACCTTTTTATATACAGATGGAGAAAGAGATGCCCGCATTTGATCCATGCTGAACACATTTTCTCCAAAGAAATCAGAAACCCTCGGAGCCGGTAAATCCATATGCATCCGGGGAATGTCATTTAAACGCTTTAAAGCTTCGAAACGTAATTGCGCCATAGTGGTTGATTTTTGGTGTAATTTGGCGCCAAAGGTATATTATTTTTGAAAATATGGGATAAATTTTACCCTACTTCATTAAATTTTTGAAATAAAATACAAAAGGATAGGTCAGAATTTAATTAATCCTGATGAAAACCACTAAAAATTCGGGGTATCAGGGTTTCTGTTTCGATGCCGCCACGTGAAAATGTTCATCGTAGTCGGGATGAAGGGTGCCCAGCCACCTATCCCAGAATAAAAAGTATAACCCGTAATTCCCTTTGAAATACTGATGATGCATATTGTGATTTACAGAAGTATTGATCCATCGGCCCACAAAACTCTTTGCAAAACCCTTTGGGTATAGTTCATAGCCAAGGTGACCATACACATTATAAATCATCATAAACAATAAAAAGATACCAATGGCGAGGGGATGAACGGGAAATAAGAACGCTACCACCACAATAATTCCGGCTTCCAACACCGCCTCCAACGGATGAAAAGCCATGGCTGCCCACGGTGAGGGATTGGTAGATAAGTGATGGACCCGATGAACGTATTTATAAACCGACTTATGATGGATAAACCGATGCATCCAGTAAAAGTACGTGTCGTGCAGAAAAATGATCAGAATTACGCTTGCTGTCAGATAGCCCCATCCATAGTCACTTACTTTATAATACACCTGTGTATAGCTTGCCAGTGGGGTGAGAAACACCGCAAAGCCAACACCTGCAAAAATAAATGAGGTAAGTACAGAATAGAGGATTTCACGAGCATAATCCTTATTAAGCGGGAACCGGTTTTGAATTTTACGAAACTGCCATGCCTGCTTCTTTATCATGTAATAGATAAAGAAAGCTACACCGGCAAGAACCAGGTATCGGAGAAATACTACGGTAAGAATGGTCCAGAAGCTTTTGGTGCCAATCAGGTAAATGCTCATATGCGAAATAACAAAAAATCCCGGTGGTAAAACCAGGATTATTGTTGTTAACTCGATTTCCTTACAGAACCTCCACTACTGGAGTTTGTATTTGTTTTCATAGGACTACCGCGGTACCGTATATCCGCACCACTACTGGCCCGTGCGTCAATTTTTTGCGAAACCGAAACCCGTATCGATCCGGCACTGCTGGCACTTAAATCAGCTTCCTCTGCTTCCAGGTCGTATCCATCAACTTTTGCTGCGCTGCTGGCCTCCATTTCAATTCTTTTTGCTTTACCCCTGAGTTCAATCTCAGCGGCACTGGACACACTGACCGTCAAAGATTCAACATCAATGCCAACATCTATTGAGCCGGCACTTGAGGCGCTAAGGGATAAGGACCGTGTTTTAATAATTTCATCTGCATAGATACTGGATGCTGAGCTACAGGAAAGTTTAGTGAGCTCTACATAGGTTACATACACTTTAACCGTGCGCGTTCGGTTATACCTGCCTTCCGCCATGTGAATTTTAAGATAATCTCCGGAAACCTCTGTCAATACATTCTTAATATCCGTACCTGAAACCTCAACCCGCACACTTTCCTTATTGCCCTTTTTCAGGTATACGTCAATTCCTGTTGAGGATTTAATTCCGCGGAATGAGCCAACATTACGGTTTTCAGATTCCTGCGCATACACAAAAGAACCGATCAACAGAAAGACTAAAACCATTACCTTTTTCATAGTGCTTATTTTGGACTAAAGACAAGTGACCTATACAGGGGTTGCATGAACCTTTAAAACCGGCTGATTTTTTTGCAAGTGTATCAAAACATTGTAATTTTAGCTATATTTCAACGATTTTAGAAAGCGAATATAAACCAGCTAAAACGCATATGTCATTTAACACTAAAGCAGAACTTAATATTCTCATCAATTTAGCTGCCAGTGACAGTAAAATTGAAGATCGGGAATCCAAGCTGATTCACATGATCGGAAAAGCAAACGGATTAACTGCGGAAGAGGTTCAGGAAATGATCAATAAACCGAGGGCCATCACTGATCTTTCAGCCATGACCAACGATGAAAAGTTTGAACACCTGTACTACCTCATTCAAATGATGAAAATGGACGGTCAGGTTTTCAGAAGTGAGATAATTTTCTGCGAATCCATTGCCGAAAAATTAGGGTACAAAAAATCGGTTGTGGGCGAACTTTCACAACACATTTATAGCGACCCATCCATTACAGCTGATCGGGAAATGCTGAGAAAGAAGGCTGAGAAATACATCCGGGACTAATTCAACCAAACCTATAACCCAAAATCCTGGCGCAATCGTCAGGATTTTTTTGTTTGTGATTAGTTCTTCTTTGTGTAGACCACTTTACCTCCGAAAATTGTCATGCTAACTTCGGCCTTAAGAATATCTTGTTCATCACCTTGCATGATATCCTGATTAAGCACTACAAAGTCAGCGAGCTTACCTTTTTCAATTGAGCCCTTTATCTTTTCTTCAAATGCACCGTAGGCAGCATCCAGGGTATACGAACGTAAAGCCTGTTCACGGGTCATTCTTTCCTCCGGCTCATAGCCTCCTTCCGGTTCACCCTCTAGTGTTTTGCGTGATACGGATGCATAAAAACTTGGTATAGGGTTAACGGGCTCAACAGGCGCATCGGTTCCGTTCACGATGATAGCGCCAGATTTCAACAACGATTGCCACATGTACGCGCCCTCCTTAATCCGCTTCTCCCCTAGCCGCTCAATAGCCCAGGGCCTATCGCTTGACATGTGAATGGCTTGCATCGCGGGTATCACACCCAATTTTCCAAAACGTGGTATATCGTTGGGGTGTAAATGTTGTGCATGTTCAATACGAAATCGATGGTCCTTTATCGCTGGATTTTCTCCTATAGCTATTTCATACCGGTTTAAAATTTCGTGATTGGCCCGATCGCCAATGGCATGCGCACAAACCTGAAAGCCTGATTTCAAAGCAAGTCGTGAAACAGAAAGTACCGTATCCATAGGATACGTTGCCATGCCATAAAAATCAGGACGATCTGTATAGGGCTCAAGCAACCATGCGCCTCGTGAGCCTAAGGCACCATCGCAATTCAGTTTTACCGATCGTATCGTTAACAGGTTTTCTTGATCAATCTCCGGACCCCTTTTAAACCATTCATGGATAAGGTCATGATCCCAGCCCGTGAGCATAACATACAACCGAACCCCAAGTTTACCTTGCTCTTTAAAAGATCTAAACAAGTCAATATTTTCGCGCGATACACCGGCATCATGAAAACTGGTGATGCCGTTTCGCCAACACGCCTGTATGGCTAACTCCAGTGCCTGGGCATCACGCCCTTCTTCATCGTCCGGAATAAACCGCGAAACCAAGCCCATAGCCCGTTCATTAAAAATACCTGTGGGGTTTCCCAACTCATCACGTATAATTTCGCCACCATCCTCTGAAATATCCTGTATGATTTCCTTGGAGAGTTGATTGACACCGGCCACCTCCATCGCCTTAGCATTAGCCATGGCTGCGTGCCCGCTCGCATGGCGTAAAAAAACAGGGTTGTTGGGTGATACTTCGCTAAGCTTATGATGGGTTTGAAATCCTTTAATCATTTTATCAGGTTTAGTATCCCACTTATCCTGATGCCAACCCCGACCTAAAATCCATTGTCCGGGTTGTGCTTTCTCAGCAGCCTCTTTTACTTTCTCAATCAATTCATCATAACTCTTTACATACATTAAATCCAGGTTGAGTTCATTGTACCCTACTCCCATAAAATGACCATGCCCTTCAATGAAACCCGGTAACATTACCTGACCATCAAGATTAATGACCTGCGTATTGTTACCTACGAATTTCCGCACCTCCTCCTCACTTCCTGCAAAGGTGATTTTGTCACCTGTTACCGCTACGGCCTCAACTTCAGGCTGGCTATCGTTAACGGTGTAAATTTTTCCACCCCATATTACCAGGTCGGCAGGGGAGGTTTTTGATCCGCAACCAATAAGCAGCTGAAATAAACAAAGGGAGATAAAAAGAATAGCCGTCTTCATTTTGTATAACATTTATGAGCTTAATGTTAAGTATATTTTAATTGAAAACTAAGCTAACTTATCTTTGCACGCTTGTTTAAGGATGGGCGGGCTAATATTTCAGCATGCGGGCACGACTCAAGATTTTTTTTGTCATTATTCTTTACTGGATGGCCTTTTTTAGTGCCGCACGACTTCTTTTCATACTCTATAACCACGATTACAGCAGCCAGCTAACGGTTGGTGAACTCCTTACCGCTATGGCATATGGGTTAAAGATGGATATAAGCACTACGGGTTATATCACTGTTTTTTGTGGTCTGTTACTGACCGCCTCAGTTTTTACACAAAAAAAATGGATTAGGTTTTCGCTGCACACACTGACCACATGCTTTCTGATATTTTCGGGTTTGGTAATTCTGGTCGATTTGGAATTGTACAGGCATTGGGGTTTTCGCATGAACATTACCCCCTTCTTTTACATGGGTTCGGAGGCGGCCGGCATGGCCAGCATATGGGTAACCATAAAACTACTACTCATTTTTAGTTTGTTCTTATTTTTGTTTATCAGGTTGTATTTTAAAAATATAGCACCTCTAATTACTGATTTAGCATCAAGCTCTCCACGAAACGCTATTGCAATTTTTATTACCACCGGCCTTCTGTTTTTCCCCATCCGGGGAAGTTTAAGTACCGCCACCATGAATGTAGGCATGGTTTACTTTCATAAAACCAAAATGTTTGCCAACCATGTAGGCATAAATGTAGTGTGGAATTTTTTATACAGCCTGAAAAATGATAATGCCATAAAATATCCGGAAGATTTTTTTGATAAGGCACTTACTGAAAAATATTTCAATATGCTTTATCCGCAACAGGATTCCACGCATGTTGTACTCACCCAACAGAAACCCAATATTTTACTGATTATACTGGAAAGTTTTACTGCCGATGTTATTGAACCCCTGGGTGGCATGCCTGGTGTTGCTCCGAATTTAAGTAAACTCTGTGCAGAAGGAATTTTGTTCGATCAATTCTATGCCAATGGCGATCGTACCGATAAAGGGCTGGTAAGCATTTTGAGTGCCTTCCCAGCCCAACCGAAAGGTTCAATCATCAAGTACCCGCAAAAAACACAGCGCCTCTCCTACCTGAGTGTGAAGCTGGAAGAGCTTGGCTACCGGAATTCTTTTGTTTACGGAGGCGATGCCTATTTTGCCAACTATAATTCCTTTTTAACGGCTGGACGCTTCAGGCATATCACCTCAGTTGATGATTTTGACGATGATTTGAATACAACCAAATGGGGTGTGCATGACGAGTATGTGTTTAAACAAGTCATGGATGAATTGGATACCACCCGGGCAATTCCATTTTTTAAAACCGTACTCACACTGAGCAGTCATGAGCCTTTTAATGTACCGATGAAACCTGTATTTGAAGCCTCCGGTGATGAAACACTTTTCTTAAATTCTTGCTACTATACCGACAAGTGGCTGGGTGATTTCATTTCCACTGCCAAACAAAAGCCGTGGTGGAAAAACACGCTCATTATCATTACCGCTGACCATGGGCATCGCTTTCCGGGAAACAAACGGTATGAGACCAAAGAAAAATTCAGGATACCCATGCTGTGGATTGGCGGTGTGGTAGAGAAAGATACCGTAATCCATACCCTGGGTAGTCAATCAGATATTGCCAATACCCTGCTGGCACAACTCCATAAACCTTCTGCTGATTTTATCTTTAGCAAAAACCTGCTGGGCTACCCGGTAGAAGATTTTGTTGTTTATGTTTTTAATGATGGTTATGGGTACCTGGATGGGCAACGCTATATTATCTATGATAATCCAGGGCGACAGTACATTCGAAAGGAAGGAATTGAACAGGAGGAACAATTATTTCCAGCCAAAGCATACCTTCAAAAATTATACAGTGAGTACAACACTAAAAAGTAAATCATGAAGCTGATCTCCACCACGCTGATAGTTGTAGTGCTTTCAACAATGGCAAAAGCACAGGATTTCGGTCTTTCCTTTTCCTATTTCATCCCGAAAAACGGTTACTTCTCAACACCCATCAGCCCGTTTTCCATTCGGGGAATTGGTTTTAACCTGAACAACTTTATTGCCGTAGAAACCGGTGCTTCGCTTTACCGCATGTCTGGTTTAAATGTTAAGGATCTGCCATTCGAAACAAAGAACCCCCTGGTTGGGCCGAATTTTACCATCTTTATTCCTGCGGAGTTGGTTTTTGAATTAAAAGGGAACAGCATTCAGTTTGATATAAAAGGTGGTGGCTTTTTTTTCTATGGATTCGATCAGAAAATCAATTACGGAAACATGGATCGTGCCATGCGGGAATTTTATCAATTGGAAATTGTAAATGCCGACCTTACCTATAAAAACAAACCCGGTTTCGGTTATCACGTGGGAGCTGAACTAACCCTTTATGTTACCCCCCAGGTTGGCGTATCGCTCGAATGCAACTACCTGGTAGGGCAATCATCCTTTCCGTTAATGGGTAGCTTTACAGGCGGTACTGGAAGTACAATTGAAACCACGGCCGTTACTTATCCGGATGCAAAAATTGATCTTACAGGTCTGGAGTTTTCAATTGGATTAATTTTCAGCTCGGGCGGTGGGTCAGCACCAAAGAAAAGAAGGCGATAGCTACTCCACTGCAATTCCATTAACGAACCGCACAACTTTGCCCTGCGGCCATTCGGTTTCTATCCGCTTAAGGTAATTCGCAGCTTTTTCTAAGCGCATAAATTTTCCCGTATAAAAAACAGTCTTACCCTCCGCATTCTGCACGCTGTCTAAACCGTGGGGAAAAGAATCTGCCTTTACTAAAATTGAGTAAACTTCTTCACTGCTTCTCGCCTCCTGTAAACAAATTGAATACGTGATAACCGTATCGGTCGGAATTTCCGCTAGTTCAGTAATTCGTTTGTTATACTTACCCAATAATTTCCTTGAATCGTCAATGAATGTTTTAAAAGCCAATTTTGACGATTCATCTTTGATGAAATTGGTTGCGTCATTTTCAAATGTAGCTACCGGTAGAACATAAAAACTTCGTTTGCTGTCAGTTGTCCTGTAAACCCATTGCAACCGGTAATTCGCGGTATCAATGGTGGTTACAGAACCAGTATCCGTAATAATTTTTTTTAGCGCTACCTGAAGCATAGCTCCTCCATCGCGGTAACGTGGCCGCTGGCCGGATACAAAGTTACCGAGTGAATATACCACCAATTGGTTTTCATCCTTTCGCCATTCCATAGGTTGCAACACGTGCGGGTGTGCCCCGATTACCAACTGGGCGCCATGCGTAAAACAAAACTCGGTAAGTTGCCGCTGTTGTTTGGTTGGCTGACTTTCATACTCGTTACCCCAATGCATAAAAACAATAATTGCATCGGGTTGCTGTTCGCGGGCACGTACAAGATCCTTCCGTATTAGTGCCGTGTCAATTGGATTGACAACATTCGGCCGTGTTACCGGTATTCCATTTGTACCGTAGGTATAATTGAGAAGCGCCAGTTTGAATCCGTTTTTATGAATCAGCAAGGGATAGTCATTCATTCTTTCAACCGTATCGGTAAACGTGCCGGTGTGCATAAACTTCAGACTATCCAAAACCCGGATGGTTCGCTCCAGTCCCTTTCTTCTACGGTCAACACTGTGATTGTTGGCGGTAACCAGCACATCAACACCTACCTGTTTTAAGGTAACAGCCAGTTCATCAGGTGCACTGAATTGCGGATAGCCTGTATAGGGCTTACCCGCCAAGGTTAATTCCAGGTTTCCAATGGTAAGATCAACGGATTGAAAATAGGGTTTAAGAAATTGAAAGCATTCGGTGTAGTCATGCTTGCCGGTTTTTGAATTATACGCTGCGTTTAGCTGCGTTTCATGTTGCATAATATCGCCCAGAAAGAGCAATGAAATGCGCGCTGTGTCTTGTGCATTAATCAAATGCGCCAAACACATCAACAGAGACAAATACACGTACCGGTTAATTTTTGCCTGCATCCGTTTAAATTTTTATCACCGTATTATCGGCAATAGCAAATATCCGATCTTCTTTGATTGGTTGAATACGGGAAAGTCCTGTAAACATACCAAAGGCAGGCAGATAGCCCTGGTGTTCGCCAAAATAAAAACAGGGCAGGGTAATTCTTTGCTTTCCCTTTCCGGAAAGCTGAACTCCGGGATGGATATGGCCTGAAATGGTATAAACTCCGGATGGGCAATCTGTTAACGGAACATGTGAAAACAAAAAGGATTCAACGCTAAATCCTTCTCCATGTAACACAATATTATTTCGCGCGTATTGATGGTTTGTTAAAATATCATGATTACCGGTTACCAATTCAAACGAAAGTTGTGTGAACGCACGGGTAAACTGTCCAACCAATTCCCAATCATAATTGTAGTGACTATGAAAAAGATCGCCAATACAAACTATTCTTTCAGGCCTGGTTAACTGCACAAGTTCGACTAAGGTTTCCCAGTTTTTATCGTTGGCCTTAGTAGGTACCGGTATGCCGGCCTTCCTGAAATGATTTACCTTGCCCAAATGCATATCGGCCAACAATAACATACGTTGTTTTTTCCACCACATGGCGCGCTGTGGCAAAAGCGTAAATGTTTCGTTAAAAATGGTAACTTCCATCATGGACGCTTAGGAACAAAGTAGTAATTTAACTCTTCGAAAAACATTCCTCTATGACAAAAGTATTTCTTACGGCAAGTTTAGTTTTCATTTCCGGTATGGTGGTTGCGCAGAACTTTTCCGATTTTCAGAAACTACAATTTGTTACCGCGCAAGATACACTTCCGTACCGTTTATTATTTCCTAAAAATAGTACCTTAGAAAAATATCCTCTTGTAATATTTCTTCATGGATCTGGTGAACGCGGACGAGATAATGAACAAAATCTGAAATACATCACCGACCTTTTTCTTAACGAAACGAACAGGAATACATTTCCGGCATATGTCGTAGTGCCGCAATGTCCTGCTGATAAACGCTGGGCACCTCAAGACTGGTACGGGAAACTGGAAGAACCGGCATCTTCGATTATGGCCTTGCTCGATTCATTGGTACAACACGAATCCGTTGACCCAAACAGAATTTACCTGATGGGTCTCTCCATGGGTGGGTTTGGCACCTGGTACCTCATCACCCGCTTTCCTGACAGGTTTGCCGCGGCTGTTCCCATTTGCGGGGGCGGGGATTGGAATCAGGCTAAAACAATAAGCCATATACCCTTATGGATATTTCATGGAAGGAAAGATGAAGTGGTTTTACCCGAACAAAGCAGAAAAATGGTTCATGCTCTGAAAAAAGTGGGCACGAAACCACGCTACACAGAGTATAAAAAAACAGGACATGATAGTTGGACACCTGCCCTGAAAGAACCCCAACTGCTTAGCTGGTTATTCAGCCAACATTTATCGGGTAAATAAGCTTAAAAACAAATAATTGAAGGCCAACAACCCGTTCGGTTTCACAAAATATTTAACATTACGGTAATATTGGAGAATGTTTTTCAGGACAACTTTACCCCCTTACAATCGTGGCTAAACACCCCATGCTTAAACCTGACGTTACTGTTAAAAGGAGGAAAAACGTAAGTGAAGTTCCTTACCTGAACCTTCTTGAATGGGCCACAAAAGAACGGACATTTCTTATTCTGATCGGGTTAGCCTTCATTGTTGCCGCCTTTGCCACATTCAATGGAAAAACAGCGATGTGGTTTGGCTTTCTGTTTGCCGCCTATGCCGCTGTAGCCAATGACAGCATTCAATCGCTTGGAACATTTATAGAAAGTAACAAGGATAAGCGGTGGGTTGTATTGTGGCTTTTTACAGGGTTAATCATGTTAGGCACCCTTACGTTCAGCTTCATCTATTTTAATGGTGACGTTACCTACCAGCGCTTACTCGACAGTGAGGGAAATACCAATTACCCCTTCGATGAACAATTTTCCTATTTTCAGATAATTGCCCCGGTAGTCCTGTTAATACTGACCAGGCTTCGCATGCCGGTATCCACAACATTTTTACTACTGAGTGTTTTCAGTGCCGATACCAGTGGTATTACTTCAGTAGTCTGGAAAAGTGTTTCGGGATATATTCTTGCCTTTGTAGTGTCTTTCTTGATTTGGTATTTCGGATTTGACCTGATTCGCAAATATTTCAAAAAACGTAAAGCACATTTTGGGTGGACCATCACCCAGTGGGTTGTGAGCGGCTCGCTGTGGTCAGTTTGGCTTATGCAGGATGGTGCCAACATTGCTGTGTTTCTTCCACGCCAACTTGAGCTATGGCAGTTCATCATATTTGTCGGTACCATTTTCTTTGGGTTAGGTTTATTATTCTACTTACGTGGTGATAAAATACAACAAGTGGTAAGTGAAAAGGTAAGGATTTCCGATGTTCGGGCGGCTACGCTTATTGATTTTACCTATGTGTTGCTTTTAATTTACAAACTGTTTGTGAGCACCATACCCATGAGTACAACCTGGGTATTTTTAGGAACCATTGGCGGGCGTGAGATGGCCGTAAGCCTTTCCAGAAAGAAAAAAGGTTTTAAACACAAGAGCAAAGCACTCAAAATTATCGGCCGTGATTTCCTTTACGCCACAATAGGACTTGTTATTTCCGTGGCGCTGGCGTCAGGCGCAAACCCAACCATACGCAACAAGGTTATTGAGTATATAACCGATCTGTTTACTCTCGGATAAGTAGAACTGGTACTTCAACATGGGTTGTAAGTTGATGTGCTGCAGCAGGAGCAAATAGCTTTTCCAACAAACTATAATTTCGGTTAATCGTACAAAGCAAATCAACGTTATTGGCATTTAAATGCTTCATTACGGTTTCAACCGTACTGTTGTGGTGAGCCGTTAATACCTTAGCCTCCATAGCATAGGCAGCATTAAACTTATCCACCCATTCAGAAATCTGTTTATCACTGGCCTGACTGCCGCGTATATTCAACACTGACAATTCCTGTGATGTTTTTTTCAGTATATCAATAAACGGTTCAAACTCACGAAGATCAAATGACTTCATATCGGTGGCTAACACGGCCTTGTTGGGAACCTTGGGATTATGTGACCCCGGAACAACCAGAACAGGAACCTTGGTATTTTTAGTAATAAAAGTAAGCAGGCTGTTCTTGCCCGGTTGTCGCTCCGTGTTCCTACCCATGACAATAACATTGGGCTTCACTTTTTCAATCTGTTTCAACAGATTATGTGAAACATTGCCAACCCGTATTTCTTCCTCCACCACAATCCCTTCCAATGAAATAATTTCACGCAAGGATTTCATCTTCTCCTGAACTTTTCGCAATTGGCGGTCAAGGCTCCAGCTTACCACTACAGGATTTTCAGATTCGGGAACTTCATTCAGGTCAATAACATGTCCCAACACAACTTTGCCTTCAGCAAAGCGGGCAAGCATGGTGGCATACTGTAAGGCATTGAGCGAGCACTCAGAGAAATCAACCGGAACATAATAGGTTAGTTTCTTCATAGCCAATCAGCGTTTTGTGTCCAACTCAAACTCAATAACTTCTTCATTACCATTCCCTTTCCTTTCAACACGCTTTCGGTTTTCACGAATCAGCTCCACATCAATATTCTTAGCCTTCGCCTGATTCTTAAAATCCTCAATAATCTCCATCACATCGTAATCAATATGTACCGATTTACTCATGTCAATGGTTACCTTGGTGCCTTCCCGCACACGGCTTAACTCCTTTTTTATACTGCCCTTGTTTAAGAAAACCACCTCTTCGGCCAATGTCATCTTCACTTCGTCTTCACCATTCGTTGATTTTTCTTTGTGCATGAAATGCGAATTCTTGTAGCTGTTTCTAAGAATAATAATCACCGCTACCACCATACCAATACCAATACCTTTCAATAAATCGGTAAATACCACCCCCAAAACCGTGGCCATAAATGGAAGAAACTGGCTCCAGCCCAACCTGATCATATCTTTGAAAACAGATGGTTTTGCGAGCTTATAACCTACCACTAAAAGTACAGCCGCCAGTACCGATAACGGAACAAGGTTGATAACACCCGGAATGGCCACTACACATAACAGTAATAAGAAACCATGCAGGATAGCAGACATTTTTGTTTTACCACCCGATTGAATATTGGCCGAACTGCGAAGGATAACCTGCGTAACAGGGATTCCACCTATAAGCCCAGAAAACATATTACCACTACCCTGTGCAATCAGTTCTCTGTTTGTGTTGGTGGTGCGCTTGTACGGATCAAGTTTATCGGTAGCTTCAACTGAAAGCAAAGTTTCAATGCTGGCCACGATGGCTAATGTAAATGCTACCATCCAAACATCCTGACGTACTACAGCCGAAAAATCAGGAAGAGTAAATTGACCTAAAAAACTGGTAAAACTATCGGCTACAGGAACAGAGACAAGGTGGTTGCTGCTCAAAGACCACTCAGGCAGAAATGCCGTAGTTAGTGATTGGTAAAGAATACCCACTACCACGGCTACCAGCGGACCTGGAATTAATTTAAAAATCTGGTGTTTTTTTGTCAGGATTAAATCCCACAATAAAATAATGCCTAATGCAATTGCGCTGATAAGTACAGCGGGTGGAGTTATGGCATCAACCATGTAAAGCAATTCGGTAAACGTATTGTGTCCATCGGCCTGAGTAAATGAAAGATCTCCTTCATAGTCGGCATCATACCCAAAGGCATGCGGGATTTGTTTTAAGATGATGATGATACCAATAGCGGTAAGCATGCCCTTGATGACGGATGTAGGAAAGTAGTAGCCAATGATACCAGCCCGCGCAAAACCTAAACCAATTTGGATAAGGCCGGCCAGTACCACCGCTACCAGAAATACTTCGAATGATCCAAGTTGCTGAATGGCGGTTAGTACAATTACCGTTAAACCAGCCGCAGGACCACTAACACCTAATTGAGAATTACTGATGGATGCCACTACTATACCTCCCACTACTCCGGCAATAACACCAGAAAATAGAGGCGCTCCGCTAGCCAATGCAATGCCTAAACACAGCGGCAAGGCCACAAAAAATACTACCAGGCTGGCCGGAAAATCATAACGGAGTGATGAAAATAATCCCCTTCTATCGTATCCATTCGAACTCATAATCAACGCTTTTAGTCTCATGCAAATACTCACATGGGCATTAAGCTGGCGTTAGAGTTACATTAAAATACGATTAGAAATACCTCTGGGTATCGCTGAAAACAGCGTTTTATTACGGATTTCCTATCAATCGATGAGTTGGGAGCTCAAGCATTTAGAAACAAACCTATGTTAGCTGAAGCACGGGAAGGATTATTTTCACCATGGTTCCTTTATTCAATTCCGATTGGACTTCAAATTTTCCGGCATGAAGTTCAATTATTTTTACCGTTAATGGAATACCGATACCTGTTCCACGTATTTTACGAACGTTATCAGCTCTAAAAAACGGCTGGGTGATTTTTGGAATATCTTCAGCAGCAATGCCCACCCCCTGATCCTTAACTGAAATAACGATGTGTTCTGCCAAACGTTCAACATCTACCTCAACCGGTGCATTATGCGAGAACTTACTGGCGTTATCAAAAATGTTGATAATGGCTGTTTGCAATAAATTCATATTGCCGCTAACGGAGAGGTTTCGTAAATCGGCATGAGCATCAAAATTAAACCGCACCTGGTTGTCGGGGTCCAGTAAATCAAATTTCTTTTTCGATTCCAGCAACAATTTTGAAAGTGAAATGATTTCAACCTTAAGATCAGCCAGGTTATAACTTACCGTAGAGAGCTGGAGCAAATTGTTGACCAGCAAATTTAACCGATCCGCCTCCGACTGAATGGTCCTTAATGATTCCTGGTATTCCTTTGCCGGCCTGTCTTTGTCCAGCGCAAGATCTGCCTCGCCTATAATGACTGTAAGCGGATTGCGTATTTCGTGCGAAGCATTGGCCACAAATAATTTCTGTGCATGAAAGGCTTCATCAAGCCTGTCGAGCAAGCGATTAAACGCCAGCGCCAACTGTCCAATCTCATCATCAGGGTTAAATACACGCAACCGTTCATGCAGGTTACTCACACTAATGGTATTGGCCTTTTTAATCTTCGCAGAGATGGGTGATAATATCCGGTTAGACATATAGTAACTCATGCTCATCATTATTACCACACCGATAACGAGTGCTGTAACCAATATAGTTCTCAGGTTTTTCAGCACGTTAATGCCCACCAGGTCTACCGCCACAATTAACACCGCATAGTCGCCACCCGAAAGACTGAAAATACGACCTGCACCCTGCCGGTTTTCAAATGAGTAATAGGCCACACCTGCATCAGCCAACTGATTCAGAAAGTCTGGCGGATAGTTATATTTTAATGAGTCGCGCCAGCCGTCTCTGATCTGAATAACTTCTTCCGTTTCCTCCGGAAGAATGTTCAGAAATTGTTCACGAATAAGTTCATAGGATTCCTCGGTAAAACTCTCGCGCTCCAGAAACATTTTTTCCGTTATATCCACCCGTTTCATCAGGCGTATATTAAACTCCTTTTGGCGATACTGGGCAGAGAAATAATACACGGAAATACCAAAGGCCAACAGCACCAACGATGAGGTTATTCCGAAAAAAATGGAAAGTCTATGCCTGATCTTCACGGTCGATATCTTTAATGCAATAGCCCATACCCACTACAGTTTTAATCAAAGGCACTGGAAAATCGTGGTCAATTTTTTTTCGCAGGTAATTGATGTACACATCCACCACGTTGGTCCCTAAATCGTGGTTAATATCCCATACGTTCTCCAGGATGTCAGTACGCGAAACCACCCGGTTTTTATTCAGCAATAGATATTCAAGCAATCTGAATTCCCGGGCAGTCAAGTCAATGCGTTTACCACTACGAAAAACTTCTTTGGCATCCGAATCGAGTTTTAAATCATCAACCACCAGGGTTTTATTCACAACGATTTTTCTTCGGGCAAGGGCTTGTACCCTTGCCATCAATTCTTTGAATTTAAAGGGCTTGGTCAGGTAATCATCAGCACCAATGGTCAGCCCATCCACTATATCATCGGTGGTTCCCAGGGCGGTGAGCATCAGCACCGGGGTATGGTTACCATGTTCCTGTCGAAGTTTTTTACAAACCTCCAGGCCATTCATGCCCGGCATAACAACATCCAGAATAATAACATCATAGGTTTCACCCAGCGCCATGGTTAAGCCGGTAACCCCATCAAAGGCTTGTGCTACCTGAAAGCCATTCTCTTCCAATCCTTTGCGAATAAAGGAAGCAACATGCTGTTCATCTTCAACTAATAAAATCTTCACTGCTCGTGATTTTGATTTCTCAAGTTACAAAATTGAGCAGAGAATGTGTGATGAAAATTCTACTGGCGGTTGAACTGACAGGCTATACCCGCTTTAAACCAACGCCCCGGCATGGTCACCAGGTTTGTTTCTTTATATGTTACATCAAAAATGTTGGTAACATCAACAAACATATTCACCCGATTTTTCTGCCAGGAGATTCTTGAATCAACAAGCGAATAATCGGGCATGGTAACCCGATCGATATAGCGATAATAAACAGTGTGGCGAATGCTCTTTCCATACGCCAGTACGAGTGATGCCGTAACCTGGTGCTTCAGATTTTCGAGGGCGTAACGGGAAAAAGTTTGATCAGTACGCTTCTCAGCATCAATAAAAGTATACCCCAAATCGAGCGTACGAATAACACCGTTGTTGCCAAAGGGTGTAAGGGCTATATTCAGATCAACGCCTTTCATCAGTACACCGGCAAGGTTCTCAGGCCGCCACGGATCGGTTTCCACATCTTTTGTCCAGTCAATTATTTCCTTGCCATCGCGAACAAAATAAGCTGCCTGACCCGACATCCATTTTACATTCAACAGTTTAATTCCTGCTTCGTATGCAATTGCAAATTCAGGTTCTAACAACGGGTTGCCTTCATTGGCCGGATCGCTGTAATATAAATCGGTGTACGTTGGCACCCGGTAGGTGTACCCCCAGTTGCCATAAGCTTTTAACCTTTTATTGATCAAATAGCCAACATCTATTCCAGGGAAAATATTCAATCCAAAGTCGGAATAGTAATTAAATTGAATACCGGGTGTAATGTCCCACTTGCTTTGATTGAAATCGAAACGCTGTTCAGCAAAAAGGGTAAACACGGTACGGTTATGATTGCCCAGGTTGGTGCTTTCCAACCACAGGTGGTTCAGATCAATACCCAAACCCGCCATCCCCATTCGGTTACGCAACGTACCGTTAGCTTCATACCCAACGGTATTACCCGTATGGAGATTTCGGTATGCTGTGGGGTTTTTCCAGTTAAACACATAGTCATCACTATTCTTTCGCCAGTAAAGCCGGTGATTCAGAGAAAACCTATCGCCCGGATGAGTTTGAAGATTTAACGCCACCAAACTGGTTTGTACGGACTCGCGTTGATCCTGAAAATTTGAACTGGCATAAAATCCGTTGGCGCCAAAGGTTCGGTCAGTCAAACCTGCCAGCACATTCCACTTACCCAAACCGCTTCGCCAGGAGGATTGATAAAAATAATTTGACAGCACGTAGTCGGTATTGTATTGATAGCCATCCGAAACATCACGACTGGCCGACAGGTAGTGGCTGGTACCCGTTTTGTCGTGTATGGCGCCCGACAACCGAACTCCACCCAGTCCAAAATCACCTGCCATGGCCGAAACTTTTACAAAATCTTTTTCAGGAGTTTTGGTGATAATGTTGATGGCTCCGGCAAATGCATTTTGTCCGAATACACGGGCAGCAGGGCCTTTCAAAATTTCAATACGTTCTATATTGTCAATATCGACCGGAAGATTCAGGGAATGATGCCCCGTTTGAGGATCGCTGATTTTTATTCCATTAATTAATATCAATACCTGATCAAACGTACTACCCCGAATGTTGGCATCGGCCTGAATACCGTTGGCTCCGCGCTGCCGTATGTCTACGCCCGGCATGTAATGCAATACATCATTCACACTCAGCGCAGGTGCTTGCGCCAGTGCTGCACCCTGAAGGATTATAATGGAAGCTGAGGCTTCATTAAAGCCGGTTTGAATGCGGTTAGCATGGATGGGTACTTCATCCAAAACTCTAACACTATCTTGTTGTTGAAAGCCATAACCAAAAAATGGAAAAACTAAACTTATAGCTATAACTACTCGCATAATTTAACAAGTTAAAATTTGTGAGTATCCGTTTAACGTCCTAAAATCAATAGAGCATCCATCCCCACATTAACACCTCACCCCTTCCCCTCTCCTGCAGGAGAGGGGTGTCCGAGGTACGAGCCTGCCTGCCGGTAGGCAGGGACGGGATGAGGTTTTAATTAGGACATCAAGCGGACATTCAGATTAAAATCCGTGCGAATATAGTTGAACGACTGTGTTTGTAAAATCTCGCTTACCTTTAGGGCATTCCTTTGCTATGATGTGCCCGCTCTGTCAATATTCCGATGCCATGATTCCTACCCGGGGGGCCGATGAACGAACATATTTTCGCTGCCCGCAATGTTACCTGATTTTTACACAACAGCACCTTACGCGGGCAGAAGAAGCAGCGCGGTACCGCACACACCAAAACGGTGCGCAGCACGAAGGTTATGTAAATTTTTTAAACCGGGCCGTAACACCTGCACTTCCCTATTTAAATACGGCTCAATACGGACTTGACTATGGCTGTGGACCCACGCCTACCTTATCTGTGATTCTGAAAGAGAAATATAACATAGCCTGCGATGATTACGATCCGATTTTTTACCCGCACATGCCCAACCGTAACTATGATTTCATTTTCAGTACCGAATGCTTTGAACACTTTTTCTCACCGGCAAAAGAAATTATGCGGCTAAAGGAACTACTAAAGCCGCAAGGGATACTCGTTATTATGTCGGATTTATGGAGCGAGAAAACTGATTTAAAAACATGGTACTATTTCAGAGACAAAACCCATGTAAGTTTTTACCATGCAAAAACTTTTCAATACATCGCCCGTAATTTTGGCTTTGTTGAACTGCTGTGCGATGACGAGCGGGTAATTATCTTAAGAAAGGAACAATTGCAATAGTTCTTCTAGCTTAGCAGAAACAAAAAGATCAATGGAAAAATTATTCCTACCAATGCAAACTTCCAGCCCCTGCGCCTAAAACTGTTTTCACCTTTCACAATAAACATTCCGGTACCGGCAATCACAAGCATGGCCACACCAAATACATCGGAATAATATATCCACCACTTACTGGTATCCACATGGAGGATGGTCATCTGCCCAAGCACGGGTGTAATTTTATAATGAACAATTGAACCTGCACCGGTAGTAATGTCCAAATCCACATCATGGTTTACATAAGAGACGCGTAAAATATTTCCATTGAGCGCAAACCTGCGCAGGTTATCAGTAATGTCTTGTTGCTGCGTGAAAGAAGCAATGAATGTATCATTAACAGAATCTTTATGAACAGGTGCAACCGTAATTTCCTTTATCTCAGCCTTGTATCGCCTGGGGTGCCATGCCTGGCGATGGTTCAAAAATATTCCTGAAAAAGAAAAGGCAATGATCAGGCCCAGGTAGAAGTATGCAATATCGCGGTGCGTGTTGCGGGCGGTCAATTTCATGTGGTTGGAGATTTTAAGGGCGAAAGTAGATCAAAAAAAATTAATCCAATAAAGTGAGTGCCAGCTTTCTGAACTCCACTTCCGATCCTTCTGCCTGAATAGCAATTTGCCCTTTACTGGCAGTGCCGTTTGTACCGTGATTTACCAGGTCGCCATTCACCCACACTTTTATTGCATTACCCGTGCATTCAATGATCATGGTGTTCCATTCGCCTGCCGGGTTTTCGGAACCATCGGTTAGGTTAATAATACGCCTTGCCTTGCCTTCGGTAATGCCCCAGTCCTCTTTCGGGCCGCGCCTTGTTTCCATATCCGGCACGGTGATATCCTCAACAATAACCCAGAAATCACCAGCGTTTTCGTGCATCATCTGCACTTCTACGGATTGCGGAAACATGCTGTACAAGGCACGTGGTTTTGAAACATGCACCAACACACCACAATTACCCGGCTCTCCGGCAAAGCGGTACTCCACTTCCAACCTGTAATTTTCATATACACTATCGGTGATCAGATGTCCGCGGGGTTCGCCTAAGCTAACCAACAAGCCTTCGCGCACAGTAAAGGGTGACTGGATAGCACTGGTGTCCATAGCCGGAACATCAACGTGCCAGCCGGTAAGATCTGTGCCATTGAAAAGCTGAAGGGCTTTGTTGTTGACTTCTTTGGTTGGCTGACAAGCGAAAGTAATAAGTATGATTGCCGCAGCGGTAAATATTCTATCAATCATATTATGTAAGGTTATCAAATAACCATCAAATATAGTTTTATTAAGCCTTTCTTTAAATTATGGAGAGGAGCTTGTATTACTTCCACCATTCCAGCGGCAAGGTTAATTCACCGATGTTGTTAATCACCAGGTCGGGCTTAAAGGCATAGTTATTCAGGTCTTCTTTTTTTGAAATACCCGATAATACCAGAATGGTTTTGTAACCCATCTGTACCCCTCCGCGAATATCGGTTTCCATGGTATCACCGATCACCGTGGTATTTGCAGTCTCCAATCCAATAAACTTGCGCGCAGACCGCATCATGACCGGACTGGGTTTGCCGGTAACAAACGCTTTCTTTCCCGTAGCTTCTTCGATCATGGCCGCGGTGGCCGCTATGCCTAAATTGTTCCAGCCTTTTTGTTTGGGTGAAGGATCGCGGTTGGTGGCAATCAGTTTTGCCCCTTCCAATATCATATCCACGGCACGTTGCACCATCTCAAGGGTGAAATTTCTTCCTTCACCCAGCACGACAAAGTCGGGTTCGGTTTCTACCATTACCAAACCCTGATCATGCAAACTGGATAACAATCCGCCTTCGCCTAACACATACACGGTTCCCTTTGGCGCCTGGCTCGCAATAAATGAGGCCGTTGCCATAGCGCTGGTGTAAATGTGTTTTTCCGATACCACAATACCCAGGCGCTTTAGCTTGCGAACCACTTCCAGGCTGGTGCGCTGGCTGTTATTGGTCATAAAGGCGAACGGTATATCCTGTTTGACCAGGTTGTTGATAAAGGTATCGGCACCCGGTAACAATTTATCGCCACCATAAATCACACCATCCATATCAATCAAAAGTCCTTTCATGGCAAAAAGATTATTATGACGTAAGGTAATCAATTCTTGCAAGGTGTTGTGGAAGCAATCACATCAAAATAGAGAATCGCCAGACAAGTCTTTCAGGAATATCCATTCAATCGATTGAGAAGCTATAGCTTCACCAAAAAGTAAAACAAATTTTATATCCCGATTGAGTCAACTTCTTCTAAGATGTTTAACGGTTAAAAAGGAAACGATCAGAAACGGAATGGTCGAAAATACTATCCGAAAGTTTAAACTGATCACTCCGATCACAAACATAAAAACCAGTAACACACCAATACCAGCCATACCGGTATAGGTTAATACGTTGACCGGGCGCTTTTGAAATAAGGTTATGAACAGCAATAGCTGCCCCACTAACGGGAGTATCGTGAACGGGTGGGCTGCAGAAGCTGGATCGGTAAATAGCTTTGAAATCACTTCAGCCTCAGCCTGAAATAAAAAAACCGAATTGTCTTTACCCCACTCCAGGTAACCAAAAAGGGAGGTGAGTATGAGCAGGCCGTTGAGTATTTTGCCTTTCATAATTTGCCCTTGTGCTCAGTTTAGTGTTTTATACTTCTTGTGTATATACCGGATGGTCTCCTTCATCAGCTTCACTAACTTCTTTTTATCAATATCCGAAAGCTTGTTAATATAAATGCAGGCCTTTGCAACTTTGAATTTACCCAAGTCGGCTAATAAATGTTCATGCTCTTCCAAGCCAGTGAATACATACAGAGAAATGGCCGCCTTTCGGGGAGAAAACCCGATCAGCGGGGCCTCGCCTTCATGCCCACTTTCATATTTGTAATGATATTTTCCGAACCCGATTATACTTGGCCCCCACATTTTAGGTTTATGACCCGAGATGCCCTGCATCAATTTTACCAACTCCAAACTATCCATTTTCTTTTGCTCGGTGTTGGCAAATTCCTGAATAAAATCAAGGACATTCTTAGTGGTTTCGGTGGTTTTGTTGGCGGGCATTCAATATAGTAGGTAACAATTCTAAATCCATATCATCGGACTATACTTCAATTGCTTTTAAATTCTTCAGTTAAGTTCTCAATCTCAATTTTCAATTCTTTATCCATAACAACTATTTGATTATTACTTTTCGTTGTAGAAATTAATTGGTTACAGACTTCAATTAATTTAGAAATTCTATCCTTTCCAATATTAGTTCCATCTTTCCAGGTCTTCCCAGATCGAGCCATGTTAGAAAAGTAATATGAAACACCATCAATACCAACTCTGTTATTTTCGCAAACAGTAGAAAGTGCAGAGTTGAAAAGTTTCATAACACTGTAAACGTCATCGGATTGAATTGGCTTTCTGACTTTCTTCACATTTATTTCTGATGATCTCTTACTTCCTAATGATTGAAAAATGTTTGACTCAGATTCATGGTAGGCTATAGTAAAAGTATTTAATGTAGCAGTATCAATTTCAATAACTAAAACACGTTCGCCACCAAATGATGGGCTAATCAAGTATTGAATCACCTGAAATTCAGAAATACCATCAAAGAGAATCCTACGGATTTCATCATGGTACCTGTTTTTTCCAAACGAATAACCAATAGGTCGTAGATTATCACGCTCTTGCGCTAAAGAGGGTAGAATTAAGGATAGAAATAGAATTATAAAAATATTTAACACTTTCATGCTCATGGAGATAAAGTTAACTTCCATCTAAAAATAAAAAAATTTACTATCAGCTAATCAACTAACTTAGAATTCACCGACATTTTCTGTATCCTGTCCTTCAATTGCTCACTGGTTAATTTATCACGGCTTAGTCGGTCAACCATGATCGGAAAAGCAAATGGTGTGGGTTTGTCCGGTCGGGTGATGATAATCTTTTGATGATTGATGCGGTCGAGGGCTTTGCGCAACCGCGCTTCTTCCAGTTGAAAATCCATCACCTCTTCATACGCTTGCCGGAACAATAAATTATGCGCTTCATACTCGTGAAACACTTCAAAGAAAAGTTGGGAGGAAGATTGCAGGTGGCGGTCTTTGATAGGCTTGCCTGGATAGCCTTTAAATACGAGCCCCGCAATGGCGGCAATGTCGCGGAATTTTCTGCGCGCCATTTCCGTGGAATTGATGCTGGCCTGGATGTCTTTCATCAATTCTTCAGTACCCAGTACGTTGGTTTCAACCGCTTCTTCAATCGGAATTTCCTGGTCGCTTAAAAGTTCAAAACCATAATCGTTCATGGCAATGGAAAACGTGATCGGTTTAATCCTCGCGATACGATAGGCCACCAGTGCGGCCATGCCTTCGTGCACGGCCCGTCCTTCAAACGGGTACATCACCACATGATGACCTTCACCGGTTTCGAAATACTCAATAAGGAAATCGTGTTTACCCGGCAGGTGCGACCGCGATTTTTGTAAATCAAACAGCGGTTTTAAAAATCTAAGTTCTCCATCGTGCTCGTTTCCCTTCACTACTTCATCAAGCTTGTTGCGGATGAGTTCACTCAATTGGGAAGACAGCGGCATCCTTCCACCCTGCCAGGAAGGTACCAACCCCGATTTGCGCTTGCTTTTACGCACCTGCGCTTCCATGTCTTTTATGCGCACCAGTTCCAGTACCTGTCCGGCAAACCAGAAGGTATCGCCCGGGTTGAGGCGGGAGATAAAATATTCTTCAATGGTGCCGAGGTATTTGCCGGTAACAAACTTTACATGAAGTGATGTGTCGCCCACAATGGTGCCAATAGAGAGCCGGTGGCGTAGGGCAATCCTTCGGTCTTCTACTTTGTAGCGTCCATCTTTTTCAATAATCACTTTGCGGTATTCGTCATAGGCCTGCAACGAATCGCCACCGGTGGTGATAAAGTTGAGCATCCACGCCCACTCGTCATCACTGATACTCGTATAGCTAAAAGTCGATCGGATCTCTTTTAAAATTTCATCGGGATAAAAACCATCCGACACAGCCAGCGTAACCAGATATTGCATGAGCACATCAAACGACCGGATGTAGGGAATGCGCTCCTCCACAATTCCTTTGTCGATTGCTTCGCGCAACGCAGCGGCTTCCATCAACTCCAACGAATGCGTAGGCACAAAATAAATGCGGCTCACGGCACCAGGCTGGTGCCCACTGCGGCCGGCACGTTGTAAAAAACGGGCCACACCTTTCGGACTGCCAATTTGTATTACCGTTTCCACCGGGCGGAAGTCAACACCCAAATCCAGACTTGATGTGCAGACTACCGCTTTTAACTTACCATCGTATAGTTGATCTTCCACCCAATTTCGCATCTCCTTACTAATGGAACCGTGATGCATAGCGATGAGTCCTGAAAGTTCCGGTGCTTTGTCCAGCATTTTCTGATACCAAATCTCTGCGAAGGACCGCGTGTTGGTAAAAATAAGTGTGCTGGTGCTGTGCTTTACAATTTCTACCACCTTGTCGAGTAACTGTATGCCGAGATGCCCGGCCCAGGGCATGGTTTCTACAGCGTCAGGTAAAACAGAAATAACGTCAACCTGCTTTTTGATATTCGCCCGAATATACCCCCCTTTTCTCCACCCTTTGTCAAGGGGGGAATTAGCGTGTGGAATTAATATCTCGATAGCCTGATCCATATTACCGATGGTGGCTGAGATACCCCATACTTTTAAATCCGCTGCCAGGGTTTTCAATCGGGAGAGCGCAAGCTCCACCTGCACCCCACGCTTTGATCCCATCAACTCATGCCATTCATCGGCTACTACTACCTTCAACTCTTTAAAAAAATCACCATAGCTTTTTTGCGCCAGCAGCAGGTGCAGGCTTTCGGGCGTGATGATGAGGAACTCCGGAGGTTTTGATTTCTGACGTTCACGGTCTTTGGCAGAAGTATCACCCGACCGCACACCTACCTTCCAGCTAAGGCCCAAACCCTCGATAGCACGGTTGGCCGAAAGTTCAATTTCTTTGGCAAGGGCCCGGATGGGGGTTATCCACAAAGCCTGTAAGCCCTGATTTCTTTTAGTTAGTTGATCGGGATGACTCTGAATGAACTCCAGCAAAATGGGTATTAATAAAGAGTACGTTTTACCGCTTCCTGTAGGAGCATTAATAAGTCCGCTTTTGCCTGCCAGGTAGGCTTGCCATGCCTCCCGTTGAAACGCAAAGGGCTCCCACCCTTTTTGATGAAACCAATCTTCAGCAGGCCTTAAAGCGGTGGAGTTATTCACGAGCGGGAAGTTATAAGGAAAAGCGATGCCGGTACAATATTTTGGTGTTCAATGAATCAAGATCAAAACCCGCCTGGCAAAACAATATATCGGTATCTCTGTTTACATTTGAAAACCGATCCGATTCATGGGCCAATACTCCATTAAAGAACTCGAAAAGCTCTCCGGCATAAAAGCTCATACTATACGTATTTGGGAAAAGCGGCACCACATTGTGGAGCCCCAACGCACCGATACCAACATCCGGTTGTACTCCGATGATGATCTGAAGAAAATCATTAATGTTTCGTTGCTGAACACCAACGGCATTAAAATTTCACGCATTGCCGATATGACTGCCGAGGAAATAAACGGCAAAATCCTTGAACTCAGCGAGCACAAAACTGACACCCTGATTTTCATCGACCAGTTGATTGTAGCGATGGTTGACCTGGATGAAGAAAAATTTGAAAGACTCCTTTCGGGATTAATCCTTCGTTTTGGTTTCGAACGTACCGTTACTGAGATCATCTATCCCTTCATGGAAAAAATCGGGGTTCTTTGGCAAACCGAAAATGTTACTCCGGCTCAGGAACACTTCATTTCGCACCTCATCCGGCAGAAATTGATTGTCGCCATTGACGGATTACCTGTTACGCCTACCATACCCAAGCGGGTGTTACTTTACCTGCCCGAAAATGAATGGCACGAACTCGGCTTACTGTTCTTTCATTATATCGTGCGCAAAGCCGGCTACAAAACTATCTATCTGGGCCAAAGTGTTCCGTTTAAGGACGTGACCAGTGTTGTGCAAACCCATAACCCGGATATCATCATCACCAGCATTATAAGCTCACCCTTTGGAACGAAGGTGGAAGAGTACCTCAAGCAACTGGCGACCGCCCTCCCATCAAGAAAAGTTTTGGTTTCCGGCTACCAAACCCGGTACCTGGAGAGAAATTTTTTCGAAAACATTGAAATTTTCCGCAACGTGCTGGATCTCAAGCAATTATTATCAATTGCTTGAATAAATAGTGTTTAATATTTAATTTATTTAATTAAACAATATTGGCTGGTTTGGCGTATATATCTTGTTTTTGTTCAACTTTTAGTTAAATTTGTTAAACAAACAGTAAGAGCCATGACAGCATTAGAATTTGATTACCAAATCGCCAGCCTGCGCCCCACGTTAAAAACGTTCACCCGCAGATTTACCAATGACAAAGAAGAGTCGCATGACCTGGTGCAGGACACCATTCTTAAAGCGCTCACGTACCGCACCAAGTTCCGGGAAAACACCAACCTGAAGGGATGGTTATTCACCATCATGCGAAACACCTTCATTAACAACTACCGTAAAAATCAGCGGGCCAAAACCTCGCATGATGACACCAAAGAATTATACTTTCTGAATGTTGAAGACACCCATACCTTCAGCTCACCGGGATCAAACTTCGAATACAAAGACATTTGGAATCACGTTAATAGTTTACGCGAAGAGTTACTTGTTCCTTTTAAGATGCACACCTCGGGCTACAAGTACCACGAAATTGCTGAGCACCTCAACATACCGATTGGTACGGTGAAGAATCGGATTTTTCATGCACGTAAAGAAATACAAAGCAAGTTGGCCGGATATTGACTATCTTGAGTAGCGGGAGAATAGATTTGGCCGGCAAAAGCACATGAAAAAAATAGCTGTCATAGGTTCAGGTTTTGCCGGGTTATCTGCAGCATGCCATTTAGCAAAAGCTGGTTATGCTGTAACCGTTTTTGAAAAGAACAGTACCCCGGGCGGGCGGGCAAGAAAATTCGAAGTACAGGGATTTACGTTTGACATGGGCCCCAGTTGGTACTGGATGCCCGATGTGTTTGAAAAGTTTTTTTCAGCCTTTGGTAAGAAACCATCCGACTATTATACCCTCGAACGGCTGGATCCTTCCTATCGGATTTATTACTCGGCCGAGGAACAACTCGATATTCCCTCCGGCATCGATGCACTTTGCAAGATGTTCGACCGCCTTGAACCCGGCAGCAGCAAAAACCTGCTGAAATTTCTGGAGGAAGGAAAGTATAAATATGAAATAGGCATCAATGAATTGGTTTACAAGCCCGGATTATCCTTGCTGGAACTGGCTGATCCAAAATTGATGAGCGGGGTTTTTAAACTCCATGTCTTTCAGTCGATATCCACCTACGTTCGAAAATATTTTAAAGAAAAAAAATTGGTGCAACTGTTGGAGTTTCCGGTGTTGTTCCTGGGCGCTACACCCGAAAAAACTCCCGCACTCTACAGTTTAATGAATTATGCCGACATGGCCCTGGGCACCTGGTACCCGCAAGGCGGCATGCATAAGATTATCGAGGGCATGGTGCAACTGGCCACCGAGCTTGGTGTAACATTTGAATTCAACAGTGCCGTTCAACAACTGGAGTTAAATGCTGTTAAAGCAAAGGGGGTTGTGGTTAACAACCAGTTCAGAGCTTTCGACTATATCATTGCCGGTGCAGATTACCACCATGTAGAACAAACCCTTATTCCTGAATCCTTCAGGCGTTACGATGCAGCCTATTGGGACAACCGTGTAATGGCACCCTCAAGCCTGATTTTCTACTTAGGGTTGAACAAAAAAATTGAAGGAATACTTCATCACACCTTATTCTTCGATCAGGATTTCGGAAAACATTCGGAAGAAATTTATGAACACCCGCGGTGGCCAAGCAGTCCGCAGTTCTATATCAGTTGCCCTTCCAAAACAGATGCGACTGTTGCACCTGCCGGTCATGAAAATGTCTTTATCCTGATACCGGTAGCACCCGGCTTGAAAGATGATGAGTCGACACGTGAATACTATTTTAACCTGGTGATGGACCGCTTTGAAAAAATGACCCGGCAAACCATCCGCGAAAGCATTGTTTTCAAGCGAAGCTATGCCCACAATGATTTCATTACGGATTACAATTCATTCAAGGGAAATGCATACGGTTTGGCAAATACGCTTTTACAAACGGCCAACCTGAAACCCAGCATCGTAAACAAAAAAATAAATAACCTGTTTTATACAGGACAATTAACCGTGCCGGGACCGGGTGTGCCCCCTTCCCTCATTTCAGGGCAGGTTGTGGCGGGAGAGCTGATAAAACGGGATAAAAAGTAATAACCTTAGTTATTGAGTAACTTTGCTACCGGATGAAAGAACTTTATGATAAAGTAGCGCTTCGATGCAGCCAACTAACCACACGGGCGTACAGCACGTCATTTTCGTTGGGTATTCTCTGCCTGAAAAAAGAATTACGCGATCCAATCTATGCGATTTACGGATTTGTTCGCCTGGCCGATGAAATCGTTGATACCTTTCATGATTTTAATAAGGAAGAATTACTGGCTCGCTTCAAACGCGATACCTATGCAGCCATTGATGAGGGTATTAGTTTAAATCCGATACTCCACAGTTTTCAGGCCACGGTACGAAAATATTCCATTGATCGTTCTTCCATTGATTTGTTCCTGCGCAGCATGGAAATGGACCTGAGTTTAAAAAGTTACGACCAGGAGGGCTTGAAGGAATATATTCTGGGTTCGGCAGAGGTAGTTGGGTTAATGTGTTTGCGTGTTTTTGTGAAAGGTGATCAAGAGCAATATGAAAGACTAAAACCCATGGCTATGAGTCTGGGTTCGGCATTTCAAAAAATAAATTTCCTCCGCGACCTGAATGCCGACTACCTGCATATGGGACGGACCTATTTTCCAGGATTAGATTTTGAAAAATTTGACGATGCCAAAAAAACTGAAATTGAAGAAAGCATCAAGATAGATTTTGAAGAAGGCTTAAAAGGCATTAAGCTCCTACCCCGCTCCTCTCGCTTCGGGGTGTATGTGGCCTATGTATATTACACAGCACTTTTCAATAAAATAAAAAATACCCCTTGTGAGCGGGTATTGGAGAGCAGGATACGCATTCGCAACCGCCACAAGGCCAGGCTACTGGCTTATTCGTATGTTAAGCATCAATTGAATATGATCTGATGGAAGAGTATGTTATTTTGGTGGACGAGCATGACAATGAATTGGGTTCCATGGAAAAAATGGAAGCCCACATAAAAGGTGTTTTACATCGTGCTTTTTCCGTGCTCGTATTCAACACGAAAGGTGAAATGCTGATTCAAAGACGGGCCGATTGTAAATACCACAGTGCAGGCTTATGGACCAATACGTGCTGCAGCCATCCACGGGCTGGCGAGGAGATTGAAGAAGCAGCCCAACGCAGACTCAAGGAAGAAATGGGGCTTAATCTTCAACCTGAAAAAGCTTACTCCTTTATTTATAGAATTGAACTGGATGGCGGACTGATAGAGAATGAGTTGGATCATGTATTAATCGCAACGTACGATGGCGAACCTGTGCTTAACCCTGAAGAAGCACAAGACTGGAAGTACATCAGTCTTCCAATGTTAAAAACCCGAATGAAATCTCATCCGCAAGAATTCACGCATTGGTTCAAACTGATTGTCAACCACCCCGAACTTAATGCGTTGGTAACGGCCTTGCCGATTTGAACATACAGACGGTCTCCTTGTTATATTTCAAAACCCAAGTACCTATGTTCTCCTTTCTAAAAAAAGATCCGATCAGTAATCTTGAAAATAAGCGCAAAAAGCTCCTGGAAGAAGCCATGCACATCCAACGGTCTGGCGATCTTAAATTGTACGCAGTAAAGATGGAAGCCATCGACAAACTCGAAAAGGAAATTGAAGCGCTTCGTAAATAGTACCGCGGAATCCGCTATTCACAACGACACTACCCTATTCTGGTTCCGAAGAGACCTGCGCCTTCAGGACAATGCAGGATTGTATCATGCATTGAAAGAAAATGTAAACGTTTTACCCGTTTTTATTTTCGATACCGAAATTCTGGATAAGCTTGAAGAGGAAAAAGACGCACGGGTTGATTTTATTCATCAAACCATTCAGCTAATAAAAACCGAACTTGAGGCACTGGGGAGCTCACTCGCGGTTTTACACGGAAACCCAATCGAAATTTTTAAAACACTTACACCAAAAGCGGTTTACACCAATCACGACTACGAATCGTACGGCCATAAACGTGATAACCAAGTAAAAAAAATACTGGAAGAAAAAGGGAGCGTTTTTCATTCCTATAAAGACATCGTCATTTTCGAAAAGGACGAAATCGTTAAAGATGACGGAAGTCCGTATACCGTTTACACACCCTACAGCAAAAAGTGGAAGACAACGCTGACTGCATTCCACACCAAATCGTATCCGGTAGAAAAGTATTCGGGTAACTTTCTAAAATTAAAACCACTCCCCTTCCCGGAGTTGCATGCAATTGGATTTGCAAAATCAGGCATCACCTTTCCGGAAAGAAAAATCAAACAAGCTGTTATTGAAAAATACCACCTTCAACGCGACATTCCCGGTATTGACGGAACTTCCCGCTTGAGTGTACACCTTCGGTTTGGTACGGTAAGCATACGCAAGCTGGTACAGGTAGCGCTAAAGAAAAACGAAAAATGGTTAAATGAATTGATCTGGCGCGACTTTTATCACATGATCCTTTGGCATTTCCCGCATGTGGTAACAAAAGCATTCAAGCCAGCTTATGATCAGATTGATTGGCGCAATAATCCGGATGAATTCAAGGCCTGGTGTGAAGGCAAAACCGGCTACCCCATTGTAGATGCCGGCATGCGTGAACTCAATCAAACCGGCTACATGCATAACCGCGTGCGCATGATTGTAGCCAGCTTTCTCACCAAACATTTACTCATCGACTGGCGATGGGGCGAAGCGTACTTTGCCAAAAAACTTCTCGACTTTGATTTGGCAGCCAACAATGGCGGATGGCAATGGGCTGCAGGCTCAGGCTGTGACGCAGCACCTTACTTTCGCGTTTTCAACCCTTACATCCAGACAGAAAAATTCGATCCGGAAAACAAGTATATCAAAAAATGGGTGCCTGAACTTGGCACAAAGGAATATCCCAAACCGATAGTAGAACATGCCTTCGCACGCGATCGTGTGCTGGCAGTTTATAAAGCCGCATTAACATCCTGATGTATGCGGGGCGTGAAGAAATCCAACCTGCCGGAAAAAATCTGCCTGGTGTGTCAGCGCGCGTTTACCTGGCGAAAAAAGTGGGAGAAGGTTTGGGAAGATGTGAAATACTGCAGCGATGCGTGCAGAAAACGCAAGGCAGTTTAAATTACCTCATCCTTGCCTGTTCATGTAATCAATTAGTATTCCATTAAACATACCACATGTTGCTGTGTTAAAGAGTACATGGAGGCTGTAATTGTTTTTCCCCATCAGCTGTTCAGGCAGCATCCTGCTGTTGCAAGCGGTCGAGTCATTTATCTCATCGAAGAAGATCTGTTCTTCGGTCAGTACCCTTTTCATCAGCAAAAGCTGGTGCTTCACCGTTCTTCCATGAAGCACTATGCCGCGCTGCTGAGTGATCAGGGATTTAGTGTCCGGTACCTGGATCACGGAATCGCTAAATCCCTGCGGTCCGTATTCCAGCTACTGAAAAAAATTAAAATCACAACCGTTCATTATGCCGATACGGTGGATTATTTACTGGAACGAAGGTTGAAACGGGAAAGCAGAATTGCCGGCATTACTCTGGTCCAATACCCGTCACCCAACTTCATCTGCTCAGTAAATTTTATTGATGAATACTTTTCAAAAACGAAGCGGTACTTCCAGACGGAGTTTTACATGGAATTGCGCAAGCAGAAAAACATCTTAATGGAAACGAATAACCCGGTGGGTGGCTCATGGACCTATGATGGGATGAACCGATCACGAATGCCAAAAACGATAATCCCTCCGACCTCCCCGGTCTTCAGCAAGGATGATATAACAGAAGAAGCCATCCGCTATGTGCAAAAACATTTTAGCAACAATCCGGGCAAAGCAAATGATTTTACTTATCCGGTTCGGTATGAGCAGGCGGACAAATCACTGGATTATTTTCTGAAACATCGGTTTGAAAACTATGGCATTTACCAGGATGCCATCGTGCCCGATCAGTCCTTTCTGTTTCACAGTGTACTCACACCCGCATTGAATATCGGCTTGCTGTCACCGGAACAGGTTATCCGCAAAGCTGAAAAATTCTTCCGCAGTCATGATACTGTTCCGATTAACTCGGCCGAAGGGTTTATCCGGCAAGTGCTGGGCTGGCGGGAATTTATCCGGGCCGTTTATATCCGTGAAGGGGTTAAAGAGCGCACCACCAACTACTGGAACCACACCCGAAAAATACCAGCATCATTTTACAAGGGAACAACAGGAATTGAACCGGTAGACAAGGTCATCAAGCGATTACTGGAAACCGGCTATTCCAATCACATCGAGCGGCTGATGATTCTAGGCAATTTTATGCTGCTGTGTGAATTTGATCCCGATGAAGTGTACCGCTGGTTCATGGAACTGTACATTGATGCTTACGATTGGGTAATGGTGCCGAATGTTTACGGCATGAGCCAGTTTGCCGATGGCGGATTGATGGCTACCAAGCCCTATATCAGTTCCTCCAATTATATCCTCAAGATGAGTCATTATCAGAAGGGCGACTGGTGCACGGTGTGGGACGGATTGTACTTGCGTTTTATTGATAAACACAAAAAAGCCTTCATCAAAAATCCACGCATGAGCATGATGGTGAAGCAACTGGAGAAAATGGATTCGAAAAAGAAAACCATGCTCTTCAGCACAGCCGAAAACTTTCTCCGATCGCTTCAATGACAACCCTGAAAAAGAAACCGTGGAACCGGGTGGACCAGCCGGTATACAGTATGGCCAGTGCAGCAGGCGGACGGGTGAATATGAACATCTGCTCGTATGTAACACCGGTATCGATGAAGCCAAAACGATATGTAGTTGCCATCTACAAGAATACGTTAACCCTTGAACTTGTACAGCAAAACCCGGAGTTCGTACTGCAGTTTCTGGATCAAAAGCACAGCAACCTGGTTAACCGGTTCGGAAAGAAAAGCGGTAAAAAAGCAGATAAATTAAAACGCCTTCAGAAAGAACTGGATTTTCTTGGCGAGTTTCCTTACCTGAAAGCTGCCCTCGCCATTGTGCACCTGAAGGTAATTCAGTGGCTGGACGGAGGGGATCATTGGTGTGTACTCTGCGATGTGGTGACCAGTAAAAACCTGAACGAGGGAACACCGCTCACACTCAGTTACCTGAAAGAAAAGAAAATCATTTTGTCATGACATCCTTACCGACAACCTTGGAAGGTATCAACCACCGGATTGATCGGCTGGATGTAACAGACTATGCCCGCACACGCAACTACCTGAACGGTAGCGTTTCCCGGTTGTCCCCCTACCTGAGCCGTGGTGTGGTTAGTCTTCCTTACGTGATGCACCGTGTACTTCAGCGCAGCACGGTTCAAGATGCACAGAAGTTCATCTATGAATTATGCTGGCGTGAATATTTTCAGCGCGTATGGTTTCAGCATGGCGATAATATTTTTTCAGACTTCAACCAGCCGCAGCAACCGGTACTGCACAAGGCCATGGTCTGTTCAGTAACGAAAGCAGTCACCGGAATTGAAGCTATCGACCGCGAAATTAAAAGCCTGTATGCCACCGGGTACATGCACAACCATGTTCGCATGTACACCGCATCAATTGTCACCAATATTGCCGATGCGCATTGGAAACTACCTTCACAGTGGATGTACTATCATCTGCTGGACGGTGACCTCGCGAGTAATTCACTCAGCTGGCAATGGGTGGCCGGTACGTTCAGTTCTAAAAAATACTACTGCAACCAGGAGAACATCAATACATACTGCGGTACTGATCAGCGAGGTACCTTCCTCGATAAACCCTATGAAGCCATTACGAAAATGGATTGTCCGCAGGAAGTAGCTGAAATTTTTACACCTGAATTGCATACCCCATTGCCTGAACGACAGGAATTAACACTGAATTATAACCGGCCCCTCCTGCTCTACACATCTTACAACCTTGATCCGCAATGGCGAAAAAGCGATGACGTAAACCGTGTATTGATGCTGGAGCCGTCACATTTCCAAAAACATCCGGTATCCGAAAAGGTGTTATCCTTTATTCTGGCATTGGCAAAAGAAATTCATGGGCTTCAGGTTTTCTGCGGAGAAATAGACGAACTTCCGGAAATCAATCGCTTTCCGGAAATCATCAGCAAAGAACATCCGGCCTTTCGTCATTATCCCGGTAAAAAAGACGAATACGAATGGATGTTCAAACTGGTAAAACAACCGAAAGGATTCACCGGATTCTGGAAAGACTGTGAGAAACAATTAACAAGCCTTACACCTTCATGAAAGCCCTTACCATTTTACTTACCGGGAGCACCGGCTACATCGGAAGAAGGTTATTGCCCGTACTGCTGGAACAGGGCCATAGGGTAATTTGCCTCGTGCGGGACAAGCGCAGGTTCGACTTTGAAGATTTTACTGAAGCCCATCAGAAAAATCTTTCTGTATATGAAGCCGATCTGAACAAACCGGAATCACTACACACACTTCCAAAAGATATTGACCTGGCCTATTACCTGGTGCACTCTATGAGCACATCGGAAAATTTTCTTGTGCTGGAACAAAAATCAGCGGAAACATTTGTGGGTTACATCAACCAAACCACTGCCAAACAAATTGTCTACCTGAGTGGTATCGTTAATGATCCATCGCTTTCCAAACACCTTAGCTCACGAAAAAATGTAGAAGATATTTTAGGTCAGTCTGCTGCAAAGCTAACCGTTTTGCGTGCAGCCATTATTATAGGCTCAGGCAGTGCATCGTTCGAAATCATCCGCGACCTGGTGGAAAAACTTCCGGTAATGATTGCACCCAAGTGGCTGAAAAGCCGTTGCCAGCCAATTGGCATTCGCAATGTTATTGAGTACCTGATAGGTGTGATTTCAAAAGAAGAAACCTATAACCAATCGTTTGATATTGGTGGCCCCGACATACTTACATACAAAGAAATGCTGATGGGTTATGCGCGCGTGCGCGGATTAAAACGCTGGATTATTCCGGTGCCGGTGTTATCGCCACAACTTTCTTCACACTGGCTTTACTTTGTTACCTCCACCTCCTTCACCCTGGCGAAAAGCCTGGTGAGTAGTTTGAAAAATGAAGTGATCTGTTCCGATAACCGAATACAAAAAATAGTTCCGGTAAAACTGCTCAACTATGAAGAAACCTTACGGCTAACGCTTGACCGCATTCAGCAACGGTTGGTCATTTCCAGTTGGAAAGATGCCGTACCTACTGATGCCATCGACCAGAATTTTCTGAACTATGTTGAAGTGCCTACCTTTGGCTGCTTTAACGATACGCGAACCATAACGTTTAACCGACCTAAAGAAGACGTTATTGAAAACATCTGGCGGATAGGTGGCGACCAGGGTTGGTATTACGGTAACTGGATGTGGCGCATTCGCGGCTTTATCGACAAACTTTTTGGTGGCGTGGGGTTGAGACGAGGACGCAGAAATGCTACCGACTTAAAAGCCGGTGATGCCCTCGATTTTTGGCGCGTATTGCTTGCTGATAAGAAAAACGGGAGGCTGTTGCTATATGCCGAAATGAAATTACCCGGAGAAGCCTGGCTGGAGTTTAAAATACATAGTAATACCCTGATTCAGACAGCCACATTTCGACCGCTCGGTCTTTGGGGCCGAATCTACTGGTACTCCGTTCTACCCTTTCATGGGCTTATTTTTCCAGGAATGATTAGAAACATTGTGCGGGTTTAGGTGTTCCTGTTAGTGATGAAAATCTATAACCTTAAACGAACTCAGTTTTTACCCATTTCTTTGCAGGAAGCCTGGGATTTCTTTTCCAGCCCGGCAAATCTGTCTAAAATCACCCCGGATCACATGGGATTCAAGATTCTGTACATGTCGGGTGGACCAAAAATGTACCCCGGCCAGGTTATTCGTTACATCGTTTATGGATTACCGGGGATTCCTATGAACTGGATGACTGAAATTACACACGTACAGGAACCTTATTATTTTGTAGATGAACAGCGCTTCGGGCCATATGCCCTGTGGCATCACCAACACCATTTTAGCGAAGTTAACGGAGGAGTTGAAATGACCGATGAAGTTAATTATGCCATTCCCTTTGGAATACTTGGCCGCCTGGCCAACTGGTTATTTGTGGGGCGCGAGGTAAATCGTATTTTTGACCACCGCTATCAGGTACTCGAAAAATATTTCAAAAATAAGATCGCAGAGCCGGCATGAGTATTTCATTGATTTTAATTTGTTCGCTGATTGTTATTGCCACGTTTCTGTTTTGGGAATTTGTGGCATGGTTCACTCATAAATACATCATGCATGGTGTATTATGGATTTGGCACAAATCGCATCACACTGTACACGATCACACACTGGAAAAAAACGATTGGTTTGCTGTGGTATTTAGCCTGCCCTCGATAGGTTTATTCTGGTATTCCTCCACTACAAACAATCCTTACCTATTTGCAGTAGCCATTGGTATTCTTTGTTATGGATTGTTCTATCTTGTATTTCACGATGTAATCGTTCACCAGCGCGTGAAATGGCGCCCGGCTAAACGCAGTAAATATTTACAACGGATGATCAATGCTCACTACGTTCATCATGCCAAACACACCAAAGAAGGTTGCGAGGCTTTTGGTTTCCTATATGCTCCAAAAAAATACGAGCCTAAAAAATTTGTGTTAAAAACCGAAAGACAAGAAACTCAGTAAAAGTGTTTAACGAGCGTTACCTCTACTTGTCGTTAGATTTGCTTTCTATAAGCCTTCCTTTTGTTTATAGCTTTTATTCCCCGGCACCCTTTTATAAGAAATGGAAACATCTCTGGATCGCTATTCTTATACCAGCATTATTTTTTATTGTGTGGGACGAATGGTTTACACAAATGGGTGTATGGGGATTTAACCCTCGCTACCTTACAGGAATTTACATAGGCAGTTTACCCCTGGAAGAAGTTCTGTTCTTTATTTGCATTCCCTATGCCTGTGTGTTCACCTACCATGCGTTGAATTATCTGGTAAAGAAAGATTACGTTGGCCCGTATCAAACAAAAATAACCTGGATACTGGTGGCCGCTTTAGTAATTCTTGGAGCTATCCATTACGACAAATGGTATACAGCCGTTACCTTTTTTCTGCTGGCAGCCTTCCTGATCATACTAACCGTTTTCATTAAACCGGATTATCTCGGACGCTTTTATTTTTCCTACTTGTTTATACTTATACCTTTCTTTATCGTAAACGGAATACTAACCGGAAGTTTTATTGAAGAACAGGTTGTATGGTATAACCCTGCTGAACAGATCGATTTTCGCATGGGTACAATTCCGTTTGAAGATACCTTTTACGGTATGCTGCTGATAGTGATGAATGTTTCGATTTTAGAATATTTGCAAAAAAGAAAAATCCCACAGGCCTGACCCATGGGATTTTATATGAACGAAAGAGTTTTATTTTTTAGCCCAGAATTTCAACTTCCTTTACCTTCTTCTCCTTTTTAGCCTTTAAGCCATTCACGGGCTTGGCTGCTTTTTTTTCAGCTTTGGCCGCCTTCTTCTCAGCTTTTATGGCTTTTTTCTTTGCTTCCTTGTTGTCTTTAACAACTGCTGAGGCTAGCTTTTTGGATGATTTGCTGATCAGTTTTTTAACCTTCTTCGAAGGCTTAGGATCCTCAAGTGTTACGACCTCGTTAATGGTACCCGCGAATTTATTCTTCAAGTCCTTTTTCAATGCTTTTGTCTTATTCATAAAAATTTCAATTGGGTCTTGAAGGTAACGAATGTTGCCAACAGGTTAACCTTGTTAACAATAATTTAATATTGAAACAGGTAAGCTATTCATAATAAACGAGTTACAGAAAATAAGCATTAATCTTATTCATAGCGAAGCGAGGTAACCGGGTTTGTACCGGCAGCTTTCAGGGCCTGAAAACCGATGGTTAACGAGGCAACTACAAAAGCTAGTAAGCCTGCCAATACAAAGACTGCTATATTCAGTTCTATCCGATAGGCGAAATCGGCCAACCATTGCCCCATAAAGTACCAGGCCGGAACAACAGCCAATACAAAAGAAACGGCCACCAGAATCATGAACTCTTTGGATAGCGTAAACACTAAACCAGAAACTGAGGCACCCATGGCCTTTCGTATTCCGATTTCTTTAGTACGTTGCTCTGTAAGGAAGGCCGCGAGGGCAAACAAACCCAGACAGGCTATAAAAATGGCCAGGGATGAGAAAACGGTAAACAGATCGCGCATGCGCATCTCTGCCCTGAAGAGCGCATCGAAATCCTGATCCAGAAAACTGTATTCAAAAGGCACACCAGGCGCAAACTCTTTCCACAGGGTTTCAATCTTTGCCGTGGCCTCTGCCGGACTTCCATCATAACGCACCATAAGCTGCCGGGAAACGTCAATCAATTGTATTACCAATGGCCGCACCTGATTTTTCAGTGATTCATAATTAAAGTCCTCAATTACACCAATAACAGTTACTTTTTTTGGCTTATCCCCGGTAAAATCCAGTATCTCTGAACCAATAGCTGTTTCTAGTGTCCAGCCCAATTCACGAACAGCCGATTCGTTAATCAGACAAGCAGACGAATCGGAGGCGTGTTCACGTGAAAAATATCGGCCATCTTTTAGATTGAATTTCATTACAGCCTGATGATCCCAATCGGTAAAGTACGAGGCCAGCAAACGATCCTGCTCCGAACCTGCAATTCTGAATACATTGATATTATTTATACCAGGAAACAGGTTATTGGTGTATGACGATGCTGTAATCCCTGAAAGTTGATCCAGCCTGTCCTTAAAGGCCTTTCTGCTATCACCGATGTTGCGCATGTTTTGAATGGTGATTACCCGGTTTTTATCAATGCCCAGGTTCCGCTCCTGCATAAAGCTGAGTTGCTGGAATACCACCAAGGTGGCCGCTATTAAGAAAATAGAAACACTAAACTGCACCACCACCAAAAGGCTTCGCACACCTTTTGTTTTCATACCCGAGCGAATTTTACCCTTTAGTACTTCAACCGGATTAAAAGAGGTGAGATAAAGTGCCGGGTAACTACCGGCCAGCAAACCAATAATGATTACAAGCGTGGCAGCCACCACTCCAAAAACAGGATCAAGCAAAGCCGAAAAGGATAGTGCTTTGCCAGACAAAACATTAAATGCAGGCATCAGCAAATACGCCAGTGCCAAAGCCAGTACCATAGCTATTAAACTATAAATGAATGATTCGGATAAAAATTGACCAATCAATTGTGTGCGCATGGAACCCAGCGTTTTCCGAAGCCCTACTTCCTTTGCGCGGCCGGCTGATCTTGCTGTGGAAAGATTCATGAAATTGATGCAGGCAATTATCAAAATGAATAATCCTACGGCCATAAAAATGTACACGTATTTAATATCACCGCCAGGTTCCGGATCGCCTTCCAGTTTGCTGTGCAGGTGGGTGTCTACCATCGGATAAACGATATAGCTATACCTGCCTCCCTGCTCTTTAAATTGCTCATAGGTGAGGCCGAGTTGCTCAATCTCCGGCCCAACATGCTTGATCACTACATCTTCCAGCTTTGCATCCACAACCGATGGATCGGTTTTTTCATCCAGCGTAACATAGGTGAACATAGAATTGCCGGTCCACCCCTTCCAAATCTGGTTGTCTACCGTACTAAATGAAATCAAGGCATTGAATTGAAAATGAGAATTTAGGGGTGGTCTTTTGGCAACCCCTGTTACGGTGAAGGATTTTTTATCCGGTCCGATGATCAGCAGCTTGCCCAGCGGGCTTTGATTATCGAAATATTTTTTTGCCAGATCTTCGGTAATAACAACGGTGTTTGGTTCGGTAAGCATCGTGTTGACATCGCCCGCTACCAATTCAAAACTGAAAAAGGAAAAGAAGTTCGAATCAACATAGAATACCTTCTTTTCACTGAATGATTTTTCTTCAAATGCGAAAACAACAGTGTTCGAGGCAGGCCAAATGCGGGTGTAATCGGTAACCCCGGGTATTTCTTCTTTCATGGTAGGCCCCACCGGATAGCAGGAGTTACTTACATTAAACTCCTGGCCAGCCATTTTACCCAGCAGCCCCACACGGTAAATTCGATCAGCATCTTTATGGAAGCGGTCGAAACTCAACTCATCTTTTACATAAATAAAAATGAACAAACAGGCGGCAACACCTACGGTAAGGCCGGCAATATTGATCGCTGAAAAGAGTTTGTATTTCAGGATGTTGCGGATGGCAACTGTTAAATAATTGCGGAACATATTTTAGTTAAGATTTAAGGCTTTTAGCTCCTTTGTGAGATGTGATATTTTGATGAATGGTTGCTTACTCTGCTTTTAAATTTTCTACCGGATTGATGAAGGCCGCCTGGATGGTTTGAGAACCAATGGTTATGGCTCCAAATAGAAGCAATACCAATACACCCAGTGAAATTGTTAAAAAATCCACCGCTACATGGAAAGCGAAATTTTGCAGCCAGAAAGTATTTAAAAAATAAGCTGCGGGCACCGCTAACAAAATGGCCAATAAAAGTATGGTCAGGTATCCTTTGGAAAGTACCATAACCAGGGAACCGTTGCTGCCGCCTAAAACTTTACGTACCGCTATCTCCTTTTTCCTGGTCTCCACCGTGTAGGTAGCCATACCCAATAAACCCAGGCATGAAATAACAATGGCCAGGAATGCCATAAAGCCCAGAACTTTTACCAGCGTTCCGAATACAATATTGTAGAGTTCATTCATCTCCTCATCAAAAGCGCGGATATCTGATTTCAACTCAGGAAATACTGCTGACCATGATGCCTCAATCTTATCCTTGATTGCACCATAATCTCCGGAATAACCTACCTGCAGTAAGCTGAACTCATCAGGGTTATACATCAAGGCCATGGGGCCAAGTTTCTCGGCAAACATTTGATGATTATAGTCTTTAACCACGCCAATAATTTGCTTCTCTGTGGAGTCGCCTTGATTGATCAAAACCTGCCCCAGTGCATCCAGGTTGTTAGCGTAATTAAAAGTACGTACTGCTTCTTCATTGATCACAATAAAGTTTCTGTTCGATTCGCCCGCTCCGGCATCAAAGAACCGCCCTGCCAGTAATGCAATATCCATGTTCTGCAGATAATCCTCATCCACAGAAAAGTAATTCATACTAGTCCATTCAGAATCATTCAATGATTTCTTAAATCCATGACCACGCACAACACCGGCAGAAGGGATATGCGAGACGGAAGACACGCTGTTAATGCCCGCTAACTTTTTCAATTCGTTTTTAACGATGCTCTTATCCGCTTCTCCGGTTCTGACAATGATTTTGTGGGTGGTGTCAAACCCCTTATCAAAATTCATGAACAGCTGAAGCTGATTGTACACAACGGTTACGGTAACGATGAAAATAAGCGACAATGTAAACTGCGCTACCAGCAAGGTCTTCCGCAATCCCATTTTCGACATCAGCCTGGAGTTGCCTAAATTCTTAAGAACTTTTACAGGCTGAAAGCCTGACAACACACCAGCCGGAAATAACCCGGCTATGGTACCAACAGCAACAGCAAAAAACAGAAAGAGCGCGTATACAAAATAATTTCCCTGCAAATCCCACTCCAATACCCGGGCAAAAGCAAGCTCTACTATATAAGGCTTTATCAACATCAGCATTCCGAATGCCAGCACCAGGGCAAACAGCGCTACCACTACCGACTCACTTAAGAACTGCGTAAAAATCTGCCACCGGGCAGCGCCTGTTACTTTTCGTACACCGATTTCGCGCGCACGACCAAGTGAACGCGCAATGGAAAGGTTGGTGAAATTGAAGCATGATGTTATTAATACGATTGCAGCAATTGCTGACATAAAATATATAATCACCCAGGGCATGAATGGGCCTATCGGATTGTTAAGCATATCACCCGGAGTAATAGACATTAACGCCTGCGTGGAAAATTTAACGGGTCTTGTATCAGGATTAGGAAGCTCTGTAAAATGATCTTCATAAATTTTATCCAGAGCCACCTGAATATCCGCGGGGGTCTTTCCCTTCTCGAGCATAACATAAACCCAGCCCATGGTGAAGTTGTACCAGTTATCCAAATCCCGGCTAAAGTTACCCTGAGCATTCAAATTGGGTATGGTGCTTATACTGGCAAACGCATCTACCGCGATGTGCGATTTGTTACCCTTGTCTTTAATTACTCCGGTAACGGTATATATACCAAGATCACCAACCTTAAACGTTTCCCCTATCGGGTTTTCCTGCTTGAATAATTTCTCGGCTGTTTTTTTGGTTAGCACAACAGAGTATGGATCGCGCAAAGCAGTTTTAGGGTCTCCATACTCCAACTCATAATGAAATAGTTCAAGAATTTCAGCGTCTGCGAAATAGCCGCTTACCGGAATATTTACATCGTAACCCGGTTCCAGTTCCATCCAGCCGTTGCCAAAGCCACGCATGATGCGAACGGCTTTCTCCACACCCGTATAATTAGTGAGCAGCTCATCGCGTACAGGCAACGTTGCCGTAGCGTAAGGATTACCGATCTCGAGCCTGTTATTCCGATCAACCTGACGTGTCGTGATTCTGTAAATTCTATCCTTATCCTGGTTATAACGATCGTACATCATTTGGTCTGCCACCAGCATCATGATGGCCATACATATGGTCATGGCTACGGCCAGACCAAAAATGTTGATGAAAGAGAATACACGGTGTTTAAGAATATTGCGGACAGCAATAGTGAAGTAGTTTTTAAGCATACCAAACCAGTTTAGGGGATTTAAAATTTCACGAACAGGTTAAGGAAGGTATGGTTTAGACGTCTGTACTAACTTTAGGTTACAGGTTCAAGGCCTGAAACTTAAATTTTACTAGAACCCATCTCAAAAATATCAAACGGGTGCAGTCATACCGGCCTTGAGCCGGTATCTCACATTTCTTCTATTCAATTAATGGATCGCGGATAATTGTCCTCGGTGACACCCATTTTTGAGATGGATTATTGCATTTTCATTACTCATCCCGCAACACATTCACTGGGTTCATGCGTGCAGTATTGTAAGTTTTTAACGCCACCGTTAAGGCGGAAGCCGACAACACAATCAACGAAGAAACCAGCAGGGCTGTAAATGTGGCCTTTTGATAAAACTTCCAGATGCTGCTCATGAGCATATCCGACATCCAGAACCCACCGGCTGCACCCAGTACACAAGCCACTAACAGAATAATGGCAAACTCGGTATTGATAACCCGTGATATATTCGTGATGGATGCGCCCAAAACTTTACGTACACCAATTTCCTTCATCTTTTTAATAATATTCAACGAAACCAGTGTAAACAATCCGGTGATGGAGAGCAGTACCGCCACAACGCCTAGGAAAACAAACATTTTTACAATATTGGTATTTACAGTTACGGCTTCCACGTTTGAATCGGACATGTACCGGCTTCCGAATTTGCGATACGGAAAAACTTCTTTCCACTTGGCTTCCATATACTCATTAACGGATACAATTTTTTCGGCCGGTGCGCTTACGAGTAGATGCTTGTATTTCTCCGGTGGGCTCATCCGAATCATAAGGGGTTCCATTTCGCGCCATAGCCCATTGGTGTACACATCTTTTACAACCCCAATAACATAGAACTTTGCCGTATCCATCCAAACAATTTCCTTTCCGATGGGCTTATCCCAACCAAACTTGGATGCGAGTCGTTGGGTAATAAGTACTGACTCTTTACGGTCGGTCTCAGAATCAGTCATGAAATCACGGCCTTCGATAAGCGTAAGGCCGGCTGTTTTCAAATAGCCATCGCCCACATTAATGATATCCACTTCAATCTCAGTTCCTTCATGTTTAATGGGATCGTTGTAATAGTTAGAAAAAAAATGATGCTCCGATCCGGCAATTGAAATCACATCGGGATTTTGCACCATAACATTCCGCAGGGCATTGTATTCGGCTTCGCTGTTCACCCAGGTAAACAATACTTCCTTTTGGTTAAAGCCAAGATCGAACTCGCGCTGGTACTGCGCATTTTCGGTAAACGCTATACTGCATACTATACCAATAAGCGATATGGCAAACTGTAACGACAATAAAATGCGTGTGAAATAATTGGTACCGCCAAATTTCAATTTTCCTTTCAGGATAGAGGTAGGCTGGAATTTACTGATGTAAAAAGCAGGGTAACTGCCCGCCAGTAAACCGGTAAAGAAAAGTATGCCGATCATGACGAACAGAAAATCGGGTTTACCGAAATAATCGGTGGTGAGTTTCATGTATGGCCACAGTGAATTAAACGCAGGAATCAACAACCATTCTGCAATGGCCATTCCGATTACTAACGAAATGAAGCATACCATCATGGTTTCACCGATGAACTGGAACATCAGCTGGCCCCGCATACTACCCATTACTTTACGAATGCCAATCTCTTTAAGTCTGCGGGAAGAAATAGCAATAGACGTATTGGTTAGGTTAAAACAGGCAATGAGTAATACAAAAATGGCCATAACAGCACACCCAACAACTGCAGCTATTGGCGATGCCTCACGTGTCCATGTTCCGGGTCGTTCAGCATACGTATCGCGTACGGCCATACCGGCAAAAGGATCCAGCTTATAACTTTTTATAATAAAGTCTTCACGAATCTTATTGTTATTTTCAACAAAGGGCAATAATTGAGCTTCAATAGAAGCTATGCGTGCAGGATTATCCAACTGTACAAACAGCGTATTGCGGAAACGCCAGCTCTGACCTTGTTCAAATTCGGGTGCTGCATCCCAGTAATTTTCATATAAAGCAAAAGCCTCATCATTAAAACTTGAGTTGGTTGGAGGTAATTTATACACTGCACCCACTTCAAATTCGCGAATCTTACCTTCTTGTAGAATATGGGCAATAGGTTTACCTACCACATCAGTTGAGTTGAATAAACGCATCGCGAGCTCATCGCTGATGAGGAGATTGGTTTTTCCTTGTATTGCCGATGGAGCACCTTTAATGAACTCAAAAGTAAAGAGGGAGAAAAATTCAGGATCAACGTAAGATATACTTGACCCGAAAATTTCATCATCAATTCTTAAGTCGGCATAGGAATTGGAGTACCTTGTACTGGCGGTTATATCCTTACTATTCTGGCGAACAATCTCACCAAGAGGAATGGGTACTATGCCATACGCTGTAGTCATTCCTTGAAAATCCCGTATCATGTTTACCCGGTAGATTTCAGCAGCATGCTTGTGCGCACTATCAAAACTGGCATTGAAGTCGTAGTTGTACCAGGCCGTAATGCAGCACGCAATAGCGATGGCCATTCCCAGTATATTGATGAAGATATAAACCTTGCTCTTCATCATACTGCGGAAGGTGATCAGTAAATAATTTTTTAACATGAACGAAAGGGTTGGTTATGCTATAAGACGCTGGCTCCATTCAGAACGTTGCACAAAAGCCAATAAAAATGCCAGAAAAATAAACAGCTAATCGAACTTGTAAACGTAATTGCTCATGTAGGCATGTTCATATATGAACAGCTATTGTTCATTTTTAGAAATTGAAACCATTGCAGGTAAAAAAATGCCTTCCTTTAGTGTGCGCAGAAAGTGACACTATACTTTACCGGGTTTCTTCTTCGGCATTTTATACTCCAGCCCTATCCGCATATTCATCCGGTCTGTATACGGGCTTTTATAGTTGGGATCAAACAGGTTGTAGAGCACCTGCGCGTTACCGCGTAGTGATTTTGATATGTGGTAGTCCTTCTTAATGCCTGCCATTGCACCCCAGACCCACTCGCGGTGGGTGTAGTCCTGCTTGGGGGGAACACGAACAGGTGTATTCATGGACTCAATCTCCAGCCGGGCTGAGAATCCTTTCTTAATATGGAATTCTCCCAATGAACGGATACCGTATACCCGCATGGATGTGTTGACTTCCCATTCCTTAAAGTTACAGGCTATGCGCCTTTTCCCCATCAACGTCACTCGTTAGAGCTTGCCTGCTCCAAGCAGTGACGTTGATGAATTTTAACTCTGCACGGTGAAACGCCATACTGTTTCACATTTGTTACCTCAACTAAGTTACAAAATTTCCGGCTTCGAATCTCAACATCATCTGCGAGTGACTCTGAGGGTGTGGAAGTTCGCTGCAAGCGTTATAAAGAAAGTTATTCCCTGTTGCGCTCTCCCTCGTCCAACTGTTTTGGGTTTGCAGGCCAAACGGATAGTAATCTATGCAATTTCCTGGGCGGGCAGTTTTCTTCCATACGCCCAAAAAATTCAGGCACTCGTTTTCTTGTTGGTATGGTAGTCGTAAACAACCCATCTTTTACAGGCTTGAAGATACCATTTTTAACAGGAAGTAATTCACAAAAAAGACCGCCAGAGCCTCAAAAAGTATCCATCCGATCTTGCCGATCAGTGCCTTTAGTCTCTTATTTCTTTTGCGTCTCTTTTTCACGGTCTGTAACCCTATTCTATATATCTCCGAAGTGGTATCCCCACCTGTCAGGGGTAGCCAGTTAAGCGTCAGGGCAATCTTTTTCAGCCCCTGTTTTGCTAACTTTTTTGAAGCTATTAAGAAGTGCTTTGAACTTTTAGGACGGGCTTTTTGAGGCGTTTTCATAATGTTTTTGCCTCAAGGGCCGTAGACGCCTAAAGCGGCTTGACTGATTTGTGCCTAGGATTGAACCCGAACCGACAGATTCAATAAAAAGGAGTATTTTTAGTAAAGACCATTTGATAATCATGAACATCTACAACCTTGAACTTGATCACTTACTTGATCTATACAAGTCCGCAGATTGGCGCCTGGCAGAAGCTCTTAAGTCAATGAGAGAGCAATCTCAAAACGGATTCATGATCATAATTCAGAGAACCTTTGATAATGCACCACCGGAGGAACTTTTCCGATTAAAAAACATCAATGAGGTTAATGCCTGGGTACTGAAGGCTTTTCCCAAGCGCATTTTTTATCAGTTTGCAAACGTTAAGCGTAATACTCTCGATTTTGTTTTAATAAAATCCTCAGAGCAGATTGGCAAGTATTCTGTTGATCTTAAAAAAAATCATAACAATAACCGGATAGTCATTGTAGGAAAAGATTCTAACGGGTTAGCCGTGTTGACAGGGACCGAGCACGATATAAATAATTTTTCAGGCCAGGAGAACTTTGATGATTTAGACTGGACTACAGCATTTATAACTGATACCAATCAACCCTTCGCATAGCCCACACACAGTCCCATCCCTTCTGCAGTTTTCTTGTCATGCCTTTTGCGTCCTTTCCCTTCATGCAGCACATGGCCAGGCCGCACCGATCCACACACAAGCCAAAGCCAGTCCAAGAGCCGCATCCCTTCGCGCATGCAAAAGATCACGCCAACAAAACTGCCCCAAGCAACTTTAACATAATCGCATCTTATAAAACTCCTCGCTCGTTGTTGATCGATTAAAGGTGCTGCGGGATTTTATAAGGCAATTATGTTAAGTAGCCCCGCATCCAACCCGCTCCATCGCGCTACGTGCTAACGATCAGGATTAATGCAAACCGACATTGTCCAGGGAAAGAGTATGGACTAAAAACAACAAAAAAGAAAGCAAAGGTGTAGCGGTCCCGGCTGAAGCGTCAAGGTTGAAGTGCATTTTTGTAAAAATATTTTTGGCGTATCCACTTGATGAAGGAAAAAATATTTTTCCAAAAAACCTTGCCCCTTCATCCGTGCCCGACAAAGTGGAATAGCTTTCTTTTTTGTTGTTTTTTCTTTTGAAGTAGTAACTTTAATAATTCTAACCCCAGAAGGCCATGGCAAAAATTGGTACGATCACCTACACAGGAAAATCAAAAAAAGAGTACACTTTTAACCTGTATCCAATGGATACGAGCTTCAATAAAATAGGAGCAGTTTACATTGTTACTAAAAGGGAAGTTAAAGACGGCAAAGGCACACATACACTTCTATACGTTGGAAAAGCAGAAGATATGTCAACTCGTTTTGATGATCATCATAAACAAGATTGCTTTGATAAAAAAGGCGGTAACTGTATCGGAGTGCATCAACTATCGGATGATGATGATAGAGATACTGTTGAAAAAGATTTGATCGCTGTACTAAACCCTCCCTGTAACGATCAATTGAAGACAAAATAAAAGACGTTTTTTTCAAGGGTAAGTGCGTATTGATAAATCTTCCATCGGAGCCGTAATCTTCCTGAGCACTTGGCCTTGAAAAAAATGATGCAAGCCAACTGCTGACTTGCATCAAAGCGCCATGCCTCTCGTGGCGCTGCTAAAGACTGCGAACTAATTTTATTGGACCCGGTGCCGGAGTCGAACCATCATCGGGTAATCTTCGCGCGGCTACTTAACATAAGGTTATTATGCAACCCGCAACACCGCTTTATCTTTCTTCAACGGTAAGGAGTTGCATAATGCCACCTTATGTTAATGTTGCTTTGGGTAAGTTTTACGGGCAGGATTTTTTGCCTAGTGTGTTGGGCAAGGCTCTTGGCTGTTGCTTTGGCTTGCGCGGCTGCACGTGTGGCAATAGCCATGTGCCTTGAGCGGGTGGATGCAAAAAGCGTGATCCGTAAAACTTACAGACGGGTCGGCAACAGACTTGCTTCTCAACCAACTTTTACTACATTCGAGTAATGGATTTTCTTCTCAGCATATTTTTGGGTGCAATCTCTAATGCTCTCTACGATGCAGGGAAGTTTCTTTTCTCATGCTGTAATAAAAAAAATCCATTTGAAAATGGACCCGGTTTAAAGGCGGTTTAAGGTGGTTTAATTCAACGATCGTTAACCTGATCAGTTTTTCGGGATCCAAAATTCACTACCGTTAGAAAGCGTTAGAATTAAGTCATCTCAACGGACGGAGCCATTCACTCCCTTACTATTCTTCTCCCTTCCGCTTAAACCCGATCTTGCGCAAGGGTTCGGTTTTTGGGTTAAATAATTCTCTCAGGTATTTAAAGATCAGTTTAATATCACCGTCTTGCTTCATTGCCTTGCTTTCTAACTGTTCCAGTTTTAACAAAATGTCTTTGTGTGTAAGTAGTGTCTCCCGAAGCTTAACAAAGATTTCGATGATCCGGATGCTCATCGTTATAGCCTGCTCACTTTTCAGAACATTTGCCAGCATCAACACGCCATGCTCTGTAAAAGCATAAGGTAAAGCACCGCCCAGATGCTGTTTTGAAGGTATCGCATTTTGCGATACCATGCTTTCAACCTCCTTTTCCGTGAGCTGGAACATGAAGTTATCAGGGAACCTTTCCTGATTCCGTTTTACCTGTTCTCTTAATCGTATTGCCTTTACCCCATACAGTTCTGCAAGGTCTCTATCCAACATTACCTTATGACTTCTGATCAGGTAAATTTTATTCATCACTACTTCATCAGGTATGGCAATACTTTTACTCATGACGGATTCTTTTATGTATTCAAAAATATCTTAAAATATGAATGCCCCAATTTGCAACCTTCATTTATATCACCCCAACGGATGGAACTTGTTCACTTCTTCGCTCAATCCCTCCATGTCACTTTGTTGATAACTCTCTGTTGAACTGATGTACCGGTGCCCGGCCAGGTATTGAACTTTTCTAAGGTTGTACTGTCTGAGCCATTTTACAATCACACTTGCCCGCAGTTGCTTGGCATTCACCACCAGCTTATTTTTTCTTCTCACCCAAAACATCAGCCGCGTCATGCAACTGCTCAGGCTGTCTCCGCCTTCCATGCTCACAAAAAGTTTATCGGTCTTCTGTCCCGACTGCTGAAGGATTTCTTTGCGGGTGCCGGTCACGTAATCGTAAAACTCCAGCACCTGGTGCGGCTCCAGTTGCAATGTCCTTCGTTCACTCTTACGTCCTCCGGGGATTTCGATCTTGCCTTCTTTTAGTTTCACATCCTGCACTTCCAGCTTGCCAAGTTCTTCGGTCTTTACACCCTGGTACACCAATAGGCTCAACATGATTTTATTGCGTTTACCTTTCAGGCTTTCATCCTGATAGCTGTTGTAAATGGCGTGCAACTCATGGGGCTGGAAGATGTGGTAAAGTTGTTTTCTTTTTACGCCTTGTATTTTAATTCCGGTCACGGGGTTAACGTCTGTTTGTTCCTGTTCGATCAGATGATCATAATAATGCCGGACTACATTCAGGTAGTGCTTTACGGTGCGCTGGCTTGTGCCTTGTTTCTGGCAGTGCTTCATAAAGGACAGCATGTCCTGGTAGCGTACCTGTGTGATCTCCAGTTGTTCTTTTTGGAGCCAGTTGAAAAAGATGGTGATCACCCGCGTAAAGGTGCTGATCGTGTGCACGGTCAGTCCTCTTGCTTTCAGGTAATCGTCAAAGCTCGTCTTCATGTAACTGTATTCTTTCAAACCGTGGGATGTTGTTAAATGGTTGCGGCTGTTCAATCTCTACTCCGGCCAGGTGTGTGTAAAGTTGTGTGCTCTCCAAACTGGTGTGTCCCAACAGCCGGGCGATACTTTCCAGTTTCATGCCGGCTTGCAGCAGGTGCGTGGCAATGCTGTGCCGCAGTGTGTGCAATCCGATTTCTTTTTCGATCAGGTCACCATCTCCGGTTTGATGTTGTAAATATTTCAACCGCAGCAGCAAGCTCTGCCCGCCCATGCGCTTACCGTAGTAACTTAAAAACAAGGCGTCTGTTTTGGTGTGCAACAGTTCCGGCCGGTGATCGTAAACGTAATCCTGTAAATACTTCAACGATGCTTTGCTCACCGGCACAAAACGCTCTTTGTAATTCTTACCCTGGCGCACGTGCAGCAAGGCACGGTCAAAGTTGATATCGCTCACGTCCATGCTCACGCCTTCATTCCTTCTCAGTCCACACCCGTAAAAGATCGCCAGCATGGCCCTGTCCCTGGACTGGATCGCTTCGATCTTTCTATCGTTCAGGTTGGGTTTTCGCTCCGGCATTTTGCCGGTGACTCTAAACAGTAACTGGATTTCTTCTTCGGTCAGTACGGCAATGCTTTTCGGGTCTTGTTCTTCGTTCTTCAGGTGCAATGCCGATATGTCCAGCCTGCCTACTTGCCGCAGGTAATCGGTAAATTTCCGAAGTGCCTGGATGTGTTTGTTCAGGTGGTTGTTGCTGATGCCGCCTTCTCTTCTTTGGTTCGACCGCTCTTTGAGTCTGTTGTAATATTGCTGGATGTGTTTGTTGTCAAGCTCTTTGATGTTTTTCAAGCCCTTGCCTTCCAGGTAGTGCAGCAGCTCGCGCACATGCAGGGGCATGTAGTACACGCTCGTAGGCGCATAGCCGATAATGTCCAGCCATTCTTTAAAACTCTGCTCCAGGTAGCGGAACGATGCATTGCTCAACGGTAGCTGTTTCATAGCGTTTAAAAAATTTTTGCCCGGTTGATGTTTTCCGTTCGCAGTGGACCACTACGCTAACGTGCTGGTTTTCTTTTTCTTCAGTGGTCCATTTTTAGAATGAACCACTACTGGACCATTGGACCGCTGCTCGATCCTGCTCAGGATTTCATCCAGCACGGTTTCAATGCCCCGTTTCAGTTTCTCGTATTCTTCAAAGCTGGTGATCTCATACTGGTAGCCTTTGGCTTTCTGGCCGTCCACTACACGGATGTGATAGTTGGCGATCAGTTCGCCCATGTAGCGTTTCTGGTTGCTGGCGTTGATGCGCAAGGCCTGCCGGGCTTCGCGGTTGCTAAAGGTTGTTTTGTTTTCTGCCTGTAGCCACGCTTTTAGCTTTTCAAAATAACTCCTGCATGCCCCGGTAAGCTGATCGGATTTTCTCAGCAATATTTCCTTTAACAGCTTGTTGGCTTCGGCTATGTCTTCGGCTGTGGTCTGGATGTATTCTTCTCCGGTCTCGTGGTCGTATTGCTTTTCTCTTTGATACTGATGGTAAAACGTTACCAGCTCAATGAAGGCTAAGTAATGCGCATTGGTTCTCCGGGGCTTGAACACATCATCGGGGATTTTCAGTAATTCCGCGTAAGGGTTTCTGATCTGTACGGCCTGTAAAATGCGCTGCATGTTCTGGAACTGCTTTACAATCTGTTGTTGTTCGCTCGTGTCAATCTTTCCCGCGCTCAACTTGCGCTGGTAGTGCATCACTTTCTCGTCCTGCTCCCGGCTCTCATCGATGTAAATCAAAAAGCTACGGTTGGCATTGTCTTCATACAGACTTTCTTTGGTGGTGCACCCGGCAACGCTTACCGGGCCTTCTACGGTTAAGTGCACCGTGCGCGTTTCGCCTTTGCTGTTCTTGTGCACTACGGTTTTGCTGATGCGCCTCTTGCTTTGCAGTTCACGCAAAGGATAAAGCACGTCTTCGGCTCCGTCCAGGTCTTCAATCAGTATCAGCTTGTTTTGCAGTTGCCGCTTGCCGAAGTAGTAAAAGGCATTTTCGCTTAACGTGGTGATCTCGATCTTGTCTTCTGCCGGTATCAGTGCGCCTACTTTTTCCTGCAGGTGTGTTTTACCAATGCCTGAACTGCCCAGGCTCACAATGTGCAAGGGCGTTTCGCGCTTGCGGCTGGTGAAGATCAAATACATTAACAATCTGTTGTTTTCCTCTCCGATCACTCCGGCCTTGCCGATGTCTTCTTTTGTACGCTCCATCAGGTTGGGGGCGCTCAGGTAGTTTTGTGCGGATTTGATTTCTGCTTCGGTCAATATCTTCCGCTCGTTTTGATTGCTTGCTGTCCGCTCGATTTCGCTAAGCCTGTATTGTTCCAGCAAATCGGTCAGCTCGTTGAGCGCTGCGGTGATTACGCTGGTGCCGATCTCCAGTTTGTCGGCAACTTTTCTTACCAGCTTCTCTACCTGATTATCATTATACAGGTCTAAACTATGCCGCAAGCTCAGGTGCTCTACTTGTATTTTCAATGTTACCCGCATCCGGTCCAATCCTTCCAGCCGGATGCCGCCCAGGATGGTGATCTCTATGGCTCCGTGCTGGTAGCGGATGTGTTCGGGGTTGGTGGTGTCCAGTTGGCGGGGTTCCATTGAAAAATATTTTCTTCTGACTTATATGTCATAAAACTAAAAGATATATCAGTAGTTTACAAGACCTATCTATTTTGATTCCGATATTTATATCACCTACTTTTGCCTGATCCCTGTTTTTTGGGTCTTTTAAGCGATATATGAGTATGACTTTAGGACATCAGATGGCCGCATTGCGCAAGAAGAAAGGTCTTTCCCAGGCCGAACTGGGTAAAGCCGTGGGAACTTCCGGGGACATCATCGGCCGCTATGAACGCGATGAAGTAAAGCCTTCTATTGAAGTGGCCATGAAGATTGCCGATACCCTGGAAGTATCGCTCGATTATCTGGTAGGAAAAACTTCTTTGGAGTTGGATAAAACTACGCTCAAGCGCATCGAAGAAGTTTCTAAACTCCCTGCCGATGCCAAAACCCAGGTGTTCATGGTTATCGATGCCCTAATCCGGGATTATAAAGCTAAGCAGGCGTATAGTTGATAACTCATTTCTCAGTGTCTTTTACCTCGGATGACAATTGAACTGAACCTTTGACCAAAAGAAAATTTGAAACCATTATACCCTATGTCTTTAAAAAAATTATCCTTTATAGTTTTGCTAGTAATATCTGCTTGTTCAAATGATCAACCGGATATAATCATGGTGACTTTTTTTGATAAGTATGAAAACGAGAGTATAGACTCTGCAATAGATTATTTGTTTTCAACAAACAAATGGATGGCCGATTCAAAAGATGAAGTAAATCAAATCAAGACCAACCTGAATGAGTCCGTTAGGGGGCTTGGAAAGTACTATGGCTACGAGAATATATCAAGTCAAGATATTAATAAGAATGTAAAACAATATGTGTTTCAACTTCGATATGATCTCCAGCCATTACGTTTTAAAGTCACCTTTTATAAACCAGATAATGAGTGGCGGGTTCAAAATTTTCAATACGACAGTAAACTAATTGATGGATAAAAAGGTTACTACTGCTTAAGGAGCAATTTCATTTTTTCTGCAACTTGAGTCCGGTTATCAAAAAGAACTGTAAAAACATTCTCAATCGGTATCAAAAAAAAGTAGCCCTTTGATCCTTTAAAAGAAATTTTGTAAACCAATGGTAAGAAAGCTGGTCGTATCTCATCAAACTCAGTCTTTTTAAAATGGTGCCGTTTAAACAAGTTTGCTATCAAAATTTCATCTTCTAGGATTCTTACCTCAAACAACTTGAGGTAAAGCAAAAAAACTGGCCCCCAAAATATCACTCCAATTAATAGCACTTTAAGCCCTATAACTATCGACCCTTTAAAAATCCAAAAGGAAATCGATACCAAAAGCATCATAATAAGTATGAGTAGATTAACTAATTGAATCAACCGTATATTTTTTTCGCTTAATCTCTGCATGTTGGATTAATTGTCAGTTTTTCGTCTAATCCTGACACCAACTTCTACATTTCCTTCAATCACAACTCCAACTCCAATTTTTCCGCCAGTTGCAGCCCCTACTGATACCTGCTTTGTGCTACTTTCCTGGTTTGACTCACTTGAATACTTCACTTGGCCTGTTACTCCCTTACCTACATTGATCGATGTTTCAGAGCCTTCACTTTGCCTCTCGCCAGTACGGATATTTACAAGGGATTCAGTACTATGGCTACCTTCCACAACGTAACCCAAACTTCCACCGCTAGATCCTTTTATATTCCCATCTTCACCAATGTAATCAACACCACCATCTGGTTTAAAATCACCAGTCACTGTATTCACGCTTAATTCACCCTGTGCTGAAACAAGCTCCCCCGATTTTATATTAGCATCAAAGCCAATACCTTTAATTTCACCAGCAACCCTTAAACCACTTGTTACCTTAGCATCAGCACTACCGTATATACTAACCTCTAAACTATTAGCGAATTCCTTGACTTCATTAACAACTGCTTTGGTTGTTGCAATGATTGCCTCCTTAGTCTTAGATACGACATAGTTTGTCGCGGCCTGTGCAATCTTCTTAATTGGATTATCAGGCCACATCCCATCCGGATCAATAAACCTAACAGGATTGTTGAAAGCATAATTGTAGGGACTCCATCTCCTTCCTTTCTCACTTAATGGATCAATGACTCCCCATCGTCCAATATCAGCCATGTACATGCGAGCACCGTAATCATTCCACCCAAGCCCTAACTCGTTTTGTATTTCCTTACCATTAAATTGATACTTGTTGTATAATGAATTCTCTCTCTGATACGAGTTAAATGTCAACCCAAAGGGATAGTATTCATTATACTGTACTATGCGTGATTTGGTGTGTCACTTTAAAGTCATCAAAGTAAACCCAGTTATTACTCTCGTTCTCGTAGCTGAGATAAATATAAAAATTATTTTTGCCGCAGAGTGCCTTGCAGGACACTCTGCGGAGAAGTAAAGAAAAGAGGGCCCCCACTGGTTTAAACTTCTTACTTCTTTCCAATAACAATGCAATTCAAAAATGTAAAAATCGTATCTGGATTAAAAGTAGCCTTATTGTATATACCATTCACTTGAATGGTATCCCCTGATACTAATTGATCATTCGAGTCAATAAATAGGTAACAAATGGCTTTAAGATTACTTTGAGTATCCCTTAGTAAAAAATGTCTATCATTTATATTCTCGACTACACCGTTAAATCTAACATTTCGAGGCATCCTTTTTCCGGTTGGGTCATATTGCATTGAAAACCATTTCAGAGTAACCTCCATGCCAAACGGTTCTCTGATCCAATCTCTAATCAATCCTTCTTTCACAAGCAAGTCTTTCTTACCAAAGTAAGCATCCCAGTAGTTAAATGAGACAGAGTCATAAAGCTTTAGAGTACCCCTTGTAATATTGTTGTCGACTTTAGAGTCAATTCCTGCACTAATTAAGTAATATCCCTCTGGCTTTTTATACTTCTCATTCATTACAGGTATGTAGTGATAAAATTTCCCTGAAAAAGGGTCAATCAAAAACCAATAGCGAGTTTCCTTAACGTCATCAAGATCTTTGATAAGGACTTCGCGATTAAATATCGTATCGACTTGTTTCAGACTATCGGGAAACCACCCATGTTCAAAAAAGTAATTATTTATCAAACCGACAGTCTGCCCAAAGTCTACTGAAAGCTCATACTCATCCTTGAGCTTTTTGAATTTCTCCTTCTTTAAACTGTAATCAAGAAGTAACCACGCAATGAATAAAATTAAAACTACACTTATCGAAATTATCCTTTTCATTATTCTATTTTTTTATCTTCCCCCAAATAAAATTAGTGTATCGGTCAGAGGCTGTACTGGTAGGTATATAGCCTTTAATTAATAGAGCATTCATCATTTGTGTACCTTCATAGTTGTAATTATAAAAGTGGTAAAAGCCCCTCCAATCTTCTCCGCGGTCTTGCGCGCCACCTGGAGAACTTGAAATTATAGATTGATCCATGGAAACACGAATTAGCATGTAGACCTTTAATGGCGAACCTCCATCCCTTAATTTCAAGTCGCCAGAAAGGCGTAACATGTATCCAAGTTTCCCAAATGCGAGATTTTTTTCACCTTTGGGCAGGTCATATTCGCTAAAGTATTCTTTCAAATCAATGGTAGGCTTACCTTTGTATTGAGCATCATAAATTGCGTTAACTACTTGATCAATAATTGCTTGTTGATTGGACAATAATGATATTTTTTCTTGCTTGCCCTGTTGTGTTTGGTAGTCCTCTATCTCATTATTAGAAACCCAGTCCCCTGCATATTTGATATCAACGCCTCCTTCATAGCTAGTTCTGCTGACTTCAGCTCCAGCATATTTGTTCCATCGGTAAGGTGAAGCTTTCACAATTTGAACGGAGCCTGTTAAATCGCGTTTCCTCTCTACACGTCCATAACCAATATTCACCATCTGATCTCCTCTATCACTAGCCATCCCTCCACTATCTGAAGATGAACCTTTGCTATTCTTTTCCTTTATTTTAGAAGCCCCGGCAGCATCAGCCTTCATTCCATCCGGGTCAATAAAGCGTATCGGGTTATTGAATGCATAGTTGTATGGGCTCCACCTGCGCATTTGTTCGGCCAGGGGGTCAACCACATGCCAGCGGCCTATAGCATTATCATACATCCTTGCGCCATAGTCAAGCCAACCCAGGTCAAGCTCATCCTGTTTCTCTTTGCCGTTGTATTGGTACGGGTTGTTCATGCTGCCGGTTCTCTGGTAACTCTTGTCGGCAATGGGTAAACCAAAAGCGTAATAATCTTCTACATGTATTATCGGGCTCTTCACATGCGTATAGGTTACATCGTCAAAATAAATGTTTTGCTGTAGGGCACCTTCGTTGCAACATGGCAAGCGGGATTGCCTACTTTAATTAACATTGATTAATACTGAGTCTGAATCTATTGAACGGAGTTCAAAATTCCGCTGGATGCGTATTATCTCCTTATGGTTTAATCTTTTCACGGTATCAGATATGAGTACACCGCCCATTTTGTCGAACTGCCTGTTTTTACTCCTTTGAAAACTTCCTATATCTGGAAAATCAAAAAAAAGTATTACATCTTGCTCATCAATGTATATCGAAGAAATATGACCTGCTTTTCTGTGAAGAACATAGGCCTTCCTCACCCCATTTGAAAATGTAGTCCAATCAGAACATAATATACCTCCATAATTATTAATCCATTCATCAGCATTAAAACCATCATTATTCAATCCAAAAAACATCTCATACTTGGTATAGACTAAACCAGTTGTAGGCAAAAAATCATAACCAATCAAATGATCTCCATTATTTCTTTGCAGCGAAGTTGAAATCTCCGCTTGCTTGAAACCCCTATTAAGAAGAATTTCCGGAGTGATAAGTAAATCAACATCTAATGGATTATTCGATTGAATACTCCTTCCAAGGGGGGAGTTAAGCACAAATAACAAATTAAAACCAATCGAGATAACAAGAGAAATAAATAGAAAAAAAATAAGAACATTAAATTTACTCATAAACAATTATAAATTAGTAGATCTTTTTGCTGCTATAGACCTGTCTCCCAAACTGACTTAATGTAGTGGTTTCTTCAAGAGTTACACCGGTTTTATCAGCAACACTTCCCTCAAATGATTTACCACTAACACCTTCTATCAGCCCAATTGCAGCTCCCACATATTTAACAAACCCAACAACTGTTTTTATACCTGTCAATTGCTGTGAAGCTTGATGAGTAGCATAAGAATCACTATTGGTTCGTTCATAGGTACTTGCTTCATTAATTCTATTACTAAAGTCTGAATCCAACTGCACCTTAGAACCATTATTTAGTAAAGCAGAGCCATCGCTAACAGCTCCGTTACTATTATCAGTTTTAATGTTTGATTTTTCGCCACTATTCATATCAATTTCATAAGAAGTTGATTCATAGTCAACACCTATAATATCACCACTGCCTTGGTCAATTTGAACACTCATGGTAGTATTATTTACATTTGCACTAAGTATTGAACCATCGCTTGTCATTGAAGTTGCTGAGGTGGTTTTTTTATTTTGTGTCACAACTGTCACAGCGGTTGTTTTTCCGTTTACTTCTACCATTGAGTTTTTTGTAGAAATAATCGATTTTGTACTTTTTGCGCAACATGCGCTCCCATCCACCCCGTTCGCGAGTCCTCCAGCATCTCCGCCAGTGGACACCTTTTTTTCTTTCAATTTTTGAACTGCCTCAGGAGCTCCAGCCTTCATCCCATCCGGATCAATAAACCTGATCGGGTTATTGAATGCATAATTGTATGGGCTCCATCTGCGCATCTGTTCGGCTAATGGATCAACCACATGCCAGCGGCCTATGGCATTATCATACATTCTGGCGCCATAGTCAAGCCAACCCAGGTCAAGTTCATCCTGTTTCTCTTTGCCGTTGTATTGGTACGGGTTGTTCATGCTGCCGGTTCTCTGGTAGCTCTTGTCGGCAATGGGTAAACCAAAAGCGTAATAATCTTCCACCTGTATTATCGGGCTTTTCACATGGGTATAGGTTACATCGTCAAAATAAATGTTTTGCTGTAGGGCACCTTCGTTACTCAAATATACATAAAGTAAAAATCGCAGAGTGCCTTACAGGACACTCTGCGCAGAATGAAAGCTCAGCGTCCTCTGCGAGTGACTCTGAGGGGGTGGAAACCTGACTCTTTGCTTTCTATATTTTACCATAGATCATCCCTACTAAAAGTGCTACAACAGGAAAAAACAGTGCAATAGCCATATATATTATGAAAAGTCTGCCTCCATGATATTTGTATTTCTTAATCAATTCTTCATACCTACGATTTCTAAAAATCAAAAGGTAGTTTATCAACAAAGGTGGCCCTGCAAAAAGAATGATAAAACTTATTGAATCACCAATCTCTCGTGGAATTACTGGAATATCAAATCCATAAAAATTGAAAGCAAACACATATCTTTCGAGAATTGTGATTAAAAATAAAAGGTCAACGGCCATAGTTACTGTCATAAATATCATACCCAGTACTTGCCAATTGTTTTTATTGTCTGGTTGGCTTTTGAGCCTTACAAGACAGTCAACCCAAATCAAATAATATAATCGCATAATTCAGTACCCTCCAAAAATTTCAGCATCAGTCGGATAATACGGGGTTGATAATGATATGATTTCTAAATCATATGCTCCTTTATAGACATTCCACCAATTACCCGGAATTGATAAAACAGCCCCAAAGATTCCTGTAGAAGTAGCAACGAGTCCTGTTAATCTAACACTTATTCCCGCATAGTTCAGGGTCGATGCAAACAATCCTACCGAACCGACACCAAGCTGGACTGCATCAATGGGACTAACTGCTTGACCGCTTTTCACCTGCTTGCGTATCTGATATCCTCCTATAGCTAAGTTTGCAGCCGATAATCCTAATCCCGCACTTCTGATAGACCTAGAATAGAACAGAGGGACTTTGGCATGATTATATTCGCTTTCCCATGCGCTATATCCTTCATTAACAGCACCGACTGCATTCGCAAACAGCCCATACTTAGCGGCTCTATCGACATAATCGCAATCAACGTCTGGAGGACATTTATCCATAATACCATTCTCATCACGGTTATTTCCAGAGCCGCTCCCACCCCCAAACATCACGCCAGTCATCTGGCTACCGCCACTACGCCCAGCATCGCTATGAGAATTATCATAATATATGTCAGCGTGCCAATTCCCATCCTCACCCATGTAGCTTCGTCTCTTCTTTTCACCATCACCCGATCCGTTCTCTAACCCTCCACCGTCTCCTCCAGAAGATACTTTTTTCTCTTTTAGCTTTGCCACCGCTTCAGCAGCATCAGCCTTCATCCCATCAGGGTCAATAAACCGTATCGGGTTATTAAACGCATAGTTGTACGGGCTCCACCTGCGCATTTGCTCGGCCAGGGGGTCAACCACATGCCAGCGGCCTATGGCATTATCATACATCCTTGCGCCATAGTCAAGCCAACCCAGGTCAAGCTCATCCTGTTTCTCTTTGCCGTTGTATTGGTACGGGTTGTTCATGCTGCCTGCACGTTGGTAGCTCTTGTCGGCAATGGGTAAACCAAAAGCGTAATAATCTTCCACCTGTATTACGGGGCTCTTCACGTGTGTGTAGGTTACATCGTCAAAATAAATGTTTTGCTGTAGGGCACCTTCGTTACTCAAATATACATAAAGTAAAAAACGCAGAGTGCCTTTCAGGACACTCTGTGCAGAATGCAGCTATTCCTTTGCTTCAATCCGCAAATTCAGAAGTTGAAAAAGTCCGTACAAGATAATGTAGATCTCTAACAAAATTTCGTATTCATTGAATGTAACAATAAAAGCAGGTACTAATAAAATGAAGACTATTAACTCAAGTGGGCTTCTGTGTCGAATAATTAATGGCCCCACTCTTATGAAGTATTCAGCAGGTGGCCGCAAGTAAACAAGCAAAACAATTTGACTGATAATGCCTATACAAAAAAGTACTATGTTAAAAAAGTAACTAGTTTGGTCACGTGATAAAAACCCTATAAAGGGAAGCAAAACCATTAAATCCCATATTACGAGACTAATTTTCTTCATTAACATATATTGGTAAAGATTTTCCTGTATGATCGCCAACTGCAGCATTAACCGTATTGTAAGTTTCACCTAACATGTATCCTACTCCTATTGGCCAATAAGCCCTGCCCCAAGCTGTTTTCAATATTTGTGAAATAACTCCTGTTTGAACAATATTTATCAAATTATCTGTATTTGTTGGTCTTCCTGAAACAAAGTTTTCTCCAAACCCCATACCTTTAATACCTGTTTGTACACTCTTAACGATCTCAGTCATTTTTGCATTCAATGGTACACTCGCTTCATCTCCAGTAAATGAAACTTTTTTGTCGGTTCCATTCGGATTAGATTTAGTCTTTACTAAACGTAATTTGGTTCCCATGTCACCTCTTCCGAGGTTCACAGGAACTTCTTCATAAATATTATCAATTGTGTTAACTTCAACCGAGCTACCTTCTGAAGTAATTTCACCCGTTTCATTATCTTGTGAAAAGCTATTGGTAGTTGTCTTCCTTTCAGTTCTCATAGTAATCGTGCCATCTTTATTTAAAATACGTGTAGTCCTAGAGTTTACTTCAGCAACAGAATGTGAGGTTTTTGTTTTAGTCTTTCCATCAAATCTGTAGTAATATGTTGTTGACTCGCTCTCCATTCCTCCGGTTTCTTCTTTACCAGATTTAGTTTTTTCTTTCAATTTTTGAACTGCCTCAGGAACTCCAGCCTTCATCCCATCCGGGTCAATAAACCGTATCGGGTTATTGAATGCATAATTGTACGGGCTCCACCTGCGCATTTGCTCGGCCAATGGGTCAACTACATGCCAGCGGCCTATGGCATTGTCATACATCCTCGCGCCATAGTCAAGCCAACCCAGGTCAAGCTCAAACATCTTTAAATAAAAAGTCAAAGTCGTTTCTACCTGCTGATAGCTTACATCATAGTATGTGTTACCTGCCCGCGTAGTTGTATTTCACTGGAGAAAGTAATTCGATAGCGTACCACGTAAGGCAAAACAATTAATCAAAATATGCAATAGTATTCCCCAAGTTATCCCACATCGTAACCTTAAGAACGACAAAACAAGGCCAATAAATGCCATCTTCAACAAAAAAATGCTCAAATAAAAACAATGGCTAATGGTAAATTTCGTGTAATCAAAATTGTTTAAATGAAGAAGTGCAAAAACTATCACTATTGAAAATACAATTTTATTAAATGATTTAGCAAACGTCTTAGCGATGAATTTATTGACGTAGGGCCAAAGTATGTAATAGTTAATTGTTAAGAAGCCCGAAAAAATCAGCAGATCAAAAATAACATAAGATGTAAATGTATTTGCATATTGCAAATGCATCTTGCTTGCCACAAGCTTTATGATTAAAGAAATTAAAAATGAAAAGGAAATTACAACATTCACTTTAGAAAATCGGAGGCCCAACCTAAAAGTCAGTTCTTCAAATATGGGGGTATAAAAAACAATAAGAAATACTCCAGTAAGATTGATTGAAGGCTCAGAATCCAATCGAGTTTGCAATACACCATAATCATTTGTTAGTAAGGATAATCGAATTATCCAAGCTAAGAATTCAACAATAATCAAAACAGAAAATGCAACAATGACAAGTTTTAAACTCTTGATTGGCGCGATGTACTCTCCTTCTTGATAAATAGAAGGTTGTTTTATAAATGAGATAAAATCTTTAACGAAGATCATTTGGGCAAACGTGGCGTAATGAATAGAGGTGGCATCCTAAGACCATCAGGATCAGATGGCAAAGATTCTATTGGATTATACTCTATTCTACCAGGATCACCATCTACATTCATAAAATAATTAACCCAATAACCTGCCCAATCCAGACCCTTCTTCACTGGTTGAATAATAACATCGTTAGCTAATCTATTTAAGCCTTTCTTCAGACTTTCTTGATACGCATCATTCCAGTCAACATCTATCCATTCACCCTTATCGGTCTTGCCATAGTAACTGTACGTACTGCCTTTCCTAAGATACCAATCTGTTCCTTCTTTATCTTTGTACTTGTATGAATAAAGATTATCAAAGTCCTCCCTGCTCTTAAAACCAGGTGGGCAATTCGGGCAAGGCCCCCCTGCCATGGATTCTCTTCTGGCTCGTGTTTTACTATTGAAACTAAGCCCAGCGGAAGAACTCCAATCTCCTTTCGAATTTTCCGTTTTTTCTTCATTTTGGTCTGGGGCATAATTAAATCTGAATACTGTTTGAACTGATCCAGTTAGGTATTTTCGCGCGGTTGTAGTTCCATACCCTGTACTGACCATCTCATCTCCTCTATCACTAGCCATCCCTCCACTATCTGAAGATGAACCTTTGCTATTCTTTTCCTTTATTTTAGAAGCCCCGGCAGCATCAGCCTTCATCCCATCCGGGTCAATAAACCGTATCGGGTTATTGAATGCATAATTGTATGGGCTCCACCTGCGCATCTGTTCGGCTAATGGATCAACCACATGCCAGCGGCCTATGGCATTATCATACATCCTGGCGCCATAGTCAAGCCAACCAAGGTCAAGCTCATCCTGTTTCTCTTTGCCGTTGTATTGGTACGGGTTGTTCATGCTGCCGGCTCGTTGGTAGGTATTGTCGGCAATGGATATCCTTATTTTTTATGCAAAATTTTAATAATCATTGTATACAAAAACGATGAAATAAAAACTAAAACAAGCTAACTTATAAAGGTCCCTCCAAATAAAAAAAAGAAGTTATCTTTCTCATAAAACTTAAATATCGATAAGTATCCTATAAAGCAAATTAAACCTAAAATCTTTAATTTAAAGGAGAAAATAAAATGAGTTTTTATAGCAGCATTCTTTTCTTTTTTAGTTAAGGCACGTACCAGAAATGGTATCAAATAAGCGCCTAAATAAATTGATTGACTAACTATAAAAATATTATCAAGAACTGCTCTTGAGATAAGGTGGTTAATCAGAAGTGATCCAATAATGAGCAAGACAAAATTTGAAATAACCAAAATTATCTTTTCCATAGATTTAGTGATTAATCTTATTTAATGTTTTCTCTGACTCCATTGTGTAATCCCAAAAATCTTCATTGCTCCTTATAAACTCAAGTCCTTGCAAACTACCTCTGGATAAATTAAATCTTCTTGCATCCAAAATGGCGCTCTTAAATCTATCACTTAATTCAGAGTATGAAGGTATGTGGGGCTTCTCAAACGAAAGATTTACGCTTCCACCACTCTTTAAAAACACTTCGCCATCTTTTCCTAATAGAAAGTTCTGGCTTTGACTGTGTGATGAAATTTTTGTATTTTTTATTTCTCCTGTCGGATGTAAGTCTACTTTTACATGAGTGGATTTTTGTGTGATGGTTGCAAAAGGTATTTCAATTATCTCGCCATTGATTTCAACTTTATGAGACCCGTACTCTACAGTTGTTTCTGTAACTATTCAGAAAGATTGTAGGTCCTCATAATGTCGCTCATCCCGAAAAAAAGTACTAAAAGTAGGATCAAATATAAAATGCTTACAACTTTCATTGCCCTCTTCTTAGTGTTACTCATCCGCTCAAAATGATTCATAAAGACAACATACTTTTTCATATAACCAAAGTACCACCAGAAAAATAGCACTGACCCTAGTGAAAAATACTTGTAATATTCAAAAATCATATTGATTAGTGAGGGATTAATTTGATAAAGAAACACGTTAACGAAAACCATAATTGTTCCAACTATAACGACAGCTATAATTCCTGATGCAAAAAACTCTGGAAACTCTTTTTCCTTGAAAACATTAACACACAAGAAATACGACTTATGGAAGATGTAGCTAAATAGTGATAACATTTTTCTTTTGAATTTAGTAGCCAAGAACTTTTTTTCTCCATGGCAGCCAGGTACTTCTTTTAAACGATTGATAGGAAGGAATGGTAGTGATTTTCCGACCTATTTCCCAGCCAATACTCCATCCTGTTCCTATTGCTGGAACAAAACCAATTCCGTTCGAAATTTGCTCGGTTGTTCTTTGAAATCTGGTAATTTCACTATTACTAAACTGTTGTTCTACATCTATTACACTCCAAGTAGAAAAACCAAAACCAGCAAATTTACCAACAAATCTGATCCCCTTAGGTAAGTTAATTGAAGTTCCGTGAGGAGAGGTAGGATTTAATGTTTTATTAATAGCTGCCTGACGATTAATTTCACGTAATGACAACTGCCCCGCTTTTTTAGCGCCTTCAAAGCCAGTTGCATATATAAAAATATCGGAGGTTTCGGAAGCCATTCCTTGTATACCACTTTTGTTTTGCAACTGATTTGCAGGAAGATTTTTGATCCAAGGGCCATCATCACAGGGTGACCCTGGAGGGCAAGGGCCATTAGGATCATCATGCTTTCCAGAGCCGCTCCCACCCCCAAACATCACGCCAGTCATCTGGCTACCGCCACTACGCCCAGCATCGCTATGAGAATTATCATAATATATGTCAGCGTGCCAATTCCCATCCTCACCCATGTAGCTTCGTCTCTTCTTTTCACCATCACCCGATCCGTTCTCTAACCCTCCACCATCTCCTCCAGAAGATACTTTCTTCTCTTTTAACTTGGCCACTGCATCAGCCGCATCAGCCTTCATTCCATCCGGGTCAATAAAGCGTATCGGGTTATTGAATGCATAATTGTACGGGCTCCACCTGCGCATCTGTTCGGCTAATGGATCAACCACATGCCAGCGGCCTATGGCATTATCATACATTCTGGCGCCATAGTCAAGCCAACCCAGGTCAAGCTCGTTTTGTTTCTCTTTGCCGTTGTATGGGTACGGATTGTTCATGCTCCCGGCTTTCTGATAGCTCTTGTCGGCAATGGGTAAACCAAAAGCGTAATAATCTTCCACCTGTATTACGGGGCTCTTCACGTGTGTGTAGGTTACATCGTCAAAATAAATGTTTTGCTGTAGGGCACCTTCGTTACTCAAATATACATACACATACCCGGCTTTGGTAAGATTACGTTCCAGTAGCCTCAGAGTTCTCTACGAGTAACTCTGAGGGGGTGAACTCTGTGTCTCGTCCTAAAATAGGTTTACAGTTTTATTGTTAATCCTACAATAGGTTTACAAGGTTAAAAATTCCTTTTTCTTGCTCCAAGTTTTATTTATGATGAAGCATTTTTCATGTGCCACTTCAGGCGTAAACATACTAATGCTTTGATGTGGCCTGAGTTTATTATACCGATTGACAATATCATCAAGTAGTTCAATAGCCTGATCGATATTGGTGATCGGATAATGTCGAATATATTCTTCCTTCAAGATGCCATTGATTCTCTCAGCAACCGGATTTTCCAAGGGATCTCCATTTTCAGTCATGCTTATTTGAATATTGTTCTCCTTAAGTAGGTTTATATAACTGTAACTGCAATACTGGATACCACGGTCTGAGTGATGTGTGAGAGATAGTGGGACTTCCTTCAAGTTACATAATGACATTTGAAGTGCTTTAATTGTGTGTACGGCTTCCAGGTTCTCAGCAACGGAATAACCCATAATCTTATGGGAATAGGCATCAGTGATCAAGCTCAAATACAAGAATCCTTTGGTGATCGGTACATAGGTGATATCGGCCACCCAAAGTTGATTAGGTCTTGTAGGATGCCAATCCTTGATCAGATTGGGGTATTTGGTCAGCCAATGATGCGACTGCGTTGTGCTCACCCTACGTTTTCGTTTCCGTACCAGTAACCTGTTCACAGCCAACAAGTCAAACAATGCATCCCGACCTAGTTTTATCTGGTGCTCCAGTAAAAATGATTGAAGCAGAAAGTACAGTTTCCTTCCCCCAATGGCAGGGTGTATTTTTCGTATCTGATTAACCTGATTTAACACAAGTTGATGTTCTACCGTAATATCGGACACATCCCAGAAGTGCTGATAATAAGCCTGACGTGTAATACCAAGCAACCGACATAAACGGCTCAGGCTGACAGCCGGATAAATGTCTTTCATCTCAAGGATCACTTGGTATTGGGCTTTTTTTTAATAGACACCTTCAGTTCTTTCTCCGCTTTATCAATCATTCTCAAATAAGCTTCTGACCGTAACTTCTCATCACTGAGTTGTTGCTCAAGCTCCTGAATCCTTCTTTGAAGCTCGCGCGTGTCCTGGCTTTTAGTACCCATAGAAACAGTCAATGGAAGTGTCTCATCAAATTTAAGCTTTTGAGACCGATGGGTATCTTCATACCCCAGCCTTTTCATCCATGTGTTAATCGCGCTTTTGAAGTGAATGTTATACTTGCGCAATAGTTCCATCTTACTGCATCTGCTAGACAAATACTCCTCGATGACCATTCGCTTGAACGATTCATCATACTGTTGCCTGACTTCGATTTTGTGTTCCATTTTGCCCTGTTTTAAGTTTACGATTTATGTAAACCTATTTCAGGACGAGACACTGCGCAGAGAGAAGTGTTAATCCAATTTCTTCATGTTTTCTTTAGCTATTTGATTCTTAACTGAATCCCTGACTATTTTAATATAGTACTTGAATTCAACGTATGAGAAGTATTCAAGTTTTAATCCTTCTTGTGTGTACAATTGTAATGAGGGTTTAATCAATAATTTGTTGTCAATCATAAATTGAATTTCACCTTCAGCCTCACTGAGAGTCATACCTTCTTCTTCGATTAAAAAATCCTCCATATCTCGAAAAACTGAATCGTCCCTTAAGGCAATTTGAACTAACCAGTCTTCTTTAGAAACTACAAGTGCTTTGGGGTCTATTCTATTCGCTGTAATTATACTTTCAGAGCTTTGCTTTGCTGTACATGAAAAGAGAATAAGGATAATCCAACAATAGGTTACATTCAATTTAGTCATTTCCTCGATATTGATATTTATATTTTTTAGCCGGATGAATATATTCATGCACAGGGCCATCCAATTTATTTTGGTTAATAATTTGAAATTCTGATCTAAACTGATTTGAAAGGTTACCCAATTCATTTAAATAATCATTGGAGTGTCCTCCCTTAAATACTTTACCAGAGAATGTACTCATATTATCATATTTTGATATCATTATGAAATTGGCAAGATCAAGTATCTGATCTTCTGTCAACGTATTCGAAAATACTCCGGATTTATTAGCCGTATCTATATTATCCATTAACAAGTTTGACTCTGATTTTCGTGTTGCATATTGCATGCGCTCAATTTTTATCAAATCAAGTTTAAAAGCCTCACTCAAAATCTCTCCCTTCTCATTACTGATTGGTATGTTGATGATCTCACTAATGGGTGCCAACGCAAAATGTTCTCCTTGGCCAAGAAGTTTGTTAGCATCATCCATATTTTTTAAGGCTTGAGCTCGTTTCCAAAGTTCTCTTCTACTTGATCCTGGTAATCGATTATAATATACATTGTAGGCGTCATAATTTCCTTGGCTTTGTCCATTTATTTTTGATCGTGAATTCGCAATAGGAATCACATTGGGTAGTGGTCCTCCATCTTCTTCAGAACTTTCTATTCCACCACCATATCGATATCGTGTAACCGAGCACGTTTCACAACTACCGGCTGTTACACCATATTGTGCTGGCTTCATCCCATCCGGATCAATAAACCTGATCGGGTTATTGAATGCATAATTGTACGGGCTCCACCTGCGCATTTGTTCGGCTAATGGATCAACCACATGCCAGCGGCCTATGGCATTATCATACATCCTGGCGCCATAGTCAAGCCAACCCAGGTCAAGTTCATCCTGTTTCTCTTTGCCGTTGTATTGGTACGGGTTGTTCATGCTGCCGGTTCTCTGGTAGCTCTTGTCGGCAATGGGTAAACCAAAAGCGTAATAATCTTCCACCTGTATTACGGGGCTCTTCACGTGTTAGTAGGTTACATCATCAAAATAAATGTTTTGCTGTAGGGCACCTTCGTTGCTCAAATATACATAAAGTAAAAAACGTAGAGTGCCTTACAGGACACTCCGTGCAGAATGAAGTCTAAACCACGAAACCAGATCAATAATCATGATTTAATCACATCTACTTGTTCATAATTGAACAACGTACTGTTCACTTTTATCTCCTCACCTAACTAGTGAAAAACAAAAACCCTGTTTTTGGACAGGGTTTAAGAAATTAGAAATTAGAATTTAGAAATTCTATATATGGAATTGCTCCTTGATGTTCTCCGTTACCACTTTTCCATCGAACAGATTCACAATACGGTGCGCATAGTTGGCATCGTAAGGTGAGTGTGTTACCATGATGATGGTTGTTCCTTCCTCATTTAATTGCGAAAGTAATTTCATCACTTCTTCACCGTTGGCAGAATCCAGGTTACCAGTAGGTTCATCGGCAAGGATTACTTTCGGCTTGGCTACAATGGCACGTGAAATAGCTACACGCTGCTGCTGACCACCGGAAAGTTGCTGCGGGAAGTGATTTCTGCGGTGCATGATGTTCATGCGCTCCAGCACTTCTTCAACACGTTGTTTGCGTTCGGCTGCAGGAACTTTCATGTATAACAAGGGGAGTTCTACATTTTCGAACACGGTAAGCTCATCAATCAGGTTAAAGCTTTGAAACACAAAACCGATTGAGCCCTTACGCAGTTGTGCGCGCTGGCGCTCAGAATATTTTGATACTTCGTGTTCGCCAAAGTGATACTCCCCATTGGACGGGTTATCCAGCAAACCAAGGATGTTGAGCAGGGTTGACTTTCCGCAACCGGAAGGCCCCATAATGGCTACAAATTCGCCATCTTTAATTTCAAGGTTAATATTATTCAAGGCGGTTGTTTCTACTTCTTCTGTAGTGTATACCTTTTCAAGATTTTTTAATTTTATCATGGTTTGGCTATTTACGATTTAAGGATGTTTTATATAAGGAATTGGTTTTACGTTTCTAATACTCTTTATTTATCTAAAAGGTTACATTTTGATTCAAGATTCAGGGTTCAAGGTTCAAGATTAATTTCGTTTGTATCTAACCAATTCTGAATTTTGAATATTGAACGTAGAATTAATTTAACACCAGCACTTCATTATTCCCAAAATTCTCATACGATGAGGTTATTACCTTATCGCCAGGCTTAAGTCCTTCCAGTACCTCAAAATGCTCTGTATTCTTTCTTCCCAGTCTGACGCTCTTTTTCACTGCGCGGTTACCGTCAGCTTCAAGAACATACACCCAATTTCCACCTGTATCTTTATAAAACCCACCTACCGGCAGCAATAATTCTTCGGATGATTGACCTAACTCAATTCGCAACCGCAGCGATAAACCCCTGCGTATGCCGGAGGGTGTTTCGCCTGTAAAATTCATATCTACCGGAAAGCGTCCATTCTGAACATTGGGGTAAACGTAGGTAATTACAAGCCCGTAATCTTTTCCGGCATAGTTGGTAGTGGCGCGCAATCCTTCTGAAATTCTGGGTAAATAAATCTCATCAATTTCAACTCTTACCTTATAACTTCCCACAACATCAACCTGCCCAAGGCGTTGCCCGGGATTTACGCTTTGGCCGACATCCAATTGTGGACGCGTAAGTTGGCCCTCAATGGGTGCCTTCACCACCAGGTTGTCCAGAATTTTTCCTACGTTCTCCAGGCTTTGTAAAAGCTTTCGCTCACTTTGATCGAGCTGAACAATCTGCCTTAATCTATCCAGCGAATCTAATCGATACGCTTGATACGTTATCTCCTTGCGCTTGATATTCGCCAAATAATCAGCTTCGGTTCGCTCAAACTCCTGCTTCGAAATCAACTGCTTGCTAAATAGCTGCTTCTGTCTTTCGTATTGTGGTTTCAATGTGGCCAGTGCGTTATCAATGGTAATCAAACTCTCCTGCTGACGCAATGCATTCTGGGTGATCTGTAAACGTGTTTCGCGAATACGGTTAATACTTTGTGTCAGGTTGGATTCCTGGTCAAGGACGCTGATTTCGCGGTTAAGGTTGCTTAGCTCTAAAATAACATCACCCGGTTTAAGCAACGCACCACTTTCGGCTACTACACGCTTAATCGTACCACCTTCCACGGCATCAAGGTAAACGGTACGGCTCGGCTCTACGGTTCCGGTCTGCGGAATAAACTCCTGAAACACCCCACGGCTAACCGTTGAAATGGTAATCTTATCTTTTTCAACTTTTAACCTGGAGCGTCTGTCGGCAAACAAAACCTGGTAGCCAACAAACACAACAAAAATTCCGATGCCCCCGATAGTGGCAATCCGCTTCAGGGTCCAATTCTTCTTCTTTAACTGACGGTCCATTAATAAGGCTTAAAAAGTACGTGATCACCGTTTGCCAACAAGCGTGCCAACAGCCAGAAACCTTAATCAAGCTTATTTTAATGGTAAAATATGAGCCCTGCTCGTCCACATGTGAACGGATATGTCCGTATGCGGACATATATTTCCTTACCTTTAGAGGAGAATTGCCGTTTCCGCTTAATCTGAATCATAATGGCCTTTCGGTACCAACTTTGCCAACATACAGACCGTTTACGGACATAACTGCTCGACTATGGAACAAAAGCAAGGAAAGATTTTGATTGTTGATGACAACGAAGACTTATTAAAAGCTGCCAAGATGTTTTTAAAACGGCACTTCGTTCAGGTAGATATTGAAAAAAATCCGGAGTCCATTCCAGCCCTGATGGCGCATGAAGATTACGATGTAATCCTTCTCGACATGAACTTTACCAAAGATGTAAGCAGTGGCAGTGAAGGGTATTACTGGCTGGAGAAAATTCTGGAATTGGATCCTTCGGCTGTAGTTGTTCTTATTACAGCTTATGGCGATGTGCAGATGGCCGTAAAAGCAATTAAAGCAGGCGCTACTGATTTTGTATTAAAGCCCTGGGAAAACGAAAAACTTTTGGCCACGCTATATTCCTCCATGCGCTTGCGCGAATCGCGCGATCAGGTGGAGACATTGAAAATCCAAAATCAGGAAATCAATAAAGAACTGAATAACCGCTTCAGTGAAATCATCGGGCAAAGCCAGTCTATGCAGCGCATTTTTCAAACCATAGACCGTGTTGCACAAACCGATGCCAACGTATTGATACTGGGCGAAAACGGAACCGGCAAAGAAGTAATTGCACGGGCTATTCACCGCAATTCATCCCGCGCGCGCGAAAATTTTGTTAGTGTGGATTTGGGCTCCATAACCGAAACCCTTTTTGAAAGCGAGTTATTCGGTCATAAGAAAGGCGCATTTACCGATGCCAAGGAAGATCGTCCCGGCCGTTTTGAATTGGCCAATGGCGGCACACTCTTTCTGGATGAAATTGGAAACCTCTCCATGCCGCTGCAAGCCAAACTACTAACTGTACTTCAAAACAGAAGAGTTAGTCGCGTAGGATCAAACAAAGAAACACCGGTTGACATCCGGTTGATTTGTGCAACCAACATGCCGCTGTATGATATGGTAAAAGAAAACCGGTTCCGTCAGGATTTGCTTTACCGCATCAATACCATTGAAGTGGAGATACCGCCCTTGCGCGAGCGACTGGAGGATATACCGCTACTGGCAAATCACTTCTTAAAACACTATTCAGAAAAGTATAGCAAAAATGTACTTAAAATAAGTGATGCCGCTGCCGCACGTATGCACAAACATCCCTGGCCCGGTAACATACGTGAACTGCAACACGCTATTGAACGCGCAGTAATTTTAAGCAACAGCCCGGTATTACAACCCGAAGATTTTAACCTGACGGCTTCTTCTGCAAAAGAAGATGGGCAACTCAGTCTGGAACAATACAATCTTGAAGATGTGGAGAAACTGTTGATCAGGAAAGTCCTTAAAAAACATAATGGCAACATTACGCAAGCAGCTTCTGAACTGGGTTTAACACGATCATCACTTTACAGAAGACTGGAAAAACATGGGCTTTAATAAATCTATACATGAGTCAATTTGAAGATTTGGAAATGACTACATTAAGGTTAATAACTTTCAAATTTTCAAATTAATATGTTAAGCGACTTCCGATCACGTGTACTTCTTCGGGTTATTCTAATCGGCTTGTCGATTGCCCTGTTCATCTACATGCTCGGTAACGAGAACATGTTGTTTGCGGCTATCTTAACCAGTTTTATCATTATCCTTCAATTGGCTGAGCTCTTTCGTTTTGTCAGCCAAACCAACCGTAAACTCACACGCTTCCTCGAATCTGTTAAATACTCTGATTTTATTTCGGGCTTTACAGCCGACCACAAACTCGGAAAAAGTTTTAAAGACCTGAACATTGCTTTTAACGATGTGCTGGAAGCCTTTCGAAAAGCCCGTTCAGAAAAAGAAGAACACTGGCAATATTTGAACACCGTTGTTCAGCAAGTGCGAACCGGCATTTTATCCTTTGATGCGGAAGGTAATATTCAATTGATTAACGCCAATGCCCGAAAATTTATGAATGTGCAGGCTATACAGCGCATTCATGAATTGAAAGATAAAAACGCTAAACTCTACCAGGCCATTATTGAAACCGAATCCGGTAAGAGCAATTTGTATAAGGGAAGTAATGAACTCTATTTAACCATTCAGGCAACAGAACTAAGAATCCGTGGTAATGATGTGCGGTTGATAACGTTGCAAAATATTCAACCTGAATTACAAAAACAGGAATTAGAAGCCTGGCAAAATCTTACGCGCGTTTTGCGGCACGAGATCATGAATTCGATTACACCCATTTCATCCCTTACCTCAACATTGAAAGATGTGTTGCGCTATGATTTGCAGGAACGTGACGGGCACTATGAATTAAAGGCAGAAGGCGCAGCCGATTTAAAAGAAGGATTAGAGACTATTGAAAACAGGAGTAAAGGGTTGATCAAGTTTATTGATGCCTATCGTGAATACACGTCACTGCCCAAGCCAAAGTTAAAATCCATCCGGTTAAAAGATATGATTGAAAAGGTAGCCACCTTGATGAAACCGGATATAAAAAGAAGCAACATTAATTTCAGGTATTCCTGTTCTTCCGAATACCTGACCATTCAGGCCGATGAAGAGATGATTGAACAGGTGTTGATTAACCTGTTGAAAAATGCCATTGAAGCTTTGGCGGAAACTGAAAACCCATCCCTTGAATTGCGGGGCGAATACGATGAGAGCTCAGTAAAAATTATGGTGATTGATAACGGTGCCGGTATTATAAAAGAAGCTATTGATAAAATTTTTGTGCCCTTTTATACCACCAAACGAACCGGCTCCGGTATTGGCCTGAGCTTGTCCCGTCAGATTATGCAAATGCACAATGGTTCAATCAGTGTGGAGTCAGCACCTGATGTTATGACCGTGTTTACGCTTAGATTTTAACAAACAATAGCCATTTACTTTCTCACTCGCCTCACGGTCGATTTTTTCACATGAAAATATTCTTCCGAAGGCCCCTTTCTGGTTCTTCCCATTCTTCCACCACTGTTGGAATATCTGAAATTACCTTCTACAGTTCCGGTAAGTGTACTGGCATCATCTAATACGGCATTAAATTGTAATCTGTATTCTCTTGATCCACTCAACTTGGTGATTACAACTGAACCGCTGACGGCATTATAACTCGTGAATGTCTGATAATCGAAATACTCAAGAATATCAAAGTAGCTTGTTCCTGTTGTACCATAATTAAATGTACCCGCCTGAAAGGCGGTGGTACCTAATGAAAATGCCTCAAAATAGAGCTCGTAGGTGTCATCGGTATCATATATAATAAAATCGTAATTGTAGTGTGCGCCCAATGATCCATAGTCCAAAATCTCGCCAAAGTCGGCACTCCTGTTATTCTCACCAATCGTTAACGTTCCGGAAACATTAGGTGCGCCAATAGTATTAATTTCTATTTCACCTGAATAATTTCCTTCAAGTTTCTTTCCTTCGTTGGTGGTTACATCAAATACAAAACTATACTGACTACCGGTAATGGTAACGGTTATTTTGCCTCCTGTAATCTCAACCGGGTCTTTATTTTCATCAAAGAAAAATAATGTTCCATTTGTAAAAAGGCTTCCTGTAGGAATGTTTCCTGATCCGCTATAATAAGTAAAGGTACCGCCTTGAAAATTTGCATTGCCGGCCGAATAAAGTTCAATGTAGAGCCCGTACTCATAAACCGAATTATCATCGTCAGGATCAATGACCCGATCAAAAAATACAAAATCGGTATTGTTATACGTTACCGATCCTTCCTGAAAAGACCCGTAGTTTAAACCAAAGGCAAAATCAAGTTTGTAATCTTTTCCATTGTACCGTATGGTGTTGATTGGAAAGCCATCCTCATCTTTACCGCATGAGGAAATGAGGAACAGGGCGATCAGCATCGCGCAGGAACTAATTTTAGAAAGGGCGTTCATTTTCGGGGGAGTTATTATCCTAAGGTAGGAAATTACTTTTGAATGGCCTTGTGTAAAATAACAGAATGTAAAAATAATCACCCTAAAAACTCATCCCACTCATTTCCATGGTGGTCGGATAACTCTCGTAAGAAGAGTGAGTAGGTTGGCTTGTGTGGTTTTCGTTGAAGCGGCATGCCGGCCTCCTCGGGTGTATAATCTCCTTTTTTGGCGTTACACCTTTTACAGGCAGTCACCAGGTTTACCCAGGTGTGCTGCCCGCCTTTTGAACTTGGAATGATGTGGTCTAATGTAAGGTCTCTTTTTGTACCACAGTACTGGCACTCAAAATTATCGCGCTTAAAAATATTCTGCCGGGTAAGCGCTACCCCTTTGTACGGGGCACGAACATACCGGTTGAGCCGGATAACCGAGGGCATCGGGAAGGTTTGTGTTACCGAATGCAACTTATGGCCATTGGCAGGCCTGATCATTTCGCTTTTGTTCAGGTATACCAGCAAAAAAGCGCGTTGAACGGAGCATACCATCAACGGGCTAAAATCCTGATTCAATACCAAAACCCGGCTATTCATGCAGGTAAGTTAATGGCTATCCGCTTAGTATGCAAGATGTCGTTTGCTGAGGTTGACAGAAACCGTAGTGGTATTTTAAGTCTACTCTGTCAATACCCTGCGGATTCCCGTCAGGGCGTGCGTATATATTTTTGTATCCAGGTTTAGAATGCCTTCCTCGTTCAGATAATCTATACGCACCTTACCAAAAGCATGAATGATCTTATCCTTTTCCAGAAGTAAACCCACATGATTATTCCTGTTGGTGTGAGCTGTAAAAAAAATAAGGTCACCCGGCACCGCTTCGGCAAGATTGTTGACTGCTTTTCCTTGCCGTGATTGTTCTTCAAGGGTGCGGCCCAGGCGGTAGCCGGTTATTTTATAAACCATTTGCACAAGGCCGGAGGCATCAATGCCAAATGGGCTTTTGCCGCCCCATTGATAGGGGGCGTTCAGGTATTTTAATGCTATGGATTTTAAAAATTCAGCCTCCCGCTTCACACCTAAACTTTTGGAATCACCATTAAAGGCGAATTGTTCCTCCATTTTAAATAACTCCGAACCTGAAATCGGGATAATACTTCCGATTAATATAAGTAACGGGCTCTTGTTATACAGAATGCTGGAGGTTAAGTCGGTGGTTATTTTAAAGTCAGCACGATTTATGTAGTCGTAGTACTCCCGTGTTACAGTATGGTGCTGGTGTGCGTTTATCCATCCTTCGCACTGATCGTAGTACACGTGAATACGGAGCCAGTTTTTATCCTTGCTTACTTCATGCACTTCATAATGATCGCCAAACAATAACTGGCTAACCTGTTCAGCTTTATCGGAAGGTTCAGTGCGCATGGGCACCAGGCTTAAACGGCTAACGCCAAAGTTGTTATGATCGTTACTCACCTGCTAAAATTTAATACGACTAAGTTCACGTTTTACATCACGCTCTTTTATACTATCGCGTTTGTCATGAATTTTCTTTCCCCGCGCCAGGGCAATTTCCAATTTTGCAAATCCGCGATCATTAATAAACAAGCGCACCGGCACCAGGGTAAGTCCTTTTTCTTCAACCTTACCCTCCAGTTTTTTAAGTTCCGATCGCTTGAGTAACAATTTTCGCTCGCGACCCGCTTCATGGTTATAGTGCGTGCCCTGTGTGTAGGGATTTATCGTAACTGCCTTTACAAACAATTCTCCGTTGTTAAAATAACAATACCCGTCCTGAAGATTAACCTTTCCTTCTTTTATTGACTTGATTTCAGTTCCCTTTAGTACGAGGCCGGCTATGTACTTATCAAGTAATTCGTACTCATAGCCCGCTCGTTTATTGCGGATGTTAATATCGTTTGAAAATCGTTTACCCACCTTTTGTTAATCCTTTGAAAGCAATTGTTTTAGTTTCTCCCGCTTCAAAATCTTCTGACCCGTTTTTCCAATGGCAATGATGCGGTCTTCTACCCTGGCAATATACGAGCATATAAGCTCATGACCATTAATATTTTCAATGGCCGCCTCAATGAACAGCGTTTCATCAACAAAAGCCGGAGCTTTGTGTTCAATACTCAAAAATGTGCCGATGCCCTCCTCATCAGCATCGCGCATCTCCAGCACAAACTGCCGGGTTGTCCATTCAATATCGCGTGCCAGTGCAAACGTTGAACATACCTGGTGCACAACTTCACCATGAAAAGCCGCTACATCTTTTGTGGTAACGGTGTGCGTATAGGTTTTTATATCGCCTGGTTTAAAAATTTCCTTCATAATGCTACAGCGCCATCCGGGCCAGTGGCGTTACATCCAACCCGCTGAACTGGCTACGTAAAAATTTATAATGCGCAGCCATCGCTATCATGCCTGCGTTGTCAGTGCAATATTCAAATGCCGGTATAAATACATTCCAATTTCTATTAGCCGCCTCAGCCAGCAATGTTTTTCGAAGGCCACTGTTCGCGGAAACCCCACCGGCAATGGCAATCTCCCGTATACCGGTTTTCTGGCTGGCCATAATCAGTTTTTCCATTAGCATACCCACCAGGTGGCGTTGTATGCTGGCGCAAAGGTCATGCAAATAAGTGTCCACAAAAGCAGGATTCTCCTTTTTGGCATCACGAATAAAATACAGAATTGATGTTTTAATTCCGCTAAATGAAAAATCTAAATCCGGCATAACTGTTTTCGAAAACGTAAACGCTTTTTCGTTGCCGGATTGCGCATACTTATCAATTAATGGCCCACCCGGGTATGGTAACCCCATAATCTTCGCAGCTTTGTCAAAGGCCTCACCTACGGCATCATCCTGTGTCTCACCTATCACTTCCATATCCAGGTAATCGTTAACCAGAATAATTTGTGTGTGACCACCGCTAATGGTTAGGCACAAAAACGGAAAAGTTGGTTTGGGGTCATCAATAAAATGGGATAATACATGCGCCTGCATGTGGTTCACCTCAATCAACGGTTTATTTAACGCAACAGATAACCCCTTGGCAAACGAAACCCCCACCAGTAATGAACCCATTAAGCCCGGGCCCCGTGTAAAGGCTATGGCATCCACATCCTTCATAGAAATATTCGCTGCGGTAAGCGACTCGTCAACAACAGCAACAATATTACGTTGGTGCGCACGCGATGCCAGTTCGGGTACAACACCGCCATATTTATGGTGCACAGCCTGTGAGGCAATAATATTATTGAGTACCTTGCCGTTTCTAATTAAAGCGGCAGATGTTTCATCGCACGATGATTCAATAGCAAGTATGATGGGCCCCACGGGTTGAAACATGAACCTGCAAGTTATTAAAATTCGGGTATTGTATTGGCTTAAAAGCATTACGCTTTATGGCTTGTACATTTTTCTGCTGTTAACCATTACTTCCTTCTTTTTACTGCAGGTTCCTGCCGTTCAAAGCAAGCTTACGCAGCGATACCTCCGGTCGTTTTCAGCCGCAACCGGCTTCCAAACAACAATTGGGCGCCTGGAACTACACTGGTTCGACCGGCTATACCTGGAGGGCGTTTCCATTGTCGATCCGGAAGACAACACCATGATTGGAGTAAAAAAATTATTGATCAACTTCCGGTTTTCAACACTATTTCAAGGCAATAACATCAGCCTGGATGCTGTAATGATGGACGGTGTTGAGGTTAATTTTAAGAAAATCATGGAAACCGATTCATCCCGTGATTTGAATATCAATGTATTCGTTACCCGCATTAACAGCATGTCGGGCACTACCCAGGGTGGTGGGAGTGCACTTATAAATATCGGAGAAGCCATTCTTCGAAACAGTCATTTCGCTTATGATACCGATACAGATAGTTTGAGTAACGGATTTGATCCGAACCATTTTTCACTCACTATTCCGGATATTGAACTGCAGCAATTTTTAGTACAGGGAGACACCATACAATTCAATCTGCGCAGCCTTACGGCTACGGAAGACCGTCTGAATTTTAACATTCATCAACTGTCTACCTTCTATCGTATTTCACAACAATCCATGGAGTTTAAAGGACTAAAGGCAACCGTTGGTGAAAGCATTTTATCCGATACCATTATCTTCCGGTATGAAAGCCAGTTGGATCTTAATGATTTTACCAACAAGGTTACTGTTCATGCGAATTTTTCTGATGCTGTTATAAACCCGCGTGACCTCGCCCTCTTTGCCCCCCTTCCCGATAAACTTATAGCACCGGTTTCGCTCAATGGCTCCTTCAACGGAAAGATTAATCGTTTCAGGTTTACGAATATGAACATTCAGATTGGCGACACCCATCTGCAAGGCGCCCTGGAAATGGACGGATTACCCGACATCACCGAAACATTTATTTTGCTAAACCTGAGAGAATCACAAATCAATTTCACCGATCTTGCTTTTGTATTTAGTGAAAATATTATTGCGCGACTGAAACCTCTGGGTTTATTAAAATTCAGAGGACAGTTTCTTGGATACCCTACCGACTTTGTAGCCAACGGAAATTTTGTAAGCTCCATTGGCAGCATTACTTCTGATATAAATTTGAAAATTAATGAGGCGGCTGTTGATCAATCAAGCTATGCCGGCAATCTCTCCCTCACCAACTTTAACCTGGGCACGTATTTGGATGATTCGTTGAATTTCCAAAAAGTAACGGTAAACGGAAGAATAAACGGAAAAGGACTTACGGTGGAAACAGCTGACTTTACACTGGACGGAACCGTTCAATCGATTGGAATACGTAACTACAACTATTCAAATATAACTACCAAAGCGCGCTTTGCCTCTCAATTTTTCAGTGGCCAGCTAAAAATAAATGATCCTAACCTTGAATTTAATGCTGAAGGAACCGTTGACTTGCGCAATAAACTTAATGAAATAAAAATTGTCGGAGCTTTGGACACAGCCTACTTGCATAAGCTCAACCTGAGCCCAAAAGAATTGTTTCTTAAGACGCAGCTCAATATTGATATGAAAGGCTTGACATTAGATAGCCTGTTGGGAAGAATAAGTCTCGGAAACCTATTCGTTCGTTACGATAGTCAAACGCTTCGCCTCCCCGATATCTCCTTGTTTGCAGAGAAAATTAAAAATCAACGCCAGCTAAAATTGGAGTCAACCTTGATTGATGCAGAAATACAAGGCGACTTCTTATTATCATTAATGTTCAATGATATCAGCAATCTTATCCAAGAGTTTAGGCTGAACATTGAAAACAAAGCTGACGCTACAGCAGCCTATTACAAGCAAAAGAAAAAAATACCTGAACGTTACGCAGCTGATTTTGAATTTACATTCAAAAACATCAGTCCGATTATGGAATTGTTAGACATTGATCTTTCCATAAGTCGCAACACTTCCATTGATGGTAAATATGTAAGCGGACCAACCTCATCACTTCAGGCCTTTACACTCATCGATTCCATTCGCTATAACAACAATCATTTCTTTAAAACAGAATTTGAAATCAGTGCTTCTAAAGTTTCAGACAGTACACAGGCATTGGCCATGATCTTTTTACATTCACGTTCGCAGGAGTTAAATAAAATCAAAACAAAAAATTTATATAGTGAAATCATCTGGGATCGTGACCATATTGATGTAGACCTGAGTATTGCACAGCAAGAAACTACCAATCGTATCGACATCAATAGTGTTATCGACTTTAAGGACAGCACTTACATACGTATCCTGCCCTCCACCATAAGCGTATTGGATAAAAACTGGAGCGTTAAACCCAATAACCAAATAGCCGTTTCCGGTAAGGAGTGGTCATTTAAAAACCTGGGCCTTACACAACTTAACCAGACGATTAGCATTAACGGAAGGTTATCGCAAAATCCTGAAAACCAACTCGATTTTAAAATCGAAAATTTTGACCTGACCAACATTAATCCGCTGATCCTGCGTCAGCTAAAAGGACTCCTTAATGCTGAGGTTACCCTTACTGACTTTTATGCCACCCGGGATACCCAAAACAATATTTTTATCAGCAACCTGCAGGTAGACGATTTTTTATTTGGAGACATTACCGGTAAGAATATATGGGACCCGGTTGAAAAAAAATTCAACCTGGAATTCTTCATCGATAGACTGGATACAAGAATTGTAAATTGTAAAGGATTTTATAACCCCTCCCATCCCACTAGCCCGCTAAATATTTCAGCACAGTTTACGAATGCTAATCTTAAAATCTTTGAGCCTTTCATAGACGATCTGTTTAGTCAGTTCAAGGGTACCCTTACCGGAAACTATAAAGTAACAGGGAAGCTATCAGAACCCGTTTTAAGTGGTGAAGGAAAACTGGAAAATGGCGCCATGATGATTAACTACCTGAGCACGGTATACCAATTTACAGGTATCCTGGGGTTATCCAGAAATTCCATATACTTCAAAGACATTGACCTCACCGATACCAACCGGAATAAGGGCAAACTAAATGGCGCCATAACCCATACCGGGTTTGCAAACATGCAGATTTCATTGGATGGCCAATTTGATGATTTTCAGGTGCTGAATACCACGGCAAAAGACAATTCTCTTTTTTATGGACAGGCTTATGCCTCGGGCAGAGTAAATATTAATGGTCCTATAGATAACCTCGTTATATCAGCCACAGCAACCACACGAAAAAATACACGCATATACATTCCCCTTACCAGCGGCACTTCTGTTGAGCAGAAAGAATACATCAACTTCGTGAGTTTTAAAGATTCTACATACATCGCCTCACAGAATGTTGAAGCCGGAAAAAAAATAAAACTCACCGGGGTAACTATCGACTTTAACCTGGATGTTACTCCCGATGCCTATTGCGAGATAATTTTTGATTTGAAAGCGGGTGATATTATTCGTGGCCGCGGCAACGGAAAAATAAAACTACAGCTTGATACCAAAGGAGAATTCAATATGTTCGGCCCGTTCGAATTTACTGAAGGCTGGTACAACTTTACCCTCTATGATATTATCAACAAAGAATTCCGCATTCAACCCGGCAGTTCCATTGCCTGGTATGGCGACCCCTACCAGGGAACGATGAAGATTGATGCAAGTTATAACCAACTGGCTTCCCTTGCACCCATTATTGCTGACCAAACACTGGCCAACGTAGCACAAGTGAAACGGAAATACCCGGTTCAGGTACTGCTAAAACTGGATGGCCCTATGCTAGCACCGCAAATCAATTTTGATATTGTTGGTAAAGATTTACCAAAATCAATACCCGTAGAAGGAAGACCACCTGTATCGTTGGATATAGAATTTATTGCCTTTAAAAACAGATTGGATGAGCAGGAACTAAAGCGTCAGGTCTTTAGCCTTATTGTACTGCGCAGATTTTCCCCACCGGAATCTTTCAACACCAGTGGTTCGTTGGTTAATAGTGTGAGCGAACTATTCTCCAACCAGTTAAGTTCGTGGCTTAGCCAGGTAGATGAAAACCTGGAAATTGATGTTGACCTGGGAAGCATGGATCAGGAAGCCTTTAATGCGTTTCAGTTACGGATGTCCTACACGTTTATGAATGGACGCTTGCGAATAACGCGCGATGGAACCTTGGGTAACCAGGCACAGCCCACCGGTGGCGTAGATAACCGGAGTGACCTGGCCATGGCCATTGGCGATTGGACGGTCGATTATCTTCTTTCAGCCGATGGTAAATTTAAAGTGAAGATGTACAGTCGAACAAACGTAAATCCACTAGTCAATAACCTAAACTCCCAAAATGCAATTACTACCGGGGTAAGCCTTATGCACACGCAAAGTTTTAATGAGCTTAAAGATCTGCTAAAATCAAACCGCGACAAGAACCGAAGACCTGTTCAGGATTTTCCTGATCAAAATGACGAAGCGCTTAAAGATGAAGATGATGGTGGTTAAACGACTTTGGTTTTTCGTAACCCTTGTGTCCCTCCAACTTCATGCGCAGTCATCGGATACCGTGCATACCCACGATAAAAAAAAGCTAAAATCATTGATAATAATTTCAGGTGCTGCCTACACGGCAAGCCTGGTTGGGTTAAACGAACTCTGGTATAAAGATTCTGAACGACAGTCCTTTTCATTTTTTAATGACAACCCGCAATGGAAGCAGATCGATAAAGCCGGCCACTTCTTTTCTGCCTTTCACCTTAGCGCTGGCACTTCACGAAGCCTTCAATGGTGTGGTGTTGGCAAAACCAAATCCGATGTATGGGGCTCAGTTACCGGATTTCTTATTCTGCTTCCGATTGAAATTTTTGATGGGTTTTCTGCAAACTATGGTGCATCAACAGGTGATTTGCTGGCCAATGCAGCCGGAGCCAGTTTCTACTTCGGCCAAAATAGAGTATGGAATGAAGTGCGCATTCATCCAAAGTTTTCATTTCAGCGAACCCACTACCCGTCTTTACGAACGGACAACATCCTGGGTAACGGATTAACCACAGAAATCTTTAAAGACTATAACGGCCAAACCTATTGGTTATCCTTTGATATGGATAAATTCCTGAAATTTCCAAAATGGCTCAACCTGGCAATCGGTTATGGTGCCGATGGGATGGTATATGCCACGGAAAGTGAAAATTCAGCTGCAGGGTACAAAGCCATTCGTCAATACTATTTGGGTCTCGATGTTGACTTATCGCACCTGAAAACACGCTCTAAAGCCCTTAACACGTTACTGTTTGTTGCCAATATGATTAAACTGCCTGCACCAGCAATCAGGCTTTCCGGCAAAGCGGTAACCTTTCATGTAGCAGGGCTTTAAAAAATTTAAGCACACTTCTTCAAATCATTTGCTTTTTTATAACTTCCGAGCCTAAAACCCAAAAGCCTATGAAACTCTCTGCCATCATTAAGCAATATGCCGATTATATAGGAGGCACATTTACCGATTACGATGAATCAAAGTGCATTATCGTAGTTCCCCTGAAAGATGATCGCTTTCAGACCGTACTGGCCTTTACCGAGAAAAGTAAAGTATCCGGTAAATTACGCGCTGTGTTCAGTTCAAAAGTAAGTGACTCCATTGCAGGAGTAGATCTTGTTGATTTACTCAGACAAAGTGCAGCATTTGACTACAGTAAATTTGTTATTGAAGAAAATCACCTGAAGATTGAAGCCTCTTGCCTGGCCGATGCTGTAAGCGAAGACGAAGTAAAATTTATGGTACAGGAGGTTGCTCAACTGGCCGACCAATACGAGTATAAGCTCACCGGTAAAGACATTCACTAAGAAAAACTCTTTTACACACGATTTCGTTACCTTTGCACGTGCAGGTTGTCTTATCGCCCTGTTGGTAAACACCAGGGAGGAAAGTCCGGGCAACTTCAGGAATCGTACCCCGAGAATACCGGGGGGTCTGATCGTAATCATCAGATACAGAAAGTGCCACAGAAATAAGTAGCCCCAACGTGTTGGGGTGATAGTGAAAAGGCGGGGTAAGAGCCCACCGTGCCAGGGGTAACCCTCGGCAGCCAGGCAAACCTTACGAGTTGAAAGATCAAATAGGTCTCGCCCCTGTAACAACGGATTACCCTGATAATTGTCGCAAGACAGGCGGGATGGGTAGATCGATTGATCCTTGGCGATTATGCCGGGGCAAGATAAATGGTAAGAATCCTGACGGTAACCGGCAGGATACAGAACCCGGCTTACAGACCTGCACATTTTTATTTAAACCTTCTGTCGCTTTATCGCGTGGAAGGTTTTTATTTTATTTAAGCTGAATTTAGGAGTTATGGGAAAAATACTGGTAGTGGATGACATGGCAGCCATCCGGACTTCGTTGCGCGAAATACTGGAAGAAGAAAAGCATGAAGTTGATGAGGCGAAGGATGGAGAAGAAGCCTTAAAGAAATTACAACACGAGCATTTTGATGTAGCCTTTTGCGATATCAAAATGCCCAAAGTAGATGGCATTGAACTGTTGGAGAAGGTTAAAAAAGAGGGGATTTCAACAGCCTTTATCATGATATCGGCTCACGGCACAAAAGAAACAGCCCTGGAAAGCATTAAACGTGGCGCCTATTTTTTTATTCAAAAGCCATTTGAAAGTATTGAAACCATCCTCATCCACTTGAGAAATGTGCTCGAACGGAATTCGTTAAAAGAAGAGAATCGATCACTGAAAAAGAAAATCAGTAAGAATTCCGAAATCGTTGGTACTTCCGCAGCTATCACGCAGATAAAGGAAATGATAGACAAAGTAGCGCCAACCGATGCCCGCGTATTGATTACCGGGCCGAACGGCAGCGGTAAAGAGTTGGTGGCACGTCAACTTCACGAAAAAAGTAAACGTTCAGAAAACATTTTAGTAGAAGTAAATTGTGCGGCCATTCCTTCGGAATTAATTGAAAGTGAGTTATTCGGTCACGAGAAAGGATCCTTTACCTCAGCCATCAAACAACGCATCGGCAAATTTGAACAGGCTGAAGGGGGCACACTTTTTCTGGATGAAATAGGTGACATGAGCCTGTCGGCCCAGGCAAAAGTGCTGCGGGCTTTGCAGGAAAATAAGATAACCCGCGTAGGAGGCGAAAAAGAGATAACCGTTAATGTGCGCGTGGTTGCGGCAACCAACAAAGACCTGAAAAAAGAAATTGCAGAAAGCAGGTTTCGGGAAGACCTGTATCATCGGTTAAGCGTAATTGTTATAAAAGTACCATCCTTAAATGACCGAACAGAAGATATCCCTTTACTGGCCAATAAATTCTTGACAGACATAGCCGAAGAGCAAGGAAGCAAGGTTAAAAAGCTGGATCAGGAAGCATTAAAAATGCTGCAGGCACACCAATGGACAGGAAATATCAGGGAGCTGAGGAATGTGATGGAGCGGCTTATTATAATGTCAGCCGATGTAATTACTGAAGAGGACGTAAAGAAATACCTCTAAAATCAGATTTTTTTCTCTGGAGCAGTCTTTTTTGCAGGCTCTCCAGCTTTGCTGTACGTAGGGCAAGTATACTGGCTACAGGCAGAAATGAATCCGGCTAAAAGAAGGAAAATGATAAGTTTTTTCATTCGAAGTGGCGTTTAGTAATGTCAAAAATAAAACAGTTTCGTAAGAAAACAAATCCATCGCCTTTTTTATACCCTTTGGCGATAAAAACCAACTACTCAACCATCAGGTTGCACCCGCGTATGTCGGAATTGTCCAGGCGTCCATTCACCTCAAATCCATCGGCAAGAAGCACGCCAGAATCTTCAGTTTCAATAAAACTGACGGATTCAACGTTCGCCAAATCGATGATATTTAAACCACCGGGCTTTCCTTGCTTTACCCAGGTAAACGGGTCCCCCACTTCACGCACCATAATTTTCATCCACGGAGGCGCATAAAAAATCGAGCTACCCCGGGTATATGCCTGTGAAAAAAGCTCGGTCATACCATACTCTGAATAAATGGCAGAAATCCCGAAGGCTTTCTTTAAAATGGTGTGCAACTCCTGACGTGTCATCTCCCGCCTTCTGCCCTTCATGCCACCAGTCTCAAACACCAGACAATTACTTAAATCGGGAGGGTTATTTTCCGCCAGGTCGAGTAATGCAAAACTTACCCCCCACACAATGATTTGCTTTGATTCATCGCGCTTCGCACGTGCAATATCAGCTTTTAGTTTTTCCAAATCAGACAGGTAAAATCCCGAAAACGGAGACCCACTTTGCTTGATGAAAGAATCCATCATAGCCACTAAAGATGAGTTGTTTCGTTCCAGGTAGGAAGGCAGCAAGGCAAAAAAATGATACCCTGAAAGCGGGCCAAAAAAAAATTCAAAACAGCGCGTAGCATGATGCAGGTAAACGGAAATATCCCTGACTTCGTGCCGGCTTACACCCGTTCCGGTTGTGCTGCTGCTTTCAAACACAATGTGGGCATCCCATTCACCGGTTTTCACTTGTTTACTTTTGAAAAATGAAATGGGTAAAAACGGGATATCCTTCACATTGTCAATTCTGCCGCAATCAACCCGCAAATACTTCAGATAGTCACTGTAAACCAGGTTATTAACCGCTTGAAAATGGAACAAGCGTAAAGCAATATCAGTGAAGTTAGTAGCGTTTACGCTATAGATATTAAAATTTAAACTTTTACTATTTTCCAAGCGTTGCGTATCTTGTACGAATCAAAAATACAGCATGAAGGCGATTAAGGGACTGATTTTATTTTGTTTTTTGGCGGTAACCGTTAGTTCATGCTTTGACCCGCCAGAATTTGGCATTGCCCCAAAAATCAGTTTTAATAAAATTGAGTTTAAAGTTACCCCTGATCCATCCGATGCCGATTCACTTATCCTATACATCGACTTCAGGGATGGAAACGGTGACATGGGCTTGAGCGATGACTTTAGGGACGACCCCTATCATGAACGAAGTTTTTATTTCGAAGATGTGGCCAACAACAAGATTAAAGCAGTTGGCACTGTGATTCAAGCGGTAAACAGACCACCTCTGCCAAGCTCAATGCCGATGATTATTACACCACCTACGGGTAAGCTTGTAACACACCGCACGCGTAACAAACCGGGGTTTGGCTCACTCCCACCTTTTAGTGCAGCCAACCTTGAATGCAGGGATTATACAACAGCCTACTTACTTATTGCGCCATCAGCGTCCAGTGCAATTGACGCATCCTATAACATTACTGATACCTTACGGGATAATGCGGGCAATAGATACTATGTGGTGAAGGACACGGTTTATTTCAAGCGAAATCCAAATTATTATAATATATCTGTACGGTTTTATCAAAGTACTGGCGGTCCTTTTACTGAATTCTCTTGGGAAGATCAGCTTTGCACAACTTTAAATGGAAGATTCCCTGTACTTTCTGACAAATCAGGCCCGTTGGAAGGCACTTTACGTTATGCTATGACTTCAACTGGGTTTACACCTTTATTTAGTATAAGGACTCTTAAACTTGATGTTATCGTTAAAGACAGGGCGCTTAACAAAGACTCCATTAGAACACCCGAATTTACACTCCAGCAGATTAGGGTTAATTGAAATCAGTAAATAGTGGGGAAACGATCGGGGTAAGTATCCTGCAGCATTTCATAAACCCTATCGAACACTTCCTCCGTATTTGGCTTTGAGAAATAATCCCCATCCGAAGCATACGCTGGCCGGTGTTCTTTGGCGGTTATTGTGATTGGTTTAGCATCCAGGTATTGATAGGCATTCTGTTCTTCCAGCACTTTTTGCAGCATGTAGGCACTGGCACCCCCAGGCACATCCTCATCTGCAAAAACCACCCGATTGGTTTTCTTAATGGATTCAACAATGGTATGATGAATATCAAACGGTAGTAAGGTCTGTGCATCTAGTACCTCGCAGGAAATACCAACCCCTTCCAACATCTCGGCAGCCTCCAGTACAATGCGGCACATAGAACCGTACGTAACGATGGTTACATCACTACCTTCCCGTAAAATCTCCGGAACTCCCAGTGGCACCGTAAACTCTCCAATGTTTTCAGGAAGAGATTCCTTGAGCCGATAACCATTCAAACATTCAATTACCACGGCAGGGTCATCAGCCTTTAACAGTGTGTTATAAAACCCGGCTGCCTGCGTCATGTTGCGTGGAACTAACAGGTAGATACCTCGCAAACTGTTCAATATCATTCCTATGGGTGAACCCGCATGCCAAACACCCTCCAACCGATGGCCGCGTGTACGAATAATTAAAGGTGCTTTTTGTCCGCCTTTAGTGCGATATTGAAGACATGCCAGATCATCCGTAAGAGTAGCCAGGGCATAAACAAAGTAATCGAGGTATTGGATTTCAGCTATCGGTCGCAGGCCACGCAAAGCAGCCCCGATGCCTTGACCGATGATGGTACATTCGCGAATCCCTGTATCGGTAACACGTAATTCGCCATGCTTTTGCTGAAGGCCGGCAAAACCCTGGTTTACATCACCGATTTTGCCAACATCTTCGCCAAAGGCAAACACACGTGGGTCGCGTGTTAAGGCGGCATCAAAGCATGCTTGCAAAACTTCCCGCCCGTCAACCCGTGGGGCATCTTCGCGGAATATGGGCTTTACTTCCTCCACTTTTAAAGCCGAAAAATCGGATTGACTGTATAGGTGTGAACTGTAACGATCCTCAACATCAACCATAAGATCCTTTAGCCATTGCTGCAGGTTTTGTTTGGCGTCACTTTCTTTGCCCCGAAGCAAAATCAGAACTTTTTTAGCGGCTTTTACCAGGTCAAGCCTTCCGGGGTTTATTGTTTTAACAAGTTCGCCCTTGATCTCAGCAATGTCCTTTTCATGAGTTAACGATTCCAGTATTTCAACCAAGGTAGCTTGATCCTTCAGGATGTCGTTCATAAAGGCTTTCCAGGCTTTTTCCCTGGCTTTCTTTGCACTTTCCCTGGCCTCCTTTTCAATGATGTCGATTTCTTCAGGCAGCACCAACACCTCATTTTCAATCCACCTGCGCATTTGCTTAATGCAGTCGAACTCAGCCTCCCAGGCCAACCGCTCTTTTGTTTTGTACCGCTCGTGCGAACCTGAAGTTGAATGTCCCTGGGGTTGTGTCACTTCCTCCACATGCACCAGCACAGGAACATGTTCGTCACGGCAAATCTTCTCGGCCTTTTCATATGCTGACAGCAATGCAGGGTAATCCCAACCCTTAACGGTAATAATCTCAAATCCGGGATTTTCATTATCACGGGCAAAACCTGCCAACGCTTTGGAAATACTTTTTTTTGTGGTGTGATATTCTTGAGGCACAGAAATCCCGTAATCATCATCCCATACCGACATTAGCATGGGCACTTGCAATACCCCGGCTGCATTCATAGCCTCGAAGAACATCCCTTCGGAAGTTGAGGCATTACCAATCGTACCAAAAGCAATCTCATTTCCATTGTTCGAGAGGTTGGTGTACGATTTTAATCCCGGATTATTTCTGAATAATTTGGAGGCATAAGCCATGCCCAACAACCTGGGCATCTGACCGGCCGTAGGCGAAATATCCGCACTACTATTTTTAAGCTCTGTTAAGTTTTTCAGATTTCCATTTTCGTCCAGCATGCGGGTGGCAAAATGGCCGTTCATCAGCCGCCCTGCCGATGCCGGATCAGCTTCAACATCAGTATGGGCATAAAGCTGTGCAAAGTATTGCTGGGTGGTTAACTCACCAATGGCAAACATGAAGGTCTGATCACGGTAGTATCCTGAGCGGAAATCGCCATTGCGGAATACTTTGGCCATGGCGATTTGGGCAACCTCTTTACCATCGCCAAAAATGCCAAACTTGGCTTTGCCCATAAACACCTCTTTACGGCCAATTAAACTTGCTTCGCGGCTCTCGCATGCCAGCCGGTAATCGGCTAAAATTTCCTTTACCCTGGCTTGTGAATACTTTACCCTCGATCCCTTTACTGTGCTCACAATACTTATTTAAGATGGAATTTCCAATGCTTTGGACGATGCCCAAAAATAGCCAATCGGGGTACAAATGACAACCCGACTTGGCCCATCAACACGTTGACTATTGCAAATAGCCGATTATCTTTGCAGCCTGTTAAAACGATTGCAACTATGATCATTGGTGTTCCAAAAGAGATAAAAAACAACGAAAACCGGGTAGCCTTAACACCTGCCGGAACGCAGGAACTGGTAAAGCGCGGTCACACGGTTTACGTTGAAAATAATGCTGGTACCGGAAGTGGATTCAGCGATGACGATTACGTAAAAGCAGGTGGTAAACTGCTCAAAACTGCAGCAGAGGTTTTCGCTGTTGCTGAAATGATCATAAAAGTAAAAGAGCCCATTGAACAAGAGTATAAACTGATTAAGAAAGATCAGTTGGTGTTTACCTACTTTCACTTTGCTTCGTATGAACCCCTTACCAAAGCCATGATTGACAGTGGTGCGGTTTGCCTGGCTTATGAAACTGTTGAACGCATTGACGGAAGCTTGCCGCTGCTCATTCCGATGTCGGAAGTAGCCGGCAGAATGTCGATACAGGAAGGTGCCAAATACCTTGAGAAGCCACTCAAAGGTCGTGGTATATTATTAGGGGGTGTTCCTGGTGTTAAGCCGGCCAAGGTATTGATTTTAGGAGGTGGCGTGGTTGGAACCAATGCCGCAAAAATTGCTGCCGGTATGGGCGCTGACGTTACTATTGCTGATGTAAACCTTAATCGCCTCCGTTACCTGGATGATGTAATGCCGAAAAACGTGCACACCGTGGTGTCGAATGAATATACCATACGCGAGATGGTACAGGATCACGACCTGATTGTAGGGGCCGTGCTAATACCTGGTGCCAAAGCCCCCAAACTGGTTACCCGCGACATGTTAAAAACCATGCGGCCCGGTACCGTATTGGTTGATGTAGCTGTTGATCAGGGAGGTTGTATTGAAACCTGTACACCCACAACGCATGAGGATCCAACATACATTATTGATGATGTGGTTCACTATTGTGTGGCCAATATGCCGGGTGCAGTACCCTATACGTCAACCCTTGCATTGACCAACGCAACACTTCCCTATGCCATCCGCCTGGCCAACCAGGGTTGGAAAAAGGCTTGCCAGGAAAGTACAGAATTGCGAAACGGGTTAAATGTGATGTTCGGTGAAGTTGTTTATAAAGGTGTTTCTGATGCCTTTAATCTTCCTTATACAGACGTTAAGAAATTTCTTTAAGCCGGATAAGCAGGAAGTTCGGGAAGCGATTTTATTTCAGTAGCCATCTCAAAACAGAGATGCCTCAATCCGTTGGTAATAACCACGTACGAAGCCTTAAGTGTGCTGTTATAGACAGCCACTTGCTGGGCGTCTTGTTGTCTTAATTTTATTTCAGGCGCCTTGCATTCCACTACCATCCATGGATTACCCGCACGGTTAAATACCACAATATCGCTACGCTTGGCAAGTTGATTGTAATGCAGGCCACCCTCAATCTTCACCAATGCTTTTGGATAGGATAACACATGAATAAGGTACTGGACAAAATGTTGCCTGACCCATTCTTCCGGTGTGAGTACGACATACTTTTTCCGTATCCCGTCAAAAATCCATACTTTTCCATCAGCTTTCTTTAGCTTGTAATCAAAAGCAGGAAGGTTAAGTTTTATCATAGCGTAAAGTAACGAAGATATGAAGACCAAACAGGAAATTGTAGAAAACTGGCTGCCCCGATATACTGGCCAACCCCTAGATAAATTTGGCGAATACATTCTACTGACCAACTTTGATAACTATGTAAAAATGTTTGCTGAGTGGCACAACGTACCTGTTATTGGCCTGGATAAACCCATGCGCAATGCTACAGCCGGAGGCATCACCATCATAAACTTTGGTATGGGAAGCCCTAATGCCGCTACCGTAATGGATTGTTTAAGTGCCATAAAACCAAAAGGCGCTTTGTTTCTTGGTAAATGTGGAGGGTTAAAAAAGAAAAACGATATCGGTGATTTAATTCTTCCCATTGCCGCTATTCGGGGTGAAGGTACATCCACAGATTATTTTCCTGCTGAAGTTCCTGCTTTGCCTTCTTTTGCGCTTCAAAAAGCGATATCCACTACTATTCGTGATTATAATCAAGATTACTGGACGGGCACGGTTTACACCACCAACCGCAGGGTGTGGGAATGGGATGAGGATTTTAAAACGTATTTAAGAAAAATCCGTGCACAGGCCATTGATATGGAAACCGCCACCATATTCTCAACTGCCTTTTATAATAAAATTCCGGCAGGTGCTTTATTACTGGTTTCTGATCAACCTATGGTTCCGGAAGGTGTTAAAACGGATGTAAGCGATCATGCTGTTACGGCAAACTTTGTCAATCAGCATTTAAAAATTGGAATTGACTCTTTACGGCAGTTGATCAACAACGGTATTACGGTAAAGCACCTTAGGTATTAGGTGTTGGTAAAGAAACATCCCGGGCTTTTATCCGGCTTAATACAATAAGACCGATAATAAAATAAACCGCCAGCGCCAACGCGCTATTGCGCATGCTACCGGTAAGATGATTAATCAGCCCATACGAAAAAGTGCCCAGCACAATGGAAAGATTGTAGGTAACATCATAAAAACTAAAGTATGATGCATGATCAATAGTATTTTCTGGAATGAGCTTTGAATAGGTAGCCCGCGATAACGATTGTATGCCGCCCATAATCAATCCCACCACAGCGGCCAGAATATAAAATTGCAATTCGCTGGTAATCACATAAGCCGCCAGGCACACCATGATCCAGATGATAATCATAATCGCTAATGCCATTTTATTTCCTTTGGCTTTCGATACCCGGGCAAATAACCAGGCACCCAGCGATGCCACCAATTGAATTAATAAAATCGTACCGATAAGTTTTCCGGTATCCAGGTTCAGAACATCGGTGCCAAATAATGTAGCGAGGTACATCACCGTTTGTACGCCCATGTTGTAAAAGAAAAATGAAGTAAGGAATTTCTTCATATCCGGGGAATCTTTCAAACTCTGCCAAACTTTTAGCACTTCATAGTAACCTTTTGTCCAGATTTTGCCGGAGGGGTTTTTACCGTACGGGTTTTCCGGCAATACCGAAAATGTAATCATCGAAAAACCCATCCACCAGGCACCTACCAGTAAAAAAGTAAACCGCGTAGCAATGCCTTCGGAAGCAAAACCAAAAGCAGCATAATTAAGGATCAGTGTCATACACACCACCATAAGAATTACACTACCATAATAGCCCATGGAAAAGCCTTTTGCGCTCACCATATCATACCGGTCTTCGGTAACGATTTCAGGCAAGAAAGCATTGTAAAATACCAGGCTACCTGAAAAACCAATGCTAGCCATAATGGAGCAGAAAATTCCCCACTCGAGTGTATTTATATCCTTAAAAAAGAAAAGCCCCATACACGAAAGACTACCAATAGACACGAATAATTTCATGAAGAATTTCTTTCGCCCCGTATAATCGGCCACACCCGACAACAACGGAAGTATAGCCGCCACCACAAGAAAGGAAAAGGATAGCGCATAGGAATACAGCACTGAATTTTTGAGTGTAAACCCCAGGAATGGAATTGTATCTCCATCGGTTGATACCGCAACGGCCTTGTAGTAAATCGGAAAAATCGAGGAGGTAATCACCAGGGAATAAACCGAGTTGGCCCAATCGTACATATACCAGGCCCGTACTGTTTTAGGATTGTTTAATTCAATGGTCATGCGTAGTTGCCCGAAAATGAAAGGTAATAAAAAACCCCATTCAAGTCGAATGGGGTTTATATACTATGAAAAAACGTTACTAATTATCAACGCGTCTTTGCAGTGTAGAGTAAAGCAATAACCGGGCATTAGCCTTTCGGAGTTCCGTTTCCACATCAGCAATGATGCCTCGCTTTGCATCAACGTCAACTTTCATGGAAACCGTCATCTGATCACGCTCAAATTCCTGAAGTTTTGCTTTTTCCTGGTTTACCCATTGGATAACATCTTTAGGTTCAATGAATACATCATTCACCTGTATTTTAGGTTCCTTACCCCATTCTTCGGTTTTCTTCGGTTCACCAATGTACATGTAGGCAACCAACGATTTACGGGCAAGTTTTTTCAACTGGGTAGCTTCAGGAAGTTGCTGCTTTACATTAATGTTGGTTTCACGCATTTGCGTAGTAACCATGAAAAAGAAAAGCAACATGAACACCACATCAGGCATTGATGATGTTGGGATATCCTGCTTTACGTTAGCTTTCTTCTTAAACTTCGACATATTATTTTCCCCCTGCTTTAGTAGGTTCAGCAATAGATAAGTTCATTGGAATTTCTACCGTTCCATCCGGTCTCCGTCCACGGCCAATATCATACAACCTTTTGTTCTCCGGATTGGCGAGATCAGAGGAAAGCTCCAGCCACTTTTTAACCGAAACATCGGCTCTTTCAGCATAAATCTGATAATAGGCTGCTTGTGCTGCATCAAGAATTTCAATAAACTTTTTGTGGCTTGTACCCCGGTCTGTTTTATAGGAAACTATAGCCTTTTCCGGATTGTCAGATGAAGTCGGATCAGCTCCGTTATTCAACACAAATTCCTTAATCATGTCCCGCAGCTCAGAAGGTGTGCCAAAGAATGGGTTACCTTCCACCAGGACATTATCAAATGAATTAACCTGAATCTTGAAAAGATTCCGCTCCTGGATTTTAATATCCATATCGGGCGGAAGCGCTTCCGGTGGCGGTGGCAGCTGGATAGCAAGACCACGATCATTGGCAACTGTTGTGGTAACTAAAAAGAATACCAATAACAGAAAGGCAATGTCGGCCATGGAAGCATTCGGTATATCGGGTGTTGCTCTTGGCATTACTTAATGGCTTTATTGATTTCAGAATAGATCAGCCCCAACACGGCAATGGCTGATGTTAAATAAAACATGATTAAACCGGCACCTACTAATTTTGAAACGTTGGCGGTAACACCTTTTGCAGCCTGGTCAGCCGAAACTTCTGAGCCTGCCAAAGCATACGAAATACCAAAAAGTACAACGATTCCAATAATCGAGAACAATGCCTTCTTCAGATCCCCTGGGGATTGAAGAACGTTTATCAACGGCAGTACGATGGCTGAGATAACGGCAACTGCTAATAGTGCGTAACTCGTATAGAGCCCCGCATCTACAGAAATTACTGCCAACACAACCAACACAACAGCCACTGCAATTAAAATAAAACCTTTCATCTCAATTATTTTTGAGTAACCAGTTTGTGCTTAACCAGAATATCCACTAACGTAATGGAAGCATCTTCCATTCCATTTACCAGTCCGTCAATTTTAGATACCAGGTAGTTATAGAATACCTGAAGCACCATACCCACAATAAGACCCCCTACGGTTGTCGTCAAGGCCACTTTCATACCACCGGCCACGATGTTAGGAGAAATATCACCGGCTGCTTCGATATCGGAGAAGGCCTGCACCATCCCTACCACCGTTCCGAAAAAACCAAGCATGGGGCCAAGCGCGATAAACAACGATATCCAGATGAGTCCTTTTTCAAGTTTACCCATTTCCACACCACCGTATGAAACGATTGATTTTTCAACCATATCAATTCCTTCTGAGTAACGTAAAAGACCCTGTGTAAAGATAGAAGCTACAGGGCCGCGTGTATTGCGGGTAACATCAAGGGCAGCATTTACTCCGCCTTTGGCAAGAGCATCCTCAATCTGACCAAGAAGTTTGTTATTATTAGATGTTGCCAGGTTAAGTGTGATGATTCTTTCAATAGAAAATGCCAAACCTAAGATTAAGCAAATCAAAATTGGCACCATAAATGAAACACCCCCATCAATGAATTTTTGTTTCAGAACCTGGTGCATGGATTCATTTTTTTCAGCGGCTTCTTCAGCAGGAGCGGGAGTTGAAGCCGCTACTTGAGGTTCGGGTTGAGATTGCTGAGCAGCAGAATCTGGTTCTGATTGAGCAAAAAGAATAGAGGTCGCCAGTACCCCTAAAAATGTAAGAATAGCGAATTGTTTTTTCATAGTTTCAGGTTTATTAGACTATTGGAAAGGCCAAAATTAAACGTTTTGTCGATTTATCGATATTTTTTAAAAAATTTTTATGCTGGCGGCAAAAACTTCGATCGATTTAGGTGAATAATGGTTTTTGCCAAATAAAGTCACTGTTTCGGAATTTTGAAATTACTCGATCTAACTCGTTGACCACCAAATTTAAAGACACTGCTTGGGTTTGTATTTATACCGATACAGGTTGTTTATGGGCCTTTTTATTGATTTATTTGTGCCCCTTTTAGGAGAGGTGTCCGAGTGGTTGAAGGAGCACGCCTGGAAAGTGTGTATACCGGAAACGGTATCGCGGGTTCGAATCCCGCCCTCTCCGCAAAACAACCCTTAGGTAGTTAGCTCTCCCGCTATATCTTGTTCAATCATCTCCCTGCACGCTTCAACGCTATACTGCCCCAGTAACACCATAAGTTTCGTCAAGGCTGCTTCGGTGGTCATATCAGCACCGCTCAAAACACCAATCCGTTTTAATTCCTTACTGGTTTCATATTTACCCTGAACAACCATACCTCCCGGACATTGTGAAACATTCACTATGATAATATCGCTGTTAATTGCTTTCGCCAGTAATTCAATCAACCAGGGTGATGTTGGTGCGTTACCCGATCCATAGGTTTCAAGGATTACCGCTTTTAGCCCGCCTGTATCCAGCACGGCCCGAACAACCGGCTCACGTATGCCTGGAAAAAGTTTAAGGATGGCTATGTTCGTATTGAAATTTGTTAATAAACTGACCGGCTTGTTATCAGGCTTTCGAATAGCGGCCTGGTTATAATCAATCTTCACTCCTGCTTTAGCCAATGGCGGGTAGTTTCCTGAATCAAAAGCATCAAACTGCATGCTCTCCACTTTTTTAGACCGATTGCCTCTTAGCAATTCATAATCGAAATAAATGCAAACCTCTGGAACAATAGCCTGGCCATTCAACTTTGCAGCAGCAATTTCCAATGCCGTAATGAGATTCTCACGCGCATCTGAACGAGGATCAATAATAGGTAACTGAGCTCCAGTTAACACTACCGGTTTATTCAGCCCCTGTAACATAAAACTTAAGGCTGATGCCGTATAGGCCATGGTGTCAGTTCCATGCAACACCACAAAACCATCATGACTGGAATAGTTATCGAAAATAATTTTACCGATAACCTCCCAGTGCTCCGGACGGATATTCGATGAATCGATGGGTGTCTCAAATGTAAAAACTGAAAACGCCAATCCAAGATTTTTAATAGTAGGCAAATGCTCAACAATGGAGGAGAAATCAAACGGAATGAGCGCCCCGCTTTTATCATGAGTCATGCCAAACGTTCCACCGGTATAAATGATCAACACCCTGGCCCGGACATTATCCGTAGCATGAACACCACTTACTTCGATCTGCTTAATTTTCATCTAGCTGAAAAGCTTAGTTGCATTTTCTGTTGTTAGCCGCTGAACTTCAGCCAAAGATATGTTTTTTAATTCGGCCACTTTAGTAGCTATTAATGGAATATAGGCGGGTTCATTTCGCTTGCCACGATGCGGAACCGGTGCAAGATACGGGCTGTCTGTTTCAAGCACTAGCTTATCCAACATCAATGACGGTATTACCTTATCCATTCCACTATTTTTAAAAGTAGCTACTCCGCCCAGACCAACATAAAAACCAAGGTCAAAAATCCGTTTCGCTTGCTCTTCTGTTCCGGTAAAGCAATGAAATACTCCTGTCAGGTTTTCATCTTTCAATTGCTCAACCAGTTCAATGGTCTGGTCAAGGCTATCGCGACTATGGATGACAACCGGAAGTTTATGCTGTTTGGCCCAGCCCACTTGTATCCTAAACGCCTCTTGCTGCTGCTCCCAAAATGTCTTATCCCAATATAAGTCTGTACCTATTTCACCGATAGCACTGAATTTTCTTTTCGAAATCCAGTTTTCCATTTGATAAAGTTCCTTCTCAAAATCTTTCTTTACGGAACACGGGTGCAGCCCCATCATGGGTAAGCATGAACCACCTGATTTAAGCTCCAACTCCAGCATCCTGTCGATGGATGTATGATCGATATTGGGCATAAATATTTTTTCTACCCCTGCGGCAATGGCGCGTGCAAGCATGTCCGTTCTATCGGCATCAAATTCTTCGAGGTAAATATGGGCGTGGGTATCGATGTAAAAGTTCATCCTCTTTTGTCTGTGGTCGATAGTAAATCGGTCAGGTGCTTTTTAAGTAAGGAGTCATCAAATAAGTATTCTGTTAAGCCAGTAAAATTTTCCGATTGTTTAAGCGCCACGCTTAGTAAAAAATCTTTTTGCTTCATACTATAGGCAACACCCGCTTGCTTGAACTTTTTGGCCAGGTACTCCTGTTCTGTTTGACCTGGCGTAGGCACAAAAATAGCCTTCTTACCCAACCTTGCTAAGTCCATAATCGAACTATAGCCTGAACGGCATAAAATTAGTTCAGCCCGTGCCAGCGCTACACTCAACTCATCGGCCTGAAGGTAATCGACAACTTCCACATTATCTGAAAGCCTCCTTTTGTTTCCATTCACAACGCCACGAATAATCAAAGCACTTAGCCCTGAGGCGGCCAGTTGTGGGGTAACCAGTTTTTCAAAAATACTACGCTGCGGCTCCGGCCCGGACAACAAAACCAATACTCTATATTTTAATTCTTCATGATCAACGTTGGTTAAACGGGACAACGGGCCAATAAAATGAATTTGTTTATCCGTTGTTGCTGAAAGTTTTCCGCTAAGCAAGGAACCCGGAAAGTCGGGTACCCAAACCCTGGAAAACTTTCTTATGAAATGTGAAGTAACGCGATTGGCCACCACGGCAAGCCATTGCCAGGCACGGGACGCTAACAGATTAAGTTGATGCGCTATAAATACCGATGGAATAACCGTGGAGTAGCAACCATACCGGTTGTCGGAAATAATAAGATCAATCTGATTTTCTTTAATGAGTTGCTCAACCTGCTTATGCTCATCCGATACGGTTCGCATGAATTTACCGGCTTGCAGCAGGAGTTTAAACATCATTGAACCCGATGAAGGATAAACCGGACTGTATCCTGGAAGTTCAAAAGCTTTTAGTGACGGAAAGGTCAGCGTTAACAATTGCAATGAAGGGCCTGCACCGGCAAGAAATACTTCACATTGCAACTCCTGCAAAATCTGTATTACAGGTACGCAGCGCGTGGCGTGCCCGAGCCCCCAATCCAGCGGAGCAACCAGTACTCGCTTTTGGCTCATTGCGGAATAATATTAAAAGAATATCCCTTTTCAGTAAAATGCTCTATAAACCGGGGTAATGCATAGCGCATATTCTTCTCGGCTTTCAGGCTATCATGAAAGACGATAACCGAGCCAGGCCGGGTAGCTTTGATTGAGTTTTTCAGGCAAGCCTCCGCAGATATAGATTCAGTGTAATCGAAAGACAGCACATCCCACATAATAATGTTGTAGGCTGACAGCGCCTTGATTTGTGCGCGGGTTATTCTGCCGTAAGGGGGACGAAACAAAACCACTTTTTTTGTTTTATTACCAGTCTGATGTTCATCCATCACTGCATCACACAGCGTTGTATTCTCAACATATTCTGCTTTGGGTGTTTCCCAGCCATTCAGGTGATTGAACGTATGGTTGCCGACAGCATGGCCTTCCTGTAAAATCCTTTTAAATACATCAGGATGTTTCTGCACATTATCCCCGATACAAAAGAAGGTAGCCCTGGCCCTATATTTTCTTAAGACATCCAATGCAAATTCAGTAGGGCCGGGCACGGGGCCATCATCTAACGTGAGAAAAAGTTCTTTCCGTTCCGTCCGGATCCGCCAAACCAGGTTGGAGTAAAGCCAAGGTAGAAAAAATGGTGTGCGGTGAATAAACATGATGCAGAGCGCTAGCCCACCCGACACGATACCATGGTAATATCATCGTGGTATCCGTTATCCCCCTTAAATGTGTCGAGTTCAATAATAATATCGTTATGGATGGTGCGCATATCTTTCATGCGGGTAGTGTCCTGGTGAAAGTATTTCATCAACCGATCCATCCCAAACTCTTCACCTGCCTCATTAATCGTTTCGGTTAAACCATCGGTATAACAAAACAAACGGAATTGATCCAGGTCGGTTATAAAGCCTTCGTTAAGAAAAGGCAATGGATGCATGACACCCAATACGGTAGAGCCCTCTTCCAATAACCGGATACCATTTTTTCTATCGCACAATATGGGCGGATTATGACCGGAGTTTATGTAGACCAGCGTCTTCAGGCTAATATCATAAATGCACGCAAAAAACGTTATGAATTTTTCGCCTTTGGCATTTTCCAGCACCTGGTAATTTAAGGCTTCAATGATATCGCGCAGGTTAGGTGTTTGACGCAATAAGGTGCGAAGTGAAGCCTGAAAGTTTGACATCATCAATGCTGCGGGTATTCCCTTTCCACTTACATCGGCAATACAAAGCAGAAACTGATTCTTGTTAATGGGGATATAATCGTAATAATCGCCTCCAATAACATCGTGCGGAAGGTAACTCGCCTCCACGTTAAGAAAATCTGTGTTTGGAAGCTTTTCAGGAAAAAGAAATTGCTGCACATCGCTGGCAATTTCAAGTTCTTTGCGGAAGGCCTCCTGCTCCAGTTGTTTACGGGCCAGTTTTTTATTTTCTATGGCTACGATAATAATATTACTCAGTGCCTGAATAAATTTCAGGCTATCATCGCCATAGTTTCCATCGTGTTGATGGTCGCCTAAAAAGACCAATGCCAATGTCGTGTCTTTATGCGTTACCGGAACGACAATGTCAAATATACTGAAGGGTGTTTCTTCAAAATCGCGGAGCGTACAAATGTTCCTGACCTCCTTAAAACAATCCGGTAATTTTACCTTTTGAAAAGCTTGTTCGGTACCAAAGTTCACCTTGCAATTCCACACTTCATCGAGCACGTACAGCGCCAGCTTTTTAATTTTTAGGTTAGACCGTAAGGTGAAGTTGTAAATCTTATACAGAAAGTCTTCCGGCACATTATTATTGATGGCCTGAGTAACTTCAAGCAAAGCGTTTAGCTCGAGTTCCTTTATCTCGTACCGGCTTTTGTGAGAGGTTTGAGGCATAGCTGGCCTAAAGTTACACGTAAAAAATTGTTGTTGCGCGATTAAATCCTCCTACCCTTCCAATCAGCCCGTAAAAAATTGGCCATCAGGGCAAAGAAAATTACATACAGGGGATAAACGAACTGAAGGGTAAAAAATGATACGATGTTGACGGGAATTTGAAGAAATTTCAACACGCGAAAAAGAAACACACCTTCAACGAATATTTTGGCAGCCAGCAACAGGATTACATCCTGATACGCCACGGTACCGGTAAAGGCCATGGCCACCACGAACACTACGGAAACATGAAACACGAAAATAAAAAAAGCCATTGCCGGGGATAGACCAACGCCATGTGCCCGCCATTTGCCGGCCCACCGTATCCGCTGGTTAAAAAACTCCCGCCCGCTGGCGCACGGTGGCGTATCCACCACTGCAAAAGTATTTCCATTAAACCCGACTGCCCCCGAAAAACGCCTGGCGATCTTTCGCAACAAAAATTCATCATCACCGGAAGGTATTTGTTCATTGCCTGAATATCCGTTAACCTCATAAAAAGCACTTCTCCGATAGGCCAGGTTTGCGCCATTGCACATGGTTGGAATTCCCCAACCAAGGGTCGCTGCGCCTGTACCGATAAGGGATGCAAACTCCATGGCTTGAAGCTCTTCAAAAAAATTGGTTACAGGATGGAGCCTTACCGCCCCTGCCACCAGTTGTGTCGACTCATTGAATTGGCTCGCCACAGCGGTAAGCCAGGCCGGGTTAACGCGGCAATCCCCATCGGTAGTAAGAATAATTTCTCCATGCGAGTGATTCACCCCTTCAGTTATGGCCGCTTTCTTACCAGTTTTAGTTGCCGGAAGGTTAATGATTGTAAACGCTCCGGACGAATGCTCTTTCAACCATTCCGCTACAATCTCGTGGGTGCTATCTTGTGAGTGGTCATTTACCACCCATACTTCAAATTTTTCCGGTGGGTAGTGCTGCCTGGCGATATCGTTCAATAAATTTAGAATATGAGTTTCTTCATTCCTTACCGCCACCACAATTGATATGAATGGAGTATCGTGTAGCGATGCAGTTGGCCGCATTGCCATTCTCCATCCTTCCAACAGAAAGATCATGAGAATAAAATAAAAGAGGAACAGAATAAGAATAACGGTAAGCATACCACCGCAAGTTGTGATTTTTTACACGCATAAACCAACGATTGAAATCTATCGGGTATTGATCTATCTTGTGCCCGTGGCAAAAACTGTACGTGAAAAAATTATCCTCGGGCTTGACCCCGGCACAAACATTACCGGCTACGGAATTATATGTGTTACCGGCAGTAAAATCAAGCTCGTTCAGTTTGGTGTAATCCCATTGGGCAAAACAGGTGAACACGCCATCAAACTCAAAAAAATATTCGATAAGGTTATTCACCTGATTGAAGAATTCCATCCCGATGAAATGGCCCTCGAAGCGCCCTTCTTCGGAAAAAATGTACAGTCCATGCTAAAGCTAGGCCGCGCACAGGGTGTGGCCATGTCGGCTGCGCTGTCGCGCGAAATCCCTATAGTGGAATACGCGCCCAAAAAAGTAAAGCAATCCGTAACAGGCAACGGCAATGCCTCAAAGGAACAAGTTGCCCGTATGCTGATGCAGGTTTTTCAGATTAAAGAAGTTCCCAAGCTACTCGATGCGACTGATGCCTTGGCCGTGGCCCTTTGCCATCACTTTCAAAAAGGGCAGGTGAAATCAAAAACAAAATCATGGGAAGGATTTGTGAAGGAAAACCCTGATCGAATCAGAAAGTAAATAACTTGGCACCACCTTTCGTTAGAAGAGAATGAAACTCCAGGAAAAAATCATTAAAAAAACAGATGACCTGTTTCAGGCTTATGTCTATCCGTTGATAAACAAGAAAAGAAATGTAAAGTGCCCGTGTTGCGGCTGGACAGGCCCCCGCTTTTTGCATCATGGTTTGGAGAGAAGGCCCAACTCACGGTGCCCCAAGTGCGACTCGCTGGAGCGCTTCAGGTTATACTATCTCTACTTAAAAAAAACATTGCCTGCCGACAAACCCATACGCGTTTTACACTTTGCCCCCGAAAAAATCATTAGCAAGGTTTTTATGTCATACCCCAATGTGGATTACCTGAGCGTAGATATCAATCCGGCCAAAGCCATGCAAAAGGAAGATATTACCAATTTATCTTTTGCCGATCATTCCTTCGACCTTATATTCTGTTCACATGTTTTGGAACACATACCCGATGACCGGAAAGCAATGCGGGAAATTAAGCGAGTACTAAAACCTGATGGATTGGCCATTCTGCTCGTACCCATAATGGATAGTTACAAAGGAAGAAAGATTGAAAAAACGTATGAAGACTTTAGCATAACCGATCCGAAACAGCGCGAAATGGCTTTTGGCCAACACGACCATGTACGGATTTATGCACGCGACTTTAACGAACGGCTGGAAGAAGCAGGCTTTAATGTTACGATTGATAAATTTGTTGAATCGCTTTCAATACATGATGTTGAACGATACGCCTTAATGCCTAAAAACTCATTTGCCAACGAAACCGATGGTTGGATTTATTGCTGCAGGCGCTCGTAGATATCCAACAACACATTGCTTTCGTTCTCCCAGTTATACTTTTCAACAATTAATTTCTTTCCGCGCATGCCCATGGCTTCCGCTTCATTTGTATTTTCCAACAACCAGCAAATTGCATAGGCCACCTCCTGAGTATTCAGTGGGTCAACCAGTACACCACAATTTGCTTCTTTCACAAATGCAGCACTTTCACCAAACTTTGATGCGATAACCGGCAAGCCGGCAGCCATGTATTCAAATAGTTTAACCGGGTAATTGGTTTTATAGCGCTCAACCGGGTGGGGAATGATAATGCCTATTTTTGATTGATACAGCTCATCCACCAACATCGTGTAGTTGACCCATCCGAGATATGTTGCGTCATAATTATCAAAGAGTTCTTCTTTTAGCGTAACCGGGGCAAACTTTCCACCAAGTTTAAATACTACCGAAATTTTCTCTTTGGCTAACCTGTAGCCTTCCAGCATTTCGGCCAAACCGCGCACCCGGCTTAACAAGCCCACGTATACCATTACATTTTCACGGTTGGCATACGGGACAACAGCATCACGCCCGAAAGCCTGTGCCATTGGAAAATTACGGACAAGATGAGTTTTCTTCTTCGGGTAATAGCGGGCGATAACCGGCTCAGCCACGATGACCGCGTTAAAAAACCAACCACAAATTTTCTCCAGCAAATAGTAAAACCATTTGTAGGGTAATTTTATCCAACCGGGTATCCAATGCTGATACGCTATTTGCAATGGCGTATCCTCATGTGCATCATAAATAACTTTTCGCCCCGTAAAGCGCAACACCAAACCCACCAGCAATAATTCGGAATCATGGATATGGTAAATCGCATTACGTGGATGTGACCAGGCCTTTCGTAAAATATGCCACGGGCATTTAATCAATTGCTCCCATCCTTTTTGGGGTAATGGTACTGCCTCAATTTTTACACCACGAACTTCGTCATTATGGGTATGCGGCACAATAATCGTTACCTCCCATTCGGCTTTTAGTAATGACAACGCCTCTTTATGGAAAATCCGTGTATCAAACGGTTTGTGTACCGCATTGGCAAGCATAACCGACTGGCGAGAAGCACCCATAAGAAAATCAATGCACCGATTATTTTTTGGAATGCCGCAAAATAGGTGAGATTATTGCCAAATAAAAACCATCGGATGACAACCGCAGATCGTGCAAGTTTACTGGCTGTTTCACCACACTACATCAAGCATAATTATTTTTATCCCAAAACCGAACTCCTCAAGTATCTGCACTTCCGCCTGCTCCGTCCCTTCTTAAAACTTTACAATAAACGGTTGCTTAAAAAATGGAAAGGCACAGCCATTCCCTGGATGGCTCCGGCTGCTATTGATATACTTAATGCCGTGCTTAGCAACGACATGAGAGGTTTTGAGTTCGGAAGCGGAAGGAGCACCTTATTTATTGCACCCCGTGTAAAAGAACTGGTGAGCCTGGAGCATGATCAACAATGGTTCGCACACATTCAGACAGAATTAAAAAGCAAGAAGTTTAACAACGTACAGTACGTCCACATCCTTCCGGCAAACGACCCATCAAAAAAAATCGGCTACCCAAAAAACAATTATGAGAATTATTTGATGCCGGCTACGCCAGCCACGTGTTATACTGCATACTACTCCTATATCGATCAATACCCCGATGCTTCTTTTGATTTTATAGTTGTTGACGGTCGCGCGCGGGTGGAGTGTGCGCAACATGCCATACCCAAACTGAAACCAGGCGGCATGCTCATACTCGACAATGCCGAACGATGGCGGTACCGTACCGTTCATGAACTCCTCAAGGATTGGAAAAAAGTATTTACCACTTCAGGTATTACCGATACGGTGTTTTGGTTTAAACCGTAACTTCGCTGCTGCATGGGCATTGTTATCCGGCAAAGTATCTACACTTCCATTATCTCCTATGCCGGAGTGGTGATCGGTTACATAAACCTGTTGTATCTCTACCCAAAGTTTCTGGATGTTGAGCAAATAGGTCTGTTGCGCACGATTCAAGATGCAGCCATCTTATTTGTTCCGTTTGCACAAATGGGATTGGCACAAAGCATAACGCGCTTCTACCCGCATTTTAATAAAAGTGAAGCAGGCGCATCATCGTTCATTACGATGATCCTTTTTTTATCCCTTATTGGTTTCGGAATTTTCTCAATCATTTTCACGCTCGCCAAATCGCATATCCTTTCCTTTTTCAATGATCAAGCAGCATTACTGGCTCCTTACCTGCACCTGGTGCTGTGGTTAACCTTTCTTATGTTGGTTACTACACTACTGGAAACGTATTCGCGATCGTTATTAAAAGTTGCGTTTCCAAATTTGCTGCGCGAAGTGGTGGTGCGGCTGTTACAAGCTATCCTGGTGAGTTTGTACTTTACAAAGGTTATCAGTTTCCATAATTTCTTAATTGCCAATGTAGCCATATATGGTGTGGTGCTCTTCATTCTGGTTATCAACCTAAGCGTTGCCGGCCAGCTCAAAATTCACTTCGATTTTTCTTTTCTCCAATCAAAACGGTTACGCGAGATTTTGCAATTCAGCGCATTGAGTTTTGTCGGAACCAGCAGCATGGTCATCATCGGTAAGGTTGACAGTTTGATGGTAGCCGGTTTGTTGGGGTTTGGTGCCAACGCTATTTATACCACTGCATTTTATATGGCTACGGTTATTGAAATACCCAAGCGCGCTATTTTACAAACTACCATGCCGCTTATCGCTGAAGCCTTTGAGAAAAATGATTTGAAAGAAATCGATAACCTGTATAAAAAAGTATCGGTCAACCAACTGATCATAGGAGCCTTACTGTTGATTGGTGTGTGGGCTAACATTCAGAATATTTTTACGCTGGTGCCAAAAGGTGAAATCTTTGAAGCGGGTGCTTATGTTGTTCTGTTGGTTGGGCTCGGTAAACTGATCGATATGTTTTTCGGGCCGAGCAGTGAGATTATCGTGCTCTCAAAATATTACCCTTTTAACATTGTGGTAGTGCTGGTGCTGGCTGTAACCGTAATCGTGTTAAATCTTGTTCTTATTCCAATTTACGGAATGACGGGTGCGGCCATCGGTTCGGCCATTGCGCTATTTCTTTTTAACGGTGTAAAATTTATTTTCATCTGGTGGAAGTTCAAACTTCAGCCGTTCACCGTATCAACGTTAAAAGTGCTCGGTATCAGCGTTCTTGCCTTTGCCTTGAACCTGGTGTTACCCCAACTGGAAAACGTATTTTTCGATATTTTTTACCGTTCTGCATTGATCACATCATTTTTTGGATCGTTAACCCTTATCTCAAAGAGTTCTCCGGAGGTAAATAAACTTGCTGCAAAAGCCCTCAATCAGATCGGCTGGAAATAGAATTGAGTAAGGAAATTGGGTATCTTTAATTATCCATTTCACAAATTTCCTTCCCGTATGAATAACCGCAGAAAATTTATCAAACAGGTACTTGCCACAAGTGCAGGCGTGTATGCCAGTCAGTATGCTTTTGCCAACATTATTATCCCGCAAACAAAAAGTAAGTTAGGTGTTGCGCTGGTGGGCCTGGGTTATTACAGCACCGATTTACTGGCCCCCGCGTTACAACTCACCCAACACTGCGAACTAAAAGGCATTGTTACCGGTACACCTGAAAAGGCCGAGCAATGGAAAAAGAAGTACAACCTTGCCGACAAGAACATTTACAACTACCAAAATTTTGAAAGCCTTGCCAACAATCCGGATATCGATATTATTTATGTGGTGCTGCCGCCTTCCATGCATGCCGAGTATACTATTCGGGCAGCCCGCATCGGTAAACACGTTTGGTGTGAAAAACCCATGGCCATAACTGTGGTTGAATGCCAGCAGATGATCGATGCCTGCAAGCAAAACAAAGTGAAATTAAGCATCGGCTACCGCATGCACCACGAGCCTAACACACAACAAATAATTAAATACCGTAAAGATTTAACCTATGGCAAAGTACTTAAAGCCGATGCAGCCGCAGGCTACTTTGACGGAAGGACCAACCACTGGAAGCAAATAAAAAAAATGGGGGGTGGGGCTACCTACGATATGGGTGTATACCCGATCAATGCGATCCGGTACAGCACCGGGTTGGAGCCTATTGCCGTTACCGCCCGACAGTCAACCGAGCGGCCTCACATTTACACCGAAGTTGACGAAACCATGGTGTTCGACCTGGAATTTCCAGGAGGTGTAACTGCGCATGGCGAAACCAGTCTCGGAAAAAACATAAACAACCTGTTGGTAACATCCGAAAAGGGTTGGTACAAACTCTCGCCTTTTCAGTCGTATAGCGGTATTAACGGTGTAACCAGCGATGGCAAAAAACTAAACGCCACGATACCGAACCAGCAAGCCAAACAAATGGATGATGACGCCCTCGCGATTAAGCAAGGCGCTGCCATGTTGGTGCCCGGGGAAGAAGGGTTGAAAGACATCCGTGTAGTAGAAGCTATCTACAAATCCGTAGCGGAGAAGAAAAAGGTTACAATTTGATTCGTTAATGCTGACACTTAGCGCTTTGGTGTTTTCGTGCCTATTCCTTTTGGCACAAATGCACTTTGTGCCATTACCCATCCTGAAAAAAAGTTGAGTTTTAAAGAGGGTGAAGATTCACTGCTCTTCAGCAATGAATAATTTCACTTTAAATATGAAACTAACCTCTCCGTAATCACCTTCCGCGAATAAGCCGCTACATTTCCTTTTGTAACAATCAGGTTGGGATTGGATTTCCATTCCATAAAATATTTCAGCAATGATGTTTTTATTCCCGCCACATCATTACTTTCTGCCATAACACCCGTGCCGGCTTGTTGTAAAACTGTAGCCGCATCACCTGCAACAGGCCCAATGCCCAGCACCGGTACACCTGTGGCGATGTATTCAAACAACTTACCCGGAAAAAATCCGTGGGGATCGCGGTACCCCGTAAGGATTAATAACAGCAATGAAGTATTTCCATAACACTCCATTACTTTTTGATGAGAAACATTTCCGGTAAAGCGAACATGATTATGGAGTGAGGTGCGATTGTGCACATAATCCTTAAAGGGTTGATACACTTCCCCCACAAATTCGATTATGGCGTGTTCCTTAAATTCTGCATGTTCAGTCAAAAGTTGTTGAAAGGCCTCCATAAAGGGAACCGGATCGCGCTGTTCGTTAACAATACCGATATGACGGATCGTAAACTTTTTTGGTTTACTGTAATTAATGTTTATAAAATCATCTTCATCAAAACCATTGGTGAGCAACACAGCCAGTCTGCCGGAAAGTGCTTCAAAACGCTTGATATAATGTGGTGTTACCGACACCACCACATCCGCAGCGTTTAAAACCTTTTGTTCCAGTTTTTTATGCCTTTGCATGGCCCATGATCCCACGCCCAGTTTTTCCCAAAGCCCCCATTCTGTCCACGGGTCGCGAAAATCGGCAATCCAGTGCAAGGCTGGATTTTTCCTTTTTAACCGCAAGCCAATCAAATGCATGCTATGTGGCGGACCGGTAGTGATAATGGTGGTAATCTTTCGCTCGATGAGAAAGTCGTGTAAAAAATTTACGGATGGACGGATCCAGAAAATCCGTGGGTCGGGAATGAACAGGTTTGCGCGAATCCATCCGCTTATGCGCTGAAAAAAAGTTCTTTTGTTTGGTGCTATAGAATCAACAGATACATTTTGCTTTGCTCCTCCCGAAACGTGTGAATTCAGCCAATTAAAAATTCTGTAAGGCTCCCAGATGGGTAGCTTGATCACTTCCGCTTCGGCAGGAACATCATTGAGAAGTGATTCATCCTTAATATCAAACGATGGGTTTTCGGGTGTAAATACATAGGGCTGCCAACCAAACGAAGGCAGGTACTTGACAAACTTAAGCCAGCGCTGCACGCCACTGCCTCCGCTGGGAGGCCAGTAATAAGTAATAATTAAAACGCGTTTCTCCGGCATGCTTCAATATTAACCAATACGGATTACTTGTCAACCCGCTCAATGATCAATTCCCATTGATTAGGTTTAACCCAGGTGATCTCCTCATCGCGTTTAAACCATGTGAATTGCCGCTTGGCATACCTGCGGGTGTTGCGCTTCAATAAACGAACTGCTTCTTCCTGATCGTACTTTCCATCCAGGAAATCGAATACCTCCTTATACCCCACGGTTTGTAACGCCTGGTGATGTCGATATGGATACAAGACTTTGGCTTCTTCAAATAATCCAATGGCAATCATTTCATCCATGCGGGCATCAATGCGTTTGTACAGAAGTTCCCGGTCAAGCTCCAACCCGATCTTTACAACCCGAAAAGGAAGTTGACGTTTTTGCTTAGTCTGAAAAGTTGAAATGGATTTACCGGTAGCCGTCACCACCTCCAGCGCCCGCATCAGGCGGGCGGGATTGTGCTGATCCACTTTTTGCCAATGGGCAGGGTCAAGTTCCTGAAGCTTCGCTTGTAACCACTCCAGTCCTTTTGCCTGATACTGCGCACTAATTTCATCGCGGATAGTATCCGGCACTTCCGGAATATCATCAAACCCTTCCAAGAGAGCTTTAATGTAAAGCCCTGAGCCGCCACAAACCACCAGGTAATCGTGTTTTTCAAAAAGTTTATAGATCAAGCCCAACGCTTCGGCTGCATACTGTGCGGCATCATATTCCTCAGTAATCTTGTGCGAGTTTATAAAATGGTGCTTTACCCGCCTCAATTCTTCTGTAGTTGGTTTTGCCGTACCAATAGTAAGTTCTTTGAAAAATTGCCGCGAATCAGCCGATATAATTTCCGTATTGAAATGCTCAGCCAGCTTTATAGACACCTCGGTTTTCCCAACCGCAGTGGGGCCAACAATTACAATAAGTGTTTTGTGCTTTAAATCCACGACCAAAATTACAAAGGAGGAACTATGAATAATGAATTTTGAATATTGAATTAAGTTACCAATATGATTTATCTTCGCCCCATCGAAAACAACCACTATGATTAAGTATACTGTTCCTTTCTTAACTAAACTGGAGGACTTGATTGCCGAGTCGGACTATACGCTGCGCTATGAAAAGGGCAATTTCAAATCGGGGTACTGCCTGTTGCGTGAGCAGAAAATCATCATCGTCAATAAGTTCTACACCACCGAAGGAAAAATTAACGCCCTGCTGGACATACTGAAGACCGTAGAACTGGACACCACCCGGTTTACCGAGAAGAGCCAGAAACTATACGAAGAAATCACCCAAACCGAAGTTAAGGCTTGAAGATCACATTCCTGGGAACCGGAACTTCGCAAGGCGTACCTGTAATTGGCTGCGCCTGCGCGGTTTGTAATTCACTGGATTTCCGGGATAAGCGGTTGCGCACTTCTATTCATCTGGATGTAGATGGCACCAGCCTGGTGATTGATACCGGTCCGGATTTCCGGCAACAAATGCTTCGTGAAGGGATAACCCGACTGGATGGAGTATTATATACACATGCTCACCGCGATCACACAGCCGGACTGGATGATGTACGGGCCTTTAATTTCCTGCAGCAGCAAAGCATGCCGCTATACGGAACGGAAGAAACCCTGGGCCAGATAAAAAGTGACTTCGCTTACATCTTCGGCCCGAAGAATTACCCTGGCTTACCCCAGGTAACGTTGCATGCCATTACAGATGAACCTTTTCAATTTCAGAACATTAGTATAACACCACTACCGGTTTTACACCTAAGACTTCCGGTTTTTGGATTCAGGATAGCAAACTTCAGTTACATCACCGATGCTAAAACTATCCCGGATGAAACATTCAACCGTCTGGAGGGAACCGATATACTGGTATTGAATGCCCTGCAACGCGAGTATCATATCTCGCATTTTAACCTGGATGAAGCATTGGCCATGGTGGAGAAAATCAAACCTAAAACTACGTACTTTACACATATCAGTCATAAACTGGGTTTACACGCCAGTATTGAAAAAGAATTGCCCGACAATGTTCACTTGGCTTTTGATGGCTTACGGTTAAGTTTGTAAGAACATTACTATCGCTTCTAATCATTCGAAGCGTCTGGGTTTGCGATGCACAATAACTTCTATTTTTTACGGCAACTTTCCGCTGAACTTGGCAACATACTCAAGGACAGTGTGGTGTCTGAATGCTTCAGTCAGAATAAAGATGAACTGATCATCCGGTTTGAAACCCGCGCTAAATCTTTCTTTATCAAAGCCAGCCTGCGCTCAGATTTCAGCTGCCTCTGCTTTCCAGCGGATTTTAACCGTGCCCGAAAAAACAGTATTGATCTGTTCAGCGAATTGATCGGGCAAAAAGTTACCGGTATCCAACAATACGAAAACGAACGTTGCTTTTCGTTGATATTCAGTGATCACTACAAACTGCTCTTCAAGCTTCATGGAAACCGGGCCAACCTTATTTTGTTTCACAACACTGAAGCGATAAACCTGTTTAGAAACCATCTTACTGCCGATCAGGAGATTGATTTGAACACACTGAATAGGTCTATCGACTTCAGTAAGGAAGCATTTTTGAAAAATCAGGACAGACTAAAGCAACACTATTTTACCTTTGGTAAGGTTGTTTGGCAGCACCTTGATCAACAAAACTTCAATACCTTATCTACAGATGAGCAATGGCATCAACTACAGGATTTGCATCAACAACTCGAAAAACCAAACTATTACATTACCCTGCTGGACGATCAACTGGTGCTTTCAATGGTAGCGGTTGGTGAGGTTCAAAAACGGTTTACTAATCCTCTTGAAGCCCTGCACGAATTCTTTACACAGTACGCTATCCATCACGGTTTTGAACAGGAAAAACAGCAGGCGCTTACCAAACTTAGAACACAGTTAAAAAACGGTGAAGCCTATTTGACAAAAACATCTGCTAAACTAAAAGAGATAGAAGCCGATGATCATTATAAAATCTGGGCCGATTTAATAATGGCCAATCTTCATATGGTAAAAATGGGAATGGATAAAATTGTTCTTCCGGATTTTTATCATGAAAACAAGCCCATTGAAATAAAACTAAAGAAGGAGCTTAATGCCCAGAAAAACGCTGAAGTATTTTACCGCAAGTCCAAGAATCACCACATCGAAATTCAGAAATTAAAAGAAGCCCTTGCCAAAAAGGAAGCTGAATGTGCAACCTTGCATCAGTATATGAAGGAAATAGCGCAAATCGAAAGTCTGAAAGAATTACGAAAATTTATGGACTCTTCCAGGTTGACAGCAGTAGCAGTGAAAAAGCAAGTGCCACTACCCTACCATGAAACCGAGTATAATGGCTTTAAAATTTGGGTGGGAAAAAATGCCAGACAAAATGATGAATTAACGTTGCATTTTACCTATAAAGAAGATTTGTGGCTGCATGCAAAAGATGTTGCTGGTTCGCATGTGGTAGTCAAATACCAGTCAGGCAAAAAATTTCCTAAAGATGTTGTGGAGCGAGCAGCTCAGTTGGCAGCCTTCAACTCCAAACGAAAAAATGATTCACTTTGTCCTGTTGTATTTACGCCAAAAAAATTTGTTCGCAAACGAAAGGGTGACCCGCCAGGAAGTGTGATCGTAGAAAAAGAAGAGGTTATATTGGTTGAACCCAAACCCTAATCACAGGTTTGTTGATAATTATCATTTTACTTACTGACGGGCGTCAGGTAGGGAGAGTATTCCATTTCGGATTTTTATACACGCATAGTAGACCTAAAAAAGCTTGTTATGAAACGAATATTGATTCCTACCGATTTTTCGCCCTGCGCAAAAAATGCAGTAAAGGTTGGAGCATCCATTGCCGCTGCCACAGGCGCTGAGATTCTTCTTTTACATGTACTCTACACAACCACCGGGCTTGAGAAAATACCCGCCCGGCTTGCGGATTATCCCGAAGTAAAATCGGCTGTAACGAAAGGGAAAAATTCCCTCAAACGTGAAGAAGAAAATCCAGTATTGAAAAACATCACCGTATCAACAGCCATTGAGGTTGGTACCGCTTCGCAGGTAATTTTATTTACTGCCAGAAAATGGAGAGCTGATTTGATTATTATGGGATCACATGGAAATGAAGAAACCAATCATCCTTTCGTTGGGTCAACTGCACAAAAAATACTTCGCGGGGCAGATGTTCCTGTATTATGCGTTCAGAAAAATCACACCTTAAAGAATATTAAAAAGATAACCTTTGCCTCTAACTTCGAACCCGGCAGTGAAAAAGCCTCTGTTAAATTGCTTGAATTCGCCAAAACAGTAAACGCATCAGTTCACTTGCTTTACGTAAATACACCACTAAATTTTAAAGACACCCGCTACATCAATGAACGTTTCGATTGGTTCGTAAAGAATGCAGACAAGTTGAAATTTAGTCGTGCCATTCACTGTGATTACGATGTTCACAGCGGAATAGCAAATTACCTGGCGGATTCAAATGATGGAATTGCCAGCCTGGTTACACGTACACGAAACGGGTTACCGTCATATACACTGGGTGTTGCTGAAAGTGTAGTATACCGTAGCCCGGTGCCGGTGCTGAGTATAAACTATGCTAAATAACAAAAGCATTAAGAAGGTATTGGCTACCGGTAAAACTCCTGCATGGCCAATGCCTGCTTATTTAACAATATTTATTTTGAGCGTATTGGTTCGAAGCCTTTCCTGAATCGGCATACTCGCCAGGGCAATAAAGATGTCACCACTTTGTAAATGTCCTTCCCTTTTAAGGATGGATTCAACATCGGCAATTGTTTCGTCCGTGGTTGTAACCTTATCATAAAGGTATCCACGCGCACCCCACACCAGGTTTATGGTATTAATCAGGGATTTGTTCGCAGTAAAAACAAAAATATTGGTGTTCGGTCGATAGGATGATGACCGAAGGGCGGTGTACCCGGAAGCCGTCATGCCTACAATAGCTTTTGCGCCAACATCTTTAGCCAGTTTGCAAGCCGCCAACACCAAGCTATCATTTATATAAATCGGAGATTTCGGATCCACTTCCCTGAAACGGTAATACAAGTGTTCATCCTTTTCAACAGAAGCAATTGTGCGTACCATACTACGCACCACTTCTAGAGGGTACTTACCCGCAGCCGTCTCGGCTGAAAGCATTACCGCATCAGCGCCATCCAATACAGCATTGGCCACATCGTTGGTCTCTGCACGTGTTGGTCGAGGGTTTTCAATCATGCTCTCCATCATCTGGGTAGCTACAATTACGGGCTTGGAAGCCGCATTGCATTTTTCAACCAACATCTTCTGCACCATAGGAACTTCCTCCAACCAAATTTCGACACCCAGGTCACCGCGTGCCACCATCACGGCATCGGTAGCCGCTATAATTTCATCGATGTTACTCAACGCTTCTGGCTTTTCAATTTTGGCGACAATACGCGTTGTTGATTGATTTTTTTCAATGATGCCGCGCAGAATCTTAATGTCTTGTGCCTTGCGCACAAATGAGAGTGCAATCCAGTCGAGGTTATTTTTCAAGCCAAATTCAAGGTCTTTCAAATCCTTGTCGGTCAACGATGGTGCCGATACTTTTGAAAAGGGCAGGTTTATTCCTTTTCTTGATTTCAGTGGTCCACCGTAAATCACCTCAGTCACTACATCAATATCACGAACCTCTCTTACCTTCAGCTCAATTTTTCCATCATCAATAAGAATAGCATCGCCAGCTTTTACATCTTTCGGTAGTTGCTGATACGAAGTACTGGCGATTTCATTATTACCAATGAGTTGACGAGTTGTAATAATAAACTCCTGTCCGCGTACCAATTCAATATCAGGGCCAACTTCCTGCACCCGAATTTTCGGACCTTGTAAATCGAGAAGCAGTGCAACCGTGGAGCCCAGCTCGGCATTAATTTCACGCACTGCGTCAATCACCTTTTGATGATCTTCATGATTGCCGTGCGAAAAATTTAAACGGAAAACATCCACACCTTCTTTCACCAAGGCGCGTAGCATTTCTTTTGAGTTTGAGGCAGGGCCTACAGTAGCAACAATTTTTGTTTTGTTATAGGAAATCATTTCCATCACTTAATGGGGGTTGAATAGCAAACAGTTTTTTCAAAAAATAAAATTACTTTTCGATTTCAGGGAGTCCGTGGGAATAGGCGTGATTAACTCTACGGTTTGAATTTCTTTTATCCCTTGTAGTACCATCGTTGTAAATTCAGCATCTTCCGAAGCGGTCAAAATTATAAAATCAAAACGAGGAAATTCAGGTACTAAGAAATACTTTCCGGTCTCATAGTCAACAGGCTTGTTTTTGAACAGTTTCAATCGATTGATACGGGTTTCGTAAGCATAAAAAGAATAGAACTTTTCTTGCTGATTTTTGAAGCCCACCGCCAAATCGGGCTGGCGCACCAGGTTAACGCCTAGTTTTCTGTTTATTTCCCAGGCCAGTTTGTACCCTTTGGAAGTGGAAATGATGCCGGCCAGTTCAAAGTCATAATCATACTCAATTACCAGCTTACTTTTCTTCATTTTTACCCGAATTGAACAACCTTTTGGCCCAACCTGACAAGATTAAAAAAGTTTGACAATATTGCCGTAAATATCTTTCTTTGCACAGATTTTTAAATCCTAAAACTGTAAAAACATGTCTGAAATCGCACAAAAAGTAAAACAGATTATCATCGATAAACTCGGTGTTGAAGAATCTGAAGTTACTCCTGAAGCAAGCTTTACCAATGATCTTGGCGCTGACTCTCTGGACACCGTGGAACTAATCATGGAGTTCGAAAAGGAATTTAACATTTCCATTCCGGACGATCAGGCCGAAAATATTTCAACCGTTGGCCAGGCTATCTCTTACCTGGAACAGAACGTTAAGAAGTAATTTGACGAGCGCTTTTTCCTCATTACACCTTTTTACTTATGACTTTAAAACGAGTAGTAGTCACTGGACTTGGTGCACTTACACCGATCGGCAACACCCTTCCCGAATACTGGGACGGGCTCAAAGCCGGCAAAAGTGGAGCAGCACCGATTACCCGTTTTGATGCATCCCTGTTTAAAACGAAGTTTGCCTGCGAAGTAAAAAATTTCGAGATCGGCAACTTCATGGATCGCAAAGAGGCCAGAAAAATGGATCCCTTTGCGCAGTATGCCATGGTGGTGGCAGATGAGGCCATTAAAGATTCAAACCTTCCGCTGTCTGATTTAGACCCCAACCGTGTGGGTGTTATCTGGGGTTCGGGCATCGGAGGGTTAATTACCTTTCAGGAAGAAGTAAAATCCTTTGCCAAAGGAGATGGCACGCCCCGGTTTAATCCCTTCTTTATTCCCAAGATGATTGCCGACCTTAGTGCAGGTCATATCTCCATCAAGTATGGTTTTCGCGGACCTAACTTCGTTACCGTTTCGGCATGTGCATCTTCTACCAACGCAATTTATGATGCGTTTACCTACATCCGCTTAGGCAAAGCTGATGTCATTGTTTCCGGAGGCTCTGAAGCAGCCGTTTGCGAAGCCGGTGTTGGTGGTTTTAATGCCATGAAAGCTTTGTCGGAAAGAAATGATTCACCTGAAACCGCTTCACGCCCATACGATAAAGATCGTGATGGTTTTGTGTTGGGTGAAGGGGCAGGCGCGTTGATACTGGAAGAGTATGAGCATGCCAAAAGGAGAGGTGCAAAAATTTATGCTGAAGTTATCGGTGGCGGACTTTCCGCTGATGCCTATCACATTACAGCACCTCATCCGGATGGTGCCGGTATAACCAAAGTAATGGAAAATGCCCTGGAAGAAGCAGGCATAAAGCCGGAAGCCGTAGACTATGTAAATACACACGGAACATCAACACCGCTGGGTGATATTGGTGAAATCCGTGCCATCGAACAAGTCTTTGGTGACCATGTGTTTTCCATGAATATTAGCTCTACTAAATCCATGACTGGTCACCTGCTGGGTGCCGCAGGAGCCATTGAAGCCCTGGCATGTTTACTGGCCATTAATGAAGGCGTGGTACCCCCCACCATCAATAATTTCAACATTGATGAAAGCCTTGATGCCCGGCTCAACCTTACCCTTAACAAAGCACAACACCGCGATGTAAAAGTTGCCATCAGCAACACCTTCGGGTTTGGCGGACATAACGCCTCCATCATCTTCAAAAAAGTCTGACCTGATTCGTATCGGTCGTTTAAATCCCTTTGCTTACCTTAGGGCTTAATTTTATTTTACCTATCGCGTGTGGCGCTTACTTAAAATAACAAGCAAAAAATCACCATCCGATAAGAAGCTGATCAGCGCCATTTACACCATCGCTGGATTTACCCCAAAAAACCTTGAACTGTACCGCCTGGCTACGCGCCACAGTTCCCTCATAAAAGAAAATGGCAATGGGTTTAAAGAAAATAACGAGCGACTTGAATACCTGGGTGATGCCATTTTAGGTGCTTCTGTTGCCGATTTCTTATTCAAAAAATTCCCCTATAAAAGCGAGGGATTTTTAACTGAAATGCGCTCCCGTATTGTTAACCGCGAGTCACTCAACTTGCTGGCCCGAAAGATTGGTATTGGCAATATTGTTCAATACGATCAAAAGAATTCTCAACTGCAGCAGGTTATTCTGGGCAACACCTTAGAAGCCATTGTTGGGGCTATTTATCTTGATAAAGGCTATTCGTCAACCAAAAAATTTGTAATTAAAAAACTTATCGCACCAAACTATGACCTTGACGAGCTTGTTAGTACACAAACCAACTTTAAAAGCAGGGTAATTGAATGGAGTCAGCGCGAAGGAAAAGAGGTTCGGTTTGAAATTGTAGACATCAAAAAAGGCAAGATACATAAGGAGTTTACAGCCCAGGTGTTTGTAAACAACGAAGTGATGGGTACAGGTTATGGCAACAGCAAGAAAAAAGCTGAACAGGATGCAGCGTTCAAGACGTGCGAGAAATTAAATATACTTTCGGAAATTTCGGTTCGTTCGTAATTCATAAATTTTATAAACTTTATTCGTGAAGATCAGATTAGCAGGCGCAACCGTAAACCAAACTCCTTTCGATTGGGAAAATAATACCGCCAACATTCTGTTCGCCATACAGGAAGCGAAAAATAAGAATGCAAAAATTCTATGCCTGCCTGAGTTATGCATTACCGGATACGGATGCGAGGACACCTTTCTGAGTGAATGGTTGTCTGCCAAAGCATTTGAAGAGCTTCTCAAAATCAAAGAATATTGTTCTGACATCACCGTGAACATCGGTTTGCCGATACGTATTGATGGCATTACCTACAATGGTTCATGCGTGATCAGCAACAAAAAAATTCTTGGCATTACGTTAAAACAAAACCTGCCTAACGATGGCGTTCACTACGAGCCGCGTTGGTTTAGTCCTTGGCCATCCGGAAAGGCAATAACAATACACCGAAAGGATATGTCCATTCAGGCTGGCGATTTAATCTATGAAGCCGATGGTATTCGCTTTGGTATTGAAATCTGCGAAGATGGTTGGAGTAAAGAGAAAAGACCGGGTTATAAATTTAAAGAGCGTGGCGTTCAATTAATTTTAAATCCAAGCGCCAGTCACTTCGCTATGGGCAAAAGCCAGAACCGCGAGCAGGAGGTTACACTAGATGGATCGCAGCTATTTTCATGTGTTTATGTGTTCTGCAATTTATTGGGTAACGAAGCCGGTCGCATGATTTACGATGGCGACATACTCATTGCCCAAAAGGGTAAGCTACTGGCGCAGAATACACGAATGTCCTTTAAACCGGTAACTATCATTACCTGCGATGTCGACTTAAATCAAGAATCAAAGAGCACCCAGCTACCATTAACAGATTCCAAGGATCGAAACGAAGAGCTTACCAAGGCTGTATCGCTTGCCCTTTTTGACTATCTCCGAAAAAGTAAATCGAAAGGATTTGTACTTTCCTTGAGTGGCGGTGCAGATTCCGCCATCTGTGCAACCATGGTGGCTGAAATGGTAAGGCGTGCCAGTGCCGAGTTAGGGTGGGAAACTTTTTGTAAACAAGTTGGCTTACAAAATGTATACAATCAAAAGCAAGCCGTTCAGCAACTACTAACCTGTGCCTATCAGGCTACGTTCAACTCATCTGCAGCAACGTTTGAAGCTGCCCGTGAGCTTTCTGAATCGCTTGGTGCAACATTTTATAATTGGAGCATTCAACAGGAAGTTGACTCTTATACAACAAAAATAGAAGCTGCACTCAATCGAAAAATGGATTGGAAAACGGATGATATCAGTTTACAAAATATACAGGCACGATCACGCTCCCCTATCATTTGGATGCTCGCCAATATTAAGCAAAGCATTTTGCTCACTACCTCAAACAGAAGTGAAGGAGACGTGGGCTACGCTACCATGGATGGTGACACCAGCGGAAGTCTCGCCCCTGTTTCTGGTATCAACAAAACCACCATACTCGAATGGCTTAGGTGGGCTGAACATGAACTTGGCTACTCGGGCCTTAAGTATGTCAATCAGTTGAAACCCACTGCAGAACTACGACCCGCAGAACGGCACCAAACAGATGAAGACGACCTGATGCCCTATACCATTCTGGCAGAAATTGAACGGCATGCCATTTTATTCAGAAAATCACCAACCGAAGTGTTTCATGCTATGAAAGATAAGTTTGGCGACAATAATTTATTGAAAAGTTATATCAAAAAATTCTTTCGCTTATGGGCAGCCAATCAATGGAAACGTGAACGCCTCGCCCCCTCATTCCACCTCGATGAACTCAATGTTGATCCGCGCACCTGGTGCCGATTCCCCATCCTTTCCTCGGGATTTAAAACTGAACTCGCGGAGTTGGATGCCTTATAACCTTAAATCTAACCTTCATATTATAATCTTGAACATTAAACCATAATCCCTATATATTTGCCACCATGAATTTACTTAGCTATATAATCTGGAACGGTAGTCCTGATATTTTTTCCATTGGCCCGATAACGCTTCGTTGGTACGGCCTGCTTTTCGCTCTTGGCTTTTTGCTCAGTCAGCAAATACTGTATTACATCTATAAAAAAGAGGGCAAGCCAGAAAAGGATGTGGACACGTTAACCATTTACATGGTGGTGGCCACGATAATTGGTGCCCGCTTAGGGCACGTATTCTTTTATGAGCCTGAGCGTTACCTTGCAAACCCGATTGACATCCTTAAAATCTGGGAAGGCGGATTGGCCAGTCATGGCGCAGCTGTGGGTATTTTATTTGCCCTGTGGCTGTACGCCAGAAAAAACAAACCAGGCCAATCATACTTACAGGTTTTGGATCGGATAGTAATATTGGTTGCACTGACTGGCGCACTTATCCGGTTAGGTAATTTTTTTAATTCTGAAATTATTGGAAAAGAAACTAAGGCCAGTTATGGCGTAGTGTTTACCCGGAACGTAACCGAAATATTGCAGCGTGATCCTGAAATTGAAAAAATAAGTTATCAATCAGCTAATGGTCAACCCAATGAAGCGGGCTTTAAACCTATAACACTGCTGGTTGAGTTTAAAGCCGACCGGCAGAATGAGCAGGAATTACACATGTACATGACCAGTCGATTTTATGACAGGCTAATTTATAATCCTTATATAAATGAGCACATTAATCAATCTACTCCCATTAAGTATTTTCTGGATAAACTGGATAATGGTCAGTATGCTGCAGTAGTACACACCAATGCCATTGCCCGTCATCCGGCTCAATTATATGAATCTATCTCCTGTGTTTTACTTTTTATCCTTCTATACTGGATGTGGAACCGCCAGAAGGTAAACCTGCCGGCCGGCAGAATTTTCGGAACGTTTATGATTATTCTCTGGACGCTGCGATTTTTATACGAATACCTTAAAGAAGTTCAGGTAGATACAGAGATCACGTTTATTAACACGTACGGTATCAATTACGGACAACTTTATAGTATTCCATTGATTATTGTTGGAATTGTGGTGCTTGTGCTTTCGTTCAGGCGGGGTACACAGGAACCCGCTGTAAACGAAAAAAATCCTTGATCAGGTGTATTCTTTCATCTAAAACACGATTTGCTGTACTGGGGGCCATCTTACTATCCCTTTCAGCATCAGGAAAGTTGTATCATGCTCCAACACCAATTGCACCTGATACCGTAAAAAAAAACGTACGTAACCGCGATAAAGAAACTCCTGACAGCACCGGTTATTACCTTACCATTAACCGCATTTTTGTATTGGGCAATAAGCGAACGCGAGAGCCCATTATTCTTCGCGAGCTAACTGTAAAACCAGGCGACTCCATTTATAGCCAGGAACTTTCCAAGGTTATTGAAAAAGATGAGAATAAGTTGTTTAACCTTCACTTATTCAACGCGGTCGAAATACGACTCCTGGAAATAAATCCCGGAAAAGCCGATCTGCTTGTGGAAGTGAATGAACGGTGGTTTACCTTTCCGGTACCCATTTTTCAGTTATCCGATCGAAACTTCAATGAATGGTGGGAAAACTATAACCATGATTTTAAACGAGTCAATTATGGGTTAAAGCTGTACCAGTATAATATGCGTGGGCGTAACGAAACACTCACCTTCACCGCCCAGTTTGGTTATGTGCGAAGGTTTGAATTACTCTACCGTATCCCCTATATCGATAAACGGCAAAAGCAGGGGCTGATTTTCCAAACCGATTTCATCGATGCTAAAAATGTTGCATACCGGACAGAGGACCACAAACTCGTATTTTTAGAAACCGATAAAGTTTTGCGCAATACCCGCGGCATCGGACTAACCTATACCTATCGAAATTCATTTTATAACCACCATAGGCTGGGCTACCAATTCCGTAAAACAACAATTACCGATTCACTTTACCAACGAAATCCTAACTACCTGGGCGTAGAAAACAGAGCACAGCAATTTGATTTGTTGAGTTATGAATTTATCTCCGATCACCGCGATGTTATCGCTTATCCATTAACGGGCTACCACCTGCTTTTTCATGTTCAAAAAGTCGGCTTTGCCATGAGTAATGACCTGGAAAAACTGGACGCCTGGGTAAGTTACGCCCGCTACATTGAGTTGAAGAGAAAATTCTTCTTATCGAACTTTACGTTTGCCTACTGGAGCAATAAAACCGATATACCCTACTACAACTATGGCGTAATGGGGTATAACAAAATCTTTGCCCGCGGGTACGAAGTAAATGTGATTGAAGGCCCCTGGTACTTCCTAAACAAGACTACTCTTAAGAAGCGGATATTCTCACGGGTTTATAGTATGGATGGCTCACGCCTGAAACAATTTAAGTACATTCCGCTGGCTATCTACCTGAAAACATATGGCGATTTTGGATACATCGAAAATTACCCTGCTTATACAGAAACTGTGCCTCCCCAAAACACAAACCTTTCTAACCGGATAATTGCCGGCACTGGATTGGGATTGGACATCGTTACTTCATACGATACCGTGTTGCGTTTTGAATATACCCTGAACTCAAGAGGCAATACAGGGTTATTCTTTCATATCAAGAAGGAGTTCTGATACATATTAATACCTCCAGTTTTTTTACGTCCATTCTTGTTGTATTGATACCACACCCCCGTGCGATCTCCCGCTTCATAAAAACCGGAAAAAGTAAGTCGCCCTTCATCATCAAAGAATTTCCACTCACCATGCTCCTTTCCATCCAGATAATACCCGTGTTGGATTAACACACCCTGTTGGTTGAAGTGTTTTATTTCGCCATTGGGTAACCCGTCTGCGTACTGAATTTCCCGTTCCGGAAATCCTGATGGGTGAAAATATTTCCACAGCCCATCATACACACTATTGCTGTACCTACCCGTGCGGTAAAGCTTACCGGTATCATAATAATACCAGGCCGAATCTTGCAACATGCCCTGCTGCCATTGCTCTTTACCCTCCATATTTCCATTCGGATAATAATACATCACATCGCCATGTAACTTCCCCTGCCTGAGGTTCTCCACTGCATTTAACTTGCCATCCGGAAAATAATAATACCACACTCCATCTTTTTTATTGTCGATGATCACGCCTTTCGATCGCATTCCTCCGTTCAGGTAATGCTCAACTATAACCTCTTGCGCAATACTGCGAATACCGAAAACCAGCAACAAGGCTATTATCAATTTACACATAGTTGTCAGCTTGATTTTGAAGTACTAAATTAATGAACGATTACAGGCCAATGAAACCCTTGTTGCTTGCCATACTCCTGATGCTATTCACCCACAGATTGGTGGCGCAAAGTGTATCCACCCTGATGGGTGCCCGCGCCAACGCCATGGGGTACGCCTCTGCTTCCCTGTTCGATGCCTGGGGAACATTTAATAATATTGCCGGCCTTGCAAAGATTGACCAGCCTACAGCTGTTTTTGCGCACGACTTACGGCCGCTGTTACCAGGTGCCAACCGAACCGCTGCAGCGGTTTCATGGCCGGTTAATTTTGGAGTTTTTAGTAGCGGTGTATTTCGCTTTGGCGATGATGTCTACAGTGAAAGTCTGCTCTCAGCAGGATTTAGTAATCAATTGGGACTGGCCGCCTTAGGTATAAAATTAAATTACATCCAATACCGTGCGGAAGGATTTGGAACCAAGGGAGTATTTACGCTCAACGTTGGTGGTATTGCAGAACTTACACCCAGTCTCGCTATTGGGGCATATATAACTAATATTAATCAGCCTAAGCTTTCACCAGACGAAGACCGTGTTCCAACCTTACTTACTGCGGGGGTATCATTTAAGCCTTCCGATAAAATCATTATTGCAACTGAACTAGCGAAGGACTTAGATTACGCCACCACATGGAAAACAGGCCTGGAATATTTATTTCATAAAAAATTCTGTGCCCGTTCAGGCTTTAACCTTCATCCACATGCAGCGTTTTTTGGATTAGGTTTCAGAACGAATAAGTTCATTCTTGATTATGCTTTACAGCATAGCGTCCATCTTAGTTTAAGCCACCAGGCTTCCGTGAACTACGTCTTCCTTAAAAAATGAAATGGAGGCTGATCATACCGCTCTGCTTACCCTTAATTACCTATGCACAGGAATATCCCCGGAAAGAGGTTGATCTTGAGCGGTTAGCCGATGAACTCTTCGGCTTTCAGGAACTGGATTTAAACTACGAGGATTTATACGAAAACCTGGCGCTGTTATTGGCCAATCCAATAAACCTGAATTATGCCACAACCGAAGAACTTCGCTTTTTAAACATTTTAACGGAAGAGCAACTGCAAAACTTTTTTAGCTACAGGAATGAACATGGGAAATTACTTTCGGTTTATGAACTTCAGGCTATTCCGGGTTTTGATTTGCAGACCATCTACAGAATTATTCCATTCCTCTCGGTTCAAGATCCTACCTCCTCACTGAATGCTTCATTATGGCAGCGAATGGTAAAGGAAGGCACTACTTACTTCATTATGCGCTATGAACGCACGTTGGAAACAAAACGCGGTTTCACTGATGCAGCAAGCGAAACCCAGCGGTTTACGGGTGATGAAAATAAGTTGTACATGAGGTTTCGTTCAAGTCGTGCTGGCGATTACAGCATTGGTTTTACTGCAGAAAAGGATGCTGGTGAACAGATCACCTGGAATCCATCGAAAAGACAATACGGATTTGATTTCAATTCATTTCATGCTCAGATTCTGAATAAAGGAAAAATTAAAAACCTGATAGTTGGCGATTATCAAATGCAGTTTGGGCAAGGGTTAATCCTGGGAAGTAATTTCGGATTTGGAAAAGGGGCCGAAACGATAACTACTATCCGCAGGAGCAACCTCGGTTTTTTGCCCTACACCTCAATTAATGAAACAAGCTACCTTCGTGGGGCATCACTCACCTATGAGCTTACTAAATTCCTATACCTTTCAGGATTCTATTCCAGCGCATGGCGCGATGCTACCCTGGCTTCCGATGAATCAGACGAAGACTTTGCTTCGTCATTTCAAACTACCGGGTTACATCGAAATTTATCTGAGTTAATTCGAAGAAAAAGCTTGAATGAAAAGCAATACGGCTTTGTCCTAAGTTTTCAAAAACAAAACTTAGATGCCGGTATTCTTTATCACCACCTCTCTTATGCCGTACCTCTTCAGCGCAACCCGCAACCGTATAATCAATTTGCCTTTTCTGGCGCTGCACTTCAAAACATAGGTGGATATGTAAATTATACACTTAGAAATTTTACACTTTTTAGTGAGCTTGCCAAAACCTATACCGGAGGACTCGGATTAACGTCAGGATTAATGGGAAGTGTAACGTCTAAACTTGATGTATCCTTCCATTACCGAAACTATCAACGGAATTTTTATAGTCTGTATTCCAATGCCTTTGCAGAAAGTTCACAACCCCAAAACGAACGCGGAATCTATTGGGGCTGGCGATACCGGTGGAACAGAAAATACAGCATGACCGGCTATATGGATTTATTTCGATTTCCATGGCTGCGCTACCGCATTTATGCGCCATCCGATGGTCATGAGTTTTTGTTGCGGTTCAACTATCAGCCCACACGTAACATCCTGCTGTTCGCGCAAGTCCGTGAAGAATCAAAAGCCAGAAATAGAACCGGCAGCGAAAGCAATCTATACCTAATTGATAACGGAATTAAACGGAACTTCTGGTTAAATGCAGATTACGGACTTAATCAGAAGTTAAGCATGAAAACCCGGGCACAATTCAGTACTTATACCATAAACGGTGTAGAAACAAAAGGCATGGTCCTTTTACAGGATATTAGTGTGAAACTTGGTAAACTGTTCTTAACCGGCCGCTACGCCTTATTTGATACGGAGGATTATGACAATCGGCAATACGTATATGAACGCGATGTTTGGTTAGCGTACTCCATGCCCGCACTCTCCGGCACAGGCATACGAAACTACATTCTTATGCAATATGATATCTCCAACAAACTCACCTGTTGGCTTCGCTATACCAATACCCGATTTACTGACCGCGAAGTAATTGGAAGCGGGGCCGACACGATTGATGGGAATACACGAAATGATATTAAATTGCAACTTCGAGTGAGGCTATAACCATGCACGCAGTAAACCAAATTACCCCCGAAGTATTACTGGTGCTTTGCATCGGTGGAATAATTTTTATCCTGGTTTTTCAGGCGATATTTCGCAAAAAACGCTGATAATCACCCGATTTCATCGTTAAACAACTTCCGCAACTGCGAATTATCGTTTAATTTGAGCCTTCAAAAAAGAGTAACTAAAACACAAAACAAAAATATCAACCATGAAACGGATAGTAACCTTTGTTCTCACCTTGTCGATAAGCTCCGCGTTGTTAGGCCAGGTAACAAAAAAAGCCTTAGAGTTGCCGGAGTTCAAGGCCATCTACAACAACTCCAATTATACAGTCTACCTGAAGCAAACCAACAAACAAGAAGTAAGCGTTGAGGCACTTACTGAAATTTATGAACTCACCACGATTTTTGTTGAAAATGGAATATTGATGATAAATGTTGAGCGCAAGCCGGAAAATACCAACAAAAGTATCTGGGCGAAGATTGACGACATCAAAGTTAACCCAACCATGAAACTTTATGTCAGTGTTAAAAATGTTGGTGAGTTGCAGGTTAACGGAGCCGGCAAAATAATTTCTGAAAATTCCCTGGCAGCGCCAAGCCTAAATCTTTCCATTGGGGGCTCCGGCAGCATGGACCTTGACATAAAGGGTGATGTTGTAAAAGCTGAAGTTAGTGGTGCGGGCAAAATGGGTATTAAAGGCTACGCCTCCAGTTTAGAAGGTGTGGTGAGTGGAAGCGGTGCGATAAACGCCTTTAACTGCCCGTTAGAAAAAGCTACCATAAAAGTAAGTGGAACAGGTTTAGCAGAATTAAATGTTACGGATACTATTACTGCTACCGTAGTAGGAAGCGGTTCGGTGAAACATAAAGGCAACACTAAAAACGCTACTAAAAAAGTTTACGGATCTGGTTCGGTTGATCGGGCTTACTAAAAGTATTTGCTTTCAAATTCTACAAAAAGCTGCGTAAGTATTCCGCGTAATTTTTGTGAAGAGTGGCTGAAGATACGTTACTCTTCACCTTTGCTTTTTGAATCAAGTTTACAATAATTGTCCATGCCCAGGTGCATCAGCGCATCACCGGCATTAACAACCGGAATATTATTGAGCCCAATGATGTACGCCTTTTCAGGTGCCACAACTTTTTCTTTAAACAACCCGAACGGATCAGTAATGGTACCCACCCATTCACCTTTATGTACCAGTTGTCCGCACTGTACGTTGGCATGAAAAAGCCCGGCATGTTTGGCCCTAACCCATGTTGAACTCCAGATGATTCGATTTTCTTCTTTAGGATCAGGAGCCCAGTCAATCATCTTTAAGTGATGCATCAGGCGTAGTGTTCCGGCAATACCCTCTTCAATCGCCTGCTGGTCAAACCGCAGTGATTCACCACCTTCATACACGATAATATTTTTTCCCTTTTTGGAAGCCTCCTTACGCAGTGAACTGGGACGGAACGGTGCATCCAGGGTAAATGGAGCATGAAAGGCATTGGCCAACGCCATGTTTTTTTCGTTATTAAGCATGGCCCTTACCTGCGGATAATTGGTTCGCATGGCCCCTCCGGTATGAAAATCAACACCAATATCGATAAACGGAATAACATCATGTGTTACATGGTATGCCACCCGGCTTGCCAATGATCCGTTTTTGCTTCCGGGAAAAGACCGGTTCACATCTTTACCATCGGGCACATCGCGTGAAAAATTAAGAAATCCATAAACATTAATGATGGGCATACACACCAGTGTACCACGCTTTGGCTGATGCAGTCCTCCATCCAATATTCTTCGAACAATTTCAAGTCCGTTAATTTCATCGCCATGCATACCGGCCATCAACGCCAGCACAGGGCCATCCTCCATACCCCGCGATATGTACAGGGGTGTATCAATAAGTGTTTGCGAGGGTAACTTCGCAATGTTGATTTTTATCTCCTTAAACTCACCGGGGCGTATTTCATGGCCCGCTATATGCACTACTTTCATCCGATTGGTTTAAGGCTAGGCATTAATTTTATCTTTTTGAATTTTCTTTTTAGAAGCATGCTTCTCGAGGTACTGAATAATTTTTCCGCCAATATCCACTTTAGTGGCGCCTTCAATGCCTTCCAAACCCGGTGATGAGTTAACCTCTATAATAAGTGGACCGCGTTTGGATGGTAGCATATCCACACCCGCAATGCCTAATCCCATTTTGCGGGCAGCCATAACGGCAGCTGCCTTTTCCGCTCGCGTAAGCTTCACTACGGTAGCCTTTCCACCCCGATGCAGGTTGGAACGAAATTCACCATCGCGCGTAGCTTCACGTCTCATCGCTCCCACCACTTCACCATCCACTACAAATGCGCGTATGTCGGTTCCTTTGGCTTCTTTAATAAATTCCTGAACAATAATCCGGGCATGCAAGCCGTGAAAAGCTTCAATAACAGACTGAGCTGCCTTTTTATTTTCTGCCAGCACCACACCCAGTCCTTGTGTACCTTCCAACAATTTAATAACAACCGGTGCCCCACCTACCGCTTCAATGATTCCTTCGGTATCACGGGAGTAGTCCATGAAGATTGTTTTTGGCAGGCCTAGTCCGGCACGGGAAAGTATCTGCAAACATCTCAGTTTATCGCGGGATCGAATAAGCGCTTGTGACTCAATAGCTGTGAATACTTTCATCATTTCAAACTGACGCACCACAGCCGCTCCATAAAAAGTAACCGATGCGCCAATTCTGGGAATAACCGCATCAAAATAATCAAGTCGCTTACCTTGATACAACACCACCGGATTTTTCTTTTCAATAAAGAGCACACATTTCATGTGATCAATAATTTCCACATTATGACCTCGCCTCTCACCTGCTTCTTTAATACGCCTGGTCGAGTAAAGTTTTGAATCGCGGGAAAGAATAGCTATGTTCATAATTGCTGGATTGAAAGAAACTACTTATTGATCTTTAATTTCTTCGCTTTCTTTTTGCGGTAAGATAGATTTTTTTTCGCTACATCAATATAAAACCGGTTTCGCAATATTTTCCTGCCCAACAATATCGGAAACCGTAACGCATCGCGATCACTTAATGAAAATTCAGTCACAATTTCTTCATCAAAAATTTTTACAGTAGTTTTAATAACGTAGCGTTGTTCAGCTACACCAAATGAATTTTTTATTTCTCGCGAGTCAAATTCCTTAAATAAAAAAAGCATTCCGGTAAACTCCGGATGTTCATCATCCAACAAAACAAACTCAAGCACACCATCCACCACTTCAGCGCGTGAACAATGTAAACTACTGGTGTAGGCGCCTGTGTCGATTTTTGCGTGGATATTGTACAGCCCCAGGCCCGGAAGATCAACCCGGTCGGAGCGACCTAAAATATTCATAATGATCAGTTATGCTATTGAAAACTACAGGATTCAAAGGAATAAAAAAAAACCCTGCAAAAACAGGGTTTTTAAGTGACTTTCAGTAGTTACTAATACTTCAGCGGAATCTTAACCAGCGTATTTTCCCAGGCCAGAATCATTACAGCGGTTGCATCTTTACCATCGAACATAATGGTAAAGTTCTCCACTTCCGATTCCGTTTTACCTGCAGGCACTTTGATGCGGGCAACATCCTTGCTCTCATCATACGCATAGGCTCCCCAGGTATCGAGTTTGCTATTAAAGATTATCGTCCACTCGGTTTTATCCGGAATGGTGTATAAAGAATACGTACCTGCTTTAAGTGTTTTATCACCAAAGGTTACATCTTTATAAAGTTTAACTTCGGTGGTTTCGTTTGCTCCTGTGCGCCATACTTTGCCATACGCTTCTGTTCCGCCCAGCATAGTTCTGCCTTTTTTAGCCGGACGGCTGTAAATGACTTTTGCCACCGGATCGGCATTGCGGCCATCGGGACGGAAGTAAGCAATATCAGCCGGACTGGGATCAAGACCCGGAAATTTTTGGGCCATGGCCTGCTGATCAAAGGCAATCACAATCAGGGCCAGTAAAGCGATTAACGTAAGCTTTTTCATGATGTTAAGATTTGGTTAAAAATTCATACAACAGAAAAATGCCCCGGAACTTCCGGGGCACTTTCAAATTTGACCTGTAAACTACTGGTAGAACGCTATTTCTTGAAATAAGGTTTTACCATCGGGCTAACTTACAAAAAAATTCTGGCTGCACTATCTCCCGAAAGGATTTATTGCCGATAAAGCCCGTTTACCACCGCCCATCTTATTCATGGTTTTCATCATTTTTCGCATATCGCCAAACTGCTTGAGCAGCTGGTTAACCTGTTGCACGGACGTTCCGCTTCCTTTGGCAATTCTGTTCTTACGGCTCCCGTTAATAATATCAGGATTTGCACGCTCTTCAATAGTCATGGAGCGGATAATAGACTCAATTGGCTTAAAAGCATTATCATCAATATCCACGCCCTTCATGGCCTTGCCCACACCGGGTATCATACCCAGCAAGTCTTTCATATTGCCCATCTTTTTAATCTGCTCCAATTGGCTTAAAAAATCGCTCAGGTCGAACTGATTCTTGCGCAGTTTTGCATTTAATCGCTTTGCTTCATCTTCGTCAAAGGTGTTCTGAGCCTTCTCCACCAGCGAGACCACATCTCCCATACCAAGAATACGCCCGGCCATCCGATCTGGATAGAAGCGATCGAGGGCTTCCATTTTTTCACCTGTACTGATGAACTTGATGGGTTTTTCTACAACCCTACGAATGGACAATGCAGCTCCACCACGCGAATCACCGTCTAACTTGGTGAGCACCACCCCATCAAAATTCAGGCGATCGTTAAAAGTTTTGGCTGTATTCACCGCATCCTGGCCCGTCATGGAATCAACCACAAATAATGTTTCGGATGGATTGAGCACTTCCTTCAGTTTGGCAATCTCATTCATCATCTCTTCATCAACCGCCAGACGCCCGGCCGTGTCGACAATGACAATACGATGATTGTTTTTCCTGGCATGCTCAATGGCAGCCTTAGCAATTTTTACAGCATCTTTATTTTCAGGCTCAGCATATACTTCAACACCAATTTGTTCACCCAACACTTTTAGCTGATCAATTGCAGCGGGCCTATAAATATCGCAAGCGGTTAGCAATACCTGCCTGCCTTGCTTCTTCAGGTAGTTGGCAAGTTTTCCGGAAAACGTTGTTTTACCCGAACCTTGTAAACCGGCAATCAAAATAATGGAAGGGTTTCCGGTTAAGTTTATATCCACGCTTTCACTTCCCATCAGCGCGGTGAGTTCATCGTTGGTGATTTTGATAAGTAACTGACCGGGTGAAATGGCGGTGAGCACATTTTGGCCCATTGCTTTTTCCTTTATTTCATCCGTTACTTCTTTGGCTACTTTATAGTTAACATCGGCATCAATTAATGCCTTGCGGATTTCCTTAATGGTACCCGCAACGTTAATCTCGGTAATCCTACCCTGGCCTTTCAGGTTTTGAAAGGCTTTTTCCAGCTTTATACTTAAACTATCAAACATAAATTGAACTATTAAAAAGCGTTTTTGAATAAACGAACAGCAAAGTTAACCGCTATTTTATAATGCAGAAAACTACGGCAAAATAAGCCTCAGCAACCTCAATTTCCTATCTTTAAACTCGCAGAAAAGTATCTATTCCACGCATGCAGCTTACGGCAGAAAACATATTGCTTCTCGGATCCATTCTGTTGTTTCTGAGCATCCTGGCCAGTAAAACATCCTATAGATTAGGGGTTCCGGCACTCATAATGTTCTTGCTGATGGGTATGCTGGCCGGATCAGACGGCCCAGGCAAAATCAACTTTAATGATCCGAAACTGGCCCAGTTTATCGGTGTCATCGCCTTAAACTTCATTCTCTTCTCAGGAGGCCTTGACACCAAGTGGGAAAGTGTTAAGCCCGTGCTGGTCAAAGGAATCGTATTATCAACAGCAGGTGTATTTATTACAGCCATTACACTGGGCCTGTTTGCCCACTACATGATGGGTTTTACCATCCTGGAGGGGATGCTACTTGGCGCAATTGTTTCGTCCACCGATGCTGCGGCTGTGTTTTCCATTTTGCGCGGGAAAAACATTGGTTTGAAAAGAAACATTGGCCCGACACTGGAACTGGAGAGTGGTAGTAATGATCCGATGGCCTACTTTCTTACCGTGAGCTTGCTTATGGTGTATAATCATAAAGATGAAAGCCTGGTTGCGCTGATCCCGTTTTTTATCAAACAAATGTTTATTGGTGGCGGCTTAGGCTACCTGATGGGCCGTGCCATGTCTCTCATCATAAACAAAATAAACCTTGATGTTGACGGGCTGTATCCGGTATTGGTTACCGCCCTGGTTCTGTTTACCTTTTCAATAACAGATTTTATTGGCGGAAATGGCTTTCTCGCGGTTTACATCAGTGCTGTAATTCTTGGCAACTCAAGCTTCATCCATAAGAAAAGTTTAATACGATTTTATGATGGTGTGGCATGGCTGATGCAAATCATCATGTTCCTTACGCTGGGGCTTCTTGTTTTTCCTTCGGAGATTCCGCCTATTGTTGGCCCCGGAATATTGCTGGCACTTTTCCTGATGTTTATCGCAAGGCCATTAAGTGTGTTTATAAGTCTGGCTTTTTTTAAAATGAATTACCGTGAAAAACTTTTTATTTCATGGGTTGGGTTACGTGGGGCAGTGCCCATTGTGTTTGCCACGTATCCGCTGCTGGCCGGTGTTGAACAGGCCAATATGATTTTTAATCTTGTATTCTTTATAACGGTATCCTCAGTGTTGTTGCAGGGCACTACCCTTTCGCAAGTTGCCAAGTGGTTACACCTTTCCGTTCCGCAAAAAATCAAAAAACGTTCGCCTCTTGAAATCGAGTTAAGCGACTCGGTTAAATCCGAACTGTTTGAAGTTGAATTAAGTAACAATAATCCGGTGGTAGGCAAATCAATTGTTCAATTATCGTTTCCAAAAACAGCCATCATTATTATGATTAACCGGCACGGAAAATTTATACGGCCGGGAGGCTCAACCGTGTTGGAGGGTGGTGATAAGCTGGCCGTGCTGGCCGACAATAAAGAAGTGCTCCCTAAAGTTTATGAAGCCCTGAAGATAAAGACCACTTAACGAAAGGCATAGAAATCGAACACCTCTCCCGCCTTGAATACGTTTCGCTCGGCAGGTAATTCAATAAAACCATCAACGTTTTTCAGGTTAGCGAAATCACCTGAACCACCTCCGGGTGTTGGATCGGCCATCAACCGGCCATTGTCGTTTCGTAAGCTTACCTGAAGGAAATACGTTAGCGAAGGTTTAAATGTAACATCTGCCGATAAAATAGCTTGTGATTTTTTCACCACAACATCCATAGTCATTAACATCCACGGTTTAACGTACCGGTAAAAGCAAAGGAATGTAGAAACAGGATTTCCGGGAAGTGCAAATACTATTTTGCCTTCAGCTGATTTTCCAAACCAAAACGGTTTGCCGGGCTTCTGGCTTACCTGATGGAAAAGTTTTTCAATACCCAACGAATTCAATACCTCAGGAATAAAATCAAACTTTCCTTTTGAAACACCACCTGACAAAATGAGGATATCATAGTGTGCCAGCAATTCACGCAGTTTATCCTTCATCATTTCCTTATTATCATGCAGGTGATAGCCATCTCCCCTCCACCCAAGTTCCATCATAGCGGCCTGCACTGCATAGATGTTTGATCGCCTGATCTGGTGTGGCTCAGGTAACACCGAAATATCCACCAACTCATCGCCTGATGAGATAATTGCGGTTAACGGAAAATCAAAAACAGTTACCTGTGTTTTTCCTACTGATGCCAGTAAGGATATTTCAGCAGGAGATAACACCTGGCCGGGTTCTAAAAGTATATCTTCTTTCTTCGCATCGCTGCCTTGCTTATGAATGTTCATCCCAGCGGCAACTTCTCTCAATTGAATAGTTGCATATCCATTCCTTATTACAACATCTTCATACCGAATTACGGCATCAGTCCCACCCGGTAATACCGCTCCGGTCATTACTTCTATACAAGCCTCAGGCTGTTGCAGTTCGGTTTGAGGAGCTCCGGCAGGCTGAATGTTCTCAAGTTTAAACTGTTGTTGGGCTTTAAACGATTTGGAATTAATAGCAATACCATCCATAGCCACCCGGTTAAAAGGGGGTAAGTCACGATCGGCAAAAATACGTTCCGCCAACACCCTGCCTGTGACCTGTTCAACAGGTATTGAAACTTTGTTAACCTTTACCTTAACCGACTGAATGATTTGACTGGCCTCCGCTACACTTACCATGAATAATTTTTAACTTTGATTTGATCAACAATGATGAAAGGTAAAAAATTAACCCACACGGACGAATCAGGCAATCCACAAATGGTAGATGTTTCTGCCAAAGCCATAACGAAACGAACGGCCCGGGCACAAGCCAGTGTTAAAGTAGGTGCAGATATCCTAAGCTTGATTAAACATAATGAACTGAACACAAAAAAAGGTCCGGTGTTTCAAACGGCCATACTTGCCGGAGTGATGGGCGCCAAAAAGACATCAGATTTAATTCCGCTCGCTCATCCTATCGGGCTTGAAGACTGCAAGATTTCCATCACCACACGTAAAGATTCTATTGTTATTGAAAGCCTTGCATCCATCAGCAGTAAAACAGGTGTGGAAATGGAAGCGCTTACAGCAGTAAGCATAGCAGCATTGACTATCTATGACATGTGTAAAGCACTGTCGCATAACATTACCATCAGCGAGATAAAACTCCTGGAAAAAACCGGGGGCAAAAAAGACTTTAAACGCAAACCATGACAACGTTACGAAGAAGGCTCTATCTTACCCTGGAGCCAACAGAACGCGGAGGTACGCTGGAGCGTATTTTCGAAATCATTCTTATTACAACCATTATCCTGAATATTGTAGCCATCATCCTGGAATCGATCCCGGAAATTGAAGCACAGTATCAGGAAATATTTGATCACTTCGAACTGTATTCAGTAATTTTCTTTACCGTTGAGTACGTTGCCCGGGTTTACGCGATTGTGGAAAATCCAAAATACAAGAACTCCGTATGGGGCCGGTGGCAGTACATTAAAACCCCCATGGCTGTTGTTGATCTGCTCGCGTTTCTTCCGTTTTATCTAACTTTTCTCCCAATCGACTTACGGTTTATCCGAATCTTCCGGTTAATGGCACTCTTCCGCATGTTCAAGATTACCCGTTACATGCAAGCCATGATTATTTTTAAAAAGGTTATTGCCGAACGTAAAGAACAACTGGTTCTCAGCTTCATCTTTATAATATTTATTCTGGTAATTATTTCCTTCTTCATGCACCTGGCCGAACGCGAAGCTCAACCTGATAAATTCGGTTCAATACCGGAAGCCATGTGGTGGGGCATGGCCACACTAACCACCGTGGGGTATGGTGATGTTGTACCCATTACACCACTTGGTAAAGTGCTGGGGGGGTTGTTTGCTATTGCTGGTGTTGCCTTTTTGGCACTCCCTGCCGGTATTCTGTCCTCAGGGTTTTTTGAGTTGCTTCATAATCCGCAATCAAAAAAACATACCTGTCCGCATTGTGGAAAGGATTTTCATGAATGACGTGGGCACCATTAATGGACTGATTTTGGCCGGAGGGAAAAGTTCGCGCATGAAAACGGATAAATCACTTCTGGAATACCATGGAAAACCACAACGCGATTTTCTTTTTGAACTCTTAACACCCTTTTGTAGAAAAGTTCATCTTTCATGTAAACAATGTGTGGATATACCACCACACTACAATCCCATTCCCGATCAATTTGACCTTGACAGCCCATTGAACGGAATACTCAGCGCTTTTCAGGTTGCCCCATTAAGTGCCTGGCTAACCGTGCCGGTAGATATGCCATGGGTAGATGAAACCACGTTAAAATTTCTGATAAACCATCGCAATCCAAAAAAAATAGCCACTTGCTTTTGGGATTCAACAGGTAAGCTACCCGAACCCTTACTTACACTTTGGGAGCCGCATGCAACAACTTTGCTATCAGAATTTTATACCAATAACGGCTTTAGTCCACGTGAATTTTTAGTCAGGTTTGATGCCAACATCGTAGCAGCCAAACAGCCAGAATGGCTCAAAAACATCAATTCTGTTCAGGAATTTGATCAATTCCGGAATTCCTTACACCACAAACTGTAAACCCAAATTAATCCCTTCCATCGATTGCAGTATCGAACCGGGAAAAATTTAGTGCGTATTTAATTGATTACTTCGTTGAAATATGAATTGGTAACGGGCTAACAATGAAGAGTATAAAGATTTTATTTTCTGATTGAATACTTTTTAGCACCATTCTTGTTTAATAGGAACAGATGATTCTTCGCGTACAAATACTTACATCACGCAAAGATTAACATCATTAAAAAGTAACTTCGGAAAGTCTTGAAATTAGTTTGGCTATGAAAACAACCACAAAATCACACATCAATCCGATCAATCGCGATCTGATGATTATCTTCTTTACCGGTTTGTTAATGGCAATCGGCTTGGTAACAGCGGGAATATTGCTGGTAAGTCAGTTGTAAACTTTTGCCATATTCGGTTGAGCGGACACCCACTCCTCCCCGTCTTCGAAAATTTCTTTTTTCCAGATGGGTGCCTTTTCTTTTAGCGTGTCGATTATAAATTGGCAGGCTTCAAATGAATCTCTGCGGTGTGGCGCAGATACAGCAATAGCAACCGAAACTTCGCCTGGTTTAAGCGTGCCTATGCGATGACTGATTGCCCATCCTAATAAAGGCCATCGGTTGGACGCTTGATCAATAATTTTTCGGATTTCTGCCACCGCCATTGCTTCATACGCTTCGTATTCAAGCCACAGTACCTTTTTACCATGGGCTGTGTTGCGAACAGTTCCGATGAATACATTCACAGCTCCGGCTCCCAGGCTGGAGGCAGTGTCAATCACTTTTTGAATGTCGATGGGCTTTGCGGTGATTTTGATCATGGTTGAAAGCGGTTTATGTTAGAAATAAGAAAACCAGAAGGGTATTTGAAAGTAGAACTTTGAGCAGGAAAAAGCAAGGGGAATCGGAAGAAGCGTTGCTACCCCCCTGCAACGGGCGGAATAAGGGCAATTTCATCTTCCGGTTTTAATACCTGATGATCCTCAGCATAAGCTTGATTTACTGCAATAAACAACGAGGTCAGTGCCGATAGTCTGGGAAATTGCGAAAACAATTCGGTTTTAAAGTCGCTCACAGTCGATCCTTCGGGTAACTCTACTACCACCTCCTTAGCCCCGGCTATCTCTCGGGTGATGCCAAATGCCTTAACCATACACTTCATATCAACTACATTTATCCGTTTACACCATTGTTAAACGCGAAATATAGAAAATAGGCACTACTCATGAGGCGATTTAATATCTTTCCACCATGGGTAATGCCAAATTATACGATAATCACGGACGAGCCATTAATTACCTTCGCCTGGCGGTTACTGACCGCTGTAACCTGCGCTGCTTTTATTGCATGCCCGAAGAGGGCATAAAATATCTGCCCAAAAAAGACCTGTTGACTTTTGAAGAAATTGAACGCCTGGTGTCATTACTGGCCACGCTGGGCATTACCAAAATCCGGTTAACGGGAGGCGAACCTTTTGTACGCACCGACCTGATGCAATTGATCCGAAAGATTAAAGCTATTCCGGGCATTCATGATCTACATCTTACCACCAACGGAGTACTCACTGCCCCATACATCAAAGAGCTTAAGGCGTTGGGTATTGCCTCGGTAAACCTTAGTCTTGATACCCTCGATAAAACCCGTTTTCATACCATCACCCGAAGGGATGAATTTGAAAACGTAATGAATACATTTGAACAATTACTCCACTATGGTATTCCGGTGAAGATTAATGCGGTTATTATGGAGGAAAAAAATATTGATGATATTCTTCCGCTAATCGAGTTGACAAAATATAAAGACGTCTCGGTTCGCTTCATTGAGGAAATGCCCTTTAATGGTGAAGGCAATCACTACACACAACTTACCTGGACCTACAAAAAAATACTGGCCTACATTCAACAGCATTATCCAACTCTTCAAAAGGTAACTGACCCGGATTACTCCACGGCATACCATTATGTTGTGCCGGGCTACCGGGGCAACATTGGCATTATTGCCGCGTTCAGCCGAACCTTTTGCGGAACGTGTAACCGCATCAGGCTTACCGCCCAAGGCACGCTTAAAACCTGTTTATACGATGATGGTGTCCTGAATATCCGTGACCTTATCCGCTCGGGATGCTCTGATGAAGAACTAAAAAATCAATTGTTAAATGCTTTCGCTCACCGCCCCAAAGACGGATTTGAAGCTGAAGAAAGGCGTAGTAACCATAAACCCGTATCTGAATCCATGTCAACTATTGGTGGTTAGGTAGCTCATTCGATCAAACTAAATCACTAACTTTTCATTCGTTGTTCCTATTTTACATGCTTTATTAATTGGTATGAGAAAACTATACTTTACACAACACATACAACCACACCTGATTGCTGTTCTGTTGTTCCTGCTGGTAACCGTTTTCTTTTTCGGTCCCGTCTTCTTCGAAAACAAAGCCATCAATCAACAAGATATAACACAATCGGTAGGTGCAGCCAAGGCACTGCGGGATTTTCGGGATAAAACAGGCGAAGAGGGCTTGTGGGCGCCCAACATGTTTAGCGGTATGCCCGCATACCTGGTGAATGTAGAGTGGGGCTACCAGGCCATTACCGGATTAAAAATCGCGCTGGCGCTCGGCTTACCCCATCCGGTGCGAAATATTTTCCTCGCTTTTCTCTGTTATTACATCATGCTGCTGACCTTTCGGGTAAAGCCTTACCTGGCCATAGCCGGGGCTATCGCCTTTGGACTTTCTTCTTACATGATTGTTGGTCTTGCTGCCGGGCATAACGCCCGCATTGGTGCTATTGCTTTTATGCCCTTAGTGGTGGCTGGCATTCACCTCACGTTCTCGGGAAAAAGAATTTTAGGTGTAGGATTAACTACCGCAGCACTGGCGTTGCACCTGCGCGAAAACCACTTACAGATAACATACTACCTCGCCCTGATTGTTTTGGGTTATGGGTTGGTACAACTTGTATTTGCTTTACGTGAAAAGAAAGTCGCAGACCTGGTAAAAAACGTAGCGCTTCTTATACCGGCAGCACTTCTGGCAGTTGGTTCATTCTTTGGCCCGTTGTGGTCAATAAGCGAATACAGTAAATATTCCATTCGTGGAAAATCGGAACTATCAAAACCCGGTACACAACCCATTGATGGACTGCGAAAAGATTATGCTTTTGAATACAGTAATGGAATACTGGAGCCGATGACCTTATTAATTCCTAATTTCTATGGGGGTTCCAGTATGCAAAATGTTTTTGCTGATGAAGGCAGTGCTATACGAAAAGCGTTGAATGCACAAGGTATCCAATACAATCCACAGCAAATGGCCCACCCGGCTTATTGGGGCCCGCAAAGTTTATCCGCACCTTATTATAGTGGTGCAATTATTTTCTTTCTGTTTATCGTGGGAATAATTTTCAGTGACCGCAAATATGTTTGGTGGCTAATACCCTTGAGTGCACTGGGTATTATGCTTACGTGGGGCAGTAACTTTTCAGGGTTTAATTACTTCATGTTCGATTACTTTCCGGGTTACAATAAATTCCGATCGGTAACTTTTGCCATTGTCATCACACTGTTTGCCATGCCGTTATTAGGCATGACGGGCCTTCAACGCCTGATGGACGCTGGACTTACCAAAGCGAATAAGAAAAAACTTCTTATTGCCCTGGGTGCCAGTGGCGGACTTTGCCTGGTGTTACTGCTCGTGGCTGGCATGTTCAGCTTTTTGAAAGATGGCGAAAGCGGTTTGCCTGCCTGGTTTGTAAATGCCTTGCGTGATGAACGTAGAAGCATGTTTCGGGCAGATGCCTTTCGGTCGTTTGCTTTTATTTCCGGAGCGTTTATTCTGATCTATTTTGAAGTCTTCAAAAAGTTGCCCGCAGCCTTTTATGGGGTGCTTATCTTTTTTGTGTTGATGGATGTGGCCGCTGTTGACAGACGGTATTTTACAAAAGATAATTATCAACGGAAAAGCAAGAGTGCCGGTATCCAGCTTAGCGCTGGCGATCAGCAGGTACTGGCCGACAAAAGTTATTTCCGCGTAATGAACATCAACGGGCCGATGAGTGATGCCCTTACCTCCTACTACCATAATTCGATTGGCGGCTACCATGGCGCCAAACTAAAACGCTATCAGGATCTGTATGATTCATGCGTAACCAAAGAGTTCACATCATTTATTAGCGAAGCGCAGCAAGGGCGATTCGATTTTTCAAAATACCCGGTGTTGAACATGCTCAACACCAAGTACATATTGTACGGACAAAACCGCGAAAATGTAATCACCAACCTGGAAGCAAACGGTGCAGCATGGTTTGTTCAGGAATTGATAACGGTCAATTCAGCCAATGAAGAAATACAAAAAACCTGCGGCATTGATTCCAAAACACAAGCTGTAATCGATATTTCGAAATTCACTATCTCAGGGTTAACCCCCGACAGCAGTGCAGCCATCAGGCTTATCGAAAACACGCCCAACCGAATGATCTATGAATCCACATCCACTACTAACGGGTTGGCTGTGTTTTCTGAAATCTACTATCCCATTGGCTGGTCGGCCACCATTGACGGAAACGAGGCAACGATTATACGAGCCAACTATGTTTTACGCGCACTGGAAATACCGGCCGGTAAACACACCATCGAATTTAAGTTTGCCCCAAAATCATTTACGGCCGGAAACACAATAACGACAGTCTCATCGTGGCTGGTGTTGTTGATTTTGCTGGGAAGTATTGGCTGGAGTTGGCGGAAAGAAAGTTAGTTGTTAATTGATTGTGTGAACCCGATCAGCATACAGCCTGCAACATTAAATGACGTAGCCACCCTGACCTGGTTGGGCGAAACCACATTCATCGAAACATTCGCACACCTAAACACAGAAGCCGATATGCAGCAATACCTGGCTGAAAATTTTTCGGTGAACCAGGTAACTCAAGAGCTAATGGATGGCAATAATAAATTTTTCCTGGCCTTTTGGGATAAAAAACCGGTTGCCTACATGAAGCTGCGATTGGGACCTCATCCCGATCAACCGCAACATACCCATGCACTGGAACTGGAACGCATTTATGTACTCAAAGATTACCTCGAAAAGAAAATTGGTGCCACCTTACTGCAGCACGCTATAGTTTTCGGACAAAACCTGGGCTACCAAACCTTGTGGCTAGGCGTATGGGAACATAATGAACGGGCCATCAATTTTTATAAACGCTGGGGATTTACTCGCTACGGCTCTCATCTTTTTATATTGGGAAGCGATCCGCAAACGGATATTTTAATGAAGAAGGACTTGACTACAACTACCCGCCTTTAAGCTTTTTCATTTGTGCCAAGCCCTTACGGGTTAACGCAGCACGAACACGATCTGCCAGCCAGGGCCACAATGCGGCTACCTTTGCCAACCTTCCGCGTGAAGCCGGAATACAGATCTCTCGCTTTTTTGATTTCATCAACTTCAAAATCTCGCGTGTTACATCAGCAGGTTCAAGGGCGTTCAGGTTTCCGGAAAACACAAGGGCAGTTTCATGGGTATACTGAAGTTCAAGATCATACATAGGGGTTTTCACCAGGTCGGGGCATACGACACTAACTGTAACACCAAAGGGTTTGTACTCCATTGCGGCAGCCAGTGAGAAGCCACGAATGGCAAACTTAGATGCGCTGTATAAAGCAATACCTGGCACTGGAGCAATACCCGCCAACGAAGCAATATTTATGATGTGCCCACTGCCCTGTCGCTTCATGTAATCGCCAACTACCTTGGTTCCATACATGCTTCCCTTTGCATTGATGTCGATATGTTTATCAATAAGGGTTAGGTCAGCATCATAAATAAAACCGGGCTGAACAATGCCCGCGAAATTAAAAAGGTAGTCTATACGTCCGAAAATCGCTGCTGTGTCGTTTACTAAATTTTGCCATGCTTCCGCAGAACGAACGTCCATTACCCTATGCATCACATTACCGGATGCCGGGACCAAGGATTCAATACTTTCCAAGTTAACATCTACAAGACAAACCTTGAATTGCTGTTGTGCCAACGACTGAGCGAAATGCAAGCCTATTCCACTGCCTGCCCCGGTTATAATGGCTACGAGTTGTGTCATGCTTTTAAAAATGGGTTTGTCCGCTGTGTTCAATCAACAACGCTATACATGAAGTGACATAATCGCCATTGCCATAGCCATACCAATTCATTAACCGGGTTTCGTAGTGATCTTCATCAAAATACTTATCGGGTGTTACATACCCGATGTACCCTCCATTGAAACTGGTAATCATGGTTGTCAATCCATATTGTGAAGCGTATTGGTCGAGGTGGCGATTGAATTCCCCTGAATAATCGCACGGTGTGCCAATCAGCAATACATTGCCTATACGCAAAGCATTTAAGTGTACAGGGTATTCACCAAAAGCATAACGAAAAAGCCACGGACGCAGCCGAAGCGAACCGGTGAGTTTAGGCTGAGGATCAGGGAGCAACAACGGCACCCGGTAAAAAGCCAAAGCACTGCTGTTCATAGGGGTTAACGCAGCTGAGTTATCGGTTAAGTAAGAAGACAGCTCCGAGGTCATCCAACCGATGCAATCTTCACCCTCCGGTATGCGGCACGCGTGGCTGCCTACCGCACCGGCCATAAACATGGCAAAGGAATACCCTTGTCCCTCTAGTGCATCAACCAGCGCGCCCGGGTAATCGCGGGATAACCGTAAATCTTTTGACGACAAACAGGTAGCATGAGCTGTGTAGCTTAACAATACTTGTTTACTTCCATCCAATTGGTTCAGCTCAACAACACGAAGCAATGAATCCACCGGGCCGTTCTTGATCAGTCGGTTACGTACTGCATTAGGAACAGCAATGGTTCCGGACTTAAGTGTTGCCGGTTTAACCGAACGGTTGGCCGATGCAATACTCTCTTTTATCTGATCTACAATAAACCTTACCACTTTGTCATTATAGGCTCCATATAAAAGAGCTGTAGCGCCCTCTCCCCAATTACCAATGCTGTTATGGGTATGCGTTGCACCCAGGTACGTATTCTCCAATGAAAAGCCTACCTGTGGTAGCTCCCTTTCCAATAGTGCCGTTACCGTAGGAGGAACTATTAATAAATCTGCACTTACAATAGCCACACGCTGTGAACCATTGTGCAGCACCATAGCGCGAACATATACCGAATCACGTATGCCTTCAATAAGTTTTCCCTGGCGCTTTCCATAGCCTGCAGTAGCCACCGGGAACGATGGCGTGAGGTTTACTTTGGCATAACCAACTTGAAATGACGAAATGTTTTGTGTAGCAGGCTGTAAATTCTTTATTGCTTCACGCATTGTTAAGGTTGCTTCTGTCCTGTCAATATTTCGGTTTACAGGAGCAATACCTACCAAAGCAATAAAAAGTAATACTGCAAGAACAGCCCCTGCAGTATAAAGGAAATAACGAAGTAACCGATTCATAGCATCTCAAAGCACGAAGATAGGAATTTCATAATCCCAATTTCTTCTAACCCTACGTACTTGAAGAATTAATCGGGTATATAAAGTAATCGCCTGTTAGAGAAATCGTACAACGTTAATCTTCGTAAATCATAGTACGATGTCCAGAACGAACGAAGTGCCCCAACATAACTTCGTTTGGCAGCATCTTTTTCGGTAAGGGCAATGTTCAAATTGGTAATATCGATCTTGCCGATCAGGTAACGGTTCTGTGATACCACATAGCGTTCATTGGCTACTTCATCCGATTTTTTTGTGATCTCAATCTGGCTTAACAAAACATCAAATTGACCAACTTGCGTAATAATCTCCTGTTCAAAGTTCACTTCATCCTGTGCAATTACATAGTCATTAAGTTTTTTATTAGCGAGTGCTGTTTGCATGCGGGCCTGGTTGCGGCCCCAATCAATAATGGGTACATTCAACGATAATGCGAAAGTTTGCTGCTGGGTTGGATTTTGATAAATATCCGGCAAGGCCAATCCGTTATTGTTTAATCCAAAGGCTGCTGTCAGGTTGGTTTGAAAGCGCTGACCTCGCGCCTGGGCTACCTCCCGGTCGGCTTCGATCTTTCGTCTTTCAAAGGCTATAAAATCTGCCCGGTTTTCCTTCGCCAATTGCATGGCTTCATCAACCGTGATGAAGAGGGGTGGAATCTCCTCGGGTAGTACCAATTCAAATTGTTCGCTGCTGCGCAGACCTAAGTAGCTCCGCATCTGGAGGCGTGCAATCTGCAAATTTATTTTTGCTTGAGTCACATCCTGGCGTGAACGTAAAAGCTGTAATTCTGCCTGCAGTAATTTATCCTTTGGCGTGGTGCCTATGTTGTAACGGCCTTCTTCAATTTTATAGATGGTATCGTTGTTGGCCAGGTTAAACTCGGCAATCTGCAAATTGATCTGAGCATCCAGTACATCAAAAAATCGAGCTACTGCATTTTGTGAGATAAACTCCATCTCCTCAACATAGCTTCTGCGTGACTCTTCATACCGAAGCGGCTCAGTTCTCCGATCCCACCGGAGGGAGTTAAAGGCAAAAATGGGTTGGGTCAGTTGTATATTCATCACCGTGCCACCCCATTGTTCGCCCGGTTGCGGAAACTCAGCCAGGTAATTATTAAAATATTGAAGGCTTGAATTCACCGACACCGTTCCACCCGTAAAAAACAGGGGCTGCACCAGGCCAAGATTAAGATTATTATTCGATTGCTCAACTTGGGTATATCGGAACGAACCATCTGCCAGCGGGGCCTGGCTAACGCTTTTAGTATAGGCTGGCAGGGTTCCGCTTAAGCGTAACTGAGGATTAAAGTTTGACTTGTAAAACCGATACTGCCAGTACCGGTTTTCGCGCCTGGTTTCAGCCTGTCGCGAAAGTGGCGACTGACTTTTGGCCAGTTCAATCACATCTTGCAGTGTGTACTTTTGTTGTGCAAAAAGTGGTGCGCCTATGGCCGCTAGTGTCCATATGAGCATCCATGTTCGGAATGTTCTATTCATAACGTAAAGATGTAATTGGATCCTGCATGGCAGCTTTTCGTGCAGGAGCAATACCAAAAATTAACCCCACGGTAGCCGCTACGCCAAAAGATAAGATAATAGAAGTAAAACTTATTACGGTTGGAATATTGGCAAACGATGAGACCAGCATGGCCAGTGTAACACCCAGTATTACACCAATGATTCCTCCACTTACACTGATCATTACCGCTTCAAACAAAAATTGCTGAACAATATCATTCTTCTGTGCACCAATGGCCAGGCGCAATCCAATTTCTTTAATGCGCTCCAACACGGAAGCGAGCATAATGTTCATTATACCAATACCCCCTACCAGCAATGAAATGCCTGCGATAGCACCTAAAACATAATTAAAAATATCATTGGTGCGCTGTTGTTGTTTCAGCAACAACTCAGGGATTTCTATTTCATAATCTACAACACCATAGTGCCTGCGCTGTAATAAGCGCGATAAAATTTCAGCGGTTGGTGTAAGCATGGTTGTTTTATCAACTTGTATCACCAGCCTGTCGAGTTGATGATAATTAACCGCTGGACCGGAGTCGTTCTGACTATCATCACCACCGATAATGATTATCCTTCCCCGGCTGAAATTTGGTGTTGGACTGATTGAGTTTTGTGTTACGAGGTCGCGGTTTTTGTAGCGAATCAATACGGTTTGTAAGGGTGCATATACATCCATATTAAAATCGCGAATACCCAACTTGGCAATGCTGCTTTCTGACACATAGCGTTCCTTCATTACCCCGATAATCGTTAGCCAGTTAGGGCCAACTTTTATCGATTTTCCAACAGGATTCTCAGTAGGAAAAAATTTCGTTTTGATTGAATTGCCAATGATGCATACCGGTGCCCCGATTTTAAGATGCTCGGGTGTAAACATGGAGCCATCAGAAAGTTCAAAATTGTAAATATCAAAATACACCGGCTCCACACCTACCAACTTTGCCGATCTGCGTATACCACTTTTAATGATAGTGGATTCGAGGATTATCTCCGGGCTCATTTTACTGATGCCGGGAATGGTTTCCATTATGCTGTGTACATCGCGAACCGTAAGCCCCGGGGAGAATTTCTTCTTTTCCTTTTCAGCAGAGGCCTCTTCAATTTTTTGCTCTTCCTGCTCAACAATGGGCTTAATAACAATGTTGTTAACCCCTACCAATTTAATCTGCTCCAGTATTTCCTGTTGCGCTCCGTTACCAATGGCCAGCATGGCAATTACGGCCGCTACACCGAAGATGATACCCAATGCTGTAAGCAGCGAACGAAGCTTATTGGCAATTACTGCATCAATAGCGATGTAGAGATTAGCAAAGAGTCTTTCTTTCATAACCTATTGCTTTTCGCGATTAGGTGTTGTGCCTTGAGTTGATTTCTCCGGCTGGCCGCCCTCCCTGCGCTGACCTTCCCTTCTGCTTTGTCTGCCCTCCTGATTCGGTTGGCCGTTGGCAGGCGCTGGCATCTGAAACTGACCTCCATTGGCTGATACTTTTATCACCTGTCCATTTGGAAGCGTAATTGTTTGCTCGCCCGGAATTTCATCCTGTTTGGGCTCTGGTTTTTTGCGCTTTCCTTCCATTTCAGGAAGCAACCGCACATCGCCTCCCCGGGATGAAGGTAGTGATAGGTACAACCGATCATTCTCCTGAAGCCCGGCTAAGATAACCGCATCATTCGCATTAGTCTCGCCCAGCATAATTTCCTGCTTCACGGTATTGAGACCCTCACGCTTAAACACATACGTAATGGAATCGGCTTGACTATGTAAGCACTCCAACGGAATAAAAAGTACACTGTCCAGCACCATCGTTATTATTTTATTACTGGTAGTCATGGCCGGCCGCAGTGATGGATCTGTTCCTGCTATTTGTACATCAACCTGAAACACTTTGGCATCGCTATTGGGACGTTGCTCACCTACATTGGCTACGTTTATTACCTGACCGGAAAGCTTCTTGTCGGGATAGGCATCTAAACCTATCTCTACTTTTTGTCCGGGCTTTACCTTTCTAACATCCACTTCGTTTACATAGGTTTTCGACATCATGGTTGTTAAATCAGGAAGCGTGGCCACTACCGGATCCCAGGTGCTTATTTGCGAACCAGCCTTGATTGGTTTATTATCCCAACCCTTGCGATAGATAACCATGCCAGGCTCAGGAGCAACAATATTAAATGCTGAGTTGAGCGTCATCATGCCGTTATACTCATTTTGAACTTTACGGAGTTCAGCATTTACCGTGCGCATCTTCTCAATATTCTGTCTTTTCCTGATCTTATAATTTTCCAAAGCCTGCTCCAGTGCGCGCTGTGATTTTTCCAGGTTAATTTCATTTTGCTTGATGGTTGCAGGGGGCTCAAACTTGGATTGTTCAAGAATGATTTTTTTCTCATCCACATCGTAGCGCATATTGATGAGCTCATCACGCGATTGCCGCAATTGCAAAGTGGTGTCTAACTGCGTTTGTACAAAATTGGCCTGTGCCTTTTCCAGTTCAATCTCTTTATCCTTAATACGCCCTTGAAATTCAGAACGATCAAGCGTAGCGATCCAATCTCCGCGCTCAACCACGGTACCTTCGTTTACAATACTTTGAATAGTAAGGTTGTTAACCCTATACTCCCGGAGTTGTGTTGGCGCTTGTATCTTTACTGAGTTCTTAGCCTCCAGTTCACCTGTCGTTTCGATCTCTACCTTAAATGTGCCCCGCTGCACCGTAGCAAAAATATCAACAATATCACGCTTTGTGTTGCTCTTGTAAATCACAAACCCGATTACAAAAACTACAACTAAGCCTCCAGCAATCATTAAATTTCTTTTCATAGCAGTGCCCGATTGGATTTAGTACAAAAATAATCGGGTAGCCTCGTATATCGAAACCACCCGAATAATAACTTACCCTATTATATAAGTACCCGTGGTGTTGACCAAGGTTACTGGTTCTGGCCTTTTTTCACCGAAATTTTTCCAATGGCCGCATCTTTGTTGATTTTTCCGGCAGAATACTCTTTTAATACAGCGCTCTTCAACGAAAGTTCAAGCGATGATGGAATACCACAACCCTCGCATTTGGTAATTACAACGTTAAATACCAGCGATTCATTGTCCCCCAAACTCTTAACGGTACGACCATATTCGACCAAATTTTCCTTGAGTTCTTTTTCGAAAGCCGGATACATCTCTTTAACCTTTTTATCGCGCGCAGCCTGATCAACATCGGTTATTTTTGCTGTAGGCATATTGAACAAACCAGAATTTCTGCTTTGGTTACTGCTGTAAACACGCATGTAATACACTGCGCCAAAATCTTTTAACCGCTCAAAGTAGATGCCTTCATCGGTAAAATAGGTTGTCGCCAAATCAGAACGATAAAGCCGGTTAAAAATACTAGAGAACAACTCCAGGTCAGGCTCAACGGTATCAACTGATTCAGTGTTCACCACTTTAATTTTTCCAATGGCCTGATCACGCGTGAGCTTGCCTTGCTTAAAGGCTGAGATTTCAGCCTTGGAAATTTCTGCCGAAAGGTAGGATCGCTTAGGCGAAGAGAAAAACTGATTCACCCATACCCGTGGCCGCTCACCGCGGTTGGTAATAACGATGCGCTCATTGGCTCCAAGCTGACTGATCATATCCCCATAGTCGACCAGAAAATCTTTAATGGCAACCACAAGCCTTTCGTTGTAAGCATTTCGCACGCTGTCCAAATCCATCGATGAATTTCTGGTAGCTGCCCTCCCCTTCAATCTGACACGCTGATCTTCCTCACGAGCGCGGTGTTCCAATTCCTTCGCCTGTTGCACTTGTTCCCGGGCTTGTTGTTCCAACACCTGCACTTCGCGACTTGAAGGACTTGTTATCGAATATGAAAAAGATCCAGGGCGCGGCTGCCCGTCCATCCACATCACATCACCAAAATCGCCTGAAAAACTCATAGCAATGGGCATCGTAAAATCGGCCGGCAACCGAAAGGTGACACCATAACCGGCCTGATAACTTCCCTCTACTTCGAGGTTAAAAAACATCCGTTGCTGATCGAATTGTTGCCGGATTAATGTTTTCAAAACACTTTCCGCTACGGAAATATCACGTGCCATGCGTACTTCATCAATCTTTTGTGCGAATAAAGGCAAGGTCATCAACACAAAACCATATACTAAACTGCCTGCTATTTTTTTCATTGTACGTAGTTAATTTTTAGTTGCAAATGATTTAGAATTATCCACCGAAGAAATGATGCTGGTTAAAATCTGTTCGGTTTCATACTTAAATAAATCGGTATTTTGTTCAATCGAATTAAGCCGCGCCTGCAACACCTGCAGATCATTGCGATTTTGCTGCTCCAGGTACCTGGCAAAATCAACCAGTAATTCCTCAATATACTTTCGCTGATCACTGGAGTTTAACGTCATATAATCTTTTATCATCTGCGCATTGTCGGCCTGTAGCGTTAAGGCAAATTGCCTGATCTGCTCATCGGATGCCGCTGAAACCCTTTTCATTAGCGTATTGAACTGACCATCGGAATAGGTCGCTAAATTTTTTCTGATGGATTCATCCAACTTCTGTTGGGATTCAGACCATTGGGCTACAAGGGATTCATTATTTCGTGACAACGACTGGTTGATCATATCTTGTACTTCGCCTGAAGTAAGTACAGACTGTGCAGCGGCTGCTTCCGCAGGACTATTACTAACACTATCGCCAAATCCAATAGCAAGCGTTTTGTCTTTCACCGTAATGTGCAATCCGGTAAACTTCCCCGCCAACATAATAAGTGTAAGCGATGCAGCTATACCCAACATGGTTTTACCAAACGATGTGTTCCAGAAGTAATGCTTTCGCTGATGGTCGAGTACGATAGGCGGAGCAATTACTTCTTTGTCGGCAACACCTGCCATAATGCTCCGCACCTGGCCCAACGCTTCCAACTCACGCACAACTTCCGGATGTTCCAGCAGGTAGCGCTCAACATTTACCTTTTCCTCGCCTTGCAACTCACCATACAGGTAAGCCATCAGCAACGCTTCATCGGGTTTAAAGTTCATAACCTAGTGTTTCTTTAGTAATCTGTCTTCTCTCCAAAATCTTTTTCAATGCATCCAGCCCATAATACATCCTTGACTTTACCGTGTTCTCTGAAATGTTCAGCGCTTCGGCAATTTCCCTGAATTTCAACCCCTCATATTCTTTCATAATAACCACCTCCCGTTGCTCAACACTCAATTCCATCAGGCATTGCTGCAGCAAGTCCGATAGCTCCTGTTGCTGGTACTGTCTTTCCGGGTTTTCATTCCTGCGCACGGCCTTCTCCCAAGCTGGTGAATCTTCGGCATCGACATTCACTACATGATCGAACGAAAGTGACCGTGAGTTTTTTACCTTCCGTGCTTCTTCTCTACAACTGTTTACCGCGATTTTATATAACCAGCTTTTAAACCGCGCTACATCCTGTAAAGCCTCAACATTCCGACACATGGATATAAAAGCTTTTTGCGAAGCCTCCATAGCCATATCATGATCCAGAAAAAACTTAAAGCAGTAATTGTAAATACGCTTATACCATAGCTGCACCAGCTTTCCCTGCGCATTCCTGTCCCCTTGCCGGGCGCGCTCAACCAGCGAATCGGAATGCATTAACGCCATGTCCGGTAAAGTTTCTGCATGCATGAACAAACGGTTTTTTGACTGGCTAACGGCTAAATCTACTCTTAGATGAATGGAAAGTTAAAAAAGTTTAAAAGGCTGATTCTTGAGGTAAGCCCCCGGGGAAGTATCTTAGCGGCCTTTATGAAAAGACTGGTTTCCTTTTTGATTCGAAACGTACCCCGTAAGTACCTGCAACGCATCACCGGGCTTGGCCAAAAAGTACTTACCATCACCTATGCCGGAAACGCAGTGATGTGCCCGGTGTGCGAAAAGAAATTCAGGAAGTTTTTACCCTACGGAAGAATTAAGCCCCGCGAAAATGCGCTTTGTCCGAATTGCCTGGCATTGGAGCGCCATCGGTTGATCTGGCTTTACCTGAAAGAGCGGACTAACTTTTTTGAAAAGCCTCTGAATGTGCTTCACATTGCACCAGAAGCATGTTTTATGAACCGCTTTGAAAACCTGCATGGCGAGCACTATGTCACTGCTGACATTGAATCACCATTGGCCAAAATAAAAATGGACATTCACCACATGCCCTTTCAGGATAATCAGTTTGATGTGGTATTGTGTAACCATGTGCTGGAACACGTAACCGATGATATTCAGGCTTTGCGGGAAATACACCGGGTACTTAAGCCCGGTGGTTTTGCCATTGTACAGGTTCCTTTTTTTAACCCGATACCGGATGTAACATTGGAAGATGTGACCATCACCGATCCAAAAGAACGGGAGAAATTATTTGGGCAGGATGATCACGTAAGGAAATACGGTAAAGATTACGCTTCGCGTATTAGACGTGCAGGGTTACACGCTATTGAAGACAATTTTATAAACGAGTTGATGCCCGAAACCCGCGAGCGCTTCAAACTTCCTAACGGAGAAATAATTTTTAAAGCTGTTAAACCCTGATCATGCATAAACCTTTCGCAGTAATTTTCGATATGGATGGTGTTATTGTGGACACGAATCCTTTCCACAAAGAAACCATTAACCAGTTTTGTAAAAAGTATGGCTTCAAATTAACCGATGAAGAACTACGAACCAAAATTTACGGGCGTACTAATCACGAGTGGATACCTGCGCTGTTCGGCACATTAACTCAGGAAGAACTGGAAGCGTATGCTTTTGAAAAGGAGCAGATGTTCCGGGAAGCTTATGCAGCACACATAAAGCCCGTTGAAGGTCTGGTGGCATTTCTTGACATGCTGATGCAAAACAACATTCCCCGATCCATTGCCACCTCGGCCCCACGGGCAAACGTTGATTTCGTTTTGAATGGAACGGGAATCGGAAAGTACTTTGATATTATACTGGACGAAAGTATGGTGACCCACGGCAAACCCCACCCTGAAGTTTATATCAAATCAGCGAAAGCGCTTAACCTGCCTAATGCGCAATGTATTGTAATTGAAGACTCCCTATCGGGAATACAGGCCGGTAAAGCTGCGGGATCAAAAGTGATTGGCATCACCACCACGCATACACCGGAAGAAATGAGTGCCACCGATCTGGTTATCGGAAATTTCAATTCACTTTCACTTGATCAGTTAAAAGCATTAATGGACTAACCATGAAAAAAAATGCCGGCATTGATCCGGCATTTTAAATTACGTTTTATGGAGTAAGCTGTTATCCCAATTTATCCAACACATCCATCACCTCACGAACAGCTTTGCGGCTGGCCTCAAGCAGTGCCTTTTCAGCCGTATTCAAATCCAACTCAATGATTTTTTCAATACCATTTTTACCCAGCACAACAGGCACACCCAGGTAGCAATCCTTTATTCCATACTCACCATCCAACTGAGCACATACCGGAAACACCCTGCGCTGGTCACGCACAATCGCTTCCACCATTTGGGCAGCTGCTGAGCCCGGAGCATACCATGCTGATGTACCCATTAGTTTCACCAGTTCACCGCCTCCAACTTTTGTTCTCTCCAATATGGCGTTCAATTTATTACTATCGATAAGTTCTGTAACCGGAATACCCGCTACTGTGGTGTAGCGTGGAAGTGGCACCATCGTATCGCCATGCCCACCCAGTAACATCGCTTGAATATCTTTCGGAGAAATGTTTAAGGCTTCCGCTAAAAAAGCACGGTAACGGGCTGTATCCAAAATACCTGCCATACCAAAAACTTTCGTGCGCGGAAGTTTAGAGGTGAGGTGGGCCTGGTAGGTCATTACATCCAAGGGATTGGACACTACAATAATGATGGCATTCGGAGAATGCTTGATCACATTTTCGGTAACCGATTTTACAATGCCCGCATTCGTATTAATAAGGTCATCGCGGCTCATGCCGGGCTTGCGGGGAAGACCTGATGTAATAACTACTACTTCCGAACCCGATGTTTTGGAATAATCGTTTGTAGAGCCAATGGTGCGCGAATCATACAAATCAATGGGAGCCTTTTGCCAGATGTCTAACGCTTTGCCTTCGGCAATACCTTCTTTGATATCCACCAAAACAATTTCATTTGCAATTTCCCGGTACGCCAAAACATCGGCACAGGTGGCACCTACATTACCGGCACCTACAACGGTTACTTTCATAAGCTACTATGGGTTAAATTTTTGAGATTCATATCATTTTAAACACCTGAAAATCGGGTGGTGCTGAAAAGCGTGGCAATTTATTAATCGACAGGCCAAAGAAAAAGGAATATCAGGCAAAATATGGCGTAACCAAAAACCGGATAACTTTCCGTGTTTCCGGACTAACTTTGTACCGGTTATCAAGGCGGTGCCCAACCACCCAGATGATCTGGCCATCGGATTCAAGCACCGTAACCCTGCTTTTATCGGCCACTGAAACTTTTTCATCAATCAGAAGATCACTGACTTTTTTGCGATGGTCCATCCCCAGCGGGTAAAAAACATCACCCGGTTGCCATGGCCGCCAGGTTAATGGGAATTTAATTTTGCCAGCATCTACCACGGCCCGAAACTTATCACTTGTTATAAGATCATCGCCTTCCGCAATTTCCATATTCCATGAGCCCAGCAAAACCTGGTGCTGGCCTTCTTCTACATCAACTTTTTTCCAAAAATCAACTTTTGGAAAAATAATCAGTTCATCACGATCAATAATCAAATCATGAGCTGCCCCTATAAATTTTTTGCCCGACTGACCGTTGAGGGCATCAACAATGGAAACGCAAACATCATAATTAAAGCCAAGATGATTAATAAGTCGATATAGAAGTGACGCCCCTCCATGGTGAAAATGATTAAATGCTTTCTTTTGAATAATCATTTTATCAGGGAAATGAGTAACAAAATCATTTTTCCATTTTTTGAAGAAATGGTCAAGAAATTCCTTTTCGGCAGTCAACTTATCTATTCCACGTTGAATGGTGCGCTCTAAGGATGGATTGAGTTCGCGCAATAATGGTGTGATTTTGTGTCGGATAAAATTGCGCTGATAATCGGTGGTGTTATTACTGGTGTCTGTACGCCAGTTAATTTCACTTTCCTGTGCATACAATTCAAGTTCACTGCGCGTGGCAAATAATAAAGGGCGAACAATTTTTCCATTCATTACCGGAATGCCGGTAAGACCATCCAGCGAACTTCCATTCACCCAGTTCAGTAAAATTGTTTCTATGGAGTCATTTATGTGGTGCGCTGTTGCAACACGATCAAAAAACTCCAATTCCATAAGCTCATCGAACCAGGCATAGCGGAGTTCACGCGCGGCCATTTGAATGGATATACCATTTTCTTGTGCATACTTTTGGGTTTCAAAGCGTCTTAAAAAAAATGGCAGGTTAAACTTTTCACAATAACTACGAACAAACTGTTCATCTTCATCCGATTCGTTACCCCGCAACTGGAAATTACAATGGGCAACCCCGATTGGAATACCAGCCTCACCGAACAACTGCATCATTACCATAGAATCCAAACCCCCGCTTACGGCTAGCAGTACCTTGCTTTCCTTTTCGAAGAGTTTGTGCTTTTCAATATGGTTCAGAAATTGCTCTAACACGCGCCAAAGATACAGTACGAGGCATGAGGTTTTTAGCACACCCTAAGATTTTGGTTAATTTTGCCGTCATGCGCTACACCTGGCTTTTACTCCTCCTTCTTTTTACCTCATGGGCAGTGGCACAAAACAGGGTAACGCTTAAACAGGCCGATCAGCTTATTGGCGGGGTAAAAGATGGCGAACGGTTCGACCGGGTGATCGGTAACGTCATCTTTGAACAGAATAAAACCACCATTTACTGCGACTCCGCCCTTTTCTTCAGAAGTAAAAATAGTGTTGAGGCTTTTGGTCATGTACGTATACTGGAAGGTGACTCCGTAACCATTACTTCTTCGCGTGCGGAATACAACGGGAACACCCGCATGGCCAAGCTTCGCACCAATGTAGTATTTACCAAACTGGCCATGGCTACATTGTATACAGATTACCTTGATTTTGATCGGGTAAAAAATGAAGCCTATTATTTTAATAAAGGCCGTCTGGTAGACAGTATTAATGTACTGACCAGCAATAAAGGGTATTACCAGGTGAATTCAAACGTTGCATCCTTCAAGAAAGATGTTGTGGTTGTAAATCCCGACTACAACATGAAATCAGATTCACTACAATACAACTCACGCACAAAAATTATCTACTTCCGAACTGAAACCACAGTAGTCGATAAGGAAGGTAACACATTTGTTTATGAGGGTGGTGAGTACGACACCCGCTCACAACAATCTGATATTAAACAAGGTCAGGCGGAATCACAGTCCTACACGTTAACCGGAAATAAAATAAAGCTGGATGACCTTCGTAAGTTTTATACTGTAAAGGGAAATGTGGTTATGACCCATAAGGAAGAAAACCTGGTGATCTACGGTGACGATGCCTTCTTCGACAAACGAAAGAACATCGCAAAAGTATTTAACAACGCCTGGCTTACCCGCGTAACCGATGAAGGCGATACCCTGTTTATGTCGGCTGATACGTTAGTGTCAATCGATAGTGAAGACCCGGCCAAAAAGAGATTACTGGCCTATAAAAATGTAAAGATCTTCAAAAAAGATATTCAAGGTTTGGCAGACTCGCTGGAATACCGGCAGGCAGACTCCATCATGTTCTTATATAGAGCACCTGCGCTATGGACGGCCGGAAATCAGATGACGGCAGACACCATCAGTATGCTTATTGAAAATAATACCATCAGCAAGATTTTCTTAACCGTTAATGCCTTTGTGATCTCAACGGATACACTGAAAAATTTTAACCAGATAAAAGGCAGAAAGATGACGGCACTGTTTAGAAAAAATCAACTCCATCAGGTTAATGTAGAAGGAAACGGAGAGAGCATATACTTTGCGCTTGAAGACAAGACCAACCTGCTCATGGGGATGAATAAAATAATCTGCAGCAACATCATCATCCGGTTTAAAGATGCCCGTGTAAACAACCTGAGCTTTTACGTCAGGCCCGAAGCTGATTTTATTCCGCCCCATGAACTCAAAAAAGACGACATGCTCCTGCGGGGATTTCATTGGAAAATTGATGTACGTCCAACCCGAAAAGACGTGGTAAAGAAAGCTGACCCGCTACCCCCGGCTCGCGCGGAACGAACCCGGCTTTAAATTATTGTTACGTTTCAATAAATATTCGGGATTTTCCTATGAAATAACCCGGAAAAAGCTAAATTTTGAAAAACTTCATAAACATTATGAAGAAGACTCTACTCCTGGCTTTTGTTCTTTTGCTCTTTACCATTACCCTTCAAGCGCAAAGTTTTGAGGTGGTGGGGTATTCTGAAAATCATAAAGGTTATATCGGAGAACTGATCAAAGCACCGCTACAGATCAAAAATACCTCTGGCAAAGCCATAACCGTTATTGTTAGAAAAGAAGAGACCCAAATCGGAAGCACGCAAAAAAGCTTTATTTGCCCGGATGGGAACTGCGAAACCACTCATCCCGATGACCTAACTATCCGGCTGGAGCCTGGCCAAACCATTCAAAACCTGGTATTAGCGTTAGAAGCCGGATTGGTTCCCGGGTATAGTACGTTGAAATATGTCATATTCAACAAATCAAACCACCTGGATTCGTTTGGATTGGAATTAAACTTCAGCGTGGAAGAGAAACCTGTTAAAAACGATATCTATTCCTCCCGGTTTATCACTATTCACGATGTTTACCCCAACCCCGTTAGCGATTTCGCACATATCGACTACCGATTACTGACCGATAGAGTAAAAGCTAAAATTGTGATTCACAACATTTTAGGTAGTGCACTAACGGAATATGAACTTCCCTACCTCGACAATAAAGTAAAAATCAGGGCTGATGAATTCACGGCCGGTATCTACTTCTATACCCTTTACCTGGACAATGAGGGAGTGATGACCCGCAAACTCATTGTTAAGCGGTAATTTTTGTTACTCCCTCCATAACGCTTCCACCCCTGTCAGCGTTTTAATGATTTCATGTGATATGCTATATTTGCGGGCTTATGCGGATACGATCGTCTGGATTAATACTTTTTCTCATCCTTTTACTGGGGGTTTCATGCAGCAAATTCAGGAAAATTGAAAAAAACCCTGATTGGCGTGTTAAATATGAAGCAGCTCTGCGGTATTACGACAAGAAAGACTACTACAAAGCTTCGGTTCTATTTGAACAGGTTATGCCAATAATACGCGGCTTGCCAGAGGCCGAAAAAGCCCAGTTTTATCTCGCCAATTGCCAATTCCACGAAAAGCTTTACCTTCTGGCTTCAGAGCAATTCAAAACCTTCTACGAAACCTACGGCCGAAGCAGCCTCGCTGAAGAAGCACGCTACATGTATGCCTATTCACTCTTCAGATCATCACCCGGGTCAAACCTAGATCAAACCGGCAGTATTGAAGCCATGGCCTCTATGCAGGAATTTCTAAATCGTTACCCCAACAGTAAATACCGCGACCAGGCGCTGGACGTAATCTTTACCACCCAGGACAGGTTAGACCAAAAGGGTTTCGACAATGCAAAGCAATACTACCGTATGCGCCAATACAAAGCAGCCATTGTTGCCCTTCGCAATTTTCAAGATAACTTTCCTGACTCCAAACACCTGGAAGAAGCCCGCTTTTTGATTATCGCCTCGCAATACAAATTGGCCGAACAAAGCATATACAGCAAACAACGCGAACGCTACCAGGAGGTAGTAAGCACCTACATCGATTTTATTGATCGCTATCCAAGCAGTGCATTCTTAAAAGAGGCTGAGAAAATGTACGCTGAAAGCCTTGAGAAACTAAATAAACTAAAAAACTTAAATTCATAATTATGGCTATTCAACCTTCAATTGTTACCCGCGACCTGGAAAAAATTGCGGAACCTACCGGAAATCTTTATGAATCGGTGGTCGTTATTTCAAAACGTGCCCGGCAAATTGCTGTTAACATTAAAGAGGAACTCAACAGCAAATTAGCCGAGTTCGCTACTACGGTGGATAACCTGGAAGAAGTTTTTGAAAACCGTGAGCAAATAGAAATTTCAAAATTCTATGAGCGTATGCCTAAGCCAACCAATACGGCAACTGAAGAATTTCTGGAGGGCAAGTTAAATCACCGGTTGCGCGAAGAAACTGAAGCTTCTGCAGAACAATAATAAACAGCCATGCTGCACGGTAAAAAAATAATACTTGGTGTTACCGGTAGCATTGCCGCTTATAAAGCAGCTCACCTTGTTCGATTATTAATAAAGTCGGGGGCGGAGGTAAGGGTTATCATGACTACTTCCGCCAAAGATTTTATTACACCCCTCACCCTTTCTACACTTTCCAAAAACCCAGTACTGTCTGAATTCATTAAAGACCATACCGGGCAATGGAACAATCATGTTGAATTAGGCCTTTGGGCCGATGCACTGGTCATCGCCCCTGCCAGCGCCAATACCATAAGCAAAATGGCTCATGGTAGTTGTGACAACCTGTTGCTGGCGGTTTACTTATCGGCACGATGCCCCGTGTTATTGGCGCCTGCCATGGACCTGGATATGTTACAACACGGTTCAACAAAAAATAACCTTGAAAAACTCAGGCAGTTTGGTAACCAAATTATTGAACCTGCCTATGGCGAACTGGCCAGCGGGCTAACCGGTACCGGACGTATGGCCGAGCCTGAAGAAATCTTAACCTGTTTGCAAGCATTCTTTGGTAAACACCAACCACTTAAGGGAAAAACTGCACTGGTTACTGCCGGGCCAACCTATGAGGCGCTTGATCCGGTTCGGTTTATTGGCAATCACTCCTCCGGAAAAATGGGCTATGCTATTGCAGAGGCGTTGGCACGCCACGGTGCCACAGTTAATCTAATCTCAGGCCCCACCGCACTACATACTATTCATACCGGCATTCACGTTAAACAAGTAACGTCTGCTGAAGAAATGCATAACGCCTGCCTGGACATCTTTCCACAAACCGATATTGCTGTACTTGCTGCCGCTGTGGCCGATTATAAACCAGCAACCAAGGCTGATCAAAAAATTAAAAAGAAAGACGATACCCTATCGCTTGAATTGATAAAGACACACGATATCGCTGCCGTGCTGGGCAAACAAAAAAATAAAAGACAATTCATTGTTGGTTTTGCACTGGAAACTGAAAATGAAGAGACCAACGCGCTAAAAAAACTAAAGTCAAAGAACTTCGACCTTATTGTACTTAATTCCTTAAATGATAAGGGAGCCGGTTTCGGGCACGATACCAACAAAATCAGTGTCTTTGATCCGCAGGCTAAGGTTTATACGTTTGACCTGAAAAGCAAAAGTGAATTAGCAGAAGACATCGTAAATCTGATACACGAACGCTTTCATGCATAAGCTGGCGATTATTATATTCCTTTGGTGTAGTGGTGCAGCCCTTCAGGCACAGGAGTTAAACTGCATTGTTACCATTAATGTTGGACCGCGGGTTCAAACAACCGATCGGTCGGTATTTACGGACATGAAAAATGCGTTTCAACAATTTTTAAACACCCGCAAGTGGACGAACGATAATTACCTGGCGCATGAAAAAATAAATTGCAGCATACTTATTAATATTAACGACATGCCTGCCATTGGTATCTTTAGCGCTTCAGTACAAGTGCAGGCAGCGCGTCCGGTGTACAACACCAATTACAGCAGCCTTACCTTTAATTTCGCTGACCGCGATTGGGAATTTGACTACCTGGAATCACAGCCGTTGGAGTTTAATGACAATATGTACACCTCCAATATCACTTCCATGCTGGCCTTTTATGCGTATACCATCATCGGAATGGATTACGATACCTTCAGTGAACTTGGCGGCACTCCCTACTTTCAACGTGCCTTGCAAGTAGTAAACAATGCCCAGTCATCTAACCGACCCGGATGGCAGTCGGTGGGCAGTATCCGAAACCGATACTGGTTGGTTGAAAATCTGATCAATCCGCAGTTTGCAGACATCCGCAGAAATCAATACAGCTACCATCGCTTAGGGCTTGATACGTTTGAGAAAAATCCGGATCAAAGTCGGGAAGTAATTTTAAAAGGCCTTAAGGATATCAAAAAAGCCCGGGATATAAACCCCAATGCTATTCTGGTAATCACGTTCTTTGATGCCAAGGCCAAGGAGATCGCCAATATCTTCTCTGACGGGCAACTTCCCATACGCAAAGAAGCCTATGATTTAATGACCACCATGGACCCGACCAACCGGGCTGGCTACGAAAAGATCATTAAAAACTAAACCGGCAATCTGCATTCTTTCTCATTGGCACCTCATTTATCCATCGTGTATATTTCGGAACAATAGCTGCCCGTGCTCAAGCATCTTATCATAAAGAACTATGCCCTCATCCGGCACCTGGAAATGAAGCCTTCCCATCACCTGAACGTGATTACAGGTGAAACCGGGGCGGGTAAATCCATTATGCTGGGCGCCCTGGGATTATTGATGGGCAACCGGGCCGATACCAAAGTATTATGGGATGAAACCGAAAAATGTATCACCGAGGGGGTCTTTGATATTGGCGCCTACAAACTCCACAACTTCTTTAAAGCAGAAGATTTAGATTACGATGACCAAACGGTACTGCGTAGAGAAATTAGTCCGGGCGGTAAATCACGTGCCTTTATAAACGACACACCGGTTACCGTTGAGGTGCTTAAAAAACTGGGTAGTCAATTAATGGATGTTCACTCCCAGCACGAAACACTGCAACTGGGTACCCAAACTTTCCAACTAAAATTGATTGATGCTTACGCGGATAATCATTCGATTCTAGATGCATACCGTCTAGCATGGGATAACTATCAGTCTGCCAAAAAAGCTTTCGATATACTGAGCAAACAAGCCGATGCCTTACGGCAAGAAGCTGACTTTGTAAACTTTCAGTTAGACGAACTGGTGAAGGCAAACTTCGAAGCCGGTGAACAGGAAAAACTGGAGTCGGAAGTAAAAATAATGGAGCATGCCGAGGACATCAAAAGCCGGTTTAATCTTACACTTGATCTGCTTTCGCGCTCCGACTATGCATCGCGCCAGGCACTGGCCGAAGCAAAAGGGCATCTTCAGGCTGTGGCCGGTTATTCGCAGGACTACGAAAATTTATTAGCACGGCTGCAAAGTATTATCATTGAATTGGACGATGTAGTTAAGGAGATTGAACATGCCGAAGCCAACATTGATTTTGATCCTGAGCATGCCACCACGGTAAAAGACCGGATTGATATTCTATATCGCTTACTTAAAAAGCACCGCACAACTTCACTGGATGATTTACTGAAGCTTCAGGAAGAATTGCAGCAAAAAGCCAACCTCACCTCAAACCTCGATGAGGCATTAGCCGAAGCAAAAACATCTTTCTATAAGGCTAGCCAAACACTGGAAACAGCTTCAAAAAAACTTAGCCAGACGAGGACAAAAGTTTTTGAGCCACTATGCCAAGAGCTTACAGGCTTACTGAAAGAATTGGGGATTCCGCAGGCGGTATTAAAAATTGAGCATCAGCCAACAGCGCCATCAGCAACCGGGGCAGACAGCATTGAAATTCTGTTCAGCGCCAACAAAGGCATTGCCCCGCGCGCCTTAACGCAGGTGGCCTCGGGTGGCGAATTCTCACGCCTGATGTTTTGCATTAAATACGTGATGGCTGAAAAAACAGAAATGCCAACCCTGGTGCTGGATGAAATTGACAGTGGTATTTCAGGTGAAATTGCCATTAAGATGGGCAAGCTCATGAAAAGCATGGCTAAAAATCACCAACTCATTACCATTACACACCTGCCGCAAATTGCCGCCAAGGCCGATCAGCATTACTACGTGTATAAAGAAGATGCCCACCCTAAAACCATAAGCACGATAAAGCTCTTGCGTGAAGAAGAGCGCATTGAAGAAATTGCCAAAATGATTGGTGGCGATAAGCCATCAAAAGTGGCGGTAGAAAATGCAAGAGAGTTGTTGGTGAGCTAATAAACTTGGATGGCTTGCATTTCGCAATGAACAGTATAAAAACATTTTTTATAAGCTTAATTTTATTTGTCGGATTAAGTGTTGTACATGCACAAAAGACAAACCTCTGGTCATTCGAAATTGCGGTACGCTACGCAATGGATGCAGAAGGGTTTAACTTTGCCCCCGCCCTTGGGCTTGGATTTCGTAAGTCACTAACCAACCATTGGTCCCTTAACACAGGTTATACGTTGTTTCAAAGCCCGTTCACCGGGGCTACCGACTATATTTTCAATATCCATACCCTTGATGTGCTTGGCCTATACCATTTTTCCTCATCGCACCAAAAAGGTTTTTTTGCCGGTGGCGGATTGGCCTTCCAGGTACGCAATGATGAATATTATGGTTTCCGCAACAAGAAAAATTTAACACTGGCTTATAATTTTGGTTATCACTTTCAACCAAAACTCGTTGGGAAAAAGCGAAATCTCGGGATCGATATAAAAGCCTTTGGTCCTATTTTTTACGATGGTACTATTGAAATATTAACACAACTAATGGTCGGGTTGCGTTACAGGTTTAGCCATGATTGATGCAGCCTATAGACACGTTAGTTCAATTTCTTGTTATCAGTTCCGTTTTTAAATTGCTACCTCAATAGTTTCAATCTATGAAATGCAAAATCACCCTTCAGTTACTGCTGTTATGGATCACTGTAACACTTTACGCACAACAGGATAAAACCATCCCTAAACTAACCAAGCATGAAAAAATATGGATTGCGGCATATGATGATACCACCAAAGCCCTGGCCTCGTTGTTTTTGAGCAAACGCAACCAAATCCGCAAAGAACAGGAAACCGGGTATTATGTATTGGGCGCCTCCGTAGTCGTGTTGGGAACAGGCATAATCCTCTCATCCCGTGACACGAATTCAGGAACGGGCGGTGCAACAGAGGAGGATATGAATATGAGTTTTGTGCCCTTACTTTTGGGTTTTTCAGGCGTTATGTGGTCAGGCATTACCTTGGGTGGAAATGCTGTATTGCTACATCCTTACACGGTAAAGAAATATGATAAACTATTAGACCTTCATGCCGCTGGGCAACCTTTACCCCGGTTTTATACCAAAAGACTCACTCCCTTTTTGCGCTAAAAAGGCAGTCGCGGCACAAGGCCGCAACCTGTAGATAGTGTTGGGCTATCCATGCCTCACTAAACAACTTAAAATCAAAAAGCGTCAGGCTTTCACCTGGTGTAAAATAATATAGTTGTCACCTGAAACATACCCAATAACCAGCGTATCTTCCGTTAGCTCCAGCAGATCGAACTCAATCAGGCTCACACCGGGACGTTCTGAAATGTATTTGATCTCATCTGCATCAAAGCGCCAAACGCCTTCAACATTGGGAGGGCACCCTTCCTCCGTATAGGTGATGGTATAGGTGCCGTTTGTAAAGTTGGTAATCCTGGCGTTAATCAGGCAGGATGTTAAGGGCGTATCAAAACCATTAATCGACCGTTTCGCATACTTCCACGTTTTAGAAGAACTGCCGGCCATCATTTGCGGGCGTGTTAAAAACGGATCATCCGTAGTTGCTGTATAGGTTTCTTCAACAGCAAAACCAAAAATATCTAATTTCCATTTAAAGGTTGTTGCTGTCAGGGAAAGAATTTCGGCAGGAAAGCCATCAACCGTTAATTGCTTGCCACTAACGGTCCAATTAAAAGTTCCACCGTCCTGAGCGGTGGTTCCATTGGAACATGGCTCTTGTAAGCATGTGAACGTGGAGAATTCGCCTGTTTTGTTTGCGTTGAATCGCATTTTATTATAAGCCAATTCACACGTACCGAGGCATTCCAGCTCACCAAGAACCCGTTGCTCAGTGAGTTTCCACGTTTTTGTAGTACCACCGGTTAACAGGTTTGCATCAAACGATGGAGTTTTCTCATCATCGTTGCACGATGAAAAAAAGAGGGACACAAGCAGGCAACATCCTGCCAAAGAGGTCAAGCATTTCACATTCATAGAATTTAAGTTTTCTGTAGGCTTGATCCAAAAGTAATGCCGGGACTCGCAAATGGCATTGTAAAAATCCGAACAGTTATGGATAATAGCGTTGATCGAATTTCATATACCTACTTTAGTGACTTTGTGTTTTAGTGGCTAAAAAGTAAGTCAGGACTCGAAATCCCGAAAAAAATAAATGCTTACTCCTTCTAGCTGCCCAGAAAAAAATTCTCAAAATCGGTAGGCTTGGCAAAATATTGGGCGGGCGTTGTACCTGTAAAAAATTTGAAATCGCGGATAAAGTGCGATTGATCATAATATCCACATTCATGCATGATGTCCTGCCAGGATTTTCCCCCTGCGCCATTTTGAAGCAGAGCAAATATCCGGTTGAAACGTAGAATGCGATTATAGAGTTTGGGCGTTACGCCCACTTGCTTTTTAAACGAGTTCTCCAGGTGACGCTCACTAATAGTAAGGTGCTTTGACAACAGGTGTACCGAACATAACCCTTTATAACGGTGCATTTCAGTAAGGGCAGCATCTACTACCGAAGGTTTTGTCGCTGCTTCCAGGTGCGAGGATACAAACTTCTCTACAAGTACAATACGTTCATAGTCGCTTTCGGCCTCCAATATCCTGGCTGAGATTTCGTTGATTTCCTTACCCAGTACAACATCGCCCTCAACCGATAGGTCGGTAAGTTCATGCATAGGTACTTTAAATACCGAATAAAAAGCAGCGGGATAAAACTCGGTACATAAAACACCAATGTTGCCGGTCATTTCCAGGTAAATCTTGCGTTGTGTTATGGGGCCGAGTACGCCATGATAAGGAACTTTTTCTGCCTGACCATCGCTATACCGGACTGTTTTGAACTGATCGCCATATAAAAATTCAAGCGTAGGCACAACTAAGGGTAATATTGGTTGGATTTGAAATTGATCCTTATCAAACTGCACCTCATAGATACAGTGCCGCTTGATAATCGACTTTAATTTATCACCAGGAGGATAGGCTTTTAAATTCATAACCTGCGCGCTACAGTAAAAACCCTAATTAATTAAAGATGTTTTATGTAAAACAAAAATCATGCAGGCTATTTTTTTAACTTCAATTTCCATACATCATCGTACTCAAGCTCACCACGATCAACCAAATCACGAATAATATCGACAAACATTTCGGTGTCTGTCGGATTAATCTTTGTTTCAAGTTCCTCACTCGTTAAAGCTCCTGATGAAAGTATCGTTAAAATTTCATGCTGTAACTCCTTTGCCTCTACCTGGTTTTCCTTTTTCCGGTTGGCCACACACACATCACACTTACCACATATCTCCCAGCTTTGTTCATCAAAATAATCAAGTATTAATTGCATACGGCACCGGTGGGTAGCCGTAACAAAACCCACCATGGCTTCCATTTTTTCTTCTGCCAGTTTTCTGCGTGTTTTAATACGCTCAAAATTTAGGGGAAGATTATCGGCATCCTGCCGGGGTAAAACAAAGGTTACTTGCGGACTGTCTACTACCGGTTGGTAGATGAGAACATTCAGGGCATGCAAGTGCTTTAGTTCGGCTTTCAGTTCATCAACCGAAACCCGAAGCCCTTTCGCTAGTTGACTCTCTGTGATCTTCACAAAGTCGCTGAAGAGTTGAGCGCCATAAAGTCGTAATAATATTTTAATGATGGGGTCAAATTTTTCATTGGCAACCTGAAACTCGTATAACGCTGCCCGATCCATATGAAATGTTACGTGTGACGGACTGTAAAAACTTTCGTTGAATTGAATCAGTCCCTCCTCCTCCAGTTTCTTAAGGGCCCCGTAAACTTCCTGCACATGTAAATCAAATCGTTCTGAAAAATCATGCAAATCAAACGCATAGCTTTCCCCTTCCCCGCTTCCTTCCGCCAACTGAAAATAATTGGCTAAACCCTGATAGATCTTTTTCAGGTATGAAACTTCCGGGTGGGCCTGTTTCACCTTTGCCATTAACGAATCCCGATCGGCCTCGTGCCAGAGAACCACCGCATACGAACGGGCGCCATCACGCCCCGCGCGTCCGGCTTCCTGGTAATATGCCTCCAGGTTTTCAGGAAGGTCCATGTGCACTACGGTGCGCACATCGGGCTTATCAATGCCCATACCGAAGGCATTGGTGGCCACCATTACCCGGCATCTTCCTTTTATCCAATCATCCTGGTGTTGAGTGCGTTGTTGAAAACTTAAGCCTGCATGATAAATGGTTGCCGAAATATTTTTACGTGTCATTAACTCGGCTAACGCTACCGTGCTCTTGCGCGAACGTACATATACAATAGCTGAGCCGCTTACCTTTTGTAGCACTTCCAGTAATTTTTTTTCTTTATTCTCAGCTTTACGGACAACAAACGAAATATTATCGCGGGCAAACGTGCGCTGAAAAACTTCAAATCCCTTTCGGAAAGCCAGCTTATCAACAATATCATCTTTAACCTGTTGTGTGGCGGTGGCGGTAAGGGCCATTACCGTAACATCAGGCATAAGCTCTCGTAAAGACGCGATTTGTAAATAGGGTGGACGAAAATCATAACCCCATTGCGAAATGCAATGCGCTTCATCTACCACTACCAGGACAACCTTCATTTGCTTTACACGCGCAATGAAGAGTTCCGTTTGCAAACGCTCAGGCGATACGTATAGAAATTTTACATGATCATGAATACAGTTATCGAGCAGTCTGTCAATTTCTGCACGGCTCATTCCTGAATGTATAGCAACGGCTGTAATTCCCTTTCGCTTTAGTCCTTCCACCTGATCTTTCATTAAGGCAATGAGCGGTGAAATAACAAGACACAGGCCTTCCATCAGCATGGCCGGTACCTGAAAGCAAACTGATTTACCCCCACCCGTGGGAAGCAACGCCAGAGTATCCTGATGCTTCAATACGGAAGCAATGATTTCTTCCTGCATCGGCCGAAAGGCAAGATGCTTCCAATAGCGTTTTAATATGGAGATGGGTGTTTCCAAGTACTCGAATATAAAGAAACTGATAGACCGCAAAGATACCACATAACCATTCGTGAAAGTCATCGCGGGCTTTGACCCGCGATCTCGCATTTAAAAGAGATGCCGGCTCAGCGGCCGGCATGACCGTTACGTATCTTTGCAGACTATCATTAAAAGAAAAAGCGGGCCGGTTGGTCCGCTTTTAATCGATAGTATAAAATCTTCAGAATCTACTTGCTGGCAGATTGAAGCAGTTTCACACCGGTTTCTCCAAGATGCTTTTGTAAAATGCTCTTATACTGTTGCGAATTGGTGTACCCGCCATCGGCTTTAAAAAATTCTTCCAACAGCGGAGACCAGTCGCTGTTCATGGGCATAATAAAACCAAACTGCTCAGCTGCCTTATCGCCTACCGGATGGCGCTTCACCGATTTGCGTTCACTGACTGCTTTCAGGTAAAAAGCAAGATCGAGATAAGAAAAGGCATTGGGATCGCTAAAAATCTTCTGATACACCTCCGGGCTGGTGTCAAGCGTAACCACCTTCATGGCCGGGTAATATTTTTTTAGTTCGAGAATACGTTTTTCATTGAGTGTTCCTTTTGCCGTGTAGGCCGTAAGCTTGGAGAATGTGGTGCCCAAATCTTCGAGCCTGGCCAGGGTGGGAACGTTATTCTGGGTAATCAGAATTGCAAAATTGGTAATGAAAGGCGGACTGAATTTTACTTCGCGTTTACGTTCATCGGTGATGGTAATGTTTCCCAATCCAAAAACCCCGCCTGTTGAAACCTTTACTTTATCGTACATGCCCTTGAAGTTTGTACCATCACCAACATATTTCGACTGAAGGGCAACACCTTTGGTTTTATTTACCCATTGAATAAAATCAGCAGTAATGTCAACACAAATTCCGGTAAGCTTGCCGGCATCATCTTTGTACACGAAACTGGGTGTTTCTACATAGGCAAAAGAAATGGTTCCCTTTCCCGATGCTTTTACCTGCGCCCACGTATCACCCACATAACCTTGTGCCAGCAATCCGTTGCTCACTAAAAACAACACTGAAAAAATGAGTTTGCTTTTCATATGCGATCAGATTTATACTACAGAGTTACATAAATGATTCATCCAAAACATGCAGGAGGTAAGATCAGTGTACTATTTTCTTGATTCTTGGCAGTTACCAGATAATTTTTTCCTTGTTCAGGAATGCTGAAATGCCCCGTTTGCAATCTTCCGTGTTTCGGGCATGTGCATTTAATGAAGCAGCAAGGTTAAGCGCATCTTCTACGGATTTACCGGCTGTATCTGCTAGTAGTTTTTTCGTAAGTGCCATACTGGCGGCTGAATTTGTTGCTATTAGCCGGGTGGTAAAATTCCACACTTCTTTTTCAAGGTTTTCAGCAGGCACTACACGATTGATCAAACCGATTGCTAATGCCCGTTCAGCAGAAATCAGTTCACCTCCCAGCAAAAGTTCCCGGGCGGCTCCTTCACCAATTTTCCGTAAAACGAAAACAGAAACCAAGGCAGGTATAAAACCAATTTTTACTTCAGTATACCCAAATTTTGCATCCGGAACAGCAAACGCCCAATCGCAAACAGTGGCTAATCCGCACCCACCCGCCAGGGCATGGCCTTGTACCTGGGCAATTACTACTTTAGGATTTTGATAAATCTTTACAAAGAGCTCCTTTAAGTGATTTGAATCGCTCAGATTTTCATCATACGAAAAATTCTGCAGTTGTTGCAGATACGCCAGGTCGGCACCGGCACAGAAAGCCTCTCCGTTGGCACGAAGGATAATGGCTTTCACCTGTTCATCCTTTTCTGCCTTATCGAACGCTTCCTTTAATGCTGCAATTAGCGCGTGACTTAATGCGTTGCGTTTCTCCGGGCGATTGAGCGTAATGATGGCAATTCGCTCTTGTACACTATAATCAACCATGCTGTAGTTAAAGTTTAGTTATAAACGCTCCTTGATGCAATACTGAATACACAGGTAAATTCAATTCATGGGCTTGGTTCATAATTTTAGTAGCGGTATAAATGGAGTTACTGCTGTCGATAATAAGTTGTTTACAGGTAAGCTGAGTTAGTTTACCGATATCCCGAATGCTGTTTCCGCTGAGCACAATATAATCAACTTCCATTCCATCAGGAAAGAAAAAATTTTCCGCTGTCACCTGAAGGATAACGTGATTGTTCCAGGCAAATAACCTGGCGCCATCGTATGGACGCATAAAGGGTATTTCATGGGTATGTACTTGATGGACACCACTGATTAACCGGTTGGGCCGGATGTGGAACCGCATTCGCTCCCGATCGTTCACCAATACAGAGTCGGCCATAAAAAAAGACTGGCCTCTTGCTATCCATTCCATTGCGCTTTGTCCGGCTACGCGGTAAACCACAAACTTCTCATGATTTACCTCTTCACGATAATGATACCACTGCACCATGCCAAAGGTTAATCCGCTAAAAAACAACATCAGGGCAAACGGGAATTTACGGTATTGAAGTAACAGCAAAGCAGAAATCAGTATTCCCATCAATAGCCAGCTTTGAAAAGTTGTGATGTAAATATTATTGATCAGGCTGTACGGTAATTGCTCTACTGAAAACACCAGGTAGTTCAACAACCATAGTATAAACTCCAGTACCTTACCCACCACGAATGCAGCCGGCTCTACAAGGCTTACCCCCAGTAAAAGAATACCCAGTAAAAGGGATATAAAAGCACCGGGTATTACAAACAGGTTAGAGAACAGAAAATAAACCGGGAACTGATGAAAATACAAAAGCCCTAATGAACAGGTTGCCAATTGTGCCGCTATGGAAACGCAGGTTATTTGCCAGACTTTATCAAAGAAAAAGTTTGAAGGTTGCCATAGCCAATAAAGCTTAGGCTGGATGTATACAATCCCCATCACCGCCAAGAAGGATAACTGAAACCCCACGGACATGATCAGGTAAGGCTCCCATACCAGCAAAATAAAAGCCGCTACAGCCAACGTGTTATAAATATTGGTTCGATAGTTCAGCGGCCCGGATAGGGCGATAACGGAGAACATCGTAACTGCCCGCAATACCGAAGGTGATAACCCGGTGACGAATGCATACGACCATAGTACAAAAATGCTAATAACCGCTAACATCCATTTTCCATAACGCCACTTATGTAAGGGTTTTAATACGAATGATAGAATGAGGTAGATAATACCTACATGCAAACCGGAAACTGCCAGCACATGCATAGCACCTGATGAAGCATACGCCTGAACCAGATCATTATCCAATCCATCCTTCACGCCCAAAATCAAGGCTGCAGCAACTGCACGTTCTTGTTCACCCGCTATATGTTTACTCAGTATATTTTCTGCCCACCTGCGTACATGAAATGAATATGCTACAATAATGCTTGGTGGAGAATTTTCGACATAATGAACCTGACCATTCCGCAAAAAATGCTGGTGATAAATTTTTCTGAATGTGAGAAATCTTTTGTAGTTGAATTCACCGGGATTGGCCGGACCTTGCAACGCCTGAGGAGAGCCGTTTATTACAAGTCTATCGCCAAAGGAAAAAGGTTTTTCAAAATCCTGGCGGGAAAGATAAAGCAATACCCTGGCGTAGGCGTTCTTCCATTCAACTCCGTTGTGATACTGCTGTATAATACCCTCCACTTTCCATGACTTTTCCTTTTGTTCGGCATAGCCGGAAACAATCACGGTATATTTTTCGACTGACTCACGAACATGGTTGAGGTGATCCGGTCTGCGGGAATCGGTATTGAACATGGTATTAACATACCCGGCTAAAAATATTACCAGTAATCCGACCAATCCTGTACCAATTGGCTTGATGTCACTCGTAAGTTTCCAATGCAGTAAAAAATAAAGTACAACGAATCCCAGTAACGTTGGTAAAGTAAAATGTTGCGGTAAAAAATCTGGCTGATAGATGCCCAGCAAAATACCGGCAATCAAAAAGAAAACAAGACGGACGAAGGAATAGGGTGTCCAGAAAAACATGACTGAATATAGGAAAAGAATCCTTTCCGAGCGTATGAACTAATCCAATCGGTTTATGAAGAAGTACCTTCTTTCTTCGCGTAGGCATCAATAATATCCCGCACCAGTTTATGCCTGATCACATCTTTCTCAGAAAGTTCAATAACCCCTATACCCTTAACACCTTTCAGAATATTAACCGCTTCATGCAACCCCGAACTTTGTTTTCGCGGTAAATCCACCTGAGAAACATCACCGGTAACGATCATCTTCGAGTCAGGCCCCATGCGCGTAAGCACCATTTTCATTTGCATGGGTGTTGTGTTCTGGGCTTCATCCAGTAAAATAAATGCATTGTGAAGCGTACGTCCGCGCATAAAGGCCAACGGGGCAATTTCAATTATTTCCCGCTCCATATAATACTGGAGTTTTTCAAACGGTATCATATCGTTGAGCCCGTCATAAATAGGGCGCAGGTAAGGATCAATTTTTTCCTTTAAATCACCGGGCAGAAAACCCAGGTTCTCCCCTGCCTCAACAGCCGGCCGGGTTATGATGATTTTTTTTACTTGTTTGTTTTTAAGTGCGCGAACAGCCAGCGCAACCGATATATAAGTTTTTCCGGTTCCGGCAGGCCCCAGTGCAAAAACCAAATCATTTTCTTTCACCAATTGCACCAGCTTTTGCTGGTTAGGTGTTTTCGCCTTTATGGGTGTACCCTTAGTGCCGTGTAGAATTAAATCATCACCGGCTGCTTCCGACTGGGCGATTTCCTTCTCGCGTGAGATATAATTCTGCACGTTCTCTTCTGTTATCCGGCCGTAACGATGGAAGTGATCTAACAGGGATTGTACGATGTCATCAATCTGAACGATTTCATCTGTGCTGCCCTTAACCATAAGCTGATTACCGCGGGCAACAATCCTGCTTTTGGGAAAGGCCGAGGCCAACTCAGTGATATTCTTGTTTTCAATTCCAAGGAAATCTACCAGGGAAACATTTTCGAGGGTAATGATCTTTTCTATCAACCAGGTATGCTTTTTAGAGTCGCTGAAAATGTGCGTTAAAAGTGCTTATTTTGTTGCCGTAAACATACAAAAGAACACGGGGAGCATCAATACATGGCCATCATTACCCTGCTGACAGATTCCGGAGAAAGTGACCATTACGTGGCCGCCATTAAGGCAAAAATACTATCCACCAACCCTGGCCTGAATATTATTGACATTACCCACCGCATTCAACCGTGCGACCTGGCTCATGCTGCATTTGTTTTACGTGGGGTGTTCAGGGACTTCCCGAAAGGAACAGTTCACCTGGTTGGTGTACATGCCACCGGTAGCCGTGAAGATACTGCCATTGCGCTGCAGGTGGAAGACTATTATTTTGTTGGCGCAGATAACGGCCTGTTCGGATTAATTACTGATAAGCCGCATCAAAAACTGGTTGAACTTAACTCTATTCAAAGCATACCAACTACGTTTCCGGAAAAGGATGTTTTTGCTCCGGCTGCGGCCAGGCTGGCCAGTGGTGTAAATATTACCACCTTAGGCAAGCCCATGCCTACGTTCAAAAAGATGATTGACCGACAGATGAAAGCCACCAAAAAACAAATTACCGGCCATGTGTTGCGCGTGGATAACTTCGGCAATTTAATTACCAACATTACCCGCGAAGCTTTCGATATACTCAGTAACGGAAAAACATATACCATACAATTCGGAGGTGAGAAATTCAGAAAAATACAAACGCTTTACAATCAGGTGGAAGAAGGTGAGTGCTTTATGGTTTTTAATAGTTCAGGTTTAATGGAGATTGGTATTTATAAAGGCCACGCATCTGAATTATTAGGCTTGAATTACGATAGTATGGTAAATATTATTTTTGATGAGTGACCTTTTATTCTGTTAACCAATAGCTAATCCTCTGACGACTAAAAACCAATCCCTAAAAACAACCTCATGCTGATCCGAATTGTACGTATGCATTTTACCGAAGCCGGTGTAGAGGAATTTCTACAGATTTTTGATCAGCATAAAGAGGCCATCCGAAACGTTGATGGTTGCACGCATTTACAATTACTGAAAGATATAAACAACCCCAATACCTATACTACCTTAAGCTATTGGAGGGATGAAGAAAGCCTTAATCGCTATCGAAAATCAGAGCTCTTTGGTCGTGTCTGGGGCCAGGTAAAGACGCTCTTTGCTGAACGCTCACAAGCCTTTTCCCTGACGAAATTTATTGAGTTGTAAATTGTGCGAACGTTAAACTTTACCCATATTTGCAGCCCGATAAAGTGACCGGAAAGCGGTCAATTGTTCTTTTCATATGCCCGGATGGCGGAATTGGTAGACGCGTTGGTCTCAAACACCAATGGTAGCAATACTGTGCCGGTTCGACTCCGGCTCCGGGTACGTTTCGTAAGACTTCCTTTCATTGAATTCATCGTGCAGGGAAGTCTTTTTTATTCATCTTCACCCAAAAGAACTTTGATGCATAGCCATGAAGCTTGAAAAAATTGATCGCCTGTTAAAGCCCTTTAACAGTTTCATTCAAAATGAATCTACCGCAGGTATATTTCTTTTGTTCTGCTCGCTGGTGGCGTTGGCCCTTTCAAACTCTCCCCTCAGCGATGAATTTCATCACCTCTGGGAATATGAATTTTCTATCAGTATCGGCAACTATGCAGTAAGCAATAATCTCCATCATTGGATTAATGACGGCCTCATGGCCATGTTCTTCTTTGTTGTAGGCCTTGAGCTGAAGCGTGAAATCATGGGCGGTGAATTATCATCCATCAAAAATGCCTTGCTGCCACTAACCGCAGCAGTTGGCGGAATGGTAATTCCAGCTCTTATCTATGTTTTCTTCAACTATAAAAATCCTGATACTATTAGCGGTTGGGGCATTCCCATGGCCACCGATATTGCTTTTGCACTGGGTATACTTTCTTTATTGGGTAAACGTGTGCCGATTTCGGTCAAGATCTTTCTCACTGCCCTGGCTATAGCTGATGACCTGGGCGCGGTATTGGTAATTGCCATATTCTATACATCCGAAATTTCATTTCTGAACCTGGCCACAGGTGCCGTGTTTCTGATTACCCTCATGACTGCCAACTACCTGGGAGTGCGCAGCACACTCTTCTACGGCATCGTGGGTATTGGTGGATTGTGGCTTGCCTTTTTAATGTCGGGTGTGCATGCTACCGTTGCTGGTGTGCTGGCGGCACTTACCATACCTGCGCGCACCAAAATTGATGAGGTTGGATTTGCCATGCGCTTGCGAAATTATGTTACAGAGTTTGAAAGCATACCACCAAATAATGTTACCCTATTAGAACCCGAACAACTTCATGTGGTTGAGAAAATAAAAACACTTACCAAAGCAGCCACTACCCCACTACAACGACTGGAGCACGCACTTCATCCCATTGTGTTGTTTATTGTTATGCCCATTTTTGCTTTGGCCAACGCTGGAATTTCCTTACAAGGAATAACCCTGAACGAAATAATCACCCCGGTTAGCCTGGGAGTTTTTTTAGGCTTGCTGATTGGTAAATTTATTGGTGTTGTGGGTGCCAGTTGGTTTGCCCTGAAAATGGGCTGGGCAGAATTACCCGGTGACATGCCCTTCAAAAATATTTATGGCATTGGCATGCTGGCGGCAGTCGGCTTTACCATGTCGCTATTCATCACCAACCTGGCCTTTCAATCACACGCGGTCATACTGCAGGCAAAGGTGGGCACGCTATCTGCCTCGCTGTTGGCTGGCGCTATCGGGTTTCTGATTCTGAAAAAGACACTCCCTAAAAACGGGGATGTAAATTGAAAATGTTCTAATTTTAAGGGTATTATTCAACGGGTCAGTTTCCTTGCTTTGTTACGCATCTTTTCTGCCTCCATGTAAATCAATGTTCAATTAATTAAGTAACGCTTATGCAAATCGCAAAAAACACCGTAGTGTCCATTCATTATACCCTTCGGGATGATCAGGGTAATGTGTTAGACTCAAGTGAAGGAAAAGATCCATTACTGTATATTCAAGGTATTGGCAATTTAATACCCGGAATGGAAGAAGGGTTAGAGGGAAAACTTAAAGGTGATAAGCTTGATATTAAAGTTACACCTGAAAAAGGATATGGTACTCGTAATGATTCCCTGATTCAAAAAGTACCCCGTACAGCTTTTGGCGATCAGGAGGTAAGACCCGGCATGCAATTCCAGGCGCAAACCAGTAATGGAGCACAAATAGTAACCATTACTGAAGTTGGTTTAGAAAGTGTTACTGTTGACGGAAACCACCCGCTGGCTGGTGTTGGACTAAATTTTGCAGTGGAGGTTATGGATGTACGACAAGCTACTGAAGATGAATTATCGCATGGCCATGTGCATGGTCCCGGTGGGCATCATCACTAAACAATGAATGCTAAAGGCCACAGGGTGTGGCCTTTTTCTTTAGCTTTATCATTCAAGAACTTTTAGCTACATGAAACTTCTACTTATATTTTGTTTGATACCGCTTGCATTGGCCGGACAGCCATTCAACCGGGAACAAGAAGCCATACGAAAAGTTATGCGCCTGCAGCAGGAAGCCTGGAACCGTGCCGACATACAGGCCTTTATGGAAGGCTACTGGAAATCAGACAGCCTTAAATTTATTGGCAGAAACGGTGTGACGTACGGATGGCAAACTACGCTGGATAATTACAAGAAAGGCTACCCCACACCCGAAGCCATGGGCCAGCTAACCTTTACTATTGTTTCGCTGGAAGTACTGTCGAACAGCAGTGCGTTTATGATTGGGCAATGGAAACTGAAGCGAATAAATGATGAACCCGGGGGCTATTTCACACTTTTATGGCGAAAAATTGGCAAAAACTGGGTAATTGTAGCTGATCATACCAGTTAATTCTTACCGGATTTTGCGTGTATCGTGCCGATAAACTTTAAATCCTGAAACAGGAAACTTGAAACTATTTCCATACCTTTACCAAGTTGATTGATCAATCTTTAGTGAAGCCCTCCATGTTTAACCGCATTTGAGTTTCCTGCGGATGTATCAGTTAAAGTTTAATTATTCACTTTATCAGTAAAAGCAAATGAACATTTATGTTGCCAACATCCCTTTTAAAGCAACGGAAGCAGAATTGAAGGGGTTATTCGAAGAGTATGGTGAAGTTAGCTCAGCTAAAATCATCATGGACAAGTTTACTCAACGCAGCCGCGGTTTTGGCTTTGTTGAAATGAGCGATGACGCTGCCGGTCGCCAAGCCATAACCTCCCTTAACGGGGCCGATTTCATGGGAAAAAATCTCGTGGTAAATGAGGCTCGTCCGCGCACGGATGCCCCTCGTGGCAACAGCCGTGGTGGCGGAGGAGGGTACAAGAAAAATTTTAATCGGGACGATTACTAATATTTTCGGATACAGCGAACTCAGCCCCGGCAAACACCGGGGCTTTTTTTTATCAGAACGTTTTCCTGCTGTTCTGTTATTTTTTCCAGTTACCATCACACAAACGCCAGATGTTAAGTGGATTTTTTTCTTTCAATTCATCCGGCAATAAACTATCCGGGCAATTCTGAAAGGCAACCGGTCGGGCAAATCGTTTGATGGCATCCGTACCCACTGCGGTAAAGCGCGAATCGGTGGTTGCTGGAAACGGACCGCCATGCATCATAGCCGGGCAAACTTCTACACCGGTTGGCACACCATTAATTACAATTCGTCCGGCTTTGTCGGTCATGGTTTTAATCAGTCCCTGGTAGTCTCTCAATTCATGCTCTTCGCCAATCAGGGTGCATGTTAATTGTCCATGCAAATTGGAAACCACCGTGTGTAACTCATGCCTGTCAGCACAACGCACAATCAACGAAAACGGACCAAAAACTTCTTCCGCCAATAAAGGATTCTTCAAAAATGTACCGGCATCTACTGAAGCTACGATTGCTTTTACCTCGCGTTTACCGCTAACACCGGTAGCTTGGGCTTCAATCTTCACACCCTTTTGATCAAGCGTCTGTCTTAATCTTTTATTGTAGTTATCAGCAATACCATCGTGCAACATTGTTTCCGGATGTTGACTGGCTATTTTATTCGCCAACACGTTGATGAATGCAGTGAGCCCGTCATTTTCAACAGCGATGATCAATCCAGGGTTGGTGCAAAACTGACCTACGCCCATCCACATCGAAACCGTTAACGTGTTGGCCGTGTCTTCATAATTCTTCGTTAACGATTCTGGTAATAGAATAACCGGGTTAATACTGCTCATCTCCGCAAAAACCGGAATAGGCTCCGGTCGCTGATTGGCCAAATCAAACAACGCCTTACCACCGGCCAATGAACCTGTAAATCCAACCGCTTTTGTTAGCGGATGTTTCACCAATGCTCGCCCAACTTCAAAGCTAGCCCCATGTACATGGTGAAATACACCTTTAGGCATTCCGGTTTTTTGCATCGCCAGGGTTATGGCATCGGCCACAAGTTGAGAGGTTTTAGGATGAGCCGGATGAGCCTTTACTAGTACCGTACAACCGGCAGCCAAGGCCGATGCTGTATCACCTCCGGCCGTTGAATAAGCCAACGGAAAATTTGCGGCACCAAATACAACTACAGGGCCAAGCGGAACCAACAATTTTCGTATATCAGGTTTAGGTGCTGGCGCCCGATCGGGTTTAGCTGTATCAATACGTGCTTCCACCCAAGAGCCTTCTTCAATGTAATCGGCAAACATTTTCAAGTGACCGGTTGTGCGACCGCGCTCTGCAACAATGCGAGCCTCAGGCAAAGCGGTTTCCTCCATAGCGGTTTTCACTAACTCCTGACCGAGCGCCTCAATCTCTAGTGCCATAGCACGAAGAAAAGTTGCACGCTTTGTTCCGGAAAGGTTCCGGTAGGATTGAAAAGCAAAATTCGATTCGCGTACCAGTGTATCAATTTCAGCCAGGGTAGCATCTTTAAACGCCATAAAAGTTCATTTGAATTCAAGACAAAGTACAGAACATTTCGTATACTTCAGAAACAAAACCGTTCCCTTATGGACGATCAGTTGAAGCAGCTTCAACAGCTTCTGGAAAAAGCAAGCCAGTTGGAAACCATCCAGCGAAATCTCAGCAAGGAAATTGAAGTACTGCGTGGAGAAATTGAACAAGCACAATCACGGGTATCCAAACAGATCAGACCACTTACCCAGGAAATCAAACCAGGGGAAAAAATACCTGCTGTTAAACCGTTACCGGAAAAAGAACCGGTAGTCACAATTACAGAACCCAGCGTTGAACCAAAGCCTGAACCAAAACAAGAGGCTGTAAGTCGGACCAAAAAAGAACCAACACCGTGGGAAGAGTTTATTGGAACAAACCTGCTAAACAAAATAGGTATTGCCATTCTGGTTATCGGTATTGGTTTTGGTGTTAAGTATGCGATTGATCACGAATTATTAAATCCGCTAACACGAATAATACTTGGCTATCTGGCGGGTGCCGGACTCTTATTTCTGGCGTTACGCATTAAAAAAGACTACGAAAATTTCAGTGCCGTTTTGCTCAGTGGCGGTATGGCTTCGCTTTACTTTGTAACCTACGCGGCTTATGATTTCTATTCGCTGATACCGCAACTTGCAGCTTTTATTATCATGGTGTTGTTTACCGCCTTTACCGTGCTGGCCGCCTACCGCTATAACCTGCAACTAATTGCTTTGTTGGGATTAACCGGTGCGTATGCCGTTCCGTTTTTTTTAAGCGATGGCTCCGGTAAGGTCGTTATTTTGTTTTCTTACATAGGCATCATTAACACCGGCATACTTGCACTTGCGTACCTGAAGGGCTGGAAAGCTACTCACTATACGGCATTCGTACTTACCTGGCTGATCTATATCTCGTGGTATCTGCTTGATTACGATTCCGATAACCACTTCTGGATTGCGCTGTCATTTGCGCTTATCTTCTTTCTCATTTTTTATGCTGCACTGCTCTCGAATAAAATTCTTAAAAAGGAACCCTTTGCCATTCCCGACATTGCTTTTCTGCTGATCAATTCATTTATCCATTATGGTATTGGCTATTCAGCTATTGAAATAATAAAAGACGGTGAACAATACCTGGGGTTATTCACGGTATTCAATGCAGTATTGCATTTTATAGTTTGCATACTGCTCTACAAACGCCAGGAGAAGGCTGAGCATATATTCTATTTTATAGCCGGCCTGGTGCTTACCTTCTTGTCTATTGCCGTACCCGTACAACTGGAAGGAAATTGGGTTACCCTGATCTGGGCAGCAGAAGCAGTGCTTCTGTTTTGGATTGGCCGCACTAAAAAGGTAAAGGCGTATGAAGTAATGTCCTATCCACTTGTGGTGTTGGCCATGATCAGTCTGGCCGATGATTGGGATACGTTCTACCAGATTGATCTGTACAACCTTGAAAACAATATTTACTTCACACCATTTTTTAATATTCATTTTTTAACCGGTATCTGGATAAGTGTTGCCCTGTATCTTATTCACCGGCTAAACCAACATTCAGGATTTGAAGCACCATTTACAAGCAAAGATCTCTTGCTCGTTATTACAAATGGGATACCTGCCCTCATGCTGCTTTCCCTGTACTGCACGTTTTACCTTGAGATTGGGTATTACTGGGACTCGCGCTTGGCTCAGTCCGCTATCACCATTACAAACGATACGAGCAATTATGAAGAATTCAATTATTCCCTGAACAATTTTAAAAGTCTATGGCGACTTAATTTTTCTGCACTATTCGGCATCATGTTTTCGCTGCTGTGTATTCGTTACAGCAGGGTTGAAAAAACAATTGTGCCTGCGTTCATCTTCAATTACCTCGTTATTGGTGCGCTGATTATGGCAGGCTTGCAAGATCTTGGCGTGTTAAGGTATGCATATCTCAATCCACGCCCTTCCGGGTACTTTGAAACGGGTGTATGGTACCTGGTTTTCCGGTATGTGGTGTTGGCTCTAACCCTTCCGTTGCTTTGGTTTAATTATCGCTTTGCGCAGATGGATTTTGTGAAGGAAGATTTCAAAAAAATGGAGCGCATTTTATTTCATCTTATTGTATTAATCGTTTTAAGCAGTGAGCTTATCCACTGGTTGGATATCAGCCGGGTTTACAATACAGATAAGTTAGGCCTCACAATACTTTGGGGTGTATATGCCTCTTTCATGATTGTATTGGGGCTGAAAAAAGACCAGCGATTTATGCGCATAACCGGTATCGTAATTTTTGGTATCACCGTGCTGAAGTTATTCGTATACGATATGGCCGGCATGAGCACCATAAGCAAAACCATTGTTATGATTAGCCTCGGTGCACTGATGCTGATCTCCTCCTTCTTATATAACCGCAGGAAAAAAGCTAAGGACTTATGAAAAGAATAGCTATCAACTTTATACTTGTGCTTTTCATTTCTTCTGTAACTGCACAGTCAACTAAATTCAACTACAGAAGTCCTCTCAGCAACGTTACTTCAGAGGATTGGTATTCGATTCAACTTCCGCCTGATCTTTTTCAAAAGACAAACAAAGATTTTTCAGACATCCGTCTATTTGCTGTAACAGAAAAGGATACAGTCGAAATACCCTACCTTTTAAAAATCAGAACCGATGAAATAACAACAGAAAATTTCACACTACCACTGCTCAACCAAAGCCGGGCAAACGGGGCATTATTTTTTACGGTACAGATTCCAGCGGGTAAAATGCTGAATACATTAAACTTAAATTTTGTAGAGAGAAATTTCGATGCGCTTGTTTCCATTGAAGGAGGTACAGATAGAAAAGAGTGGTTTGAAATCGTGAATAATAAACGAATCGTATCTATTTACCAGGATCAGATAGACTATTCTAATACTACCGTAAACTTTCCGACCAGTGATTACACTTTTTTACGGATACAAGTAAAATCCGACAAGCAAATATCCCTGTCTGGGGCCTCCTTCAACTACATCAATACCAAAAAAGGAGAACGCATCTCCCTTACTGATCTTAAGACAACCACTACTACTGAACATAAGCAAACAGAAATTCGTATTCGTGCACCTTATCGTACGGCTGTAAATACATTAGCCCTAAGCGTATCGCACACTACTGATTACTACCGCACCTATAGTTTAGCCTACGCACTTGATAGTATCAAAACGGAAAAAGGGTGGATTCAGAATTATTCAACAGTTAAACAAGGTTACCTGACTTCACTTGATTCCAATAAAATCAGTTTCGAGACGCTGATTACCCACGAATTAAAATTAACCATCTACAACCAGGATAATCCGGCATTGACCATCAATAACCTAGAACTATCCGGACCTAAAATTGAAATCATAGCGAAGTTATCACCCCAACAAAACATCTTTCTTTATTATGGAAATACAAAACTTTCGCCTCCCCGGTACGATTTGATCCATTTTGAAGACAGGATACCTCAGTCCATCAAAACTATCGGCTTGCTGAAGGAAGAAAACCTGGAATCACCGCAACAAGAAAAGGCGCTTTTTACAAAAAAATTCTGGCTTTGGACAATCCTGATCGTGGTTATTGGGATCATGGGCTATTTCACCCTGCAAATGCTCAGCCGCAAAAATTGACCTTCTCCCTTTAATTTTGTAAACTTTGTATTCACCAATACAAAGTACTTATGAGTGTCGTTACCGATGTCGAAAAATGGGGTAATGCACATCGACCTGGATTTCTGGATATTTTCCGGATTATTCTTGGCCTTTTCATTACCTACAAAGGTTTACAGTTTATTACCAGTATGGATGAACTTGAAACCACAGCCGCAAGTTTTAACGTTTGGTTTGCTGGTGCTACCCTGGCGCACTACGTAGTGTTTGCGCACATTCTGGGTGGACCGTTGCTTGCCTTTGGGTTATTTACGCGTATTGTTTGCGTGATCAATTTACCCATACTGATTGGCGCGGTGATTTTTGTAAACTACCCGAAAGGTTTTTTAAGTGTGGGCAATCATATGGAATTGGAAATGTCGCTGATTGTGTTGGTTGGGTTGGTCATTTTCATCGTATTCGGAGCGGGGAAATATTCCATCGATGCAAAGCGTAGAAAAGAAGCTGAAGCCGAAATGGGTAAGGCATAAGATGGAGTTTGTTAGTGTTTTTGTGTTTTGGTGGCCTGTTTCTTTACCACTAAAACGCTAAAGCACAAAATTCACGAAAATGTGTTAATCCAGAATTAAGTTATAGTTCTGAAATTAAGCTCGCTTCAATTCAATAATAGTTAACTCCGGTGGAATACCTATGCGACCCGGGTAACCGATGTATCCGAATCCACGGTTAACATAAAGGTATTGCTGCCCTTCATGGTAGAGATCGGCCCATTGCTTGTACACATATTGCGAAGGGCTCCATTTAAATCCTCCGATTTCAACACCAAACTGAAAGCCGTGTGTGTGCCCGGCAAACATCACATCTATATCCGGATAGTTTGGTCGTACCTGAGCGTCCCAATGACTGGGGTCGTGCGAAAGTAAAAGTTTCACTGCGGCCTCATCGGTATTGGCATACGCCTCATCAAGTTTTCCGTATTTCGCAAACCTTCCGGCTCCCCAGTTTTCAATGCCCAGAATAGCCAGCTTATCTCCGCCTTCCTGAAGCATTCTGTTTTCATTCATCAGAAGATCAAAACCCATGTGCTTATGCGCTTCCACGAGGCTTGCAAAGTTTTGTTTTTTGGCTTCGGGTGTCACCCATGATTTATAGTCGCCATAATCGTGGTTTCCCGTAACCGAATACACCCCCAACGGAGCGTGAAGTTTACTAAACACATCAATGTATTCTTTCACTTCGCTGGTCTCATTATTCACCAAATCGCCTGTAAAGAAAATCACATCAGGCTTTTCCTTAAGAAACATTTCCACACCCCCCTTTACGGCTGTTTTACTAAAGAAGCTACCGGAATGAATATCGGACAACTGCCCGATACGAATACCATCAAAAGACTTTGGAAGATTAGGCAGGTAAATAGTTTTTCTGCGAATACGATAATCGTGCGCACCAGACACGATGCCATAGGTCATGGCTGCAAAAGGTATGGTTGCCGTAATTACCGCAGCCTTTGCTAAAAACTCGGAACGCGGAATGGTGTTACCTGCAGAAGGTTTTGATGCATCACGCTGAAAATAATCAACTACCCAGCGCACTGCGCGTTGTACATCATCAATCAGAACAAATAAAACCCCAAAAAGCTTGGAGAAGTAAACCATAAAAACAGCCGTGAGCACCAGGTTGCGCAATTGCGATCCGTACTTATACGGATCACTGTAAGCATACCAAAGAACAGCTGTAAATGTTAGTGCTGTAAAAATCCAGAAACCGTAGCGGACTATGTTTTTATAAAGCACCGGCCAGTCTTTACTCACCGTGGCTATGGCCTGGTAAACATACAGGTCAATCAACACAAGTACACCTAACAAAATAAAAAAAGACATAAGCTTGGCCATTAATGGATTTTACAAGTCGATTCATTGGTTTTTGCTGGAACAGGTATGAGCAGAGACTCAGCAACAAATCAACAATTTTTTTTACTTCATGGTCTGTGTGGACACAGACCATGAAGCAGGGAAAAATTATCAGGCGATTCCGATTTTGCGATTAAACTTTTCGACCAATACATACATTACCGGAACCACCACCAGTGTTAAGAAGGTCGCAAAAGCCAATCCGTGAATAATCGTCCACGACAACGGGCTCCAGAACATCACGCTATCACCACCGATATAAAAGTCAGCATCATATGAATTGAGAAATTTAATGAAGTCAATATTGATACCGATGGCCAAGGGCATTAACCCCAAAATAGTAGTAATGGCGGTAAGCAATACGGGGCGTAAACGTGTTTTACCGGCTTCTGCAATCGCATTCAACACAACGTCCATCGGTAATTTATCAACGCCCATCTCCTCTTTCAACCGCTTCTTCTTCAATTCAATAAAGTCGATCAAAACAATGGCATTATTTACCACAACACCCGCCAACGAAATCAATCCCACCATGGTCATAATCACCACAAAGTCCATTCTGAAAATTACTAATCCCAGAAACACACCGATGGTACTGAACAACACAGAAGTCATGATAATAAGCGGTGCAGTAATTTTGTTGAATTGTGCCACAATGATCAGGAAGATAATGAATACTGCCAGAGCGAGTGCGCCTGAAAGAAAACTCATTTCTTCCATTTGTTTTTCCTGTTCACCACCAAATTTATAGGCATACCCCGGAGGCATCCGGTAGTCAGCCAGCAGTTCCTTTATCTGATTGTTAATCTCTGTTGCATTAAATCCGCCCAACACATTTGAGCTAATGGTGATGATGCGCTTTAAATCCTTGCGCTTTACTGAACCATAAGATGAACTCAACTGAGCCGTAGCAATGGAAGATATCGGTACCTGCGAAATTTTACCGGTGCTCTGATCACGAAACGTAATACTCTTATTCAGCAAGGCATCCAGATCGTAACGATATTTATCATCAAGCCTGATTTGAATTTCATAGTCATCCTCACCCTGTTTGAATTTCGAAACCTCTTTTCCATACAGCGAAGTACGAATTTCATTGGCAATCGAATAGGAGGATAATCCGAATCTTCTGGCCTTTTCACGATCAATATCAATAACCAATTCAGGTTTACCGGTTTCCAAATCAGTTTTCAGTTTCTCAATACCTTGTATGCCAGACTCATTGATTTTCTTCTTCATATCCTCTGCCAGGCGTACCAGCGTAGGAAAATCATCACCGGTAACTTCAATGTTTACGGGCTTACCGCTTGGAGGACCATCAGCATTTTTATCAACCGTTACAGTTACACCCGGGTATTGCCCAATGGCAAGCCGGAGTTCGTCCATAATGGCTGTAGTGCTCTGACCGTTACGATATTTAAAATCCACAAAATTTACCGTGATGCGGGCTTTATTCGGGGTATCCGACATGCCAATGTTGGAAGGGTCATTCGGATCACCGGTTCCCTGACCAACGTTACCAATTACCGATTCCACTATCGACTCATAAGGTTTAATGGTTTTGATAACCATATCTTCCAACTGCTCGGTCAGTTTATTGGTTACCTCAATGTCCGTTCCGGTAGGATATTCAACGAATACGTTAACATATTTCGGCTCGTTCACCGGGAAGTAGATTACTTTAGGAGGAACGATAATGAGCAAGGCAAAAGAAAGAATTAACAACACTACTGTTCCGGTAAAGTAGATTGCCGGGTTAGATCCTTTGAGGGCGTTTGCCAGAATTTTAGAATACCGGCTCTCCATCCGGGGAAGTATGGACGTTTGAAAACGATGTGATATTGGCGTGAATACATAAATATTGAGCAAGGTTAGTGCGGCAGCTGCAATCAACAAGTTACCTAACCAAAGTACCTTTACTCCAATAAAAAGAATTCCTGCCACGACCAGGCTACCGACAATAATAAATGTTCTCTTGCGGTTTGATTTATTTTCGCTCTCATGTTTCATAAACAACGAAGCGAGAACCGGGGTAATCACCAACCCAACAAACAATGAAGATGAAAGTACCACAATAAGGGTAATGGGTAAGTACTTCATGAATTCGCCCATAATACCTGGCCACATGGCGAGGGGCAAAAAAGCCGCTAAGGTGGTGGCTGTTGAAGCGATGATCGGCCAGGCAATTTCGCCTACACCTAACCGTGTGGCGCTAACCAGGTCGTAGCCTTCTTCATACAGGCGATACACATTTTCCACCACCACAATTCCATTATCCACCAGCATACCCAGCGCCATTATTAATCCGAACAACACCATCATGTTAATGGTATAACCCATAAACCCAAGTATGAGGAATGATAAGAACATAGAAAGCGGAATGGCAATACCTACGAAATACGCGTTGCGTATACCCAGGAAAAGCATAAGCACACCTACCACAACCAACACACCGGAAATGATGTTATTCTCCATGCTGCTCACCATTTCTTTGGTAAAAGATGATTGATCGTTGGTGATGCTGATCGTCAGGCCTTCCGGAAAAACATCTTTCCTGGCTTTGTCCAGTATGGCATTAACCTTTTCAGTAGCAATAATCAGATTTTCACCGCTTCGCTTAATTACATCTACCATCACCACCTGCTGCTTCTGCAGGCGTGCATAGCTTTGGCGCTCTTTATAATCGAACTCAACTTTCGCTACATCCCGCAGGTATACGATGTTACCCTTTTCATGCTTCACAACGATGTCTTCCAATTCACGGGCATCACCAAATTCACCTACTACCCGAATATTTCTTCGTATGCCGTCATCTAAAATATTTCCTCCGGATAATGTTACGTTCTCAGCCTTAATAGCATTTTCCAAGTCACTAAAGCTGAGCATTCGCGCTTCCAATTCATACGGATCAACCTTAATTTTTACTTCCTTTTCGTCAATACCCCTGATTTCAACCTTCGATATTTCAGAAAGCTTTTCAACTTCATCCTCCAGGTATTCTGCATAGTGCTTCAACTCTTCCTGTTTAAAATTTCCGGAAAGGTTGATGTTAAAAATCGGGAATTCTGAAAAATTTAATTCAAACACATTTGGGTCAGCCGGTAAATCGGTGGGCAATTCTGGCTTGGCGCGATCAACTGCATCTTTAACCTTGGTAAGCGCATCACCAACATCCGTCTTCGGATCAAATTCTACAATGATGGTAGAATAATCCTGAACGGAAGTAGATTTAATATTATCAACTTCTGATATGGTATTTAACTCCTTTTCGATTGGACGTGTAACCAGGTTTTCCATGTCAACCGGAGAATTACCCGGGTGTGATGTACCGATGTAAATTACCGGTTGTTCAATTTCCGGATAACTATCCTTTGGCAAATCGATGTAGGTCATAATGCCCATCACCGTTATCAGGAAAGCAATAAATCCTACCGAGGTTCGGTTCTTTAATGCCCAGGAGGACAAGCCGAACTCTTTGTCAACTTTCAGATCATTTTTTTTCTCACTCATAATTCAAGTCCGATTATGGGATTATTTATTTGCTACTTCTTTGGAATTTTTCTTTGAGCCGAAAATCTCAACCTCCACACCTTCGGTTAAATCGCGGTAGCCTTGGTCAACAATTTGCTCATTGCCGGTTAAGCCTGCTACAACTTCGGTTTCTGTCATTGAGGTTATGCCGGTAGTGATGTGTACTTTCTTGGCCAACAACCTGCCCTCACGATCGTCAACGGTGAAGATAAACTGACCATCTTCATCTTTTTGAATAATGCGTGTTGGAACGGCCAGTGTAGCTGCACTCATAAAGTCGCGCAGGTTAAGCACCACAACCTGATTAGGTTTTACGGTAAAGTCTACCCGGGGCAATTGCACTTCAACAACAAACGTTCTATTCTCTGCATTGATCACCTGGCTAACCGAAGCAATTTTTGTATTGAGTCGCTTATCCTGTGATGGAAAATAAACTTCTACAGGATCGCCTGCTTTAAATTTTCCAATAAAACGTTCCGACACATCAGCTTTAATGTAAGTATCGTCCAAACTTACAATCCGCACCAAGGGTACTCCGGGGGCTGCAACCTCCCCTTCCCGTGCCGGAAGTTGATCAATGGTTCCGCTGAAAGGTGCCTTTACAATGGCCTGGTCAAGCTGAGAATAAGCAGTGTTTAATCTTCTTTCCAACGACTCTTTATTATTCTTTGCCTGGAGATACTGAAGCTCGGTACCAATCTTTTGTTCCCACAGGCGTGCTTGCTTTTCATAAACTGAATTGGCCAATTCTAATGCGGTCTTTAATTCAGCAATTGAATTGCGAATGATGTCGGCATTTAACGAAACCAATACCTGTCCTTTTGATACATTTTGACCTTCGCGAACATGTACCTTCTGTATTTCGCCACCGGTTTGCGCAGAGATTAAAATGTTTTTACGCGATTCTACCGAACCACGTACTTCAACTTTATGTTCGAATGGTTTTTTCTCGGCAACAAAGGTTGTAACAAGTATGGCTTTGTTAAGTTGCTGAGCAAAGGTTGGATCGGCCTCACCAATTTCCTTTTCAAGAGCAGCTATTTTATCTTTTAATCCGGCCAGTTCAACCTGTGCTTGTTCCAGTTGCTTTTTCTTGGCTTCCAGGTCGGTACTTTTATCGGCTGGAGCACTGCATGCCACTGCCATTGCGGTTATGGCTATGATGAGATAATTATATTTCATAATGATTGGGGTTTCTGTGTTTTTGTTATTTGTCGGTATAAAACTTTCCAAAGGCTTTCTCTAAATCCACTTTTGCTAACAACGCATCGAACAAGGCATTGTAGTAGTTGACCTGCGACTCCCGCAGGGTGGTCTCCGCTTCTACTACTTCGAAGTTTGAGCCCACACCTTCGGTATATTTAATTTTTGTAACGGATGCTACCCGTGCAGCCAGTGCAGCATTTTGCTTTTGCGCATTTAGCATTTCTACATTGCTGGTATAGCTGCTTAGGGCTTGCTTAATCTCCAAGTCAATACTCGATTTCAACTGGCGTTCACCATTCTCGATTTGTTGCAATGCCAGCTTTTCCTGTTGCACTTTATACGAGCGTTGCAGGCCGCTGAAAATCGGAACCCTTAGGCTTAATCCGTAGGAAGAATAGGAGTACCACTTATCGGGGCCCACCATTCCGTTATCGCTTATATTGGTATTGGTTTGAAACAAACCACCAATGTTAGGCGATTGGGTAGAGTAACCCAGGTTTGCGTAAGCCGATAGTACCGGCATGCCCAAAGCAATATTGTTTTTAACATTCAGTGACTGCAGTTTTTTATTAGCCTCCAGTACCTGATAATCGGGGCGATCCTTGTAATTCCAATTGGCCAGGTAACCATCAATATCAAAGGTTAATTCTTCCTCTAAAAGTTGACCTGATATTCCTAACGGTTCATTCATCGGATAATTCATCTGAAACTTCAGCAGTTCAAGGCTGATGTCTTGTATACGCATGAACTTGTTACGTTCTGTTGTAAGGTTGGTTAATGAAACCTGTATGCGGTCAACATCAATTGCTTCGGCAAAGCCATTTTCAAACATTAATCGGGTGTCCTTCAAAAGCGAATCAACCCGGGCAATGTTGTTGTCGAAAGATTTTATCCGCTCACGATTAACCAACACCGCATAATACGCTTTGGTTACATTTGAAACGACCTCTTCTCGCGTTTGCAAAGAACTCTTTATGGCCAGGTTTTTATAGGCATTGGCTGCCTGCAAGCCCACCAGGTACGAGCCGTTGAATAAGAGCTGGTTAACCCGAACACCGGCATCGGCACTGCTTTTTAATTGGAAAAAGTTTTGTGCCGATATCACATCACCTACGTTAGCTCCGGGTATGGTTTGGCCACCAAAGAAAATGCTGTTCGGATCATACAACGAAAAGAATCTTCTTAGTTGCTGGTTGTGATCCAGTGAAACGGTTCCATCAATTTGCGGCAAACCAATTCCCACGGTTTCTTTCACGCGGGCCGATGCTATTTTTTCGTCCAGCTCGGAGTTTTGCACCGCTATTGCATTCTTCAAGGCAAATTCAATACATTGGTCTAAGGTAAATACCTGACTAGTTCCCTGTGAATATCCAAACAGCGAAACACTTAAAAACAAAAGGGTAAGTATATACTTCATAAAACAGATGAGGGTTGGTTGTTGAGGGTTTTACACTTCTGGTAAAGTTTCTTTCCTTTCTCCGTAACCAGTCCGTAAACGAAATGATCAAAGATTTGCTCTTGCACTTCGGCTAACTTGTACTGGCCAGGAGGAAAAATTTCATTGTTAAACGCAAGCTGCACCAATTCGATGCGCATGGCTGCCATTATTTCAGGATTGATGTCCGGTCGTATATAACCATCCTCCATTCCTTTCGCTAAATTTCTGACTACATTTTCGCGGATGTACTTATTCTTAAACCCGATCCATTCACTCCATGCCTTCGGATGAAATTTCTGTAAATCAAAAAGCAATGTTGGGTTCATGGTCTCCATATTCATCCGCATGCAAGCAGAAATTTTGGCTAATTCCTCTATCGGGTTTTTCGCTGCTTCCCAAATACCTTCAAACTCCGCCCTGTTGCGTTGCAAGTGACCGCGGGAAACCAAAAGCACCAGGTCATCTTTATCGGCAAAGTGCTGATAAAGGGTTTTCTTGGAAACAGCCAGATGCCGGGCTATATCATCCATGGATATACTGCGTATGCCATAGCGCATAAACAGCTCTTCAGCACCTTTCAAAATCTTATCTTTTACGTCTTGTTCTTCCATAAGGGGGCAAAACTATGGAAACTTTATACATTACAAAAGTTTCCTACGTTTCCTTAAACGCCTAAAAACCATTCAGGTTTTGGTTTCTGCGTTAATTCTTTAAGATTTTTTGGGGATAATTATCGCAACCGTTTGAAATGAAACTATTTCACATCGGTTATCTCATCGGAAGAACTCCTGCACCATTTGTCTTTCATCCGCTCCTTAAAACGGGCACGTTCTTCGGGTGTCATGGCCGACCATTTTTCAGAATACCGGTGTTTCCAATGCGCGGAGTGACCACGTTTGCCGCCAATACCGGAAAATAAAATCTTCGAAAGTACCAGCAAACCCAACGCCTGCCAGAAGGTAATGGCCGGCCCGCTAAAAAGTTCGGGCACCAGCCAATTCCACAACTGCATGGTTATCATGGCAACAAGACCAACAAAGCCTGTCCCCAGCACAATCCACATCACTATTTTCAATCCCTTTTTCATTTTTATGATTTTTAAAGTTCATTATACCATCGTTGTAATTTTTTTCGCAGCGCCAGTATGGCATAGCGCTTTCGCGAAAGCAATGTATTGATCGATACACCGGAAGCTTCGGCTATTTCCCTGAAACTTCTCTCCTCAATTTCGTTTTGGATAAAAATTTCGCGTTGATCTTCGGGTAATTCCCCCAGGGCGTCCATTATCGCATCCCACATGGCTTCGCGCAACAGCACTTCCTCAGGTGAATTCCCCAAATCAGGCAAAATATCCTGTAAGGTGAGCGGTGTTTCATCCTCAAAACCGGTAGCGGAAGTAAACGCTGCCTTTTGTGGTCGGGCAGCATCTTTACGATACCGATCGATTATTTTATTGCGCGCCACAGAAAACAACCAGGAGGTAACCCGATCCAGCGACTGAATCGTATCATACCCGGCTACAAACTGGTAAAACACATCCTGCATAATATCTTCTGCTTCTTCCAGCGAAGACACCCGATTACGGATAAACCCAAGCAACCGGCCTTTTTCCTTAAGAAATGTTTCTTCTTTTAGTTGCATAGCCAGGTTCATCACATACGCTTTTGACTGGTAAGTCGATTAGCTTGTGATTTTTATTGTATAGGATCCGGAATTTAAACTCGCAATCGCAAAGTTGAACAAACTATCTTTGGATGGTAAATCAACTTAGTAACGTGCCCGAGGCTGTTTCCGATAACTTTTTTCCTTACAAAAATGCGGTACTCCATTTTGTAAAGGCAGGCAAAGGCGACAAAACACTGCTCATTTTTCATGGCTTTGGTCAAAATGCCTATGTATTTCAGGATTTCGCGGAAAAGCATTTAGCATACACGATCTATTCTTTCGACCTGTTTTTTCACGGAAAGAGTAGTTGGGGCTATGGTGAAAAACCATTGGAGAAAGCATTCTGGGTTAGCTGCATGGAAACGTTTCTTGCAACTCATGGAATCAATCGGTTTGCTGTGGCTGGTTTCAGCTTAGGTGCCCGGTTTGCCTTATGCCTGGCTGAAGGCTTTGCCACCCGGATAGATCATATCTACCTGTTGGCACCCGATGGCATAAAAACAAGCCTATGGTATAGCCTGGCTACCTATCCTGTTCTGCTTAGAAAATTATTCAAAAGCATGATTTACCATCCTAACCGCTTTTATTCCCTGGCTAAAACTATGGAAAAACTAAAGCTGATGGATAAAGGATTGATCCGCTTTGCGGAAAGTCAGATGAATACGGAAGAGAAGCGTTCAAGGGTTTATTTCGCGTGGGTTGTATTCCGGCATTTAGTATTTTCAAAACCGCGGCTAATCCAAAAAATAAACGACCATGGTATATCTGTAACCCTGATTTTAGGCGAATATGATAAGGTAATTACCATCAAAAATTTGAAGCCGTTTGCAAAGGAGGTTAAGAAACTGAAGATCGTAACTTTAAAAACCGGCCACAATGGATTAATTCCCATGCTTAACGCCACAGGTTTACCTCAATAATTGGGCATCACAATAGGGCGAACAAACAAACTATATTATTTTTGGGCTTCCGTTAACGAGCCCGTTTCATCGATGATTTTATTCTTTCGCTCCTCCGCCAACACAGTTTTTGCTGTTGGCACGGCACAGCCTTTACAACATACTGATATTCAAAAGCTTGTATGGTTATTTAGTGGAGCCAATCCGGTTCACGAAACCGCTGTGACAGGGTTTTTTATTGGCCCTCGAAAAGAAATGGTTACACCCTGGAGCACCAATGCTGTGGAGATTACTCAAACTATGGGCATACCGGGCATTCAGCGGATTGAAGAATTTTTTGAAGTAAAAGATGAGTATGCGTCACATGACCGCATGCTGCAGGTTCTCTATAAAACTTTAGATCAGGAATTATTTACCATCCATCATCAACCCGATCCTATTGTTGAGATTGAGGACATTGCCGCATACAATGAAAAGGAAGGCCTTGCTTTAAGTGAGGATGAAATCCAATACCTTCAAAATGTTAGCCAGGAGCTTGGTCGCAGACTGACCGATAGTGAAGTTTTTGGCTTCTCTCAGGTTAACTCCGAGCATTGCCGGCATAAAATTTTTAACGGAACATTCATCATTAATGGTGAGGAGAAAACCAGCACGTTATTTCAACTCATCAAAAAAACATCCAAAGAAAATCCGAATTACATTGTATCAGCCTATAAAGACAATGTAGCGTTTATAAAAGGCCCAACCATAGAACAATTTGCGCCTGCCCGTCAGGATGTTCCGGATTACTTCGAAGTAAAAGATATTGACTCAGTAATTTCACTGAAAGCAGAAACACACAACTTCCCTACAACGGTTGAACCCTTTAATGGCGCAGCCACAGGTTCAGGGGGCGAAATCCGCGATCGGCTGGCCGGAGGAAAAGGCTCCCTACCCCTGGCCGGAACAGCGGTATACATTACCTCCTATCCGCGACTGGAGGGCGGTCGTAAATGGGAAAAGAAATTTCCACCACGCTCCTGGCTATATCAAACTCCTGAAGAAATTCTGATCAAAGCATCCGATGGCGCATCCGATTTTGGTAACAAGTTTGGACAACCCCTAATCAACGGAAGTGTATTAACCTTTGAGCATTTCGAAGGCGATAAAAAATTCGGTTTCGATAAAGTGATCATGCTGGCCGGTGGCATTGGCTTTGGTAAACAAAAAGATAGTCAGAAAGAGCATTTAACCGCTGGCGATAAAATTGTGTTGCTGGGTGGTGATAATTATCGCATTGGTATGGGAGGTGGAGCAGTTTCATCGGTGGCCACCGGTGAGTACGGAAACGCCATCGAGCTAAATGCTATACAGCGATCAAACCCGGAGATGCAGAAGCGGGCCATGAACGCCATTCGCGCCCTGGCCGAACGTGATCAAAACCCCATTGTTTCCATTCACGATCACGGTGCAGGCGGACACTTTAACTGCTTATCGGAATTACTGGAAGAAACCGGAGGCGTAATTCACATCGATAAAATACCGGTGGGTGATCCGACTTTATCAGACAAAGAAATACTCAGCAACGAATCACAGGAACGAATGGGCTTAGCCATTCATGAACGCGATCTTGACCTGTTACAAAAGATTGCCGACCGTGAACGGGCACCCATGTATGTTATCGGAGAGGCTACGGGCAACAACCGGTTAGTGTTTGAGAAAAAAGATCAGCAGAAAAAACCTGTAAATTTTGAAGTAAGGCATTTATTGGGCTCCTCACCTAAAACAATTTTAACCGATACAACACGTGCTGCCAATTTTGACCCGGTTCAGTATGATGCATCACAACTTCAATCGTACCTCGAACAGGTTTTGCAACTCGAAGCGGTTGCCTGTAAAGATTGGCTTACCAATAAAGTTGACCGCTCCGTAACCGGAAAAGTGGCCACGCAACAAACCTGCGGACAAATTCAACTACCCCTGAATAATGTTGGGGTGATGGCACTGGATTTTCTCAGCCAAAAAGGTATTGCTACAGCGATTGGTCATGCCCCGGGGGCGGCATTGGTTAATCCATCAGCCGGAAGCAGGTTAGCTATTGCTGAAGCACTTACAAACATTATGTTTTCACCGCTTTCACATGGCTTAAAAGGTGTTTCTTTAAGTGCCAACTGGATGTGGCCGGCCAAGCAGCAAGGTGAAAATGCCCGGTTGTATGAAGCCGTTGAGGCCGTGAGTGATTTTGCTATTGCGTTAGGCATCAACATCCCGACAGGGAAAGATTCATTGTCCATGGCACAAAAATATCCGGGTGGTGATGTTGTACTTTCCCCCGGCACAGTAATCATTTCAGCAGTAGCCGAAGTTGCTGATATCCGAAAAACTGTTTCGCCTGCACTACAGGCCGTTGATGAATCCGTTTTGATCCATATCGATTTATCAAATGATAAGCTCAAATTAGGGGGTAGTAGCCTGGCACAAATTCTCAATAAACTTGGCGATGAAGCGCCAACCGTTGTGGATGCAACCCATTTCATTTCTGCCTTTGAAGCTGTTCAACAACTTATTAAAGATGATCAGGTATTAGCCGGGCATGATATTTCGGCCGGAGGAATGATAACCACACTATTGGAAATGGCATTTCCATCACTTTCCCTTGGTGCTGCAGTGGATCTTTCAACCCTGGGAGATGATCTGATTAAAATTCTCTTTTCAGAAAACCCGGGAGTTATTCTTCAGGTGAGAAATAATGCCTCTGAAAAATTAGATGAATTGAAAATCAGCTATTCGGTACTTGGTCAGATAACCAACATGCGCGAATTAACTATCAATCATCAGCAAAAAACATATCGATTTTCTATTGATTCCTTACGGGATATCTGGTTTAAGACTTCTTATTTACTGGATACAAAGCAGCGTAATCCTGATCATGCGAAAACACGTTTTGAAAATTACAAAAGGCAACCACTTGAGTATATTTTTCAAAAAAGCTTTACCGGAAAGTTATCCACATATGGAATAGATCCGAAACGCAGAAAACCTACGGGAGTTAAAGTTGCGATTATACGTGAAAAGGGAGTTAATGGTGATCGTGAAATGGCGTATTCCCTTTACCTGGCGGGCTTTGATGTGAAGGATGTACACATGACCGACCTGGTTACCGGTCGGGAAGACCTGACCGATGTAAACATGATTGTTTTTGTTGGCGGGTTTTCCAATTCCGATGTACTTGGTTCAGCAAAAGGCTGGGCCGGTGCTTTTCTCTATAACCCTAAAGCCAAACAAGCTCTTGACAATTTCTACAAGCGTAACGATACCTTGAGCCTTGGTGTATGCAACGGCTGCCAGTTAATGATGGAACTTGGATTGGTATATCCGGAAATGGGTGAGCAACATCCGCGCATGCATCACAATGGCTCCGGAAAATTTGAATCCACATTCATCAATCTTTCTATTCCGGAAAATAATTCGGTTATGCTAGGTACACTGGCCGGTACACGGTTAGCCGCTTGGGTTGCCCATGGTGAAGGCCGGTTTAGACTCGCTGAAGGAACGTATGCAACTGGAGCCACTTATTCCTATGAACAATATCCGGGGAACCCCAATGATTCCGATAATGCTGCGGCAGCCCTATATTCTCGAGACGGCAGGCATTTGGCTATAATGCCACACATTGAGCGTTCCTTATTTCCGTGGAACTGGCCCCATTATCCATCCAAAAGAAAATCAGATGAAATTTCGCCCTGGATTGAGGCTTTTGTCAATGCCCGTGAGTGGATAACCAAAACTTCATAGAACCATATCGGGTTATTGTTGTTCAGTATTTAATAGAGTATTACCTTCATTCTACTAAATCCTGAGCGCTTATGAGGAATTCCTACTTATTTACCCTTGCATTGGTTGTGTTGTCAGGTTGTCTCGGGTATAAAGAACTACCGGTTGAATACGATTACAGCTACAAAGGCCAGTTCAAAAAGTACCGCAGTTTCGAAATTATGAAACCAGCCGGAATTGCCGACCCTTCCATGGTCAATGAGCAGATTGAATCGGCTATAATTTCCAGAATGAAATTTCTCGGATACCGCCAAACCGACAATAAGCCCCACCTGCTTATTAGTTTTAAAATGTATGAGGATAGTTTAAAGTTCAACGGATACAATCAACCCGAAATAGAAGAATGGATAAAATCTCAGGATCAAAACCTGAATTACGATCGGAAAAAACTTGAATTAAAGACTGGCACACTGCTTATCCAATTTTACGACAGGCGTCAAAACAGGTCGGTGTGGCAAGGTTATGCTACGACTTTATACGGGCCAATAGATTATAACAATCAACGTCATCTTCGAAACGCTGTGATCTCTATTCTTGACAAATACAGGTTTTGGGCCGAAGGCTTTATGGAAGGAACAGCCAGTAAAGAACCCGACATTTGATTCAGCAAATTGTCCAGAAAAATCTCCGCCCGGAGGCAATTTTCAGAAAATTAATTTTACCTTTGCAATCCCAAAAAACAGGGTTTTCTTGCTCAAAACAAGGAAATTGTCCGATGGTGTAATGGTAGCACAGAAGATTTTGGTTCTTTTAGTCAGGGTTCGAATCCTTGTCGGACAACAAATCCCTCCCAGGCGGGAGGGATTTTAGTTAAAAACCAACACAATGGCTGTAAAGCTTTTTAGCGGCAGAGCAACAACGTACCTGGCAGAAAAAATTGCTGACGCCTATGGCGAGTCGCTTGGAAAAGTAATGTACCAGCAATTCAGCGATGGGGAAATGTCTCCCTTTATTGCCGAATCGGTACGCGGCCATGAGGTGTTTCTCATTCAATCAACGATACCGCCTTCTGATAACCTGATGGAGCTGTTGCTGATGGTTGATGCTGCCAAACGCGCCAGTGCCTCCAGTGTGAATGTGGTGATACCCTACTTTGGCTATGCCCGGCAAGACAGAAAAGACAGGCCCCGCGTTTCCATTGCCGCCAAACTTATCGCCAACCTGATTTCCGCTGCTGGTGCCGACCGAATAATGGCGTGCGACCTGCATGCTGACCAGATACAGGGATTTTTTGATATTCCCGTTGACCACCTTGATGGGGCTTACATTTTTGTTCCCTACCTGAAATCGCTTCAACTTGATAATATCATTTTTGCCTCACCCGATGTGGGGGGTATCAAACGCGCCAGAAGTTTCGCCAAGTTTTTTGATGCCGACCTGGCCGTGTGCGACAAATACAGGAAAGAAGCCAATAAGGTAGAATCCATGCGGTTGATCGGTGAAGTAGAAGGCAAAGATGTGATTTTGATTGATGACCTGGTGGATACAGCCGGAACCATCTGCAAAGCAGCAGCCCTGCTTAAAGAAAAAGGTGCCCGCACCGTTAGGGCCGCGTGTACACACCCTGTATTGTCAGGAAACGCCTATGAAAACATTGAAAACTCTGTGCTTGAAGAATTGGTAGTGGCCGACACGTTACCGTTGAAGAAAACCACACCTAAAATAAAGGTCTTAACCGTTTCTGATCTTTTTGCAAAAGCCATCCGTAAGATCCACGATCACGAATCCATTAGTTCATTATTTATCAAATTATAATTCAAAACGTAAACTAAATTTTAAAACCATGAAAACTGTTGAGATTGTAGGGTATAAAAGAGCGAATCTCGGCAAGTCTGATTCTCAAAGATTGAGAAATGAAGGATTTGTTCCCTGTGTTGTGTATGGCGGAAATGAACAAGTGCATTTCTATGCACCCATGATTCTGTTCCGCGAATTGGTGTATACCAATGAAGCGCACTTTGTGCACCTGAATATTGAAGGTGAAGAAAGTGAAGCTATTCTTCAGGAAGTTCAGTTTCACCCCGTAAGTGAGGTTATCCTTCATGCCGATTTCCTGAAAGTTGAAGAAGGCCGTAAGATAAAAATGAGCATTCCTATTCGTCTGGTGGGCAAGGCTCCCGGTGTAGATAAGGGCGGTGCGTTGGTGAGAAAAAGAGCAACCCTTAAAGTTTCAGGCTTTGCTAAAGATATGCCTGACCATATTGATGTGGATGTTTCAACGCTCGACTTTCACCATGCAGTAAAAGTTAGTGATATGAAAATTGAAGGACTCGAGTTCCTCGATCCGAAGGCTGCTGCTATTGCTGCTGTAGAAGTGCCGCGCGCTGCTAAATTAGCCGCTGAAGAAGCCGCTGCTGCACCTGCTGAGGGCGCTGCTGCTCCGGCTGCTGGCGCTGCTGCTCCGGCTGCTGACGCTAAAAAAGCTGAAGCTCCTAAAAAGGATGAAGGCAAGAAATAATGATTTGAATATTGCCTGATTTGGTGATTTAAAAATTATGCATCGTTTTCAATTTAACCTTCCCGGTATCGGGAAGGTTTTTTTGTTGGTCATGGAATCATAAATTGAAATGAAATTTTCAAATCAATTCATTTTCAAATTTCAAAATTAATCGTGTGAAATACCTGATTGCAGGCCTGGGGAATATTGGTGCGGAGTACGAACTAACACGACACAATGCAGGGTTTCTGGTATTGGATAGGCTTGCGGATGTTAAATCCGTAAACTTTGAAGTGAAACGCCATGCTGAAAAAGCTGAACTAAAATTTAAAGGCCGCCAACTCCACCTGATAAAACCAACCACGTATATGAACCTGAGTGGAAAGGCCATAGCCTATTGGCTTCAAGAACTTAGCATACCTAAAGAAAATCTGTTGGTTATTGTCGATGATATTGCGTTACCCTTTGGTACACTGAGAATGCGCAAGAAAGGCAGCGCTGCCGGGCATAACGGACTAACGCACATTGAGGAGACATTGGGCGGACAAGAGTACGCCCGCCTGCGTTTTGGAATCGGGAATAATTTTGGACAGGGACAACAAATCAGCTATGTACTGGGAAATTTCTCCAAAGAAGAGTTCGGTGCCTTACCAACTTTGCTCGATAAAGCGGGTGAAATGATCTTATCGTTTTGCACCATAGGCATTGATAAAACGATGAGCCTCTTTAATTCCTGATTCCTGAATGTGTCCCTGGTCATTTGGATAACACCCGATGGCCAATGGCCAAAATTAACTAACCGTAGAACCCGGAGTGACTATTTCTGAAGGGAAAACAAGTCGAAGTTTTCCGTCTAGATCCTCAGCCATTAAAATCATGCCTTGCGATTCAATGCCCATCATTTTGCGCGGAGCCAGGTTGGCAATCAGCGTAACCTGCTTACCTACCATTTCTTCAGGCGTATAGTGTTGCGCAATACCACTCAATACCGTTCGCTGATCTATACCCGTATCCACCTTTAACTTCAACAGCTTATTCGATTTCTCCATGCGTTCAGCTGACAGAACCTTCCCTATTCGAATATCCAGTTTGCTGAAATCATCAATGGTTATTTCGGGCTTTAATGCCTTTACCAATGGAGCGGACTTCTCATTTTCCATTTTCGTTCTTCGTAACTTTTCTATTTGCTTTTCTATCTCCTCATTCTCAATGTTCTTATACAGTAATTCTGCCTGTCCTAATTGGTGATGTTGGGGAATAGCATTGATCAACTCTTCCTTAATCCAAAACTGTTTCCAGGATGCATCAAATGAACTACTGTTAAGCTGCCGCTTAATGTTACGAGATGCGTCTGGAAGAAACGGATCGCAAGCAATGGCCAGGTTTCCGACAATCGTTAGCGCATAGTTCAAAATGCAACCCACGGCCTCCATATCTTCCTTTGCTACTTTCCAGGGTTCGGTATCGGCTAAAAACTTATTGCCGATACGGGCCATGTTCATCAGTTGAAATTGCGCCTCCCTGAACCTAAAGTCTTGCAAAGCTCTAATCATTTCCTTTACCGAAACATTCAAATCAGCATGAGCCTTATGGTAGTGGTCGAGAATTTTCTTTCTCCTTTCATCGGTGGCAGGTAGTTCATGCTCAGCGGGTACTTTTCCATCAAAATATTTCCAGGTAAGCACCATCACACGGTTTACAAAATTTCCAAAAATAGAAACCAGCTCACTGTTTACTTTTTGTTGGTAATCCTTCCAGGTAAAATCAGCGTCTTTTGTCTCGGGTGAAATAGAAGTAAGTACGTACCGCAGTTCATCTCTTCTTCCCGGAAAATCAGCCAGGTATTCATGTAACCAAACCGCATGGTTGCGTGACGTTGAAATCTTATCACCCTCAAGATTCAGAAACTCATTAGCCGGAACATTGTCCGGAAGAATATAATCGCCAGCAGCTTTGAGAATGGCCGGGAAAATAATACAATGGAACACGATATTATCCTTACCGATAAAATGAATCAGGCGGGTTTCTGGGTCTTTCCAGTATTTCTCCCAACCAGCAGGCTTTAACTCCTTGGTAGCTGAAATGTATCCGATCGGAGCATCGAACCAAACGTATAGTACTTTTCCGGCAGCATCGGGTAAGGGAACAGAAACCCCCCAATCCAGATCGCGGGTAATCGACCGGGGTTGTAAGCCCTGATCAATCCACGATTTGCACTGACCATACACATTGATCTTCCAATCCTGCTTATGACCTTCCACAATCCACTCTTTCAACCAGGCTTCGTATTTATCAAGCGGGAAGTACCAGTGTTTGGTTGGTCTGAGCACAGGAGTTTTTCCAGATACTGTGGAGCGAGGATTGATTAGCTGCTTTGGGCTTAAGCTTGTTCCGCATTTTTCGCACTGATCACCATAGGCATTGGTATGCTTACAATTTGGGCACGTGCCTATAATGTACCGATCGGCCAGAAAAATCTGTTCCTGCTCATCATAGTATTGATCGGATGTTTCTTCCAGAAAAATGCCCTTATTATAAATGTTGGTAAAAAACTCTTTTGCTGTTTCGTGGTGGGTAGGGTTAGATGTTCGGGAATAAATATCAAAGCCGATCCCAAAATCCTCGAAGGCTTGCTTCATCAGGTGATGATACTTATCTACAAATTGCCTGGGCGACACACCTTCCTTTTTGGCACCCAGCGTTATGGCCACCCCATGCTCATCCGATCCGCAGATGAACACTACATCTTCACCGCGTTGGCGTAAAAACCGGACATAGGTATCAGCCGGTAAATAAGCCCCGGCTATATGCCCGATGTGGAGCGGACCATTAGCATAAGGTAATGCAGCCGTAACGGTAGTGCGCTTAAACTTCTTCATAGTATTAACCTGCTCTGCCAGTAAACTGCAAAGATGAACATTGACGAGGAGGTAAAAAAATTAAACCTTAACGGGGGGAATCAGTTTGTTATCTTCCTTCTTCTCTAATAGCTCCGCTGGTATTTCCAACGGAAGGGTAACGTAAAATTCCGTTTCGCCATGTTTGGTCAGGCGCAGGCCAACGTCACCTCCCATGCGGTTGGCCGACTGTTTGATCAGGTATAAACCCAGTCCACCGGTACCGGATTTTTCGGAAGCACGCGTAAACATTTGAAAAATCCTATCCGGTTGAACGGACGATATACCTACCCCATTGTCGATAACATGGATGTTCAGGTTGGTGCTGTCGGTAAAAATTTTGATCAAGGCAAAAGGCTGAATGCGATCGGAGTCGTTGTAAAATTGAACGGCATTATCGATGAGGTTTTCCAGGATAATACGAATGAGGGGATCATCCGACCGGACACTCATGTTGCGTTGAATCTCCCGTTTAAACGTGAACCCTGCCGGTAAACCCTTTCTGGTTTCCATGCGGATAATATCGTCTACGATACCATCCATATCCAGGGGTTCAGGGTTAAGTGTTGCGTTATTGATTTGATTAATAATGAGCAGACGGGTAAGAATACGGTTAAGCTTGGTGGCCGTAACATCAAGTTTGCGCAGGTAATCAAGTGCCAGGTCATCTTTCACATCAATGAGCGCCACATTGCACATACCTTTTAAACTGGCCAGCGGACCGCGAATATCATGCGATGTTTTATAGATAAAGTTATCCAGTTCCTTGTTTACCTTGTCCAGTGACTGGTTGGCAACAAGCAAATCCGCGGTGGCCTTATTTACTTCTGCCTGAAGGATATTAGAATGAGCCTGAAGTTGTTTGTTCTGCTCAGCAATAATGGCGTTAGCATCCGAAAGTTTGGCGTTAACCCTGCGTTTTACTTTATTACTTTGATACAATACAAAAACTAACAGCGCAGCTAAAAAGGCAATAGTGCCTATGGCTAAGTTGAGCATGCGCTGGCGAGAGAGAGCTTCTTCCTTTAGTGCGATTGTTTTTATGTTTTCACGCTCCTCAAATTGGGTTTGGGTACGGGCGATGTTTTTTACCAGCTCTTCGCCAATAAGGCTGTCTTTTAAGGTGATATATTTATTCTGATAAAGTGAGGCATTCTGAAAATCCTCTGACATTGTATAAAGTTTTGAATATTCACGGTAGGTATCCATCAGCAATTGATTATAGCCGATTTCAGTTGCAATTTTTTCACACTCTCCCAAAAATGCCTCAGCTTCGCTGTACTTTCCTTCTACTAGTTGAACTCTTGAAAGGTAGACTAGGGATTCTACTTGAAAACGCTTATTGTCTGTTTTTTTTGCAATTATTAATGCTTCATTCAAGTACTTGAATGCTTTAGCCAAATTGTTTAACCAATAATTGGCAATTCCAATACTCAGATTTCCCTCCATTAAAATCTCGTCACTACAATGCTTGCCACAAACATTGAATCCATTATTAATTGTTTCAAGGGCCTTATCGAATTCTTTTAGATGAACATAACATAAGCCCATGTTAATATAAAGTCGATCGAGATAATAGTTATCCTGAACTGTCATTTTTGCAGCCAGTGATTTTTTATAGTATTCAAGGGATTTATCGTAATTTTTAAGCTTAAAGTAAACTAAGCCAATATTCCCATATGTGTCACTGATAGTGACGATGTCACTATTCTTTTCTTTAAGGACTAATGCCTGAAAATGTAAATCAAGAGCTTTATCATAATTTGCAACCAAAGTATAAGCCAAGCCTAGACTATTCAAGATATTAATAATCTCCTCATCAATTTTCGGATTTACACCAATTATACTTTTTGCTGAGCTGTATGTTGATTCATAAATATTTATTGCATCTTCCAGTCGCTCAAGTTTTCTTAATATTTGGCCTTTTAATCTATTTGACTTAATAATCCTGTATTTATCGTCCTGTTCAATGGCCTCATTAAGTGCTCCGTTAATATTTTCTAACGCAAGATTGGCATCAATAAAATAATTTGTCCGAGCTAATTCAATTTGAACATCAACCCTATCTAATCCCTTACTAATAACGAGAGCCTGATTTAGTGAATCAAGCCGACTTGATTGAGCATTCAAATACAAAGGAATTGATAAAATCAGTGATAGTAATAGAAGTGATAAGTAAGGCCTTTTATAAAAACGATATAATATTTCGTACACGAGTTATTTTTAAAATTTTATTAAGAAAATCAGATCAAAACCATGTCTCACCTTTGTTTTGTAATTAAACGGAAAAATTTTTAACAACCTATAAACCCCACAAAACTATGAAAAAAGTCATCTACACCTTATTGCTTGTTGCCATTTGCACTCTCTCTTTCACCGCTTGCAGCGAAGAAGAGGTAAAGCCTTCAACAGAACTTGAAAATGGCGGAGGTGCCGGTTTCGAAAGAATTTAACTGGTTAAAACTCTTAAATAACCCAATTAATTTAACCTAAATCTCTGCATGAAAATCAAGATATTCATTCTAGCAATTTTCGCAATAGCTACGCTAATAATCTTCTCGTTTACAGATACTCCTAGAAAATCAGGTGTTAAAGATTCTGCTAATGTAACACAAGAAGACTTTAGTTCTCCTGCGGGAGGCTTTGGACTAGAGCGCATCTAATCCATAACCAGTAAGAAATATAACTATTGAAAGTCAAGGGGTTACAGTACTTGTGGGTAAATCCACAGGTACTGTTTCCTTTTTGTTGAGCTTGCACAGTCGTGCTGCAAATTTCCTAAAGCTATTCAATCTCGTCTTCTGTCTTAACTCATCAAAGCCTTACCACAACAAATAAGGTTGTTGTTATTTCTCAGGGTTGTCAAAGAACATAATTTAAAGAAAACCCTAATCCATTTCAGATAAGTAAAGGGTTTCCGTAAAACAATACAGGTGTTAAACTTCCCGCTAGGTTCCCCGATAGGACGTGGTTACTCCGGATTTTTAGACGCCAGGAGGCAGGTTTTCAAGATGAAATACCAAAAATGTAGGTCAACCTTCCTCCAACCACCAGTATCAGACTGAAATAGCTATGTACAAAAGGCACTTAAAGTGTTACTTTAAGTGCCTTTTTTGACAAATTCGTGTAAAACCTTACATGGAAAATCAGTGGATTTTTCGGGTTTCAACCCCTTATCCAACAGGCCAATCAGGGGACCTTATTGAATCTGCAATTCAAACGGCATCCTGGCCTGTACTCCTTCAAACTGCTTCAATTTTACGGCTTGTAAATACCAGGTGTAATACTCGCCCATTTCCTTTTTTAAGGTATTCGTGCGGGCATTCTCGCTTAATGATTCCATAAGCTGCTCAAAGAATGGCTTCTGGCGAGGATAAAGTTTTACTGAGTAATCTTCTAATCCTGCAGCCTTGGCGGCAATGTCTATGGCATCGTTGTAACCCCCCAATACATCTACCAGGCCACGTTCAACCGCCTGCGTACCTGTCCACACTCTACCCGAAGCTACTTTTTTCACATCATCCTTGCTCATGTTGCGCCCTTCGGCCGCTTTGCCGGTAAACGTCTCGTATATGTCATCAGTTTTTCGCTGCCAAACATTCTTCTCGGCTTGTGTCAACGGACGGCTTATTGTAATCAATTCACCGTACTCACCGGTGTTTACTTCATCGAAGGTGATACCCAGTTTGTTTCCTAAAAACGCGCTGGCATCAAATAACACACTGAATATCCCAATCGATCCGGTAATGGTATGTGGTTGTGCCACAATCGTATCGGCTGCCATGGCTAAGTAGTAACCGCCAGAAGCTGCATAATCAGACATAGAGGCAATAACCGGTTTAACTTCTGTAGCCAATTTTACTTCGCGCCACATGGCATCGGATGCCTGAAAGGCTCCGCCCGGTGAATTTACACGCACCACAATGGCCTTTACTTTTTTATTCAGGCGCGCTTTGCGTATTTCTTCTGTTATAGTAGTTGATCCGATTATTCCTTCACTGGATTTGCCCGGCATAATGGTGCCATCCGCAACAATCACAGCGATTTCATCTGCGCTTCCTTTCTTTTCACTTATGCTCTTGTTGTATTTGTTGCGGGCTATAAATTTAATTTTTTCCGTCTCTTTCAATCCCAGGCGGCCACGAAGTTCGTCAAGCAACTCATCGTAGTAAAGTAAGTCATCGACAAGCCCATGCTCTACTGCCAGTTTAGCATTCTGAACGAGCATCTTATCGGATAGTTCGCGAAGCTTTTGCGGAGAAATATTTCGCGCTGTTGAAATTTCAGCGAGTATTTGATCGTAGATAGAATTGATCAGCGAGGTAAGTTGCAACCGGTTTTCGTTGCTCATCTTCTCCAGCATGAAAGGCTCTACCGCGCTTTTGAAATCACCCACCCTGAATATCTCAGGTTTAATTTCCAGTTTATCGAACAGTTTTTTGAAAAAACTGATCTCTACCGTAAGGCCATTGAATTCCACTTCACCCTCCGGGTTAAGGTAAACTTTATCGGCAGCCGAGGCCAGGTAATAAGCCGGCTCCGACATCACATCGGCATAGGCTACCACCCATTTTCCACTTTCCTTAAAATCAATAAGCGACTGACGGATTTCACCCAATGTTGAAAAACCCGTCATGGGATAACTTACGTTTAAAAAGATGCCCTGAATTTTAGCATCGGATTTGGCATGGCGAATGGTTTCCTTAAGTTTAAGCAATCCAATATTCTGAACCTCGCCACCCGGAAAAGGCAACCCGGCAAAAGGATTTTCTACCTCCTGTTCGGTAATCTGGGCATCAAGCTTAAGGTGTAATACAGAATTATTGCTCACCACTACTTTCTCTTCCGAGCCCAGAGAAGCTAAAATGCCGATCATTAATAAAAAGCTAACAACCGTAAAAACCGTTAGGGCCAGTAATGCCGCTAAAAAAGATTTGAAGAAATTCATATCAATACATTAAGTTTTACAAAATAAACTGAGGCTTCAGCCAATTCGAAGTAAGTTTGCCGGCAAATTTATGACAACCGTTCATCTTCTCTTAGGCAGCAACCTCGGCAACCGGGAACACAATCTTCGGTTGGCCAATCGGGAAATTGGTCGGCTTTTGGGGCCTATTATTACAAGCTCCTCAGTTTATAAAACATCGGCCTGGGGCAAAACGGATCAACCGGATTTTTATAACCAGGTGGTGGTTACAACAACCCTGAAATCACCGGAGGAAGCCCTTCAGGCCATCCGCGCAATTGAAGATCACCTAGGCAGGAAGCGGATTGAGAAATGGGGTTCCCGGATCATCGATATTGACATTTTGTTTTGGAATGATCAGGTCATTTCAACCCCTGATCTGACAATTCCCCACCCGGGGATTCCCTACCGAAGGTTCACGCTAATTCCCTTAGCGGAAATTTCACCGGATTTTGTTCATCCTGTACTGCAGAAATCTGTGCAGCAACTATTACAGGAGTGTACGGATACACTGTCAGTTGAGAAGAATACCCCAAGCTAAGAACCGTCATTTGAGATCGCGGGACAAGGCCCGCGATGACAAAAATTCATACGACAAGTATTGTTCTAAATACTCATGGCTTCTGCCTGAGGTGCTATTTTCTTAACCAGCCCTTGAAGTACTTTACCGGGCCCGCATTCAATAAAAGTTGTTCCACCATCAGCTACCATTTTCTGTACAGATTGAGTCCACCGAACAGGGGCTGTGAGTTGTGCAATCAGATTTTTTTTGATGGCGTTAACATCGGATGACGGTGAAGCATTTACATTTTGATATACCGGGCAAACCGGGGTGCTGAACTTGGTGGCTTCAATAGCAGAAGCCAATTCTTCACGGGCTGGTTCCATCAAGGGTGAGTGAAACGCGCCACCCACTTGCAAAGGAAGCGCCCGTTTGGCACCGGCTGCTTTCATTTTTTCGCAGGCAATTTCAATTCCTTTTATGGAGCCAGAGATAACCAACTGTCCCGGACAATTGTAGTTAGCTGCCACTACTACTTCATCGGTAATGGAAGCGCATACTTCTTCTACAACATGATCATCCAACCCAAGAATAGCCGCCATAGTTGAAGGATTAATTTCACACGCACGTTGCATGGCCATGGCACGTTTGTAAACAAGCTTCAAACCGTCTTCATACGAGAGTGCTTTGTTGGCAACAAGGGCAGAAAATTCTCCTAAGGAATGTCCGGCTACCATATCGGGCGAAAATGAATCATTGGATAAGGCAATGGCAACCGAATGAATAAAGATAGCGGGTTGTGTAACACGTGTTTGTTTTAACTCATCGGCAGTTCCATTAAACATAATGGAGGTAATGTCAAATCCCAATATAGCATTGGCCTGATCAAACAAAATTTTGGCTTTGGGACTGGCCTCATAAATATCTTTACCCATTCCGGTAAACTGTGCACCCTGGCCGGGGAAAACGTATGCTCTCATAATGGAATACTATAAGGTTCGAAAATACAAAAGACAGGACAAAAGACACAAGACGTAAGATATAAGACAATCACTCTTGCGGATTATCTAAAAAGCGATTCTTTAAGTCAGGAGTTGGAAGCCAACATTCATTTTTCTTTCCAAACCACCGGTAGCGGTTGCGGGCAATCCAGTTGTATACCGGGTCGCGCAAAAAACGAGGAACAATTTTAAAAACATAAAAGAGCGGCCAGGCACCAGACAAATGCCGGGCTATTTCCAATGCGGCATTACTCCTCTCCAAAAAGTTATCTCCCTGAATTAAAATTATACTATGAAGTTGGGTGGGATCTAGATTAAATCGTGTCAGTTGAGCTTGCCCGTATGCTGATTGAAGGGAAGCAAATTTGAATCGTGCGTTAGGATCACGTTTGATAATAAACTGAACGGAGTTGCTGCATAAATTGCAAACCCCATCAAATAATACAACGGTTTGCTTCCTGGTTGCCGTATTCATCGCACCAAGTGAACCCAACCCTTAATGGTTTGTTTGCGTTTGGCAGGGTCGGCCATGTCGAAGGTTACGTTGGCCACATAATAGTATTGTGCTGAAGCCAGCATGTTTCCGTTTTTATCTTTCCCGTCCCACCGGATGTAAATACCATTTTCTTCATTTCTTCTTCCGGTGTAGGTGTATACTTCATCTCCCCAACGGTTATACACTTTGAAGTCAACCTGCAAAACAAAACGTGCGCACTTTGACCGAAACGTTTCTGAGTTTTGATCGGGGTTACTGCACAACGGATTGGGGCCGCTCCCCTCCTCACCGGATGATCGCAGGTAACCCCAGGCATGAAATTCATCGTTGCACGCATCGCCATTGGGCGTAAAAATATTTGGTAATTCGTAGTAGGGGCAATTTTCAAAGCATACTTCGTTGCTAAATTTGCTCTCGTTGCCTGAACGGTCAACTGCCTTTATTTGATAGCAACGTGCAAACGATAAAAGACCTTCATCAACATAAAAGGTATCGCGCACGTTGGTGGCCAGCAGCGAATAGGTGCCGCCCGGGGTGGATGAAAAATAAATGTTATAACTACGGGTATCAGACTCGCATTCAGCATCCGCGGGGCGATTCCACCGCACTGTATTGCTGAAGATGTTCGCATTACAAGCTTCCTGGAACCGGTAATCATTGCAATCAAAATTCTCTACCACCAAAATGGGTTCACACGGTGGTATTTCATCTTTAGGCTGGGCACAAATAATTTGCGAGAAATTATCCTGCGGCACGGCAATATCCGGGTTGCCATAGCTACCGCGGGTCATAACACGGTAACAATACACGGTGTTGTCATCCAGGCCTGTATCCAGAAAATAAAAGCCGTCATCGAAAACATTTTTTTGAGCAATAAGCACCATGTCATTTTCGGTTGCGTTTTCAGGCCCACGATAAATGTAATGCTCGGGAAAAGCCTGTACCTGATTTGACCATGGCACGGCTGCCGACCAGGTTAACCCCATTTGTTGTGAAGCGGGTGTTAATTCAAGTCGCACGGTAGAAGCACGGGCAGATTGATCGAACGGCTGGCCTTGCGAAAAGGCTATTACCCGATAATTATAAATCCGGTTTTCTGTATCCAGGCCCGTATCCAATATGGTCGTGTCGCCCGGCAAGGTGCCGGTATGAATGGGAACGAAATTCGTTCCGGTAAATCCTTCGGCCCGTTCCACACGGTAGTCGTAACCATAAGGCTCTTTTGGAAACTGTGTGGGATCAGCATCAAAAGGTGAGCGCCAACTCACGCGTACATCGCCATTTGAATTCGATGTTTTTTCTATGGTAACATGTGTGATAACCGGTGCATCTGCTAAAATGGGCGGTAAACATATCTCTTGCGAAACATAACTCTCTCCTCCACCCGGCTGTGGAAAAACGGCCACAAGCCGGTAGCAATAGCGGGCTCCTACATCCAACCCGGTATTGGTAAACTGCGTTTGCGTGGCTGAAACCTGCCCCACCAGTGAATAGCCCAGAAAAGCAGGCATACCGGTTTGGCACTCATCGGGTGTGAAGTTTATGCTGTCAACCCTTCTCCAAATTTGCATGGTGGTGGCTTGTTGTGCACAGGTGTAGTTTTGCCAGGTAAGGTCAGCACTGCGGTTTGCAAAATTCACGGTGGCGGTATTCCACAGCGGGGCGGGTGCCACCACCTTAATGCGCCACGTTTTAAATGTTACCAGCCGTGGCCCCTGTGGCGGGTTATCGGTTATTTTAAACACTACCTGGTAATAGAGTTCTTTTACATGTATGCACGCGGTATTCCAGCTGAACTGCAGTTGTGCAGGCGGATTAGACGGTTGGAAATCATTGGGTCCGGGAACAGGTGAGTAGGTTGCAGGCGACACAAACCCTGGTGATAAAATTTCTGAAAAGGCTTCAATTTTTACCGGGTGGTTTTCCGGGTCTATTCCAAATATTGTAGCGGTTAAGGTAGTGCCCGCCACCACACAAACATCCTCCGGAGCAATTAAATCTGGCCGTTGATTATTACAATCCTCTACAATAATCTGCATGTCTCTGCGCACAAAGCCAAGCCGGTACCAAACACCATTAACCTTGCGCCATTCTACAACAACAAAGGCAATGTTGTATTCACCCTGCCGGCCGGGGGCATCCCAGATAATAGTTCCGTCTACAGGATTAATAGTAAATGTTGGCGGTCCGGTACCTTCTTCATTTCCGGTAGCAAAATTATTGTAAAAGGTTGAGTGATTTGGATCTCTGTAGTTAGCTACCGTTTGGTTTTTATCGCGGAAGGGAACCACAAACTCATAGGAGAGGCTGTCGCCATCCGGATCGAATGCACCTGGATTATGAAAAAAAGCAACACCAACACATGCCCGGTCAATTGGAGGTATAAGTAACTGCGGGGTGTTATTGCAACCAAAAAATGGATCAATATTAATTTGCGTTTCTATATAAAAAGTTGTGGAAATGGAGTTGTCCATGTTTAATACACCTCCATTGCGATTGGGCTCAATATAACTGATGATGTAACGTCCGGGTGCCGGGTAGGTATGTTCTATGGTGTACGATGCGGTTGCAACGCCTGGTCCTAAGGCCGGGTCATTTGTATTTGGGGTTTCAGGAACAAGAACAGGTGGAGTACCATCACCAAAATCGAGGTAATCCATTTCGCCACCAAAAAGAACAGGTGATCCGGTATTGGTATAGACCGTTACGGTAATCCGAAAGGTCAGTCCGGTGCAACTTACACGAGTGGCTACAATCTGCCCAGCACGCAAGTGAGTTGCCAGCGCATCTTGCAAAGCAAAAAACTGGAGCAGTGTAAACAGAAAAATGGTACCTGCAGCCTTTACAAACTTACGATTCATCAAACCACTCATGCTATACCAATCAGGTTACAATATAAAACCCTTATGCCGATCGAAAAAATTCAATTTTCTTAACGTTTTAACCAGCATTTTAGTCTCTTAGACCCCTTAAAACATTAAGTTGTTGGCGGATTAACATCAAAAAGAAAGAAAACGTTATGCGCATTATTGGCGAAATACCAAACCCGGATTGTAAAATTACCCTGTTTAGCTGGAACAACCGGTACCTGATCAAACTTGAACAAGGCCTGTTGGAGCAAACATATAAAATCAACCAGTTTGAGTTAACCAGTGAAAACGACTTGCAAAAGATTGTAAATGCTGAGTTTATCAATGATGCTCTCACCCGGTTTTCTGCGATGGCCAGCACGTTACAGCGGTCGATGGAAAACTTATAATCAATTTGTGTTTAGCACAGGTGATTGAAATTATAGTATTTTGTGCCCGTGGAAGTACTGGAGAAAAAGAACAAGAACAAACAATATAAGCCCATTCTGGAAGGAATACCCGACTGGCCGGTGTACCGGCTAAGCCGAAACCGGAAGGAATTTATCGAGGAGGTTGCACAGAAATCGGCTGAGCGCATCAAGCAACTTCGCCCCACCCGCAAACAACTTATTGACGAACTGGAAGCCACCGTTTACCGGGAACAGCAACGTATGAAACGTAACCGCTGGCGCGTTGACCCCCCCGATGAAGGAAAGTTCTGGTCGAAGATCAAGCAGGATTTAATTGACCTTACCGGCAAACCGCTGGATGAGCATAGCCGAAAAGAGGAGGAAATCCTGAACATCATTGTGCATCGATACGCCAGTGAAATAGCCGGCAATTTTAAGCCCAGTTCCTACCGCTTTGCACGGGAGATGATTAAGTTCTGGTTCTCCAGGCTGCTGAATGCCTCGCGGGTAAAAAAATTCGGAGGGTTCTTTCGTAATCAATATACGCTCCGCGATAAAATTCAGATTGTAGGCAAGGTAAAGCAATTGCGCAGCCTGGCACGAAAGGGAACTATTGTGATGGTGCCTACACACTTCAGCAATCTTGATTCAATTTTAATTGGGTGGATTATTCATGCACTAGGTTTACCGGCCTTCATATATGGTGCAGGGTTGAATCTTTTCAATATGAAAATATTCGCCTACTTTATGAACAGCCTGGGGGCGTATAAAGTAGACAGGCGTAAAAAGAATTTGCCCTACCTGGAAACGCTGAAGATGTATTCCGGCATTGCCATTCAACGCGGTGCGCATAGTTTGTTCTTTCCGGGCGGTACACGATCGCGCTCAGGTATGATCGAAAAAATGCTGAAGCTGGGATTACTCTCCACCACCGTAGAAGCACAGCGGAATATTTATCTGAACACACCTCCCGGAGAAAAACCACAGAAAATTTTTGTGGTGCCGGTTACCCTTAACTACCATTTTGTGTTGGAGGCACCCGAGTTGATTGATGATTACCTTTCCATAAAAGGACAAGATCGGTACCTGCCAGAACAAGATCCGCACGGCAGCTGGGGGCTTGTTAAATTCATGATTAAGTTTTTCACAAAAGGATCGAATATTTCCGTTTCAATTGGCAGAGGATTAGATGTACTCGGCAATTATGTTGATGATGAAGGCAACAGCCTGGATGTGCATGGACGGGTAATCAATACGGAAGACTATTTTATTTCCAGTGGCCAGCTTACGGTTGATGCCCAACGTGAAAATGAATATACCCGTATGCTCAGCCAGCGCATTGTAACGGAGTATCATCGCATCAATCGGATTTTCGCGAGCCACCTGGTAGCGTTTGTGGCGTTTGAACTGTGGCAAAAGAAACATCCTAAACTGGATTTATTCGGTTTGTTGCGCTTGCCGGAGGAAGAGTTAGTGCTTGACTATGCTGAATTCAGAAAGACCTGTAAGCGCATCCGCAAGAAAATTTATCAACTCAAAAAAGAAGATAAGGCAAACCACGCCACGCACCTGAAGGGAAAAATTGATTTAGTGATTAAACACGGCCTTGAAAACGTGGGCATCTTTCATTTAAAACGGCCCTTGCTACAAAATAAGGAAGGCAACATCATCACGCAGGACCTGAACCTGCTCTACTATTACCATAACCGGATGGTTGGCTATGACCTCGAGAAATTTATCTGACCACCCGCCTGTTGGCGTAATTGGTGCCGGTAACTTTGGTAGTGCGGTGGCCAACCTGCTGGCACGTCACCGAAATGTATTGTTGTATGCCCGCGATGAAAAGGTTATTAAAAGAATTACGCAAACCCGCGAAAACCGAGGGCACAGCATGCACAAAAATGTAACGCCTACCAGCGATCTGCAATTGCTGGCGCGTGAATGTGAAGTTATTTTTCCGATTGTTCCCTCATCACACTTTCGCTCCATGATGAAGAAACTATCGCCCCACCTTCATCCCTATCATATTTTAATCCATGGCACCAAAGGATTGGACATAACGCTACCGAAAGGGCAAACCATTGAAACGGTGAGTAAGCTCAATCGCAGCCAGGTTAAAACCATGAGTGAAGTTATCCGCGAAGAAAGTGTGGTGGTGCGAGTAGGTTGCCTGGCCGGACCAAACTTGTCGAAAGAACTTGCTGCCCGGCATCCGGCCGCAACCGTAATTGCCAGTCCGTTTAACGAAGTAATCAGTTTAGGAAAGAAGTTGTTGCGTAATGATCGCTTTCAGGTTTACGGCAATAATGAATTGATTGGTGTAGAACTGGCGGGCGTATTAAAAAATATTATTGCCATAGCATCCGGTGCGCTAAGTGGTATGGGCTATGGTGAAAATGCACGGGGCTTGCTCATCAGCCGAGGAGTGGTAGAAATGATTCACGTAGGCCGTGCCCTGGGCGGAAACACAAAAGCTTTTTTGGGGGTGGCCGGTATTGGTGATCTGGTAACGACCAGCAACAGTACCTTAAGCCGCAATTTCCAGGTTGGTTATAAACTTGCCCAAGGCATGACGCTGGAAGAAATTTTAGCCAGCATGGATGAAATTGCGGAGGGGGTTAATACGGTACGCATTATAAAGAAATGTGCTGATTATTATAAGTTACGGGCGCCCATCACCACCACTTTATATAAAGTTCTTTTCGAAGATCTAACCGTTAAACAAGCCATCAGTTACCTGATGCGCTATCCGTTAAATGTGGATATTGATTTTCTTGATTAAACAGTGCAGTTAATCAAGTTTGCGAGTATCCGTAAAGAGTCCTAAAGTATTAAGTTGACGTCATTGCGAGGGAGCCTGCCTGCCGGCAGGCAGGGTACGACCGAAGCAATCTAGTTTTCAACGTTGAAATTGGGATTGCTTCTCCGCCTGTGGCGGATCGCAATGACGCCAATTTTAGGATTGGAAGCGGATGCTCATAATCAAGTTTTTATTTTTTGTGTTTTAGTGTCGAAGAGAAATGCTATGAATCATGCCACGAAAGCACGAATACACTATCAATTACAAGGCTTTTCTGATTTTCTCGGCCACAGCGGCCAACGCTTCTTGCGTGGGTTTCAGTTTGGGTTGCGTAAAATTAATGTCACCCATAGCATTCATGGGCACCAGGTGTATATGCGTATGTGGAACCTCCAACCCAATAACGGCTATACCGATGCGCTTACACGGAACAGCTTTTTTTACGGCAATGGCAACGCGCTTAGCAAAAAGATTGAGCGCGGCCAGCGTATCATCATCCAGATCAAAAATATAATCTACCTCCTGTTTGGGTACAACCAACGTATGCCCCATCACCAGGGGCATAATATCAAGGAATGCAATAAAGCGGTCATCTTCCGCCACAATGTGGCCAGGAATTTCGCGGTTAATTATACGTGTAAAAATGGTGGCCATGATTATATCGTAATATTGGTGATTTCAAATTCAACATCACCGGCAGGTGTTTTAATGATAGCCAAATCGCCTTTCTTCTTTCCCAACAACCCTTTGCCAATGGGCGACATCGTTGAAATTTTTCCAGCCTTCAAATCGGCTTCTTCTTCCGATACAAGGGTGTACGTAAACGATGCTCCGTTCTTTTTATTTTTAATCGTGACTTTAGCCAGTATGGAAACTTTAGATGTGTCTACATTGGTTTCATCGAGCAATCGGGCATTCGCCAGCAAATCATCCAGGTGAGCAATTTTTGCTTCTAAATGACCTTGGGCATCTTTCGCAGCATCGTACTCGGCATTTTCGCTCAGGTCACCTTTATCACGGGCTTCCGCAATTTGCTTGGCAATTTCAGAACGGCCCTTCGACTTGAGCTCACTCAATTCAGCCTTTAATTTATCCAGGCCTTCGCGGGTATAGTACGATATTTTCTTGCTCATAAAATTTACATTGAAGTATGACAGCAGTAAAAAAAGAAACAACGGCCTCAGCGGAGAGACCGTTGTCTAGTTAATAGTGCAAAGGTAATGGTTTAAACCATTTGAACAAAAACTCAGGCACCTACCAGTTCGGGCAGGCTTGTTTTAATCTGGTCAAAAATCTCATCATCAAACCGGGCCAGGTAAAGTGTTTTTGCTTTTGCCAGCTGCTCCACCGTAAGCCCTTTGGCGCCCCGAAGATCGGCTTTATACAAACTGGCATTTTCAAAATCGGCCCCCATCAGGTAGCTGTTTTGCATGTTGGCCTCCATCAGGTAGGCATTGTTGAAGTTTGATTTAATCAAAAAGGCACTCTCAAATTGAGCCTTAATTAAAAAAGCATCTTTAAAATTAGCGCCACTGGCATAAGCACCCTTAAGGTTAGCCTGGTTCAAATTTGAGTTTTCAAAGTTGGTTTGGTTAAGCCGCGTGTTTTCAAGATTTGCCTCTATTAATGACGATTGTGAGATGTTGGCTGAATTTAGGTTGGAGCCGCTTAGATTTGCGTAACTCAAATTGGTACGCGCTAAAAAACAATTCACCAGATTTATCTCGTAAATTTTGTGGCGGTTTAATCGCTTGATATTACCCACCGTACGGAAAGCCGCTTCTTCCGATTCCCATAAACGAAAGTCATCAATTTCATCTTTATAGAAGCGAATGCGTTGCCGGATTTGCCCGTTCTGGTTAAGCCAGAAAATAAGAATACCGATTACCGCGATATCGAAAATCATTCCATGCGCTTCCGCCAGAATTTGCGCCCAGAAACTGTCAAAATCATTAACGTAATACTTCAAACTTAAACCGATAACCAGGGTGGCCACCATAACCAAAACGATGGTAGAGGTAAGCAGCGGCTTTTCAATAATGTTATTGAACGTATCGCCTAATCGTTTAAATCTGTTCCTGAGAAAAAGCATCGGGTAAAAAGTAATTACAAATTATTTAGTTTATTGGATTATCAAAAACAATTAAGGCATCAAAGCTACATCAAATTCGTGATCACCCGGGCACTGGCCCGTGGCTATATAAGGTTAATTATTACATTGGTTTGGTCGTATACCAAGCTATTCCTTCAAAGTTTTTTCAGAACCTAAAGCATATAAAATTACAAAACAGTGCTTGCTGGCTCATCAAAATAAAAAAGAAAATGAACGGAGGGTTCCTCAAATGGAACAAACCTTACATAGCCTCAGAGGAGCAAGTGTACGGTAAGGAAATAAATGGTAAGGCCCAGCAAATCGTTTGTGGTGGTAATAAAAGGGCCTGATGCCAGCGCTGGGTTAAACCCAAACCGGTTCAAAATCAAAGGCGTAATGGTTCCAATAAAGGATGCGAAGATCACCACGCTTATCAACGCAATGGAAACCACCATTGACAGGCGATATTCACTGAACAAGAGTACATTGGCACCATAAACCAGGGTTGATAGAAAAAGACCGTTTAATATTGCTACAAGAAACACCTTAACCAGGCGCTGCCAAAGACCATCATAAACAAAACCGGGGTTGGCTAAACTCTGCACAATTACCGATGAGGACTGAATACCCACGTTGCCTCCTGTAGCCTGTATGAGGGGAGTAAAAAAAGCTATCGCGGTTATACGGGCTAGCTCCGCTTCGAACAACCCCATAAACTTGGCATTCATCAGGCCACCCACGATACCGATAAGCAACCACGGCAAACGTGCCCGGGTGTTGCGCCAAACGCTATCATCCTCTTCAATATCCACACTAATACCCGTCATCAACTGGCGGTCTTCTTCGGCTTGCTCAGTGATCACATCCACTACATCATCAATGGTAATTCTACCCACCAGCTGCCCGCGAACATTTATAACCGGTACGGATTCAAGATCGTATTTACGCATGATGTCAGCCACTTCCAGGTCAGAGAAGTAGGTTTCTACTGTAACGATATCTTTCTCGCACAAATCAGAAACTACTTTCCGGGCATCCGACAATACCAGGTCTTTCAGGGAAACCCGACCTACCAGAAAGTCGTTGTCATCCACTACATAAACGGCATAGAACTTATCTACATTCTCAGCTTGCTTCCGTACTTCATCAATGCATTGCACAACCGTCCAGTGATCGCGGACTTTGATAAGTTCTTTGGCCATTAACCCCCCGGCCACGTTCTCTTCATAGCGAAGCAGTTCGGTAACCTGGGTGCGTAGTTCAGCATCCAAACCGGAAAGAACTTCTTCCCTTGTTTTAACCGGCTGTTCATTCAGAATATCCGCTACATCATCAGAATGTAAGGTGTTGACGATACGGGTTAACTCAGCAGACTGGTAAATTTTAAGAAACTTTACACGGGTATCGGTGTCCAGATCAATAATGATCTCAGCTTGTATTTCAACGGGAAGAAGATCAAGCACATACTTTGATTCTTCGGAATTGAACTCGTAGAGCAACGCTGAAATATCAGCGGCTTTTACCCCCTGCAGACTCTCTGTGATAAATGCCTGGTCGCGCTCATCCAGCGCTTGTTGAAAACGATCAACAAACTCTTTCGTTAACTCAAATTGAACCAACTCCTCCACGGCTTTTTTCGATTAGCTGGGTAAGATAAATGAAATCCTCAACCGATAATTGCTCTGCGCGCTTATTAAATATTTCGTGCTCCAATAATGTTGCCAGGCTGCCCTCCGGCTGATCTTGAAAGGCGGGCAAAATTAAATTTTTTAAGGCGTTACGCAAGGTTTTCCTGCGGTTATTGAAACCCTGTTTAACCACTTGCTTAAACAGCACCTCATCACACGGTAACGTGATACGATCATTCCGCTCAAGTCGCACCACGGCCGACATTACTTTAGGTGGCGGATTAAAAACACCGGGTGGCACCTTGAACAGATAATCAATCCGGTAATAGGCCTGAAGTAAAACGCTGAGTATGCCATACGTTTTATTACCATGCGGTGCCGCTATCCGGTCGGCCACTTCTTTTTGAAGCATCCCAACAACCTGCCATACCTGGTTTTTGTTTTCATAAACTTTAAAAAGTATCTGCGATGAGATGTTGTACGGGAAATTTCCAATAATCGAAAATTTAGTCGGAAAGATTTTCGATAAGTCCATTTCAAGAAAATCACCCTCCATTACATTTAATTGCGGGTAATGTGCTTTTAAATAAGCCACGGAGTCGCGGTCAATCTCAATCACCTTAAGGTTATTGTTTTCCGTTTCGAGTAATATTCGTGTAAGCACGCCCATCCCCGGGCCAACTTCCAGCACAGCCTCCTGCGATGAAGTTGATTGTAAAGCGCCTACAATCTTTTCCGCTACATTTTTATCATGTAAAAAATGCTGACCCAGCGATTTCTTTGGTCGAACGGAAGAAGATGATTTACCTGCCATGGCGGTAAAAATACGAAGCCCTATTGAGCTATCGCGTTTTTATGTTCAGGATATTCCCGACAGCTGCCAACATTGTAACCAACTGTAATTTTAAGTAACTAGCACATTTTAAATTGAACCATGAGCACGCAACAAAAACCCCGCATTGGAATTACCCTGGGCGATCTCAACGGCATCGGACCAGAGGTTGTTATTAAGGCGCTGCAGGATAATCGTCTTACCAATCTCATTACACCAGTCATTTACGGCTCAACACGGGTTCTTTCATTTTATAAAAAGCAATTAAACATTGAAGAGTTTAATTACGGACATATTAAAAGCCGTGGCCAATACATTCCCAAAACCATTAACGTGGTCAACTGTTGGGAAGACGTTATCGAAATTACACCCGGTAAACCCGCAAAAGAATCGGGCAAGGCGGCCTGGCTCGCCTTACAGCAAGCTACACAAGATTTAAAGGAAGGATTGATTGATGCAATGGTAACAGCACCGATCGACAAGAATACCATTCATAGCGATGAGTTTCCCTATCGTGGTCATACCGAATACCTGGCAAATTTTTTTGAAACAAAAGATTTTGTGATGCTGATGGTTAGCGAATCGTTACGTGTGGGATTGGTTACTGAGCATGTGCCCGTTAAAGACATCACAACCTACATAACACGCGAACTGGTTGAATCCAAACTTAGAATACTGGAGCAGTGCATGCGCAAGGATTTCGGCATTAACAAACCAAAAATTGCCGTATTGGGATTAAACCCACATGCCGGTGATGGCGGACTTATCGGTAGTGAAGATGATACCATCCTGAAGCCTGTCATTCAGGATTGGAAATCAAAAGGAAAAATTATTGCCGGGCCTTTTCCAGCCGATGGTTTTTTTGCCTCCGGAAATTATTCCAAGTACGATGGCGTGCTGGCAATGTACCACGATCAGGGCTTAATCCCCTTTAAGCTACTGTCCTTCGAAAGTGGTGTAAACTATACAGCAGGCCTACCGGTTGTTCGTACCTCCCCCGATCATGGTACTGCCTATTCTATTGCCGGAAAAAATTTAGCCAACGAGGGTTCTTTCAGACAAGCACTTTACACAGCCGTTGATATCGCCACTTCGCGATCACAACCTTCCAAAGATTAATGATAAACATTTGTTGACTTTTTCAGCCGTTTAGCCGAACCCTATCAAAAAAGTGGAGTTTTAATTGCTTAACTTTGGAACACCCCCGAATTATGGACATCGTTACAAAAAAACTGATCAATATTTTAATTCAACTGGCGGAAGCGGATAAACATTTTGCGAAAGCTGAACGCGAAATGATTTTCAAAATCGCCAAAGAGAAAAACTTTCCGGAAGAATCCGTTACTGCCTTAATCAAAAACCCGGAGCCCATTGATACCCTGGGGGCACTGTCGCAAGAACAGAAATTTGATTACCTCTACACCACCATTGAATTGGTCTTTGCCGATCACAACATTTTCGACAGTGAAGTTCTGTTTTGTAAAAACGTGGCCATCAAACTTGGCTTTAAAAAGGGTATTATCGACTATTTTTTGGAACACTACGGCCGAAAAACCCGTGAGGAGTTTAAGGCAGAGGCAATGACCCAATTTCTCTGAGGATGCTGCCAAAAGCCCTGAATTAGCTGATTCTTTTATAATCTGATTAATTCTCCTAAATTTGCCGACTAATTTTTAAAACCCGATAGGGGTTGGTTCTTTGGAAGCGTATCGTGTTAATATTCAGGGCCTAAGCAATAATATTCACCATTTTGACTACCATTTTGGTGATGAATTCTTCAGGAAATACGGAGCCGAATTGGTTTCGGCCGGAGATATTAAGGCCCTCATCAGCCTGGATAAGCATGAAACCTTCATTGAGGCCAATTTTACCTTGAACGGATCAATAAAATTGGTGTGCGACCGGAGTCTGGATGAATTTGATTACCCGATCGCCATGGACAGGAAGATAATCTTCAAATTCGGGCATGAACCGGGTGAAGTAAGTGACGAGATCATCGTAATCGACTTTAACACCGTAAGCCTGGAACTCGGCCAGTATATGTACGAGTTTATTACGCTGGCTGTGCCGATGAAGAAACTTCATCCGCGCTTTGAACAGGATGATGAAGCGGAAGAAGGAATTATCTACTCGTCAGACCCGGAAGACAAAAAAGATGAAACAGACCCGCGTTGGGATAAATTAAAGAACTTGAATAAAAACAAATAGTTATGCCGAATCCGAAACGAAAAACCTCGAAAACCAGAAGAGATAAAAGAAGAACACACTACAAGGCTTTTGCAAAAGAGCTGGTAGTATGCCCCACCACAGGCGAACATCACCTGCCCCACCGTGCCTTCTGGCACGAAGGAAAACTTTACTACAACGGTAAAGTGGTGATGGAAAAAGAAGTGTTAGCATAATGCCGGTTGATCATAGTTTTACGTTGAACGCTGGCCGCAAAGCCACCATCAAACAAAAATGTTGATTCATTGGTAGAGTTATTAAACGCTCGATGGAAGTCGGGCTTTTTCTTTTTTTAAGGATTTAGGCGTACTGTTTTTCAAGCTTTAAGCGTATGACAAAAATTCACGCAGCAATTACAGGAGTAGGCGGTTACGTGCCGGATTACATCCTCACCAACAAAGAACTTGAAACGATGGTGGACACCAACGATGAGTGGATCACCTCACGAACCGGCATTAAAGAGCGAAGGATACTGAAAGGTGAAGGGCTGGGTACATCCTACATGGGAACAGAAGCAGTAAAAGAATTGCTTCGCAAAACCAACACCGACCCCAAAACCATCGACCTGATTATTTTCGCCACCGTTACACCCGACATGCCGTTTCCGGCAACCGCCAATTTAGTGGCCGACCAGGTAGGTGCTGTAAATGCATTCAGTTACGACATCAGCGCAGCCTGTTCAGGTTTTATCTATGCCCTAACAACCGGTGCCAAGTTTATCGAATCAGGTACCTATAAAAAAGTAATTGTTATCGGGGGTGATAAAATGTCATCCATCATCAATTATAAAGACCGTACCACCTGCATCATATTTGGTGACGGAGCAGGTGCTGTACTACTGGAACCTACAACCGAAGAAATAGGTATTATGGATTCCCTGCACAAGAGTGACGGATCAGGAGCCAACTACCTGCATATGAAGGCCGGAGGAAGCCGCATACCGGCAACGCATGCCTCGATTGATGCCCAACAGCACTATGTTTACCAGGAAGGCTCAGCGGTATTTAAATTTGCTGTTACCAACATGGCTGATATTTCGGCCCAGGTGATGGAGCGGAACAACTTAAAAGGGGAAGATATTGCATGGCTGGTTCCTCATCAGGCCAATAAACGTATTATCGATGCTACGGCAAACCGCATGGGCATAACAGACAGTAAGGTGATGATGAACATTGAAAAGTACGGCAATACAACCGCTGGTACTATTCCCCTATTGTTATGGGATTATGAGAAGAAACTAAAGAAAGGCGATAACCTCATACTGGCTGCATTCGGTGGCGGATTTACGTGGGGAGCCATCTATGTAAAATGGGCTTATAATTAAATTTCATATTAACATTTTAGATTTTTAAACTTTAGTCATGGCTACTATTTCAGATTTAAGCAGGGGAAATTATGTACGGTACAACGGAGAAATACTGCAGATAGAAGAACTGCAACATCGCACGCCCGGTAACTTGCGGGCATTCTACCAGGTAAAAATGAGAAACATCAGGAACGGCAAAATTGCTGAAAACCGGTTCAGACCTGGCGATGAAATTGAAATTTTACGTGTAGAAACCAAGGAGTATCAGTACCTCTACCAGGAAGGCGATAGCTTAGTGTGCATGGATAATGAAACCTTCGATCAGATTTATCTTGATAAAAATTTACTTGGCGATTCAATAAACTACATCAAAGAAGGTGTTACCCTTTTAATCGCCTTCGAAAACGGAACCTCCCCTATTACTGCTGAAGCCCCACCCAGTGTAGTTATGGAAATACAGTACACCGAGCCCGGTGTGCAAGGTGATACAGCCACCCGCACATTAAAGGCTGCAACACTTGAAAATGGGGCTGAAATCAGAGTACCTTTATTTATCAATACCGGTGACAGCGTTAAAATTGATACGCACACCGGTGCCTATATTGAGCGTGTAAAATAAAAAGTGTATTATGGCTAAAAGCAAGGCAAGTAAACCCGCTAAAAATGGAACATCGCCCTCGAGGCCAACTTCCAATAACACATCCACGAATATGAAAACATCTGAAATCAGAGATCTTATTGACTTTATTTCCAAGACAGGCTTAAATGAAGTAAACATCGAAACCGGTGAATTAAAACTTCACATCAAACGCGAGCCCGATCAAAAAGTATTAAAATCGTCAGCTCCTGTTGTTGCGGCACCCGTTCAAGCGCATGCGCATGCGCCTACACCCGTTCAACAGGTTGCACAAACTCCGGTGCAAGCAAAACCAACTCCGGCAGTTGAAGCACCATCAGGCAAAAATACAGTTGAAATTAAATCACCGATGATCGGCACGTTTTACCGGTCGGCCAATCCTGACTCACCCGTGTTTGTTTCCGTTGGCGATAAGGTATCCAAAGGTCAAACCCTATGCATCATCGAAGCCATGAAACTGTTCAATGAAATTGAATCAGAAGTTTCAGGAACCATAGTTAAGGTTAATGTAGAAAATGCTTCGCCTGTTGAGTACGACCAGGTACTGTTTGTTGTTGAACCCGATTAATAACCAATCAGGATTCAACATTCAAGACTCAAGAATAAATATTAGGCTTGGGTAATTCTGAACTTTGAATCTTGAATCTTAAATCTTGAATTGATTTATGTTCAAAAAAATACTAATAGCTAACCGAGGTGAAATTGCCCTGCGCGTTATACGCACCTGCCGCGAGATGGGTATTAAAACGGTTGCCGTTTACTCCACGGCCGATCGTGAAAGTCTGCATGTTCGCTTTGCGGATGAGGCCGTGTGCATTGGTGCAGCGCCCAGTAAAGACTCTTATCTAAATATTCCACGCATTATTTCAGCAGCAGAAATCACAGGCGCTGACGCAATTCATCCAGGCTATGGATTTTTATCGGAGCGTGCTGAGTTCTCTTCTATCTGCCATGAGTACGGCATCAAATTCATTGGCCCTACACCGGCCATGATTGAAGCCATGGGCGATAAATCAACGGCTAAAGACACCATGAAAAAAGCCGGTGTTCCTACCATTCCAGGTTCTGACGGTTTGCTGAGTTCTATGGAAGAAGGTGTTAAACTCGCTAAAGATATTGGTTACCCTGTAATCGTTAAAGCTACGGCCGGTGGCGGCGGTAAAGGTATGCGCATCATCAACAACGAAACGGAATTTCAAAAAGCGTGGGATGACGCCAGGCGCGAAGCCGGTGCTGCCTTTGGCAACGATGGTTTGTATTTAGAGAAATTTGTTGAAGAACCCCGTCACATTGAAATACAAGTAGTAGGTGATCAATACGGAAAGGTTTGCCATTTATCCGAACGTGATTGCTCCATTCAGCGCAGGCACCAAAAGCTGGTAGAAGAAACCCCATCCCCTATTGTAAGCCAGGAGTTACGCGAACAAATGGGCGAAGCCGCCATAAAAGGCGCACAAGCCATAAATTATGAAGGTGCCGGAACCATAGAGTTCCTCGTGGATAAACACGGCAAGTTTTATTTCATGGAAATGAATACCCGTATTCAGGTGGAGCACCCGATTACAGAAGAAGTTACCGACTACGACCTGATAAAAGAACAGATAAAAGTTGCGGCCGGTGTTCCGATTTCAGGAAAGAACTATTTCCCGAACCTGTTCTCCATGGAATGCCGCATTAATGCCGAAGACCCGGCCAACGGTTTCCGTCCATCACCCGGTAAAATTACCAATCTGCACCTGCCCGGTGGCCATGGTGTGCGCATTGACAGCCATGTGTATGCCGGTTATACCATACCTCCCAATTACGACTCAATGATTGCCAAACTTATTGTAAGCGGTCAGTCGAGAGAGGAAGTAATTACCCGTATGAAGCGCGCATTACAGGAGTTTGTAATTGAAGGCATAAAAACCACCATTCCCTTCCACATTAAGTTGATGGATAACGCCATATTCCGTTCGGGCAAGTTCACTACCAAGTTTCTGGAGACTTCGTTTGACTTCAGCGACCTGAAATAACAATAATTAAGGAGGCTGTCTCAAAAGGGCAGCCTCTTTTTGTTCAGGATTTAATTGTGAGAAGCCAAAATCTTCAACGTCTTATTACGCGTGACGTTGAGGGGGATTAAAAAGATATTCACCTTGAAAACATTACTTATTACCCCAGAAGGCCTGAAGAAGTTAAAAGCGGAACTGGATCACCTCTGGCGGGTGGAGCGGCCCGACATCACGCAGAAGGTGTCGTGGGCAGCCAGCCTGGGCGACCGTTCTGAGAATGCCGACTACCATTACAACAAAAAGCGCCTGCGCGAAATTGACAGACGCATTTTATATCTGCGCAAACGCATTGACGACCTGAAGGTAGTGCACTACTCCCCTTTCCAGGAGGGCAAGGTGATGTTTGGCGCCTGGGTGGAAATTGAAAACAACAAAGGCTTGAAAAAGCGCTTCCGGATTGTAGGAGGCGAGGAACTGATCGGATCAACCGACTGCATATCGATCGACTCACCCATGGCCCAGGCACTCCTGAAAAAAGAAGTGGGGAATGAAGTTGTGGTACAAACCCCCGCGCATCAGTTTACCTGGCGCATCACGAAGATTGAATACCAGAAGCAGGGAGGAAGCGCTGCAGAGAAAGAGGCTTCTGGCGAATAGCATGGATTGGATTTAAATCCTGTTTCTTAAACTTCCTACGAACCTTGGCCGGCAGTTTCTTAAAGCTGCTGTTTTTCAGCTGAATGAGCACCACACCATATTGCCCTTCTTCTCTGTACTGATCCAAGGCTGATTGCCCTTTGATGACATCAATCGATTCAATCCAATTCGGATCGATGTCCAACAGCTCATTGCTGCCGCGAGGCAGCGTAAAGGTTTTATTATTGGCGCGCAGGATAAACAATGGAGCCGTGGATGGATCGAATTGCATGTTCATACTGCCTGGCCCGTCAATGCGGGGCCGGTATTCCTCCCGGTATGAAGCAGGTATAGTGTCGGGCTTCTGGGCGCGGAGGTGTACACACAGCAAACTGAACAGAAACATGAGGAGGAGCAGGTTTTTCATAGCCTAGAAAAATAAAAGAGTTGTAAAATAATGAAGCATGTTTATAGCGCCATATTCGTCTAAGCCCCAGCCTCTACCTTCTCAATCTCACGCACCAATTCATCATACCACGCCTGTCCGTATTTTCTTACCAACGGGTCTTTCAGAAATTTATAGAGGGGTACCTGTAACTCTTTGCCCAGTGTGCAGGCGGGTGAGCAAATACTCCACTTGTGGTAATTCACCGCTTCAAGATTTTTCTTCTTAGTAATGCGAATTGGATATAAATGACAGGAAATCGGCTTCTTCCAGGTAATCTTGCCATCATAGTAAGCCTGTTCAATCCCGCATTTCAATATGCCCTTAGCATCATACAACGCATAGGCACATTCCTTTCCGCCAATGGTGGGGGTTGAAAAATCGCCATCATCATCCAGCACGTGGGTACCTTGTTCTTCAATGGCTTTAATGCCTTCGGGAGTCAGGTAGGGCTTTACCTGCGGGTAAATATTTTTTAATAGTTCAAGTTCATCGTCTTCCAGTGGGGCGCCATAGTCGCCCTCCACACAACAGGCACCTTTGCACTTTTCCAGATTGCAGACGAACTCCTTTTCTTTTATATCGTCCGATACCAGCACATCACCAATCTTGATCATAGGTATTAATTAAGTGCATAAACATAAGGCATTATTTCTGAATAGGATAATCCGGAAATTCAGAATTAATCAGGTTTCGACAGGCTCAACCCGACAAACAAGATAAGTTGGTAAATCACACCGCATCAAACAAGGTGAACTGGTTGTGAACCGTTTCTTCCACCTCGCGCTGGATAACCCGTGCGGGGTATAGTTTTGAAAAAATTCCTACATAGTAAATCGGCAGTTCCATGAGGCCGGAATCCAGCCGCTGCACGGCCAGCGAGCTGTTCAGGCCCAGCACCAGCATGTTGTTGCGGATCATGCGAACAGTTCGTTTGTAAAACTCCAGGTTGCTCTTCACATCCTCCAGCTTTTCAATGTCTTTGTAGCCACCCAGGTATTTTTTCAATTTCTCACGGTGCTCGTTCAGGTAAAACCTGTAATTATGGCGGTCGTTCAGGCTAAAGGTAAAGGGAACAACAAAACTGAAACCCATGCCCTGCAGGGTATCAAGCATTGAAAAAGGAATATCAATGCCAAACGGATCGACTATACAAAACACGCTTACCCGGTACCCCCGTTTTGACTGCGGAACATAGTACTGAAGCTTCTCCGGCAGTTTCTCCAGCGCATCTTCAAAAATCAAAACATTTTTACCCTTAAAATATTTATTAACCCTGATCTTCAACGCTTTCGCGGATTCCGGATCGCGCTCACAAAATATCCATTTCGATATCGGCAAGTCGGCTTGCAACGAGGCCAGGCACGATCCGGCAAATAATTCTTTTTGATAACCGAATGAGTACAACCCGCTGCCGGCAAATAAATCCACTACAATAATTTCATCCGACTTTTCAGCGCATTGGGTAACAAATGATCGCAAATACCGCTGGATGAGTTGAACTTTTACTTTAAACCACGGCTCGGCTGCCGTTACGGGAAACCCATCGTGAACAAAGAAGGAGGTATCGGATGGTATCAACGAAAAAGGTGGTTTAACAAAAGTAGGCGGATCGGAAGAATAATTTCAATTCAAACAGGAAAAAATATAAACCGAAACTTTATTCATGGTGTTGATCGCTTAATTTGCACCCCGATATGGATTACCTGGATCAACTGAATGACGCGCAACGTGAGGGAGTAATCAACACCGAAGGCCCCACCATGATTATTGCCGGAGCCGGTTCAGGAAAAACCCGTGTACTCACCTACCGCATAGCCCACCTCATCCGCGACAAGCAGGTAGACCCCTTTAGCATAATGGCGCTTACGTTTACCAACAAGGCCGCCAAAGAAATGCGCGAGCGGATTGAAACCGTAGTGGGCGGTGAGGCCCGCAACCTGTGGATGGGCACGTTCCACTCCGTATTCGCGCGCATTCTGCGGGCAGAAGCACACCTGTTGGGCTATCCCAACAGCTTTACGATTTACGATACGGACGACTCCAAAACGCTGATTAAGAACATTGTGAAAGAAATGGGGCTGGATGAAGCCACCTACAAAGCCAATGTTGTTTACAACCGGATTTCTGCTGCTAAAAACAGCCTGATAAGCTGGCAGGAATACCTGGTTCACCCGGAATTGAAAAATGTGGATGCCTCCAATTTGCGCCCCGAGATAGGCAACATCTACAAAGCCTATGCCTTGCGGTGCTTCAAGGCAGGCGCTATGGATTTTGATGATTTATTGTTCAATACCGATAAACTGTTTAAAGAGCACCTGGAGACGCTCAATAAATACCAGCATCGAATTAAGTACGTATTGGTGGATGAGTTTCAGGACACTAACCTGTGCCAGTATTTCATTATCCGCAAACTCTGCTCGCGCTGGGAAAACATCTGTGTAGTGGGTGATGATGCCCAAAGTATTTACGCTTTTCGCGGGGCCGATATTACCAACATCCTGAATTTTGAACGCGACTATCCCGACCTGAAAATTTTCAAGCTGGAACAGAACTACCGCTCTACGCAAACCATAGTAGAGGCTGCCAACTCAGTAATCAAAAAAAACAGTGCACAACTTCCTAAAACTGTATGGACAGCCAACGAAGAAGGAAACCTGGTAGAACTCATCAAAGCGGTATCGGATAATGAAGAAGGACAGCTGGTGGCTTCGTCCATCTTTGAAGAAAAGATGCAGCACCAGCTCAAGTTCAGCGACTTCGTCATCCTCTACCGAACCAACAGCCAGTCGCGGGCAATAGAAGAAGCCTTGCGCAGGATGAACATCAAATACAAAGTGGTTGGCGGGTTGTCGTTCTACCAACGCAAAGAAATAAAAGACCTGCTGGCGTATTTACGCTTCGCCCTCAATCAAAATGACGAAGCTTCATTCAGAAGAATCATCAATTTACCCAAGCGCGGCATTGGTGATACTACCGTGGATAAAATTGTTATAGCCGCCAACGACCACGCTATTTCCATTTGGGAAGTATTACAAAATGCTGCATCATTTATTGGCGGTCGCGCTGCCGGAGCGATTGATGATTTTGTTACGCTTATCAAACGTTTCAGCCTGGAGATAGAACGGAAAGATGCCTATGATGCAGCTTTTGAAATTGCTAAAGGTTCGGGCTTGCTGCGCGAGTTGTACGAAGACAAAACAGTGGAAGGGTTAAGCCGGTATGAAAACGTTCAGGAATTATTGAACGCTATTAAAGAATACGTTGACGACCCGGAAAAAACCGACAAATCGCTTAGCGCCTTTTTACAGGATGTATCGCTGATTACCGGACAGGACGAGGACAAGGACAAAGATCCGGAAAAGGTTACGCTGATGACCATCCACATGGCGAAAGGTCTTGAGTTTAAATACGTGTACATTGTTGGCCTGGAGGAAGATTTGTTCCCCTCGCAGATGATGCTGAGCAGCCGGGCTGAACTGGAAGAAGAACGCAGGCTTTTTTATGTGGCCATTACCCGCGCACAAAAACGTTTATTTATATCCTATGCACTAACCCGTTATCGCTTTGGCCGGTTGAAAAATTGTGAACCCAGCCGGTTTTTAGATGACCTCGATCAGCGTTACATCAAAGTCAGCACCAAATTCAGCGGACTGGAATCTTCCCCGCGTCCGTCAGGAAACTATGCCCGATCGTTAGTAAATGGTATCAAGCGCACTACTGCCTCAGCACCTGTTCAGAAATCTGCAACCGCATACAAGACCCCAACCGACTTTTTACCCAGTGATACATCCATTCTCCAGGAAGGCATGAAGGTGGAGCACCCGAAATTCGGTTATGGAACCGTGACCAAAATGGATGATTCCGGTGCCGACCGTAAGGCCAAAATACTATTTGATGATTTTGGTGAGAAGACCTTATTACTTAGCTTTGCCAAACTCAGAATACACAATTGAAGCAGAATAGTCGATTTTAAAGGTTCTGCATAGTTAAATCCAATTACATGATAGGCGAATACAACACCGCAAGACCAGACATCATTTTAAAAGAATACGGTCGTAATGTTCAGAAATTAGTAGAATACATTCGTAGCGTACCCGATAAAGATAAACGCACCGAATTGGCCGCCACGCTGATTGAACTTATTAAACAGTTAACCCCAAGCTTAAAAGACCAACCGGAAAACCCACAGCGTTTGTGGGATGACCTGTACATCATAGCCGACTTTAACCTGGACATCAATAATCCATACCCGGTGCCTGAACCGGAAGTGCTTTTCAAAAAGCCTATGAAAGTAGACTATCCGCAAAGCAAGGTTCGGTTTAAGCACTACGGAAAAAACATTGAAAAGCTGGTAAAAGAGGCCATGAAAAAAGAAGATCCGGCCGAACGGGAGGAAGCCATTATCTACCTGGGTAAGCTGATGAAAACATTCTTCGGAGCATGGAATAAAGAAACCCTGGATGACTCCGTAATACTGAATGACATCAAAATTATGTCGGAAGGAAAACTCACCCTGAATATTGATAAGGTGCGTGAAGAAAACCTGTTCGAGATGCTGTACCGTGAAAAGAAAAAATTACAGCCGGTGCAAGGTGAACGTGAACGCGACCGTAACAACGGAGCAAGTGGCAAACACCGCCACCAAAAACCCTTCAATAAGAATAAAAATCGCAGACGCAGGGACTAATTCAATTAACAATTAACAGTTAACAATTCGTAATTTGGATGTGGTGGAAAGCCATCGAAAATATTTAATATTGTTAATTGTTTAGCTACTAATTGTTAATTGACTACATGAGTATATTCCGAATTAAGGGCGGAAAAAAACTGAAGGGTGAGATAACGCCACAAGGCGCGAAGAACGAAGCACTTCAAATTATTTGTGCCGTGCTCCTCACCGATCAGCCGGTCACCATCCACAACATTCCCGACATCCGTGATGTAAACAAACTGATAGAGTTAGTGGGCGACCTGGGTTGCCAGGTTGAAAAACTTAGCACCGGTTCGTATCGCTTTACGGCCAAAACAATCCATACAGAATTTTTAGAGACGGATGCCTACCGTACCAAGGCAGCAGCCCTGCGTGGCTCGGTTATGCTGCTCGGTCCGATATTGGCACGTTACGGAAAGGCTAACATTCCCAAACCCGGTGGCGATAAAATCGGGAGAAGAAGATTGGACACACACTTTATCGGATTTCAAAAACTTGGAGCCGAATTTAATTTCGAATCGAACGATCAATTATTTCACATTGACGCCAGCCACCTGAAGGGCACGTACATGCTGCTGGATGAAGCTTCCGTTACCGGAACAGCTAACATTGTTATGGCGGCTGCATTGGCAAAAGGCACAACAACGATTTTTAATGCCGCGTGCGAACCCTACCTGCAGCAACTTTGTCTGATGCTAAACCGTATGGGCGCGAAAATCAGCGGCATCGGCTCCAACCTCATCTCCATTGAAGGAGTGGAAAAACTAAACGGCACCGAACACTCCCTGCTGCCCGATATGATTGAGATTGGTAGCTTCATTGGGTTGGCCGCCATGACACAATCGGAGATCACCATTAAGAATTGCCGCATCGATATGCTGGGCATGATTCCGGATGTTTTTAAAAAGCTGGGCATTAAAATGGAGTTCAGGGGTGATGACATCCATATACCCGCTCAAACACATTACGAGATTGAAACCTTCATTGACGGTTCAATACTTACCGTTGCCGATGCCCCCTGGCCGGGCTTTACACCCGATTTGATCAGTATTGTTTTAGTGGTGGCCACACAAGCCAAAGGCACAGTGCTCATTCACCAAAAGATGTTTGAAAGCAGGCTTTTCTTTGTAGATAAACTGATCGATATGGGCGCACAGATTATTTTGAATGACCCACACCGTGCTACGGTTATCGGATTAGATCGCAAACATTCGTTGCGGGGAATTAAAATGGCTTCACCCGATATCCGTGCCGGGGTTGCCTTGCTGATTGCAGCACTATCTGCCAATGGCGTTAGTGAAATTTCCAGTATCGACCAGATTGACCGGGGCTATCAAAATATTGATGGACGGTTGAAGTCCTTAGGCGCTGAAATTGAACGCATAAACTGATGCAAGCAAAACACATCGGTATAGGCTGTGCGGTTCTTCACTTTCTTATTGCTATGTTTTCTCTTGCTCAATTCGCATCACTGGAATTAAACTTCCAAATTCCGTTTGGTTCCTGGCATGATCAAACATCCTTACGGTTCTTTATGGATTTTGCCTTCTTTCTAACGATTAGCCTTGCCACAGGCTGGTCGGCCTTTAAAGCGGACCGGAGGGTACAAAAGCTTTTTCAGTTGCTTTCAGTGACTGTTCTTGTGCTGTACTTTCTGAATTAAGTGTCCAGCGTTGACCCAAGAATACAAATATCTGATGTTAGTCAGATTGGTTCTATTCCAATAATAATTCCGGGGGCACACGAAGCAATCTACTTAAGGGCGCAATCATCGAATATGTTAATTTCCTGGAACCTTTCAATATTCTTGATACTACAGTTTTATCGCCAATGGCCGGTATAAGATCCGACTGTTTTAATCCAAGATTATCCATTCTTATTTTAATAATTTCTACCGGATTTCCTGGTGACGGTAAATCCCATCCCTGCTTTGTCTCATAATCTTCTACAAGAATTGTTAGCGTTTCTAGCAGTCGTCCATTCGCAGAATTAGGCGAGGGGTCCTCTTCCATCAATAAATCAATCTTATCAAGAAACTCCTCGTATTGTTTCTTCGAACGAATCGCACGTATTTCTTCTGTTTTCATATCTCCTCAACATCAATTTTATCGTACTCTTTGTGGGTTCCAATAAATCGTATATACCCTATTCTCATTCTGTACGCAAACTTTACAACTAGTCTAAAATTTCCACCAACAATATCAAAAACCACCCTATTGCTTCCAACAATGCTTGCCTTTGGAAAGGTTTGCTTAATGTCTCTTGGCGAAGACCAATCTGCCCTACAAGCGATTCCATACCACTCTTCTAATTCCCTTCTACAATTTGCGTGGTTTTCCCAATATTCCCGTAAAGTCCTCTTAGCAATTATTCTCATTAGGAATGCAAATGTACTGATAAAGTTGACATAATGTCAACTTTAAATTTACACCTAAAATGCAATTTCTAACCCCACCGGACAGTGATCGGACCCGTAGTACTCATTGTATATTGTTGCTGATTTAATTTTATCCAACAACGATTTACTGGCCAGGAAATAGTCAATTCTCCATCCCACGTTTCGTGCGCGGGCATTGAACATGTAGTTCCAATAGGTATACTTTACCTCATCCGGATGAAAATGGCGGAAGGTATCAATAAACCCGGCATTCAATAATTTTTGAAAGCCATCAATTTCAATTTGGGTATAGCCGGCCGATTTGTTGTAGTTATCTTTTGCCCGCGCAATATCAATCGGTTGGTGCGCCACATTCAGATCGCCACAAACAATCACGGGCTTTCTGCGGTTTAACCCCGACACATAATTCCGGAATGCCTCATCCCATTTTGAGCGGTAGTCCAATCTTTTTAATCCTTCTCCTGCGTTTGGTGTATAGACTGTTATCAGAAAAAATGACTCAAATTCAGCCGTAACTACCCTGCCCTCCTGGTCGTGTTCTTCAATAGCCATATCATAGGTAACAGATATTGGTTCATGTTTGGTTAAGATGGCCGTGCCGGAGTAACCCTGACGCGCTTTGGATGAATTGATATAGCCTTTGTACTCGGGCATGAGTTCCAATACAGATTTCACATCCTCCACGGAAGCTTTGGTTTCCTGAAGGCATAGCATATCGGGCGCCATGGCTTTTACGTCTTTTAAAAAATCCTTTTTAATTATCGAACGGATGCCATTTACATTCCAGCAAACAAGATTCAAATGGGCCATAGAATAGTAGTTTTAAGGTCTGCAAGAAACTAAGAAATGCAATCTGTCGGCAAGCCATAGGTTAAAAAATAAAAGCCCTCACTCAATCATGAGCAAGGGCTTTTGAATATCGTAGTGTTAAAGCTTAAAGGCGGCTTAGGCCTTTTTAGCCTTGAACTCATCTTTAATTTTCTCGATATCAACGTTCTTAATGACCGGCTTAGCATTTTGAATTTTTAAGCTCTGACGTCTTACCGCAGCCTTCGACTTGTCCTTGCGGTTCTTTCTTTTTAAACGGGTTACTGCCATGACTTTTCTTGTTAAAAGGAGCGCAAAAATAATGCTTTCTGCCACATAGGCAAAAGCTGGTTGGCAATATTGTTCATTTCGCTGAAAAATGAGCGTAATTACCCATGCTTTCCGCAATCGTATTAGCTTTGCCCCTGTATGGAAAAACCTGCTTTACCGAAAGGAACACGCGATTTCGGGCCTGCTGAAATGGCCAAGCGCCAGTTTATTCTCACCACTATTCGCACCATCTTCCAAAAGTATGGCTTTCAGCCGCTGGAGACCCCAGCTATGGAAAATCTGAATACACTTGAAGGAAAATATGGTGAAGAAGGAAGTAAACTTATTTATAAGATTAGGTCTAACAAAAGTCTGAGAGCCAGACTCTCCGGAGAAAAAATTGATGCCCTCAATAGCATTTACAAATTTTGGCTTCCTCAAAAATCAGAACTCGGCCTTCGCTACGACCTCACTATTCCCTTTGCCCGCTACGTGGTGATGAACCGCCACGAAATAACCCTGCCGTTTAAACGCTACCAGGTTCAACCCGTGTGGCGTGCCGACCGGCCTCAAAAAGGACGGTATCGCGAATTTTATCAATGCGATGCCGATGTGGTGGGCACTGATTCACTGATCTGTGAAGCTGAGATTATATTGATGATTAAAGAGGTGATGCATAAGCTCAACATCAACAAGTATTCGGTTAAGATTAACCATCGCGGCATATTAAATGGAATTGCTGAAGTTATCGCGGCAGTTGGTCGCGAAGGCGAACTGTTTGTGGCCATTGATAAACTGGATAAAATTGGTGAGCCTGGTGTTCGCAAGGAATTAATAGAAAAAGGATTTACGTCAACTCAACTTGATTCCTTATTTGCATTAATCGGTACGAAGGGAAATAATCGCGAAAAGCTTACTGCCTTAAAAACAACATTTGCTTCATCAACAACAGGTTTGAAAGGTGTGCATGAGCTGACAGAAGTTTTTGATTTACTCAACCACTATCGGGCTGATGATAACCACGTAGAATTTGATATTGCGCTGGCGCGCGGACTCAGTTATTACACCGGCTGCATTTTTGAAGTGAAAATTAACGATGTGGCCATTGGCAGTGTGAGTGGTGGCGGCCGGTACGATAACCTCACACAAGCCTTTGGCTCAAAAGAACAACTTTCGGGTGTAGGAATATCTTTTGGTATTGATCGCCTGTACGATGCGATGGAGGAACTGAAATTGTTTCCGAAAGAAACATTGTCGTCATCCAAAGTTCTGGTTTGTCATTTTGATGAAGCAACCCGCGCTTATGCATTAGGATTAGTAACACAATTACGAGCTGCCGGAATTAACAGTGAAATCTATCCGGATGTATCCAAGCTTAAAAAGCAGTTGGATTATGCCAACAAGAAAATGATCGCGTTCTGTCTGGTAGTGGGTGAAGAAGAAATGAAGAGCGGAGAGCTCACCATCAAGAACATGGAAAGCGGAGAGCAGGAAAAACTTACCATCACTACCATCATTCATAAACTCACACATTAATCAAGGTGAAAAAGAACCATTCTATATCTTCCCGTGAGCTCACGCTTGATGATTTAAGCACGTTGGCATTCAGTGATATTGAAATTACCTTATCGGAAGAAGCTACAAAAAAAATAAACCGTTGCCGTGAATACCTGGACGAAAAACTAAAAAATACCACCCATCCCATTTATGGTATCAACACTGGCTTTGGCTCATTGTACAATACCTACATCGCTCACGATCAACTTGAAAAACTCCAGGAGAATTTGGTGAAGTCGCATGCCTGTGGTGCCGGGCCCGAAATTCCTGATGAGATTGTCCGGCTCATGCTGTTTCTTAAAATCCAATCATTATCCTACGGATATTCAGGTGTTCAGTTGCAAACCGTTCAACGGTTGACTGACTATTTCAATCACAACGTTTACCCTGTTATTTATGAAATGGGTTCACTGGGTGCTTCGGGCGACCTGGCACCTTTAGCACACCTGGCGCTTACGCTAATCGGGCATGGAGAGGTTCACCATCAAGGCAAACTGTTTACCGGCAAAGAAATCAACGAAAAGTTTAATTGGGAGCCCATTCACTTTAAAGCGAAAGAAGGCTTAGCGCTTTTAAACGGAACGCAGTTTATGAATGCCTATGGTGTGTGGTGCACGCTGCATGCGCACAGGCTTATTAAGCTTGCAAATTTAATTGGTGCACTTTCGCTGGATGCTTTTGATGGCCGTATTGATCCTTTCCTCGCCAAGGTTCATGCTATTCGCCCGCAAAAAGGTCAGGTAAAAGTAGCTGCCGAAATTGTAGCGTTGCTGGAGGGCAGCGATTTAATTTCGCAGAAGAAAAAACATGTGCAGGACCCTTACTCATTCCGGTGCATACCCCAGGTGCATGGTGCCAGCTTCGATGCGATTGATCATGTAACCGGTATCATCCTGACCGAGGTAAACAGCGTGACCGATAACCCCAATGTTTTCCCGGAAGAAGATGTGATTATCTCCGGTGGAAATTTTCATGGTCAACCGCTGGCGCTGGCGCTAGATTACCTGGCCATAGCGTTGGCTGAGTTGGGGAGCATCTCGGAACGCAGGATCTATCAGCTCATATCCGGTTCGCGAGACCTGCCCAATTACCTCGTGGCCAATCCGGGTATTAACTCCGGCATGATGATTCCGCAGTATACGGCAGCTTCACTGGTTAGCCAGAATAAACAACTCTGCACACCGGCTTCAGTTGATTCCATTGTTTCCTCTAATGGACAGGAGGATCACGTTAGCATGGGCGCTAATGCTGCTACAAAAGCTTACCGGGTTGTTAATAATCTATATGCAATTCTTGCCATAGAACTAACCGTAGCCGCACAGGCCTTGCATTTTCGCAGGCCGTCAAAAACATCACCCAAACTTGAAAAGATGGTGGATACTTTTAGGCAGCGAGTTCCGTTTGTAGAAGAGGACCGCGTTCTGCACCATGACCTGGTAAAGGCTGAACGGTTTATTCGCGAATTAAGCATTTCATGATCATCCGGCTTGTTATTAGTCTGTTGGTATTACTCCCCTTGCTGGCGAAGGCACAATACATAAGTCGCCTGGGCCGCTTTTCGGTTGATGAGCGTAAAGGTTGCGCACCCCTCACGGTAACCATCACCAACACCAACCTGATTACAGCTGGTTTTTGTACAGGCGGAAATCCGTGTGATATTGACTGGGGGGACAACTCAGCTCCCCAACAAAATGTGTTTGTACATACCTACACCCAGCCTGGTACTTATTTATTACGGGTATTGTACCAAAATCTGGGCGTTGACGATATTCAAATAATAGTTACCCCAAACACACCTCCTGACTTTGATATTTTCACCTGTGGCGGCAATCAGGTGCAGGTGCGCGTTACCGATACAAACTATGATGCTTATGTAATAAATTTTAATGACGGAAGTCCTGAAGTGCAGGTACCAAAAGGTACGCTGGCCACCAGTAATCATACGTATGCCACCAGTGGAAACAAAACAATCTCAGTTCGGGGAAAGGATGTAAATGCTGATGATAACTGCGGATCCAACACGAAAGCCGTTAATGCTTTAGCCGTTTTGCCCGCACCGTTTATCAATGAGTTGTCCGTAAGCAATGCGACTACTGTGAATCTTAATTTCACTTCGGCACCAAATATTTTATACCGGCTTGAAATCGCCACCAACAACAATACTACTTTCCAACTGGCACAAACCCTGTACAATGTTTCAACCGCATCTCTAACTAACCTGAGGCCTGATGATAACTATTACTGCTTTCGCTTAGGCGCTTTCGATCCCTGCAGCAACATTACCGTTTATTCAAACATAATTTGCAGTGCTGATTTTAACGCCACGGCACAAAACAATCAGAACAACCTGAACTGGACAACGAACACAACAGGCATTTCTAATTTTTCAATCGACCGTGATGGACAATTGGCAGGGTCTACCGCATCAACATCCTTCATCGATAACAATGTTGTATGCAAAACGGAATATTGCTACCAAATCACCGCAAACTACGCTAATGGTAGCCGAAGTATTTCCCTCATCAAATGTGTTACAGCCTTTTCTACGGATATCCCCACCGCTATAAACAATGCTACGGCACACGTATCCTCAACGGGAGTTGCTATAACCTGGCTTCAAGATCCGGCATTCCAACTTGTTGAATACAGCATTTTCAGAAAATCAGGCACCGGTAACCTTCAACTGATTGGCCAAACAACAACACCTCAGTTTTTCGACAACACCTATACCACTGCAGATGAAAACTGTTACCAAATCAACTACCGCGATGTTTGTGATAATATGGCAGCATTAGGCATTGAAATTTGTCCCATTCGATTAACGGGAAGCCTTACACCCGAAAACTTCTCATCACTGGTGTGGAGTAATTATTCGGGTTGGGTAAATGGCGTTAATCAATACATCGTAGAAAAATACAACACTCAGGGCCAATTGCTTCAATCTTTTACGGTAGGATCCGGCACCAGTTCATTCATCGATAGCGACCTTAATCCCAATGAACAAATTTATCGCTACATCATCACGGCTAATGCAAACCAGCCAGGTTTAGGGCAAGCCATTTCCAATGAAATTGAATTAAAAAAAGAACCAAAACTTTTTTATCCAACGGCTTTCACTCCCGACAGGCAAGGCCCGGTTGAAAATGAAATCTTTAAGGTTTTCGGTCAGTACATTGCACGTTTTGAAATGCAGATTTTTAACCGTTGGGGTGAACTCCTCTTCTCCTCTACTGACATCGATGTGGGTTGGGACGGTACCTTCCGGGGAAAAGATCAACCCGAAGGAACCTATGCCTTTGTGGCCCGTTTAACCGATCTTTCAGGAACCTCATTTACCCGAAGTGGTTCTGTTGTACTGCTGCGCAAGAGATAAAGCAAAGTGTTAGATTTGCAGCCTGAAATGTTTCGTAACCTAAAACATACTACCCGCTTATGTTCGATATGATGAAAATGATGGGCAAAATGAAAGAAGTGCAGGCCCGCATAAAAGAAGCACAGGACAGTTTGGATAAAATAACTGCACAAGGTGAATCTGGCGGAGGCATGGTGAAGGTAACCGTAAATGGCAAGCGTAAACTTTTGGCTATCGACATTGATCCTTCCTTGCTAAAGCCCGAGGATAAAATTATCGTTCAGGATTTAGTGGTGGCTGCCGTAAACAAAGCTTCCGAGGAGGCCGAAGTACTGGCTAAAGAGGAGCTCCGCAAAAGCACCGAGGGATTAATTCCCAATATTCCAGGAATGGACTTAAGCGGAATGATGGGTTAACAGGGAAGCTTGAGCAAGGTATCCGTAGTCATATTAAATTTTAATGGTGAGAAATTGTTGCAACAATTTCTACCCTCTGTTGTAGAGCATACCCAACATGCTTCCATTATCGTTGCCGATAACGGATCAACCGATCAATCGATCGCGATACTACAAAGCGACTTTCCCTCCGTGAAGATTATTCAACTGGATAAAAATTATGGTTTTTGTGGCGGTTATAATCTAGCACTTCAGAAAATCAACACACCCTATTACGTACTCCTTAACTCCGACATTGAAGTAACACCGGGTTGGCTTGAACCGATAATCAATTTATTGGATAATCAACCGGACATTGCTGCCGTTCAGCCCAAAATTCTTTCGTTCCATGCAAAAGATCAATTTGAATATGCCGGAGCCGGTGGTGGTTTTATCGATGCCCTGGGTTATCCGTTCTGTCGCGGGCGTATTTTTAATTACACAGAAAAAGATCAGGGTCAATACAATGATACCCGCGAAGTATTCTGGGCTTCCGGAGCATGCCTCGCCATACGAAGTGACATTTACCACACTCTTGGAGGACTGGATGAAACTTTTTTTGCACACATGGAGGAAATCGACTTATGCTGGAAAATTCATCGCATGGGCAAAAAAGTGTACTACTGCGGAGAAAGTACGGTCTTTCATGTAGGCGCAGGTACCCTGGCCCGCACCAATCCTCGTAAAACGTATTACAATTTCCGCAATGGACTTAGCCTGATTTATAAACACCTGCCATCCAATCAACTTTGGTATAAACTACCTTTTAGGATCATGCTTGATCTTATAGCTGCCTTGAAATTCATACTGGAAGGCCATGCAAGGGATGGTATAGCCGTTTTAAAGGCGTTAATCGACTTTTTGAAACTATTAAAAAGCACGCATCAGCAACGGAAATGGATCAAATCCAGATATCCCTTTAGTACTCAGAATGTTTTCAACGGACTAATCATTGTGGACTACTACCTGCTAGGAAAGAAGGTAATTGATGTTAAAAGTCCCAAATAGGGCTTCTCTTTCGTAGTGATTTCCTCAGATTCATAATAAATGCCAAGGCCAGATAAATAATCACGGGCGATCCAAAGGTGATAAATGAGGCATAAATGAAGAATAACCGTATGTTGGAGGTGGCTATTCCAAATTTTTCTCCAAGCCGGGCACACACCCCAAAAGTGTATTCTTCCAAAAATAACTGAAGTCTGTCAACCATATTACCCATAATATTTGGCTTTCGTCTGTATTATCGTTCGTTTAACGACTCAATAAACACTTTTACAAATATAGGGTTCCGGCAAACCTTTACCGAAGGCCGAAATCTTTATTTTTTGACTATAATTGCAAAAAAAAGCATATAAGATTACATTTGCCACTCGCTTAAAACAACCAAATTATAAATCCAATGAGAAAATTCGTTTACGCATTCTTGATTGTAGGAGCTCTTAGCCTGGCTGGGTGTACCCTCCCCCAGATGGTTAAAATGTCCAAAGAGCAGCAACTTACTGTAACTCCTAATCCGCTGGAGGTGCATAAGGATACTGTTGCCTTCGATATGGCTGCCAACCTACCCGTAAAAATGTTAAAGAAAGGTACTGTTTACACCGTTAACACTTTTTATAAGTATGGTGATCAGGAAACTGCCCTTGCACCCATAGAATTTAAAGCTGAAGATTATCCGAACAGCGCTACTGAACAGCCTAAGGTGACCAAGAAATTCGACTTTGCTTATGCCCCAGCCATGAAGTCTGGAGTGCTGCAGGTTGAAGGTGTTGCCTCAAAAGGTTCAAAATCAAAAGCAAGTCCCCGCATGGATGTTGCCGTAGGCGTTATTACTACCTCAAAGCTTGTTAAACCAGTTGCTTTTGCATCTTACGCAGGCCACGGATACAATAACCAGGAAGAGATTATTCCCATTATAATTCCTGACTTCATATTCGAGCAAGGCCGTTCAGTACTTCGCACTTCTGAAATTAAAAGTGATAAAGGAAAGCAATTGGATGCTTTCATCGCTTCGAAGAACGTAACCAAAACCGTTACCATTACCGGTACTCACTCACCTGAAGGTGCTGAGCGTGTTAACAGCAAGCTTTCTCCCGATCGGGCAAAGGCTATTGAAAAGTACTACCGCGATCAGATGAAGAAATACGACTATAAGGACATGGCGAAAGATATTCAGTTTATTCTGAAGCCTGTTGTTCGTGACTGGGCTGAATTCCGCACTGCACTTTCTGCATACGATGGAATCACTTCTGAAGAAAAAGCTGAATACCTGAACATCATTAACGGTGGTGGTACGTTCGAAAGCCAGGAGAAGCAAATGGCGAAACTGAAGACTTACAAGAAAGTTTTTAAAGATGTGTATCCTAAGTTGAGAACTGCCAAGACTGAAATCCTTACCATCAAAGACAAAAAGACTGATGCTGAGATTGCGGTTCTTTCCAAGCAAATTACTACCGGACAAGCAAAAGCTGATGCACTTTCTTTCGAAGAATTGATGTACTCAGCAACGCTTACTCCTTCGTTAGAAGAAAAAGCTGCCATCTATGAAGCTGCTACCAAAAAAGGAACCAACTGGAATGCACATAACAACTTAGCTGCGGTATACATTGCCCAGGCTATTGAAAATCCTGCTGGCTCATCTTCATTAGTGGATAAGGCACAAGCACAACTTGACCTTGCTGCCCGTATCAATGCAAACGCCCCTGAAGTAAACGCTAACCTTGCTTCTGTTGCTATGATGAAAGGCAACGCTTATGCCGCTTACAACAGCGCCAACAAAGCTTTAAGTGGCGGTCTTCGTGGTGATAACGCAGCTGGGGTAAATGGTGTAAAAAGTTCTGCGGCTATCGCAATCGCCAAGTATAGCGAGGCGGTAAGCGCTGGTTCTTCTGCTGCCAATACTGCCGATAACCTTTTCAACAAGGGTTTGGCTCAGGTGCTTAACAAAGACTACCAAAATGCTTTAACATCATTTGGTGAAGCTACCCGCTTAAACAGCAATCATGCACATGCATTCTATGGTGCAGCCGTAGCCTCTGCCCGTTTGGGTAATGCCGATGGTGTGGTGAGCAACCTTACCAATGCTGTAAAAATTAACCCTGATTTGAAATCAGCGGCCTTGACTGACCTTGAATTTAGCAAGTGGGCTACTTCTGAAGCGTTCAGAAACGCCTTACGCTAAGCTATAAAACCATTGGATTTAAAAACCACCCTGACGATATCGTCAGGGTGGTTTTTTTATTTTGCCAATCCCCCTTCAGACACTATTTTTACGACCTCTTTAGGAACAGGTTAACCTTTCAACAAGCATTATGCGAGAAATACAATACCGCGAAGCATTACGTGAAGCCATGAGCGAAGAAATGCGCAGAGACCCCAGTGTTTTCCTAATGGGTGAAGAGGTGGCTGAGTATAATGGTGCCTACAAAGTAAGCCAGGGCATGCTCGATGAATTCGGGCCGGAGCGTGTTATTGATACACCTATTGCCGAACTGGGCTTTACCGGTTTAGGCATTGGCGCAGCCATGAATGGCCTTAGGCCCATTGTAGAATTCATGACCTTCAACTTCTCACTGGTAGCCATTGACCAGATAATTAACTCGGCTGCTAAAATGTACTCCATGTCGGGCGGGCAATATAATGTTCCCATTGTTTTCAGGGGGGCAACCGGTAATGCCGGACAACTCGGAGCACAGCACTCACAGAATTTTGAAAACTGGTATGCCAACTGCCCCGGATTGAAAGTTGTCGTTCCATTCACCCCCTATGATGCCAAAGGTTTGCTCAAGACCGCTATTCGTGATAATGACCCTGTGATTTTCATGGAATCGGAACTGATGTATGGCGATAAGGGTGAAGTTCCTCAGGAAGAATACCTGATACCCATCGGACAGGCAGATGTAAAAAGAGCAGGAACGGACGTAACACTTGTTTCCTTTGGAAAGGTGATGAAGATAGCCTTGGCCGCGGCAGCGGAGTTGGAAAAAGAAGGAATTTCTGCCGAGGTAATTGACCTGCGCAGTGTTCGGCCTATTGATTATGCAACGATTGTAGAATCTGTAAAGAAAACAAACCGGCTGGTAATCGTGGAGGAAGCATGGCCATTAGCCTCAATTTCAACTGAAATAACATATCATGTGCAAAAGCACGCTTTTGATTACCTGGATGCACCCATTCAACGTATTACCAATGCTGATGCACCATTACCTTATGCGCCTACCCTTATTCAGGCTATTTTACCCAATGTAGAACGAACCGTTAAGGCAATAAAACAGTCTTTGTACAGAGATTAAAAAAAGAACCCCGAAGCATCGGGGTTTTTTCTTTTACAGGCGTGTTGACTTCAGTTTTACATCTGATTTTGCAAACGCTTTTTCAAATTCCTTTTTCACCTGTGCGGCTTCAGTTTTCTTACCCTGGGCTTCAAGACTTTGGTATAGGCCATAGAGCGACCAACCATTGTTTTTGTAAAATGTAAGATCCTCCCGAAATCGTTTCTCAGCTTCGATTAGATTTTTTGCTTCCAATAAAACTGATCCTAAAATCTGCCTTACCGGATGGTACCAATCGGGTGGCTCCTGATAGAGCAGGTTATCTTCAACATCGATTGCTTCCGTCAGTAACTTAACAGCGCTGTTGTAATTTTTTTGGTGTGCTTCAAGTTCAGCTTCGAGTACGTTTCGTCCAATACCCAGAACACTTCTGAAACTATTGAACCCGGCAATTGTCATCTCCATGAAAGGATCTTCAATAAGGATTTTAAGACTTGCCAATTCAGCCTTTGCTTCGGTGATTTTATTCTTTCTTACAAAAGCCATACCCCGTGCATAATGCCACACACTTTTCACGTACTTGAATGAATCTACCGGTTCGCTTATTCTCAGAATATCATCCCACTTTCCAAACCGCACCATGTTATACCAGGGCATAGTGTACCAATGCTGCAACGTTACCAGATCAGGAACATTCATCATTTCAACAGGAATATTTTTATTCAACGCATTTGCCGCATCTGCTGACTTCTTGCTTAGTCCAGCCATTTGTGCACATGCCAGTAAGAAATGATAATTATGCGGATAGTAGAAGAGCGGGTAAATACTTTGTACGTTGCATTGGGCAATATATTCCTCGTCAGTCTTCACTGCGCGTTCATTCGCTTCCACTCCATCCAAATACCTACCTACACGAATATAGATGTGGGATGGCATGTGTACCAGGTGTCCGGCCCCTGGAACAAGGTTGCGCAACCGGTCAGCGCTTGCTGCCGCTTTTTCAGGTTCAGGTGAAGCCTCAAGGATATGGATATTCAGATGGTTGGCACCCGGATGATCTGTCTTTTTCGAAATTACTGCGGCAATCAATTCAACAATTTGTGGCGTCCATGGCTGGGCCTGACTCATTTTCCAATAGTCCCATGGGTGTAAATCCATTAGCGATTCAGCGTATAATGTTACTACTTCTAAATCATCCGGATACTGGCTGGCTACTGCTTGCATGGCTTGAGCATACGCCTCATCCAAAGGTTTTCGATCTTCAAGCGCCTCCGCTGTATAGCGTTTAGCCAATGCACTAATCAACGCACGTTCTTTTGGCGATGCTTTATCAAGAAGAGCCACAGACTTTTGAATGGCTTTATAAACAGTCTCTGTATCTGCTGGATCCATGGGTAGATTGATATTTGGACCAAGTGACAGGGCTTGCCCCCAGTAAGCCATGGCACAATTGGGATCCAATCGTGCAACCTCCTTGAAGCTGCGGTAAGCCTCAAAATGGTTGAAGCCATAGTACAGGTTGATACCTTGATTGAAAAACTTCTGGGCACGTTCATTTCCGGTACTCACTTTCATTCCATACGATCCCAGATTTTCCAACAAAGGAGCTATCTGTCTTGTGGTGTCCATAAGTGCAAGAATTGTTCTGGCGCCTGGGGTACCGCAAAGCGATACGGATGGAATAATACCAGCATTGAATTGCTGCTTGGGTGTAACAAGGGCGGGGTAATTATGCGTGGCCGCAAATACCAAAAGCAGTGAAGCCACTCCCAATATTATTAGGGTCTTTTTCATAACAAGTGGATTTGGTTTAAAAGAGAGTGATTTAAGAACCATAACAGGCACAGCCTGCAGATGACCTGCCAACGGCAGATGACGGTAGCAAAATCAAGTTAAAGAAAAATATTGCTTGGTCAAAACTGATCTTAAAGCAACTAAAGACAGTGTTGTATACAGTTAATTCTGGTGGATAACCTTTCGTGAAATAATTATATCATCGAATGAAAAGGTAACAATAAACTCCCCGACAGATTTAAATACATCATTGGCTTTGTACTGATATATGTGCTCTCCTGCTTCCTGGCGCTGACTTACCAACGACCTTACCTTTCTTCCTGATAAGTCAGAAACAGTTACACTCACTTTACTGGATTTCGGAAGCAAATAAGAAAAACTAAAATCAAGGTTGGTTGGGTTTGGATAAACCTGAATGCGGTATTCCGATTTCGCTGATCTAACCTCAACACTTGTTATCGGATCAGAGGGGTTATCAGTAGTAATCGTCCACTCAACAACATAAACATGGTTTACGGAATGAGTGGCACTTCGTGATAATGCCGTGTTATCTGTTACAATCGCTTTAATTTTTGTCACGTTTGTTGTAAAGCTGGAAGGTGATAGGGAGACAGATTCCTTATTCGTATCAAAAGTTGTTTCGTTTCGTTTCCAAGTGATTGACATGGTGTTGGGCTCAGGCTTAATTAATGATAATAAAAGCACGATAGGCTGATCACCAAGCTCCATGGCCAAGGTTGTTGGCGTGTACGCAGCAAGCGGGTTTACAAGGGTATGAATCCGCTCAACGAAGGTTTCATTACAAACACTACAAAAAGGCACGTTAAGTATGCGCATTTTGCAATTCTGATGCGGCCTGTACCATGTTGGAGCCTCGTTGTGAGGATAAACACCTACACCTGATGTTCCCACCCAATTGGCCCATTTAACCAGGGTTGCATTGCTCTGCTGGGTTAAGTTGGGTTTCTCAGCAGCATAGCTTGCACCAGCCCAGTATTCATCGGCTAACCCTGCGAATGAATGCCCAATTTCATGGATGCTTACTTCGTGGGCACTGGTATGTGTAGAGGATGTAGCATTTGGTCCTCCCGAACCACCGTAATAAGGTGAGTTAACCAATACAAATACCTGATCATACAACGGAAAACTACCCGCAAGCACACTGCCGATTGCTCCGGCTTTGGTTGGTACCAATAGGCGATGAATATTAAAGCTGTCGAATGTGGACCCAAAGTAATTATCTACCACAGCTTGCTGAGGCACAGGCAAACAGTCGCTGTCGGGAGAGGTTTGAGGATGTCTGGCTCCTGATTCATTTGATGGAACTTTTACCGCAAACGCATTGAAATAATTTCTGTAATGCACAAACGGTACCTGACTGAATAAATTATTGAGCAAACCGTTCACATCAGCAATATACTTGGTCATCTCATCGGCTTTGTACCCATCGCTTAAAAACACAAGGTTAATACGCTCCTGAAGTTTGCCGTTTTTGAATAAGGTGTCTACCGGAAAAATTTGTGCTGATAAGGTTGCAGAAATCAGAATTAAAAGAATTGCAGGTAAAATTCTCTTCATAAGGCTATCGGATTTTAAGCTGGGTTACTGGAGTTTCCTTCCCTTCACGAATTTCATCTATTCGAAGATACGAAGTCTGGGGTTTTAGTTCAATTCGGATAAAAAATTCAGCTTCACGTTGCCTGACTAATTTCGTTTCAAATTCTCCCGCCTCATTCACGTACTCTACATAGTTAATCAGCGGATGGTCAATCGATAGTTCGGTTAAAACATTAAGTTGAATATCTTCCTGCTTAATGACTAGTTGGTTTTCGGCAATTGAATTCTCTGGGGCACCTTTACGTGTACCCTGTATGAAATGCTTATCCAATAACTCTATTGAAGTTGCTGATGTGCTGTCTTTCTGAATCCTGAAGGAAAGGATAACGAGTTCACCCGTTAATTTATCGACCTTTTGTGGCGGCTGATGTGCATAAACAGGCTTTGGTGCCCGACAACCGATAAGCAGTGTTAATCCGAAAATCAAAAATATTTTTAAGAAGGATATGGCTTTGAAAAATTTTCGATCTGTAAAAAATTTCATGATCATTTGGTTTTAGCTTAACAAAACCCTCCACGCATCCGTCACGCGACCAGCCTTCAGGTATTGGTGAGCCAGTTGCTCTATGGCTTCTCGACCTTGTTTATGAATTTCGCGCTCGTGTTGTGTGAGGTTGTGAGCATCCGGCTCCGGAATCTGTTCTATATTGGCGAGCATGGCTAAATCATTACCTGTTAAAATTTTACTGTTGCGAATATTTTCGGGTAGTTGATCAATACCAATTCCAATTTTATTCCCCGGCTGTGGCAAGCGAAACAAGCCATCACCATTGGCGCGACAATACCAGTCGCTTCCCATCCGTGCAACAGCATCTAATTTGAAAGGGTCAATCTTCCCATCTTCATCCAACACCTCGTCTTTGATGTGCATAAGTATTACTTCACATATCACCAGAATGCCTGCTGCACCCTGCTCACCGGTAGGAATTACTTGACGTACCTTACATTCAAACGATACGGGGGATTCACCTACCCGCGGTGGTTTTACTTTTACCGATGGCACCTGTGTAAATCCGGCTTTAAGAAATTCATTAACACCTTTCGGATATTCCGTACTGGCCAATGAAGTTTGCTGCACCATGGAATAATTAACCATGTTGATGACCACCTCAGGAACCTCCAATACATTTTCATAGGTATGCTTGGTGGTGTTATCACGACCCCTGCGGGCAGGGGAAAAAACCAAGATAGGTGGGTTGGCCCCGAAACAATTGAAAAAACTAAACGGGCTAAGGTTTACGTGGCCTGCTTTGTCAATGGTACTGGCAAAAGCAATCGGGCGAGGTGCAACCGCACCCAGCAGGTAACCATGCACTTTTGGAACAGAGATTTCTTTAGGATCTACAATCATGAAAATAAGCTTTAATGTAAGAACACACCAGGTATTAATAAACCATTTGTCTGCGTCTGCACAGGCCAAAAAAACAATATCAAATCATGGATCCTGAGAACACAAATCTATGGATATGTTAAATAGCCGGTAAAATTTTCCCCTGGCACGACCCAAAACCAATCCTTACACCGTCCTTTTCGCAGTAACCGTTAAGGATAACCGTGTCACCATCCTCAATAAACCTTCGCTCTGCGCCAGTGGGCAATTGAAGCGGCTTTGCGCCATTCCAGGTAAGCTCCAGCATAGATCCATATGAACCCGGATCAGGACCGCTGATGGTTCCTGAGGCGTACATATCGCCAACCTGCAAATTGCATCCATTGATGGTGTGATGTGCCAGTTGCTGATTTACATTCCAGTACATGTGTTTGAAGTTCGACCGGCTTATGGTTACCGGCTCTCCCCCTTCCGGTTGTAACAACACACCCAATTTTATATCGAAATTTTTTGGTCCGTTGAATTTCAGATAGGGAAGCACTTCCGATGTTTGAATGGGGCCCTCAGTCCGAAAGGGTTCTAATGCATCCAGCGTAACAATCCACGGTGAGATTGTTGAACCAAAATTTTTCCCTAGAAAAGGACCTAATGGCACATATTCCCACTGCTGAATATCGCGGGCTGACCAATCATTAAACAAAACAAAACCAAAAATGTGATTCTCGGCTTCGGCCGTACTAACGGATTGCCCCAGCTTCGTTTCGGAACAGGTTATAAAAGCAACCTCCAATTCAAAATCCATTTTTCTGGATGGTCCAAAAACCGGCTGCTCTGCATCGGGAAGCTTTATCTGCCCTTTCGGGCGATGGATGGGCGTACCCGAAACAACGATAGAGGAGGCGCGGCCGTGATAGCCCACTGGTAGGTGCTTCCAATTCGGTAGCAAAGCATTTTTCGGATCACGGAACATCGAACCCACATTGGTGGCATGCTCCTCACTGCTGTAAAAATCGGTATAGTTAGGAACACGCACCGGCATTTGCATCTGTACTTCGCGCATGGGTATCAAAGCAATTTCGCGTGCCGGGTTTCCTTTAAGTTCATCGCTGTCTACACGCAATAATTCTGAAACCCGTTCCCTGACTTGCCTTGCCTTTTTTCGGCCCATAGCCACAAAATCATTCAAATATTTCTGATTAAATATACCGGGCGGCAACCCGATACCATCAAGGTATCCGTTTTCATGAAGGTATACCAGGTCCAATACATAATCGCCTATGGCTACACCGGCAACCGGTGACAGGTAACGTGTTTTGAATATTCCAAAGGGAAGATTCTGGATCGGGAAGTCAGAACCTGCCGGCACCTCAACCCACGATTTCAAAAAAGGATCATTCGCTTTAATCATCTATAAATCAATCAAAAAGGTTAACTGTCATTTACACTGTAAAGAAAGCTTAATTTAGCATCATGGGTGGAACTGAAATCAAATTACCGGAAGAATTTTTAACCCGGATGCAGGTTGATTTGGGTGAATCATTTGCTGATTTCACCAACAGCCTGGAAAGTGCTCCCCCCACAAGCATACGCTTGAACCCACAAAAGAAAAGTAAGCTTAGCGGAAAGCCGGTGCCGTGGTGTAGCACAGGTTTATATCTTGAATCGCGACCTGTTTTCACGCTTGATCCCATCTTTCATGCTGGTGCATATTATGTACAGGAAGCAAGCTCCATGTTTCTGGAGCAGATCTTCCTCCAACTTGGGTTAGGTTCTCAACCCTTGCACATGTTAGATTTAAGTGCCGCCCCCGGTGGCAAATCAACTCATATAGCCAGCCTGATGCATAAAGATTCCCTACTGGTAGCAAATGAAGTGATTCGCTCACGAGCATCCATACTGGCAGAAAATATTATCAAATGGGGTATTGGTAATGTTGTGGTTACGAACAATGACCCCGAAGATTTCAATCGACTGCGTGGATTTTTTGATGTGATGGTTGTGGATGCGCCCTGTTCGGGAGAAGGATTATTTAGAAAAGATCCGGATGCCATCACGGAGTGGTCGGTTGATAACGTTCAGTTATGTGCGAAACGTCAACGAAGAATTCTAAATGATTCGTGGTCATGCTTGAAAACAAACGGGTTGTTGGTTTATTGCACCTGTACGTATAACTCGTTTGAGAATGAAGAAAATATACAGTGGCTCAGTGAACAGCATGAAGTTGAGTCCATTCCGTTACACGTAGATGCTGATTGGGGAATTGAAAAAGTTGTTTTCAAAAACATAATTGGATACAGATTTTTTCCACACCGAGTAAAGGGTGAAGGTTTTTTTATATCAGTCATAAAAAAAACAGAAAGGCAGGAAGAAATCCGCCTGAAAAGTAAAAGGAAATTTACACAACCTCCTCAACGAATGGCCGAAGAGCTTAAGCAGTGGATCCGACACCCGGAAAATTTTGTATTCTCTACGCATCATGAGGTTATTTCCATGATTAACAAAAACATTTTGGAAGAACATTCCCTGTTACTGGATACCCTTCATGTTGTTTCAATAGGGACCAAACTGGCTTCCGTAAAAGGCCAAAAACTAATTCCCGAACATGAATTGGCATTATCGGTTGAACTAAACCCTCAAAACTTTTCATCGCAGGAACTCTCGTTTGAACAAGCCATCCAGTACCTGAGAAAAGAAACCGTTGTTCTCCCTGAATACAAAAAGGGATATACCCTGGCTACTTATCAATCGATCCCGCTTGGGTGGATGCATGTATTGGATAACCGGGTGAACAATCTCTATCCCAAAGCATTACGGATCAGGATGAAAGCCGGGTGATTTAGAGTCCTTGATGCGTAAACTTGGAACCTGCGTCCCTTAGCCTTATTTTTGCCCCCTCGAATTACTGTACGCATGTCTCTGTCAACGAAATATAACCCAACCGAAGTAGAAGAAAAATGGTATCAGTACTGGATGGCCAACGGATTTTTCCATGCTGAACCAAACCCTGAAAAAGAACCCTTTACTATTGTAATACCCCCTCCCAACGTAACGGGTGTATTGCACATGGGGCATATGCTCAACAACACCATACAGGATGTGCTGATCCGTAAAGCCCGCATGGAGGGTAAGGAAGCGTGTTGGGTGCCGGGGACCGACCACGCCTCCATTGCCACAGAGGCGAAGGTGGTGGCTATGCTACGCGATAAGGGAATCAGGAAATCAGATCTGACACGTGAAGAATTTTTGAAATACGCCTGGGAATGGAAAGAGAAATATGGCGGTATTATTCTGGAGCAGTTAAAAAAACTTGGTGCTTCCTGTGATTGGGACCGAACTACCTTCACGATGGATCCGGCCTACTATGAAGCGGTTATTGATGTGTTTGTCGACTTGCACCGGAAAGGATACATCTACCGTGGCATGCGCATGGTGAATTGGGATCCGGCCGGAAAAACTGCCCTCTCCGATGATGAAGTAATTTATAAAGATGTTCAGTCGAAGCTCTATTACATCAAGTACGCCATTGAGGGCAGTAAGGATGAATTTGTAACCATTGCCACCGTACGACCGGAGACCATCATGGCGGACACTGCCATCTGTATTAATCCAAACGATGAGCGCTACAAGCATCTGAAAGGAAAAAAGGCAATTATTCCGTTGATCAATCGTGCCATTCCAGTTATTGAAGATGAGTACGTAACCATGGATTTTGGTACCGGTTGTTTAAAGGTAACACCAGCTCACGATCTTAACGATTACGAGCTTGGCAAAAAACATAACCTGGAAGTTATTGATATCCTCAATGAAGATGGAACCTTAAATACAAAGGCTCAGATTCTGATTGGTGAAGATCGTTTCATCGCCCGTAAGAAAATTGCTAAACTTTTAGAAGAAGGTAATCATCTGACAAAAGTTGAAGACTACAAAAGCAATGTTGGTTTTTCCGAACGTACCGATGCGGTAATCGAGCCACGGTTATCCCTGCAGTGGTTTTTGAAAATGGATACCATCACCAAGCCTGCGCTGGATCACGTGATGAACGATGACGTTCAACTTATCCCACCTAAATTCAAAAACACGTATCACCACTGGATGGCCAATGTACGCGACTGGTGTATATCGCGACAACTTTGGTGGGGGCACCGCATACCGGCATGGTATGCACCCGATGGCTCATTCGCGGTTGCCAAAACCCGCGAAGAGGCGTACGAAAAGCTAAGCGCTAAAAATCCCACGCTTAATGAAGAAGCTTTAAAACAGGATGAAGATGTTCTGGATACCTGGTTCTCCAGCTGGCTTTGGCCGATAGCTGTTTTTGATACAAGTGTTTTTAAGGACCCAACCAATAAAGGTAACAAAGATTTAAACTACTTCTACCCTACCAACGATCTCGTAACTGCCCCGGAAATTCTGTTCTTCTGGGTTGCCCGGATGATCATTGCCGGCTACGAATACCGCCAGGAGAAACCCTTTAAAAATGTTTACCTCACGGGCATCGTGCGTGATAAGCAAGGCCGCAAAATGTCGAAGTCGTTGGGGAACAGTCCCGATCCGCTCGACCTCATTGCAAATTTTGGAGCGGATGCGGTACGAACGGGTATGTTGTTCAGCTCACCTGCCGGTAACGATTTACTATACGATGAAAAATTAGTCGAACAGGGAAGAAACTTTGCCAACAAAATATGGAATGCCTTCCGCCTGGTAAAAGGCTGGCAGGTTGAAAACCTGCAGCAACCCAACGAAAATCAGGTTGCTACAGCATGGTTTACGAGCAAGCTCCAATATTCTTTACAGGAACTTAACGATCACTTCAACAAGTTCCGCATGTCGGATGCCTTACTCACGATTTACAAACTGATTTGGGATGACTTCTGCTCATGGTACCTGGAAATGATCAAGCCGGAGTTCGGCAAACCCATCGACCACAAAACTTACGAGCAGACTGTTTCCTTTTTTGAAACACTGCTGAAAGCGCTTCATCCGTTTATGCCATTTATTACGGAAGAACTATGGCATGAATTAAAAGAAAGAAAGGATCAGGATTGCATTATTGTGGCCCCATGGCCTGTTGCATCATCGCCAGAAACAGGCATTCTGGAGGAAGCAACATTCGCCTTTGAGATCATTACGGAGATCCGGAATACCCGAAATGCTAAAAACATTTCGCCTAAAGAAAAATTAAAGCTAATCGTAAAACAGGAAGGCGCATCCACCATAAAAAATTTCTGGTCGCTTATTACAAAACTGAGTAACCTGAGTGAAGTAAAGTTTACTGAAAAGGCAGAAGAAGGCTCAGGCTTTATTATTCGCTCTACCGAATTCTTCATCCCGCTAAACGGACAGATTGATGTAGCGAAAGAGCGCGAATCGATTTTAAAAGAACTGGATTACCAGAAAGGCTTTTTGAATTCGGTAACCCGAAAACTTCAAAATGAAAAGTTTGTAAACAGCGCACCACCTCAAGTAGTTGAGGGCGAACGTAAAAAGCAAGCAGATGCTGAATCAAAAATAAAGGCGCTGGAAGAAAGTTTGAAACGACTTGAGTAAGGTTACTTTTCTTCAAGAGAATTATAGTATTCAAACAGGGTAATTAAGTCCCTTTCGTTTGAGAAGGATAGCTTGTTATTCCTTATAAAAACATCAACCTGTTCTTGCCGATCTAAAAATGCAGATCCAAGACTTTTTTTGTTCTTAATTTCATAGAGGCTAGATTCCCGTGAGAAATATAAAATTTCCTTTTTAAGTACCCTGTCATCCTTGCTGCCTACATCGAGCGCAACATTATAGTCTGCCCTTTTTATAGCTACGGATGTGTGCTTCATAAGAGGCAATTTTCCATCAACAAGTACTTCAAGTAAACCTAGTAGCTTTGTTTCATGACTAACAAAGTCACCGGCATTGACATAGTAACTTATTTTATTGGTCAGTGAATCGCGCCATACTATACTTCTAATCTTCCTTATATCAAGTATTTTGATGCTCTTATCTAGTTTAATCTCCAAATGTTGTTCTTTTAAATCGAATCGAGTTAGATAACCCTCAAGTAATTTATCACCGGCATACAACAGTAATGTTGATCTATTCCATTTATTATCTAAATAAAAATCTCCAATAAGTGTTCCCGGTCGCATTGGTAGACCATACAATAAAGTATTTGCCCCAACACCACTTCTAGAAATATCATCTAACGTGTTTTGTGCCCTGATTACTGGTGGTATTGCCCCATTTTGGGCATAACTGATTGTAATCAATAAACTCAAGTAGATATTAAAAATGTATTTCATAGCAATTAAAATCGTGCTGCAATTATCAACTCAATATTCTTAAACTTCATACCAAACTTACGTGCAACCGCTTCATTCGTTAGGCTGCCTTTAAACGTATACACGCCTTTCATAAACCAGGTTGAAGAATAAATCATCTGCTCCACCCCACCCTCTTCAGCCGCACGTAAAATAGTTGGTGTGAAAATATTACTCAGCGCAGTAGTGGCGGTGTGCGCTACGCGTGAGGCAACATTAGGTACACAGTAATGAATTACATCGTACTTTCTGAACACGGGCTTCTTCAGCGTGGTTATCTCTGAGGTCTCCACACACCCGCCCTGGTCAATACTAAGATCAATGATTAACGAATCAGAGCGCATCTTGCTCACCATCTCATCGGTTATAATAATACGCGCCCTGCCCTTTTCGGCCCGTAAGGCGCCAATGACAACATCAGCCGACTTGAGTGATTCACTTAACGTTAAGGTATCAATGGTTGAGGTATAAACCTGTTGTCCCAACAGATGCTTTATTCTCCTTAACTTATACAGATGGTTATCGAAAATCTGAACATCGGCACCCATACCCAAAGCCGCACGGGCTGAATACTCCGCCACCGTACCGGCACCAATAATAACCACCTTGGTTGGAGGCACTCCGGTAATACCGCCCAGAATAACTCCCTTGCCATTGTTGGCCGTACTTAAATACTCAGCAGCAATAAGCATTACACTGCTTCCTGCAATTTCACTCATGGCTCTTACTATAGGCATGCCCCCCACTTTATCTTCAATGAATTCGTAGGCCAACGCTGTAATTTTCTTTTTACACATCGCCTGAACAAACTCCTGTTGCAGGTGTCCCAGCTGAAGAGCAGAAATAAGCGTTTGCCCCGGATGCATCCATTCAATTTCATCTAATGTGGGTGGTTCAATCTTCAGAATAACATCTGCTTTATAAACTTCCTGGGGGGAGAATACAATTTTCGCACCCGCTTCGCTGTATTGCTGGTCGGTAAATTTTGAGCCAATACCGGCTTTTGTTTCCACCCAAATTTCATGACCGTTGTTAACCAGCAAGGCTACAGCATCCGGAGTGAGGGTTAACCGGTTTTCCTGCAAGGAAATTTCACGCGGTAGTCCTATAAAAAATGAATGCTTTCCTTTTTTTACCGCCAGCAACTGTTCTTGTGGTGCCAGGCTGGCGCGCGCCAGGGTTTCAAATCCGCTTTTCTTTTTTTCAGCCATGGATTAAGAATTCAATTTTCCGATGTGCACTATCAACTACTTCAATTTTTATTTCGGCATAGGTATCGGGCAACAGGGCACCAACTTTCTCAGGCCACTCCACAAAACAATAGTTTCCGGAATAAAAGTACTCCTCCACACCAACATCAAATGCTTCCTGTTCTGATTTTAGCCGGTACAAATCGAAGTGATATACGTTGTTACCCGCTTTTGTGCGGTATTCATTTACCAGCGAAAAGGTGGGGCTGCTCATGGTATCCTCAACCGCAAGTACCCTTCCAATAGCCTTTATCAACGTAGTCTTACCCGAACCCATCTCACCCGTTAAAATACATACCCTGATACTGCCCATTAATCCAATAAGCGCAGCGGCCACTTTTTCAAGGTCAGCAAGGGATACATGAGGAAATACGGCAGACTGCACGTTTACATCAGGATGCATTTTTCGAATTTAAGAAAATTATAGGGATAATCATCTCTTCCAAACTCACACCTCCATGCTGAAAGGTATCCTTGTAAAAATTTACGTAGTAATTGTAGTTATTCGGGTAGGCAAAGAATTGATCCTCTATGGCAAACACATACGAGGTTGACACATTCATTTTGGGAAGAAAAAGCCTTTCCGGCTTTGAAACCTCCATCACTTTGCCACCTTCAAAGCCAAGGTTTTTTCCTTGCTTATAGCGTAAGTTAGAATTAACATTTCGGTCGCCAACAATTTTAAAAGGTCGCTTTACGCGAATCGTTCCATGATCGGTTGTAATGATAACTTTTGCCTTTCGTTCGGATATGGTTTTTAGAATTTCCATTAAAGGTGAATGAATAAACCATGAACGGGTGATAGACCGATAAGCCGACTCATCGGGTGCCAACTCCCGAATCATAGCCATATCGGTGCGGGCATGCGAAAGCATATCCACAAAATTATAAACGATAACATTAAAGTTATTTTGAAAAAGGTTATTGACCGTATCCGCCAAGGCACGACCCTGGTCAAGATTTTTTATTTTGGTATACGAGAATTTAACATTGATGTTATTTCTTTTGAGTTGCTTGCCCAGAAATTCATCTTCAAAATTATTCTTTCCCTCATCTTCATCTTCGCCAACCCAAAGATCGGGATGGCTCTTCGCCATTTCACTTGGCATTACCCCTGAGAAAATAGCGTTACGCGAATAAGCGGTTGTCGTGGGTAAAATTGAATAGTAGGTTTCCTCCTGGTCGACCGTAAAGTAATCATCAATGATCGGTTCAATCATTTTCCATTGATCAAACCTAAGATTATCGATGAGCACTAAAAACACCGGGGTATCCTTTCCCACCAGGGGTAAAACTTTTTTCTTTAGTAGCTGATGGGAAAGCAGAGGCTTATCGGCATTCCCATCATTAAGCCATCTGTCATAATTTCGGATTATAAACCTGGCAAAGTTGGCATTGGCTTCTGTTTTTTGAGCCTCCAGTACTTCACGCATATCCTGGTTATCCGACTGGTCAAGCTGAAGCTCCCAATGCACTAACTTTTTATAGATATCAGCCCATTGCTCATGGTTCATGTCATCCATGAACGCCATACTTATTTTGCGAAATTCCTGCTGGTAAGAAAGATTGGTTTTCTCAATAATTAATCTTTTGTTATCCAGAATTTTCTTAACCGAGAGCAGAATTTGGTTGGGGTTAAGGGGTTTGATGAGGTAGTCGGCAATCTGGGCACCAATGGCTTCTTCCATGATATGTTCTTCCTCATTTTTGGTGATCATCACCACCGGAAGATTGGGCTTATTACCTTTAATCTGATCCAATGCCTCCAGGCCCGAAAGTCCAGGCATGTTCTCATCCAAAAAGACAACATCAAAATGTTTACCCTGACAAAGCTCCACGGCATCCGAACCATTATTTACCGGGGTAATGTCGTAGCCCCGTTGCTCCAAAAATAAAATATGAGGCTTGAGCAAGTCTATCTCATCGTCTGCCCACAAAATGCTGTATCTTTGCATATCAAAATTTTCACTAAGGTAAAGAATATCAACCGCTCTCTTGAACAAAAAGAAGATAATCAACGATCCGGTTTACGGGTTTATTAAAATTCCCGGTGAACTGATTTTCGATATTATTCAGCATCCGTGGTTTCAGCGGCTGCGCCACATCAAGCAACTGGGCCTAACCGACTTTGTTTATCCTTCGGCACAGCACACGCGCTTCCAACATGCCCTGGGTGCGCTGCACCTGATGGGCAGGGTATTGGATAGCCTGCGTTCAAAAGGAGTTCACATCACCGAAGAGGAATACGAGGCCTCATTGATTGCCGTTCTTTTACATGATCTGGGGCATGGACCATTTTCACACGCACTGGAAGATTCATTGCTTACCGGAATAAAACACGAAAGTATTTCCTACCTGTTTATGCAACAGTTGAACCAGGAATTTAATGGCGCGCTTACCCTGGCTTTAAAGATTTTTCAAAACAGCTACAACCGAAAATTTTTTCACCAACTCATCGCCAGCCAGTTGGATATTGACCGACTGGACTACCTCATGCGCGATTGCTTCTTTAGCGGTGTACCCGAAGGCACTATTGGTGTTGACCGGATTGTAGCCATGCTTACCGTGCACCACGACCAACTGGTAGTGGAAGAAAAAGGTATTTACAGCATCGAAAACTTTTTGAATGCCCGCAGGCTCATGTACTGGCAGGTATACCTGCACAAAACAACCGTGAGCGCGGAACGTATGGTCGTTAACCTGATCAGGCGTGCCCAACACCTGGTAAAGGCCGGGGAAAATATTCCGGCCAGCGAGGCACTAACCTATTTCCTTAAGCACAGTGTTACACTTCACGACTTTAAAGATCATCGCGAAACACTTGCTTACTTTGGCCGGTTGGATGATGAGGACATTTGGGGCGCCATAAAATTCTGGTTGAACCATGATGATTTTATCCTGGCTACACTTTCCACCATGTTGTATGAGCGCAAGCTATTCCAGGTTGTTTTAAGCAGCGAGCCCATAAAAAAAACACAACTGGAAAAAGTGCGAACGGGCATTTCCAAAACGTTTGGCACCCTCCGTTCGGAGTCTCCCTACCTGTTCTCACACGGTGTAGTTACCAATGAAGCGTACACGGAAGGTCAAAAAATAAATGTATTGATGAAGACAGGCGAGGTAGTGGATATCGCCCAGGCGTCCGACTTGCCCAGTATAAAAGCCATTAGTAAAATCGTTAAAAAAAACTACCTCTGCTGGCCTAAAAATGTATATTTGTAAACGTACCATGCATAACCATTGACCCTTGACCCGATCACCCCATGGAATTTACGATTAGTCAGATAGCCGCTATGCTTGGCGGAGAGGTAAAGGGTGATGGCCAGGGTAAAATAAATATGCTGGCCAAAATTCAGGATGCAAAGCCCGGTCAAATTGCATTTTTATCGAATCCGAAATACGAAAACTATATCTACACTACCCAGGCATCGGCCGTTATAGTAAGTAAAGATTTTACCCCCCGGAAAGAAATTAAGGCAACCCTCATTTTAGTTGCCGATCCGTATAACAGCTTCACCCAATTACTGGAAGAGTACCACAAGATGATGAGCTTTCAGAAAACCGGAATTGAAGAACCGAGTTTTATGGGAAACAAAAGTGTTGCCGGAAAAAATATTTACCGCGGGGCCTTCTCCTACATCGGTCATAATGTTAAGATTGGCGACAATGTTAAAATCTATCCGCATGTTTTTGTAGGCGATAATGTAGTGATCGGCAATAATGTTATTCTGCATCCTAACGTTAAACTCTATGCCGATACAAAAATCGGTAACAACTGTGTGCTGCATGCCGGTACTGTAGTAGGCAGCGATGGTTTCGGCTTTGCACCGCAAAGTGATGGAACCTACAAATCCATTCCACAAATGGGCAACGTGATTATTGAAGATGATGTAGTTATCGGAGCTAACACCGTAATTGATTGCGCTACCATGTATGGCGACTCAACGGTTATTCGTCAGGGTGTTAAACTGGACAACCTTATTCAGATTGCCCACAATGTGGAAGTTGGAAAGAACACCGTTATTGCCGCCCAAACCGGAATTTCAGGTTCCACCAAATTAGGTGAGCATTGTGTGATAGCAGGGCAGGTTGGTATTGCCGGACACCTCTTCATCGCCAATAACACCAGCATTGGCGCGCAGGGTGGCATATCCAAATCCATTAAGGAAGAAGGCCAGAAACTCATTGGCTATCCGGTATTTGATGTTAAAGACTACTTCAGGTCGTATGCAGTATTTAAAAAACTCCCCGACCTGAACGACCGTCTGCGGCAACTGGAGAAAATGATCCAGGGCTCCGGGCAGGATACCCCTGTAAATCAGGATTCCTTAAGTCAATAATTCACCGATAACTACCCTATTTGGGCCCCACAGGCCATCTATTCACCCCGTTTGGATTATCCCCCTATTCGGGGTTAAATTTGCGATCTTTTACGCGAAGCATGCAGAATATTAAACAACAGACAATTGAAAAATCGGTATCGCTGTCAGGTGTGGGCCTTCACACAGGCGCCAAAACCAACGTTACCTTTTTACCGGCTAAACCCAACCACGGCCTCAAGTTTCAACGTACTGATTTACCGGGTTCGCCCATTATTGATGCCGACTGCGACAATGTAGTTGACGTTTCGCGCGGAACAACCATAGAACAAAGTGGAGCGCGAGTAAGCACCATTGAACACACGCTGGCTGCCCTGGTAGGCCTTGAAATTGACAATGTGCTTATTCAGATTGATGGCCCTGAGTGCCCCATTATGGATGGCAGTTCTATTCAATTTGTAGAAACGCTTAAGTCTGCAGGAACAGAGGAACAAAATGCTTTGCGCGATTTTTTTGAAGTACAGGAGCCCCTGTTCTATAGAGAAACGGCACGTAATGTAGAAATCGCAGCCCTTCCGCTGGATGACTATCGCGTTACGGTGATGATCGATTACAACTCACCCGTACTGGGCAGTCAGCATGCTTCGATTACCGACATCCGGCAGTTTGAAAAAGAAATTGCTTCATGCCGCACCTTCTGCTTTTTGCATGAACTGGAGATGCTTTACAAGAACAACCTCATTCGTGGTGGGGATTTGAATAACGCTATTGTAATTGTTGATCGCGTTGTAAAAGAAGATGAACTGGCGAACATTGCCAAAATGCTTGGAAAGCCTAAAGTTTCCGTGAAGCATGAAGGCATCTTAAACAATATTGAACTTCGTTATAAAAACGAACCAGCTCGCCATAAACTACTGGACATCGTAGGTGATTTAGCGTTGGCCGGAAGACCGCTAAAGGCACAGGTATTGGCAGCCCGTCCGGGCCATGCAGCCAACGTAGCCTTTGCCAAGAAATTGAAGAAGGCGATGGCTGAGGCCGACAAGCAGGGAAGGCCAAAATACAACCCCAGTCTTCCTCCGGTAATGGACATCAACAAAATAAGGCAAACCCTTCCGCACCGTTATCCCTTTTTATTGATCGATAAGATTATTTACCTCGATAATGAAAGTGTTGCCGGGGTAAAAAACGTTACCGCCAACGAGCCTTTCTTCCAGGGGCACTTTCCAGGCAACCCCGTTATGCCGGGTGTATTGCAAGTAGAAGCTATGGCGCAGATCGGTGGTATATTGGTAATGAACACCGTGCCGGATCCGGAAAACTACTGGACGTACTTTTTGGGCATCGAAAATTTCAGGTTTAGAAAAATGGTATTACCGGGCGATACATTGGTTATTCAATGCGATCTGGTTATACCCATTAAGCGTGGTATTGCAAAAATGTATGGTCGTGCATTTGTTGGTAATACACTGGTTTGTGAAGGCACCATGACCGCCAGCATTGTCCGTAAAGATTCATGAGTTATCATCCACTAGCCAACGTTCACCCCGATGCTAAAATTGGCGCGAACGTAATTATTGAACCCTTTGCAACCATTGGCAAAAATGTTGTGATTGGCGATGGTTGTTGGATAGGCCCCAACGTAGTTATTTTCGATGGTGCACGATTGGGCAAAAATGTAAAAGTGTATCCGGGCGCCTCCATCTCAGCCATTCCACAAGATTTAAAATTTGCGGGCGAGGAAACTGAAACTTTTATTGGCGATAACACCGTCATTCGCGAATTCGTAACCATCAGCCGCGGCACACACGATAAATTCAAAACGGTTATCGGCAACAACTGCCTGCTCATGGCCTATGTGCACGTAGCACACGATTGCCTGATCGGCAACAATTGTATTTTGGTTAACACCGTACAGGTTGCCGGCCACGTAACCATCGATGACTGGGCGATTATCGGTGGTGCCAGCGCGTTGCATCAGTTTGTGAAGGTGGGCGCTCACGTTATGATTTCCGGAGGTTCGCTGGTGCGCAAAGATGTTCCGCCTTATACTAAAGCGGCACGCGAGCCTTTGGCGTATGCCGGCATTAATTCTGTTGGTTTAAGAAGAAGAGGATTTACTTCCGAAAAGATTTCTGAGATACAGGAAATCTACCGCTACATTTTCATGAAGGGCATTAACAACACCAAAGCCCTTGATATTATAGCCGAGACCATTCCGGCCAGTGCTGAACGCGATTACATCATTGATTTCATCAGCAAATCGGAACGCGGCATTATGAAGGGTTACGGCTTAGGCGACTGACCAAAATGGGCATCACCATTTCAACCGAAGCACTCAGTAAACGTTATAACCGCGAATGGATTTTTCGCGACCTCACCTTTACTTTTCAGCAAGGAAAAACTTACGCCATAACCGGACCTAACGGCTCAGGCAAATCAACCCTTTTACAAGTTTTATGGGGACAGCTGCCGTCAAGCTCAGGAAAACTAACCTATAAGAAAGATCAGACAGCGATTGAGGTGGATGAGATATATCCACTGGTTTCGGTAGCCACACCCTATATGGACCTGATTGACGAATTCACCTTACGGGAACAGGTAGAATTTCATTTTAAAACTAAACCGATTAAACCCGGCTATGTTCCTGAACAGGTACTGGAGGCCATGTACCTGGAACATGCGCATAAGAAATTTATAGCCAACTTTTCTTCCGGCATGAAGCAACGTTTGAAACTTGGGCTGGCGTTTTATACCGATACCCCGGTGTTGTTTCTGGATGAGCCGGGCACCAACCTCGACAGGCAGGCATTGGAGTGGTACCTTAACCAACTGAACAAGCAGACCAGCAACCGGCTGGTTTTTATAGCCTCTAACCAGGCCGATGAATATCCCAGGGATGCCGAAATAATAGATGTAATGGACTACAAACAGGTACCAACCAAGGCAGGTTGACGTTATATGGGTTACAACAACCGATTTAAACCGATAAACCCCCGTAAAATTTGCATTTCAACCATTTTGGTTTGATTTTGTGCCTTATAAACCCCAAATTCGTAATCTTTAACATGAATAAAATGATAATGAAAGTATTGGCAAGAACGGTTTCTTTAGTGGTTTTGGTGAGTGCCGTTGTTTTAATGAGTAATTGTGGCGGAGATGACCCGGAAAAATCAGCCCAGGAAATACAACTCGGTAAACTTTCAAAAACCTGGAATATTGTAAGTGCAAGCCTGGGTGGTGCCAATAGAACCGGAGATTTTACCAATTTCAAGCTAACCATTACTGGAACATTTAACAGCAATGCCCCCAATGGACCGTATAATTTTTCAGTTTCTGGTGCAAGACCAACACCCAGCCCCTGGCCTGCAAACGGAACATGGTCTTTCGTAAATATCGGCACAGGCGACAGTGGATCATTGGTAAGAAATGATGGTGTTCCTATGGTTTACACCATTAATAGTTCCGGGCAGCTTACCATTTCAGATTTAATTTGTACGTCTTGTGATTACGCAGGCGCAGCCGGAAGAACAGAAGCTGTTAACGGCAACTGGACTTTTGTTTTTAATTAAAAGAGTATCGTAAGATTTTGAAAGGCCTCGTTTGAGGCCTTTTTTATTTTAACACCACCACCGTAATCCCATCCCCTCCACGCTCCACATGCTCATCGGCCACAGAAGCTACCTGTTTGTATTTGTGGCCGTCACACCTCAATTGCTTTTTCAATTGTCCTTTTTTCAAGTTCAGCGGTCAACCTAAAGTCGGTCTTTTTGATTTTGTCCAACATTGGTTTAACTGATTCTATATGTCCGCTTAGCTTTGCGGCAATTATAACTCCAAGTGTCCCGGTTATTTTAATGCCTAATTGCTCGGCATATTTTCTTCCTTTGTAGTCGTCTATTATCAATAGACAATCAGTCTGTTCGATAGCAAATGCTATTGCGCTTGCTTCTCCTTGTCCAGTGAAGCTTCAAGAATTTTTTGGTAAGTCTTGTTGGTCGGTTCTTCAACTGTAAACCAGTCGGGTAATTCTTTTTTAAATTCACGTGCAATTTCTTGCGTGACTATAATTTGTCCGAAGAGTTTATTTAAAAGTTTCAGTTCTCCAATCTTGTCGAGAAGGATTAAACAGCTTGTGTCAGAGATTATAACTTTTTGCATTCTCTACGTCTCGGTCAAGGTCTGAAGATGGATAATTAAAAACAGAAACCCCGAAAGTCCCCAAGATTTCCATGAATGCACCTTTTGACAGTCCAACCAGTTCGGCAGCTTGTCCCAGAGAAAGCTTACCCTTTTCATACAGTCTTGACGCTATTGCCATAAGGGCTTCCTTGTCATCAAAGTCAACAGTGTCCGGTATATTTATGGTTATTCTTTTCATGTCCCCAATTTACGTTTTTATTCTCACTTTTTTCACAGTAGGCCGCTTGCAGGTAACTTCTCAACTGATTCAAAAATCTGCCTGGAACTATTTTAACACCACCACCGTAATCCCGTCACCTCCACGCTCCACATGCTCATCGGCTACGGAAGCTACCTGTTTGTATTTCTTAAGTTGTTCACGGATAACTTTTCGCAGCACACCCTCACCCTTACCGTGTAAAATTTTTATTTCCCCCTGGCTCAGCAACACTGAAGTATCCATAAACTGATCGAGCAACGGAACCACTTCTTCTACTCGTTTGCCACGCACATCCAATACTGAACTGTACACCGCGCGTTTATCATGCAGGCTTATGCCTGTCGATCGCAACTTTCGCTCTGTTGCAGCCTCTGTAGTTGAATGTACTGCGCTTTCCAGTTTGCTCACCGCTACGGTAGATTTCAATTCACCAAACTGAACCACGGCATTTTTACCCTTTACCGACAACACCAACCCGCTTCCATCCTGCCCGATCAATCGTACGCGATCGCCCGCTTTTATTGGCCCGGCAGGTAATTTTTGCTTTGGTATTTCCTGTTGCCGCGATACCTTCTGCGTAAGCGCTTCCAGGTTCTTTCTTACTTTGCTGGTTTCCTGCTTTTGCGCCTGGTTCTCCCGTATGTGGCGAATGGTTTTTTCAATTTCGCGGTTGGTTTCGGCTAACAGGTTGCTCGCTTCTTCTTTTGCCTTATTCAGAATTTGCTTCTTCTTCGTCTCCAACTCTCCGCTCAGCATTTCGTATTTTCTCAACAATACTTTCAGGTCGGCCTCTTGCTTGTTGAGTTGCCTGGTTTTCTCTGCCAAAGCATTCCGCTCCTGCTCCAGGTTTCGTACCAGGGTTTCAAAACCTACCAGCTCACTTCCGGCAAGCCGTCTGGCTGTTTCCAAAATCTCTTGCGGCAATCCGGTTTTCTGTGCAATCTCCAACGCAAATGAACTACCCGGTTTGCCAATATCAAGTTGATATAGCGGAACCATATTTTTCTCATCGAAACGCATGGCGGCATTGCGAATACCTTGTTGCTGTCCGGCAAATAATTTCAAATTGTAGTAATGAGTGGTGGCCACACCCCATACGCGTTTTTTCAGCAAGGTTTGCAAAATCGCCTGTGCTATAGCCCCCCCAAAGTTCGGATCTGTTCCTGATCCTAACTCATCCAGCAACACCAGGGTTTTGCCATGGCCATGCTGTATGAAGTGCGCCATATTTTTTAAATGGCTGCTGTACGTACTTAAGTCATTTTCAATCGACTGCTGGTCGCCAATGTCAATAAACAAGTCATCAAAAATTCCAGCTTTGGAGTCAGGCAAAACCGGAATTAGCAATCCGCATTGAAGCATATACTGCAACAAGCCAACCGTTTTAAGACAAACGGATTTTCCTCCGGCATTTGGTCCGGAAACCAATAAGAACCTGTCGGCTTCTGTTAAATCTATAGATAAAGGAACAAGCTCACGTTTTCCCTTCAGACTCAAATACAGCAACGGATGTCGTGCATTCATCCACCGAATCGCTGGCACGGGAAGAACATCCGGAAGCTCGGCTTGTAATTCAACAGCCAGCCTGGCCTTGGCCCTGATGAAATCGATCCAACCCAAAAATCGGTAAGCCAGCTGTAGCTGTGGAATTTCTTCACGCAATTTATCCGTGAGCTGAATAAGTATTCGGATTACCTCCCGCCTTTCAGCATGTTCTAAATCGCGGATCTCGTTGTTGGCTTCCAGTACTTCAGCCGGTTCCATAAAAACGGTCTGACCCGTGGCCGATTCATCCTGAATAAAGCCCTTTAGCTTGCGCTTATACTCGGCCAACACAGGTATCACTAAGCGGCCGCCCCGTATGGTGGGCAAAGCACCTTCGGGTACCCATTGCTGTTCAACGGCTTGCCGGTACACCTGGTCAATCAGCTTCCGCGACCGGCCTTGCTCCTCCCGAAGTCTTTTTCGTATGCGGGCCAATTCTGCACTGGCTGAATCTCTCACTAATCCGGCATCATCAATCACGGAATGAATTTGCTTAACAAAGGCGCCCGAAATCCGGACAGGTTCGGTAAGTTGGAATAAAACCGGGTAATACTCCTGATTCTTCACCAGGTACTCGCGGCAGGTAAGGATGGTTTGTAACGAATACGCGATTTGCAGAAAATCCTGTTCGTCAAGATAATTACCCTCCAGTGAAGCGCGGGTAAACAGCGCAGCAGGGTCAACATAGTGATTGGATGGAAAAGCCTCCCCACGATCAAGAATCTGTTTAAATTCAAAAACCTGTTGAAGCAAGTGCCTGACCTTTGTTGAATCATTAAGAAACAACATCTCATCAACGCGTGCAGTGCCTAGTGCAGAAAGGGAAAGGGACTTTAACTTCGATCTGATCTGGTCGAAGCCAAGTTTTAGTTCAACATCACTTGGGTGGGGCATACTGACTGTACTCGTTCGGCATCACTTGCTCACGCAAACTTAAGGAATCTACCACGGCCGTGTAAATATATTCGAGTCGTCTGGGGTGGGCCATATAGTACTCCATCGACTTTCTGAAAACGGAATCCTGCGTACCCGCATTCGCAAAGATGTGTTCACGGAAATACGGCATCAGCCTGTTCATGGAATCATAGTCTACGGAAATACGGGAAATATTCTCTTCCGCCAGGTAAAGCTGAATGATTACGTTAACCATTTCTGGCTCGGTTAATATACCCTTTTTGCTGTCGTTTTGCTGACAACCAACTATAAGTAGGCCTACTACCAGGTTCAAAAAAATCCTGTACATTTTCCCTTTATCGCTTAAATCAACCTGAGTTATGAGTGAAGTGAGCAAAGTAGTCACATTTAGTTATTTTTGGAACTCAAAAATTGAACCAGCATCCGTCAGGTCGTGAAAGAACTTCTAAAAAAGTTGCGCAAATACGAGATCCAGATACGCAAGGCCATTAACAGCCAGATGCAGGGCGACTTTCGCTCGGTTTTTAAAGGAACGGGGCTTGAATTTGACGATGTACGCCCATACCAGTATGGGGATGACATCCGCACCATCGACTGGAACGTATCGGCTAAGGGCCATGGTACGTATGTAAAAACCTTCCGGGAGGAAAAGGAACAAACGGTATTCTTCATCCTGGATGTAAGCGCCTCTCAGGACATTGGGTCAGCCGGGCAAACCAAAGCCGATATCGGCAAAGAAATTTGCGGTGTACTGGCCCTTTCTGCCGTGAAAGAATCAAGCCATGTGGGGCTGATCTGTTATACCGATCAGCGTGAACTCTACATTAAGCCCACCAAAGGTGTTTCGCAGGCGTACCAGATCATTCATGGTATTACCACCCTGCGGCCGCAATCAAAAAGAACAGACCTGAATAAAGCTATGGCGTTTGCGCTTAATACCATTAAGCGCAGAAGTGTTATTATACTGATCTCCGATTTCATTGATGAGTCGTACGAACACAATTTAAAAGCCCTGGCACGCAGGCACGACCTGGTTATTGTGCACATCAGCGATAAGCGCGAAACGCGATTGCCAAAACTGGGAATTATACCGGTTGAAGATAAAGAATCGGGAAAGACCTTATGGATCAATACTTCGTTTGGCGATTTTCGTAAAAAAATCAGTGACCGGCTGGAAGACCGAAAAATGCAACTCACTGCATTTTGCAAAAAGCATCAAATCAATTTTATTTCATTGGATACAGAAGAAGATTACGTTCCAAAATTGCTCCGGCTATTTAAAATCCGGAACAAATCACTAAAAACAACTTAGGCGGAAGCGGACCATGAGGCGAAGGAATATTCTTACAACCTGTTTGTTAATTTTATTAACCCTGTCGTTGATTCAAACGATGGCTCAGGTGCGGGTGCGGGCAGGATTTATACAAGACAGTGTACGATTGGGTGACCCCATTGATTACTACCTGATTGCCCACTATACCAGTAACCTGACAATACTCTTTCCGGATTCTACATTTTCATTCACCCCATTTGAGTTTTATCATAAAAAATATCAACCTACACAAACGCTGCGTGGAGAAAGTTACGACAGTGTAGTGTACCAGCTTCTCACTTTTGAGGTGGATGACGTGCAGTACCTTAGCTTGCCCGTATTTGTAGTGAATGAAAAAGATTGCACACGCTACGTGCCCCAGCGCGACAGTATCGTATTGGCCACCATGGTAAAAGAACCGGTTCCGGATAGTATCAGTGCCCAGGATCTGCCTTTATTAACCAACACCACGTATCAGCGCGTTTCTTTTCTGTTGAATTATCCAATACTGCTCATCACTGTTGGAATTCTTCTGGTAGTGAGTGTTGTGATCTGGTTGGTTTTCGGTAAACGAATCCGGAAATATTTCAAGCTCAGGCGACTTCAGAAAAATCATACAAAATTTGTCCAAAACTATCTGGAAAAACTTCATCAGTTGCAAACACAGTACACTACAGAAAAAACCGAGCTTGCCTTGTCCATTTGGAAAAAATACATGGAGCAACTGGAAGGAAAGCCCTTTACAAAGCTTACCACACGCGAAACCCTGGCCCTGGAGCAAGATGAATACCTCGGCAAAAGTCTGCAGGCACTCGACCGTGCCATCTATGGACGTTCAACTTCTGTGCTGGAACCGCTTACGCACTTGCAGCAAGTGGCTGAAGTACGTTTTTCGAAATTGATTGAAGCCCTGAAGCATGGATAAGGAAATACAAGCAACAGACGTTTGGTACTCGATTGAGTGGTTCAGTCCTTCAACGATTCAATCCTTTAGCTGGGAACGTCCTCTGTTTCTTTACGGAATAGCGGCCATACCCCTATTAATTCTTTTACGCTGGCTCTGGCGCTATAAGTTCAATCAAAAACTACCGGTGGCCCTAGCCCAGCGCGATTTAAAAACTTCAGCCTTAAACCTGGTCAGGCTTATACCCGATATACTGATGATGCTGGTGCTTACGCTATTACTAATAGCATTGGCCAGGCCGCAAAAAACAAATGAAAAGGTGGAGCAATGGACCGAGGGGATTGATATCATGATTGCCGTTGATATTTCTCAATCCATGCAAATTTCTGATTTTGAACCGAACCGGCTTGAAGCCGCCAAAAATGTAGCTGCCGATTTTATCGAAGGGCGATTACAGGACAGAATCGGACTAGTTGTTTTTTCGGGCGATGCTTTTTCCCTGGCACCACTCACAACCGACTACAACCTGCTGAAAGCCTACATCAGCGAAATCGATTTTTCGATGATCGATAACCGGGGAACCGCAATAGGCAGTGCCCTGGGAGTAGTTACCAACCGAATGCGCGAGGCAAACTCAAAATCAAAAGTTTGTATTTTGTTAAGCGATGGAGACAATACGGCCGGTAACATAGATCCGATTACGGCTGCCGAATTGGCTGCTGCTTTCGGAATAAAAATCTACACCATTATTGTTGGCAAGGAGGGCATGGTACCTTATGGAAAAGATTTTTTTGGCAGACCCAATATGATTGATAACACTGTTGATGAATCCACCATGCGCAAAATTGCTGAGATCGGTGGCGGAGAGTTTTTCAGGGTAAGCGATAACCGTGCGCTGGAGCAAGTGTTCGATAAGATTGATCAGTACGAAAAAGCAGAAATTAAGGAAACCCGATTCAAAGACACTGCGGATTATTACCAACACTACCTTACCTGGGGCATCGTTCTGCTTTTGCTTTGGTTATTCACCAAATCGACATTTATCAGCAACGTTTTACAGGATTAATGCACAAAGAACGAATCGGCATAGAAGAGAAGTCGGCCGCTAAAAATCACCATCACCACACCCAAAATAATATTCATTATCCGTACCAACCGTGGGGTGAGTACTTCCCGAAGCTTGTCAGCAAGTTTAGCTTTAAGTAAATCGGTACTAAAAACTGTGGCCACTATGGAGCCAAAAAATAATGAAACCTGGTAGTGGGTAGTATAGCCAAACTCACCGGTGGCAACACTTACGGTTCCAATCCAGAAAATTAACACCATGGGGCTTAGTCCGTTAATAATAAAACCCTTGGCGGCCAGCCGAAGCGGACTTCGTGCCTTGATGTTTACGCTTGTAAAATCCAGGATTTTACGGCTCTTCACAAGCAGGTAATAGGCTCCGAAGGCAAACAATATCAGGCCGCCAGCATAGGCCATGTATACCTGTGACTTGGGGTTATTAAGCGCCTGGGAGAGTCCAAGGTAGGCCAGAAAAATATAGGCAGCATCACTCAATGAAACACCGGCAGCCACCCAGGCACCGCTCCAGAAACCACGCTCAATGCTGGTTTGCAGAATGGTAAAAAAAACAGGACCTACCAGCAACGCTAAAACAAGTCCGGAGGCAATGCCCTTAAGAACGATTTCCATTTACATGACTTTCAATAAATGCTTTCCAGTCTTCCAACTGGTGATTTTTCATCACCCGTGGAAATTTATTCTGCCCCCCTACTTTTCCCTTTGATTTCATCCAATCATAAAATATGTGCACCGGCAATACATCAACGTAAACATCTTTCAAGGCTGCGCTACGTTCAACTGCGTAATCATCGTTTAATACTTTCAAATGGCTGTCGATTTTTTCACGCAAAACATTTCCATCAACAGCATCATCCGTACCCACAAACCAATGGTGCGCAAACAATGTACCATGCGGAATACCCGCTACTGCGAATTCAGGTACTTCAATATTTAAATCATTCGAAGCCAGTTCAATGGCTTTGTTCATATTATCTACCGAAAGGTGTTCACCACACAAACTCAAAAAATGTTTTGTGCGGCCGGTAATTATAATTTCAGATTCCTCCAACGAAACAAACTTTATAACATCACCAATCAGGTAGCGCCACGCCCCGGCACAACTGGACAGCAGCAACGCATACTCCTTACCTTCTTCAACTTCGTCAATCATCAGCGTATGCGCATCAGGCTTTACTTCCCCGTTCTCATCAAAATTCTTATCCTCGAAGGGTACAAATTCATAAAATATTCCATTATTGAGCACCAACCGCATCGATCGTCTGTTGGGATATGCCTGGTAGGCAATAAAACCTTCGGAGGCCAGGTAAGTCTCGATATAATAAATAGGTTTGCCCATTAATTTTTCAAAACCCTTTCGGTAAGGATCGAGGGACACACCGCCATGAACATACACCTTCAGGTTTGGCCAAACCTCATGAATGTTCTTAACCTTATAATGATCCAGTATTTTTTCCATGAGAATCTGAAGCCATGCCGGTACGCCTACGATTATACCAATGTCCCAGTCTTTGGCCTTTTTGGTTATCTCATCCAGCTTGGCATCCCAGTTTCGGGTTTTGGCAATGCGCTTGCCCGGTTTGTAGAAATGCTGAAACCAAAAGGGAAGTTTGGCCGCTTGTATACCGCTTAAGTCACCTTCAAAATAATTCCCGATTTTATTCAGGTGGGTGCTACCACCGAGCATTAAAATTCCGGAAGTAAAAAAATCGGAAGGAAGATCGTACTTGGAAAGTGATAAAATCTGCCGGATACTGGTACGCTGAATGGCCTTGGTCATATCCTTGGTTACGGGTATATGTTTGGAAGAAGCCTCCGAGGTGCCTGAACTCAGGGCAAAATATTTTACCCGGCCGGGCCAGCAGATATTCTTTACCCCTTTGCGGGAGAGCTTCCACCAATCGCCATAGATTTTATTATAGGTATGGATCGGTATCGTACTGCGAAAAGCATCATAAAAACTTTTATTTCCTTTCCGGAAGTCCTTTAGGATGTCAGCAAATTTGTAGTGTTTACCAAACTCGGTTTGATCGGCCGCAATGAGCAGTTCCTTCAACTCCTTTTTTTGTAAATCAAAAGGCGAGGTATACTCCTGCTCCATCATTTCGCGCAACCGAATTCCTTTTTTGAGCAAGGTGCCAAGTATCGCCATGTTTATTGGTTGTTAGGGTTAAATTTGTGGTTGAAGTCGTCAAAAATACAGAATGAGCATCAAAAATAACATAGCAAAATACCAGCAGAACTTACCTGCCGGGGCCACCCTGGTTGCCGTAAGTAAAACACAACCCGTTGAACGAATTCGGGAAGCCTACGAGGCTGGTCAACGCGTATTTGGGGAGAATAAAGCCCAGGAGCTTCAACTGAAACATGAGGCGCTACCCAAAGACATTCAGTGGCACATGATCGGCCACTTGCAAACCAATAAGGTTAAATACATCGCTCCGTTTGTTCACCTTATCCATTCGGTGGACAGTCTGAAACTTTTGCAGGAAATAAACAAGCAGGCACTAAAAGTCAGTCGCATTATTCCTTGTTTGCTTCAACTTCACATTGCTGAGGAGGAGACCAAGTTTGGCTTTTCGCAAGAAGAAGTAATAAATCTTATCAACAGCGCAGATTTTAAACAGTTAAAAAACATCAAAATATCCGGGCTTATGGGGATGGCTACTTTCACCAATAATTCAGATCAGGTGCGAAAGGAATTCCGTTCACTTAAACACTTTTTTGACAGGCTCAACGGCACGCCATTGCCACCCACCGTGGAGATGAACGTATTGTCTATGGGCATGAGTGGCGATTTCGAGATTGCGCTGCAGGAAGGCAGCACCATGATCAGAGTTGGCACGGCTATTTTTGGAGAACGACAAAATAAAAATGCGTAGCGATCTACCGATCACCACGCATTTATTTTTATTATCCTCACTTACTTTTTCTTGTGTTTCACCACAAAGGTAAGCACCGGACGCTTGCTGTGATTCACTACATCCTCGGCAATACTGCCGGCCAATACGTGGGCAAAGCCTGTGCGGCCGTGGGTGGCCATAGCAATCATATCGGCATTAATGCTTTCAGCAAAATAAATAATGCCTTCTTCTTCCGTAATATCGTTGAACACGTTTACCGTATAATTTTTCAGTTGAAGCTTTTTGGCAAAATCATTCATGTATTTTTTCACTACGGCATCGCGCTGGAAGTTACCCGGTGTATTGATGCGTACCAGGTGTACCGTGGCATCATACATTTCCTGGGCACGCTTTACAATCCGTGAAAAAACTTCTTCGTCTTTACTCATTGAGGTGGCGTAAACAATATTTTTAAAGTCAGACCGTAAAGGTTTACGTTGTATTGTCAACACCGGACAATGGGCGTGACGCACCACTTTTTCAGTATTCGAACCTATAATCATCTCGGCAAGATCTGTTTTGCCGGCTGTTCCCATAACCACCAAATCAACTTTTTGCTCGGTAATAATCGTTCGGATTCCATGGTATGGCGAACCCATACGCAATTCCGGGATTACCTTAATGCCGGAGAAGAAAGCACTTTCGGCAAATTTTGCCATTTGCTTGCGCGACCGTTCAATAAGTTTCAAGGTAAAGAGCTTATCTTCCATATCGGCATAGGCAATCTCACCTGTTATTCTCACAGAATCCTTCGATCCTTCTTCAATAACATGAAGTAATATTAATTGTGCACCTGATTTGCGGGCTATACCACTGGCCACCTCGGCTGCGGTTTGAGCTTCTTTAGAAAAATCTGTAGGGACAAGTATTCGTTTCATAATAGTAGTTTTTGCAGTGGTTAAAATTAGAACATTTATGATAGAAAAAAACAATGTTTAGAAGATATTCCCGAAAGTTTCAAGCCTGTCCATTATCATTCCACCTCATGAACTTCCGGTATAATTACTACCGGTATTTTTAAGGAAGTAATAAAACTTTCCAGCGACTGCTCTTGCTGCTCATTTATAGATTCTGCAAGTTTTTCACAGAGTATAACCGCTTCCACCTTGTTGCGCCTAATGTAAAACTCAATTCTATCCGACAAAAAGCCAATTTCTGTAATGAACTCAAACGGTACTTCAATTCTGTTTTTAATATTCGCTAATAAAGTTTCAAAATCAGTTTTCGCTTTCGCCTCTACACCCTTGCGGTATTCAGCCAAACTTTCGCCTTTCCGTTGCAACAACCGATAGGTAAATAAAACAATAAGATTGGTTTTATTTTTGGCCGCCAGCTTAAACGCTTCCTGAATTACGTTTTCTGACGCCTCCGAAAAGTCAAGTGCGCATAAAATTGCCTTCATATAATAATACTCATGGATTTTCCTGAATACGAACGTAGAGGGATTTTTGCCACATGATCACGACTTGTATCAATTGGCAGGCTGATTTTTGTCATACTTGACATGATTGTTATCTTGGAGGCAAATAATCATGCAAAAAACCTTTGAAATAGCTTTTAACTCATCTGAAACATTTCGGGAAATATTCCAGGGGTCTGCCGAAGGCATATTAATGGTTGACGAATGGGGGAATATTCAGCTTGCAAATCCTGTTTCCGAGCGAATGTTTGGCTACGAAAATGGGGAATTGACGGGTAAAAAATTGGAGGTATTGCTACCCTCCCGGTACCACGCCAAGCACGTAAGCCTGCGCGAGCAGTTCAGAAAAAATCCTTCCCCCAGGCGTATGGGCATTGGGCGTGACCTGATGGCCATACAAAAAGACGGGCATGAATTTCCTGTAGAGGTAAGCCTGAGCTATAAAGAGATCAACAACCTGTTTGTAGTGGTAGCTTTTATCATTGATATCACTGAACGAAAAAAGGTTGAAGAAGCCCTCAAGCACAGTGAGGAACAACTATTAGTATATGCCGCTGAACTGGAGAAAAAAGTTCAAACGCGTACGGATGCCCTGAATAAACTGGTTGAAGACCTGGAGAAAGCAAACCAGTTTTTACAGGAGCAAATTGCCGAACGAAAAAAAGCAGAGGATGAAACCAAAAAAGCACTTGATAAAGAACGGGAACTTAATGAGCTCAAAACCAAATTTGTTTCTATTGCATCACACGAATTCCGCACACCCTTAAGCACGGTACTTAGTTCGGCTTCGCTGGTACAGCAGTATAAGGAAAGGGGGGAATTGGAAAAAATTGATAAACATATTCACCGGATCAAGTCATCCGTAAACCACCTCACGGCCATCCTGAATGATTTCCTTTCACTGGGCAGGCTTGAAGAAGGACGAATTGAAGTAATAAAGGAGCTTGTTTCCGTTGACGAGTTCTTTAAAGAAATTCATGAAGAAATAAGACCCTTGCTTAAAGAGGGTCAGCATATTGAATTAACATGTGAATTGCAGCAAAAAGAGTTACCCCTCGACAAGCGTGTGCTGCGTAATATTCTGTTCAACCTGTTATCGAACGCCAGCAAATATTCAGCGGCCTACAAGCCAATCCATATTTATTGCCAATCTAAAAACGACAACTTGATAATTACCATACGGGATGAGGGCATTGGTATACCCGAAGTAGAAGTAAAACATCTCTTTGAACGCTTTTTCCGGGCCAGCAATGTTACGAACATTCAGGGTACCGGCCTGGGGTTGAACATTGTAAAGCGATACGTAGATTTGCTGAACGGAACTATTGATTTTACCAGCGCTGAAGGAAAAGGAAGTACCTTTAGCATTACTTTACCACTACTATGAAGAAAATTCTATTAATCGAGGACAATCCTGAAGTACGCGAAAATACGGCTGAAATCTTAGCCCTGGCCAGCTATGAGGTGCTTACGGCTGAAAATGGAAAAATAGGCGTTGAACTGGCCGGTCGGGAGCGCCCCGACCTTATTATTTGTGATATTATGATGCCCGAACTGGACGGCTATGGCGTTCTTCATATTCTTAGTAAAAAACCAGAAACGGCCAGCATTCCCTTTATTTTTCTTACGGCCAAAACAGAAAAAACCGATATCCGGAAAGGGATGACCCTCGGTGCCGATGATTACCTGACCAAGCCTTTTGATGATACCGACTTACTCAATGCCGTGGAAGCCCGGCTTAACAAAATAAGCATATTGCGAAAGCAATATGCAGCCGATGCTGCCGGCCTGGATCAATTTATTGCCGATGCGCAAAAGGTTTTAAACCTTACCGATTTGTGTAAAGACAGAAAGGTAAAAACCTATAAAAAGAAGGCCGGTATTTACATGGAGGGTGAAATGCCTAATGCCTTTTTCTTTGTTAAGTCAGGAAACGTAAAATGCTTTCGCACGAATGCCGATGGAAAGGAATTGATTATAAGCCTGTACAAAGAAGGCGACTTTTTTGGCTATGAGGGCATTCTTGAAAACAGCAACTATGGCGAATCGGCCGTAGCCCTGGAGGACAGTGAACTTACAGTAATACCCCGTCACGATTTTCTAACCTTACTCCACAGCCACCCAGAAATTTCTGGTGCCTTTGTAACCTTGCTGTGTAAAAAAATTGCGGAAAAAGAAGCCCAGTTGTTAAACCTGGCGTACAACTCCGTGCGTCAACGCACAGCCGAAGCATTATTGAAAATTCACGACTTAAAAGAAAAAGATCTGGTGTCCATATCGCGGGATGATTTAGCCAAAATGGTAGGTACCGCATCTGAATCCGTTATTCGTGTACTTTCCGATTTCCGTGAAGAGGGAATTATTTCCATTGAAGGAGGGAAAATTCATGTACTTCACCCCAACAAACTGGAGCAGGTGGTGAAATGGAACGTGGCGCGGAATTAAAAAAACTTGAAGCCATCTCAAAAATACAACCGTCATTGCGAGCGGCAGCGAAGCAATCCCAATTTCAACGTAGAGAACAGGATTGCTTCGGTCGTTCCCTGCCTGACCGGCAGGCAGGCTCCCTCGCAATGACGTACTCTTTATTTTTGAGATGGCTTCTAATTAGTCTAAAGGCCTCCAAGGTTTCAAAAACCTTGGAGGCCTTTAATCCTCATTAAACTCCCCTTTTAACCAATGCAAACTCAACTTGCGGCCTTCCCCGCTGACCGTCTTGCGTTAATGCCGTAAAGCGAAGTTTATAAATGTTGCCATCTGTATCCTTCACCAGGTAAAATCTATCCGATCGAACTGCAGGCGCTGAGCCGGGGCCGCCACCCGAACGCCACTTGGCGCCAATGCCGAGTTGGCTGGTCAGCCAGGTCACGCCTGTCAGGTTTGCCTCACCAAAAGCTTCGTAACTACCAGCGGTCGCTGTTAACAGCTCAGCAGTTTCTACCCCATTCCTGTTTTGAAGAACAATGTCCTGAAAGAAATAAGGAATAAAGCCACCGCCAAGATTGGTTGAATTAGTGAAACCTGTCCAGGCTATATCCCACCTGTCTTTTTGAGGTTCAATTGCAACGGAACCTGTTGCAAAACTTATATACTTAAATAAGTAACTATCATCTTTCGCAAGCTGAATTTCCTGAAACGTTGTTGAAGCAATGTCGGCATGTTGAATGGTATAACCATTGCCGTTGCGTAACACACGAACCTTTTTCCAGCCACTGGATGGAATAGGCTCAGAAGGATCACTGGGAGGATTAGCGGCTCCCCGGTTGATGATATACACTTTATTTTCAGAAGGAGTTAAAGAAACAGGTGCAAAGGCTGTTTTTGTTAGGTCTCCAGCAGGATCATCAATCCATGCCATGGCGGCATTGATGGCATTGGCTCCTACAACCATGGTGCTTGCAAACCCGAGCGTATCAGCAGCTGTAACCAGTGTTAAGTCCGTTTTGTCGATGGCACGGGCCATCATAGTAATGGAGGTATTTAAAATTACCCTGAAATCATTACCCATATGAAATCCAAGATCCCATGAGGTACGATCCACCGCTGTTTGGCGATTGGCACTCAAATCGATAAACACTTTGTTGGGATAGGTAGGGCCGCCCCCATTTATGTTCATGATACCTTGTTGTGCAAGAATTTCTGAAAAGCTAAGCGCCAGTTGACTTGAGGTTCCTAACACCAGGCCATCGCTTACGGATGTGATCGTGAAGGCTATAGTTTCATCACCATCCAGTAAAATACCTACACCTTTCTCAACACTAAAAGATAGTTGCGAGGCGCCATTTACAACGGGCAACGTAATGGTATTTGCAGTAGCAGCCGGAGTGGTGGTAAAATCCGTTCCATAGTTTAATCCACTGGAGGCAAACGTAACGGTTACCGTTCCTGCCTGAGACGTTGCTCTTGAAAAATTTATGTTTACTGTCAGCGCACCCTCGTTTGCTGCAAAACCCAATTGAGCCGATTCAAATTCAACCAGGTTATCGGGCAATTGTGGGTCATCCTCGCAAGAAGAAAATGAAATCAACAGCGCTAGACTCAATACCACCATCCAGCCATTTTTTAGTTTATCGTTCATCAGTTTGTACAGTTTAGATTAGAAAATTTAAAAGTTGTAAGAAAGACTTATAAAGTATGACCTGCCGTAGCCTACCGGTCGGGTTAATCCGCCACCGTGTACCGGCCCACCATTTGCAGCCATATTGTTGATGCGTGTTACATCGAAGAGATTTCGCACGCCTGTTGATACATTGAATTTTTTATAAAGGGATTTCTGTACACTGAGATCGGCCCAGTGGAACCCTTCCGTTTCATTAAGCTCTATTAATCCGGTTACATCAGTGGCCAGGAAAGGTGTGCGCCCGGTGTATTTGTAGTAAAGGGACACAGAAGCGCCAATAGTGGTGAAAGCATAAGTTGCTGATCCGTTTATTTCAGGCGACCATAAAAAGTCAGCAGGCGCTTCACTGGTTTCAATAAGCTGGTTATACCTGCCGGTGTAGCCAAAACCCACACCCAACTCCAGTTTTTTATACACAAGTGTATTTAACCAGGTGTAGCCCGCGGACTTGAACTCATCTATGTTCAGGTAGGTAGTAACGTTGGCATTACCTGGCTTGGCACCAAAACCAATCATATTTTCCACGGTATTATAGAAGCCCGTTACCACCGTTGAGAACTTAATGTCATGCTTGACGGTCCACCTGGCATTCCAGGATGCATTGAAACTATGCGACAACTCAGCCTGTAAATCCGGGTTTCCTTCAATGGCATGACTGGCATCGAAGAAATAGAAATACAATTCGCGTATGGAAGGTGCGCGGAAACCTCTGCCATAAGAAAGCCGCAAATCGTGTTTTTCAGTGAGTTGAATTTTGGCGTTTATGGAAGGGATAAATGGAGGAGCATCATACGCAGTATTCTTAACCATGCGCACGCCTGGGCGAAAACTCAGCCACGTATTCGGCTTAACTTCAGCTGATACAAAAAAAGCATAATCGCCCATGGATGAAATCCCTTCTGTTAAACGCCCTCCACTACCTGACTCATGGTTTAAATCATACCCGGGCTGCAAGGAAATCGCATCCGAAATTTTGTATAAAAATGTACCCCTCAATGTTAGGCCATCAAATTGTGTTAAATCCTGTAAGGATGGATCCAGTGCTAACCGAACATCACCTGTATTTTTATTTACGGTTACCGTTTGAATTTTTCGCCTATAATCCGTGTAGGATATAGCACCGCTATACCGCAAACGATCAGAAAGAGTATAGGTGCCCTGCACCTGGTGCATAAAACGCTTGGTGATGTAGTTTTGATCGATCGCTTCTATGCCGCTAAATAAACCAGGATTGTAAATATTCTCATTCAGGAAATCCAGGCGGTAATACACATCAAGCTTATCGGTTTTGTGCCCGGCCAATCCACTGGCCAGCCATTGGGTTTTCGGATGCCATTCCTTATCCCGATCTTCAGCACTGCCCTGCCATCCGCCAAAATAGTTGTGTGTAAAATCACCCAGTGTGTAGAAGGAATTTTTACGGTAACCCATCGAAGCGCTGTGGTTGTGGATCCCTTGCTTCACGCCATATTCGGTACCAACAGTTTCTTCATGCAGCTTAACTGATCCACTCCACTTACCCGATTCCGGTTTTTTAGTAATGATATTAATAACACCGGCCAGGGCATCGGCCCCATAAATAACAGCCATAGGTCCTTCCACAATTTCAATGCGATCAATACTGTTCACATTAACCTGGTTAATGTTGATTTCATTTCCTGTGCCCTGCCTGCCTACCATGGGCACACCATCAATCAGCACCTTAACATTTTGTCCGCTTAGTCCCTGTAAGGAGAGGTTTGATCCACCCAACGCGAGATCCTGCGAGAAGCGTATATTTAATTCGGTATTAAGTACATCCTGCAAGCGGGTTGCCCCGGTGGCCTGAATGCGCTCCATTGAAATAGTGCGCACCCGATAAACAGACTGCTTGGCCGATTGAGGCTCAAATTGACCCGTTACCACCACCTCAGCCAATTGCGTAAGATTGGGCTCAAGCTCCAGTGTGTAGTCACCTGAAGCACTTACCGAAGCATTTGCCGATTGATAGGCAATGTGTGCGGTTGAAAGTGTTATTGGATAGTTGCTGATAAGTATTGATCCCCTTCCCTCTTCGTTGGTTACGATTTGAGTAAGCGCATTCCCTTGAGAATTCAGTGCATAAACTACTGCACCCTCAACGGCCTGCCCGCTGGCCTTATCGCGAACGGTTACGTGCACTTGTGCGGATAAAAGAACCGGAACAACGAAAAACAGGAGTGCTAAAATCCGAATCATTGAAATTTATTATGAGGCGCAAAGATTTATTTTGAAGAGATCATAAAATACCCATAGAAGTATAATTTGTATCTGCTGACCTATTAAACTACTGCTGGTAGCAAATGTTGGTACTTTTTAAAAAAAAACGTCTATTTTTGGTCATTAATAGTCATGACCGTTGTCATTTTTATTTTAAAAGCTATAAGAAATGCTCAACTATATTAAAGAAAATGCCCAAAACAGTAATTTGCGGTTAGCCTTTGAATCGGCCGACATCAAACTGATACTGGCGGAAAACAAGGAGAATCAGGAGCTTGCCCTGCCCGGTACGCTGCAAAAGAAAATCATCCAGTTCTATTTCTGTCTGGAAGGCAGTGCCCGTTTTGAATTCGGCCCGCATTACAGCCGCGAAATACACCGCATGAAGAATTACTTTTTCTATAACCCCGAGGGCGATTTGAATTTTACCCTTAAACTATCAGCCGGTGCGCGCATGGTATTTCTGTTTATCTCCCTGGAGAATCTCCATGAACTTTTTACTCATGAGCCACTCCCCTTTTTGAAAGCCGAAAATGTAAATCGCAAATTTTATGATGAACGGGATGTGCCCTCTTCACTCGTAGTCGTGTTAAATCAATTGTTTACCATCCAACTCAGCGATAGCTCCAAAAATCTTTATTACCACGGTAAGGTTTTTGAGTTGCTGAGTCTTTACTTTTCTGAAAAGAAGCCCAATACCGAAAACTGCCCTTTCCTGAACGATGAAGACACCGTTCGGAAAATTAAAAACGCCAAAGAGCATCTGCTCAAGAACATTGATTCCCCGCCCGGGCTGAAAGCACTTGCCAAACTTTCAGGGTTAAATGAATTTCAACTAAAGATGGGATTCAAAGAAATTTATGGCAATACTGTATTTGGCTATTTGCTTGATCATAAACTTGATCATGCGCGAGTACTGCTGGATACGCATAAGTTAAAAGTAAATGAGGTGGCTTTTCAAATCGGATATTCAAACCCGAGTCACTTTATTGCAGCGTTCCGGAAAAAATTCGGGATAACACCAAAAAAATATTTAATGCAACACGCAGGCTAATTGTCTATGGATGGCAAACGACTTCTGCAGCGTTTCCGCCAAAAAAATTTGTTTCAACGGAAAGTCCGCGCCAGATCATCACCACAGCCACCACGATAAGCATAGCCGTTTGGATGCGCTGGAAAGACCATGGAATAACACGCCTTAATGCCTGCCAGGAAAATGCTGCTGCAAGCAAAGCGGGAATGGTTCCCAATCCAAACAACATCGTAACCAAAGCACTTTGCAAAGGCGTAGTTTGAATTAAAGCAATGGCTAAGGCAGCGTAAACAAGCCCGCAGGGAAGAAATCCATTAAACATTCCGGTAAGCCATGAGGATACTGCACGTTTTGAATTCATGTGCACGGCAAATACTCCCTTAAGTTTTAAAACGATCCGCGAAAGCGAAGGAAGAAAAACAGACTGCACGTTAGGTATAAATAGTGTAAGGATAATCGCTGCGCCAACCGCAATCGAAACTTTTCCTTGTACCCCACCCCACTGAACGATTTTCCCCAACAAACCCACTGCAACACCCATTAGAACATACGTTGTTGTTCGCCCAATATTATATAACAGCCGGTTGATCAGAATTTTTTTGCCAGTTGTACCCTGCACCATAGACGCAATAGGTCCGCACATGCCCACACAGTGAAGGCTTCCGGTTAGTCCTAAAAGAAAAGCGGCTATATACATGTACAAGTAATGAACTTAAGACTGTCAGCCTGAGCGTGTCGAAGGCTACTTCGATGCCCGAACAGGTTTCGACAAGCCCAACCTGACAAATAATTAATATTCTAAATAAAAATAACCTTTTCCAGATAATACTCCTTGCCCTCCGTTGTCCACTTCATTTTTACCCGATACGCCCCATGTTCCAGCGGCTGCAACGGAAACACCTGAACCGAATCGGCTGATGCGTGTAACCGGATCTGCTGATCCAATTTATCAGATGAAGGCCGGAATAGTTTTACTTCTCCTTCTTCTACAAAACTTACCGAGGGAAAATATACTTTCAAATACTGCTTTTGCTCAATGGTAATTTCCGGTTTAAATTCCAGTTGCTCCGTATTCTGCTTGCGCTCAAATTGCTCCTGAAACGCCAGGTCTTCCGCATAGTAGTTTTTTGAAACCAGGCCAATATCCTGCTTCATCATAATGGTAATCATTACTGCCAGAAAAGCGGCAAACAAGATAAACGCTACAACAATTCCTTTTCCCCAATTCATATCCTACAATTTACAGTTAACACCAGTAATTTAAATGAACATCACGGCTTACCTGATTTAACCGGGCCGATAAATTTCACCTTAACTTTTTCAATGCGCTTACCCTCTTTATAAACACCAACCATAACTACAGTTTTTGCTGCTTTTACCTGATCAGCCGGTATCTTTATAAAATATACGCCTTTCAGCATTTCACCTGCCGGAACCAGTACGGCTTGTTCGCCCACTTTGCTCAAGGTTGCCTCCGGAGGGGAGTCAGCTTTCACTTCAAGTGTAATGTCTTCAAATGTTTTATTTACAAATTCAACGTTGTACAGGTTGGTGATGGTTCCATCATCAGCACGTTGAAACAGCGTACCGGGTACTTTCAGTACAGTAGTTTCAATATCCGAACGGGTGGCAATCATAAAGGAAAGAAAACTCAGCAATGCCAGCAGCACAAAAGAGTATCCGATAACCCGTGGGGTAATTAACTTTTGAACCCCTTCCTTTATTGAATTGTACGATGCGTACCGAATCAACCCTTTCGGCTTGCCCACTTTAACCATCACTTCATTGCAGGCATCAATACAAGCGGTACAATTAACACACTCCAACTGGGTGCCATTACGAATATCAATTCCGGTGGGGCAAACGTGCACGCATAGTTTACAATCAATGCAATCGCCCTTGGTTGTGTCAACTTCATTCTTCTTTAGTTTACCGCGGGGCTCACCGCGCAGCCAGTCGTACGCCACCACTATGGAATCCTTCACCAACAGCACACCTTGTAACCTTCCATACGGACAAACCGCGATGCAGGCTTGTTCGCGAAAGCGTGCAAATACACCATAAAAAATTCCGGTGAAGGCTACCAGCCCGATAAACCCTGCCAGGTTTTCGGTGGGCGGTTGCGAAACAATTTCCTTTACCGTATCAATACCAATCAGGTAGGCCATGGCCGTGTGCGAAATGATGATTGAAATGGTAATGAAAATGAAATGCTTCAATCCCTTTTTAAAGATTTTATCGCCTGTCCACGGTGCATGGTTTAGCTTGCGTTGCTGGTTGGCATCACCTTCAATAAAGTATTCGATCTTTCTGAATACCATTTCCATAAACAGTGTTTGCGGGCATGCCCATCCGCACCATACACGGCCGAATACAACGGTGAATAAAATCACAAAAACAAAAAAAGTGATGAGCGTTAATGCCAGCAGGAAAAAATCCTGCGGCCAAAACGCCTGACCAAAAATGACAAACCTGCGCTCAAAGAAATTAAGCATGAGCAATGGCTGACCACCGATATGAATAAACGGCCCGGTAAAAAATATGGTAAGAAGAATGACCGTTACTGCAATACGGGCATGATGAAACCTGCCGGAAGGCTTTTTCGGATACACCCAAATACGCTTCCCCTTTTCATCTACCGTTCCAAGTGTATCGCGGAATTCCTCATCATACTGATAAAGATTCTCTTTAGTGGCGTTCAAAATATTATGATTAGTGTTATCTCCTTCCCAACCTTTGTGCAACCGTGTATCGGATTACATCCGACACACGGTATTCTTCCCCTATATTGAAGTTTTTACAGTATCTGCCTGAGGAGTTGCCGCCTCTTCCTTGTACAACACACCTTGTGGAGCTTTCGGATTTGGTGGATTCGTTCCGTGTATACTCTTTATATAAAATGCCACATCACGAATTTGCTCCGGTGACAATACAGGTGCCCACGAAATCATTCCCTTTTCCTGAACGCCATTCTTGATTACTGCATAAATATCTTTTATGCTTCCACCATGCAGCCAGTAGTCATCGGTTAAATTCGGACCAATGCTTCCTTGTCCGTCTGCCAAATGGCATGATGCACAATTGGTAACGTAGATCTGCCTTCCTTTCTTAAGTATGGCATCATCGGGTGAGTAGATAAGCGTGCTCTCATCAATAGAAACCGGGGGATTTAGCGCCAACAGTTTCGCGCGCTGCTCTTCCGCTTTCGTTACTTCAGCCTGGTACTCTCCTTCCATTAACGGTAAGCTACCGGTTACGTGGTACACCACCAGGTAAATAGCGGCCCACACAATCGAACCATACAACAGCCACTTCCACCACGGTGGTAAATGGTTATCCAGTTCGCGTATGCCGTCATAATTATGATCCAGCATAATGTCAGCCTCTTTCTCAGCCGGCCTGAAGGCATTGATCTGATCCCAGAACTTCGACCAGAAAGATGGCTGAGGTACATATTGAATACCCAATTTCTCAGCACGTTCCTCCGCAGCCTTGCGAATAAATACATTCAATACCTGCAGCATATAGATGGCCACCATAATCACCAGAAAGGCAGTGAGAAACACAAAACCTATTACCATATAAAATGGAAACAACGGATCTTTAAACGGATCGCTCCAAAAGCTGCTTGCCGGAGCTGCATCCTGCGCCATGGCCGATGCGCTGATCAATATGAAAAGGAGTGTTGATGCTATCGTTCTCATAGGTTTTTGGTTGTAGTTGTTGATGGTTCATCTGCGTGATCGAAAGGCATGTTTTCCATTTGGCGGATATACTTTTTATCAACCGTAAATACCCACCACAACAGCAAGATGAAGAATATGAAAAATATTGAAAGCGATATGATCGGCCATATGGCGATGTTATCGATACTTTGTAATACACTTCTATACATAGCCTTACTTGTTTTCTGCAGTTTTCGATGCCTTTATATCTTTACCTAACCGTTGCAGGTAGGCAATCATGGCGATGATCTCCGTTTCCGGTGCCACTTCAATACCTTCCAGTTGTAAGTTCTCGGCAATGCGCCTGGCCTGAATATTCAGGTGTTCGTTGGCTATTGCTTCGTAACCCTCTTCATACGGAACACCAATTTTCCGCAAGGCCCTGATCTTTGGTGCCGTCTGACTTAAGTCAATAGTTTGTTCAAACAACCACGGGTAAGCCGGCATTATAGAACCAGTTGAAACGGCATCCGGAGCCAGCATGTGGTTATAATGCCATACATCAGAATATTTTCCGCCAAGGCGGTGTAAATCCGGCCCGGTACGTTTTGAACCCCACAGGAAAGGATGATCATATACATACTCGCCCGACTTGCTGTATTCCCCTCCTTGAGGATCGTACCGTTCAACTTCCGAACGGAAGGGTCGTACTAATTGCGAGTGACAACCCACACAACCTTCACGGATGTAAATATCCCGCCCGTGAAGTTCAAGTGGTGTGTACGGCTTAACACTGGCAATGGTGGGCACGTTAGATTTAATCAAGAAGGTAGGAACCATCTCAACAATACCACCAATCAAAATCGCCACCAGTGTAAGTACGCTGAACAGGATAGGCTTGCTTTCCAACACATGGTGCCAGCCGCCTCCGCTTGCTTCTGTTTTTGCTATGGGCGCTGCTTCTGCAGGCTCGTTGGCAATAAAGCTACCGGCATAAGCAGTTTTAATCAGGTTGTAGGTCATAATGATGGCACCGGTGAGATATAAACCACCTCCTACGGCACGCAACATGTGCATGGGAAGAATCTGCACGGTGGTTTCCAAAAAGTTTTTGTACACCAGGAATCCTTCTGCATTAAATTCTTTCCACATTAAACTTTGCACTACACCTGAAATGTACATGGGTAATGCATAGAAGATTATACCGAGTGTACCAATCCAGAAATGCACATTAGCCAACTTGGTTGAATACAGGTTGGTGCCCCACATGCGCGGAACAACCCAATACAAAATTCCAAAGATTAAGAAACCATTCCAGCCTAAGCCACCTACGTGCACGTGAGCAACAATCCAATCGGTAAAGTGCGCGATCGCGTTAACATTTTTTAACGACAACAGCGGACCTTCCAGCGTAGCCATGCCGTAGGCAGTAACCGCTACTACCATAAATTTTAAAACGGGATCTTCGCGCACCCTGTCCCACGCACCGCGAAGGGTAAACAAACCATTAAGCATACCGCCCCACGAAGGTGCGATGAGCATGATGGAGAAAACCGTACCCAGAGATTGTGCCCAGTCAGGCAAAGTAGAATACAACAAGTGGTGCGGGCCTGCCCATATGTATAAGAATATCAATGACCAGAAGTGTACGATAGAAAGACGATACGAGTACACCGGCCGGTTAGCAGCTTTCGGTAAGAAATAATACATCAACCCCAGGTAGGGTGTTGTAAGGAAAAACGCAACGGCATTATGACCATACCACCACTGCACGAGTGCATCCTGTACACCAGCATACCACGAATAACTCTTGAAGAAATTCACCGGCATTTCAAAGGAGTTAACTATATGCAATACTGCTACGGTTACGAACGTGGCGATGTAAAACCAAATGGCTACATACATATGCTTTTCCCTGCGCTTGAGAATAGTGCCGATCATGTTCCAGCCAAACACCACCCAGATGAGGGTGATGGCGATGTCGATGGGCCATTCCAACTCAGCGTATTCCTTCGAGGTAGTGATGCCCAGTGGCAAGGTTATGGCGGCAGCCAGAATGATCAGTTGCCAGCCCCAGAAGTGAATCCAACTAAGGGTGTCGCTGAACATACGGGCCTTTAACAACCGCTGCATGGAATAGTACACACCGGCAAACATGGCGTTGCCCACAAACGCAAAGATGATGGCGTTGGTGTGCAGGGGCCGGATGCGGCCAAAGGTGGTGTACTGCAAGTCGAAATTGAATACCGGGTAAAACAGCTGGATGGCAGCGGTAAGGCCTACCAACATACCCACCAGGCCGAAAATTACGGTGGCGATGATAAAGGCCTTCACGATTTTGTTGTCGTAACTGAATTTTTCGAGTTCCATAGGCTAGGGATGTAATGCGTTATTTAAAAATAATGCCTTAAAAGTAGATTTTCAGCTATTTGAGCCTCCTGATTTCAGTTATCCTGATTACTGATTTTTGTCAGGATGAGACACATGACTATTATTTAAGTGAATTTCAGTACCGGTTTCTGGTCTGAATACTTTGACTTCACGACTTTTACACCATGACAAACTACACTCTTCTTCAAATCCCACAAGGCATCCCAAATCAAAGCCAACCGATCGATCTTTCCTCAACTACTGAAGTTATACTGTATATAGTGTTACCCGTGCTTATGATTATTGTCTATCTCATTTGGAGAAAAAAGCGAAACAATAAACAATACTAAACAGTCTTTATTTTTGGCCTGTGTCCTCGTCCTTTGGTCTGTGTCCTCACAGACCAAGAAATCAAATTAATTCTTTAAGATGTTTAAAAATGTGGATAACCCGGTTGATAAGTTGTTGACTACTTTTTGGTCAATTATTTTGTCAGGACATAACAAGCAAGTACTTTCATATCACTAAGTCGAACATTGTCACGGTGATCAGACAGCATCGGAAAAACAAAAGCTTTTTTTCTACGGAAAAAGAGAAACAAAAAAGCCGGTGAGGTAGGATTGTGTTCACGGAAAGGCGTCCGCAAGGAAAACCTGACGGGAGCATAAAACCGAGAGTGGCTTTCACAGGAAAGTTAAAGCAGGTTTTACAGTGGCAGGATAAGCTTAGCGGTATACATGGGCTACGGTTTATGTATAACGAAGACGGGGAAATCAAGCAATTGACTTCCCCGTTTTTTTTGTGCCCTCTGCAAGAAATCATATTATCATCTCAATACATCAATTTCAATTGTCAGCCTGAACTTGTCGAAGAGAATTGTCAGCCTGAGCCTGCCGAAGGGAATTGTCAGCCTGAGCTTGTCGAAGGGAATTGTCAGCCTGAGCTTGTCGAAGGCTCAATTTTCTAATAGCATCAGGTTTCGACAAGCTCAACCTGACACTCTCATAATTTTGCGATGACTATTTAATCAGGAATGCGGTACACCGCAGCGTTGATGTTAACACCGGCACCAACAGCAGCAAAAACAATAACACTCCCTTTTACTAACTGATGTTCGGGCATATCACCCTTGCTTACCAAATCATACAACGTGGGTACCGTAGCCACTGAACTGTTGCCCAGCCAGGAAATACTCATGGGCATAATGCCTTCGGGTATGTTGGTAATCCCGTATTCTTCAAAAAGTCTTTTCAGTATCGCCTCGTCCATTTTGTTATTCGCCTGGTGAATAAAAACCTTGGTTACTTCAGTAAGGGGAATGTTGGCCTTCACCAAACTGGCTTTAACAACAGCGGGAACAGCTTTCAGTGCGTGTTCATACAATACACGGCCACGCATTTTTAAAAACAAATCATTACCCGGATAATCCGGATTATACGAAGGCTGCATTTTAAGCACATAGGTATAATCACCGGCATTGGTTTGTGATTGATGGGCCAATATTCCTACAGGCTTTTTGCTTAACGTGGCTTCCAGAATTATTGCCCCTGCCCCATCGGCATAAATCATGCTGTCGCGATCGTGCGGATCGCAAATACGCGATAAGGTTTCCGCACCAATAACCATCACCCGTTTGGCCATTCCGGCCTTGATATAAAAATCAGCCTGGATAACACCTTGTAACCAGCCGGCACATCCAAAGGGTAAATCGTAACAAATAGTGTCCGGATTTTTTATACCCAGCTTTGCTTTCACGCGCGAGGCTAAGGCTGGCACCAGGTCGCTTCTTCGGTTGTCGTACGGAACGTCTCCAAAATTATGCGCTACAATAATGTAGTCGAGTGTTTCACCATCTATGCCTGAAGATGCAAGTGCATCTTGAGCTGCCAGATACCCAATATCGGAAGCAACCAGATCATCTGTAACATACCTGCGTTCCAGTATTCCGGTAATGTCGCTGAATTTACGGATCACCTATTCATTGGGTCGTTTGATGGGTTTACCATCGGCCTCATAAAAGGAGTGCTTATTAAAATCGGAATTGGTGATTCGTTGGGTAGGTATATAGCGGCCTGATCCGACAATAATCGAGTAGATTTTCTCTTGCATAGGTTACGGGCAAAAGTAGAGTAATTAATAAGTAATTACACTGATGGAAATCACAAATCAGGAAAATAAATCCTTAAACAAACAGTTGTTAGTGATCGAATTTACAACGCTATGTTTGAATCCGTAATCATGCCTATCGGCTTCTTTTACGGGTTTGCATTAAAAAATAGACGCCTGTAAAAAATGCCAGAAATATGAGTACAGAAATTATTTCCTGCAGGGCCAGGTTCGACAAAAACCAACCTGTTGCCAACAATGCTAAAACAGGAATAACAATTCCGCCCGGATTGGTGTAGGCTCCTTCAACTTTTTTCTTTCTCAACTTAATCGTGGCGGCAATTACACCCACATAAATCAGTAGTATAGATGCACTGGATAAAATGGCCAGCTGGCGGAAGCCACCCGATATTGCGAATAAAAAACCGACTGATGCATAAAGAATAATTGAAGTGTAGGGCGTTATAAATTTCGGATGAACCCTGGCCAGTATACCGGGAAGTAATCCGTCACGCGCTGCTGCATAGGGAAGTCGTGACGTGACAAATAAATCTCCACTAATCAATCCGAAGCAGGAAACCACAGCGGTTAGTGTCATGAAGATTATCCCGTAAGGTCCAAAAACAACTTCCGCAACTGCAGCCAGCGGAGCTTCCTTTTGTAAGCCAAGTGCATCACCTAATACTCCCTGCGCTACACCCTGTATGGCCAGGTAAATAAAAAATATAAATAATATTCCGAGCAATAATCCGCGGGGAATGGTGCGCCTTGGATCCTTTATTTCACCCGAAGCCGATAATGTACACTCAGCACCTCCACCAAAGGCAAAAAATAACATCAGGGCACCTTCACCTAAGCTTTTAAAAGAAGGATTTTCCGTTACACGCAAATTGTCAAGCTGTACATGCGCCATTCCGAAACCTACGAGCAAGATCAATGGAATAATTTTTACCAGAGTAATGGCAACAACAAACCCTGCACTCCCTTTGCTTCCCCGTACATTCAAAATCGCTAACCCGCCATACACCACGGCTAAAAAAAGTATCCGGTAAACCGGTGATGCTAATGCGGGTATCAAAACAGTAAGATTATTCACCATGATGTTGGCCACTGCTGCACTAGCTATTGTTGAAAAGCCTAACCAGAATACTGTATTCGTTAAAAATCCGGCCAACGGGCCAAAGGCAACTTCAGCATACGTGTACACACCACCGGTTGTGGTAATTTTACTGCCCACTTCAATGAAGCATAACATAACGAGGCCTAACAAAACAGCGCATATCAGATAGGCCCAAAAGCCTGAAGGCCCCAGGAGCAACGCTACTGCAGCAGGCAGCGCAAATATGCCTGCACCTACCGTAAGGTTTACAGCATTTATTGCCAGCGATCGAACACCGATAACACGTTTAAGGCCTTCATCCTTTGCTGGGTTTTCCATGCGCACGGTAGTTTAGGTATTTCAATAAAGGCAATAAATACCCAATCAGCAACCATTCATGTACGAAATGCTTCTTTCGATCGCGATAATAATTAATATTACAATCTTGAAATTCATCAAAATCTATTCGCATGAAACCATTTACGTCCAGAATCCTTTTTGTAACATTGCTTCTCTTAATCTATACCACTAGCGTAGCCCAGGAAGCAAAGCCCATCACCTGGAAAGATGTTCCGGCCTGGAAATCTATTTATCCCTTTAGTGTAACCGTGTCACCCGATGGCCAGTGGGTTGCCTATTCCCTGCTTCCTGTAGATGGTGATGGAGAATTGATTGTTCAAAAAGTAAGAGGAACGGATAAAAAATCATACGCCATCGGCAGTACAACTAATGCATCCGTTACCTTCTCGGAAGACGGTAAATGGGTTGCCTTCAAAGAATTTCCTAAAAACTCAGAGCGGAAAGCCAATGTTAAAACCCCAGGCAAACAACTCTTCGACAAACTTCATGTTGTGGAGTTGGCAACCGATAAGAAAACAGAATATGAAAAAGTAAATTCATTTGCTTTTAATGGCGAACTCGCTAATCATATTGCCATTCATGTTGCCAAAGAACGCAGCCCGGGAAGTAAACCCGATGACCCGAAAGGTTCAGATTTATTACTCGTTGAACTCTCCACAGGCAAAAGCCAAAACATCGGAAATGTATCGGAATATGAATTCAATAAAAAAGGAACGCATTTAGTTTATGCGATTGATGCCGCCAACCAAAGCGGCAATGGTTTGCATCTGTACACCGTTGCAGCAAAACAAACCCGTGTGCTCGACAGTGATAAGGCAAGGTATCAATCCATTAACTGGACAGAAGAAGGCGATGGATTGGCGGCCTTAAAAATGGTGAAGGACAAAAAATTCAAGCAGGACAAAGGAAGTGTTTTAGGCGTAAAAAACTTTTCAGCACCTGCACCACTTGTTGTTACCTACGAACCCGCAAAAGATTCTGTACGATTCCCAAAGGGAATGACCATAAGCCCGAACAGAAAGCCTATGTGGACGGAAGACCTGACGAGACTCTTGGTTGGTATCCATGATTTAGAGTTAGCCAAAAAAGAAAAACCTGCTGATAAGGAAGAAGCACCAAAACAATCGGATGCCGATAAGCTGGCTAAAATAAAAACAGACACCACCATTAAGTCCATTGCCGATTTACAAAAAGCCATTGCCAAACTGGATAGCAAAAAACCTGAAACCAAAGGTGATACGCTAAAACCCGATATGACCATCTGGCATTGGCAGGATACACGTTTACAATCACGCCAGCAACGGCAGGAAACACAGGATAAGAATTTCAGTTATTGGGGTATGTATGATGTAGCCGGTTCATCATTCATCCGCCTGAACGAAGGAACGTTGAAAGACCTGAACATTATGCCGAAACACCGGTATGCAATTGGCCAGGATAACAGCGCGTATGAATTAGACAATGCCCTGGATGGACAATCCTACACGGATGTATATGTTATCGATTTAAAAACCGGAACAAAAACAAAGGTGTTTGAAAAGCACTACCTGCCTTCCTTCTGGTCGAGCCCCCGGCCATCACCGGATGGAACAAAATTCCTGTACGGAAAAGACGGTCACTATTATGTGTATGACATACTCACCAAGAACAATGTTAATATTACCGAAAAGGTAAAAAGCTCCTTCATTAATACCGAAGACGATCACAATGTTATCAAGCCACTTACACCGGTTGTCGGCTGGAGCAGCGACAGCAAAATTGTTCTGCTTCGCGATTTGTGGAATATCTGGCAGGTTCCAGTGAACGGAAAAGATGCTGCAGTAAATCTTACAGTAAACGGTCGCAAAGAAAAAATCCGTTACCAAAATCGCTTCCAACTTGATACGGATGAAAAAGGAATTGATCTTAAAAAGCCTCAGTATGTGCGCACCTATGGTGAATGGAACAAGAAAAGCGGTATTGCCCGCCTTGAACCCGGCAAAACCGGACTTACACCAGGTGCAAAATCATTAGTATGGGAAGACACAAACATCAATCGCCTGTTGAAGGCAAAAAAGGCAGAGGTCTATATTTTCAGTCGTGAGAAATTCAACCAGCCAACCGAATTTTTTGCTGCCGATGCGCAATTAAAAAATGAAAGCCAGGTTTCGAAAAATGCCCCGGATGCTAATAAATATGCATGGTCACCGGGCGTTCAGTTGGTTGATTATGTTTCCGATAAAGGTGATACCCTGCAAGGTGCATTGTTCTTACCGGCCGGATATGAAACGGGTAAAAAATATCCAACAGTAGTGTATTACTACGAAAAACTTTCACAGACACTGCATAGCTATTCAAGTCCTGGATTCTCCGGCACAGGTTGGAATCCCAGCGTTTACACCAGCAACGGGTACGCGGTGTTTATTCCAGACATTGTTTATAAAATGGATGACCCGGGCATATCGGCCGTATGGTGTGTGATACCGGGGGTTAAGGCTGCTTTGAAAACCGGAGTGATTGATGAAACCAAAATTGGCATTCACGGACATTCATGGGGTGGTTATCAAACCTGTTTTTTGATTACCCAAACCAACATGTTCAAAGCCGCTGCCGCAGGAGCACCACTTACCAACATGGTATCGATGTATGATTTGATTTACTGGAATACCGGTGGCGGAAACATGTCGATCTTCGAAGCATCTCAAGGAAGATTTACCGGTGCGCCATGGGAAAACTGGGAAGCTTACCTCCGTAATTCACCGGTATATCATGTAAAAAATGTTACCACTCCTTTGCTTATGTTACACAACGATAAAGATGGCGCAGTAGATTTCACACAAGGTATTGAATACTACAATGCGTTGCGCAGATTGAAAAAGCCTGTAGTAATGATGCAATATAAAGGTGAAAACCACGGCCTGGCTAAACTTGAAAACCGGAAGGACTATGCTGTACGGATGATGGAGTTTTTTGATTACCATTTAAAGGGCGCAACTATTCCTGAGTGGTTAAAGGATGGCGTAGATCATTTAAAATTAAATGATCATTTGACGGAACGCGTATTTATGGGACAGGATTAGATTCAAATATTTAGATGTTAAAAGAGGCAGGTGGAAACGCTTGCCTCTTTTAATTTAGTTTATAGGAAGACTATACACCAATCGTAACGATGCAATCAACCCATTATCAAAGTTTACATTTTTCGGTGTACGGTCGTCACCAAAGCGAACGATGCTCAACCTCAAATCCATTTTTTCACTGGCATCATATTGTTCGTAAACACGACTCAGGGAATATCCGAAACGTGCTTCAACAAAAAAGTTACCCATGGTATTCCATCGGATGAATAACGTTTCATCAATACTATTACGTTCAACATAGTCACCTTTAAATTCTTCCTGGCCCAGTCTGTAGGTGGTTATAAACCCGAAATGATTAAGTCCGGTTGTTAATTTTTCATTTAACCTATAACTAATCCTCAGGTTAATCGGCATTAATCCAACAATACTCCATTTGCCATTAATCTGCCAATCCAGATAAACCAGTGGTACAAGTAAAGGACCAAATAACTCCTGATTGTATAAGGCTCCATATCGCATCAGTAACCGATCGTGATAACGATGTTCATATAAACCGATACCTCCCAACTGCCAGCTCTTACTGTCACTCCCTTTAAAATCAGACATGTACCGGGGCACAGCCAAAAGTTGAAAACCATTTCGTTCATTTATTTTCTGCACAATACCCGTTTGTAAAATAATACCGTGCATACGCATGGCAGTAAGATATTCTGTTGGCTTAACGTCAAGATCATTTGTAACATTAAACCCGGAGTAGGTGAAATCATTGTACCAAATTGTCTTCTCATTGAATTTTATGGGGAGCTTCAGGTTGATCAACAAGTTACGCTCGGTTGCTTTTCCACTTAATGGTTCCTGGTAAGCAGAGGGCATACCTGCCAATCCGGCCACCGTGAGTATATCAATGCGCGATTGGGCCGATAGCGTTTCAACTAAAAACCAGAAAACTATGACAATACATGCTACAACTATTGACTTTGTTTTCATAATCAACCGTTATTCTGTTCGCTTCAAAAACCCATCCAATCGCTTACGCGTAGTAGCCTGTACTTTCTTTCTGAAGAAAGGAGTCCAGCCTAATAAAATACCAGTTGTGCCAAAGGCCATGCGGGCCCAACGGTAAAAATCAAATGAATCGTTATGAGCTATAATTTTCCCATCTTTAAATTCAAATTCTGCATAGATTATGTTGTGCACTTTTCTTCCCGTGAGTGAAAACGTATAGTGAGCCTCCCACCGGCCAGCGCCTGTTTTATCATCAGCCTGAAGGTTGCTAAACTCCAATTTCCAATCACCCGGATTTTTTTTCAATGTATCAATTAACATAGCCCACATGGCGCCCACTTCTTTTCCTTTCAGATCAGGAAAAGCAGGATCGGAAAATTTTACTTCCGGATGATAACAGGCCTTCATACCCTCCGCATCAAGTTGTTGAAAACAAGTGTAGAATTTTTGAATACGTTCCAGATTTGGATTCATAGCTTGATCGAATTTAATAAAAACATTCTGTCAGTCTAAAATTCCTGTCAGTCTGAGCTTGTCGAAGACTGACAACAAATCACTGACGTCACGCTTCGACAGGCTCAGCATGACAACCGAAATCAAATTCCTGTCAGCACATGCCACAGAAACGTTTACTAAAAAATTCTGTCAGTCTGAGCTTGCCGAAGACTGACAACATACACCAATGTCATGCTTCGACAGGCTCAGTATGACAACCGAAATTAAATTCCTGTCAGCACATGCCACAGAAAAGTTTACTAAAACATCCTGTCAGTCTGAGCTTGCCGAAGACTGACAACATACATCAGCGTCATGCTTGGACAAGCTCAGCATGACAACGGAAATACTACAATGCCTTAATAAAATACCAGCCCATCACAAAACATGCGATCAGCTTAATCAAGGTACTGAAAACAAAACCAATAAATGAACCAAAGGCCGCTTTCAATGCTTTGTCTGATTGTTCAGTCGCCATCATCTCGCCCACAAATGCTCCTATAAATGGCCCCAAAATAATACCTAATGGCCCAAACCATAAACCGGCAATCAGGCCAATCGCACAACCCCACATACCATATTTACTGCCACCAAATTTTTTCGTTCCATAAATTGGAACAACATAATCGAGTATGGCGATGATAATCACGATCACCAACCATATCAGTAAAAACTTAAGTGTAAATGCCGATTGTTCGCGCAATTGAAGGATAAGTAATCCTACAAAACTAAGTGGCGGACCAGGCAGCAGCGGAACCACACTGCCCACGATGCCAGCCAGCATAAATCCACAGGCCACAACTGTCCAGAGTAAATCCATAGCGGCATTGAAAATACGGAAATTTTTTTTGGATTATGATTTAAGTCATAGCATTCACATACCAGGCCAACTACATTTCATGATCATTTTTTAACCGCTCTACCGTATGGAACTCAATCAACAAATACTCAGCGATTTAATTATTTACATGAAATATGCCCGTTACCTGCCCGAACTTAAGCGCAGGGAAACGTGGGATGAAATCTGCGACCGCTATCAGCACATGATGGCGGAAAAATACCCCTTTCAGTACAATGAAATTATTGGCGTGATGAAATGGGTGCGGCAGAAAAAAGTATTGCCGTCCATGCGCGCCATGCAGTTTGCCGGTACTGCCATTGCCCGAAATAATTCACGCATTTACAATTGCGCTTATCTTCCTGTTGATGATATCCGCGCTTTTTCAGAAACCATGTTTTTGTTGTTGGGTGGCACAGGCGTTGGCTATTCTGTTCAATACCATCATGTAGAAAAATTACCGCCCATTCAGAAAGCAGAAAAACACAGAAGATTTTTAGTAGGTGACAGCCTGGAAGGCTGGGCCGATGCGGTGAAAGTTTTGTTGAAAGGATATTTTGGCATCAGCGAATACATTCCGGAGTTCGATTACTCCGACATCCGTCCGAAAGGCGCGCGCCTGGTAACGGCCGGTGGCAAAGCACCCGGCCCAGAGCCGCTTAAAATTTGTATCGCGCACGTTCAGGCGTTGCTCGATCGAAAAGAGAACGGTGAAAAACTTACTCCCCTTGAATGCCACGACCTGATGTGCCACCTCGCCAATGCCGTATTAGCCGGTGGTATACGAAGATCAGCTATGATTTCACTCTTCTCCCATGGTGATGAAGAAATGCTCATCTGCAAATACGGCAACTGGTGGGAGTTGAATGAACAACGCGGGCGTGCCAATAACTCGGTAGTGTTACAACGCGATACTATAACAGAACGAGAATTTCTTGATCTGTGGAAAAAGATTGAACTCTCCGGCTCCGGTGAACCCGGATTTTATTTCACCAACGATACCGACTGGGGAACAAACCCGTGTTGTGAAATTGCGCTTCGTCCATTTCAGTTCTGTAACCTGTGTGAAGTAAATGTATCTGATGTGTTTACCCAGGAAGAACTCAACGCCCGTGCACGTGCCGCCTCTTACCTCGGCACATTACAGGCAGGCTTTACCAATTTTCACTACCTGCGCGAAGTGTGGAAAACCACCACCGAACAAGATGCACTCATTGGCGTGGGCATGACCGGCATTGCCAGCGGTGCGGTCCAAAAACTCGATTTAAATGAAGCTGCACAAGAAGTAAAAAAAGTTAACCTTGAAGTTTCCGCGAAAATAGGGATACAGTTTGCCGCACGTACCACCACCATTAAACCTTCAGGCACCTCATCATTGGTGTTGGGAACTTCCTCCGGCATTCATGCCTGGCATAATGATTATTACATCAGGCGAATACGCATCGGAAAAAATGAGGCCTTGTACGAGTACCTGCGCATCGCTCATCCCGAATTGCTGGAAGACGATCAGCTTAACAGCAAGCAGGCTATTATCTGTATTCCGCAAAAAGCACCCGAAGGAAGCATCCTTCGAACAGAAGATGTGATGCAACTACTGGAACGGATAAAAAAATTCAATGAAGATTGGGTGCGTAGAGGTTTCAGAAGGGGAAGCAATGCCAACAATGTTTCGGCAACGGTATCCATTGAAGATGGAGACTGGCAAAAGGTAGGCGCATGGATGTGGGCGAATAAAGCCTCCTACAACGGGTTAAGTGTTCTACCCTTTGATACCGGCAACTACAAACAAGCACCCTTTGAAGATATTACCCAGGAGAAATTTAGTGAACTGGAGAAAAGCCTGAAAGCCATCGATCTTACCCATGTTTATGAAACGGATGACGAAACCGATCACAAAGCCGAAGCAGCTTGTGCCGGTGGTGCGTGCCAGGTAGTTTAAAAAAAACTGGTGATACAAACTTATTTTCATCTTACAGCCTGAACCTGAAAATCACTTTGGGTCTGTCAGTCTCAGCCTGTCGAAGGCCGTCAGTCTGAGCCTGCCTGTCGGCAGACAGGCGTGTCGAAGGCCTGTGTAACTGATCAGTTATTTATAGAGATTATACCAATCCGGCAAATCCCATAAACGCCATGGAAAGAATACTGGCGGTAATCAACGCTGCCGGCACGCCTTGCATGTACTCCGGTAAGTCGGCTGTATCCAACTGCTCGCGTAAGCTTGAAAAAATAATAATCGCCAACATAAAACCTAACCCATTGGCCACCGCAAACACCACACTTTTAATCAGGTTGAAATCCTGTTGGATCACCAGAATGGCTACACCCAAAATGGCACAGTTAGTAGTAATCAACGGAAGGTAAACGCCCAACGCCTGGTATAATTCAGGGCTTACTTTTTTCATAATGATCTCCACCACCTGAACCAGAAAAGCGATCACCAAAATATAGGTTACGGTTTGCATGTAGCCGATGTTGAAGGGTATTAGCAAATAATGATGAACCAGGTACGTAATAATGGTGGCGATGGTCATCACAAAAATTACCGCTGCCCCCATGCCCACAGCCGTGGATGTATTTTTTGAAACCCCCAAAAACGGGCATATCCCAAGAAATTTTGCCAACACTATATTATTAATGAATATAGCTGATATTATAATGATGAGATAATCCATACTAAAGCATTATTTAGTCGTAGCGCTTCTGTTTTTTAACCAGTTCATCAGCGCAATCAGAAAACCAAGCGTAATAAAAGCCCCGGGCGCCAGAATAAAAACCAACATACCGTCACCTTCTATCAACTGAAAACCAAAAATGGAAAGGCTGCCCAATAGTTCACGGATTGCGCCTAACAGCGTAAGCGCCATCGTAAATCCAATACCCATACCCAAGCCGTCAATCAAACTGGAAACAACGCTGTTGCGTGATGCAAAAGCTTCGGCACGGCCTAACACAATACAGTTCACCACAATTAATGGAATAAATAAACCGAGTTGATCATACAATGCAGGTGTGTAGGCCTCCATTAACAGTTGAACAACAGTTACAAAAGAAGCGATGATGACAATGAAGGCAGGAATACGAACTTTATCCGGGATCAGATTTTTGATAAGCGATACTACCAGGTTTGACATCACTAAAACAAATACCGTAGCCACGCCCATGCCTAACCCATTGAAGGCTGAAGAAGTGACACCCAAAGTGGGGCACAACCCCAACAGCAATACAAACACGGGATTCTCCCGCACAATACCTTTCAGAAAATTTTCTTTAAGATTACTATTCGTTGCCATGGTTTACCGATTGAAATGTATCATATGCCAACTGTACCGCTTCCGAAAATGCGCGTGAACTTATCGTAGCCCCTGTTATCGCATCTACCTCACCACCATCCTTCTTAACTTTTAAATTATTTTTTCCAGGATTTTTCCCGAAAAATTGATTTAAAAAATTCGGTTGCGACATCTTTGATCCCAGGCCTGGTGTTTCCTTATGCTCCAGTACCTGGATGCGCAGTACATCACCCGCTTCATTAAAGCCAACCATTAACCAGATGTCACCGCTATAGCCTTTCGCTGATTTTGTTTTTACAGCTGTACCGATTCGCTTTCCATTTCGTGTGGCAGGAAAAAATTCAAGACTGTCTTTCCCATTGGGCGTGGCCACTTTAAATTTTTCCGCTACCGGATTGTTGTCATACCCGTCAAGCACTGCCTCAATAGCTTTAAGTTGTTTTGCCATTTGTGCTTTCGCGATGGGTTCTTGTGTCCAGTCGAAAACAAACCCTAACGATAACGAACCAACAAACGTGATCGCTGCAAGCGTAATGATCAGACTGCCAAAGGTGGATTTAACTTTTGCCATGGTTACGGTGTTGCTTTTACTTCTTTTTCAAGTTTTTCCTGATAGGCCTTATGCCGTTGCGATTTTGATCCGTACCGCGGCTGTTTCGTGTAGGAATTAATCAGGGGCACAAAAGCATTCATAATTAATATGGCGAATGAAACGCCTTCAGGGTAGCTGCCAAATAAACGGATAACTACGGTTAACACACCAATGCCCACACCAAACACAAGCATTCCCCGATGTGTAAACGGTGAGGTTACATAATCGGTAGCCATAAATACAGCACCCAGCATAATACCACCTGTTAGCAGGTGAAACAGTGGATTGGCAAAACGGGTTGGATCGAGCAGCCAAAATATACCGGTCATTAAAAGTATTGTAGCCAACATGGAAACCGGAATGTGCCAGGTAATAATCTTACGGTAGAGCATATACATCAATCCCAACAAAATCGCGAAGGCCGACATTTCACCCAGGCTTCCGCCCTGCAAACCAAAAAAGAAATCGGTGTACGAAGGCATTTGATTCATTATATCAGGAACGGAATCGCCTGCGCGTAGCCCGTCTTTTAAAATACCCAGCGGTGTTGCTCCCGTTACGCCATCTAACGACCAGGTGGCGCCAGCCGTTGGCCAGGAAGTCATCTCCACCGGAAACGATAATAACAAAAACACCCGTCCGACAAGGGCCGGGTTAAATGGATTATTGCCCAGGCCGCCAAAACTCATTTTACCAATACCAATGGCTACCGCACTGCCAATGAGAATAATGTGCCACGGTAAATTCGAAGGCACATTAAAAGCGAGAAGCATTCCGGTGATGATCGCTGAGCCATCGTAAATGGAGGCCGGTCGTTTTAATAAGTAGCGTGCAATCGCATACTCAATCACCACGCAGAAAAGTATGGCCAACAGGGTTACATACACTGCCCCTAAGCCAAAATTATAAACCGAAAACAGAAGGGCAGGAATCATGGCGATGATTACCCCACGCATGATCTGTGGCACGGTTAAGTCCGTATGAATATGCGGTGACGGTGAAACGGTGAGCAGGCCTTCACTCATACGCTTTTCTGTTTTTTAAGTTGAGTTTTTCCAAGCCGGATGTAGTCGAGTATCGGACGGTTAGAAGGACACACAAACGAACAAGAGCCGCACTCAATGCAATCGAGAATATGTTCTTCTTTAGCGCGTTTTGAATTTCCTTTCTTCGACATAATCAATAACCGGTAAGGTTCCAGGCCCATGGGGCAGGCTTCAATACACTTGCCGCAATGCACACAGTTGTATACTTCGGATCGGCTGGCTTCATCTTTAGGAATAAGCAAAATACCAGAGGTTCCCTTGGCTACCGGCACATCCAAATCGGCAATGGCTTTGCCCATCATGGGGCCTCCGCTAACAATCTTACCGGTATCTTCCGGTACACCCCCTGCAGCTATCAGTAAATCAATTACCGGTGTACCGATGCGCACTAAAAAGTTTGAAGGTTGTTTTACCGACTTTCCGGTAACGGTGACTACCCGCTCAATGAGCGGTTTATTTTTCTGAACAGCTTCATACACGGCATAGGTGGTACCCACATTGTGAACGATCACGCCCACATCAGCCGGCAAACCACCGGAAGGTACTTCACGGTTCAGCAAGGCTTGTATTAATTGCTTCTCCCCGCCTTGCGGATATTGCACTTCAAGCGCTTCAACTCCGATATGCTTTTCGTTTTTTAAAAGTTGCTGAAAAATTTCAATGGCATCAGCCTTATTATCTTCAATACCAATAATAGCTTTTTGAACACCCAGGGCCTTCATCAAAATTTTTATTCCAACAATAATTTCTTTTGGCTTCTCCAGCATCACACGATGGTCAGCCGTGAGATACGGCTCGCACTCTACACCATTAATCAGCAGGTGATCAACATGTTTACCCTCAGGCACACTTAACTTCACATGCGAAGGAAAAGCGGCACCACCCATTCCCACTACACCCGCTTCCATAATGCGGCTTACAATTTCTTTTGGTGTAAGTTTTATTTCTTCGATAAGTGTATCACTTCGATCAATGCTTTCTTCCCAGTCATCACCTTTCACTCTTATATTAATAGCCATGTGCTTAAACCCGGTGCTGTCCATCACTTCTTCAATCACCCCCACCCGGCCCGAAACAGAAGCATGAATATTGGAGGAGACAAAGCCTTCGTGCGTGGCAATGATCTGCCCGGTTTTTATCATGTCGCCACGGTTCACCACAATTTTAGCGGGTGCACCAATGTGCTGAATGATGGGTATGGTAACCATCTTCGGTAAAGGCAAAGGTGTAATGGCCACCTGTGAAGAAAGCTTATTATCATGAGGATGGATACCTCCGGTTTTAAAGGTTTTATGCTTGTGTAGTCGCATCGCCATTTTGTTGTTGGCCAGCCTGAGCTGCCATTTTTTCTTCTTCCTTTTTCTTACGGGCACGCTCTTCCAGCCGTATCCGGTGTTCTGTAGCATGCTTTATTTTTTCATCCGGAATGTTGGCCGTAATGATGTTACGCACATCGCACGTCTCTACACATTCCAGGCAGAGTGTACACTTTTCAGGATCGATGGCCGCCAGGCTATTATTTATGGTAATAGCATCATAGCGGCAGGATTCAAAACATTTAGCACAGCCCGAACAGGCCACGGCACATTCTTTACGCGCGCTGCTTCCCTTCTCTTCATTGAGGCAGGCTACATAAATGCGCTTATTCTTTTTGCCCTTCGGCCACAGTTCCAGAATATCTTTCGGGCATTCCTTTACGCAAGCGTTGCAGGCTGTACATTTATCTTCAATAATCACAGGCAAGCCGGTCTTCTCGTCCATGTACATGGCTTCAAAATCGCACACCTCAACACAATCGCCCATGCCGAGACAACCGTACGCACAACCTGTATCGCCACTGTAAAGTGTTGCTGCTATCTTGCAAGAACTTTCGCCATCGTAAATATTGGTCTTCTTGCGGTATTCGAATGAGCCGGAGCAACGAACCACAGCAATGTATGGATCGCGTTCTACCGCTTCGATACCCAGTATGGCGGCTACTTGTTTCATTACTGCATTACCACCTACCGGACAATGAAGTTCTTCGAGTGTTCCGGCCTCCACAACCGCTTTGGCAAATGCCCTGCAGCCCGGCTGACCGCATCCACCACAATTTGTAGCGGGTAAAACTTCTTCTACCTTATCGATCCGCTCATCCTCCTGAACAGCAAACTTTTTGGACACCAAATGGATGATGGCCGCGGCCAGTATTCCTAAGCCGGTTAAACTAAGTACAGTATAGAGAATAACTTCATTCATCGTTTTACCACTTCAAACCGACATGACTGTTGAAAATAATGGCGCATCAAAAAAAGCAAACCATAATAAGGCACCAGCGACAGCAACGCACTCAGTCCTGCAACACCCTCATTGTTGTTCAGCATCAGCATACCAACCATCACCAGCATCACTACAGCAAAGGGAGCAACGTATAACCACAACACTGCCGTATAGCCTGTTGTGGGTTTCATGCGCACCAAAACTTCATCACCTACCTGAAGTGCCTGTTGTGTACAAGGCACAACCACTTCGCGCTGACTGGTGTCGCGTAGCATGCATAAACTTTTATGACAGGATGAACAACCGCCTGAACCCACCAACGAAACCTTCATCATTCCGTGTTGGAGCGAACTTATAAAACCGGGCTGTTCGATATATCCTGCCATAACCTCAGGCCATAGCCTTTACTTTTATGCGTTTCCGAACCGGGTATTTTTCCAGCATAAGAAAACTGGTTCGTACAATTTCACCCATGGTGGTACACGTGCGGAAGGCATCATCACCGTAGAGTTCGGCCAGTTCACTGCTTAGCTGATTAATTTTTTCGGTTGTTGATAACTCATCCTGTACCATGGCATCAAGCAGCATGGTTAACTGGATGCCCGCGGCTTGTACACGGTTTAACAACCGCATGCGTTCTTCTTTTTGGTACTGCAACTCCAACACTACCGACATGCTTTTAAACCCAAGGTTAATGATGGGATTGTTTTCCTTGAAGAACTGCGGCATATAAATAGTGTGGCTACCTTCGTAGCACTGCTGATCAAAGTCGATGGCGCGCAAGCGGAAATACAGTTCATCAAAATCAGGAATGATCTCTACCACAAAATTATCCTTGCGCATATCGCCCAATAGCTGAACCAGGCTGCGTTCATTAAACTTTACAAATTCTTTGGCAATACGAAGCGGATTAAATTGATGATTTTCCTGCAGGTAATGATGTATAAAGGTGTCTCCGGGAATTCCCTGGATATGTTCTTCAATGAATGTATCACCTTTGGTCATGTAATTGATCTTGTTGGGCGACAGCAAATGTTCAAGCTCCATGCCGTAGATCCGTGAAGCATCCGCACGCTTGATGTAGAAATAATCAAACAGGTCGTTCAGTTTATTCACAATCCTCACCCGAAACGGATGGGTGTTGGCATACAAACAATAATCCACCCGATCGATATACAAGTGGTCGATAACAGAAGTATCACCGCCAACTTTTAATTGGGCGTAAACTTTTCGCAGGGCTTCATGAATAAAGCTGCGATCCGACTCGGAATAAATCATCGTTTCCCACAGCGTGTCTTTTCCATGTTTATCAAACAAAGTGATAGCCCCACTGGAGCGCAGCAAATCCTTGTAGCGGATGGGCGCATCAATCTCGCGGTGTGTATCAATAAGATACTTACGCAAGCGATCGCTCACCGGAAAGACAGGCTTTTTAAACCGGATTGCTGCCATGACAGTTTATTGAAATTCGGGCTTAATGCTCGCCACCCATTTTTCAATGCGGCCAGCCGTAAGATCTTTCTGATTGTCTTCATCAATCACCAGACCTAAAAACTTTCCATCGTATACACTTTTAGAAGCTTCAAAGTTGTAGCCTTCGGTTGGCCACCAGCCTACCACGGTTACGCCTTTGTCTTTTATGCGTTCGTGAATAATGCCCGGGGCATCAATAAAGGTATCCGGGTAACCATCGGCATCACCAAGGCCGACATACGCTATTTTCTTACCGGCAAAGTCAACATCGGCCAGTTCATCCACAAAACTTTCCCAGTCTTCCTGCAACTGGCCAATCTCCCAGGTAGGACATGCCAATATGAGGTAGTTATAGGGTTGCATGTCATCTGCCGTGGCAGAGTTTACATTGTGCAACGCAGCTACGGCATCACCGCCTAATTGTTTTTGTATTTCTGTTACTACACGCTCTGTGTTTCCTTTCGTAGAGCCATAAAAAATTCCAATTTTTGCCATGGTTAGTTTGCTTTAGTTAGTTTTCTGTTGTCAGGTTGAGCTTGTCGAAACCTGACTTATTTCAATTTACCTTCGACAGGCCTGTCTGCCGACAGGCAGGCTCAGGCTTACATACTACTCCAAATGCTCATTCGGGTCATGCAATTCACCGTGTTTCGGATGGTATTGCATAAAAACTTCCGACCGCATAAGTATATCTACATATTGTGCCCGCTTGTAGGCAAACGGATCAATCATATTTTCTTTGGATAATGCACCTTTAAAATCATTGATCGATACATATCCCTTTCTGTCCATCCATTTTTCCAGATCATCCAGCATGGTTTCAATCTGACTGATACCACGCTTGTAAATAGCACTTACCACCTGCACGGCATCGGCACCGGCCAACAGCATTTTCACCACGTCAGCTCCAGTAAAAATTCCGGTGTTGCTGATAATAGTGGCATCAATTTTACTATACAGCAAACCTGCAAAGCGCAGCGCCAACCGGTTATCATTTTCGCTACTGAAGTTGTATGGAAAATGATGTCCTTCTTTTTCAATATCAATATCCGGTTGAAATAATCTGTTGAACAATACAAAACCGGAAGCACCCAACTTATCCATTTTTGAAATCACCGAAAGGGTGTTTGTATAAAACGGACTGAGTTTTACAATTACCGGAATGCGGATGGCATGTTTAACAGCCTGTAGTGTATCCAATTGTTTCTGCACTATAGCCGCACCATCAGCATCAAAGTCCAGTTCGCTGGCATAAAAATTCAGCTCAAGCGCATCGATACCCGTGGCGGCCATCTTTTGCGCATACTCCACCCACGTATCTTCGTACACGCAATTCAAACTTCCGATTAACGGAATGGAGATAGCATTGCGGGCTTGCCGCAATTTCAATAAATGCTCAGAAGGACCTCCATGTTTCAGTTTCGGAAAAAAGGATTCATGCTCGGCATCCCAGTTGCTGTACTTTTCATGGGTCTGTTCCATATCCAGCGATTCGAGCTGAATCTGTTCTTCGAACAGGGATTTATACACAATGGCAGCAGCTCCTGCTTTCTCAAGCTTTACCAGGTTGTCCAGGTCGGTAACCAGGTTGCTGGCTCCAACAACAATGGGGTTTTTTAAGGTTAACCCGCAGTATCTTGTTCTTAAGTCGGCCATACTAATTTTGATTTAAGGAGTAACTTGTTCAGACAAATGTTTGATATCCTGAAAGCGTTGCGCATTATCTTTCTTAGCCAATTCAGCTAAACGTTCAGCTTCTTCCGGATCGGCCAGGTTGAGCGTTTTGTAACGGATTTCTGCTTCCAGGTAATCGTTAAAGGTTACCACATCTTCTGTAGCCGGTACATCCCAGCTAAATGGATCCTGACCTTCAGCACGTAAATCGGGGTTGAACCGGTACATCGGCCAGTAACCACACTTCACGGCTTTTTCGGATTGCTTTTTCGCAAACTTCATGTCATAACCGTGGGCAATACACGGTGAGTAAGCAATGATGATGGAAGGACCGTTGTGTTTTTCTGCTTCTACAAAAGCCAACGCTGTTTTCTCCCGATCCATCCCCATATTCACAACGGCCACATAAGCGTTGCCATAGGTTGTCATCATTAAGCCCAGGTTTTTCTTACCCATCTTTTTACCATCAGAAGCAAACTTGGCCACAGCTCCCCGCGGTGTTGCTTTTGATGCCTGACCACCCGTGTTGGAATACACTTCAGTATCCAACACCAGGATGTTTACATTTTTATTGGAAGCCATTACATGATCAAGGCCGCCAAAGCCGATGTCGTAGGCCCAGCCATCGCCACCAAAAATCCACACACTCTTATCAACAAAGTAATCCTGCAGTTCAATTACCTTATCCAATAAAGGCTTGTCTTCTTTTGCGATGGATTTTAATTCTTGTGCCAACAACACTTTTAACTGGTCGGCATGATCTTTTGCTTCATTGGTGTGCTCATTAAATAAGGTGAGCGCTTTTTCAAGAGCTGCTTTTACTTCTTTGCTTGTCAGCTTTGGCAATACTATTTCTGCATTTGTCCTCAACTGCTTCCGGTTTGCATCAACCGCCAGGCGGATACCAAAACCAAACTCAGCATTATCTTCAAAGAGTGAGTTGGCCCATGCTGGCCCCCTGCCTTTTTTATCTTTAGTATAGGGCGTGGTAGGAAAAGTACCACCATAAATAGAAGTACAACCTGTTGCATTCGCGATGATCATCCGATCGCCAAAGAGTTGCGTGGCCAAGTGGATGTAAGGCACTTCACCACAACCCGAACAGCTTGGAGGGTACTCGATATACGGTTCGGCAATGTAGGGTTCCTGAACAAACGGAAGCTTATCAATCCAGATAGCTGGATTGCCTGGCACACCGCGATACTCTAGTTTTTTGGTACCGGTAGGCACCGCGCCATTAAGCGGCATACGCGATACCGGTATGCTGTCACCTTTCAAGCGTAAAATCGGATCAACTACCAAGCGTGCATAGTCATCGGAACCAGCAGGAATCAGCTCACTGATCTCCGCAAACTTATCAGCTTCAGCCGGTATGGGAACTTCAAAAATATTTTCACAGGTAACATCAATGGCTTTCCAATTCATCTCCACAATTTCTTTACCCTTGCGGGCGAATTGCTTTTCGATGTGATCCTTGATCAACGCTATCGCCTCCTTCTCGGGCACAACACCCGAAACTTTGAAGAACGCTGTTTGCATAACAGAATTTATTCTTCCGCCCAGGCCAACACTCTTGGCAATTTTGGAGGCATCAATAGCGAACACTTTTATTTTTTTCTTCCAGATGGTTTCCTGCATGTCGCGGGTAAACAACCTGAAAATATTTTCGGGTTTCTGACTGCTATTGATCAGGAAGGTTCCGCCTTCGGTAATACCTTCCAGAATATCGTACTGGCCAATGTATTGCGGCCGGTGCAAGGCAACAAAATCAACTTTATTCAATAAGTATTCGGATTGAATTTTATTCTTGCCGAAACGCAGATGGGAAACCGTATAGCCTCCGGATTTATTGGAGTCGTATTGAAAATAGCCTTGAACAAAAAGATCGGTGCTTTCACCAATAATTTTGATTGCATTCTTGTTGGCACTTACCGTACCATCCGAACCGTAACCCCAGAACTTGCAACGCACAATGCCTTCCTGCTCGGTATCAATCTCTTCTTTTACCGGAATTGATTTATGGGTAACATCATCGTTGATGCCCACCGTAAATCCATGCCAGCCATTGTTATCGAGATGATCGAACACCCCTTTTACCATAGACGGTGTAAACTCTTTGGATGACAAACCGTAACGACCACCGATGATTTGAATTTCAGGTCGGGTGCGAAGGGCCGTAACCACATCTAAGAAAAGTGGCTCACCCAACGATCCGGGTTCTTTAGTGCGGTCGAGCACGGCAATTTTCTTTACTGTAGCCGGTATAACTTCCAGAAAATCTTCCAGTGCGAAAGGCCTGTACAACCTTACTTTTACTGCACCAACCTTCTCGCCCTTTTTCGTCAGGTAGTTGATCGTCTCTTCAATGGTTTCAGTGGATGATCCCATGGAGATAAGCATTTTTGTTGCCTTCGGGTCACCAACGTATTCATAGAGCTTGTATTGCCGGCCAGTTTTTTTGGCAAACAAGTCCATGTATTTTTTTACAATTGGCGGGCAGGCATCATAATATTTGTTAACCGTTTCCCTTCCCTGGAAATATACATCCGGATTTTGCGCGCCTACTTTACATACGGGGGCCTCAGGCTTTAAGGCCAGCTTTCTAAACTCCTCAACATATTTCATGTCGAGCATCGACTTAAGTTCAGTGTATTCTATAGGGACAATCTTTTGAATCGAGTGAGAGGTACGGAAGCCATCGAAAAAATGAAGAAAAGGAATACGCGCTTCCAAAGTCGAAAGATGAGCAATCGCAGCCATGTCCTGCGCTTCCTGCACATTACCCGAGGCCAGCAAAGCGAAACCTGTTCCGCGGGTGGCCATCACATCAGAATGATCGCCAAAAATGGATAAGGCCTGACAGGCCAATGATCGCGCTGAAACATGGAACACCGTGGGGATCATTTCACCGGCAATCTTGAACATGTTGGGCACCATAAGCATGAGCCCCTGTGAAGCGGTGAATGTTGTAGCCATAGCTCCACCCGATAACGCGCCATGGATGGCACCGGCAGCACCGGCCTCCGATTGCATTTGTACGACATCCACCTGTTCACCAAAAATATTTTTACGTCCTTCGGCCGACCAACCATCCGCTCGTTCGCCCATGTCGGAGGAAGGGGTTATAGGATAGATGGCTGCCACTTCGCTAAACGCATAGGCAATGTTGGCAACAGCGGTATTTCCATCGGTATTGATGTAAGCGGATTTTTTTTCTTTGGCCATGGCGGTATGATTTAATGGTAGGAAGTTATTTCATACAGCTCCCCTGTAACCTGTCGCTCATCAGATGAGCATATGATTTATGTCAGTATGCAACCGCAACCGATTTAAATGCATAATCTGAACGCCAGAAATTGAGATTAGCCCGTGTAATTCTTAACTTTCTGCCATCATCGCCACGTGATACCCGCTAAACTATTACAACAGTACAACGCCCGTTCCGTACGCATGCGGAAAGACCAGGTGCTTTTTGAGGAAGGCGAATCAGCGCATGAATTTTTTCAGGTAGAGGAAGGTCAGGTGCGCATGTACATTCTCAATCATGAAGGCCAGGAGTTTACGCAGGGCATTTTCAATGCAGGCGAAAGTTTTGGTGAACCGCCCTTATTCGGGGATTTTCCGTACCCCAGCACAGCCATAGCCCTTACACCAGGAAAGGTGTGGCGATTGGCGAAAAAGGATTTTCTGGAATTGCTAAAAAACAACTTCGAGCTGCACCTTAAACTTGACCATGTGTTGTGCAACCGGCTTCAATACAAGTCGATGATCCTGACCGAAATTTCATCGCACGATCCCGAGCACCGCATCCTTACCATTTTAAAATACCTGAAATCGAAAATGAATACCAGCCATCAAGGCAAAATTGTAATGCCCTACACCCGCCAGCAACTGGCCGACATGACCAGCCTTCGGGTAGAGACCGTTATCCGTACCATTAAACGCATGGAGAAAGAAGGAAAACTGGAATTGCAGGGGCACAAGATTTTAATTTGATGTCACGCCCTGGCGGTATACCTCAACACGATGGCCAGCATTACAACACCAAACTTTCCCTAGCTTTGCCACATGCTGTACTTCGTTTTGAGCATTGTCATACGCATAGCACTGAAAATATTCTTTCAGAAAATTACTATTCATGGCAAGGAGAATATTCCCTCAACCCAACCGCTTATTGTGATGGGTAACCATCCCAACACCTTTATGGATCCGATACTGGCGGCCTTGGTTATACTTCCCCGTCAGGTTCACTTTCTGGCTAATGGCAGCATTTTTAAAACGGCAGCCGCACGCGCGGTGCTGAACCAGTTTAATACTATACCGGTATACCGCAAGCAGGATGTAACGGATAAACGCGATGAGAAAAATCTTTCTGCTTTTCAGAAGTGCTTTGAATTTTTAACCGGTGGTGGTATTCTGCTGGTATTCCCGGAGGGCAACAGCATTAACGAACGAAAATTACGACCCATAAAAACAGGCACGGCACGTATTGCTTTAGGGGCAGAACACCAACAGGATTTTAAACTACCGCTTAAACTCCTTCCTATTGGGTTGAATTATTCCAACCCTACGCGCTTCCGCGAGTCAGTGGAAATTAACATTGGTCAGGCGTTCGATGTGAAAGATTACCAGGAACACTATCAGCGCGATCCGGTGGGCGCGGTAAATGCCCTCACACAAGAAATTCAAAAACGACTGGCCGAATTAATTGTTATAACAGAAGATAAAGAAGCGGATGACCTGGTGCGAAAAATTGAATTGATCTACAAAAAACAAATCAGTGAAGATAGCCGCATTAAAAACCTGAACGTAAACCTGACACAAAACATCGTAAAGGCCTTGCATTATTTTCAGGATACCAACCCAAAACTGGTGCGCGAAGTAAAAGAAAAAATCGACAACTACTTTGCCACCATTAAAGAATTTAAGGTAAGCGATTACCTGATAGAGAAATCGGAGAAAATTGGTACCGAAAAGTTAATTCGGTATATTCTGTACCTCATTAGCGGATTTCCGGTTTATGTTACCGGTCTGTTGTTCAATTACATTCCATTCATCATTCCCTCAAAAATAGCACGGTGGATTTCCAGCGATGAAGAGTATCGTGCACCCATTATGATGACAGCCGGAATTTTTACCTTCCCTCTATATTACACCCTGATGTACATACTGGGATGGCAGGTTGCCCCTACCCCATACACACTACTGGCGCTGACTGTAATCATGCCCTTAACCGGATTTTTTGTGCTCCAGTATTACAAGCGCCTGCGTAATTCAAGGAGTACCTTTGCGTACTACAGAATCTTTAAAAAGGAAAAGAATGCATTGCAATGGTTCAGTCAGCAGCGCCAAGAAATTATTACCTTGCTGGAAAGTGCGCAACACCAATACCGGTAATATTCCATGCGACTGATTAGCTGCATAGCTCTTATTCTCATAGTAACTCTTGGCCATGCACAATTTGATAATTGTGTGCTGCGGAAAAACGAAGATGAAATCAAAGTATATACCTGCAAATCGGATAATGACCGCTTTAAAACCCTTAAGGCTGAGTTCATGGTAAAAAATACAACACTTGAAGAACTTGAAAACTTTCTACGCAATGTGGCCAACTACCCCAACTGGCAATACAACATGACATCCGCTGAAATACTGAAACACCATGATGACGGAACCATGATCACCCGCTCAGAGATTGACGCACCCTGGCCTGTGGATAACCGAGAATTAATTGCACAGTTTTCAGTTAAACGCTTCGCTGAAAAAGATCACATTCAATTTACCGTTAAAACCTTTCCAACAGATCATCCCGAAACCAAAGGATTAGTTCGCGTACCCTTCTCCCATGCACAATGGGAAGTGAAAAAAGTAAATAGTAATATAAATGTTGTGTATACCATGAGCATAGACCCGGGTGGCTCTGTACCAGTATGGTTGGTAAACATGGCTATGGCCGAAGGGCCCTACATTTCATTCATCAACCTGAAGAAGCAGCTTGAGAAAAATAAGTAAATCTCATAGCTATAGTGGTAAATTTATCACTCTAACCTGATAATCGTATGAAATCCAAAATTGCTTTATTGCTAATCTCTTTTTCAATACTATCATGCGCCCGGCAAGATACTGGGTTAAGTCAACAACAAGTTGAAGCACTTATGCAGCAATGGCTTAAGCTTTGGAGCAGCTATGATACCAATCAGTTGGATGACATTTTCTGGAATTCATCAGACCTTACTTATTTCTCATCCGAGAAAAAAGGACTCATCAAAGGTTTTGATCAACTAAAACCCCACCATGAAGGATTTGGATTTGTTACTGATGGAAAGACTCCTGTCAAAGCGTTATGGCTGGAGGAAATGCACATTACATTGCATGGGACCACTGCAGTGGTCGATGCCATCTGGTTTTTTGGCGATCAGCAAACGCCCCGGGATAGCGTGCAACAAGGCCCTTGTACTTTTGTTGTCATCAGGGATGAAGGTGAACAAGCCAAAATTGCCCATGTGCATTTTGGGAATTATTAAATCAGATTTATTCTTCCTTTTCTGAACAGGGCTGATGATGCATTCATCTCTTTACCTACCTTTAACCTTTTTAATCTTTAAATCATGGAACCACTTCATTTGAAAATTATTGAAACTGCATTGGTGCTGGTTGGGCTGGTCATTATTAACCTCTTTACCAAAGGAACGATACGAAGGATCGGAAACCGTTACCACCTGCAAAGAGACCGCACCACGTTTACCCTTAAGGTTATCACCATCGGGTTATACCTGGCTGCTGCTGTTACGCTGCTGTTCATTTGGGGAGTTGATCAAAATGAGCTCGTTCTTTTCCTGTCTTCCTTTGTGGCTATTCTTGGCATTGCACTCTTTGCGCAATGGTCTATGCTCTCTAACGTAACGGCCAGTATCTTGCTATTTGTTAGCCATCCCGCTAAGGTGGGCGACAGCATCAGTATTTTAGACAAAGACTATCCGCTTACCGGAAAAATTAAAGATATCGGTGCCTTTTTCACAACCCTCGAAACTGAGGCCAATGAAGTAATCACGATACCAAATTCTTTACTGTTTCAAAAAATGATTAAAGTGATTTCGGCTTAAAAAAATATCGTTAGCAACATCACCAAAAAGCCGTGGGGATTAATCAGAAATAAATCCCATCTTATGCTGAAATAGATCTGCAATAGTTTGTGCCCTGTTTTTGGCCTCATTGGCATTGAAGCCTGAAAAATGTTCATCTACCGTACTGGTAAAAAGTTCAAGCCAACGCGTAAAATGCTCCTTCCCAATTTTTAAGTTCAGGTGCTTCGCCAGTGGATTTCCGCTGTACGATCTATCGCCCAACAATACCGATGACCAGAAGTTGTATATAATGGGCAGATGGTGCGGCCAATCTACATGAGCAAACACAGGCGCCAATAATGAATCCATATTTACCTTCGCGTAAAATTGATCTATCAGCACTTTTACATCATCGTGGTTAGAAATATCATGACGATCAGTATTCACCATTTGATCAACGCTGTTTTAATACTTTTGGATTCTTCGTCCGTCCAGGCCATCATGGCACCATCTTTTGTTTTGGTGAGTTGCGGAAAGCCGCTGGCACGAGCTTGTGAGGAGGAAGCCACAACTATAGATTTTCCTTTCGATCCATTTTTATTCACCGACACAATCCTGATTTGAGATCCTTCCATCCAGCTCACCAACGCGGTATTTTCATCCAGCATCACCAAATCCACCCTGCCATTGGGGTCGCCATCATCAATTCGAATGGGTTCATCAAAAGTTTCGCCACCATCAGCAGAAAAAATAACCTTTACCGCTGGAACATTATCTGCCATCGTAAACCAGGCGATGGCTAGGGCGTTATTGATTGCTTCACATCGGGGGCCATTTACCGGGCAACCATTGATTTCCCAATTATCCTGATAAACAGGTTTTGGTTTTGTCCATTGCTTGTCGATCAATCTAACAATGGAAATATCGCGAACTTCCTCATCAGACCGATCACGATAGATCACCACAGGGCCGTTGGAGGTTATTGCTGAGGTTGTCTGGCAGCAATCACAGGTACATATATCCAATTCCCATTCATCAAGTTTCTTTCCATCAGTATTTAAAACAGCCGCACGAAGGCTCATCTCTCCATGATGATCATGATCCGCATGACTGGTGGTATCATCAATTACCGTGTTTCGGCCATCAAGCCAGGAAACAAAAAAGTTTTCCCCATACGGTATCCACGAAACAAAACCATGCTCAGCTTCCTTTCCATCATCATGGAGGGTAAATGGTGTTGACCATGTTTTTCCATCAGGTGATGTTATTACGCTTACATCGTACTCGAATATCCCTTCACCTGATTTTTTAAGGAAGTGGGCAATATAGTTATCATGGCCATTCGAAATAGCAATCGGGTAATCAGCCCAATTGACAAACCAATCCGTTCCACTCGCCATTACCCTGGGTTCGGTCCATGCGTTATCCTGCCAAACAGCCAACTTGAAAAAATTAAGAGTATCCTGTCGTTCAATCCAGGAGAACAAAACATGGCCCCGTGGGTTGGTGAACAACCAAGGCTCGCCACTGCCAGGCTGAACAAGGTTGGAAACAACTTCCACTTGAATTGGGCGATGGTTCGTGCAACTTATAACGACAAACCCAATCATAATCACAAAAAACGCTCTACTAAAATTGCACATTTAGTCGTTAGATAATATTTTTTTTAAATCTATGGAATTAAAAGATCAACACCTATGGGTAAGAAAACCTGAAACTTAAACCGGTTACAACAAACCCAACAGCCAGGATGGTTGCCAGTATGATGTGCATTGCAAGCGATGAAAGCTTCTCTATGGTTAGCCTGGGTATAATAAAAAACCGGGCATGAACTGCCAATACTATGGTGCCCGCCAGTAAAGCAAATTTCGTCCATAGATACACATGATGTGGCGAAGCCAGCGTAAGCCATGAACCTACCGGCATATAAATCGTTCCCATCCACACACCGGTTATTACCTGAAGTAACAGCGCGGGTATTCCTACACGTTCGTAATGCTTTTCAAAATGCTGAATAATGGAAAGGTCGCGATGTTTCAACGCTTGTGGCAAAAACCCAATCGATAGTACCAGATGCCCGCCTGCCCACACACAAGCCCCCAGCACATGGAGAAGAACGAGCCATTTCATGTTATAGATCTTTGCGTTTAAAAATCTGAAGGGCAATGACCACCGGAAGCAAAATCCAAATAGTTAATACGGACGTTGAGAAAATTACACCAAGCGAGCTCCCAAAAAAATCTTTGTAGAAAGCTCCTGTATAACCCATCAATGCTGAGATATCCAATTGAAGCAACATTAAAATCCTGGCCAGGTCTATCGGGTTTAGGGATACCAGCACCAAGGTAGCCTTCTCTAGTGGATAATCACTGAAGGAATAGATAATCCACATTAATAACCCATCGTAGATCAGTGAAAAATAAAACCAGAACAAGAGTGCTACACCAATGGCTTTTGCTTTATCGCGTGTAAGCACGGAGGAAAGAAAGGCTAATGAAACAAACACCAATGTGAGCATAAGGCCCGAATACAATAAAGTAAATCCCTGCATACCTGCTCCATACATCACCATAGGTATACCCACACCTGCTGTAAACGCAAAACATAGCGACAAGGCTACCGCAAAATATTCACCCAGAAAAATTACCGGTCTGTTTACCGGCTGAGCCAGCATCAGTTCGATAAACTCATAGGAATTGTAGAAATGAATGGTTGTAAACACCACACTTACCAACGGAACCACCATGAGTACCACATTCATTAAACTCAAAATTACCTTCGAACTGTCCGTGTCCAGTTGAAACATGGCGATGGTACTCAACAGAAGAAACATCGTATACAACAGGATGAATCTCGTTCGGAGGATATCGTAGAAAACATATTTAATTATTCGGGGCATTTTCGTTGTTCGTTATTCGTTGTCAGTTGTTGGTTGCTGAGATTTTTTATTATTTTAAATTAATCGCCTCAGGTATTACTTTTTTTTCCAAGCTACGGATCATTTGTGCTATGGCTTTGCCCAGGCGTGTTTCACCGGTTATATCTTTAAGTTCAGCAATGGAATTATTGTAGCGAACATTTCCTTCATGCAGGTATACTACCTCGGTGGCCAGTTCATCAAGGTCGTTCATAATATGGGAGGTAATAATCAACAATTTACCCTTGTCCTTTTCCTGCTGGATTTTCTCTTTCAAGATCTCCACCGATACCGGATCCAATCCTGCGGTTGGCTCATCTAAAATCAAAACTGGAGGGTTAAAGAGAAAGGCTAGTGCTGCGCTTACTTTCTGGCGCGTTCCACCGGAAAGCGTGTGCATACGCTTATCCTGTATAGCTGTTAAAGCAAAGGCTTCCATCAACTCTTCGTCCAGCAGCGGTGGATCTTTTCGAATATTACGCACCATATCAAACAATTGTCCGATGCGCATATTCTCCGGGTAGTGACCAATTTGCGGCATATACCCAATCTTCTCACGGTATAACCAACTGTTTTTGATGTTGGCACCATCAACTTCAATTTTACCGGTGGTGGGTATTACCATTCCCAATACACTTTTAATCAAAGTTGTCTTTCCTGATCCGTTGGGTCCGATGAGGGCATAGGATTTGCCCAACGTAAAATCCAGACTTACTTCATTAAGCGCACGAAGCTTTCCAAATTGCTTAGTTAATTTATAGATTGAAATCATAGGGCTTCATTCGGGGAAAATCATCTTTTAAATTTTCGGGCGTTACAGCAGGCATAATGCGTTCAGCCCGGTCGAGTAAAAAAACCAGAAAGCTACGCCACAACAATACGGCTGTTGGTATTCGTTCAACAATCATGGCATATAAGTTTACCGGACGAAAGGGTATGTCTCCAATTCCATCACGATTTAAATCATAGCCCTGGTATTTGTCCCAATAATTATGACTGATGGTATTTAGCACCATTGTTCCATTGGTAACCATATCAAAGGTATTCGATTGGAAATTGTTTTCAGAGAAAATGTTGTCATCGCAACTCGCCTGAAGCTTTATAGCCCAGCCGTTTTTAGAAAAAACATTATTTTTAAAACTCGTCCGGCTCGTGCCTTCCATATAAATACCAATCGTATTCTGGTCAAACAAATTGTTCTCAACAAAACTGTCGCGAATATCTTTGAGTAATAAACCGTAAGCCGAAGGCCCCCAGTTTTTCTCAAATCGATTGTTGACCATTTTCACATTCTTTGTGTACATAACAGCCACACCCGCACCATTATCTTTAAAAATATTATTGGTGTAATCATCATCATTCGAAAACATAAAGTGCAGGCCATAACGCAAATTACCTTCGCTTACATTTCCATCAATTACTGAGTTTGTTACAAACTCAAAATATATTCCATCGCGATGGCCATGGATAAAATTATTCTTAATAACTGCATTGGAGCATTGCCATAAATGAATACCGTTTCCGGTTTCATGATCGCTTCTCATTAACGCTTTTAGGGTATTATCAGCAACGGTTATATGATGTGAATTAGAAATATGAATTCCGAAAAATGTGCCATAGAATTCATTCTTCCTGACAATCAGAAAATCTGCCTCCTCGGCACCAATACCGGCCGGATCGTGCATACTGGCCACACTGCTGTTGATGATTTTAAAACCGCTGATGTTAACGTGGCGTGCCCTGACGGTAATTACTTCATGCTTAAATGCCGCATCGATTATGGGTTTGTTCTCTCCTATCAAAACCAAAGACTTATCGATAAGAATATTTCCTTCGCGATAGATGCCGGGTTTAACCAGTATAGTGTCTCCAGCCTCGGCCAATGCAATCGCTTGTTTTATGCTGGGTATCTTTCCATTAGGCTGCACAACCCATCGCGAAGACTGCGCAAACCCATAGGAATGCAGAAGCATTAAGGTTATATAGAGTAGTTTGTTTTTCATATTGCGTGGCGACAACCGTAAACCTACCCATGCCTAAGCAGGCGTGGACTATTTAAACTGTGTTGTTAACTCGCCCCAGGTTAAGTAAATCCCTTTCCATTGCTGATTATATTGATTTTTCAACTCATCTGTTTCAAATGAAGCTATCTGGCTGGCCATCGGACTTTTTATTTCTGATGATTTAATGAAAAACGCCAGGGGCGCTTCAATCAGTTTTTCAGGTTGTGAAAAATCAATAACCAGTTTATGCGCAACCTCACGATCCACCAGATAACCGGAATTCAAAAAATTGATCATGCAGTTCACATCATCGAATTTATAAATTTTGCCCTTTGCCGTAACTACCTCCGCACCAAAACGCCTATCCATAATGGTCATCTTACATAAATGACAATTATCCTTTCCATAAAGGATGGGCTCAGGTTTTACACTGCATGATGCAAGAGCAAGGAAAAGCGATAACCATAGCAACACTCTCATACACTACTATTTTTCTTTCCATACTTAAAAATTTCAAGTCCTAATACACCAAATATGGTTAAACCAATAACAACGAAAATCCAACTGCCGGTATCCGGTCCGGAAAAGGCGGTGAAGTTTAACAGTTGTTTGGTACCGATTAAGGGAGGCTGATAAGACATACCGGGTACAACGATAGGTGCCGTGGGATCAAGGTTGTGACCATAATCATAGCCCCACATATAAAAATCAACAAGCGCAACAATTCCGGTAGCCGCAATCAATAAGGCAAAGAGAACAAGCACAATCCTTCTGCCGATAAGTGCGGTTAACAAGCCAAATCCCATTAAACCCAGCACGATGTATTTCATGTAACTAAACTCCGGAAACATACTTACTTCAATATGCTTCATACCGATGTAGTGATTTAACGCACTAATAATTTTAACATCTCCGGTTATGTTGTCAATCCATATTTTCATCTCCAATCCTTCCGGATATTGCGGGGCCCACATTAATATTTGCCAGAGTGGTACATACAATGCACTGATCATGGCAAGCGAAACCACCGCTATAATAAAACGGGTTGATGTTTTTAATTTTTTCATGCTATTCGTTTTGGTAAGCGCCCCTTCCCGAATCCGTTAGCGCAGAACGGGATCGGGGCGCTTTTTTCAACCTGCAAACTATGAAAACACAAGCCAGTCAGTGCCACTATTTCTGACCACCCGTATCTCCGGTTGAAAACTTTAATGGTGTGTTCGATCCGGCTGGTGAAACCCGTAAGTAGCCCGACATTTCCTGATGCAGCGCAGAGCAAAAGTCGGTACAATAGAAAGGAATCACACCCGCCTTCAAGGGCTTATATTTAAGTGTTTGTGTTTCCCCGGGCATGATGAGTATCTCAGCATTGGTGGCACCTTTAATAGCAAAGCCATGAGGTACATCCCAATCCTGTTCAAGGTTTGTTACGTGGAAATACACATCATCACCAACGCGAACACCTTCAATATTATCAGGTGTTAAGTGTGACCGGATAGCTGTCATGTATACATGAACCTCATTACCTTTACGTTCAACGCGCGCCATCTTTTCACCTTTAGCAGCAAAAGGATGTTCATTTTCTTCAATCTTGTAAATCTTAACAGACTTATCTTTGATTAAGCTGGCGGGTAATGCTTCAGCATAGTGAGGTTCACCAATGGTAGGAAAATCCAGCAGTAACTGCATTTTGTCACCATCAATAGAATACAACTGTGCGCTTTGCGTTAACTCAGGCCCGGTTGGTAAATAGCGATCTTTAGTAATCTTATTATAAGCAATTACATACTTACCGTGTGGTTTAGCGGTTGGGCCGCCTGGTACGCAAAGGTGACCAATAGAATAGTAGGTTGGAACCCGATCAAGAACTTCCAGTGTTTTCACATTCCACTTTACAATTTCAGAAGAAACAAAGAAGGATGTGTAGGCATTTCCGTTTGCATCAAATTCGGTGTGCAAAGGGCCAAGGCCGGGTTTTTTCACTTCACCGTGGAGTGCAGACTCATACTTAATCACCGGGATGCCACCAAAATCACCTTCAAAGTCCTTATTCGTTATAGCCGTTTGTATTTTACCGAAGGAGAAAACAGGCATTACAGCAGCAAGCTTTCCGCTTCCTACAATAAATTCACCACTTGGGTCAACATCACAACCGTGAGGTGACTTAGGGCATGGAATGAAATATACGATGTCAGGAAACTCCATTACATCCAACACAGTTACTTCATTCATCATGGTGCTGGTTGCAGTGTGTGTGCGCTCATCATATACATTGTGGGCATACTGTGCCTTTTCTTTTCTTCCTTTGCCTTGAGCTAAATATTCTTCAGCCTTCTTCCAGTTAACGGCCATAATAAAATCCTTATCGTTACGTGAAGCATTCACTTCCAACAAGGTATGGGCCTGTTCGGTATTATAGCAGGAGAAGAAGAACCATCCGTGTGAGGGGCCTTTTCCGGCACGACTCAAATCGTAGTTGAAGCCCGGTGTACGAAGCTGAAACTCAATGTTCATGCGGCCGGTTTCAGGATTCACTTTTATGAAACTGATGGAGCCTTTGAAATTTTCTTTGTATGAGCTGATGGGAACATCCCGGTTTTCGCCCATGGGTACGCTAAAGCGTGTTCCGGCTACCACGTACTCGGTATTTTCAGTAATAAAAGGTGAAGAGTGGTTACCACCACTATTGGGTAACTCAATAATTTCTACTGTACGGAAGGTAGTTAAGTCAATCCGGCCAACCCTGGGGGTGTTGTTGGCATTACCAAACAACCAGCGACCATCATGTTCGCCTTTGGTAGTTGAGAGAGCCGGGTGGTGAAGATCATCCCAGGGAATAAATCCATGCGATGTATTCAACATAGGTTTGGTTTCTTCACTATAGCCATATCCGCTTTCAGGATTTACTGAAAAAACAGGAATATTTCTGAATAATCTACCTGAGGGAAGGCCATACACAGCCATTTGGCCGTTGAAGCCTCCGGAAACAAAGTTGTAAAACTCATCGTACTGGCCGGGTGCTACATAAACTTTTGACGCAGCATCGCCCGTGGTAACTGCCGCAGGGCCCTTAGGCTTGCAACTTTCCATAGCATACAGCACAGAAAGTAATCCAAGCATTAGAATGATTCGGTTTAATATATTCTTCATGGTATTACAGGTTATAAATTAGTTTACATCTATTTTTTATCGGGTGGAAGAAGCACGGTGTCAATAACATACACTGTTCCGTTAGAAGCGCTCACAGAACCAAGAACATTAGCTCCATTAATGGTGATCTTACCATCGGCTGATACATTCAAGGTTACGTTGTCCAGGTTTACCTGGTTCAGTGTCATGCCATCGCGGATTTGCTCTTCGCGGATGTTGCCAACATAAACATGATATTCCAGTATGTGCTGGAGCGTTGCTTTGTTTTCAGGCTTTACCAGGTTTTCAACAGTGCTGGCTGGCAACTTGGCAAATGCATCATCGGTGGGAGCGAATACGGTAAAAGGACCAGCATTAGATAGTGCATCAACATAATCGGCAGCCTGTAAAGCCGCAACCAATGTTTTGTGTACGTTAGAATTTACTGCAACACGAACAACATCCGGTTTGGAAGTATCATCTTTAACATTAGACTGACCACCACCTACCGGGGCGCTGGCCGTAACAGCACTGTTATCAGATGCCTGTTGTCCGCAGGCTAACAGCAATAGTAGTGGGAGGTATAAGATTAACTTTTTCATATAAGTTGGGTTTAGTTTGTCACTTCTCGCCATCATTCTGACGCATAAATTCCAACACATCACGTGCATCACCAATCGAAACATTCTGATTGGGCATACGTGTTAAACAGAGCTCCAGTAATTTTTGTGCTTCTTCATCCTGATCCAACATCACATCTACATTAGTGATCATGTTCATGATCCATTCGGGTTTTCTTCTTTTGGTTACATCCTTAAAGCCCGGTCCAACCACACGCTGATCATCAAGCTTATGGCAGGCCGAACATTTCATTTCATAAATGTCAAGGCCGCGTTGAACACGCTCAGCATCCAATGGATTGTGCAGGGTTACATTTTTTACCTGGCCGATCCCTTTGGTTGGGTCAACCACCTCGGCCACCGGACTTTTTTTTGCGGCTTCATCAGTTTTAGGTTTATCGGGCGCACAGGCACCCAACGTGACCATGGCACTCAGTAAAATGATTAAATTTTTCATAGTTTTTGTATTTGGTTTGCAGTTGAAATTCGTGTTAAAATTTTTGCTCAAGTTAGCCGCAGGGCTACACTTACCTTTATGACCCGAATCATAAAGTGCTTTTGATTTACATCATCCAGGGCCTCAAGGAGGAAGGATGATTAACCCGCAATAAACTACCTGAAAAGGCTACTTATTACTCATTGATTTAAGCTGATAAACCAACAGGCTAAAGAAATTATAATGGATGGAGGTTTTCCATGACAAAAATCAGGAAAATTGAATTTTTGAGGGCGATTGCCCGTTGCGAAGGCTTATTAGCGCTAATTTTCTCGACTCAAACCGGCTACGCTTTGCCTTAAGATTTGGCTACCTCTTGCTTTTTATCCTGCTCGTTAGTGTTCTTTTTCTTAGCCTTATCTTCAAACAACATCCTTACCGAGGGTGTGTAGGTGTCATCGTATTGTCCGCTCTTCATACTCCAGTAAAAGATAAGCAGGAATATTATGGCAATGGAAAGACTGATTAATATGAGCAGTATAATGATGGACATAGCTTAACCTGCTGGTGTAACGTATAATTTTCTTTTGGCTGCAACATTAACAGCAACCGTAGTAAACACCACCACGCTAATGCTACTCACCGGCATTAGAATGGCAGCTACTAATGGGGTAAGATGACCCGAAACCGCAAAACTTAACGCAATAGCATTATACATAAACGATAAAACAAATCCAGCCTTGACAATGGTGGTGGCAGACTTAGCCAGTGCCAAAAAGCGATCCAGTATGCCAATCTGATCACCTTGCAAAATACCATCGCAAGCTGGAGTAAACACCCCGGTATCATCGGTTACAGCAATGCCCACATCGCTTTGCTTCAACGCCCCGGAATCGTTTAATCCATCGCCCAGCATCATTACCTTTTTACCGGCATGTTGCAGGTTGCTGATGTAGTTCAGTTTATCGTGTGGACTTTGATTAAAAAGTAGTTGAGCGGTTGGGTGAAACAATGTACTCATCAGCACCTTATCAGCTTTACTGTCCCCCGAAAGCATCGCCTCACATTTATCCCCCAACCGGCCCAACATATTTTGAATGTTTTTCCGAACCGCAGTGTGAATACTAAAGTATCCACGAACCTCCCCATCAATAGCAACAAATACCGTTGATGACGCATCATCCAGCCGCTCATGAAAGCCCGTGAATTCGGCTGAACCAATTCGAATAGTTTTTCCGTGCAATTTACCTTCAATTCCTTTACCCGGCAATTCTTTGAAGTCAATAACCTTGCCGGCCGATCGTCTGAGTAAATTCTTATGGATTAATTTACTCAGCGGATGGGTAGAATATCCGGTAAGGGTACTAATCCAACCTAACTCCTCGTTCGAAAGTTCACCCGTAAATTCAATATCCGGTTCATTTCCATGGGTTACCGTACCGGTTTTATCAAAAACCACCGCATTAATGGACGCCATACGCTCAATTACGTCAGCATTTTTCAAATACAATTTATTACGCCCAAATACCCTAAGCATATTGCCATACGTAAATGGGGCGGTTAAGGCTAACGCACATGGGCACGCCACAATCAGCACCGAGGTGATGATTAACCAAACCTGGGACGGATCAGTGTTGTACCAATACACAGCCGTGGCGATGGATAGGCCAAGAATTATCCAGGTGAATCTTCGGGCGGCACGGTCAATCAGGCGTTTGTATTTGCTCTCTTCCGGTTTTTGAAAAGCATCATTATTCCACAAACTGGTGAGGTGACTTTGCGAAGTCTTTTTCTCCACTACCAATGTAACCGGCTGGCCAATTAATTTGCCTCCGGCATAAATAAGTTCACCCATGTTTACCTGAACCGGTTTTGATTCACCGGTTACAAAACTATAATCGATGAGAGCTTTCTCATCCAGCAGCAAGCTATCGGCTGGAACAATTTCCATATTCCGAACTTTGATCTGATCGCCCTTTTTAAGTTCGTACACTACCACTGGCTCCCAATCCTCATGGCCTATATCCAATTGCTTTTTCAACCTTAAAATGGCCAAAGGAAAATAAGATTTAAAGTCACGATCGAAGGCCAGGCTTTCATACGTTTTGTTTTGAAACCATCGGCCGATTAAAAGAAAAAATACAAGGCCGGTAAAAGAATCCATGTATCCTGGCCCAAAGCCGGTTGCGATATCCCACACACTGCGCAGAAACAAGGCCACAAGTCCTACAGCAATGGGTACATCAATGTTAATTTGTCGCTGTTTAAAACTCTTCCATGCTGATACCATGTAGTCTGAATCACTATACAGGAAAACCGGAATAGACAACAAAATATTAAGCCATGAAAAAATTTGCATCAACTCCCCATCTGTCTGGTCCAACCCCAGGTACTCCGGAAAACTGAATAACATTACATTTCCAAAACAGAAACCAGCTATGGATAACTTGAGCAATAATGACTTATCGTAGGTTACCGATGGTTTAGTCTTGTTCTCTGAATCCAGGTTTATTTTGGGAGCATAACCCAACGCGGCCAGTAATTTCGCCAACCTACTTAATGCTACCGCTTGCGGCTTAAAATCCAGGGTAACGGTTTTTTGAACAAAGTTTACTTCTGAACGAAGAATTCCCATTTCCAGCTTCTGAAGATTTTCAAGCAACCAGATGCAGGATACACAATGAATGGCGGGAATATAAAACTGCACCCGTGCGAAAGTGTCTGAATCAAAAGCAACTACCTTCTTACGGATATCCTTTTCATCCAAAAAAGTATAAGTTTCTTCGGGCACATACCGTAATTGCGTACCGGGATTTTTTTCCAGATCGTAATACTCACACAGATCGTTTGAACTCAGAATTTCATAGACGGTTTGACACCCGTAGCAACAAAATGATTTATCGTCCTTCCACAACGTATCATCACAGGGTTCGCCACAGTGGTAGCACGTAAGATCTGTCTTGATTAGTGTCTCCATCAGGAATATAAACTTGGCAATAGATTAACAGTTGCTTTAAGAAAAAAAACTATTTCTTAATGGCGTATGTCCAGATCGGGCAATCTACATGATTCACAACATCTTCAGCCACACTACCACTGAAGAAATGTGCCAGTCCTTTACGCCCATGGGTACCCATCGCTATCATGTCGCCCCCGATTTCGCTGGTGAAGTTATTTACACCGGCTTCTTCGTAGGGATCATTGAATACATTAATGGTAAAGTCCTTTAACATAAAGCGTTTGGCAAATGCATTCAGGCGCTTCAGCGTAATGGTATCGCGGGTGAAATTGGTAGGTGTGTTGATCCAAACAATATGCAGCGTTGCTTTAAAGAAATTCTGCAATGCTTTCACTTTCAACACCAGGTCTTCCTGGTTTTCAGTATTTAAGGTGTTCGGGAATACAATATTTTTAATAGATACTCCCTTTACATACTTTTTGATAGCGATAACCGGCACTGGGGAATTGCGAACCATTTTCTCGGCATTTGAACCAATAAGCACTTCGCGTACACCGCTTGCCCCTTTGGTGCCCATAGTAACCAGATCAATCTTCTTTGCCTCGATATAATCAAAAAGCATACGGGTAACCGGTCCAAATATTACCTTGCTTTCTATCTTAACGTTTCCGGTACTATATTTATCACTCATCTTCTTGAATTGCTTTTCAGCCTTTTCACGCAATTCTTTAAACAACGCTTCTTCAAATGCCATTACTGGCATAAGTACGGAATCGTGAAGCACAGGAACTTCAACCACATTAATGAGATGAATTTCACCTTTTGACTGAACAGCTACATCCAGGGCGAACCGAAAAGCGTTAACCGCTTGTTCGGAAAAATCGCAGGGAACCAGTATTTTTTTCATGACCTTCGGGGATTTCTTCTGCTATAAAATTATCTACATGAAGTTCTGCAATTGCTGACTGTTATCATAGCCGAAACTGATAAAAATCAACACAACTCTGCCCTTCGTTACCTTACCGAACTGATGACCTTTCTATTAAACCACAATAAGTATATTAACTTAGCTATTGTAATGCGATAAGTTGCCCCAGTCCAAACAGGATTACAAAGAGCAACGTAGACAGTGCCATTTGCTTCAGATAGGGATCAAGTTCGTGTTCAGCTTTCTGTTGTACAGCCCTTCCATTGAGAATAAAAAGTGGCACCGTTACCAAAAACAGAAATTGCCAGGATGAGATAAACGTGATGAGATTATACACAAGGGCTGTTAAAAGTCCACCCATCAATAAAAACCAATGATAGGCTGTGGCTTTCTGCTTTCCGATGCGAACGGGTATGGAAAACTTTCCTGCCACCCTATCCGATTCAATGTCGCGTATATTATTAATATTGAGTACACCCATTGAGAAAAAGCCGCAACTCATGGCTGGTAAAATCTGTAACGGATTAACTTCTTGTGTAAACAGGTAAACAGATCCCAACACACCTACCAAACCAAAAAAAATCAATACCGAAATATCGCCTAGCCCCATGTACCCATACGGCTTTCTCCCCACCGTATAAGCCACCGCTGCCAAAATGCTCAGCAAGCCTAACCCAAAAAAGAAAAGGAAGGCATTCCAGTTAAATCCAAATGACAAAATAAGCAGACTGATTCCGCTCGTCAGGCACAAACCCACAAAAACCAACAAGGCATTTCTCATCTGCATGGGCGATATGGCTCCTGTTTGAACAGCCCGAGTCGGTCCTTTTCTTCCGGCATGATCGGCACCATGAATAGAGTCACCGTAATCATTTGCCAGGTTGGATAAGACCTGCAGGAAGATAGTCGTTAAGGCACAAAGAATAAAAATATCTATTCGAAAGGCACCCTGCGAAGCAGCCAGAAATCCACCCATGCCAATGCAAGCAAGTGCCAATGGTAATGTTCGCAAACGAAAAGCTGAGATCCAGGTTTTGATTTCCATTCGTTGCAAAAGTAATTATTTATTCTTCAACGCATCAATTGAATAGCGACCCGGACCGATGAAAAAGATTGCCAGGTAAGGAATGAGAAATGAAATAGCATGCTCCCGCTCGATTATCGGCTGACCAGCATGGGCATAAAAGGTTGCTACCAGCATAGTGATAATAGACGGAATAAGCGCTAAGCGTGTAAAAAGTCCGAGTACAATAAAAACAGGACAAACCAACTCACCAAAAATGGTAAGACTCAAAGAAGCGGGGCTTCCAATATGAAAGGGATCAGGGAAGGAGGCTGAACGCTCATCAAATCCTGTAAATTTTTTCCAGCCGTAGTGCATCATAAACAAACCAGAAAAAAGCCGGAGCAAAAGAACTCCGGCATCAATCGAATAAGGTTTACTACTTAGTACTCTCCTGAACACTACCTTTAAAGAATTTTATCCATGATAGGCTTTTCGTAAGCCTTTATACTTGAATTAAAAAAAGTAACGGTTGTACCGTCTTCACTTACCAGGTACTTGGCAAAATTCCAATCTGGAGTCTTACCCGTTTTGGCTTCCAACCATTTATACAGTGGATGCTTATCTTTTCCCTTCACTGAAATTTTTTCGAACATCTGAAACGTAACGCCATAGTTTCGTTCACAAAATTCAGCTATGTCTTCATTGGTGCCGGGCTCCTGCCACAAAAAATTGTTAGCCGGAAACCCTAGTACCACTACTTTATCGGCATGTTCCTCATGTAGTTTTTGTAAATCGGCATACTGTGGCGTCTTGCCACATTTGGATGCTGTATTCACAATCAACAACTTCTTCCCTTTGTATTGTGAGAAGTCGATTTGCTTTCCACTCAAGTCTGGTATTTTAAAATCATAGATTGAACCTGTTGCCTGTAAAGGTTCAGATTTTGAAAGTTTATTAGACAAGAATGCGGCTAATCCCATAGCGATAACAGTGAAGAGTATGATCTTAGTTAATTTCATCTAGTATCTGCTTGTCCATCGGATTCACCTTTGAAGCAAAAAACTTCACGGTACCATCGGACTTAACAAGGTATTTGCAAAAATTCCAGGAAGGCTCACTTCCGGTCTTCTCTTTTAAGAATTTATAAAGCGCATGCTGGTCATCACCTTTTACCGATACCTTTTCAAACATCTGAAACTTTACACCATAATTTTTCTGGCAAAATTCAGCAATTTCAAGATTGCTGCCAGGCTCTTGCCCGCCAAAGTTGTTTGCCGGAAATCCCAGCACTACGATTTTATTGCCATGCGTTTCGTGAAGCTTTTCCAGGTCGGCATACTGCGGGGTATAGCCACATTTGGAGGCTACATTTACAATCAACAAGGTTTTGCCTTTGTACTTGGAAAAATCAATCAATTCCCCATCAATGGAGTTGATTTTGAAATCATAGATTGAAGCTGCGCTAATCATAAAGGCTGAGAATAGTGTAAGTAAGAGTTTCATAGGATTTGGGTGTTATAGATGCTAAACAAACAGAATCGCTGAAATGTTTCAGCTTTTAAAAGTAAGCCTTTTTCAGGGCCGCTGAACGGAAAATCCTGAAAATATAAACCGGGATATTCTTGTAATGGGTTTGCTTTTCAATCGTCATCCCATTTTTTAAGGCAACATTTTGAGAAGGCACGTTGGGCAAACTTATGATGGAGATGAGCGATTCAGCGAAGTTGTTCTCAAATGCATACGTTTTGCATTTTTGTGCGGCCTCAAGGGCATAACCTTTCTTCCAGAATTTTGGCAAAAGTGAATAGGCGATTTCAAGCTCCTGCTGGCCATCTACTTCCTGAACCAGCAAACCAGCATGACCAATCAATGCCCCCGATGCTTTTTCAAGTAAGGCGTTCATGCCGCCAAGGTCATTTTGGTAGCGATCAAATTGTTTGTTGTACCACTTTCTGCACTCTTCTTCAGGTGTTCCTTTCGTTTCCGGCCAATACAAAGAAGTTTTAGAATCTGTAAAAAACCCGATCCACTGATCAGCATCAGCCGGTTGGATGTTGCGGAATAACAAGCGTTCGGTTTCCTGATTTTCAAGAAGGTATTTCATTCAAAAAAATTTAATTGTCAGGTTGAACTTGTCGAAACCTGATTGTGAAATATAGTTTGACTTCGACAAGCTCAGTCTGACAGCTCGACAAGCTCAGTCTGACAGCTCGACAAGCTCAGCCTGACAGCTCGACAAGCTCAGCCTGACAGATCGACAAGTTAGCCAGACAGTTCAACAAGTTCAATCTCACAGTTCGACAAGCTCAGTCTGACAGTTAGATAAACTTTGCCACCTCGATAAACTTAGTCTGACAGTTACATGCGCTCCGGAACCTGAATGCCCAATACATTCATTGATTTTTTCAACACATCCGCTACAATAGATGAGAATGCTATCCTGAATTTTAATTTCGCTGGATCACTCTCATTAAAGATTGGAATAGACTGATAAAACTGATTGTAAATTTTCGCCAGCTCATACGCATAGTTGGCCATTATTGCCGGTGAATAGGCAAGTGCCGCTTCGCGCAACTTATTTTCAAAATTACTCACCACGTAAAGTGCTTCACGTTCGGATGGCTCTAGCGAAGAGACCGTTGAAAATTCGTTTTCCGATGCGCTGATATTCATTGACTCAGCCTTGCGTAAAATAGCCCTGATGCGGGCATGCGTGTATTGAATAAACGGTCCGGTAAAACCTTGTAATTGAACAGATTCATTCGGATCGAACAACATACGTTTTTTAGGATCAACTTTTAGCAGGAAAAACTTTAACGCGCCCAAGCCAATCATCTCAAATAATTGCTGCGCTTCATCATCACCCAGTCCTTCAATTTTACCCAACTCCCGGGTTTGCTTTTCAGCTTCCGCGATCATTTCTGCCATCAAATCATCTGCATCCACTACCGTGCCTTCGCGCGATTTCATTTTTCCTGTTGGCAGATCAACCATACCGTAAGACAGGTGATAACACTTCTTCGCCCATTCATAACCAAGCTTTCCAAGAATGAGGAATAACACTTTGAAGTGATACTCCTGTTCGTTGCCTACGGTATACACCTGTCCTTCAATTTTGGGAAAATCTCGGAACCGAAGAATGGCGGTACCAATGTCTTGTGTCATGTACACCGATGTTCCATCAGAACGCAACAATACTTTCTGATCTAATCCATCAGCCGTTAGATCAACCCACACCGAACCATCATCCTTTTTAAAAAACACTCCTGAATCAACACCCTTCAGCACTTCATCCTTTCCCAGTAAATAGGTATCCGATTCGTAGTAGAGTTTATCAAAGTCAACACCCATTTTTTTGTACGTAGCATCAAAGCCATCGTACACCCAGCCGTTCATCATTTTCCACAAGGCAACGGTTTCTTCATCTTTTGCTTCCCATTTGCGCAGCATATCAACAGCCAATTGCATTATGGGCGCTTGTTTCTCAGCTTCTTCCTGGCTTAATCCTTTATCGACAAGTTCTTTTATTTGCGCTTTATAATTTTTATCGAACTCAACATAATATTTACCAACAAGATGGTCGCCTTTGATACCGCTGCTCTGTGGTGTTTCACCGTTTCCAAAAAGTTTCCACGCAGCCATGCTCTTGCAGATGTGTATGCCGCGGTCGTTGATGATCTGTACCTTATGCACCGTGTAACCAATGGCTTTATACAGTTCCGCCACACTCCAACCTAAAAAGTTGTTACGCAAATGCCCCAGGTGCAGCGGCTTATTGGTATTGGGTGAAGAATACTCCACCATAATTTCCTTTCCATTGGAGGGCAGTTTTCCAAACTGCTTGTTGCTAAAAATGGTCTGAAAAACCTTTATCCATGCCTCATCGGCAATCACTAAATTCAAAAAGCCCTTAACAACATTATATCGAGATACCACAGGAGCGTTGGACACCAGGTAATCACCAATGGCTTTTGCGGTTTCTTCCGGATTCTTTTTAGAAATTTTTGTTAGCGGAAAACATACCAGTGTGTGCGATCCTTCAAACTCCGCATTGGTAGGCTGCAGTTGAAGTTGCTCGACAGTACTATTAAAAAGTTGCTGAACAGCCTTTTGTATTTCAGCACGTAGCAATAAATCTAAATTCATCTGAATCGTTATTGGTTGATCGTTGTTCGTTGTTCGATCAACCAACAACGAACAACAAACAACTTAAAATTACATGTCAAGAATGTATGCGAAAATCAACGGAGCAACAATGGTAGCATCCGATTCTATGATATACTTAGGCGTATCAATACTAAGTTTACCCCAGGTTATTTTTTCATTGGGCACAGCACCGGAGTATGAACCATAGGAGGTTGTAGAATCGCTGATCTGACAGAAATAACTCCAGAAGGGAACGCCATCACGTTCAAGATCCTGATGCAACATGGGCACTACACAAATCGGGAAATCACCGGCAATACCACCACCAATCTGAAAGAAACCGATGCCATCGTTACCAGCATTTTCAGTATACCAATCGGCCAGCCATACCATGTATTCAATACCACTTTTCATGGTGGAGGCTTTCAATTCGCCCGTAAGCACATAAGAAGCAAAGATGTTACCCATGGTAGAGTCCTCCCATCCGGGAACGACCATCGGCAAATTTCTTTCAGCCGCTGCAATCATCCACGAGTTTTTAGGATCGATCTCATAATATTGTTTCAGATCACCACTGTTGATCATGCGGAACATGAACTCGTGCGGAAACAAGCGCTCACCTTTGTCCTCAGCATCTTTCCATACTTTAAATAAGTGAGCCTGTAATCTGCGGAAGGCTTCTTCTTCAGGGATACAGGTATCGGTAACCCGGTTCAAGTGGTTTTGTAAAAGGTCCCATTCCTGCTCGGGGGTAAGGTCGCGGTAATTCGGTATTCTACGGTAGTGCGAATGGGCTACCAGGTTCATAATGTCTTCCTCCAGGTTGGCACCGGTGCAGGAAATGATATGCACTTTATTTTGACGGATCATCTCGGCAAAGCTGATCCCAAGCTCGCCCGTGCTCATGGCACCGGCCAGGGTAACCATCATTTTCTTGCCTTCAGCCAGGTGCTTTTTATAGCCCTTGGCGGCATCCACCAGCGCAGCTGCATTAAAGTGTAGATAATTTTTTTCGATAAAAGCTGAAATCGGACGGTTTTGGCTCATGGGTTCTTAAATTTTCTGGGTGCGAAAATACAGAAACCTGCCAACATTCAAGATTCAATCTTCAAGATTGAACACGTCCTGTTAGCCTGCCCGCCAAACATGACCGGTAAACTGAATGTTGATTTTGGATAGCTGAAATTGGGACTACTCCACCGTTACCGGGCGGGTAACAATAGATTTTGCAGTTGCTTCCAGAATTTCAAAAGCATTTTCAGCCATTTGATTCTGGCTGTCGAGCGTGGGGTTCACTTCCACAATTTCCCAGGCTACCAGCTTCGGACTCTTGGCCAATTCAACATTTAATGTTTTAGCTTCATCCACGGTAATTCCGTTAGGCACGGGTGTACCGGTGCCGGCCGATATACGGCTATCCATGCTATCCACATCAAAGGAAACATAAATATGATCGCAATGATCAAGCATTTGCAATGCTTTTTGAGCAATTACCGCGGGACCAAACTTTTTCAATTCCTCCGTTTCAATAAAGTTAATGTTGTGTTTGTTAATGAGGTAATTCTCAGGTTTCTCTAAATCTCGTACCGCAATAAAAACAATATCTTCCGGATAGATTTTTGCACCCGGCATACCTACATTCTTCAGTTGATCCCAGTACTCCAGCGTTTCGCCACGCGGGTCATTGATTTTACATTCGAGGTTATCGAAGCCACAAGCCATTGCCAGCGGCATGCCATGCATATTGCCTGAGGGTGTTGTATACGGTGTATGCATATCTGCATGGGCGTCAATCCAGATTACACCCAATCGTGAACTTGGATTAGATTTTTTTATTCCTGCTATGGTTCCATAGGCTGTGCTATGATCGCCTGCAATAATTAACGGAAAATAATCGTCCCAAATGGTTTCATAAACTTCCAGGCATACCCGCTCCTCCATTATCATTACACCGTCAATAAACTTGGCATGGGTATGCTTGGCCCCGTCAAACAGAAGCTCATTCACATGCTCCACCTCTACAGACTCATGCTGTTTGAAGAAATCTGATTTCAGGTCGAGGCTGGCAATTTTCATGGCTTCAACCCCCAGGCTGGCGCCACGGGTTCCGGCTCCTATCTCAGACCTCACTTCTATGATTTTTATTGCTTTCACGGGAATACAGAATTAAAAATACCAGGTAAAAAATTAAACAATGCCAACAAATAGTAAACTTCTGCCCGCGACTTTAATAGTCGGGCAGGGCGTGCGCCCCGCGGTAAATCAGGGCAAAAAAGGCATTGAAACAGGGACTAACCATAATGCTTAATGGATTGCAAAGATGGCAAATTTATGGCAATATTGCATCCTTTTTTAGTTCGTTGATGGTTGCTGGTTATTCGTTGGTCGCCCTCTATGGGCGGCAACTATAACTGAATTCCAACAACGAATAACGAATAACGAACAACCACAATGAAGAGCTACCGCGAACTGATTGAACAAACCTTCGAATTCCCCCAAAAAGAGTTTAAGGTACGCGACCATGAATTGCTCTTTAATGATGTTCCGCTAATGGACATCATTAAGCAGTACGGAACCCCGCTCAAACTTACCTACCTGCCCCGTATTTCGGAGAACATTCGTTTTGCCCAGGCTACGTTTAACAATGCCATGGAGCGCTTTAAGTATAATGGAAAGTACACGTATTGCTATTGCACAAAATCGTCACACTTCTCTTTCATCCTGGAAGAGGCCCTGAAGAACGATGTTCATATAGAAACCTCCTCTTCGTTTGACATTCCGATTGTGCGGAGTTTATTCGATCAGGGAAAAATATCAAAAGAAACCTACATCATCTGTAATGGCTTTAAAATGCCGTTGTACAGGCAATACATTACCGAACTTTTAAATGACGGTTTTAGCAATTGCATACCCATACTGGATAACCTGAGTGAAATAGATTATTATGAAGCAAAGGCCAATACACCGTATAAGGTTGGCATTCGGGTAGCAGCCGATGAGGAACCTAAATTTGAATTCTATACCTCGCGTTTAGGCATCCGCTACAGCGACATCAATGCATTTTATAAGGATAAAATTGAAAAGAGTGAAAAGGCATCACTTAAAATGCTTCACTTCTTTATCAATACGGGTATAAAAGACACCGCCTACTACTGGAGTGAACTGAGCCGATTTATTTTTAAGTATTGCGAACTTAAAAAGATCTGCCCTACACTGGACTCTATTGATATTGGCGGAGGTTTCCCGATCAAACAATCCCTTACCTTCCACTACGATTACAAGTACATGATCGAGCAAATTGTGGAAAACATTAAATGGATTTGCGATAAGAACAATGTACCTGTACCCAATATCTTCACCGAGTTTGGAAGTTTTACCGTGGGCGAAAGCGGAGCCGTATTGTACAGCCTGGTGGATCAAAAACTACAAAACGATAAAGAATTGTGGTACATGATTGATGGCTCGTTCATTACGCACCTGCCCGATGCCTGGGGCATGAACCAGAAATACATTTTGCTTGCGCTGAATAAGTGGGATGATCCTTTTCATAAAGTAAACATTGGCGGCCTTACCTGTGATAGTCATGATTATTATAACTCCGAAGCACATACGGGCGAAGTATTTTTACCGATGATTACTGATGAAGAACCCTTATATATCGGCTTCTTCCATACCGGTGCCTACCAGGAATCATTGGGCGGTTACGGAGGTATTCAACATTGTCTGATTCCCGCACCCAAGCATGTGCTGATCGACCGGAATGAAGATGGAGAAATTTCAACAAAGCTATTTGCACCTGAACAAACCCAAGAGAGTATGCTCAAACTTCTCGGGTTTCAGAAATAAGTCCCAGCCATTTGGAATTAAAAAAGGCCGGCTCAATGAGCCGGCCTTTTTCTTACTTGTTAACTAAGCCTTATCAGAAGGAGATCGCACCTTGGATCACGAATCCCTTAAAGTTACCTTCAAAGAATCTGTTGTTTGCGCCTGCATTGGGGAAACCATCATAGTTCTGATTCACATATTCGCCTTTCAACAAAACGTTCCTGGTAATGAACCAACCACCACCGATGGATAAGCGATCAATCGTTACATCATACTGTGTTCCGGCACTGGCCGCTGTAACACCGTCTGCTACCGTTGCATTTAGGGTTATGTACCGGCCACCGAAATAGAATTTTTCATTCTTACCAAAACGGTACAGGGCTTCGGCTGCAATTTGATCAGCTTTGCGATCATCGATAGCTGCACGGGCAGGGTTAGTACCTTCACCATTTTCAAATTGATTTTTACCTTTTGCGAATTCAAAAGTTCCGAATACTTCAAGTCCACTGAATTTTACAAAGGGGTTGATAACAAATGTTGTTACGTTGTCGCGGAAACCAGGGTTAAAGCGACCTGAGGTATAGTTACCGGTAACCGAAACCGGTGCATTATCCATTACATATTGGTAGTTTGAGCCTGTGCGGTCGCCACCAAACAATGTGTTGCTGGCGGATGATTTGGTTGAATAGAATGATCCGGTTAAGCGAACCCGCAGATTATCCTGCAGTTGTTTGTCGTATCCCAGTTTACCATAGATAGCAGGCTTACGTTTTGCACCGTCCGGTTGTGAAGGAGCAGCCACGTTACCTTGTATTTCACCATCGGTCATGGCAATCATAGCAATGATTCCATTCTTTTTCCAATATAATTCTGCACCAATTTCAGTTGTAAACGCATCCATGATGTTGTTTTCAATCCAGGGGTTCCACAGGGTATGGCCACCATCGCTTCTGCGGAAGTGAGCATCACCATAGTTTATTTCCATATGACCAACTTTCAGCGTTAAGTTTTTCCACAGGTTGTCCATGAATTCACTGTTCAGGAAAGTCACTTTATCAACTTGCAGGTAGCCACCTTTTACCCAAAATTCGTTGTGGTGGTGAGATGACATGTAAGAAACCAGGTTTAAGCTTACACCATCATACAATTGCACATCAATGTTAAAGTTAGCTTGTGCCAGTGGAAAACCTCCGCCCATTTCATACAGGTTAGCGGCAGGTGTTGATGCTGCAGTAAGTCCGTTACTGTGCTTCAAATTCTGATAGCCCTGGGTAAAGCCAGCACCAATGCGAAGCTTAAATCCATCGTACTCTACAGTATCTTCTTTGGTTGTTTCGAACACGTTTATACCACGTTGATCATACGGACGGAAGTATTGAATGGCCGGTTGCTGGGCCATAACACTTGAGCTAAAAACCATTAGCATGGCGATGCTCAACAGTTTTATTTTAGTGATGTTAGTTTTCATATTTGTTTGTGTTAAAGGTTTATTGTTAAAAATTAAATTGGTTTAAATTATTTATTGGGTGTTAAGGTGATGTCGAATTTTATGGTTACCTCCTCGCCAACTTTTATAGTTCCCATCATGGCGGTGGGGGGTGTCATATTAAAGTCTCTCATATTCAGTTTTTGTGATCCTGCAATCTGCACATCGCCATTACCAAGCACTTTGGCTTTAGCAATAATTTCAATTGGTCGGGTTGCTCCGGCCATACTTAAATTACCGGTAGCAGTGATGGTAAAATCACCGCTGCCTGAAATTTTTGCCTGGGTGAGTTTATACTGAATTGTGGGGTTCTTATCTGAATTAAAGGCTTCATAGGTTTTGTTGTCCATGGTTTTGCCTTTGGTACTTTTTATACCGGTTACCGGCATTTTTACCACCACGTCTTTAATGGCGATAAGCTGGCTACCGTCAAGAGTTAGTGTTCCGCTGCTCTCCACCTGGGTTACTTCCGATTCCCATTCGTGCAGGGTTGAACTACCAGTTACCGACATTTTATTTTGCTTGCCTTTGTAAGTAGTCTGAGCCTGAAGGATATAGGGAAATAAAATTAGTCCGGTGAGGAGGATGATTAGGAGTACTGCTTTCGAATTCATGATTTTTTGGTCTGTTTATGAACATAAAAGTATGGGGGCAGGCATAGGTTGCGCATGATGGTAATCAGTATACCTGTTGATTTAAATCAGAAAATAACGGGGTTTTAATCAGCTTAAAAGCATTTGAACTAAGCGTTCACTTTTTGAATATTTCTTCATAAATTCAATTCCCTTTCTCAACGACTCACCTTAAACAATCCGACCTATGGAAAATACCCGTGAGCGAATAGTTGTTATAATATCGATTTCGAACGAAAATTCCATACCTGAACTATCAGGTATGGTTAATCTTAACCATTAACCCCAAATCCTATGAAAGTATATGATGAAAAACACCTGAAAAACATTGTACTGCTGGGCGCTCCGAAAAGCGGCAAGACCCTGCTTGCCGAAGACATGATTTTTGAAGCTGGTATTACTCACCGCAGGGGCACCATTGAAGGCCAGAATACTGTTTCCGATTTTCACGAGATAGAACACGAACGCGGCAACTCCATTTTCGCCACGGTATTACACACCGAATGGCGCGATTACAAAATCAATATTATAGATACACCCGGTTTTGATGACTTTGTAGGTGAAATGGTTTCGGCATTACGCGTGGCCGATACCTGCGTAGTGGTCATCAACGCGCAGAATGGTGTTGAAGTCAGCACCGAACTGATCTGGAACTATGCCGATCAATTCAGCAAGCCTGTAATTTTTGCCATCAACCAGGTCGATCATCCGAAATCAAATTTTGACGATGCACTTGAATCCCTCAAGCAATCATTTGGTAATGCCGTAACCCAAATGCAATACCCGGTAAACCAGGGTGAAGGCTTCGATGCCATCATTGATCTACTGAAAATGGTGATGTATAAATTTCCGGCTGATGGCGGTAAGCCTGAAAAACTTCCTATACCTGATAGTGAAAAAGAGAAAGCTAACCGGTTACACAATGAGTTGGTTGAAAAAGCTGCCGAGAATGATGAAAAATTAATGGAGAAATATTTTGAACAAGGTACTTTGGATGAAGATGAAATGCGTGCCGGCCTGAAACTCGGTATGATTCACCACGATGTGTTTCCGGTGTTTGTCATGTCGGCCAAAAAAAATATGGGCAGTGGCCGTATGATGGGTTTCATCGATAATGTCGCGCCATCACCGTTGGAGGCAAAACCTGAAACTACAATCGAAGGAAAAGAGATTGCTTTTGATTCCACAAAACCAACTGCACTCTTCGTATTTAAAACACACCTTGAACCAAATCTTGGCAAACTCACCTTTTTTAAGGTGATATCCGGAGAAGTCACTTCATCTTCCGAACTGATCAACAGCCAAACAGGTACTGTAGAGAAATTTCATCAGCTCTTTATTATGGATGGAAAAACCCGCAACCCGGTAGATAAACTGGTGGCCGGTGATATTGGAGCAACACTAAAACTAAAAGATACTTATACCAACCAAACCCTGCACGCCAAAGGTTTTGACGTTACCATTAACCCCATTGAATACCCGGAGCCCCGCATCCGCACAGCTATAGTAGCCCAAAGTAAAGGAGATGATGAGAAGATTGGCGAAGTGCTTACCAAAATTCACCAGGAAGACCCAACCATTGAAGTAGGCTATTCGCGCGAATTGCGTCAATTAATTATAGCAGCCCAGGGTGAGATGCACCTGGCCGTATGCAAATGGTTTTTAGAAAACATGTACAAGCTGCACGTTGATTTTGTTACGCCTCGTATCTCCTATCGCGAAACCATTCGGAAACCGGCACAGGCCATGTACCGGCACAAAAAACAATCAGGTGGTGCCGGACAGTTTGGTGAGGTGCACCTGAAGATTGAACCCTATGTTGAAGGCATGCCTGAACCCACTGAATTTTCTGTACGCGGTAAAGAAGTAATTGACCTGGAATGGGGCGGTAAACTGGTGTTCTATAATTGTATTGTTGGTGGTGTAATTGATGCGCGTTTTATTCCCTCCATACAAAAAGGCATCATGGAAAAAATGGAGCAGGGACCCGTTACCGGATCATATGTACGCGATGTGCGCGTGATGGTGTACGATGGTAAAATGCACCCGGTAGATTCAAACGACATATCCTTTAAGATTGCCGGCATGATGGCCTTTAAAGAAGCCTTTATGAATGCAGAGCCAACTTTACTGGAGCCTATTTATGATCTTGAAATTCTGGTACCGGAAGAAATAATGGGTGAAGTGATGGGCGATTTACAAACGCGCAGATCAATGATTATGGGTATCGATTCAAAAGGAAAATATCAGGTAATTAATGCGCGAACACCGTTAGCTGAATTAGATCGGTATTCCACAACGTTGCGCTCATTGTCACAGGGTCGTGCCAGCTTCAGCCAACGCTTTACTGAATTTACCCAAGTGCCGTTTGAAATTCAGCAGAAACTGGCGAAGGAACTACATGAGGTAGAAATGGCATAAGCTTTTTATTCTATAAAATTTAACCATAAACCTAGATGTCCTGCATTTTGCAGGACATCTTGTATACAACCATGAGAACAAAATACTTTTCTTTCTTCATCGCATCCATCCTTATTGTATCATCCTGCAAAGAAGAAACCGTAAGAACGGTTTCACCCGAAGTACAGGCAAACTCTTCCCTGCTCATTACTGCCGGCAAATCCACATTTCGCGACCTCAATAAAAATGGAAAACTGGATGTATACGAAGATTATACTCAGCCCATCGAAAAAAGAATTGATGACATTCTGAGTCAGATGAACCTGGAAGAAAAAGCAGGAATGTTATTTATCAATGGCACACGTATTAATGATGATGGTTCACTCGATGACATTCCCGGTAGAGGCATGACTGCCAGAATGCCACAGGCTAACGTACTGATTGAAGAAAAGAAGATGAACCATATCAATATCTGGGCAGCGCCCGGCACTAAAGCCCTGGCAACCTGGTACAACAACGTGCAAAAAGTAGCGGAGAAAGCACGCCTCGGTATTCCTGTTACTATCGCTTCTGATCCACGTAATTATTTCAGTAACAATATTTTTTCGATGCAAGCCAATGATTTCTCACAATGGCCTGAACAACTTGGCTTTGCCGCCATTGATGATGAAGCACTGATGCGTCAGTTCGGAGACATCGCGCGGCAGGAATACCTGGCCGTGGGTATTCGTGAAGCACTACATCCCATGGCCGATCTGGCCACCGAGCCCCGATGGGCGCGCGTGAGTGGTACGTTTGGTGAAGATGCCCACCTTTCTGCAAGAATGGTTAAGGCTTATGTACTAGGCTTTCAAGGTGACACCTTAAACACGCAAAGTGTAGCCTGCATGACCAAGCATTTCTCTGGTGGTGGCCCGCAAAAAGAAGGCCTTGATCCACATTTTGAATTTCACAAAGGACAGGTTTACCCGGGCAATAATTTCAACTATCACCTTATTCCCTTCGAAGCTGCCTTTGAAGCAAACACGGCAGCGATCATGCCCTACTATGGAATACCGGTTGGTCAATCCAGTGAAGATGTTGCTTTTGGTTTTAATAAAGATATGATCACTGGGCTTTTGCGAAACAAATATAACTACAAGGGTGTGGTGTGCACCGATTGGGGGTTGATTACTGATGCTAACATGGGTGAAACCGTTTGGCCCGCCCGTGCGTGGGGTGTTGAACATCTGAGCGAGGAGGACCGTGTGTTAAAAGCGCTGGAAGCAGGCGTTGATCAGTTTGGCGGAGAAAGCAGACCAGAGTTGGTAGTAAGTCTTGTAAACAGTGGCAAACTTTCAGAATCGCGGATAGATGAATCATTGAGGCGGTTACTTCATCAGAAATTTACACTGGGATTATTTGAAAATCCCTTTGTCGATGTTGACCGAGCACTTCAAGTGGTCGGTCGTGAAGACTTTAAGAAAGCCGGTGAAGTTGCTCAACGCAGATCGATAACCCTCTTGAAAAATTCAACTACAAAAGAAAAGCCTGTATTACCACTAACTGAAAATACACTAAAGATTTATGTGCAAAACGTAAATCCTGAAATCGCCTCACGTTACGCGCAAGTAGTAGAGAAGCCCGAACAAGCCGATCTTGCCATTATCCGATTGAATACACCCTGGTATGCTGTGGAAACAAAAAATCCTTTTGCCCTCGGATTCCATCATGGAGACCTGGACTTTAAAGGAAAAGAGAAAGAAGATATTCTGAAGTTGTTAAAAAAAGTACCAACTATTGTTGATATCTACCTGGATCGGCCGGCCGTTATTCCGGAAATTGCTACCCAGGCAAAGGCCTTGGTGGCCAATTACGGGGCAAGTGATGAAGCCTTACTGGATGTACTTTTTGGAAAGGCCAAACCCGAGGGAAAGTTACCATTCGAGTTGCCATCCTCCATGGAGGCTGTACAAAAGCAAAAAGAAGATGTACCCTACGACTCTGAAAATCCATTGTTCAAATTCGGCTTTGGGTTACGCTATCAATAGCCGTTTGCACTAAACCGGTGGCAGGCGTTGGTCAAAATTATTAGCTTTGGCCCGATTAGACTGCACCCCATTGAGCAACGCCATCGTCATAATTCCCACCTATAACGAACGGGAAAATATCGGATTAATGATCAATACGGTATTTTCCCTCGAACGGCCAATTGACATCTTAATAGTAGACGACAACTCACCGGATGGCACGGCAAAAATTGTTGAAGACCTGCAACAAAAATTCAATCAACTCAGGCATCGCCTGCACCTGCTCAGGCGGCACGGCAAGCAGGGCCTGGGAACCGCCTACATAGCCGGCTTTCAGTATGCCCTGGAAAAGGACTATGCCTTTATTTTAGAAATGGATGCCGACTTTTCACACGATCCGAAAGACCTGGTACGCTTAATCGAAACCTGCGAAACCGATACCTACGACATGGCTATCGGATCGCGCTACATCACCGGAGTAAACGTGGTGAACTGGCCCATGGGCAGGGTGCTGCTTTCGTGGTTTGCCAGCCGCTATGTCCGGTTTATCACGTCCATGCCAGTGCACGATACCACGGCAGGGTTTATCTGCTACCGCAGAAAAGTGCTGGAGACCATTCCCCTTAAAGAAATTAAGTTTGTCGGGTATGCCTTTCAGATTGAGTTGAAATTTAAGACCTGGAAATATGGTTTTAAGCTCAAAGAAATTCCGATCATTTTTACTGAACGAACGCGTGGGCAATCCAAAATGTCGCCCGGCATTTTTAAAGAAGCTTTCTTCGGAGTATTGCAACTGGAAATTCAAAGTTGGTTTAAAAAGTATACTTCCTAGTTCGCATGAGGTGGCTAAAAATTCTACTATGCATGCTTCTGGTGCTATTGATAAGCTACCTTTTACTCATGATTCCCGACAGGCAACCGCAAACCTTTCAGGTTGCTGAGGCAGAACCCTTTATCTGGAACATGGACGAACGCTGGAAAAGCCTTGAAGCAGAATTCTCCCGCCTGAAAATGCTCAGTCCGCCTGCTCTTGATTCCCTGGAGATCAGTAAACGGACTTCGCTTAATGTTCTTTTTGATCAGCTTCAACAAGACGACTCGATCGAAATTAGCGATGAGCGACTTACCCAAGTATTAAATCTGTTTTTTGAATGGTCGCCTGTGGTCGCGGCATCCAATAAATCTGACGTCTCTATTGAACAATACAACTCGATCAGAAATTTCATCAAAGCACAATCCCGGCAATGGACCATAAACGAACAGGCACAGCGTGCAACGCTCTACACCCTGCTTTACGGTATGCGCGCAGCCGTGGAAGAAGTATTGCTTCAGGCCGATTCCATAAATTTCAACCCTGTTCAACACGTAACGGATGAACCTTCAGTAACACCTTCAGCCACAATACAAGGTATTATCGTCCACAGTGGCGACTTGTTTGTATCGCGTGGTGGAGCTGAAGTATCAGCCTTTATTTCACGTGGTAATGATTACCCGGGAAATTTTTCGCATGTAGCGCTTCTGCACGTTGACGAAACTGGTAAGGCCAGTTTTATTGAAGCCCACATTGAAAAGGGAGTAGCAATTGCTACCGCAGAAGAATATCTGAAAGACAGAAAACTTCGCTTCATGGTATTGCGGCCCCGCGCAGACTTACCCCAAATATTAAATAATCCAATGCTTCCCCACCAGGCCGCTCAAATGGCCCTGGAAGAAACCAAACGCAGGCATATTCCTTACGACTTCAAAATGGATTTTTACGATTCCACGGCCATGTTTTGTTCGGAGGTAGGTTCATTTGCGTACCGGCAACATGGATTAACTTTATGGAAGGCTGAATCGACCATCTCTTCTGCCGGCACAGCAAAATGGCTAAACACATTTGGTGTTGAAAATTTCGTTACCCAGATGCCCTCCGACCTGGAGTATGATCCACAATTATCCATTATCGCGGAATGGAGTGACCCGGAAACGCTTATGAAAGATCATATCGACAATGCCGTAATGGATGCCTTGCTGGAGCGCGCCAATGCCGGTATGGAAATTTCTTACAACGCATTACTCTTACCGGTTGCGCGCGTGGTGAAAGGTTATTCTATTCTACAAAACATGGCAGGCAAGCCGGGCATTATCCCGGAAGGGATGAGCGCCACACGGGCATTGAAGAACAATTCGTTTGTTAACATCTATCAAAAAGTAAAAATCCCTACGGAACAAAAAATTGCAGCGTTCATAAAGGAGAATGGGTACCGGCCACCCCATTGGCAAATGGTGGAATTTGCACAAGAATCTTTGCCACGCTAATCAAACCGGATAGCCCTTATCGGGTTAATACGAGCAATAATGGCCGTAGGCAAAAGCAGCACAATGGAAACCACCAAAAATGTAAGCACATTAAGGATGATTACCATCTCCCAATGCCAGCTAATGGGCACAAAACTCATGTAGTAATCCTGCGGGTTAAGGGTAATGATTTTAAAACGATCCTGAATAAAGCAAAGTCCCAACCCAATGAAGTTACCCAACAACAATCCTTTCAGTATTAAACCTACGCCATTGTAAACAAAAATACTCCTGATCAGGCGATCGTGCGCACCCAGTGCCTTTAACATGCCGATCATTTGGGTGCGCTCCATCACTAAAATTAAAATAATGGAGATCATGTTAACACACACCACCGCCAATATCACCCCAAGCAATATGTTTACCTGCCTGCTTAGCAAGTGAAGCCACTCAAACACTTGAATGTATTTATCACTTACGGAAACAATGTTTAAATCAAAATCTATGGTCTCCCCAATGGCATAACCAACCTCATCAATTTTGTTGTTGTCGCGAACAAAAACTTCAATGCCTCCGGCTACGCTATCGGCCCATTCGTTTAAGCGGGCAATCATGCGGATGTCGCTGATCACCATTTTTCCATCAAAATATTCAGAGAGGTTGGTTTCGTAAATGCCCACAACTTTTAATCTTCGAAATCGAGGTGGGTTCTGAAAAAAGTGAATCACCACCTGATCATCAAGGTTGGCATTGATTTTATTGGCAATCGTCTTGCTAAGCATGACTTCATTGGCATAACCACTATCAGGTAGATGGATGAACCTGCCCGCGATCATATTGGAATGAAAGGTTGCGGTATCGTAGCTCTTGCCTATTCCCTTTACCACCACACCCAGTACCTCATCATCGGTTTTAATCAGGCCTGCCTTGTGCGCATATTCCTGAACATGACGAACACCAGGGTAAGCTTGCGGATTATTGTATAAATCGATGTTGATAAACATGGGTGTTTCCTCCATCGAATTATTCATGGTAAACTTGGTGATCAGCAAATTTCCGCTGAAGCTGTAAATCTTGTTCTTTACCGTTTCCTGAAACCCCCGCATTATCAAAAAGGCTACAATGGCGGCACCCAACCCGATACCAATGCTGGCTACCGCTATCTTATAGATCGTTGCAGCAAAGCCTTCGTTAGTTTGTCTGCTAATACGCTTGGATATGAAGTAAGAGAGGTTCAACTTTGGTAAAACATTTAAACTGTGGACAAGATAAAGTTTTTACTTCTTCTTTTTATAATCGTTCAGTGTGGCAATAAATCGCAATCCATTTCATTGCCAGCTGTTCCAAATGATGCACCCGAAAAAGCGGATGTCATTACCGGGGCACAACAACTAAACCTGCTCATACCCATGCTCGCATCGCAGCGAACAGGCATTGTAGTGAACCATACCTCACTAATTGGCAAAACCCACTTGGCCGATTCGTTAAAAGCCCGCGGTGTAAATCTGGTAAAAATTTTTGCACCCGAGCATGGCTTTCGCGGCACAGCGGATGCTGGTGAAGAGATAAAAGATGGCCTGGATACCAAATCGGGCTTACCCGTAGTATCGCTGTATGGCAACAATAAAAAACCAACACCTGAGCAATTGCGCGACCTTGATGTGATTATCTTCGACATACAGGATGTTGGCATAAGGTTTTACACCTACATCAGCACACTGCATTACGTAATGGAGGCATGTGCCGAAAACGGCAAAAAATTAATTGTGCTCGACCGGCCAAACCCAAACGGACAGTATGTTGATGGCCCCATCATGGAAAAGCAGCACATGTCTTTTGTGGGCATGCATCCTATTCCCATTGTGCACGGCCTTACCATGGGAGAGCTGGCGAATATGATTAATGGTGAAGGCTGGCTTGGCGAAAATAAGTCGTGTAACCTCGAGGTAATTACAATGAAAAACTGGAAGCACACAGATCCGTTTTCAGTGCCGGTAAAGCCCTCACCCAACTTACCGAATGATCAGGCCATTAAACTCTATCCCTCGATATGTTTGTTTGAAGGCACGGTGATCAGCTTAGGCAGGGGAACGCCAATGCCCTTTCAGGTAATTGGTCACCCCGATTTAAAAAACATGCCGTTTCAATTCACACCGGTAAGCATTGACGGTATGTCGAAAAATCCGCCATTAGAAAATAAATTGTGTTATGGATTAGACTTGCAACACGTAAACGTAAAACCGCAAATTGATTTGAGTTACCTGATAAGTTTTTACCGGGCCTTTCCGGATAAGGATAAATTTTTTAACAGCTATTTCGAAAAACTTGCCGGCACATCAAAATTGCGTGAGCAAATACGGCAGGGCCTGGATGAAACGCAGATTAGGGAGAGCTGGAAAGAAGATTTGGAAAAATTTGTAGCACTCAGAAAGAAATACCTATTGTATCCATAAATAAAGCTTCTAGTTGCAAGCTACGAGTTTGTGGCGGCTAACTAGCAGCTTGAAGCCTTTTAAAGTCCATGACCAAATCCGAAAAAGCAAAGGACATCCTGAAGTTGCTGGATAAATACATTCCTGAGGCTCCGGTACCGCTCCATCATAAAGATGCCTACACACTATTGATTTCGGTATTGCTTTCAGCACAATGTACCGATGAGCGCGTGAACAAAACCACTCCCTACCTTTTTAAGCTTGCTGACAATCCTTACGATATGATTAAACTTTCCGTGGATGAGATCAGAGAAATTATTAAGCCCTGTGGACTTTCCCCAATGAAATCAAAAGGAATTTATGGGCTTTCAAAAATTTTAGTGGAAAAGTACAACGGTGAAGTTCCTGCCTCTTTTGAAGCATTGGAAGCACTTCCTGCTACTGGACATAAAACAGCTTCAGTGGTGATGACCCAATGGTTTGGCATTCCGGCCTTCCCGGTTGATACACACATTCACCGATTGGCGTACCGATGGGGATTATCAACCGGAAAAAATGTAGAACAAACGGAAAAAGATTTGAAACGTCTTATTCCACAGGAAAAATGGAATAAAGCCCATCTCCAGATTATCTATTACGGAAGAAAGTATTGTCCGGCACGCGGGCATAACTGGACGGAATGCCCTATCTGCTCGAAATACATGCGGAGGACTTTGCGGGATTAAATACTTGTTAGTTTTGCATTGATGACGATCAAAAATTAATGAACACCCTTAGAATCATTTTCATGGGCACCCCCGAATTTGCCGTGCCCAGTCTGGAAATACTGGTTGAACATAAATTCAATGTAGTAGCTGTAATTACCGCACCCGATAAACCCCAGGGCCGCGGACAAAAAATTACCTTTTCACCTGTAAAGGAATGCGCCTTGAAACACAACATTCCTGTACTTCAACCTACCAATTTGAAGTCACCACAGTTTGTAGAAGAACTAAAAAGTTACAAGGCCAACCTTCAGGTTGTTGTAGCCTTTCGCATGTTACCCGAAGTAGTGTGGTCGATGCCTGCCTTGGGAAGTTTTAATCTGCACGCCTCCCTCCTTCCGCAATACCGGGGGGCTGCACCCATCAATTGGGCCATTATAAACGGAGAGAAGGAAACCGGGGTCACTACCTTTTTTCTGAAACATGAAATCGATACAGGCAGCATTATCTACCAGGAAAAAGAAGTTATTCACGAAAATGATGATGCAGGCACACTCTATCACCGACTGATGAATAAAGGCGCACACCTGGTTTTAAAAACAGTACAGGCTATTGAAGCGGGCAACTATCCGTCACAACCTCAACCTGCCCACACTGAATTAAAACATGCTCCTAAAATTTTTAAGGAAACGTGTCAGATAAACTGGAGCCAGCCCGCTGTGCATATTCATAATTTTGTTCGTGGACTAAGTCCATACCCGGGCGCATGGACTGTGTTAAACGATAAACCGTTCAAGATTTTCAAAACTGACACTTTGCCAAATCAACTAAATGCTGAAGCGGGCCAGTTTCTGACCGACAATAAAACTTATCTTTACATCCAGACTTCCATCGGTTGCTTGTCTATACTTGAACTTCAACCAGAAGGAAAAAAGCGAATGAAAATTGATGAGTTTTTCAGAGGCAATAAAATTTAGCATATGAATAAAAGTATACTGCTAATGATTCTGCTGATTCCTGTTTTAACAAACGCCCAGTTGCGTAAACACGACTGGTGGTTGGCCGGAACAGCCGAACGTATGGACTTTCAGGGATTCAACCCGTACAATGCCGTTGGTTTACGCGGTGAAGTAATGCTGAACAATGTTTGGGGAATTGAAACCGGGCTTGCCGGTGGGCAGGATTATTTTCACCTTAACCCGGGAACGGTGGTAGCGCCAATGTTGATACTTTTTTTAGCAATTTATAATGGTAACGAAAGTGAGGGAAGCCTGGGAGGTCTTGCTTTACTGCTTCTTTCCATAGCCTCCATGGCCGAACATTCAAACTTCCACATACCGTTAGGTGGTGGCGTAGAAGTTGTGCCATTCTTTAGTTTAATCCGCTACCGTTACATGTACGATATGCAGTTATCCCCGGCAGGCGGACATAATTATGCTTCATGGTCGGTAGGCTCAAAGCTTAGTTTTATAAGCAGCAAAAACTGGTTGGTGAATGCCAGTGTAGAGCGGAGCCAGCTGTATTACCCGGGAAGGCCCTATGGGATTCATGCAGGTATTAATATCGGGTATATTTTCAGGAGCAAGTCTGAATCAAAATTTTTCAAGTAACATACAATCCTTTTTAAATAAGGTAAATGACTATCTCTATTATTGCAGCACTCACTCAAAACCGCGTAATCGGAAAGAACAATAACCTGCCATGGCACCTGCCCGATGATATGAAGTATTTTATGCAAACCACGAAAGGTCACTACGTGATTATGGGACGCAAAAACTATGAGTCGATTCCGGAAAAATTCAGACCATTGCCAAACCGCACAAACATCGTGGTAACGCGGCAAAAAAATTTTGTAGCTGAACATTGCCTGGTGGTTCACTCACTGGAGGAAGGATTACATCTTGCAGAAAAAGCACAACAGGAAGAAGTATTTATAATCGGGGGAGCTGAAATTTATGCGCAGGGCTTTGCAAAAGCCAACCGATTGTACTTAACAGAAATACACGGTACTATAGACGGTGATACTTACTTTCCAGAATTTAATAAAAACCATTGGAAAGAGGTTTCACGAATACATCATCTAACGGATGAGCGTCATACTTTTGCTTTTGATTTTGTTGTTTACGAAAAAATATAAATTTCTCATTCATGGAATCACATAAAAAAATACTCGGCATTTTGTATATCATTTCCGGTGTAATGCAAATGTTTGTCCTGGCATTGGTGGCAACCTTTCTCTCCACCTTATTTCCGTACATCGCCCAGGAAGCAGGGCCCGATGGCGCCTGGGTTATTGAGTGGATCGGCCATTTAATTCCTCTTTTATTATGGGGAATCGTTCTGTTTTTTGCCGTGCCTTCTGTTATCGGTGGCATTGGCATGCTTCAGCAAAAGTCGTGGGCACTAACGTTGTTATTAATTATGGGTTGCTTTAAACTATTTTCATTTCCGGTGGGCACAGCGCTGGGTGTTTATACCATATGGGTATATGCCGAAGTCAACAAAAAATAATCTAACCACTATCTTTCTTCATGACTAAACTCAAAAACAAAGTTATCTGGATCACCGGTGCTTCTTCCGGCATTGGCGAAGCCCTAACGTATGAACTCGCCAAACGCGGAAATAAACTCATCCTCTCTTCGCGCAGAAAGGAAGAACTGGAACGCGTTAAGGGAAACTGCCCCGCACAAGCCCAGGCTGATATCCGCACCTTGCCGCTAGACCTGAGTAAGCCTGATACACTTCAATTATCCGCGGAAGCGGCCATTCAGTTGTTTGGTCATGTGGATGTGCTGGTGAACAATGGTGGCATCAGTCAGCGTAGTTTGGCCAAAGACACCATACTGGATGTTGACCGCAGGGTGATGGAGGTCGATTACTTTGGACAGATTGCCTTGACCAAATACCTGATTCCACACTTTATTGAACGCAAGCAGGGCCACTATGTAACCATTACCAGCATTACCGGCAAAGTAGGTACACCGTATCGCACAGGATACTCAGCAGCCAAACACGCCCTGCACGGATTTTTTGATGCGTTGCGTGCAGAACTCTGGAATGAAAGCCCAGCTATTTACGTAACACTGGTTTGCCCCGGCTGGATTCGCACCAATGTTTCCATCAATGCCCTGGTGGGCGATGGAAGCAAAAATGAAAAAATGGATCCGACCACTGCAGCCGGCTTACCGCCCGAAGTACTTGCTAAAAAAATGGTGCGTGCCATTGAAGCAAAAAAGAAGGAAGTGTACATCGCGGGTATGAAAGAAACTACAGCAGTTTACCTCAAACGTTTCTTCCCCAACCTGTTGGCTCGCATTATCAGAAAAGCACAGGTGCGTTAGGGCATTCAAGATTATTCATGGAAATCCTGACCGCTGCATTGCTCATCATAATTGGTTTTATTTCGGGTTTCCTGAACACGGTGGCCGGTGGCGGCTCACTTATCAGTTTGCCCGTGTTGATTTTTATGGGGCTGCCTGGTTCGGTAGCCAATGCCACCAGCCGGGTGGCGTTACTTGCACAAAATATTTTTGCCGTTACCGGATTCAACAGCAAGGGTATTAAACTACCCTTTCCCTACAGCCTGTACCTGGGCGTGGCCTCCCTGGCAGGAGGATTTTTAGGAGCCAAGCTGGCTGTTGATATCAGTGACTCTCTATTCAATCGCATACTTGCCATTATTATGGTATTGGTGGTAATCAGCATTGTGGCTGAACCGCGAACAAAAAAAATAAACAGGCCCGAACGGTTGGGCATCAAGCATCAGGCGTTGGGCATACTGGCATTTTTCTTTCTGGGTGTTTATGGCGGGTTCATCCAGGCCGGTATCGGATTTTTGGTGATTGCCGTGCTCACCAACATCAACCACTTCGGGCTTGTAAAAACAAACTATGTAAAAGTGTTTGCGGCTATTGTGTACACCGGTGTAGCTATTATTGTATTTGCTATAGAAGGAAAAATTGAATGGCTGATGGGACTAACGCTTGCCGTTGGCCAGGGCTTTGGCGGCTGGTATGCCAGCCGATGGAGTGTTGATAAAGGTGAAATTTGGATTAAGCGTATTATGGTAGTGGCCGTTATTGGTCTGGCTGTTAAACTTTGGTTTTTCTGATGGTTGATGTTACCCTGCTTACGGATGCCCGTTATGTAAACCCGGTCAATCCTGATTGGTATAAACAAAATATTCTAGACGATGATAAACTGGTGCGCGATGCCCTGGTGAAACGAGGCCTAACCGTTAACCGTATCAATTGGGATAGCAAAACTTACGACTGGTCGCAAACACGTTTTGCGGTTTTCCGCACCACCTGGGATTACTTTGATCGTTTCAAAGAATTTTCAGGTTGGTTAGATCACGTAAGTACACAAACACACCTGATCAACCCATTACCATTAGTGCGTTGGAATATCGACAAACACTACCTGCGCGACCTGCAGCACGCAGGCATACGCATACCGCCAACCGTATTCATTGAACCAGGTGATAAATTCACGTTGTCGGAAATTCTGGCGCAAACAACGTGGACAGATTGTATACTCAAACCTGCCATTTCCGGTGCGGCACGCCACACGTACCGGTTAACGAAGGGAAATATAGGTGAACATGAAGAAATTTTTCGGCATCTGATTGCCAACGAATCGTTGTTGTTGCAGGAATTTCAAAAACCTGTGGTGGAAAAAGGCGAGGTAGCCTATATGCTTTTTGGCGGAAAGTTCAGTCATGCGGTATTAAAAAAAGCAAAGCCGGGCGATTTCCGTGTGCAGGATGATTTTGGCGGAACTGTACATGAGTATATACCCACTCAAAAAGAAATAGAGTTTGCCGAACAAGCCGTTGCCTTTTGCAAACCTTCACCGGTTTACGCCCGTGTGGATGCCATCTGGAATAATCAGGACGAGCTTTGCGTATCTGAGCTAGAGTTAATTGAACCGGAACTGTGGTTCAGAAAACACCCACCCGCTGCGGAAATGTTTGCAGAGGCATTTAGTAAATTACTTTAATCCAGCCTCATTCTATTGAAAATGGTATATTGGAAATATATTCAATGAATATAGCCAAACGTTGTAGGCAAGGCGCAAAAAAAAATTTGACTAACGAAAAATGATTCAGAGAATTTATATTGACACATCAGTTGTAGGTGGATTTTTTGATGATGAATTCAAAGAACCGACTCAACAACTTTTTAAGAGACTTGAGGACAATGAAGTTAAATTCATAATATCTGACCTATTGGAATTAGAACTAATTCAAGCCCCAAAACACGTTAATGAGTTACTGTTAAACTATCCAACCGACAGATTTGAAAGAATTGAATTGACTGAAGAAATTATGAATCTGGCCGACAGGTACATTATTGAGAAAGTTGTTGGGCGGACAAGTCTGGAAGATTGCCGACATATTGCTCTGGCGACAGTAAATCGAGTAGATGTACTAGCTAGCTGGAACTTTAAACACATTGTTAACCTTGATAGAATAAAAGGGTATAATTCAGTAAATTTGAGACTGGGTTATCCGACAATTGAGATAAGGACACCACAAGAATTAGTGAGATATGGAGACTAAAGAGAAAACAAAGACATTTGACGCAGTGAAAATGATGCGGGACATTCGCGACAAGATTAGTGAAGAAACCCAAAACATGACTTTAGAGCAATTGAAAAAGTATATTGCGGACAGGTTAAAAAATTCCAGCTTAAAAACTGTGGGACGGTAGCGCCCTGCCTACAACAAAATGTTTATGTCAGCTGCGGGTTCAGAGTTGCTGTGAAGTTTAGTTTTCTTAATTTCGTTTTGCACTTGTGGACAAGACGCGGCTTCGAAAACCGCAGCCGTCATAAACACGGGTCGTTGGGCGTAATTTTTCTTTAAACATGGTGAATATAAGGGGACTTCAGGAAAACTTAAAACTATTGGACAGTATGACAACAATAAACGGATTGGAATCTGGAAATCATTTGGTGACAATGGAGAATTAATTCAAACAATTGACTTCTCAAACAACTCAGTTACACCGAACAAAATATCTGACGACACAAAATACTGGATAACAAAAGATAATGCTTTTGTTGAAGTAAAGCCTGATCAGTTTCCAGCTTTTATTGGAGGTTATCATTTGCTAAATAGGCTCATAATGGTAACTCTCAGGTATCCAGCAGACGCTAGACGATTCGGCACTCAAGGAAAAGTACTAATTTCAGTGATAATTACAAAAGACGGAAGAATTACTGATGAGACAGTTGAAAAAGGACTAGGGCATGGCCTTGATGAAGAAGCATTAAGAGTTATACAACAAATTCCAGACGAATGGATTCCTGGTACAGTTAATGGAGAGACAACCGACATCAAAATGATTATTCCTGTTACCTTTAGACTGGGTTAAAAAACTACGCACAACACCGGGTTTTGTTCAATGGGGGACACAGTCGCCCGTAGTGTCAACAAGTTTATTATATTCGTGTAGGCGGACAAATCCGTTGGATTTATCCGCTAACAAACCCAAAGGCCTAGCGCCTCAACAAAACCTTGCCATACCCACCTTTAAAAAAAGTTTGTCCGGCCGGAACCTGTAGGGTGAGTTGTTGACCATCTTTTATAAGCATTAGCTTATAAATGTATAAACCGTCCGGCAACGGGTTACCGCGGTCATCCGTACCGGTCCACGTTATGCGGTTGGTGCCAATATAGAATTGTGATACTTCAACCGTAGCTACCGTTGCGCCCGTAGCAGAAACAAGTTGAAGGCGTGCATAATCCGGAAGGTTGTTGCCTGTAATAACAAGATCGAAGCGAACGTCTGACGATGATGGATTAGGATAAGGCGCCAGTAACAGAATACCATTTTCATAGGTTACTTCAAACTGAATGGTATACGGAACAGCGCCACTGCTGTTATTGCGCACATCGCGCGCCTCAACGGCTAATGTATATGTGCCCTCGGGCAAGTTTTCAGGTGTAAACACAATGCGAAAGCGCTCACTATCCGTCTGTGGAAACCAGATGACATCTCCCCGATCGAAGGTGATATCCGTTGCTGTGGTGGCGCCCGGCCAGGTAAGCCTGATTTTCATGCCTTCGGTATCGGTTTTTTTGATAAATGAATTATCATCCCAAAGGGTTATCACAATTTCCGGACTTGGAGAAACGAAGTCACCATTTGTTATATAACGCCCATCTACCATTACTTCCAGTACCGGGTTAAATACATCGGGCTGAACATTGAGGTAGCTGCTCAGCTTGAGCACATTGTTTTCGTAGTATTGTTCGGTCACCAGCCGCGGATTTACAAAAACATTCACATCGTTTAAACCGGCTTTAGAAATTGTTTCAACAGCATAGGTAAAGCTGGTTGTTGCTCCGGGTTCAGGCGCTTTAATCTTTGTCAGGCGCTGCGTTGATGTACGATTAGTTTGATTGAATAGCTCGAATTGAACCGTGAGTGAATCTGTAAACACCTGCTGCGAAATATTTTTAAATCCATACGAGCCGGTCCACACCTCTCCTTCCCGCAATTGCTGTTGCTCTTTTGAGTCATTAAACACCAACACACCTTCGGCCACCGGGGTATAGAACACCAGCCACTTTTTTAGTTGTGGGGGCGTGAGGTTAATCACATCATTAGTCTTGTAAATGATTTTCAAATACGGATAATCAGCGGCATCAATAAAGGAAAGATCAACTGTGCCGGTTACATCGTTCAGCAATACTTGCTCGTCACCGGTTAAGGTTGAGCCTACCACATCAAAACTATACACATCCGTTTGCGGAAGTTCGGATACCAACGCTTGTGTTACCAGGCTTTGCCATGCACTGGCCGGACCAATCAAAGTGGAAGTCATGGTGCCGGAATCAAATCTTCCGGTAATGGTTCCGGTTACGTTTAACTCCTGCTGATTAACTGGAGCAGTAAGGGGCTTAAAGAAGCGGGCGGAGCCCGGTGCTGTTCCCTTCTTGCCAAAAATTATTACGGGTTCACCGGGTTGAACAGCCGTTAACTGTGCAGAAGAAATTCCCAGGGCCTCAAACTGCTGTTTAACAGGTACCGGCCATAGCGCCACCCCCGGATCGCCAATGGTAAACAGCACCACCGAGTCACCTTCAGGCACATTCATCATGTACTGAAAAATATCATTCCCTAAACCGGTTTGTAATTGTGCTGCGGTAAAACTATTAATTACCTGAGGACGTCTTCCGCACGCACGGCCATCAAACGGATTGAAGAGCACGGCCGTATAGGGAATAGTGGATTGTTTATCGAATGCAATCAGGTTAATGGTATTATCACGGCACTTAATACCGAGATCCGCGGGGTTGTACTCGGCATTGTTGATTTTAACCGAAACATCGGTATGGGGTGCAGGATGATCAGCACCATAAGTAAGAATATCAAAATTCAACACCGACTCCACGTATCCGAAGGTGCGAAGCTGCGGATCTTGTACCAATCCGAACGATTGATTTTTTGCATACTGTGGAAAGTGAAGTTGTGCCCAGCCTTCGGGCGAGTTATTGATAAACGTGAAGGATGAGTTGACCCACTCAGCCACTTCACCTTCCTGTGGTTCCTTAAACCTTGTACGCCAGTAATACGACAGAGAATCCTGCGCGAGCAAGCTTAGTTGCTGTTCACCGATAACACCATTTACCGTAAAAGCTTTTTTAAACAGACTGTTAAACGTATTCACCGTATCCACCTCCACTTCAAAATTGCGGGCGGCACCTAAAATATCTGTACTGGAAAAGGTGAGCGTTGTGGTGGACTGATTTACAATGGCATAATCGTATGGAAAAAGATTTTTTGTAACGTTAAGCGGAATGAAAAGATTAAAGCTCGCTGAATTGTTTTCGGTATTCAGTTCAGGCAAAAGACCAAAAGGGTCAACTTCAATCTGGAAGATATTATTTCCAAAACCTTTGTTACGTTCCTGAAGAATAGTGAACGCTAACGTATCGCGATACAGAACAGGCGGATATAAGGTATCGTATGTTTGCGTTGAATTATCATTGAAGATGCGGGTAACACGAACATGAATAGAGTCTTCTTTTGCGCGACCAAAATTTTGAGTGATGATATTGAGGGTAAAAGATTCACTTAATGCAGTAATTGGTTCGCCATCATTGGATTCAGCAAATACGTTATTGTTATTTACTTCATAGTCGGGCTTAGCCGCACCAAAAACATTTACAGCCGGGTCGCCCAGCAACAACATCTGGCTTACTTGTGTAAGATTACCTTCGCTTGGAAACTGGCCATCCATATAACGCCTGGCCACTTCCTTTTGAATATCCCCTACCCCCTTGCGAATAAAAACTGAATCTGCGAAAGCAACACGATAAAAGAAATCTGAATAAAGCCGCAGGGTATTAGCATACCCAAACGAAGTGTGCGCCATAAACCCGGTAGCGCCTTTATTGGAGGCCAGCACCCAATCTTCACCAAAACGAATGGCTGTGGTGAAAAAATCAGCTGCGTTACAACCATTGATTAAAAACATAGGGTACTTTCCAGGGTTATTGTACCCCAATGCCGGATTGGTGACAAAGCCTACTTCAAAGTCGTTGGTCTCGGGAGATGAGTGACCAAAAAACGTGATGAGATTCAGTCCATTATTTACTTCTTCCGAAATGTTGATAAGCTCCCCCACATTGGTAGTGTTCTTCGCCTGCGCTTTAACACTTCCCCCGAGATAAAGATCTTCAGCAATGGTTTGATACGATTCAAGATAATTTCTGAACAGTGTGGTTTCGAACGGAGTTAAGCCTCCACTCAAGTGAATAATATTCTTTCTCCACAAGGCATCAAACGGTAAGGCTTCAATTTCCTTAACCTTATTCAGGTAAGCCGCTACCTGGGTGGGGTTGGTGGATGAAATTCTTCCCGTGGGAACAGCCGGTTCGTAATTTGTTCCACCCAACCCGATCGTATAAAGCATATCCGAAGCCGGCTTACCCGCAGACGGAACAAGATCTTTGTAAACGGTAAACGCTGATGATGTTGGATTGCGATGATAGTTGAGCGACCAATCCAATCCTTTACCAATGATGAACAAATACTTTGGTGAACCATTGTCTACCATATAGTTCATAAACCGGTGAATGGCCAGTGGTGAAATTTCACCATAATTAAACTGGTTGTAGAGTTGGTGAACATCTACAACCAGCGTATCGTATGAACCGCCTGCTTCAGAGGCGCGATAGCCGGCATAGGCCCGCACCACATCACTGTATTCACCCGCTGGCTTCATCAGCAACGGATGGCTGATTACAATGTAATTATGTTGGGACGGGTTGATGTTCCGAAAATTTACGCGCTTGATACCGGTAACAGATCGCGTTAAGTTGGTTAACAAAAGTTTGCGTGAACTTTGTGTATTGGAAACAACCGGATTAAAGGTTGAGGCCGGGGGCTGATACCAAATTACATTAGCCGGATCAGTAACATCAAACAAGCGGCTGTTGGCCGGCACATTGGTGAGGTTGACAAATGATTTACCGGAAGGATTTTCTGCCAGCTGAAAATATTTTTCGGTAGCGCCTGTTGCATCAAAGTTCTGCGGATAGTTGATTTTGATATACGATACACTGGCACGCGCAGCCGAACCGGCTGCCAGTAAACGCATACGCACAGTAATTCGTCCGTCAACGCCAATGTCCGTCCAGGCAAGCGGTAAACTAAAGGTGTGCACATTGAAATTGAAAACATCTTGCGTGCCCAGCAACCGAAGTCCGGGTGCATTTGGGCCTGCATAAATCTCAACCCGATGGGCTGTGGTAATTTCTGCACGACCCGCTACCATCACTTCAAGCTGGGGAAGACCTGATGCAACAACACCATTCGTTAATCCTTCGAGCGCATAGTCTATAGTTTGATTCTGCGAAAGCATTACGCCTGTCCAGCCTTCGCCAACATCAAAAGAAGTTTTGCGAATGTATTGCTGGTAAGCAATGCCATCGGAATGTTGCTGGGCATTAACCAGCAGTTTTTCATCGGTGTGCGCAGTTTCCTGCGGAATGCTGGTAACGTTTACTTCCCACGTTTTGGGTATTCGTTTACCCAACACGGCCAGGTTGTTATAGGTTAAGAAATAAACTGTAGTATCACTGAATAAATTATAATAGGTATGGGGTTGTGTGCTGGCTGGTTTGTAGAGCTCGGTATCGGAAGTACCGTCATTCCTGCGCCCATAGAATTCAATGTAATCGGAAGTATTGAAAATTGCATCAGCCTCACCTTCCACATAAATGGCCTGCTCTGTTCCGCGATGAAAGAGTTGTAGCCTGCGCGGATCAACGGAGCCAACTGGAAAACCAGCCGTTTGCAAATCCGAATACGTAATACGATAAATGCCGTTTTGTGCTACCGGTATTCTATAGTAAGACTGGCCAACTTGAATCCATTCGTTGCCCACCTGGGCAGGAAGCTGAAAGAATAGCAGGCAGGCGGCAAAAAAAAGCCCAAAACGCCCCCAAAAAGGTTGTATTCTCCTGATCGCCAACTTCTTCACGCTGCAATATACGGCAGGTTTGGGTTTTATACCGGAGGGCATAAGAAGTAAGCGTTTTTTGCCGGGTGGGTGCTATATTTCGGTAATCTGTACTGTGCCGTGCCTCATTTAATTTCGTTAGCAGCCTTAGTGATCAGCAAAAGCAAATGGAGTGCTGAGCCGCTGGATTTCTATTCGTGGAGAAAAACTAACCTGGCAGGTTTGGAGAATTTTCTGCCTGTGCCATTAGGTCAACCATCACAAGCAAATCGGTTCAGTCGTTATCCAGTTCTTACTAACCTTATTGGCACGGCTGCTTTTGTAAAAGGGGCTTATCAAAAAAAGGCCGGACATCTTATTGCCCATCATCAAAAACTATTTTATGTGCGCATACCCAAGGCAGCCAGTACTTCGCTGGGAAGCGAAATACTGAAACTGATTACACCGGATTTGAAAACTGAAACACTCACCTCTGCTCAACTCAATTTTCTGGCTGATGCCTGGTTACAAACTTCATTATCGGAACCGCTTAAAACATTCAACGGCTTTACCGTGGTTCGAAATCCAGTCGACCGCATTACTTCGGTATACCGCGATTTCTTTGCTCCCGATTCCACGAAACCATTTATCTACCAAAATTATTTAGGTGGCATACTACCCAAAACCTTATCGTTTGATGAATTTATTGACCGGATAAACCGGATACCTGATCGCTTTAAAGATCAGCACTTCAAACCCCAACACCTGTTTGTAAAACCCTATCAAACGAAAGGAATTAACATTCGCGTTTTTAAACTGGAAGAACCCGGGCCGCTCCAGCAGTTTCTTCAACCCTTCGGTATTATACTGCCCCATCTGAACAAATCACCTCAAACAACGCCCGTTTCGATTCGGGAAAACACCCTAAACACCATTAAAAAAATGTACGCTTTTGATTTTGAAGTGTACGGATATGACCAAAACTCAGCTTGGTAAAACTTATTCCTTTAGAAGTATAATCATCAAAATCATCGAAAACAGATCATTTTAAGCCTTTTTGCAAAAATTTTATTTTTTTGGCTTAGTACTTGGTCATGCACAGTACTTCTGCGTTAGAAGGCTTAACTGGAAAAAACAGAACTATGGATCTTGAAAATACACAGGTGCAGATGAGGAAGGGTATTTTGGAATACTGTGTCCTTCACATAATATCGCGGGGCGAAGTGTATGCCTCGGATATGCTGGACGAACTAACGGCTGCCAAAATGATTGTGGTGGAGGGAACCCTCTATCCGTTACTCACACGGTTAAAAAACTCCGGCTTGCTGGAGTATAAATGGGTAGAGTCCAAATCCGGACCTCCACGCAAATACTATAAACTTACGCTGGAAGGAAAAAACTTTCTGGAAAAACTTACCGAGACCTGGGAAGGGCTCATTCATTCCACGGAAATGATTACCTCAAAAGCTAACACAACTTTATAACCAACTCTGACTCTGCGATTACTATGAAAAAGAATATCAGTATCAACATCAGCGGCATCATCTTCCACATTGAAGAAGATGGGTATGAGGTTTTGAAAAAATACCTCGATTCCATCAATAAATACTTCTCCACATTTGATGACAGCAGCGAAATCTTACCGGATATAGAAAGTCGTATAGCTGAAATTTTTCTGAGCAAGCTCAATGAAGGCAAGCAGGTTATTACGCTGGAGGATGTAAATAACCTGAAAACCACAATGGGTAGTGTTAGCGACTTTAAGGCTGCCGAACAGGAAGACTATGCACAGGACGAAAGTAAAAAATCGGAAAGTAAGAGTTATTCATCAACCGCCTCACGCCAGTTTATGCGCGACCAGCAGCGCAAAATACTCGGTGGTGTTTGTGCCGGGTTAGGTAATTACTTTAATGTAGACCCGGTATGGATTCGCCTGCTCTTTGCGCTCCTTACGTTTGCCTATGGTTTGATTCTGATTGCTTATATCGTGCTGTGGATTATTGTACCGGGTTCGTATGACCTGGAAGAACCCAACGTAACCAAAAAACTATTTCGCGATACCGATAAGAAAGTGATTGGTGGTGTAGCCAGCGGGTTGGCTGCCTATTTAAAAATGGATATTGTTATCGTCCGGTTAATCTTCATCATCACGGCCTTCTTTGGAGGATTAGGGTTTATCGCCTACATCGTATTCTGGATTGTGGTACCCGAGGCCCGATCGTTAACCGATAAAATGCAAATGCAGGGCGAGCCTGTTACCTTATCCAACATTGAGTCGAACATTAAAAAAGGTCAGGATGAAAAACCGGCTGAAGAAGAAAGTGTGCTTACGAAAATACTCCTGTTCCCGTTCCGCGCGATTGGCTGGGTTTTCACCGCGTTAGGAAAAATAGTTGGCCCGTTGGCTGATGTATTGCGCGTAGGTATTGGCATTTTCATTATGCTGATTGGCCTCGCCCTTGTAGTAGGCGTGCTGATAACCGGTGGCGTATTATTTGGCTTATTGACGTTCTCATCCGGATGGATACTTGGCTGGCAGGATGTGAGTTTGCCGATGGAAGCCTTTAGCAGAGCGATCCCCTCCTTCACCGCGGCCATGGCTTTTATTGGTGCCTTAATCCCCGGCATTATCATTATGCTGTTGGGAATATCGGCTATTGCCAACCGGATTGTATTTGGTGCCGCGGCTGGCTGGAGCTTATTCATTCTTTTCTTCATATCACTTGCAGTACTTAGTTTCTCTATTCCCAAAATTGCTATAGCCTTCAAGGAAGATGGTGAATACAAAGTTGAACAAACCTATGACCTGGGTGGAAAAACAGCACTACTTACCATGCGCGAAACCGGACTGGATGATTACAAGGTAACTTCGCTTAACCTGAAAGGATATGAAGGAACTACATTAAAACTGGTACAGGTCTTTGAGGCCCAGGGCAGTTCTCGTATGAAAGCTATCGAGAATGCCCGTATGGTTGAATATACGGTTAGTCAAAGTGATTCAATAATCACATTCGATTCGAACATACAATTTAAGGAGAATGCCATCTTCCGTGCGCAACGGTTAAATATGACACTCTTTATTCCTTATGATTATCCGTTCGTGCTAGACAACAATATCTGGCGCTTGGTCAATCAATACATCGATCGTGATCAACGGAGTGGCAACACCTGGGTTATTAACAAAGATGGTTACCTCACGTGCACCTCTTGCCCGGAAGAAGAGCGCACCGATACTTCGTGGCAGCGTGATTGGGATGAGGATGATGACGTAACCATCAGTAGTTTAACAGACTTCAATGAGCTTGAGATCAGTGGCCTGTTTGATATCCGGGTAAAGCAAGGAAGCGGTTATAACGTTGAACTCATCGGCCCGGCAGCGGAAAAAGAAAAATATAAAGTAGTACGCATGGGCAACATACTGGTTATTGATTATGCAGATGAGAAAAAATTCCGCTTAAGAAAAAACCCACTGAGGTTTGAAGAAATGACCATTAACATTACCATGCCTGAAGTGGATAAAATAAATTTAAAAGGAGCCGGAAAAGTATCGGTTACTGGATTTACAGAAGACGACCTGAAAATTAAAGTGCTGGGCGCCATTAACGTAAAAGCCGATGTAAACGCCCGCAACCTCGCAGTATACCTGAGTGGGGCGTCCGAACTTTCGCTTACCGGAGAAGGCAATAAGATGGATGCAAAAGTGCTGGGCGCCTCAAAGCTAAACGGTTATGATTTTAAAGTTACAGACGCGCTCGTAGAGGCTGGTGGCGCTTCCAAAGCCAGTGTATTTGTAACCGGCCGCCTGGAGGTTGACGAAGGACTGGCCAGCAAGGTAAGTTATAAAGGCAACCCCACAGAAGTAATTAAAGACTAATCGAAAATACATATGATTATTTTACTCTTCCTGATTTTCATTTTTTTCATCGGTATGGTTATTGGTTCACTCTTCAAGTGAGCTAATTTGCCATATGAAAAAAATATTACTTGTACTTATACTGGTTTTGCCGACCATTTCTTTACTTGGCCAGCAACAAGGCATTAAAGGCAAGGTTGAATGGATCAGCGGAAATCAAATGCCAGGCCCTGATCGGCCCGCCAGTAAACCACTCGGTATAAAACGCGAGATCTGGATCTACCCTGCTACAACGCTTTCGCAGGCCTCTATGGATGGGGTCTTTTTTTCCGACATTCAGACGTTATTGGTAAAAAAGGTAAAAAGTGGAAAAAATGGTTGCTTTAAAGCCACCTTACCCCCGGGTAATTACTCCCTTTTTGTGAAAGAAAAGAATGGCCTGTTTGCCAATCGTTTTGACGGCCAAAATCGTATAAACTGCGTAACCGTTAAACCCGGAGAATTCACTGAAATTACCATTCGGGTGGATTATGAGGCAGCCTATTAGGTTGTCAATCTTTTTATAGAACCCCGTGCAACCTGTTACGGGCAAATGACATCTTATTAGCGAACCGTTTAAATGGAATTTAAGATTTACCGGGCTACAGAAGAAGAACTGTTGAAAGGGTGTAAAAAGCGCGATCATCATGCGCAAAAACGCCTTTACGATACCTTTTCGCCAAAAATGTACGCGATATGCTATCGGTACGTAAAGGATTCTATGGAGGCCGAAGATGTATTGGTTACAGCCTTTACCAAGATATTTGAGCGGATTGATCAATTTAAAAATGAGGGCAGTTTTGAGGGGTGGATAAGGCGGGTAGTAGTAAACGAGGCTCTCACCTACCTCAGACGAAATCGCTCCATGTACCTGGAAACAGAACTGGAGGCTGCAGACCGCGAACCGGATTATACCAGCATGAGCGACCACCTGGAAGCCGAAGACCTGATGAATATGATACAGGAATTACCGGTGGGCTACCGAATGGTTTTTAACCTATACGCCATAGACGGGTATTCACATAAAGAAATTGCAGAACAACTTGACATCAGCGAAAACACTTCCAAATCGCAGTTAAGTCGTGCACGAACGTATTTACAAAGACTATTAGCCGAACGTGACTGGACCACACAACAACAACGCCATGACACCACAACCTGATAACCTATTCCGCGATAAGCTGGAGCACTTTCAGCTAAAGCCTTCGCCTGAAGCGTGGAACCGCATTGAAGCTGGCTTAACAAAACCTGCCAGGAAATCGCTTTGGCTCAAAATTGCTGCCGGGTTAGTGTTGCTTTCTGTGGCTTCAGTTATACTTTGGAACATTACCCCTAAGCAAGACAACGTTATTACAGCACAACAAGACAATACAGTAGAAAGTACACCGGGTGAGGTTAAGGTATTAGATAAAAACATCGCCACCGAAAATTTACTGGCAGAAGAAAAAGAGCAAATTTCTACACCCGCTTTAAATAAAAAACATAAAGAGGTGATTATTAGCCACAACACTCCTGTCGCATTAATTGAAACACAGCCAGAAGAAAGTTTGCCTGCGTTAGAAATTCTGACCACAGAAACTTTGCTGGCACAAACCGACAACACCGAAGCTGAATCAGCTGCCGGTGTATACCTGGTGCTTACAGCGGATGAGGTAAATCAAAAATATTTAAAGCCATTACCGGAACAAGAAGCAACCAATGAAGATAAAAAATCATCTCGTATACAAATGCTGATGAGCGTAGCGCATAACCTGAAAAACGGTGAACATGCGCTGGGCGACCTGAGGCAAAAGAAAGATGAAATTTTTGCGCTGAATTTCATCGATGAAAAAAAACACGAATCGAAAAAAAATTAAACCGAGATGAAAACAGTTTTTTTAACCCTAATTATTACCGGCCTGATGTTAACTGCATCGGCTCAACAAAAGCCCGACACCGTGGTGGTTGAACTGGCTAAAACCAGCCGGGTAGTGTTTACTATTAAAGACCGTAAAGATTTGCCTACGCTTCGGCAATACGACTTCCAGGCCTTGTTCACCGACATCTTAAATAAGATCGACAACACCCCGGTTGAACAACAACCTGTTCAAACAACTGAACCGGAAGAAATTAAACGGGAATATGAAGTTATCACCTGGGATAGTGATGATGAATCGGACGCAAAATGGAGGAAGGATAGAAACATCCAATACACCCGCAGAAACCGTCACTCCATTAACTTTGATCTGGGCGTTAACAACTACCTGAATGAAGGAAAATTTCCGGATGATAACAACGAATTGTATGCAGTCCGTCCGTGGGGATCGTGGTATGTGGGCATCAACTCCATTCAACATACCCATGTGGGCGGTAAATTTTTCATTGAATGGGGCATGGGCTTAAGCTGGTACAACTTTAAATTCCAGCAAGACAATATTCTGATTTCAAAAACGGAAGATGGCGTTCTGTTTGCCGAAGATACGCGCGATGTGAACTTCATCAAAAGTAAACTTACCGCCACATACGCAAACCTATCGTTCATTCCCATGCTCGACTTTGGCGGACGCGGAAAGAAAACAAGAGTCTGGAATTCGTACGGCAGTTCATTTCGAATTGGTGCAGGTCCTTATGCAGGCTACCGGTTAGGCAGCCATTCCAAACAGGTTTACAATGACGGTGGTCGTGAAAAAGATAAAAACCGAAACAACTTTTACATGAATAACTTCCGGTATGGCGTGCGCGTGCAACTGGGCATTCGCTCCACCGATTTCTTCTTCAATTACGATCTGAATGAGTTGTTTAGTGACAGCAAACCCAACAACCCAAAGCTAAACGCTTTCAGTTTTGGGGTTATCTTTTAACCAACCGGAATAGAAATTTAAACCCTGTCGCTTCGGAAAATTCCGGGGCGACATTTTTCTGACACTCACCACAGACTAGCACCCGGCCAGAAGTTCAGATCAACTCATCAGCAGCCTAAAAATCATCCATCTTGAAGAGCACCATCATTCGCTCATCGCCTTTTAGCTTGAGCTGCTTACAAACCCGGGAAGGAATCGGCCAATTCAACACCGGTATCAGCAGGCTAATCATAAAACCAATAGTGAACCACTGATTTTCAGAAAAAAAATAACCGATCGCCAAAAGCAATAAACCAATCGAAAATAAAACTGAACGTACGATAGTTAGGGAGGCATATCGACTTAGCCGCTCCCCCAAACTGAAAATCTTCCGTGTCGCTTTAAGCTGAGTACGAAAAATCAAATAAGCAACCATCCACACAGTAATGGTCACACCACCAACTACATAGGTAACGTGCTGCTGATAAAGGGAAAGATCAACTACCGGCAACGCCTCCGTTTGAAGCACCTGATACAAAACGATAAAGACAACAAGTGGGACTAATAGCAAAACAAATAGAATGGAATAAAGCTTATAAAAGTACTGTCCGAGGGAGTGGAAGTTCATGAGTTGATGTGTTCCGTCAGGCAAATTATAGAATTGAACTTTCAGCGTGTAACTATTTTCTATATTTTTGACAGTTAGAACATTATGGCTGAAGCACTCTCAAACCTGTCAAGGAAGGAACAAGTTATCCGTAAGGCTGCTGAGCTTTTTAAGGAGAAAGGCTACTCCGCTGCCTCCATGCGCGACCTGGCCCAAAAACTGGGCATTGAAGCCGCCAGTCTGTATTCCCACATCAAGTCTAAAGAAGAAATCCTGCGCACCCTATGTTTTGATATGGCCACGGATTTCAGGGCATCTCTTTCAGAAGTGGAGAAGAAAAAAGTAACGGCCAGTGAAAAGCTACGGTTAGGGATTATCGGGCACGTTCAGGTTATGGCCCGCGACCTAACCGCCTCGGCTGTTTTTATGAACGAACACCGGCATTTAAGCCAGCCCTACTTGCGCGATTTTTTGTTGCTGCGGATTAATTACATCAACCGCTTCAAAACCATCATTGAAGACGGTATCTCAAGCGGAGATTTCCGAAAAGATATTGACACCAAACTGTCTGTAATGACGCTGTTCTCATCACTCAACTGGATGCCAGCCTGGTTCAGTCCCGATAGCACCATCGAACCCGAAAAATTAGGCCAGCAACTGGCCGATATGCTCATAAACGGGCTGAAACAAAACAGATAGCTACCTTGTTCTTCCACTAACAGTTGTTAGTTTTGCTTGCAGTAAATTTCAGCGATTATGTACGGAGGAGGTAATACATTTGAAGGGATTAAAACCGACAGCCTGGCGCAGGAAGACCCGATAAAACTGGCCGAATTTGAAGCCCGGATTGAGCGTGGTGAAAAAATTGAGCCCACCGATTGGATGCCCCAACTTTACCGCAAGCAGTTGATTCGTATGATCGAACAGCATGCGCACAGCGAGATTATTGGTGCATTACCCGAAGGCACCTGGATAACCCGCGCACCGGGATTTAAACGTAAGCTTTCGCTCATGGCGAAAGTACAGGATGAAGTCGGCCACGGACAATTATTGTATAGCGCTGCCGAAACCTTGGGAAAATCCCGAGAGGAAATGATCAACGATTTAATCAGCGGAAAATCAAAGTACTCCAATATTTTTAACTACCCCGCCTTTACCTGGGCAGACTCTTGTTTCATATCCTGGTTGGTAGATGCCGGGGCCATTGTAAACCAATTGGCAAATGCCAAAGGAAGTTATGGTCCGTATTGCCGTGCACTCGATAGAATTTGTGCCGAAGAATCTTTTCACCTGAAGTATGGTCATCACTGTGTAATCTACCTTGCTACCGGCACCAAAAAGCAACGTGAAATGTTCCAGGAAGCGCTTAATCGCTGGTGGGCACCCATGATGCACTTCTTCGGTCCCTCGGACAAGATTTCTGCACACACGGAAGTGCTCATGAAATGGAAGGTGAAGATGTCCTCCAATGATGACATGCGTAATCAGTTTCTTGACATGTATGTGCCTAAAATCTGGGAACTTGGTTTTACCATTCCTGATCCTAACCTCAAGAAAAATACAGAAACCGGACGTTGGGAATACACCGAACCTGATTGGGAAGAATTTAAGCGTGTGATTAACGGTGACGGACCCTGTAACAAAGAACGTTTGGAGGTAAGGAGAATTGCTGAAGAACGTGGACGTTGGGTACGTGAAGCATTAAAAGCACCTAAGGCCGCTTACGTTACCCCACTAGCCTGATTTCTAACTTTATAAGCCGGCATTATTCCGGTTTTTTGTTTTTACATGAACATGAACTCACTCGATCCAAGAGTTAATCGACTGCCGGTAATCGGTAAACCGGGACAAATTGAACCCAAAGCCACACTCGATCAGTTTGGCACCTTTGAAGTATTTGTTCAACCGAAAGAAGGAAAACCTTTTCAACACGAAGGTATTGTTCATGCTCCCAACCTGGAGATGGCTTTTGTGTTAGCCAAGGAAGCGTTTACCCGAAGATTTATGTGTGTCTCCATTTATGTGGTGGATACGAGGCATGTCTATACATCTCCCATGACGGAGGGGAACACCAGTGTTTTTGAATTTATTCATGAAACACCCGCACAGCCTGGGGAAAAAATATCATATGAAATTTATCAACTTGTAAAGCGAGGAAAACAACATGTTCATGCAGGCACGGTACAAGCCGTTACACCGCAGGAAGCGATGAGTGAAGCCAAAAAAGTTTTCAATACCGATAAGGTGATTTATAACCTTTGGGCCATTCGCACGCGTGATATCCGCTTTACCAAACCAGAAGAACAAGAACTATGGTTAACCTTGCCTGAAAAGAAATTCAGGGATGCCTCTGCCTACAAGGCTGGCGATAAATTGACGGAATTTTTAGACAAACAAAAAAACCAGAAATTTTATGGCAACTGATATTCAACCTAAAGAAGGTTTACTTGTACTGGGTATGCTAATCGCCCTTATTTTACTTTGGCTGAATGTTGATCCGAATGGATATCTCGTCTACACATTTTTTGTGGTGTTCTCTATCGTGAAGATCGTATCGCTCTTAAATACTAAAGACAAATTATCTCGAAAAGTGTTGGCTAAACTGGCAGCCCTCATAGTTGTAATCGTCTTGATCATTTTTCATTTAACAACCTCACATCCGGTTATGCCTTTTCTTGCTGTAACTTTTATACTTATCTACGCTTCTGAAATGAAAGACCAATCCACAAAGCTATTTTCAAAACAACAATGAACGAACTTGCTTTAAAAGAACTGCTTTACAAAATGGCCGATGATCAATTGATTCTTGGTCACCGCAATTCTGAATGGACAGGCTTTGGACCCTTGCTGGAAGAAGACATTGCCTTTTCATCGATGGCACAGGATAAAATTGGTCAAAGCTATGCGTTGTATTCCATCTTGCATGCTTTGGGCGAACAGGAACCCGACACCATTGCCTTTACCCGTCATGCCGATCAGTTTCATAACTGCATATTGACTGAGCTGCCCAATGGCGAATATGACTTCAGTCTGATCCGCCATTTTTTATACGACACCGCTGAGATCATCCGGTTTGAGATGCTCACCCAATCATCCTATAAGCCCCTGGCCGAGCTGGCTGTAAAAGTCCGTGCGGAACTTCGCTACCACACCCTTCATGCTAATACCTGGGTAAAGCAGTTAGGCAGTGCCACCGAAGAAAGTATAAGCAGACTGCAACATTCACTTGAGTATGCACTTCCTTATGCTTTGGGGATTTTCGAAGAATCCCCTTACGAAAAGGAGCTTGTTGCTGAAGGTATTTTTGGTGGAGAACAAGCGCTTAAAGAAAAGTGGAAGACCAAAGTGGAAGAGGTTATCAGTCAAACACAACTTCAGTTACCGGATTGGAAAACCATGCAACCCATTTTTGGCGGAAGAAAGGGAAAACACAGTGAACACCTGCAGCCCCTGCTGGATGAAATGAGTGAGGTCTTCAATATTGATCCAACGGCAGAGTGGTAGTGAACTTTATTCCGGCATCCGGGTTTTACTGTTAACCATGCAGATCATTTCAAAAGAAAAAATTTACAGTTGGCTGGAAGAGGTTAAAGACCCCGAAATTCCTGTGTTATCGCTTGTTGACCTTGGTGTTATCACCGGTGTTAGCTTGGAGAATGAAAGCATTCGCATTGAAATGACACCAACCTTTGTTGGTTGTCCGGCCATGGATATGATGAAACAGGAAGTTATTGAAGTACTGAATAAGCACGGAATAGAAAATGTTTCTGTAAATATTTCCTTTAAAGAACCCTGGTCTTCAGATAAGATATCAGCAAAGGGAAGGCAGGCGTTGAAACAATTTGGACTTGCTCCGCCCCCATCCGGAAATCTCTTTACGGATATCGACATTCTGGAGCATGCCCAATGCCCGCGCTGTAATGGCTCAAACACGGATTTGAAAAATCCATTTGGTCCCACCTTATGCCGGTCAATCCATTATTGCAATGACTGTAAAGAAGCGTTTGAACAATTCAAGCCGGTTTAGCGCTATTTTTTGCCATTTTTCATGATTTTAGCACGTGCATGACAAATCTCAATCACAGGGTCATAACTTTTATTACTTTGTGCCGTATTTGTTAGCAGGACTTTATTCAATGAAAAGATTTGAATCGGTATGTTGGATTTGCCTTATTGGTGCGCTGGGCACCGGTAGCGGATGCATTCAGCAAAAGGCTGATGAAAAGGCCACATCCTTCTCATTAACCGATTCCCTTACCGAAGTGTACCTGAATCTTCAGGATAGCATACTGACATCCTGGAATTTGATGATTAATGATGATAATAAAAAAATCAAAGCCATGCACTACCTGGTGCATGAGTTACAGGTTACCGGTCAGTTTGATGCCGAAAAACTAAAGGCCCTTGACCATCGGATAGATCAATTAAAAAGAATACGGTATACGCCTAAAAGCATGGCTAATGCTGATGTGGTAGATGAATATGATTTTGCCTCTAATTCACTGGTCTCAGAACTGATTGTGCTGGCCGAGTCCCATTCAGCCTATGCGTATAACACTACCATGCAAGTGCTGGTAGAAGAAATTCGTACGGCCGAACAACGTATTGAAAATTACCGGTCAGCCTACGATGCCGTGGTGAACCATTACAACAAATTCATAATGGTGAATAAGGAGCATATGAAAGAAATCGATAATTCAAGCTCCGTTGAAAAGAAACCGCTTTTTCAAATGGTTTCTGAATAAACCTTTTCGGAACTCTCATACCGAAGTAGTAAATTCGACCAATGGGTCATCTTAAAAAACTGGGGTTCTTCGCAGCTTTTATACTTCCTGCCCTGGTGGTTGCCGGGTTTTATTCAGGTAGCTACTGGAATTTTTCGGCTATCATTTTTGCTTTTCTTATTATCCCGGTAATTGATCAAATAACCGGAATAGATACCACCAATGTGGATGATAGCCGGGTTAAGGTTATTAGCGAAGAAAAATATTACCGGTTTGTTACCTATATCTGGACGTATGTTCAACTGACCTTTGTACTCTGGGGTTGCTTTGTGGTTACCCAGGGGAAACTTCAATCACCCATTACCTGGATAGCCTTCGTGCTGAGTTTTGCGCTGGTTACCGGTGGGATTGGTATTACCGTAGCACATGAACTTGGCCATAAAAAATCGAAGCTTGAACGGTTTTACAGCAAACTACTTTTAATGACCGTGTGCTATATGCATTTTTATATTGAACATAATCGTGGCCATCATGTATACGTAGCCACTCCGGAAGATCCGGCAACAGCACGAAAAAACGAAAGTTTTTATGCGTTTTGGTTTCGTTCGGTATTTATCGGGTACCTCCATGCCTGGAAACATGAACGAGATAGCTTGCATAGAAAAGGATTACCCGTGTTTCATTGGAAAAACAACATGATTTGGTTCTCATTGCTGCCTATACTTTTCTGCAGCCTGATCACTGGGGTAATAAGTTACCCCTTCGGAACTATCATCTGGCAGGTGCCTCTGTTCTTTTTTGCACAAAGCTTTTTCGCATTCACCCTGTTGGAATTGGTAAACTATGTTGAGCATTATGGCATCGTTAGGAAAGAAATAGCACCCGGAAAATATGAGCGGGTTAATCCGCTTCATTCATGGAATGCAAGCCACCTGATCAGTAACTTTTTCTTATTTCAATTGCAACGGCATTCCGATCATCATGCCAATGCCATCAAACGCTACCAGGTGCTGAAGCATTATGATGAAAGTCCGCAGCTTCCGTACGGTTATCCAACCATGATTTTAATGGCGTTGGTGCCACCGCTATGGTTCTCGTTTATGAATCCGCGATTGGAAGATTGGTCTGTTAAAATTTACCAGCAGGCAATTCCTCAATAAACCGTATCTCAACCCTGCGGTTTATACTTCGGGCCGCATCGGTTTTCTCATCTACAATAGGTCGTGCTTTACCAAAACCAAATGAACTAATGCGCTCAGGTTTTACTCCCTTTGAAATAAAATAATCAGCAACGCTACGGGCCCGGTTGCGCGAAAGCGTAAGATTATATTCATCAGACCCTACAAAATCAGTATGACCTGCCAGGCGCACATACAACGCAGGATTATCTGCAAGAATTCCAATCACCTGGTCTAATTCCCGATACGATGACTTCAGTAAGGTATAACTATCAAATTCGAACTGAATATTCTTCAAAATATAATCCTTGTTCAGTTCAAACTTCTCGGATTGAAAATCCTGTGCTGCTGTTATTGCCGAAGGTGGTGCATCGAGCGGAACAACAGCAACTTCATCAATATAATAATATGCACTTGATGCCAGCATACTATTCTTACCAATGCGATGTGATAATTTTGTATGCCGCGTGTCTTTATTACTAAAAAAATTACCGATGGTCAGGTAACGTTCGCCACCGGTGGCAATGTATTCCATGGCAGCTTCTTCCCAACTTCCTGTCGCCAAATCTAAGGCGGAATCTTTTTCCACGGATAATGCCGGCACAAGGTCAATAACCTGATCATGATTAAACTCAATCCGATCTTGTGTTAATACTAAACCCATTCGGTTGATGGTGTAAACAGCATTTGAAGCCAGTTTAAAATAAAATGAAACCTGGTATCGTACTCCGGCTGTTAAAGGCTCAGCCAGTTCACATTGAATATACTCCCGGTAATTATTATGGCCGGTATTCATCCAAACATAAATCCCCACATACCCCTTTCCTGTTTTAGCATTGGATGAACCGGCCCAGTTAAACGGTACATCGGCTTCACCCCAACTGCAGGCGTGAAATTGATCAGGGGTACCCTTCGTGGGGGAAGTCCAACCGGGTATAATAAAATCCTTTTTATTGGCTGAGAAACTATGCGGACAACGGATCAGTTCTTCAAAGCTCGGGTTCGGCACCAGGTTTTGAGCATACAAGTATGCTGACAGGAAAAAGCAATTCCAGCTCAGTACCCATGCTTTCATTTGTAATAGGTAACCTCAACCCTGAACCGCGGGTCGATAGCCCCTAACCGATCGTAAGCCGATTTAGAAATTTTAATAATCAGCTTATCGGTTAAAGCCGTATCCGGAAGTTTGCCGATGACCCGAACGAATACTTCACGGTTGTTCATTTCATTGCGTACTTTAAGAATGGTGCCTACCGGTGCTGTGCGGTGAAGGGCTAAATATTTACGGTTAGCTTCCGTACCATCAATCAACTCGGCAAGTCCTGATTGTTTAACTTCATCTTTATTTGTAACAGATTCTGAAATCGTAATCACTGGATTTTTTTCTTCCGGCTGCAGAATTTTAATTTCAGGCTGTTTGATCTCCGGAGTTGGTGTAGCTGTTTCAACAGGTTTTTTTACACCCTTCTCCTCGGAAGAATACATGGGCTGTGCCACAAATAAGCTTTGCCCTATTTTCAAATCTTCTCCACTAAGATTATTCCACTCTTTGATCTGCTGCACCGAAATACCGTACTGCCGGGAAATGCTGAAGAGCGTTTCTTTCTCTGCCACGGTATGTACAGTTCGTTGTGATTTAAACTGAGCGTCAACGGGAGGAATAACCGTAGTGCTGATTGTATTGATAGATTTGATCATCAGTTCCTGACCAAGGGCCAGGGCGTTATCACCGAGATTATTCCATTGTTTTAGCTCGTCAATGGTAACACCGTATAATCTTGAAATGGAGAACAGGGTTTCCTTTTCAGCTACCTTATGTACCGTTACACCCTTTGGCACTTTGGGTTTGGGAATGTACGGCACTTTGAGAATTTGCCCGATTTCCAGTCCCGCATCGGCCGTTTTGTTGAACTCCAAAATCTGATTTACGGTAACACCATAGCGCCTGGAGATGGCGTAAAGCGTTTCTTTCTCGCTCACCTGGTGAACAATAAAAGTCTTTCCGTTAATGGTCTCTATCCCAATCGAGTCTGCCCGGGGACTAAAAAATGAGAGACCGGTTATTACTAAAAGTTTAAACATAACTCTGTAACGAACCTGTCGTTTACTTATTTTGATACGAAATTACACAAACTTAAAGGTGTAAAAAAGGTTCCCTGCACAAACCTTCCCACCGTCATAACCCTTAATCATCAAATATGTAGCCAAATAAGGCTGTTGCGTAAAACATATCTTCAGCGGTGAACAAGGAGGAGCCAGACGGGGTTGTATAATGGTTAATTTTGTGCGTATTTACCATATAAACATCCGGTATCACATGAAGCAAATCCTTTTCGGCCTTATTCTTTTAGCCACCGTGGTTGCTCAGGCACAACAAACCAAGGTTATGGTAATGGAAATCAAAAGTGAGATTGATCCCCGAACGAACCGGTATGTTGAACTGGCCCTGAATAATGCCCGTAAAATTGAAGCCGACATCGTTATCATTGAAATGGATACCTATGGCGGGGTACTTACCGATGCCAAGGAGATCGTTGATAAGATCATGCAGTATAAAAAACCGGTCTGGGTATTTATTAATTCCGATGCAGCCTCTGCCGGTGCACTTATTTCCATCGCGTGCGATAGTATTTACATGTCTCCGGGAGCCAGTATAGGTGCCGCCACGGTGGTTACCGGAACAGGAGAAAAAGCTCCGGATAAATATCAATCCTACATGCGCTCCATCATGCGTTCAACGGCCGAAGAAAAAGGGCGTAACCCGCGCATAGCCGAAGGCATGGTGGACGAAAGCATTGCCATTGACAGCATAACGGTGGAAGGGCAGATCATCACCTTCTCAACATCCGAAGCGATAAAAAATGGTTTTTGCGAAGCCAAGGTTGAATCTATTGAAGAGATTTTGAAAAGAAACAAAATAAAAAACTATGACCTGGTAAAGTTTGAATTACAGGCTTCTGATAGGGTAATAGCCTTTTTTCTGAATCCATTCATCAGCGGCATACTTATACTGATTATCATTGGCGGAATATATTTTGAATTACAAACTCCCGGGGTGGGATTTCCGATCTTTGCGGCCGGTGTTGCCCTTATTCTATACCTGGTTCCCTATTACCTCAATGGGCTTGCAGAAAACTGGGAGATCATTGCACTTTTTGCCGGACTGGCCTTGATTGGTGTCGAGATTTTTGTTCTTCCGGGGTTTGGCATTGCCGGAATAGCCGGCATATCGCTTACTGTTATTTCGTTGATCCTTATCATGATCAATAACGATGCTTTCGATTTCAAATTTGTTCCTGCTAACGATCTGCTCTATGCTGTAGCCGCAACCTTTGGCGGGATGTTAGGGGGGATTATCCTGTTGTTTGCCGGAGGGGCCCGATTTTCAAACTCCAAATTCTTTAAACGCATAGCCCTAACCGACACACAGGAACGTGAACAGGGTTTTACCGTAAGTGCCTCCGCGATATCATTGAAAGGCAGGCAAGGCACAGCCCATACTGTACTGCGACCGGGAGGAAAAGTGATGATTGATGGTCAGCTTTATGATGCCTTTACCCGTGGAGAATTTTTAGAAAAAGGAGATACTATTGAAGTGCTGGATGATGAAACGACATCGCTGCGGGTTAAAAAAGTATAACTATGCCACGCATTATTGGTATCATCCCCGCCCGTTATGCTTCTACCCGCTTTCCAGCTAAAGCATTGGCTGACGTGGATGGAAAATCCATGATACAACGCGTATACGAGCAAACTAAAAAAGCAAAGTCATTAGCACAAGTTGTTATTGCTACCGATCACGAACTCATTTTTGATCATGTTAAAAATTTCAGCGATGATGTTTGCATGACCCGTGAAAGTCATGTAAGCGGAACCGATCGCTGCTTTGAAGCCTTCCGTAAACAACAAAGCAACTACGATTATGTAATTAATATTCAGGGAGATGAACCTTTTATTCAACCAGAACAAATTGATCTGCTTGCATCCTTACTGAACGGTGAAACAGAAATTGCAACACTTGTAAAAAAAATAACACAGGCGGATCAGCTTACCAGTCCCAATACAGTTAAAGTTGTTTTTTCGACTGCCAAACTAGCCTTGTACTTCAGCCGGTCACCCATTCCCCACCTTCGTAATCTTCCGGAAGATCAATGGTTAGAAAATCATACCTTTTACAAGCATATTGGTATGTACGCTTACCGTACTGATATTCTTGAGAAATTAACTATGCTGCCTCAATCGGTATTGGAAAAAGCTGAATCGTTGGAGCAACTTCGCTGGCTGGAAAATGGGTTTAAAATTAAAGTTTCTGAAACAACCCAAGAGACCATCGGGATTGATACACCCGATGATCTCAAGAAAGCACTTGCGCTATTTAAATCTTAAAAATCCTTGTAAGCTGTACCGTTCAAAAAATCTGTTCGGTAATTATTGTACAGATCACGAACCCGGTAATTAAACGAAATGCGGTTTCCGTAAATCGTGCCAACACCCTCCACTTCATAGCCATTCACCGTTTGACGCGGCACGGTAATCTTATCGTAATTTACCGTAGCCCGAACGCGGATATTTACGGAATAAAAATTATCAATCCAGATAGCATCAGAACTTCTGCCCGATCGTTCAATCCAAAGCGTGTAGCGGGTAAAATCATTATATGTTTCACTATACTCTTCCATGTCATATCGCCCGATGATGCGATCGCGTGAATCATAAACAGGTTCGGTGTAATAAAACTCGCACGCTGATAATCCAAGCAGCAAAGCGAAGAAAATAAACCGTTTCATAAGCATTGAATTTGGTCTAAAACAGTATATGCAACTATAAGACCAATCTTATCTAACTATTCCCGCAACCTTCCAGCCATAATTTCGTAGCGGGCGTAAAATAAAAAAGCCCCGACCGTCTGTCAGGGCTTTTCAAAGGTAAAAAAGTGATCAGGCTATATGCCCGACTTGATAAAAAGGCATACCGGTGCCGGCAAAAAATATTTACCACCAACAACCACTACGAATGGAGTAAAATACCAGTCGCACCGGAAATGCCATACCTTTGAAATCATTGATTGTCCTCGAATCATTTCCTTTCACCCAATGGGTTAGTCTACATTGTCGTGTAAGAATTTATTGTTACCCAGGATATTATTGTCATCATTCAAATTGAATTTTGAAATAAACGACTCAGAAGAGTGCGGTACATTGTCCATTTTAATCCCTCTTCGCAGGTATGCCGGCAATGCCCATTTCTCATTAAATTCTTCTTTGGTCATTTCCTGCTTGCGCGCGTTCTTGAGCTTCTCCTTGCGTTCGCGTGCCTGATCTTCCAGGCGCTTTCGGGTATTGCGCAGTTCCATCATCCCCTCATCATTAATAACCTGGTCGCTGTACTTTTCCGGTTCATGATCAAATTCATCATCATGTAAACCAAACAAACCTTCCTCGCCATCATCATCAATAGAATCTTCTGAATGATCATCATCAATCCGATTGAACGGACCTTTAAACACTACTTCATGTTGCAGGGGTCTTTCTTCTTCGTGCTGCTCTTCACGCTGTTCGCCTTTCTGTTTTAATTCAACCTCGCGGGGCACACCTATGGGCTGATCTTGCTCAAACAACCAGATTTGGTTGCGTTCCAGATCATGTACCTTTTTTGTTTCCACCACAGTCGGTTTTTTTTGCGTTACTTCAACATGATCTTCCTCTTCATGTTCTTCTTCATGATCAAAACCCGTAGCAATTACGGTTACACGTAAACGATCGCCCAGTGCAGCGTCAACCCCATGGCCAAAAATTACTTCTGCATCCTGACCAGACTGTTGTTGGATGTACTCCGTAATTTCCATGAGTTCATCCATTTGCAATTCAGCTTCTTCACCAGAAATGATAGAGAGCAGAATTTTCTTAGCCCCCATGATGTCGCAGTTATCAAGAAGTGGAGAAGCCAGTGCACCACTGGCGGCATTGCGTGCACGGTTTTCACCACGGGTTTCAGCTGTACCCATTACGGCAGGGCCGGCATTGTACATCACCGTGCGCACATCCTGAAAATCAACATTCACATAGCCGGTAAGCGTTATTATTTCAGCGATGCCTTTTGCTGCTGTAGTCAACACATTATCCGCTTGCGCAAAGGCTTTACCGATAGCAAGGTTTCCATAGATCTCGCGCAGCTTATCATTTAGAATAACCAACACGGTATCGCAACTTCTGCGCAGTGCTTTGATACCAATCTCGGCCAGTTCCTTTTTCTTCTTGCCCTCAAACATGAAGGGCGCTGTAACAATACCTACCGTCAATATACCCATGCTTTTGGCAATCTTCGCAATTACAGGTGCGGCACCTGTCCCGGTACCTCCGCCCATGCCTGCGGTAACGAAAAGCATTTTAGTTCCTTCCAGAAACTCACGAATCTGTTCTTTACTTTCAATAGCCGCGCCTTTACCCACTTTAGGGTTAGCTCCGCAGCCAAGTCCTTCCGTAAGGTCAACGCCAATTTGCAATTTGGTTGGAACAGGACTGCTGTTAAGCGCCTGTAAGTCGGTATTACACACCACAAATTCTACGTCTTTAATTCCCTGACGGAACATGTGGTTCACGGCATTACTGCCTCCTCCACCAACACCGATCACCTTGATGATCGAGCGTTGCGCGCCCGATTGGTGTTTGGGGATGTCGAATTGGTACGATCCGGTTTCAATCATGATTTTATTGTTTTAGTGGTTGATTCATTTATGTCAACTATGACGTTCAGTTAATATTCATTTTTACTGTCCAGGTCATCGATTAGCAGACTCTTCGTTTTTGTGAGAATATCATTAAAGAAATTCCTGGATGAAACAGGGCGTTTTGTTTTTGGTGTAAGCTTAACCAACTCCCGCGCTTCGCGGTAACGATCTTCACGTTCATCGAGCGAACGAAAGCCTGCCAATACAAGACCTACTGCCGTGGCATACATCGGGCTTTTAACCGATTCAATTTTACTTTTGCCGAGGTGCTCGTTTGGATAACCAATACGGGTATCCATACCGGTCATGTATTCTACCAACTGTTTCAGGTTGCTTAACTGTGCACCGCCCCCGGTAATGACAATGCCACCCGCCAACCTGTTTTCAAACCCGGAACTGATAATCTCAGCATGGGCCATCTCAATAATCTCTTCCATCCTTGCCTGAATAATATTGGCCAGGTTTTTTGTAGAGATTTCTTTTGCTGAACGATTGCGGATGCCTGGGATGGAAACAATTTCATTCGGACTTGCCTCCTCGGAAATTGCTTTTCCAAAACGTGTTTTTAATTGCTCAGCTTGTTGCGGCAACACCATCAACCCTTGTTTGATATCATTGGTTACGATGTTTCCGCCAAAGGGTATTACTGCCGAATGACGAATGATGTTATCATAAAAAATTGCGATATCCGTGGTACCTCCACCAATATCAATTAAGCAAACACCGGCTTCTTTTTCTTCTTCACTAAGTACGGCCAGGCTTGACGCGAGGGGCTCGAGGATAAGATCTTCAATTTCCAAACCAGCCCTGCGTACACATTTGTTTACGTTATTGATGGCGTTGGTCTGAGCGGTAATGATGTGGAAATCCGCCTCGAGGCGAACGCCCGACATTCCGACTGGCTCTTTAATACCTTCTTCATAGTCGACCATGTAATCCTGAGGCATTACATGGATGATCTGGCTACCGGGAGGAACCACCATGCGGTACATGTCTTGCGTCAAGCGCTCTACATCATCAATGGTGATTTCTTCGTCTTTCGCAGAACGTGTAATTCCTCCATGCTGAATGAAGCTTTTGATGTGTTGGCCGGCAATGCCCACATTGACTACACCAATATCAATACCTGCCTGGTCGCCAGCTTCTTTAATTGCCTTCTCAATAGCGTAAACCGTTTTGTCGATATTGAAAACAATACCTTTTACTACGCCTTCCGATTCGGCTTTACCCATACCGAGTACTTCGAGTTTACCGAACTCGTTTTTGCGGCCCACGATCACACAAATTTTTGTTGTGCCGATATCGAGTCCTACAATTATTTTTTCCTGTTCCATGATTGTGTTAGTTATAGTGGTTGTTTCGTTTAGTCATTTATTCAGCAACAATTTGTCCGTCAAATTCAAGGCTTATGCGTTTGTATTTATTCCAGCCCATCTGAGGTAAAATCTCCTTATAAAATATCTTCAACTTCCGCAGCTTGGTTTCCAGCTTATCGGCACGGCCGAACTCAATGGTTTGATTGCCCACTTGCGGAATTATGAAAATTCTTCCTTTGCTATCGATATCCAATTGCGCCACCTGGGCGCGCCAGAAATCATCGTTACGTATGGTTTGCAGCATTGCCATTAACTCATGTCCATCATCGTGTTTCAGAATATTATCCACCAAAAAAAACTGTCGCACATAAGATCCGCTGATCAGGACAACACGTGACGTGTATTTCTCAGAAACCGGCATAATAGTACCATCCTCTCCGATGTAAGCATCCGGTCCATCGGCACGGACAATCCGGGCAACCGGTCTTCGTAAGGTTGCTTTCACCACCAGGTTTCCCTTCACATCGCTATACAGTTGAGCTGATTTAATGAACCGGTCTGTTTTAATACGATTTTCAATTTCCTTCAAGCTGAGCCTGTTCAGGTTAGCACCCTTCAGGTTAGCATAATCCAACTGCATTAACTGCACGATATCCTGTTCATCGATAAAATGATTTTCGCGGATGTTCTCAATTTTAATGACTACATCTTTAACCGTTACATCACCATACTGACGCTCACTAAAGGCAATAACAAAAAAGAGCAACACCAACGCGATGCCTATTTTCACTTTATTTCCAATGTTGAACTTAATTTTCATATCGCTTTTCCAACATAGCTTTTATGGGTTGAACAAACGTATCAATATCGCCTGCTCCTACTGTGGCTATAATTTCCACTTCGTGTTGAGCCAGTTTATCCATCAAATCAGTTTTGCCGCACCGTACTTTTACCGGGCTGGTAATTCCGGCCATCAGCATGTCCGAATCTACTCCGGCTATCGGGAGTTCACGTGCCGGGTAGATGTCCATCAAAAACAATTCATCGGCCAGGCTAAGGCTTTTTGAAAATCCTTCAGCGAAGTCGCGGGTGCGTGTAAACAAGTGGGGCTGAAACACTACTGTAAGTTTTTTGCGCGGATACATTGATTTTACAGATCGCAGAAAAGCATCAATCTCTGTAGGATGATGGGCGTAGTCATCAATAAAAATCACCTTATCATTTCGGTACACAAATTCGAATCTGCGTTTAACGCCATGAAAGGTTTCCAACGCTGTTTTAATTTCAGCCACCTGTAAACCACAGGCCTGTGCAGCAATAGCAGCCGCTACTGCATTTTCTACATTATGAAAACCGGGGACACCGAGCCTGATACGCTCAACCTTTGGGCCGAAGCCCATCAGGTCAAATTCAAAAAATCCGCTATGGGCGGTAATGTTGCCGGCAAAAAATTGTCCCCGGCTCATGCTGTAAATATTTTTGGTTAGCGAGGTTATATCTCCGGCTAACTTTTCGGCTATCGATTCCTGTATAATTAGGGTTCCACCCGTATTAATCTGTCGCACAAAATCCTTAAACGATGTAATCATGCTTTCATGATTACCATAAATATCAAGATGATCCGGATCGGCTGAGGTGATGATGGCGATTTCCGGGAAAAGTTTTAGGAAGGAACGATCAAACTCATCAGCTTCTGCTACTACGATGGTATCTTTTCCAACCTCACCGTGCATAACCAGGTTCGATTCATAATTGGTAGTGATTCCGCCAAGGAAAGCAACCATGTTCTTTCCGGCTGACTTAAGAATATGCGCCACCATTGATGAGGTTGTGGTTTTACCATGGGTGCCAGCTACCGCAATAGTCTTGTAGTTTTTGGTAATCAATCCCAATATTTCTGACCGTTTCAGAATGGTATACCCTTCCTGCAGCAAATAATTATACTCCTTATGATCCTTGGGAATAGCTGGCGTAAATACTACCAATGTATTTTCCTTATCACGAAGCACTTCTGCGGGGATATTTTTTATCGAATCATCGTAATGCACCACCATACCTTCATCTTCCAATTGTTTTGTTAAACTGGTTGCTGTACGATCGTATCCGGAAACCATCACACCCTTCTTAATAAACCAACGGGCAAGTGCGCTCATGCCGATACCACCAATACCGAGAAAATAGATGCTGCGATATTTATCTAATCCATTCATTATTTCAATTCACTAACATAGCTAAAGACTGTCCACTGCTTTTCTTTACAAGCTCACCTTCAGCGCCAATCAACTTTTCAATTTCATTTACAATATCCCGGGTGGCATACGGCTTTGCCATCTGGCTACTATTCGATTTCAATTTTTCAGTCAGTTGGTCATCGAACAACAGCTTCAAAGCTTCTTCAACCAACTTATTGCCGGCTTCTTTGTCGGTTACTATTAAGGCGGCATTCCGATCGGCCAGCGCTTTTGCATTTTTTGTTTGATGATCCTCCGCAACATTTGGGGAAGGCACCAGTATGCAGGCCTTACCGGTAACACACAATTCAGATACGGCAAGCGCGCCCGCTCTCGAAATCACCACATCGGCTGCACCATACGCTAAATCCATCTCCTTTAAAAAATCATAAACCCGAATTCGTCTTAAATCATATTTTTCAAGACTGGCTTTAATGGTTGAATAATAGCCTTTACCGGTTTGCCAGATGATTTGAATGCGCGCATCAATCAGTTTTTCAATTCCGGATAAAATACTTTCGTTAATGGTGCGTGCACCCAGGCTTCCACCAATAATCAATAAAGTTTTAGTACCTGAATCAAACCCAAACTGGCTCAATGCCCGCTCGCGTTTTCCGGTAACATCAAGTATGTCTTTGCGCACCGGGTTTCCGGTAAGAACAATCTTTTGCTTTGGAAAATACTTTTCCATACCCTCATACGCCACACACACTTTGCTCACACGCTTTGCAACTTGTTTATTGGCTAATCCTGCAAATGAATTCTGCTCCTGAACAACCGATGGAATTCCCAGGCGTGTAGCCGCCATCATTATCGGTCCACTGGCATACCCTCCGGTACCGATAACTGCATGAGGTTTAAATTCTTTAACGATCAGTATGGCACGGATGTAGCTAACCACCAGTTTAACCGGAAACAACAGGTTTGATAAATTCAATGAACGTTGTAAACCACTTATCCACAAGCCAATAATTTTATAGCCGGCTTCCGGAACGCGCGTCATCTCCATACGACCTTGTGCACCCACAAACAGTATCGCTGCATCGGGATGACGTTCTTTAAATTCATTAGCAATGGCCACAGCCGGGAAAATATGTCCGCCTGTTCCGCCTCCGCTGATGATTAGTCGATATGGTTGTTTCGTCTTCAATTCCTTCCTTATAATTTTTTAAGCTTCCAGCTTCAAGCTAATCGCTTGGGGCTTCTAAGCTGCCTTTGCTTCCACATTCTTCCCTTCTCGTTCTTCTGTCTTCATTGTTTTCTGCGACCATGTTTCATCGCGTTCGCCACGGCTTACGCTCAATATGATTCCCAGTGAAAGTCCGGTAAACACCATCGAAGTACCACCCATACTGATGAGTGGCAATGGCTGACCTGTTATCGGCCCTAACCCAACCACCACACCCATGTTGATCATCGCCTGGCAAACAATATCAAAGCTCAACCCGGCTGATAACAATCCTGCAAAAGCCCGCTCGCTGTTGTAGGCCGCTTTCATTCCGCGATGCAACAATACCAGGTAAAGCAAAAGCACCACTACCCCACCGATCATGCCGTACTCTTCAATCAATATGGCATACACAAAGTCGGAATAGGGATGAGGCAAAATGTTTCGTTGATCGCTGTTGCCCGGCCCCTTGCCTGCAAAGCCACCGGTGGCCACTGCGATATGGGCATGTTTGGCCTGAAATGGCAATTCCTTCTCACCCTTTACATACTCAACAAAATCTGTAATGCGTGTAACTACCGTACCGCCACGCACACCAAACTTAAAGGCGAGCGCACCAAACAGCACACCCACAAACAATAACATGGCGAGGTATTTTGAAGGCACCCTGCCGATAAACATGATCAACATGCAGGTCATGAGCAGCAATACAGCGGTAGACATGTTGGTTAAGGCAATTAGTCCGCAAATGATGCCGCACCAAAACAAAATAGGAATGAGTGATTCCTTTATATCATCAATATTCTGTTGCCGCTTCGACAGCATGCTGGCCAGGTTTACAATTAAGGCCAGACTGGCAAAATCGGAAGGCTGAAATGAACCGATAATCGGAATCTGAATCCAACGGGCAGCATCATTTATGGTAGAGCCATTTGTAAACGTGTAAATCAATAGCGGTACGCTAACCCAAAGGGCAATACGCGAAAGACGAGAGTAATACCGGTAATCAACCCGATGAGCAAACCACATGGCTGTTAAACCAATGAGCACGTGCATGGTGTGCGTAAACAAATATTTTTCAGGACTTACTGCCCGTTTATAGGCTAAGGTGCCGATGGAACTATACACTACCAGAATGCTGATCATCGATAGGATGAATACTACCGCCCAGATCACCCGATCGCCCTGCAGATTTTCATCAGCCCATGTTTTTAGTTTATTCATACCAATTGATTTTCAACTTCCTTCCTTAATTCCTGTACGGCTTTACGAAACTGATCACCCCTGTCTTCATAATTCTTAAACAAATCAAAACTTGCGCAAGCTGGCGATAGCAACACCACATCACCAGGCTTAGCTTCCTGAAGTGCCATGCGCACAAGCGCTGAAACATTTTGCGTTTCAAGAATGGTTTTTACCACACCGCCAAAAAAATTCTTTAGCTTCTCATTTTCTGTTCCGAGGCAGATCAGCGTTTTAACCTTCTTGCTTACGTCATCTTTAATAAGATTGTAGTCATTACCCTTATCAATACCACCGGCAATCCAGATGAGCGGTTGAGTGTAGCTGCCGAGTGCGTATACAACCGAATCAACATTAGTTGCTTTTGAATCGTTAATGAAATCAACACCGTTTATCGTGCCCACATGCTCCAACCGGTGAGGAGCATTCCTGAAAGTCTTCAATCCTTCACGGATAGCCTTAAGCTTTGCCCCTGCCAAATGAGCAGCTGAAACCGCAGCCATTGTATTAATGAGGTTATGCGGTCCTTTAAGTGTGGTATCGGATTGTGCAACATTGAAGTTTTCATCAAAACCGAATTGCATTACTGTTCCATCGTAGTAAACCTGGTTCTTGTCCTTCAAACTGATACGCACCAAATGTGGGGTTGGCTTTTGGGTTTTCAGTGCTGACGTAATTACGGCATCATCAGCATAATAGATGAAGTGATCCTTAGCATCCATATTCTGCATGATGCGGAATTTAGAGGCTACGTAATTCTCCATTTTATATTCGTAGCGATCGAGGTGATCGGGTGTAATGTTGAGTAAGATGCCAATAGCAGGCTTGAAGGTTTTTGTGCCATCCAACTGGAAACTGCTGATTTCCAGCACATACCAATCGTGGTTACCATGCGCTACTTTGCGCGCCAGGCTTTCACCAACATTACCCGCCAGGGCAACACTGAAACCTGCAGTTTTAAGTAAATGATAAGTAAGAAGCGTAGTAGTGGTTTTTCCATTGGTACCGGTAATGGCAATTACCTTTCCCTGGATAAACCGGAATCCAAACTCAATCTCATCAATAATTTCTATTCCCTTTGCTTTTGCCTTCTTGATGATTTCTGCCTTCTGCGGAATACCCGGACTCTTGATTAGTAATGAAGCATTTAAAACTTTCTCTTCAGAATGTTTACCTTCTTCAAATTCAATTTTATTCCGGAGCAGGTCATCGCGATAGTTATCTTTAATGGTTCCCTGATCGGACACAAAAACATCATACCCCTTGGCTTTGGCAAGCAAGGCTGCCCCTGTTCCGCTTTCTCCAGCGCCTAATATGACTACCCGTTCGTTCATCGCAATTTCAATGTAGCTAAGCTTAGTATGGCCAATAAAATTCCTACAATCCAAAACCGGGTTACGATTTTAGCTTCATGCAAATTCTTTTTCTGGTAATGATGATGCAGAGGCGACATCAGAAATATTCTTCTACCTTCTCCATACTTTTTCTTTGTGTATTTGAAGTATGATACCTGGATGATCACCGAAAGATTTTCGATCAGAAAAATCCCGCAGATCACCGGAATCAATAATTCCTTACGAACGGCCAAGGCCAGCACGGCAATCACTCCGCCAATGGTTAGGCTTCCGGTATCGCCCATGAACACCTGGGCCGGGTACGCATTGTACCATAGAAAACCGAGACAAGCACCTACCAATGCAGTAGTAAAAATTACCAACTCACTCAGGTTGGGTATGTACATGATGTTGAGGTAACTGGAAAAATCGACACGGCCCGAGAGGTACGCGAAAATGGCTAACGTAAGCGCAATGATTCCGGAAGTTCCTGCAGCCAGTCCATCAATGCCATCGGTAATGTTGGCGCCATTCGATACCGCGGTAACTACTACAATTACCACCAGCACATAGGTTATCCAGGTGTAAGCATCCGGTATAAACGGAAACAGATTCTTATAATCAAATTCGTTGTTCTTCAGGAACGGAATAGTTGTTTTTGTTGACTTTACATCTTTGTATTTCAGTAAACGCTCCTGATTCTCCTCCTCATCCTGAAACAACATTAAGGTGCTGATGCTCGCCAAAGATTCGGGTTGAACTTCGCGCACCACAACAGCATCACTAAAGTATAAGGTAAGGCCAACAATTAATCCTAATCCAACCTGACCAACAATTTTAAAACGGCCGGCAAGACCTTCTTTATCCTTTTTAAATACTTTGATATAATCATCCAGAAATCCGATGAATCCCATCCAGATTGTTGCGACAATAAGCAGAATAACATAGATGTTATCCAATCGTGCAAACAATAAGGTAGGCACCAAAATAGCCGCGATGATAATGAGCCCGCCCATGGTTGGGGTTCCCTTCTTTTGAATTTGTCCTTCTAAGCCAAGGTCGCGGATATCTTCACCTACTTGTTTTCTGCGCAGCAGGTTAATCAATGACTTACCAAATGTAATGGTGATCAGCAACGAAAAAAAAGCTGCCATACCTGCTCTGAAAGAGATGTACTTAAATACACCTGCTCCCATCAGGTCGAATTGCTTGTCTAAATAATCAAACAGATAGTAAAGCATTTAATTAATTTTCAATTTGTCAATTAGCCAATTCTCAATGCAGATCATTTACTCCCTTTTTTTGAGGTTGACACAATCTTGTTTATTACTTTTAAAATACTTTCTATATCACTCAGTAGTTTTCCGGGTTTTGGGTAACTCTTTGAGAAATCACATAATTCTAACCAGTACTCAGTTTCCTCTGCTTCCTTCTGTGCTATTTTCATTTTATGAATAAAGTCAGCTTTACTTTCTGCCCCTTGTGCCTCTCTTACATTAGCTCCAACAGAACATCCGGATCTCAAGACCTGATCAGCAAAAGCAAATCGCTTTTTAGCCCGAAGGATTTCTGAAAACTCCATGATCTCCAAGGCAAACTGATAAGTCATTTTTACAATTATATTTTCGCTATAATTTCTCATTTCAATTGTCCAATTGGCACATTGATGAATTGAACATTAATTACTTACAAGCTTTAACATTCGTTCTACTACTTCACGGTCATCAAAGGAGTGCTTCACGCCTTTGATTTCCTGGTACGTTTCATGCCCTTTGCCTGCTACCAGTATGATGTCCTTTTCATTTGCCATCATGCAGGCAGTTTTAATAGCTTCTTCACGGTCGGCTATCACCAATGTTTTACGCGCATCACTGGGACCAATTCCGGTTTGCATCTCACGAATAATTTCCATAGGATCTTCATCGCGCGGATTATCAGACGTGAGCACAACTTTATCACTAAACCGAACGGCTATACTAGCCATGAGCGGGCGCTTGGTTTTATCGCGATTTCCCCCGCAACCCACCACCGTAATCACCTGCTCATTGCCGGTGCGGAAAGATTTAATGGTTTCCAGTACATTCTTGAGCGCATCGGGTGTATGGGCATAATCCACAATGGCTATAATTTTTGAACCGGGTAAAACCAACTCAAACCTGCCGGGCGCACTATGAAGCGATGAAAGAATGGTAAGGGTTTGATCAGGATCCTGATCGAACAGCATAGCTGCACCAAACACGGCCAGGATGTTATACGCATTGAAATCGCCAATCAACTTGAACCAGATTGGCTTATTCATCATTTCCATTTCCAGTCCTTCAATCGTGTTGCTGATCATCCGGCCTTTGAAATCGGTTAACTTCTTCAACCCAAAGGTGTATTTGGTAGCTTTTGTATTTTGAAGCATAACCATTCCACGCTTATCATCAGCATTTACAAGCGCGAAGGCATCACCACTTAATTCGTCAAAGAATTTCTTTTTTGCCTTGATGTAGTTTTCAAAGGTTTTATGGTAATCCAGGTGATCGTGGGTGATGTTGGTAAAAATTGCCCCGGCAAACTTCAACCCTGCGATACGCTCCTGGTGAATGGCGTGTGAACTAACCTCCATAAAGGCGTAGGCACATCCGGCATCGACCATGTTCTTTAGCAGTTCGTTGAGTTGAACCGGATCCGGTGTAGTGTGCGTGGAGGGCAGTACCTGGTCAACAATGCGGTAATCTACCGTGGAAATCAAACCGCAGCGATGACCTAACGAACTGAATAACTTATACAACAGCGTAGCCACGGTTGTTTTTCCGTTCGTACCGGTAACCCCGATCAGTTTTAATTTTTGTGACGGGTTGCCAAAAAAGTTAGCAGCAATAATTCCCAGCGATTTCGCGCTATCTTTAACTGTGACGTAGGTTGTTTTTTCATATAGGGTTTCAGGTAAAGTTTCACAAACAATTGCGCTCGCTCCTAAATCCACCGCTTTTGAAATAAACTGGTGCCCGTCTGCCTGTGTACCTTTAACGGCAACAAATAAAAATCCGGGCTTTACTTTCCGCGAATCAAAGGCTACACCCTTTACCGCAACATCCATACTACCGGAGGTTGAGGTGAGTGACACTTTGTATACTATATCTTTCAATTCAGTCATTGCTGCTCAATACTGGTCATCCCAGTTGTATATAAATTCTGTCGCCTTTTGAAACTTTACCGCCAGCCGTAATCGACTGCGAGACTACCCTTCCCTTGCCTTCATAAATCACCTTCAGGCCTGCCTGCTCTAACAAGTAAAGCGCATCCCTGAAGGTCATGCCCTGCACATCCGGCACGATGCCCTGGCCAATCGTATTTTTTTTCCAGTTAATGGAATTACCATTGATGGAGCTTCTCACCCAATCTTCCTCAGAAGAAGAATGATTTGAAATGCCCAGCACATTACAAAGCATCGTTAGCTCTTCCTGATTACCTGCGCGGATAACCGGAAATACCCCGGGCTCAACATATTTTTTTTCCATCGCCAGGTGCAGGTTGATGTCGCGGGAATAAATATTGTCAGCTATCTCTTTGAATACCGGGGCCGCTACATTACTTCCGTACTGATGCCAGCCGCGGGGATTTTTAATCAGCACAATGGCCGAATACTTTGGCGCATGAGCCGGGAAATAACCAACAAAAGAGGTTATATACTTTTTGGTGTACTTGCCATTCTCCAGAATTTGAGCAGTGCCGGTTTTTCCTGCAATGCGATAGTGTGTTCCTTTTATTCCTTTGGCTGTGCCGTTCTCCACCACGCCCTCCAACAAAAGCTTAACTTTATTCAATGTTTTGTCAGAACATATTTTGCTGACAATCACATCGGTTTCAAAATTTTCCTTTTCACGATCAGCACGCTTTACCGACTCCACAAAAACAGGTCTGATCATTTTTCCATTATTGGCAACTGCATTATACATAGCCAACGTATGCAGCGGTGTGATTTCAATTCCATAGCCATACGCCATCCAGGGTAAGCTGATACCGCTCCAGCCCTTTTGCCCGGGCCATTTGAATTTAGGGTGAGGCTCACCGGTTATCTGAATGCCCAACGGCTGATGGATTTTTAACCGCTCAACATGATCCATAAACTTTTGTGGGCGTGTTCCGAAATTTTTATCGGCTAGTTTGGCCATGGCTACGTTGGAAGAGTGTTCGAACGCCTGGCGAACAGTTATTTTTCCAAGACCACCCTTTTCATGATCACGAACGGTGTTTTTATAAAACTTAAATTCACCATTGCCGGTATCAATACTATCCGACAACTCCATGTTGCTGTCTTCCAACAGGGCAATCATGGTAATTAACTTGAAGGTTGAGCCCGGCTCAAACAACCCACCGGTAGCATAATTGAATTTCTCGTAAAAATTTCCGCGTCCATCACTGCTCAGGTTGGCAATGGCTTTAACGGCTCCTGTTTTTACTTCCATTACTACCACCAGGCCGTCATCAGCATTGTGCTGCATCATCGCTTTATGCAGGGCCGTTTCGGAAACATCCTGAAGGTTAATATCTAATGTTGTCTGAATATCCAGACCATTGATGGCTTTTACATTTTCGGTGTCAAAAACAGGTTTCCAAACACCACCGGCAATTTTCTGATAGTATGCATAGCCATCCTGACCGCTTAACTGATCGTTAAAGCTGTATTCCAATCCTGCACCTTTTTCATTTTCGTTTACAAAACCAATGGTGCGCTTGCTCAGGTTAGCAAAAGGCCTGTAGCGGATATCCACTTTTTCAAAGATTACCCCTCCGCGCAAGCGGCCTTCCCGAAAGATGGGCCACTCCGTCATCATTTTTTTGTCTTGATAGCTGATTTGCTTGCGGTTAACGATGATATACTGTTTACCCGATTTACGGGCGTCAATCAACATTCGTTTATAGTCGAGGTATGGCTTGTCTTTATAATAAGCAGAAAGCTTTCGAGCGAGTGAATCAACACCCTCGCTAAATACCTTCTCATTCGGGAGCGTGGCATCAAAAGCAACTTTATAAAAAGGCAGTGAGGTTGCCAGCAGACTTCCGTTATCCGAATAAATGTTGCCGCGGGTTGCCTTAACCTTTTTATAGTCGAAGGAAATCTGCTCACCCATTTGCACCCACTTCTCACCCTCCACCATTTGTATGTGGCTGATTTTAACCACCACAGCAATGGCAAACAAAAGCACAAACAAAAAGGCTACACGAACACGCAGTAATATGGACTTCTTAATATTCACGTTTCTTCACAACTACTTTATAGGGTGGTTTTAAGGTTTCTTTTAATCCGTAGGTGCCAACCTTACGCGCCACTTCCGATTGCTTACTGGCATACATCAGGTCGGCTTTTTTGGTTGTATAGTCGGCCCGCAAATCTTCCACTTCAGCCTGCATGGCGTTTATCTTCCTTACTGTTTTCTCAGCATAGTGTGTATTGCTGATGTACAATAAGCCCAGCACCATTACAAAAATTATTTTTGGCAGATGCTGAACCGGAAAGCCTTCTTCAAAGTAATTTTCCAGCTTCAGCTTTTTTTCAATCGTTGAGAATACACCACTTCCTGAGCTGCCTCCGGAGCTTTTTAATTTTGGTTCAATTCTGAATTTATTGTCGGCCATTCTACATCGTTGTTCGTTGTTCGTTGGCGGATGTTCGCGAATAACGAACAACCATCAACGATCAACTATTTCTTTTCTGCTATTCTCAATTTTGCACTGCGTGCTCGTTTATTTTCGTTTACTTCTTCTACAGAAGCTTCAACCGGTTTCCGGTTTACAGCTTCAAAGGGCTTGAGTACGTTTCCATAAAAATCCTTCTCCACCTCACCGTACACTTTACCCTTGTTTATAAAATTTTTTACCATTCTGTCTTCCAGCGAGTGATACGACATGATTACCAATCGCCCGCCCGGCTCCATCACTTCGCCCGCCTGGTGCAAAAAATCTTCCAGCGCCTGCATTTCGTTATTCACTTCAATGCGCAACGCCTGAAACACCTGGGCGAAGTATTTATTTTCTTTTCCACGCGGAGCAAACCGGCTTAACAACTGTTTCAAATCTTCGGTACGTGTAATTTTTTTTCCAACACGTTCCTGAACGATGGCCTTGGCAACAGTACGGGCATTTTTTATTTCGCCATACATGCCCAGCATTTTATGCAGTGCAGGCTCATCGTATTCGTTTACCACATGTGCTGCGGTTACTTTACTGTTCTTGTCCATCCGCATGTCAAGCGGCCCTTCATATCGCGTAGAAAACCCGCGTGACGGCTCATCAATCTGATGAGACGAAATTCCAAGATCGGCCAGTATGCCATTCACTTTGGTTACTCCATTCAACTTCAGGAACTTTTTCAGGTACCTGAAATTGGCGTGACAGAATGTGAAAGAACGGTGCGTGATTTTTTCTGCCTCACGCCTGGCATCGTCATCCTGATCGAAGGCAATCAACCGACCGCCTTTTATATGTTCCAACATAGCCAGGCTATGTCCGCCACCACCGAAGGTTGCATCTATGTACGTTCCTTCGGGATTTATCTGTAGTGCTTCAATGCACTCCTTCAACATGACCGGCTTATGATAGCCGCCAGTTTCGAGTTTCGAGTTGCCAGTCATCCCCTTCTGACTGTTTGGATAAATGATTGAATCATTTTCTGTTCTTCATCTATACTTGCCAGCAACTCTTTTCTCAACTGGCTTGCACCATAATTCAGCATGTCAATAATCAGTACTTGTGTTTCCAACTCGTAAGCCGATCCTAACGAGTATTCCAGAAACTGTACGTACTCCTTCTTACTGCTTTTTGCACTGCCTTCTGCAATGTTTGAAGGAATTGAAACTGCTGCTCGGGTTGTTTGGCTTTTCAAACCAAACTGTTCTTCTTTTGGAAGTTCTCCTGCCAACCGATAGGTCATCGCTACCAGGTTCATTCCATTTTGCCAGATCTTCAGCTTCTTAAAGTTTTTCATTCGATATATCTCGAAGCTATAAGCTCATAGCTTGTAGCTATTGATCTAAATACTTTTGCGCCAGCTTCGACAACTCACTTGGGTCTGCGATCAGGTGCTTCTCATAGAGCGCGGGATTCCAGATCTCAACTTTGTTACCCATACCTACCAGCATCACATCCTTTTCGAGTTGGGCATAGGTGAGCATGTTTTTGGGGAGTAAAAAGCGACCGTTGCTGTCTAACTCAACTGTGGCCGTGCCACTGAAAAAGTTGCGCTGAAGCGTACGGTACTCCTCATTGAACTCGCTTAATCCGGAAATTTTGGAGAACACCTTCTTGAATTCCACCATGGGGTAGAGTATGAGGCAGCGCTCAAAGCCTCTGCGCAATACCAGCTCGCTGTCCCCTTCGGGCAGTTGAGCCTTTACGCGCGCAGGCAGAACCAATCTGCCTTTGGCATCGAGCTTACTTTCATATTCACTGGTGAAAAAGGTCATTGACGTAGTGGTTGTCTATTCCTTAATAACAAACGTAAGTAATTTTTTTCCACTTTCAACCACTTTCACCCACTTTTTTGCATTTTCGGGCAAATCAGCCCATAAAGCCTCAAATTTTCAGCTAAATTGTCATTTCTCAGACCTAATGCGACTGATGCGTACTAAATGCGACTCATGACCTAAGTAATCGCAACTGAAATGCAAAAACCTTAAATCTGGCTTAAATTCGAGTTTTTCCTACCTTATGGATTTTTCTGATACTACTTCGATAGGTTAAAGAGATCGCTGTTCCAGGATTTAGATAGAGGTTTACAAAAAGGCCACGATTTAAAATAAATTAGTAACCACTAGACTCAGGGGCTCTCTACTATAATATGATATGTAGAAAGCAGTCATCTTTTCTATCCTAGCTCACATTAATAAAGAGTTTCCGGAATTCGGATTTTTCACCATTTTCCTTTTAAAACCTCATTTTTTTGGTCTTGGGGAAGAAGTCGGGTGGCGGGGATTTGCCCTTCCTTATTTTGAAACGAAATTCAATGCGCTGACCTCGGCTATAATACTTAGTTTATTTTGGGCTCTAGAAAAAGACGATCTCAAAAAAAGATAGAGTAAATCACTAACTTTATTTTAATTCTTTCCCGAATGTCGGGGGACAGTAATTTGGGATGAAGATGAAAAAGAAAGGGAGGTTCGCCTCCCCTTTTTTATGGCTTTGGTCTGTTGGAATGGATTTCGATACCGACAAAATCGGGGCTTTTTAGCGAACCATAAAAAATTCCTTAGGCGGAAAATAAATTTTACAAAATGGTGGTTGGAATATGGTTAACCTCCAAAATTCTCCATGAAAATCGTCTGTATTAGTGATACCCATGGCCGACACCATGATGTTCAATTGCCTTCTGGTGACATGCTTATTCATGCAGGAGACGTTTCTGCTGGAGGAACCGAGTCCCAGATTAAGGATTTTCTAAGGTGGTTTAGTGAACAAGATTTTAAATATAAAATTTTTATTGCCGGAAACCACGACTTTCTATTTGAACGTGACCTGGAAACGGCTAAAGGATTGATCCCGGAGAATGTCATTTACCTACAGGAATCCAGCATCACAGTTGAAGGTTTTAAGATATACGGCACACCCATTACCCCATACTTTCTTAATTGGGCATTTAATCGCCACCCTGGTGAGGATATTGAAAAGCACGTCAACAAAATTCCCCCAGACGTTGATATACTGATTTCTCATGGGCCGCCCTATGGTATTCTGGACATCAACGTAAATGGTCACCATTGCGGATGTCAATCGCTTTCTTCAAAAATTGAAAAGATTAAGCCAAAACTACTGATCTGTGGACATATTCATGAGGCTTATGGGCAAAGGCAAATCGGGAAGACTACCTTTATAAATGCCAGCCTGGTAAATGAAAAGTATTGGTATCAAAATGATCCAGTTATTGTAGAGCTAGATTGAATGCTCTTCTGAGAATGATCGATTAATCAAACTCGTTTTTTAACAATTATTCGAGATTCCGAGGCAACTCCAGCAGAACGGCTCGGAGGTTTATTGTTGTTACGATCAAAGAAAGCTTTCCACAAAAGCTTGACTGTGATTGTTCCAAAGGCGATTGTCGCGATCACGATCAAAATAACAACGATAACATTAGAAAGCATCAGCCTAAATTTTTCTTAAGATAAGAAAACAGCGCAAGAAAAGACAGTACAGAAAACAAACAGACA
>DILT01000012.1 GCA_002425185.1 Flammeovirgaceae bacterium UBA5585 | reverse complement strand
ACCTAAAATCGGAAGTTGGATATCGCGTGATAAGGCAGCCTATAGCTATCTCCCCGAATCGGTGGAGGCCTTTCCGGATGGAGATGACTTTTTAGCAATACTCAAAAAAGCAGGATATAAAAACGTTTCATGCAAACCGCTGACATTCGGAATAAGTTCTATATACATCGCTCAAAAGTAGTTACCGTAATACTCCTTTTCATTTCGTTTGTATCGCAGGCGCAAAGTTTTCTTTATGCCAGAAAGAATAATCCATTTTATGATGAAAAGCGCAAGATTACATATGGTTTCCTGATCGGGCTGCACACTACGGCCTATCAGGTTAATTACAACGACAAGTTTGTTACCCCAGCCTTTGATACCCTGTTTGCGGTAACACCTGAATGGAAACCGGGATTTTCATTGGGTTTTATTGTTAACTACCGCGCACATGAGTTTCTGGATTTCCGCATCACACCTAAAGTAGCCTTTTATGAACATTCACTGATTTACCGGTTTACAGATGGTACCAGTGAAAAGGAACTTGTGGAAACAACCATGGTGGAATTTCCGATGCTGGTCAAGTATAAATCTATGCGAAGGGGTAATGTGCGTATGTACATGATTGGTGGAATTAAACCCGGTATTGAAGCTTCCGGAAAAAAGGAAATTGAAAATGTTTCCGATCAATTGGAAGTAACTCCATTCAACCTTAGCCTTGAAGCCGGATTGGGTTTTGATCTCTATTTTCCGCTATTCAAATTTTCACCCGAGATTCGATTTTCTCGTGGGATAATCAATCATCTGGACAATACAACCAATAAATTTGGAGCAGCACTGAGTCGTATTAATACCAATACCGTAACGGTTTATTTACTTTTTCAATAATGCATAAGCGAATTGCTTTAATAACAGGTGCTACTTCGGGCATTGGCCTGGCCACGGCACACCTTCTAGCCAAGAATAATTTTAAACTTATTATTTGTGGCCGAAGGAAGGACAGGCTCGCCAGGGAAAAAGCATTGCTCGGTGATTTTACGGAAGTGCACACATTAACATTCGATGTTCGCGACCAGCAGGCTGTAAAAAAGGCTTTTGAATCTTTGCCAGATAACTGGAAAGCTATTGATGTGCTCATCAATAATGCCGGAAATGCCCATGGTCTTGATCCGATTCAAAGCGGTGATGTGCGCGACTGGGATGCGATGATTGATATTAATGTTAAAGGGTTACTGTACATTTCTAAAGAAGTGATTCCGGGTATGACCACGCGTAAATCAGGGCATATTATTAATATGAGCTCTATTGCGGGTAAGGAAGTTTATCCGAACGGCAATGTTTATTCCGCCAGTAAATTTGCGGTGGATGCTTTAACAAAAGGTATGCGCATGGATTTGAATCCATTCGGTATAAAAGTAACGTCTATTAATCCTGGTCTTGTAGAAACGGAGTTTTCCCTGGTTCGTTTCAAAGGCGATCAAACACGGGCTGGCTCGGTTTACAAAGGCTTTAAGCCACTATTGGCAGATGACATTGCGAACGTTATTCTATTCGTACTTCAGCAACCTGATCATGTAATGCTTGCCGACATTACAGTTTTTCCCACGGCACAAGCCAGCAGTACACTTGTTAAAAAGGAAGTTTAAAGGAACCGTTGAAGAGTAGGTTCGTGGATTTCATGGCCACCATCAAAGGTTACCACAGGCGGCTGAATGCCGAGCTTGCCGGTAAGGTCAGTCAATTCTTTTAACCGACTTTCATTTATGAAAGGATCCTTTTCTCCGTAAACAAGGGTTACTTCTTTATGCGAAAGAATTTCATGTCCTTTTTCAAAATCCATATCGGGTGGAAAGATACCTGCCCAGAGGATCAGCCGTTGGTAATTTTCAGGATGACTGATAGCCCAACGCGATGCTGTGGCCGAGCCTTGCGAAAACCCCAATAGGGTTACAGGTATGGAGGTACTCTTACTCATTACCGTGTGGTATACTTTCTGGAGATAATGTAAGTAATTAGTAATATCCATTAACCTGTTTTCCGCTGTCATCCAGGTGGCTCCAACACGGTTATTTCCCGTTGCAGCCCGCTTGGTTACGTCCTCCATGTAAAATCGTGAGAGTCCTTCAGGAGCGACAACACAGATGTTATGCTTTTGGAGGCCTTCAAATTTTGGTAAAAAATATTTTGCTAATTGACCATAGCCATGCAAAACAAACCAAACCTGTTGGGTTTCTGAATTAATCTCCCCAAGCCTATAGTACCTGGCCCTGAATGTAAATTCCAAATCAAGTTCGTGCATAATGCATTATTTCAAAACTAAGGTCTATAGCTGCCAGCGTTAAACAAAGAAAAACCCTGACGATTTCGCCAGGGTTTATTTTTATAACCTTTTGATTACTTGACTATCGCTTAAATCCCAGGGCACTTCCGCCACAAAATTTGGATGATCCATCAAACGTATACTGGATGTAATAGATTCCGGTAGCATTACAAGGGAATGCAATGGCCGAAATAAATTGTCCGTTTATTTTACTGGAGGCCACTTTATTTCGGTTTGAATCGAATAAGGTAACTACAATTCCATCAGTAGGCTGAGCGGGCGCACAAATATTAATCATGTACTGGGTTCCTTTAGTGAATACATAGGAATATTCAACTTTATCCTTTGATCCGTTAACACCATCGATTTTATAACTTTTCAAAAAGTTGAAACCTGAAGCCAGCTTGGGAATGCAATCGTTGGAAAGATTCTCGGCATTACATTGCGCAGTTGCTTCGGATGTACTGATTAAAAACACTGACAAAATAAAAAAGAATAACGTTCTCATGGGACTCATTTATCTTAGCTAATGATCTTATTTCTTACGGAACCAATTATGCTGCGGATGCTATTAATATCATCCGGAGTAATATCAATGGTTGTTGTGCTGTTATCTTTAATAACCATAACGCCATCTACTACCTCAAAAGTCGACTCCTTATACGTGTAGGTAATATTCACCTTGTCAAAAGCTGCTTTCAGTTCGCTCATGTCAGTCAATAAGGATGCCATATTTTGGTCGCTATCTTTATAGAAAGACAGCAAAAGCATAATGTTTTCAAGAATTACCTTTTGCTCACCAATTTTCTCCTGTAACTCTTTATTGGTAGGGTCGCTGGCGGCCACATTACAGGTAATGTGTACGGCTTCAATCCAACCTCCGGTTAGTAACAGCACACTCAAATTGGCCCTTCCCTGCGTTTGCAGATAGTGATTGATACTGTTAAAATTCTGCGTGGTAATGAGCAGCAGCGAGTCCAGGTTCTTGCTATTGGTTGCCAGGCGGCCAATGGTTTCAATATCAAAAAACTGACCGATGTTAAGCCCATCTGCCAGGCTTTTTATGGAAGAAATGTATTTTACACCATCCTGATTTTGCTCGTAAATATTGGTGTATCCCAAATCGGTACCATAAATTCCAAGATTTAGAGCCTTCTTGTAATTGCTGTTGTATTTGGGAAGATTGTCAGCCGAATTCAACATGGTCGAATTGTACTTCTTCCCGGATTCTTTCAGCAATACAGAAATTTCCAATGGACTTGGAATCTGTTGTAAGATGTCGCCAATAACGGCTTCGGAGATTGTGGGCCCTTCAGATTTACCTGAATCCAGTGTTTCAAGGAAAGCCTGTTCATCGGATTTTTTATCCGAACCACATGCTGCCAAAAGCACTGCTATTAGCCCAAATTTCACAATTTTCATAGATTCAAAATTATGAGGTTACAAAGTTAATAATTCACCATTCCTGACCAAAAAGGTACAAGAATGCTATTTCTTCGTTGGCAAATTCACTTTGCCAAAAAGGTCAATAAATTTTCTAAGCCATTCAAAATACAACGTAACATAAAAGCCAACGGCCATAAACCAAATCACCACAATGTTAAACCAATAGGTATCCCACACGGTGTTAAACATATTTTTTTTGGGAGAGAAGAAATGTGACCGATAATTCAATGCTCCGGTGTTTTTCGGCTCAAGAAATATAGGGTTTATTTGTTGAATTAATTCCCCCTTGTATTCCAATATCCTGTTTTTTGTGGAAACATTTTTTACCAGGTCAGCCAGGCTTTCGTTGTAGTACCGGTTTTTGGAATCGTTTAGGTTGTACGGGGCATTTTTATCATTCTCCATTTTATAGATTAATTGTTCCCGTGCGGCAACCGTTTTATTGTAAATATCCTGATAAAATCGCTTATACGATAGAAGGAACTCTTCAAGTTGTCTGTCAAAATCTGTTGTGTACTTCCCTACTGTCCACGGGTTTTCAATATCGATATTTTCCAGCCCCCGCTTGAAGTAATCATCTTTCAAACTTGTGCGTATAATTTCCAAATCTTTCCGGACAATTTGTTTAACGGAATCATCCTTTGAGAGAATATTATCATTGATAAATTTACGTTTCTTCTCCAGTTCATCTACCAGAAAAGAAGAGCGGAAATCGGCTTGTGATTCAAATTTTTCGAAATCGTAAAATGGCTTTTCGTAAGAATTATTCTTAAAGTGATAAACGGCTAAGGCTTCAAAGGCCCAGCGGGAGGCCATAAAATCTGCTACTAAGGGCACTTTGCCTTTGGTGCTGATAAGATCATTTAGTTTATCAAATCGGAAAAGTAAGCCGCTCAAAATCATTTGTGGAATCAGCAGCAGCGGAATCATAACGTATACCGTTACGGCTGAGTTGAAAGCCGATGATATGTTAAGCCCTAATACATTGGTCATGCATGAAACGGTAAACAAGGCAAACCAAAAGGGCAGAATCATTCTCCATTCTATCTCCAGCATGAGGTGACCCACCAGTACAAACATTAGTGTTTGAATGGCCGATAAGGTAAACAGTATGCTCACCTTGGAAACCAGGTAGCTGTTCCAGCTCAGGTTCAGAAACGATTCACGTTTTAAAATTTTCCGGTCGCGAATAATTTCTTCGGCACTTACGGTAAGCCCCATAAAGAGCGCCACAATAATGCTCATGAGTATAAACGCGGGGAAGTTATCGTTAAACCGAAACATGTATTCTTTTCCGCCTGGAGCACTTTTATACTTAATAATAATGGCCAGAATAAACGCAAGAAGCGGAGCCTCCAATAAATTGATAAGCAGGTATTGTTTATTACTGAGTTTGGAGAGCGTATCGCGTGTAGCAAAAATTATTGATTGCTTGAGTTTGGCGGGGATATTCAACGAACCCGGAGGTTCTTCTTTAACATCTTCAACTTTTGTTAACCGGAAGCGCTCCTTAAACCAATCATGCCACTGCACGGGCGTAATTTTTCGTTTGTTCGTAGGCTGCCCGTATTCATCAACCACCTTAGCTTCAATAATGTTGAAGATTTGCTCGGGGTTTACGTTACCGCAGGTTTCGCATTGTCCGCGATTGCTATCAACTTGTAACGTAGAGCGTTTAAAGTAAGTAACGGCTTCCACCGGGGGACCATAATAGGCAGGATATCCGCCTGTGTCCATGATGATCATCTTATCGAACATCTTGTAGATGTCGGATGAAGGTTGGTGGATCACGACAAAAATTAACTTACCTTTTAAGGAGAGCTCTTTCAGTAAGTCAATTACATTTTCTGAGTCGCGAGAAGATAATCCTGAGGTTGGTTCATCCAGGAAAAGAATAGCCGGCTCACGGATTAGCTCTAAAGCAATATTAAGTCGTTTACGCTGGCCACCGCTGATGGTTTTCTCCAATGGGTTACCAACTTTCAGATCTTTACGCTGGTCGAGGCCAAGATTCTCCAGCACCTCCATAACGCGTTGCTGTATTTGCTCTTCGGTGAAATGAGCAAAGCACAACTTGGCGTTGTAGTACAGGTTTTGGTAGACGGTTAATTCTTCAATCAGCAGATCGTCCTGCGATACATAGCCGATTACACCGTGTATTTTTTCTTTCTCCTCATAAATATCAAATCCGTTGATAAGGATTTTGCCTTTTGTTGGCGGAACCAGACCCGCCAACACATTGAGTAACGTTGTTTTTCCGGCACCACTGGCGCCCATTATGCCAATAAGTTTTCCAGGGCCTTCCGAAACCACTACATCGCGTAAGCCAATGGCCCCGTTGGGGAACCGCAATTCATCAACGGTTGCGTTAAACGATAATTTGGTGGTCTTTATTTCATCGTTGAAATCAGCCACCAGGTCGCTGTAGTACAAGGCATCACCCGCTTGTGTTTTAATCGTGCTGCCGTGCGAAAACAGATATGCCCGGTTGGGTTGCATGATAAACCCGTTGAGCATGTTTGATTCTTCACCTACATACTTGGTGTAGTACATATCCACACTGCGTATGCGAAGGAATACCAGGTTACCTTCCAGGTGGGCATGAATGTGCTTATGGCTTTTACCTGCTTCGGCCGCTTCTTTATTGTTGGCCAGCAAAATATCCTTGAACTGAAGGGTTCCCGGATCTTCTGTGGTGATGAAGCTCTCAATTAAATCGTATTCTTCTTTTTCAATATTGAACACCGTGGATACGGTGTTGATGATTTCCATACGTTGTGCCGAGAAGTTCTTGTCGATAGCAACAAGCTCCAGTAATTTGATGAGCACAACAATTTTTTGTTTTTGCGTAAGGGTTTTGTTGATCTTTTTACAAATACCCAATACCCGAACAGACTCCTTTACAGATGTGAGTTTTTTGCCGGCATCATCTCCGGTTTTACCATAGCCCGATTGCTCGTCATATTGCGCCAGGTATTCCTTTATGGTGTCCTGGTCAAGTTCTGTCTGGAAGAAGTTAATAACGTATTGACGCTCGTTGGCAGAAACACCACCGTCTTGCTTGGTGATGATCGCAAAAAGTTGTGTCAGCGCTTTGAGTATTTCTTCACTCATGGTTCAGGATTAAAAAATATCGGTTATCCGTTTTTGCTCATGCATAATACAGATAACCGACAGCAATTCATACTGTTTCGAGATCAGTACGTTTTGAACTCGAAAGGAATTTCAACCAGTTCAGAAAATTCCTGGCCGGCTTCTTCCATATCTTCATCGTCTTCGTGATAGTACCACATAATTTTCATGCCTTTTATGTCTTCCAGGGCGGAGAGTACATCCAGGATTAATTTCGATGATGCGGTATTGAAGTATTCCAGTTTAAACACGAATTCAGTGGATGGGTTTGGATCGCCACCGTAATTACCGATCCACTCTAAAACCGGACGATAAAATTCAGCAGAATCTTCGGGCAGGGAGCGGCCGGAGATTTCAAATATTCCATTCTTCTTATCAAGAATAATTTTCGGGGTATCTTCAGCTCCTTCTAGATTTAAAATTTCCATGGTGATAGTCAGTTATCGGTTATAGTGTTTTATTCAATGTTATTCTTCTCCGCGCGGCACGTTAACTTTCAGGCAGAAAAAGCAGTATTCTGCATTCATTTCGGGGAACGAGAATTCCAGTTTTTCACCTGATTTGCGGGCCATGTCTACAAAGCCAAGGCTTGCACCACCTTTTTCGGAGATGGTGGTATTCTTAATAATTTCCTTGTATAAGTCTTTTAAGCCATCCTTGTCCAGGTTGTTTATATGTTCCAGCTTTTTCTGCAGGTTGGCAATATTTTCTTTACGGATGGGGTTTCCCGACATAATGGAGTAACGGTTTGCCTGTTTGCCGATAAGAAAGATGGCAGCATGGCTGCGGGTTTCTCCGTCAACCAATTCATCGCTGTGCTTTACGATGTTTTGTAAGGCCTCAACCATCACATTAAACACCTTGCGTTTGGTGCTTGATCCCTCACCGGAAGAGTCAAGGTTCCGCTCCGCCATGGCCAGAATAGACTTTGTTGTTTCCTGGGTGAAATCGCCCTGGTACACCAGAATCAGTTTTTCTGACATCATGGTTCGGTGCAGTTCGTAAATGAAGTTCATGTCGCTGTTATAATTTGGGTTTCGAATTTATTAAGAATTGGGTCAATATCCTGATTTAATTAGCTCTAAATGAGTGTTTTTCATACATCGGTTAAAACTTTATACCAATCAGCAGTACATCGTCTGTCTGCTTGGTCTCACCCCGCCAGCCTTCCCACTCTTGTTCAAAGGTTTTTGCTGCTTCGGGCATGGGCAACTTGTGCACCTGTTCAATGATTTCACGTACCCGTTTCGGCCCAAACTTGCGGCCTTCAGGGCCTCCAAACTGATCGGGGTAACCATCGGAACTAAAGTATATGGAGTCACCTTTTTTAAGGGTAAGCTTCGTGTTGGTGAAATTAGTCTGATTCTTGAAGATACCCCCGCCAATCGGGAACTTATTACCCTTGATTTCTTCCATTACACCATTGCGCATGATGTAAAGCGGACGGTGCGCTCCGGCATATTCCACTTCACGGCTGTCCATGTTTACTTTGCACAGGGCTATGTCCATACCATCTTTGGTGGAGGCATCTTCATCCTGGCGGAGGGTTTTGGTTACCCCTTCATCCAGCAAGTCAAGTATAACTCCTGGATCGGTAACCTTGCGGCTGCGTACAATATCGTTAAGCAGGAAGTAACCGATCAACGATAACAACGCGCCCGGCACACCGTGCCCGGTACAATCTACCGCGGCAATGTAGATGTCGTTTTTCACCTGCATAAACCACGGGAAGTCACCGCTAACCACATCGCGGGGTTTATAAAGAATAAATGAGTCGGGTAACGATTTGTTGATAACGCGTGAGTTCGGAAGTATAGCGGTTTGAATGCGCTTGGCGTAATTTATACTTTCGGTAATTTTCTTATTCTTATTCTGAATTTCAAGTTCAATCAGTTTGCGCTCGGTAATGTCGTGCGATACTACCAGAACCGACTCAAGTTTGTTCGACTCATCAAATTCGGGTATGGCGTTTACCTGCATTACCCGCTTGCCTAACTCCGAAGGGAAATCCATTTCTGTAGCTACAGTTTCATTGGAGGCATTAACCTGCTCAACAATACTTAACCAGCTTTCAAGAATGGAATTATCCAGCTCGGCCTCGCGGAATTTTTTATTGAGGTAATGAACCGGGCGCTTTCCGGTATACGATTCAATAACCGGGTTGATGTAGGAGATGGCCTCACCTTCCAGTCGGGTAATAAGATCGGGTGAGTTTTCAGACAAGGCCTGCATTTTACTGCGCATGCGTTGTTCCTGTTCGGCTCTCCTGCGTTCGGTAATATCTCGGGCATTCAAAATGTAGCCATGAATGGCCGGGTTCGACATGCAGTTGGTACCGGTAGCTTCAATCCAAATGTAGCTGCCATCTTTTGTTTTGTATTCGTACTGTACGGTTACCTTTTCGTCCGGATTTTCTTTCATCCGTTCGAATAAACCACGGTAAACGTCTTTATAGTCGGTGTGAACTTTTTCAAAGTCACTATGGCCGATCATCTCTTTCTGTCCGTATCCTAAAATTGTTTCGACAGAAGGGGAGATATAACGGATGGTTTCATCCTCTTCATAAATGGTAATAACCTCGGATGCATTCTCAAGCAGTAACTGCATCCGCTTTTGTGTGCGGTTTACTTCTTCTACCTGATGCTCAAGTTGTGTGTTGGTGCGCTCGAGTTCTTCTTGCGTAGCCTGCATTTCTTCGGCATTCTGGCGCAATACTTCCTGCTTTTCCTTCAGCTCATTACTCATCGCCTGCGACTCCTCCAGCAGTTTGCGTGTGCGCTCGTTTACTTTAATGTTGAAGATGGTGCGGGCAAGAATCAAACTCAGTTCCTGTACAAATTTTACCTGTGAAGGATCAAACTTTTTGAGGGCGGCATATTCCAGTACGCCATAAACTTCTTCATTGGTAATTAACGGTACAATAAGAATACACGTAGGGCGCTGGTCACCTAAGATACCCGAGGTAAGCGTTACATAATCATCGGGGATTTCGGTGCGCAGAATGGTGTCTTTTTCGATCGCAGCCTGGCCCACCAGCCCTTCGGCAAACCTGAATTTAGGCTGAAGGTATTTTTTTCTACCGTAGGCAAAGCTGGCGCGCATTTCAATGATGGGTTCTCTGCCTTCGTCATCCACTACATAAAATGCTCCCTGCACTGCACCAATCTTGTCAAGAATAAATTTCACCACATCATCGCTTAACGAGTCAATGGAATCATGAAGCCTAAGCATCTCACTGATTTCCGCCACACCCCGGACAATCCAATTGCGTTCGGTATCCCTGCGTTCGTTATCCACCAGGTTTTTGCGCATGTTCAGCAATGACATACCCAGCAAGTCATTTTCACCGGCTGGTGTAAATTCCGTGTCGAACTTGCCCTCACCAATGCGTTGTGCGAAGTCGGCATTTTTTCGGAGCGATTGTGTGAGTTCATTTATTTTTACCGACATTTTTCCAAACTCATCACGATTGGTGTCGTCAATTTTTTCGGGCAGAATACCTTCGGAAATTAATTCGAGTGCGGTAGTCATGGTGTTGATCGGGCGCAACAGCGTACGCGAATACAGTATGCTGGCGGCTACCGCAAGCAGAATTATGCATAAACCAACGGTTAGAAATATTTTTGTTAATCCGGCCGCATCTCCCGCGGCCTCACGGATATCCATTTTACCTACCAGAACCCAACCCGGCTCCTTTAGTTTTTGCCATACCTGAAATACCTCAGCATTGCGATAGTCGATACCTTCTGCATTTCCTTCCTTACCTTCCAAGGCGCTGCGGAAACCAGCGACCTGCTTATCATCAAGGTTGAATAATTTAATGGCTGCATCGGGTTCCGTGCGCAGCGGGCTGACTAAAAGAATTTTTTTGTTGGCTTCGTCTTTACGACCAAGAATAACCTCACCGGTATTACCAAGCCCGGTGTAATTCGTCAATGGAGCCAGTATGGTGTTTAGTATTACTTTACCCACCAGCAACCCACTACCTGCGGATGTGGTGGCCGGAGCGAATACATAGAGAAAATAATCGCCTTCATTTTTGAATACGGTGCTGAAATGAACGCCACGTGAACCATTGGAAAAACTGGTGCCATCCGGATCCTGGAACATGCGGCTTTCCAATGATTCATCCGTTGTTTCCAGTATTGATCCGTTTTCGGAAAGCAAATAGAGTTGTGAAAACCCGAAAACATTTTTCTGAGTGTTCAGGTAGTCGGCTAATGATTCGTTATCAAGACCACCTTGTATGGTGGTTATCGCTTTTGAGGTGGTTTCAAAAAAGAGATTAATGTGATGGGCACGGGTTTCTGTAATGGCATTCAGGCTAAAAATATATTTTTCGCGGGTAGCTTGTTTATTGAAATCGAATGTAAACAGACTTATTCCGCCTACGGCAACAATCGACAGGAAAAGAACGAGGATCGTTATTTTTGAGGTTATGTCTAGATCGTTATACAGTTTATACATAATCTGTTTCCCGCTTAATTTTTAGAACTTAATTTATCAGCCAATACTTGCGCGGCCTGTTCAGCAAATTTTTGCCGCGCACTGTCGAAAGATGAAAATGACGCCAGTTCAATTACACCCAACACTTCGTTTTCCTTTTTTATGGGAACGATAAACAAATACCGTGGTGAGGAACTGCCCAATCCTGAAATGATATTGATATAACCTTCCGGCACCTCATCGATATGCATGCTTCTTCCATCGGCTGCAACTTGTCCGATTAATCCATCACCCAAATCGAATTGAATAGTTTTGCCTTCTTCCAGGGTAAAGGCGTAACCATCTACAAAATTTACTGTTGACTGGTCATTCTTCTTTACCACCTCGTAAATGGCTCCCTGGCCTATTTGTAATACTTTACCGATGGTTTGAAGGCCGTTGTGAAAAATATCATTTGTAGATTTTACTTCTTTTAGTGCCGAATGAATTAGCCCAATATTAAATGATGCGGCTTGTGAGGCCTGGTTTGCTGCCTGTTCGTCTTTTGTTGAAATTACCCGGTCGCGAATAACAACCATTTCTTTTTTGTACTCCAAGGCGAAAATCAGGGCTACTATTCCCACGATAAACGTAAGGGTAAGAATGATGTAGGGTGTTGTAAGCCGTGCAAAACCGTCCGTCAGGTAAAGGGTGGATGGGATAGTGTACAGAAAATAAACAGAGACCAATACGCCCAGAAAAAACAGGGCTGTTAATATATGGCTGCTTCGGAGCCGGTCTTTAAATAACTGCATCATCTGTAGTGCTTATCTAGTTCTTTAAAAAATTCAACAATCTGATCAACTTTCAACACATGATCAATTGTGGTGAGCGCCATGGCGGCTTTTGGCATGGTGTCAATCATACACTCTGCCGGATCCTGCACAATGGTTAATCCGCCACGATCTTTTATATACTTCATGCCCATAGCACCATCGCGATTCGCCCCTGAAAGTAAAATACCAATCAACTTATCTTTAAACACATAGGCGCATGAGCCCAGTGTTATGTCAATGGCTGGCCGTGAGTTATTCATCATTTCTTCGGTTGATAACGAAAAGTTGTTTCCCAATTCAACCGACAAGTGATAATTGGCGGGTGCCAGGTAAACCCCTCCCTTTTTAATTGGCTCCTTATCATCTGGTTCAACCACAGGCACCACACTTTTTAATGACAGCGCTTCAATAAAACCATGGCGCACATGTTTGAGCCTGTGCAAGGCCATGATTATCGGAAGCGGAAAACCCTTTGGCAGTTGGGCGAGTATTTTTACAACCCCCTGAAAACTGCCGGCTGATCCTCCGATGACAACGGCTTTGTAGCTGTTATTTAAAGTAAACATGCTCATCCGGATCAGCCTAGTCTTTTATCTTTTTATAAATTTTTTCTTCATTGTTCACCACAATAAACCGGTTGGCATAGTCGCACCAGATCAGTGATTCTTTTGATCCGATGGCGAGGTAGCCATACTTGAATAAGCTTTCGTGAAATTTTTTCAACACTTCATTTTGAAGGGTCTGGTTGAAATAAATCATCACGTTACGGCATAATATCAAATCGAATTTATTGAAGGGCTCACCCAACACCAGGTCTTGTTTCCTGAAGTTCACGTTTGCCAGAAGATCTTTATTGAAAACAGCCATTCCGTTTTCTTCTTTATAATAGTCGCTGAGTGCGCCTGCGCCCTGAAACCGGATGTAGTTTTTCTCATTCAGTTCCATGTTTTTAATAGGGTAGGTGGCCATTTTAGCCCGCTCCATAATATTTACATCCAGGTCGGTGGCATAAAGCTGCACACTGTTTAAAATGCCCATCTCCTTTAACAGAATGGCCATGGAAAGAACCTCTTCACCAGACGAACAGCCGGCATGCCATATTTTGAACTGCTTGTGGTTCAGGAGAATAGCCGGAATAATTTCTTCCCGCATGACGCGCCAGAAACTGGGATCGCGAAACATTTCCGTAACATTCACGGTCAGTTCATCCAAAAACTCATTAATAAAGGAGGGGGTGTCGTTCAGCCTTTTTAGCAGGCCATCAACCGTAAGTTTTTTTAAATCAATAATCCGTTGAACCCTGCGCTTGAACGATGACATGGCATAATTCCGGAAGTCGTAGTTGTACTTCTGGTAAATAAGCTCCGAAATCCTTTTCAGGTCGACTATGTCAATATCCTGCATGAGAGTAGGTTCTTTTTCTTTAAACTGGCCTCAAAAATAGGTCTCTGCAAATGCCTGGCAGCCCTAATTCTATGCAAAATATTACATGAGTTAAATACAGGAGCACCAAATCGATTTTAATTCATCACAAAAATTTCTTCGAGGTAGTGAAGGCCTGCTACGGCCACCATCAAAGGGCCTTAAAATGCCTTTTTTAAGCTTATTTCAGCTTTTTTTTATTTAAAGAGGCCTTTTGATGGGCCATTATTTATTTTTTGTGATGTGCGTCCAGGTTGTCTTTTGTAAAGCTAAACGGAAGCAAGGATGCGGCTGAGGGGGCAATAACCCAGGTATTATCATCGGCTTGCATTACTATAGGGATAGCTTTTTTCTGGTTGGTCTCAAATTCAAGCATGACCTGACGACACGGGCCACACGAGGTGGCCGGTAGAAGGTCTTTACCGCCTTTCTTTTTAGCCACTACCGCTATTTTCATAATGCGCTTGCCCGGGTGCTGGGCAGATGCTGCAAAAAAGGCTACCCGTTCGGCACACATACCCGATGGATAGGCAGCGTTTTCATAGTTGGCCCCGGTTATAACTGAGCCATCGTCCAGGATGAGAGCAGCACCAACGGTAAATTTTGAATAGGGCGCATGGGCGTGGTTGGCCGCATCTTTGGCCTTGTGGGCCAGGTATTTCGATTCCTGATCCAGGTCATCGAAATTTTTGTACACGCTAAATTCGCTCATACGGAATGGGTTAAGAGAGTAAGTTAAAAATTTTCGGAATGGAATTCTACAAGCCCGCTATTTCGGCTACTTTGCCAACCATGAAAACCATTCTTGTTTTAGGTGCGGGACGGTCATCATCATCGCTAATCGCCTACCTGCTTCACCAGGCTGCTCAGCTCGCGTGGAAAATTATAGTTGCCGACTTTTCGCTGGAGGCTGCCAAACTTCGTGTTGGAAACTCAGGGCAGGGTGTTGCCATGGTGTTTGATATAGAACACGAAGAGCATAGCAGAAATATAATTGCTTCGGCTGACATGGTTATCTCACTTTTGCCAGCGCATTTTCACCCGGTAGTGGCCCGTCATTGCCTGGGTTTGGGTAAACACCTGATCACAGCCAGCTATGTTTCTGATGAAATGAAAAGTCTGGATGAAGAGGCTCGTTCGAAAGGTATTCTTTTTTTGAATGAGTGCGGACTTGATCCGGGTATCGATCACATGAGTGCCAAACAGATTATTGACAGCATTCATGAGCAAGGTGGGGCGATTACTTCGTTCGAATCTTTTACAGGCGGACTGATTGCGCCTGAAACTGATCCGGAAAATCCGTGGCGCTACAAATTCACCTGGAATCCGCGCAATGTGGTTATGGCCGGACAGAGCACTGCAAAATTTCTGCAGGAGGGAAAAGTAAAGTACATACCGTATCAGCAACTCTTTAAACGAATCAGTCATGTCAGTGTTCATGGATACGGAGCCTTTGAAGGTTACGCCAACCGCGATTCGTTAAGATACATTGAGACCTACAAGTTGAAGGGCATTCAAAATATGCTGCGCGGAACACTCAGAAATTATGGGTTTTGCCCAACGTGGGACATACTGGTACAATTAGGATGTTGCGATGACTCCTATATATTAGAGGGAGTAGCCGCGATGACGCACCGCGACTTTTTAGATGTGTTTCTGGATGGCAGTAAGATAGAAGCCACAGAAGACAAGATCATCCGGCAGTTTGGCCTTTCGGCCGATGGCCCTGAAATGAAACGCCTGACGTGGTCAGGATTTTTTACGGATGAGAAAGTGGGATTGACAAAAGGAACACCTGCCCAGGTACTGGAACATATCTTAAACAAGAAGTGGGCGTTAGCGAACAGCGATAGGGATATGATTGTAATGATTCACCGGTTTGTTTTTGATTTACAGGGCAAATCAAAAACTATACAATCATCCTTGGTGGTGAAGGGGGAAGACGCTGTTAATACCGCCATGGCAAAAACGGTAGGCTTACCTATGGGTATTGCCGCCAAACTTTTAATGCAGAATAAAATTAAAAGCAGGGGAGTAGTTATACCAACCGAAGCCGAGCTGTATAAACCTATACTGGATGAATTGAAAAAACTTGGCATAGAAATGCTAGAGCATTAGCGGTTGTACGCCACTAGCCCGCTGAGCGGTAACGAAACAAAAAAGCCCAGCGTCCATACCGGCTCCTTTGTGGCCACATAGAAGATAACCGTTAACAAAAGGTAACTGAGCGGCACAAGAAAAATGCCAACGGCTACTTTAACCGAGGCTACAAACTGGTCATCCTTAATTTTATTCTTCACAATCCAGTTGATGGTAACTTCCGGAATGAGGTGAACAATTTTTCCGTAAAGGAATACCGGGTTAAACCAGTGAAAGAGTGACTGTTTGTTCATTGTATTTCCCTGTTCTCCTTTTTTCCAGCTTGCCGCTAGTGCACGGTCGGCTTGCAATTGTTCGAGCATATCAGCTTGATGTTTCCGGTTGTTGATGAGGAAATTTTTTCTTTCCAGGTAGTCTTCATCTTTTGGAATAGAAAGAATGAGCGATCGCATTTTTTCACCGGTAAGTTTAGCCAGTGCGGTAAGTTTTTCACGGTTATCGGTTAGCGACCGTGTTATGCTGTGTACAGAAATCGGTTCGCCATAGTTTACCAGTACCCGCGAACGAAAACCCTGATGATCTTCGTAATGATAGCCAACCGGAATCAACTTTATATCCTGTCCTGTTTGTTCAGTATACTGAAGCGCCATGTGGGCGAAGCCACGTTGCAGTTCACGGGTTGTCCAGGGTTCGTTGTGATTTCCTTCAGCGAAAATGAGAATACACTCACCTTCTTTAAGTAAGTTGATACACTCATTCATCATCCTGTCATTTTTGCGCATGGCTTCATGTCCATCACGAAAACGGAACAGGGGTTTTATGCGCATGAAGGTGAGGAGTTTAACAGCAAGTGGACTTTTGAAAACATCTCCTCGTGCAATAAACCATGGGTTTCGTTTAGTGCCACATACAACCAGTAGGGCATCCAGAAATGCATTCTGATGATTGGGCACAAAAATACAAGGCCCGGTTTCCGGAATATAATGGGCATTAACCGTCTGCCACTTTTTGAAATAAACCTTTAATCCTAAACGTACATAGGCCTTTAATAAGAAATAGCGCCAGGAAGGAGTCATGTTAATTGATGGATACTTTTGCGTTGAAAAATATAGGCCACGGTAAATCCACTGATGAGGTGCCATACGCCCCACCATGCTGCAACAAGCGCCATGTAACCGTTGCCGTTAAAAAATGTAAAGATTAAAACAAGTGCTAACCCTGAATTTTGAATACCGGTTTCAATAGCTACCGTACGATGTATGTCGTTTCGGTTTTTGAAGAGGTAACTAAGCGCATAACCACCGCCAAGGGCTAATCCATTGTGTAGCATAACCAACCAAAAGATGAGCATGATGTATTCTTTGAATACTAATGCATTGGAGTAAAGAGTTACTACAATAAAACTGATAAGAATTAGAATAGAGGTAACGCGAACAGGTTTAGAAATTTTTTCAGCCGCGTTTGGAAACCGGTTATTGAAGGCCATACCGATAATGAGGGGCAGTAATAAAATAGCAATCATGTTCAGGAATAAATCCAGAAACTGAATTTCAAGCTGGCGAAGCTGCGAGGACAAGCCGGGGATAAAAGAGGCCCACAGTAAAAAACTGGCGGGAGTAATAACAAAGGCTAACAATGAGGTAAAGGCGGTAAGCGTTACCGACAGGGCAACGTTACCGCGTGAGATCATGGTATAGAAGTTGGAAACATTACCGCCCGGGCATGCGGCCACCAGCATCATGCCCAGGGCAATCCAGGGCGATGGTGTTAGTATAATAATGAGTAAGTACGTGATTAGCGGAAGCAATATATATTGAGATGCCAATCCGGTGAATAAGGCTTTTTTCTGGTGCCGAAGCTGATAAAAATGCTGCGGCTTAATGGAGAGGGCAACACCAAACATTATAATGGCGAGGCAAACATTCAGGGCCTGCAATGAACCAGGCGAAAAGTTTATTTTAGGCTCCAACACAACCGTTTTAGCTGGTCAAGATAAGAAGCAAAAATGAAATGCCAAGGATAGGCTTACTCTGCAGCCAGGTCGCGGTTGTTTTCGTACCAGGTATCTACCAGCAACCCTGAACCTTGGGCGGCTGCTACTGCCAGCACATCGCAGCGTTCATTTTCCGGATGTCCTGCATGTCCTTTTACCCATTTAAATTTTGGCTTGTACGCATGGTAAAGCGGAATAAAGCGTCTCCATAAATCGGAGTTGGCTTTTTTGGCAAAATTTTTCTTTTCCCAATTCCATATCCACCCCTGCTCAACGGCATCGACCACATACTTTGAATCGGAATAGATGGTTACTGGAATACCTGCTTTTTTTACTGCCTCCAGTCCGGCAATAACGGCCAGTAATTCCATTCGATTATTTGTAGTTAACCGAAAGCCTTCCGATAATTCTTTTACGTGGTGGTTGTATTTCATCACCACACCATAGCCTCCAGGGCCGGGGTTTCCTTGTGCTGCGCCATCGGTGTAAATGCGAATCATTTCTCGTTACAATGAATTAGAATATCCTCTTCCACTTCAGAAGATATTCTAAAATTAAGTTCTCTTAATTTAGAAAGGATAGGTTTAATAGATTCAATAAGTCCTTTTTTCTTCGCTTTAGCAAGGACACCCAGCGTGCCTGTATAATTCAGTGATAACTGTGCGGCAACTCTTCTGGCTTGTAAACCATCAAGGATTAAAATAGCTTCAGGTATTTCTGCAGCCAGGGCAATGGCGCTGGCTTCTCCCGGATCGAGACTTGATTCAAAAGCTTTCGTAACACTACTCAATGGATTTTTTATTTCAATCCAGTGTGGAAGGGGCAATGAATACTCTTCGGCAATAGCTGAGGTAATTAAAACTTCAGTGTATAGATTTTTCAGGACGATTAGTAACTCAAGCTTTTGCAGTACTATCAAACAGCTCGTATCTGCAATAACAACCTTATGCATTCAGAAAATCGTTTCTGAAATCTTCAACAGACTCACTAAAAAGTGAAAACCCGTAGTTACCCATAGTTTCTATAAACGCTCGCTTTGAAATACCAACCAAACCCGCAGCTTGCCCCAAGGTTAACTTCTTGTTTTCATAAAGCTGTCCGGCAAGCATCATTTTAACATCATGCTCTGTAAGATTCAGATCGTCCGGTAGTTCAACTCTTAATGCTTTCATACTTCAAATTTAACACATCTTGGTCCAAAAGCATTCTTTATGTTATTGGAATGATACATTATCCTTAAAAATCTTCACGGCAATCGCCAGGAGGATTACCCCAAAAACTCTTCGTAAAACAGAGAACACAGATTTACCCAGTTTACGTTCCAGCCAGGAAGAAGAACGCAACACCAGGTATACAAAAACGAGATTAAGCAAGATGCCGATAAGCACATTACTTTGTTCATACACCGCACGAAGCGAAAGAATTGTAGTGAGCGTGCCAGCTCCGGCAATGAGTGGAAACGCCAGGGGCACGATTGAGCCTGAACCTTTGGCATCCGGATCATCACGGATAAGCGTAATACCCAAAATCATCTCCATGGCCACAATAAAAATAACAATGGAACCGGCTACGGCAAATGACTCAACATCCAGCCCAAACAATTTCAGGATGGATTGCCCTAAAAATAAAAACCCAACCATCAGCACGGCTGAAATGATGGTGGCTTTTTCGGCATGTATCCTTCCTTCGCGTTTTTTAATGGTAATAATGAACGGTATCGCTCCGATAATATCAATAACGGAAAACAGAATGAGGGTTACGGAAAAAATTTCTTTCAGGTCGGCCATAGGATTAAAACTTGCACACAAAGCTAAACGAAAAAAGCCGGACTTTTAATCCGGCTCTTTAGTGAAGATACAGATGGCCTATGAATGGTGCTTTCTGAAATCAAAATTATACGTTAACCCTACCTGAAGGGTGTGGTTGCTTTCAGCCTGAATGGCATTTCCTTTTACAACGTATTGATTCAGGTAGCCCACCTGAATATTTCCATGTGAAGAATATTGATAGCCCAGGGCAACATATAAACGATTTTGATCCAGGTAGTTGAATTTGAAATTTTTACCAAACTGCGAAAAAATTTCATCGTAGGCGCTGATAAAAAATGTTTTCGGAACGAGATCAGGGTGATTTAACGGGTACATAATTAAAAAGCGATACCGCACACGCTCGCGAAAGGTATAAGTATTTTCTTCTGACGTGCCGTTACCCTGAAGCCACCGTTGTTCCAACCGGTAACGATGATTCAGGTAAAACCGATTAACCCGTTGCGTAACAACCGCCTGCTCCCAAAGACGATGCTCATTAAATTTATAGGGAAGGGGTTGATCACCATAGGGCCAGGTAATGATATTTCCGTAACCAACGGTTACGGAAACGGCATCATTGATTTTGTAATCAATACCCAGACGAAGCAAGGATTGTTGCCAGGTTTTTATCCAATCGGCTCTTCGCCATTGATATTCGGTGTGCAGGCTGATCCTATCGGTAAGCTTATGATTTCCAAAATACATATACCAGCCGTGGTACTGCGTTGAAATCTGCTTTTGTGCGTAGCACATCATTGGCAATACAATAACACTCGTTATGATAAATGCCCTCATTAAGACTTTCATGGTTAATGTAGTTTATGAAGCTACGGGCGAACTGACTTTTTGAGTCAACACATCAAGAAAATCTTCGGTGAATTTTTCGAGATTTTGTATTTCTTCGGTATTCAGTAGCTCACGCTTTTTGTAAAGCAGCAATTTGTTCCGATGACATTCCATGTGAATCTTTTCATGATTTTCAAGGAATGATAATACAGGCTCAGAAAAAAATGTACGGATGGATTCTTCTGCCTCGCTGCGCAAGTAATATCGTTTTGAAAATTCCGGATGGTTCGCAAAGTCAATGTCTTTGCCTGAAGTAAGTTCAGACAGGGCAGACCAAAGATTTTCGGGTTCCAAAGCAAAATCGGGTATTGGTTGGTCCAGCTCGCTTACCATCACCACCGTTAGTGGAGTATGCAGCTCAGCCTGCCCGGCACCCTCGGTTAGGGTAATATCAGATACCGTTATTCTGCCATGCTCCAGGTATTTCTCCATCAGGTTTTCTTCATAGCGAATGTGAGTTCCCTTCTCTATAGGAAAATCTTTGTACTTCAATACGCTTCTTATTTTTTGAGGATAAAACGTGTACCCTTGCTCTTCGCTGAATTTGCGCAAGGCCAGTTGCCGGGGTGTGAGTTTTATTTCGATTAACGTTTGCTTTGCAGGATCATATTTACGCCCGGCCAACGGATGGTTAGAAAAGGCTCTGAAATTATCGAAACCAGTAGCTATTACTTGTCCTCCATTATGCTGGTATTCTTCCTGAAAATGGTAGAAAGCCTCCATAAAACTATGGTCTACCATGCGGGCTTCAGAAAAATTGAATTGTACTTTTTTGCCCGGTTGGAAGGAATGAAAAAGTTTACGGTAACCAATGAGGTTTGAAAAAATAGCGGCATCGAAAACTTTTACCCGGTATTCGCCATTATTTTCTGCCCGCTCATAGCGCGCCTTAAATAAGCTGCGCAGGGGTGCTCCGTTAACAATGTGAAAAATAAATTTCATAAGCACACCAGCGCCAACGCCTATCAGTAAGTCGGTGGCAACGGTTACAATTATAGTCGTAATGAAAATCACTAATTGTTCGGACCCGATTTTGTATGTTTTGAAAAATTCATTCGGTGAAGCCAACCGGTAACCTACTGCGATAAGCAAGGCTGCCAGGGCTGTGTTGGGTATCATTTCAATTACGGGAATAAACAGCAGCATGGCCACTAACAGAAAGAAACCGTGGAAAAAATTAGCCCATCGTGTTCGGCCACCGAACGAAATATTAGCCGAGCTACGGGCCACTTCTGAAATCATGGGCAAGCCTCCAAGCATACCCGATACAGTATTACCAATACCAACCGCCACTAAATCTTTGTTTGGATTTGATATGCGCTTCCACGGGTCAAGCCCATCAATAGCTTTAACCGTAAGGAGCGACTCCAGGCTGTTCACAAATAAAAACATGGCTACGTATTTCCAGAATACAAAAGTGCCAATCATTGAAAAGTCGGCATTAATGCCAATGGAACTCCAGAAATCTCCGATATGGACTATATCGAATGCTGGTTCGGTATGTTTGAAATCCATGATCCATGCCAGCGGAATGGTGATCAGCAACACAAAAACCGGGGCTGGAAATCGTTTTAGAAATTTAGATTTCAGCAGCGGCAATCCGAAAATGATAATCAGACTTACGACCCCAATGAAGGTAACACGAAAATCTTCATGCAGTATCGAGTCGGGTATTCGTTCAAACAATTCAATTGGTTCTAATCCTTTTAAGGTTGCCGGATCAATGCCCAAAAGAATGTGTATTTGTTTTGAAAAAATAATTAGCCCGATGGCAGCAAGCATACCGTGAACAGCCGAGTGTGGAAAGAAATCACTGAGCGCCCCGAATTTTAAAAAGCCAAACACAATTTGCAGGAGTGAAGCAACAACAATAACACCTAACGCCAGGTGCCAGCCTTGTGCGCCACCGCCCATTTCGGTTACGGCACCGGCACAAATGGTTATCAATCCTGCGGCTGGTCCTTTAATCGTTAATCGTGAGCCGGCAAAAAAGCTCACAACAAGTCCGCCAATCATGGCGGTGAGTACACCCATGGCTGGTGGAAACTCACTGGCTTTGGCAATACCCAGGCTTAGGGGCAAAGCCAACAGAAATACAAGGAAGCCGGAGAGCGCATCTACACGCCAGTTTTGTTTTAATCCCTCCAGTCCGTCTTTAGGAATTTCTAATGTTTTCATTTTGATTTACTAGAGTAGCGTGGCTACCCGATATGGTTAAAGCTGAGAAAGTATTGGGTGCGCGCAGGATGCACGCGTGTAGGCATACCCGTGCCGGGTATGATTACTTAAGGAATGAAAAGTGATTAAATCAGAAAAACCTGATGAAGGGAATATTTGGGCGGGGATGAATCGAAAAGTTTGTGCGGTATGCGCCAGGTTATCTTAACCGATTCAAATTTTGACAGTTCACTGAATACCTCAAAAACAATGACCGATGCATGCGAAGTTTTTTCAACGCGTTCTTCCGAACTGGTCTCTTCACAAATGATATGGTGTATCAGATCCGTAGCATGAAGATCTTCTGAAAGATGGCTGGAAGGAATGGCTGATGAGGGATGTCCGGCTGTGATGGCAGAAGCCCCCCAGGACACGAGCAATTCAAAACAGAATAAGAAAACCAGTACCGATCTCAAAGCATTGAATTTTGGAGGGTTTAACGAAAAGCCTAAACAAAGGTCTGCATATTTTTCTGGATTTTTCAAATGATGTTTTAAAACGATAAACCATACAGGTTTTTGAAACCCTTCAAAATAGTATTGAAATTCAAGCCTTCGGTTTAGTCGCAATCGAAGTAGTGATGAAATTAATCAGCATTTACTTGGTGGATATCTATGGTCTAAAGTGTGGATGATAGGTATCGAACTTTGTTTGTTCTGGGTACGTTTTAAAATCGTTGATTTGAAGATTTGCTTGTGGGCAGACCTTTTCCATACCTTTGTACTATGAACCGAAACAGATTAAAACCAGTAGCAAGCCTGCTTGTGCTTTGCTTCCTTTTGGTTTCGGTTGTTAGCCGGTCAAGTGTATCGGCTGCTGAATCTGGCACTTTCCATACCTTTTATTCACAAAAATCTGAAACTGACTTTAAACGTATTGTTCAGCTTATTATTGAGGAAAAGGAGGGAGAGAAAGGATCTGAAAAACAATCGGCATCGGCCCCAGCTATTCAAACGGTTAAGCTTAGTTCAACCCGTTATCGGGTGTGTAGCGGTACTAAGGTTATTATAGGCATTCAGCCAGCAGGTACTTGTTCCCTGTACTTAACTCAACGAAGTTTGCGTATCTGAGGTACTATTCATCCCCGACCGCTTCTGGTCAGTACCTTTTATTTACGTAATTATTTTTTCAAATTAAGACTATGATTTCTTCAACTTCACATGCTTTTGATGAGCATGAAGTACTACACAAGCTAAAGCATTATCTGCCTGCGCAGGCACCATTAAAAGATTTCATTCATCATAATACGCTGCATGCATTTCAGTACCTGAAATTCGATAAAGCTATTTTTAGTGCCTCCGCCATTCTTGGCTACAAAGTATCATTAACGCTGGCTGAGTATCGTGAGCATTTTAGAACGGGTCGCATTAAAGAGCCAGTGCTTGACCGGATTATAACCCAAAAGAAGGGTAGAGATAATCTGCAGGAATGGAAGGATAAATTACTTACAGCCAACTATCAGCGACCCTCACCGCGTATCGGAATGTTACGATCGAATTGGAAAAAACTTCATCAGGTTGATCTGGATTCGCTGGTACATCCCTTGCTGTTTCGAATTCTTTGCAGTTACCTCGATCAGGGTATTGCCATCTGGAATTTTCCGGTTTGGAATAAGGGATTTTTGACAGCTATTCGTGACCTGGAGAAAACCAGTTATACAAGTTTTTTCAGAACACCTCGCGCAAAAGAACTGTTGCTTAAAGGTCATTGCAGTGTTCAACAGTTGTTGCGGATACTGGTTGGCTTTAATGAACACCTTTACGGGCAATACATCTTTGATCAACAGTTTGCACACCAGGGGTGGTCGGGTATGGTAGCTACGGTGGAGGCCAATCCGGAAACATTATTGGATCACCGGAAAATTTCGTTGCATGATTTGATTGCTTTTGAGTTGCTGCTGGAGATTGATGCACTGGATTATCATTTTGGCGAATCGTGGTTACCGCTGGAGCAGGCCTTGCCAACTCAACCGGAAGAATTATTTGCGGAAGTTGTGGTAACTGAACTGGATGAAGTAACCATGCTGTGGCAGGAAGCCTTTGAGTGGAGTTACTATGATGAAGTGCTGGCCGGAATTCAGCACCAGTCACCTAACGGCATAGTCAAAAAGAAAAGCTTTCAGGCCTTGTTTTGCATTGATGATCGCGAATGTTCATTGAGACGCTACCTGGAAAGTGAAGATACAAATTGTGAGACCTTCGGTACCCCCGGCTTTTTTGGTGTGGAATTTTATTTTCAGCCTGATCATGGAAAATTTTACACAAAACTTTGTCCGGCACCGGTAACCCCTAAGTACCTGATTAAGGAAATCGGCATCAGGCGAAAGCATAAAACCGATGCACACTTTTTAAAAAATACGCATTCGCTTTTTGGCGGATGGTTAATTGCGCAAACCATTGGCTTTTGGTCGGCCTTTAAGTTGTTTTTGAACATTTTTAAACCTTCTATGGGGCCGGCAACAGCAACCTCGCTTCACCACATGGATAAGCAGTCCAGGCTTACTATAGAAAATAAGCATCCGGAACATACGGAGAAAGGACTGCAGGTTGGTTTTACCATTGATGAAATGGTAGTGCGTGTTGAAGGACTTTTAAAAAGCATAGGTTTGATTAAAGACTTTGCGCCCCTGGTGTATGTTGTTGGTCATGGTTCCAGCAGCGTAAACAACCCGCACTATGCCGCGTACGATTGTGGTGCCTGTTCCGGAAGGGCCGGATCGGTTAATTCACGGGTAATTTGTTTCATGGCCAATCATCCTGTAGTTCGAAAACGGTTGGCGGAGAAGGGTATAGTTATTCCGGAGCATACCCAGTTCATTGGTGCTTTGCACGACACCACCCGCGATGAAATTGTTTATTTCGATGAGGATACACTAACGGTTTCAAACAAGGAGCTTCACCGGTACAATGAAGGTACATTTTTAAATGCGCTCCATCTGAATGCGAAGGAACGATCCAGACGTTTTGAATCCATTGACACGAATAGTGATGCCGGTGAAATACATGAGCAGATAAAAATCCGATCGGTATCGCTATTTGAACCCCGGCCCGAGTTAAATCATGCTACCAATGCACTTTGTATTATCGGCCGGAGGGAACTTTCCAAACATTTATTTCTGGACAGACGTGCCTTTTTAAATTCATTCGACTACCGGGTTGACCCCGAAGGAAATTATCTGTTTAATATTATTAAGGCTGCTGCACCGGTGTGCGGTGGTATTAACCTGGAATATTTTTTCTCCCGTACTGATAATCAGAAGCTCGGTGCAGGCACCAAGCTGCCGCATAATGTAATGGGCTTATTTGGTGTGGCTAACGGCATTGATGGTGACCTTAGGCCCGGCCTGCCCAGTCAGATGATTGAAGTACACGATCCAGTACGGTTACTTATGATTGTGGAACATTTTCCGGAAGTGGTTTTAAAAACGATTCAACGCTTACCAGAAACCTACGAGTGGTTTATTAATGAGTGGGTGAAGCTGGTGGTTATCCATCCTGAAACCAAAATGCTTTATACGTTTCGGGGAGGTTTGTTTGAACGCTATACTACCTTACATGAAGCTGTAAACCCGATAGCCGATATGGAACAACTGATCGAAACCAGTCACGACAACTTACCTGTTTACGAACTGCAGCGCTAAGACACTATGACACAGACACTCGAACTATTCATTCTTATACCCTTCCAGGGCTTTGTTCTTAGCTTGTTTATTCCGGCACAACGGGAAGGACTGATTTCAAAAATTGTATTTGGTACAGTAGGCATACACCTGGCCGGCTTCCAGGTATTTCTGGTGTACTGGCTGTTGCATGGCTATCCAACGCTTAATCTTAAAGAGTTCGTGCTTTTCAAATCATTGGATTATGAATTCCTGATCGACTTCTATTTTGATAAGATTACGGCTACGTATTTGTTTGTTGGCTCGGTGCTTACGTTTATGGTAACGATCTACAGTCGTTATTACCTGCATCGTGAAACGGGTTATAAGCGGTTCTTCAATACCATACTTTTCTTTTACCTGGGCTACAACATCATTATTTTCAGCGGCAACATCGAAACGTTGTTTATTGGTTGGGAAGTGCTGGGGATTTCTTCTTTTTTGTTGATCGCCTTTTATCGAGACCGGTACCTGCCGGTAAAAAATGCGGTTAAAGTATTTTCTATTTACCGGATAGGTGATGTAGGCTTGTTGTTAGCCATGTGGATGAGCCACCATTTGTTTCATGAGAACATTACATTCTTAAAATTGAATAATTATGAACTGGTGCATAATCATTTGCAGGCACATAGCTGGGTGGGTGTATTTATTTCGTTAATGCTACTCATAGCCGCTGCTGCAAAGTCGGCACAATTGCCTTTTTCAACCTGGCTGCCCAGAGCTATGGAAGGGCCAACGCCATCCAGTGCAATTTTTTATGGATCGCTGTCTGTTCACATGGGCGTATTTCTGCTTTTAAGAACATTTCCTTTCTGGGAACATCAGCTTTCCATTCGAATACTAATTGGATTGATGGGATTGTTCACCAGCATACTGGCAACAGGCATGGCACGCGTTCAGTCCTCCGTAAAAAGCCAGGTGGCGTATTCATCCATCGCGCAAATCGGTTTAATTTTTATTGAAGTAGCTGCAGGCTTTCATTACCTGGCCCTTTTTCACTTTGCCGGTAATGCCTTTTTAAGAACCTATCAGCTTTTGGTTTCACCTTCGGTAGTGAGTTACCAGATACGCGAACAGTTTTACAACTTTATACCTCGCCAGCATACTATTGAAGACTCACTGCCGAAAAGAATTGAGTTTACCATTTATATGCTTTGTCTGAAAGAATGGAACCTGGATGCCATGATGTATAACTATTTGTGGAACCCCATTAAGTGGGTGGGAAAGAAGCTGGGCTATCTGAATACTACCCGTGTGCTACTATTTTTTATTCCTGTATTTGTAGTGGGTGTTGTTCTGCTGATGAATAAAGAGTTTGTGCCAGCTACTGTGCAACCCTATTTGCCGGTTACGTTTTCGATAATTGGTGTGGCCATGGTATTAAAGTCATTTACTGAACGCCTGCACGCCCGCATGAGTTGGATATTGGTTTTACTCAATCATTTCTGGGTAGCGCTTTCCATTTCATTTAACGCTCATTTTGATTATACCCATACTGTACTTTACCTAAGCGGAATAGCCGTATTTGGATTGATCGGTTATTTTGCTTTAAGGAGATTAAAGAATCTGGAAGGCAGTATCGACATGAATCGTTTTCATGGCCACGTGTACAAGCATCCTAAAATTGCATTGGTGTTTTTGATTTCCTGTCTTGCCGTTTCAGGTTTTCCGATTACACCTACGTTTATCGGTGAAGATTTGATTTTCAGTCATATTTATGAAGATCAGGTAATCCTGGCTTTTCTTACAGCCTTAAGTTTTATTGTGGATGGACTGGCCATTATCCGGATTTACGCGCGCGTATTTCTCGGGCCGCACTCCAAGTCGGTGTATGAGATGGGGTATCGGTCTTCATAAAAAAAACCGGACGTTAAGTCCGGTTTTTTATTTATTTTTTTCTTTCTTACAATCCGATGGGCACCCCAACACTAAATTGCAGTACATTATTTTTAGACGTACTGTCTTTGTAAAGGTCTGTTAAGCCATACCCGTATCTGATATCAACTGACACTTTTCCAAAAAGGAGCGCGCCCGCACCAACCTGCACACCAGCATCAATGCGGTTGTCAGCGTAAATGTCATCACCGTCATAATCAGCAGGTTTGTCGGCAAATTTGATCTTACTCGTTACATCTTCGTCAAGGGGTAATCCGCCAAACGAACTGGTGAATTTATAGGTGCCTCCAAGGCCCAGCGCAACGGAAGGCCCTGCACTTGCATAGATTTTAGTAACACCGCCAAATTTAACTTTTACCAATACGGGTATTTCCAGGTAGTTAAGTTTGTATTCCGAGCTCAGCTTGTATTCATAATTGTCAGGATAGGCAATGTCTTCGCGCTTAAATCCTTTTTGAATAAAGTTTAGTTCGGGCTGCAAACTAAATCGATCATTTATAAATAAATCGTACCCCACACCAGCTGTAAATCCAATAGCAACTTGCTGATTACTTTTTTCTGCGAAATCGCTGTACGGTTTGTAGGATGAACCGGAGAAGGTAATGCCCGCACGGGGAATGAGTGTTTGAGCAAAAAGTGAAGATATGGCCAGCGTGAAGCCGACCAGCAACAGTAATTTTTTCATGTGGATTGAAAGGATTGATTATGAGCCGTTGTACGAACGAAGTGAAATGGGGTTTGGCAAAAATGAAAATAAATTATTTGCTGAAACCTGAACAGGTTGATGCTCGTTAACGCAGCACGGCTCTTTTTACCTTAAATAAAATCGTGAAGAAAATCCATAAGGAGGGCAATCTCTTTGCGCTGGATGGCTGGAAAATTAGCAATACGGAAGGTTGAACTTTTCAACTCGCCATAGCCTTCTCCTAAAATTATTCCGGCTTGCTTTGCCCTGGTTTTTACCTTTTCAACTACGGCAGGTTTGGCTTCAATAGTCAGCACGGTGTGCGAACGCACTGCTTTGTTTTTGATCAAAAAATTTAATTGTTCACTTTTTGTGTCAAAGAAAGCCTCCCATTTCTGATGTCGGTTAATGATCGTTTTATGAACGCTATCAATGGGTTTAACGGACTCCATAACCCGCAAAAGTAAATATATTTCCACTACATTGAGCGTGTATGACGTCTGCCAGCTTTTCATCATATCGTCCAAAAACAACAAGCTGTTATAATGTTTACGATCATTTACTGAGCGGGCATGCTCAAGGGCTTTGGGTGAGCAAACCAGTAAACCTAAGCCTGCCGGCAAGCCGAAACATTTTTGTACAGAGGCAAACCAGATGTCGGCAGCAGCAAAGTTGAGGGCAACGCCCCCCATAGAGGAGGTGGCATCTACTGCAAGCAAACTATTCGGATTATTTTTGCGAACAGATTGAATAATCTCATTTTTTACCTGTGTTCCATTAGCGGTTTCATTCTGCGTGAAGCAAATTACCTCAGGTGTATTAAACATCAATTTATCCGGTATTAATTCTTCTTCCCGATCGAATATGAAGGATTTTACAGTTGGTTTTAATTTTTTGGTATACTGAAACCACTTTTCGCCAAACGCTCCATTGTAAATATGAACACCTTCTTTTTCGATTACCGATTGTGCGATAATTTCCCAGCACTCGGTAGCTGAAGAGACAAAGTAAATGGAATAAGACTTTGGTATATTTAATTTATCCTTTAAAAGCGTAACTGTTTTTTTGGAGATCGCTACAAATTCCTCACTGCGATGGTTGATGCTCATAATTCCCTGGGCATAGGCATCCTTCAGGTAAAGGGGTACTTTAGTATAAACGCGCGATGGACCGGGGTAGAAGGAAACCATAACTTCAAAATGAAGAGGTAGAGTTTAGATTTTGGAATTTAGAATATTTTGAATGGCCAGGTCGTAACTTTTTAACCCAAAGCCTGAAATTAAACCAATGCATTTTGACGTGATTAAATTTTTATGCCGGAATTCTTCACGCGCATAAATATTGGATATGTGCACTTCCGTTACCGGGGTTTTTATAGCGGCCAGGGCATCGTGCAGGGCTACTGAAGTATGGGTGTAGGCACCGGCATTCAGGATAATGGCATGAAAGCTAAAGCCAACTTCATGAAGCTTATTGATCAATTCACCCTCAATGTTGGATTGGTAATAATAGAGTTGAACCTCCGGAAATTTCCGTTTCAACTCCTCAAAATAGTTTTCAAAATCACGACTTCCGTAAATGTCCTCTTCCCTAACCCCTAGCAGGTTCAAATTCGGGCCGTTAATGATCTGGATTTTCATAGTGGAAAGATAGAGAGTCTTTATGCAATAGTCCATAGCCTGTTTTGATATTGAATGCTGAATCTTCAACTTTGAAGCATGTGGGAATTACACATTAAGCACTTCGGGCATTACTTGAAACTTGAGCGGTCGTTATCCGAAAATTCTATTTCGGCCTATGTGCACGATGTTGAATTGCTGAAGCAATATGTTGAATTGAATAAGCTAAAAGTTACCCCGCTAACGATTACCCCAAAGCATGTACAGTTCTTCTTACAGTATATTAATGAGTTGGGCATGAGTGCCTACAGTCAGGCACGCATTTTATCGGGTATTAAGGGCTTTTATAAATACCTGATGTTTGAGGAGTTGATTGAAAAAGACCCAACGGAATTAATTGAAGGGCCCAAAATCGGACGAAAGCTGCCCGATACGCTGAATGTTGTTGAGATTGAGCAATTGCTGGAAGCCATTGATATGTCAAAACCGGAGGGCGCACGCAGCCGCGCCATGCTGGAAGTGTTGTACAGTTCGGGCTTACGGGTCTCTGAACTGGTTGAGCTTAAAATAAACAACATTTATTTTGATGTTGGTTTTCTCAGAGTGATCGGCAAAGGAAACAAAGAGCGGTTGGTGCCCCTCGGTCGCAGTGCCATGAAGCATTTAAAAATTTACCTGGAGGAGGATAGGGTTCATGTAGCTGTTAAAAAGGGATTTGAAGCGTATGTCTTTCTCAATCGTTTTGGAAGAAAAATATCCCGGGTTTCTGTATTCACCATGATTAAAGGGTTGGCCGAACAAATCGGGTTAAAGAAAACTATTAGCCCGCATACGTTTCGTCATTCCTTTGCTACCCATTTAATTGAAGGCGGTGCTGATTTACGTGCCGTTCAAGAGATGCTGGGCCATGAATCCATCACCACCACGGAAATTTATACGCATCTGGATAGAGATTATCTGCGACAGGTGATTACAGAATTTCACCCGAGGAGTTAGATTTTAAATGTGACCGGAGCCATAGGATGCGCATCGTTTTCTTTGTACCTTAAACGTATGATTGGACGGAAATTCATACTGCTGATCACGTTTGTTTCAATTTCTTTACTTCTTTTAGCCCAGGACTTTACCACCTCCACGGCCAGCGGGGTTGATTTATTAAAATATGAAACATTTACTGTTGTGCGCGGTAGTGTTATCGCCAATGCCGATCAGCCCATTGATAGACAAGCGCTTTATGAAGCTATAAAGCCTTCCATCATCCGTGAACTGGAAGTAAGGGGTTATAAATTCACAGAAGACTCAACGGCACAGCTCACCGTGTCGTATGTAGTTGAAACCACCATTAAAATGGACGTTCAGCGCCAGGGGCAGATCGGTCAGTTGGTAATCACCAATCCGGCAGGTGGTAATCAGGACCAGGGTTGGTCGCGCGAGTTTACACAAGGCATGCTCATTCTGGAAATTGAAGATACCGCCCGTAAAACAGCGGTATGGTCGGCCGAGGGTATGATGGACATAAGCCGGTCGCGGGGCGGTAACCTGTTGGACAATGCCGTACGAAGTGCTTTCCGTAAGTTTCCTGATAAGAATAAAAAGGTGAAGACCGGTAAACAACGAAAGAAGTAAGTTTATCGGTTGGATAAGTTATCCACGGCAAGGATGGCTGTTAATCGGGGAAAGGTTGCAAAAGCCATCGGATGCCTGTATACTTGCTGACAATTTATTTCTGGAACTTAAATAAGATCAACTAAATACAACTATGAAAAAGATCAGTTTACTTTTTGTTTTCAGTCTAGTTGCTTGTGCAGTGTCCATCGCCCAGGCCCCTCCAGGCAAAGGTGGAAAGCAATTTAATGCTGGCCTTGGTTTTTCAGGCTGGGGAGTGCCGGTTTATGCCGGGGTGGATTTTGGAGTGCATCAAGATATTACGATTGGCCCTCGGGTATCATACAGAAATTATAAATACCGCGCCTTGGGGGCAGATTGGAACCAGAGCTTATTTGTGATCGGGTTCAATGGAAATTATCATTTCAACAGACTTCTGGATATGCCCAGCGAGTGGAATTTGTATGCCGGCCTTACCATTGGGTACCTGATCTGGTCAGACAATGAATATACCGGTGCGCGTGCTTCAGGCCTAGGTTTGGATGGTCAGATTGGTGGCCGCTATTTCTTTTCCAATAAATTTGGTGTTAACCTTGAGTTTGGAGGCGGTAGCGGAACAGGTGGAGGAAGCTTTGGTATTACCGTAAAACTATAAACGGAATCATCTATTCCAATCTACCATTGCATAGAAATTATGAACGCCAGGTAATACACCTGGCGTTTTTTATTTTCTGGCCTATTCCATAATGTTGCAGCAGTTGTTTTTTGTTTATGTATAAAGCCCTCATCCGCCCTTTGCTTTTTTTGATGGACGCTGAGCGTGTACATCATTTGGTTTTTTCGTGGCTGCGAATAAAAGGTAATGTTCCCGGATTTAAATCCTTGCTTTCCGGTTTGTTTTACTACGAACATCCGGGATTGCAGAAAGAATTGTTTGGGTTAACCTTTAAAAACCCCGTGGGCCTCGCTGCCGGTTTTGATAAAGATGCTAAACTGATTGATGAACTTGCCTGCTTTGGTTTTGGATTTATCGAAATCGGAACACTCACACCCAAACCTCAACCCGGAAATGAAAAACCGCGATTGTTTCGTTTGCCAAAAGATCAGGCATTGATCAACCGCATGGGCTTTAATAATGAGGGAGTGCTGGCAGCGGTTGAGCGATTAAAGAAAAGAAAGTCGGATGTGATTGTTGGGGGTAATATTGGCAAAAACAAAAACACACCTAACGAAAAAGCGCTCGATGATTACGCTTACTGTGTAGAGGCACTTTACCCGGTGGTCGATTATTTTGTGGTGAATGTAAGTTCACCGAATACACCAGGCTTACGCGAGCTTCAAGAGAAAGAACCCTTGCGAAAATTATTATCGTTTGTTAAGGCACAAGTCAATACCAAATTAAAACCCAAGCCGGTGCTATTAAAAATTGCACCCGACCTTACGGTTGAGCAACTGGATGATGTGATTGAAATTTTAAAGGAAACGAAAACGGACGGCATTATTGCCACCAATACTACTGTTTCACGCGATGGATTATCAGGACCGGCTGATGCGGTTCAGCAGATTGGTTCAGGTGGGCTTAGTGGTAAGCCTTTAACCCGTCACTCCACTGAAGTTATCCGTTACTTGCGTAAACAACTTGGGCCGGCTTTCCCCATCATCGGTGTGGGTGGAATTATGTCGGTTCAGGATGCACTGGACAAATTGGAAGCAGGTGCGGATTTGATTCAACTGTACACGGGTTTTGTGTATGAGGGGCCTGGGTTTGTGAAGCAGATAAACAAAGCCATACAAGCCCGCAGGAAGTCTCTATAGCCGGATGATGAGCCGGTATTTGTTGGTCTTTCAGTCTTCTGCATCATTTTGTGATGGAATGGTTTTTGCGACTCAACAGGTTTTACGTTTATCCATAATCCGTACCTTTGGTAAGACCATTCAACTATGAAACAGATTGAACTAATCAGGTTGGAAGAAAAAATGGAAGCGCAGCTAAAACAAAGTGCTGCCATGACGCCTGCCGAACGCTTTCATTATATGCTGGAGTTGATTCATTTATCCAATGTGCTGGCGCCCAACCGGCCGCCAAAAGAAAAGCCATACTACAAGATTTTTACGTTGAAGCGCATTCATGATTTTCACAGGTGATGTCCTATCTTTTTTAAACCTGCTGAACGAGCATCGTGTTGAATACATGATTATCGGTGGAGCGGCAGTTAATATTCATGGGTTCTCTAGGTCAACCGGAGATATGGACATCTGGTTCAATCCTACACCGGAAAATTTTAGCCGCCTTCTTCAATCCGTTGAACTATTCGGGTTTGAGGTACCCGATGAATTTCGCAATCTTGACTACATCAGAAACAGAGGGCTGATCCGGCTTCCTTTGGAAAAATTTTATATTGAGTTTTTGGCCGATGTTGGAGAAAATTTTCAGTTTGATAAACTCTATCCACGCTGCGAGACAACGGTTATTGATGAAAATCTTGAATTAAAAGTGATTGGCTATACAGACCTGATCAGTTTAAAACTTTCTGTTCATCGGGCCAAAGACCTTGAAGACGTGAAGAATCTTGAGCGTGTAAGAAACAGGGCAGGAAAGAAAATGAATCTTTTTCAAAAGGTACTTAAAAAGTTTTTTGGTGGTTAGCCTATGCTCCTGGTTTTTAAAGGGATAAACCCGATTGTTGTACGAAGTTAGTCCTTTCTTCCATAACCAGAGAAATCACCATAGCTGGTATCCTGCAGCCATAAAATACGTGCCCCTTTAATGCAGGAGAAATACGCATTGTACAATTTTGGTTTCCCTTCCAAATCTGAAAAATGAATTTGCCAATTATTGGGGTTGGTAAATTTTCCGGATGACTTGGCACCTGAAAATTTTATGCTTCCAACAAATCCACTGGCCATGCTTATCGACCAGTTGTAGGTACCATTGGCAAGAAATTCAAAAGTTTGTGAGGAAGAATGTGTATTCATACCGGCATCTGCCCCGGTGTAGGCATTTACGTATTGTGTAAAGCCACTGAAGTTGTTTGTCCAGGTGCCGGTTAAATCCGAAGGAGCAACGGCAAATTTGTTATAGCCCTCGAACCTGTGTAGCGGGTTCCATGCTTCATTCTCTACATAGCCAGAAAGCGTAGTTATATCAAAGCCGGTAGCTTGTCCAAAAGCAGTACTGTTTGGTGCAATAAATTCCATCCACGGACTTCTCTCGCGCTTGAAAAGTGCCACGTATACCTGTTGCCCGGTATGGTTGTCGGTAAGGGTTCCCGAAATAAACGATCCCTGTATATACGAAAGTGCACACTTTGCTACGAAATAATTTTGCAGGTTACTATAGCGTGGTGCCACCAGCGTATTCCAGGCAACCCGTTTTGCTTCTTCCGGATCGGAAATGTATTGGCTTGTGGTAGGGTTAGGATAATGAATAAGAACTTTCACGTTGTTCTTTGTTACTTCTACCCAATTCTCGCGTTCGTTACTTACCCAGCCATCGTCAAAATTAATGGTGGTAAATTTAAAGCCGGTAGCTGGCGTTGGTGAAGGAACAGCAATAACTTTTTGTTCGGCATTTTCTTTTGGTGTGGTAGTTGACGTTAATGCGTTACCGGGTTTGTCGCTGTTCGTGTTTTGAGGCAATGCCTGTTGGGTGGTAACCGTTGTTAGGCTAGGGGGCGAAGATTTTACCCGGGAAAGATAAAGTTGCGTGTCTCTTTTGTTTGACTCGAGATACATTAGTAATGAAGTGGTGTTCTTACTAAGCAACAAGTTTTTAGGTTGTCCTGATAGCGAAGTAAGTTGCCAGCCTGCTTTTTGAGCCGCGAGTTTTACCTGTTCCACAGTACCCGACCCAACGGTGCCAATCAATGTAAAAACTTCGACACCTTCTTCCAGGGTAAGTTGATTTTCCTCAGCTATCATATCCAAAAGCGTTTTGGCAGAGGCAGTAGCCAGAATTCTATTGTCCTGTTTGGATCCGGCAGGTAATTCAATCCCTGAAAGTTCTGAATGTGTGACAGTTATAACTTTTGATTGGCTATAACCGGCATTTGTTGAAAGTATAAAACATAGTGCGATTTTGAAGTATTTCATTACCTGGTGTTTTGTTGGTATGCTGATAGGTTTAAAAATCCGAAATGGTACTCAGGTCATGAAAGCGCAACAACCGGGTTCGGATACCAACAGTAATCTCATGAGCCGTATAGTTTAACCCCACCGACTTATCCGTAGGCAATTCAAAAATATATCCTACCCGAAGCATATCACCTAAATTAATTTTCATCATGGCGCCATAGGTATGCAGGCTTCGGGTAAACAAGCCTAACGTATAACTGTCGTCAGCATTCAGCGCAACACCAAAATCGGTATTCACCGGTGCACCAGCAGTGTATCGGGCCATTATAAAAGGTTTGAGTTTAAGGCGGTGTGAAAGCGTGAACAGGTACGAACCCATCCCATAAAACTGTTGGCTGTACAGCACCACATCAATGTTGTCATCCGTTGTTGTTTTTCCGTCCAGCATTTTCGGAACGGAAACACTCAAATAAAATTTATCGGAGGAATAAATAATACCGGCCCCAAAACTCGGACTGAACTCACTGATGCTGCTTTGAAATTTCGGATCGTTTTTGTCGATGGTCAGGTCATTGAAATCGTTTCGGTAGTTTATGGCACCGGCTTGTAAACCAAATGACACGCGGCTGTCGTTACGGAAGCTTATATGGTAGCCATACGAGATAAGAAATTCTGTAGTTTTATTCGTACCAATTTTATCCTGAAGTATCGTTAGCCCAACCCCCATGCGGTTATCGGCCAGGGCCATGTGCCCCGAGGCATTCATGGTTACAGGGCTGCCATCCATGCCGGCCCACTGCACACGATAAGCGGCCAATCCGGTCAGGTCTTTGCTAAAGCCGGCATAAGCCGGGTTGATAATAAACGGATTGAAAATATATTGCGAATACAATGGATCCTGTTGGGCTTGTGTGGTTTTCAGAATGATGAACATCAATAAAGCAAGTATCTTGAATGGCTTGATGGTGGTGCGGCAAGGCTGACAACCACGATCATCAGCCTTGTGAGAGGGGCCTGACCTAAACGCACCTAAAATGTATTTGAATCTTTTCATGACTATCGCATTAGGGTGATGAACCCTGTTAATGGTTTGTTACCCGACAATTCAATTTTATAGAAGTACGTACCTGATGGAAGTTCCGAACCGTTTTTACTCAACCCGGTAAACACGCGGTCGATGTTGTTGTAGTTTTCGATATCAAACACTACATCGCCCCAGCGGTTAAAAATCATGACGCGGTTTTGCGAAGCGCCCTCCACTACGTCAATGTATTTGATGAACAGGAAATCGTTATAGCCATCACCATCAGGCGTGAGACCATTGAATACCACCACGGCTCCTACAACTTCAATGTCAATCACTTGCTGCACACACAACCCGGCCAGGTCGCACACTTCCAGTGTTATACGATCGGTTCCGGTAAACGGATTGCCGGTATAGTCAATCTGCAAAAAGTATGAGGCATTAATGCTTGCAGCCACACCACGTGCAGTAACATTGTTGATCACGCGCAGGGTAGAAAAATCAATATTGTTATCCGGATCACTCACTAACGTAGTAAGGTCAACCTCCACTTTGCCTTCAATTTGTGATGCCAGCGGTGTTGGATTCACTGCCGGAGGGGCATTGGTAGGATTGCCACCGCCACACGGAGGCGTTAGCACCGTTACAACTACCGGATCGGACGGCAGACTTGGGCAGTTGGCACCCGTTGTTCTTACGGAAAGAAAGAACACACCGGTTTGCGTTACCGTAATAGTTTGTGTAGTGGCTCCGGTTGACCATAAATATTCAAAACCATTCGGTCCGGTTAAATCAACCGAGCCCGTTCCGCAAATGGTTGTGTTTCCGGTAACTGTAATTACTGGTTTGGCCGGAGCAGGAATAACCGTTAAGGTTACAGCATCGGATGACGCGCTTTGGCACGTACCATCGCCAACCTGCACGGTATAGCTGCCCGATTGCGTAGCCAGTATTTGTTGCGTGGCATTTGTAAGCGTGGTTCCGTCTTTTGCCCATATATATTGAGTAAACCCAACAGGGGCAGAAAGAAATACCGAGCTTCCTTCGCAGATGGATAACGTTCCAGACGGATTGATACCAGGTTTAGCAATAGTGGTTACAGTGGCGGCTACTGTTACACGCGAGCTTTCACAACTTGTACCCGGATCAAAAATGCTGACGTAATAATTTTTTGAGGCGGTGAGCAAAGGCGTGGTGAAAGAAGATCCGGTAAATAAGAGGTTGTTCAATACGGGGTCATCATACCAGCGGTACACTTGAGCGCCTGTGGCACCTGTTGCGGTTAATGTAACAGTACCTTCATTACACCGGCTTACACCCGGAGCCACAGGAGGGGAGGGTGGTGTACAGGCCGATACCGTAAAGTTTGCTGTTTCCAGAAGGCTCCATACACCCTGTGAATCTTTAATGCGGATGCTTAGTGTGTGATTGCCGGTCGGTACACCGGTCATGTCTAATGCCACAAGTTGATTCAGATCAGCTGTAGGCACAATGCCCGGTATGCGTGTACCGGTGCCCGTACCTTGCACATCATCAACGAAATATTCGGCTGCCACAATTTCGCGGTTGGACAATGCAGTTGTGTTGAGTACATAAAACGTTCGTGTTTCGGCTTGGCTCCACCGGTTTTTATTATCGCGGTAGCGAAAACCGATTTGATGGAAACCGGGCGCAAGTGTTCCGGGTATGGTAATCGGCACTGAATTGCTTTGAGGGTTTCCTGCCGTAATGGGTATGGAGGTATTGTTGCCCGGCCCCAGGTCGGTATTGAAGAAATATTCAAGGCGTGTGATTGAGGTGGCCGGATCGCTTGTTACGGGTGGTATCACATAAAAACTATGCGCACTGGCGTGTGTCCATTTTCCCCTATCATCGCGAAAGCGAAAACTGATAAAGTGAAAACCGGGCGACAAGGAGCCAATGTTTACGTTCAGCGCAGCAATGTTTACCGAGTTGCCTGGTGTGATCGAAAAGGATGTTCCGTTGCCAAGGCCGGGGTCGTTATCAAAAAAGTATTCAGCGGCTACTAAGTTGTTAGCCGCAGGTACTACCGGTGTGATATAAAACAACGTGTGGTTGGGGTGGCTCCACAATCCGTTATTTTGTCGCATCCTGAAACCAAGCGTGTGAAACCCAATACTTAACGCATTTGTATTGATTGTAAAATTAAAATTCACATTGGCCGATGGCGCTGAAACTGTTACAGATGTTCCGTTTCCGTTTCCGGGATCGGTGTCAATAAAATATTCAGCGCGGTTAATGGTTTGGGAAAAAGCTGATACACTGAGTAAGCAGCACAGAATAAAAATCCCATAGTTTTTTAGCCGATGGTCGACAGCTGCTGGTCTGCTGTGGACTATCGACCAAGGATTTTTATTATCTAACCTGAACGATGATTTTTTCATAAACATGTTTCCGCTCAACTGCTCAGATCAATTATTCACTCTCCCTTGTACCTGCACATTGAGCGTACCGTTGGGCGCGATGGTTGCATTTTGAATGTTTACAACCGTTACCTGTGGAATGGGCGGCATGGGCGAGGTATCAAAACCACTGCCTGCAGTTCCGCCAGATGGAAAAGGATAGCTTCCACCATAAATACCTGCATCTGTTCCGTCTGTGCTGAAAGGTGCTTTACCTGGAGAGCCTGCTTGCAGGCGATAATTGTAGGTAGCATCATAGGTATTGTTGTTGGGCACGTTCAAAAACAAGGGGTTAGTGCCTACCAGGTTACCGCTACCTGAGTTGGAGCCACCTCCTGTACTGGTATAGGTTGTTTCAAACAGGTTGGTTGGGTTGTACGTAGAAGACGGAGCGATGGTATTTTGAAGGGAGATATTCTTGTTAAATGTGCAGAATACTACCTCGCTCGAAAAGATATCACCGCTGGCACGGACAAAAATATTATTGGTTACAATAACATTCCAAAGCTGGTATAGATTAGTTGGACCCAGAAAAACATTGTGATCGATTAATACTGTGTTACTGTTAATGTTCGTAATGCTGCCGGTAATAATATTGTTAGCGATAAGAATATTAGTAGCTGAGGCTGCGGTTCTTGAAGAGGCATTAGCAAGCACTTGGTATACGATGTTGTTGTAAATTGTCCAACCGGTAGCTTGAAGAGTGGAATTGATATATAGATAAATATAGTTGTTTATACGGTTACGGAATACAGTTACGTTGTTGGTAACGAGTGTACCGGTACAGTTAATACTCCCGCTGATGAAGAATCCAATAATTACCGAACCGGAAGGATCGGTGGAGCCATCTCGGAACAAACTGATTTGACCCACTCTGGTGGGTTGTCCAAACTGATTATTAGGTGCATAACCTGCACCCATCACCACAAGCCTTTTGCTAATGGTGAGGGTACCATAATCGAAAGGTGAACCATACACATAAATCGTATCACCTGCCAAAGATGCATTGTGGGCTGCAACAAAAGCGGTGTTTCCTGTTCCGTTGAATTGAGCGGGGCGAGTAACATCGTTACTTACCGTTCGAACAGTTGCAAATGAGGAAACTGAAATCAAAAATGTAAGCGCTAAGCTGAGTATCGTTTTCATGGTATTGTTGTTTTTTATTTCACTTTAAAAAGCCAGGTGGTTTGAATGGTGGCCGAGCTGTTGTTTTTATCGGTTACCGTAACGTAGCAGATGTAATCTTTGCCGGGTTGCATCGGCTCGCCTACGGTAAATGTGGCGCGTAATACGGATGCATCTTCAGGCGATAAGCCCTCGGTGTAGGAGGCAAGCAAATCATCTTCATTTACAATCACCCCACTCTCACCCGTCATCAGCATCGTTAGTTTGGGATAAGCCTTGCCGTTCTGAAGGGTGTAATTTTTAATTCCTTCATACACGATGGAGAATTTCGAGTTCAGGGCAACCGTTTCGCTTGTTATTTTTTTATCTGCACCGTCAATCAGGTATATGTTATCAAAAGTTAAACCCTCATAAATCGTTTGCAGGTTGGTGTTGTCACTATCGCCCATATAACCTTTCGTACCATCTTCGGATACGATTTCGTTTTCTTTAACCGTAAAGCTGTTGTCACCGTCTGTTATTTTAAATCCATCCTTTGAACCGGCTCCTCCACAGGCTGAAAAGAAAAGACTCCCCAGCACAAAGCTTACTACTGCCACTTCGCGCAGTGTTTGATTTTTGGTATCGCCCTTTGTAAAGTCAAAGGTGATCGAGTTAGTTTTTGTTTCGCGTTTTTGTTTTTGTATTTGTCTATAACCAAAAACACTCAGGCCTAGTCCGAATAAGAGTATACCAAAACCCATTGTCTGAGTGGGCCTGAGGCCGGATTGCTTAAGGGATGTTTGGGTTTGAACAGGTTTGGGCAGCTCAGTTGTAAAACTTAAAAGTTTCACTGTATCTATCAACATCACAGATCCCATAAGGAACCCCAGTAGACCTACGGTTGTGATGATGTGGGGTAGTTTCTTGCGCATAGTTTAACGTGGTTAATTGCGCTTCAAAACTGCGTGTATTACCTAAAAACCTATTAACGCCTATGTGGAATTGCTTAACGGTGTGGTTGTTTTGTGGAGGTCTTACCCATGAAAACCGATTTTGATATACTGTTGACAGCCTTCGACAGGCTCAGGCTGACAACAACAGGCTTAGTACGACAACGACAAGCTCAGGCTGACAACAACAGGCTCAGGCTGACAACGACAGGCTTAGTACGACAACGACAGGCTCAGGCTGACAACGAAGGGCTCAGGTTAACAAATATCTAAAGCATTATGCGTACTCACTCGGCAGTTTGCCAAACTCCTCTTTAAAAGCTTTGCTGAAATGAGATAGATTTTCATACCCTACCTGGTAAGCTACTTGCGAAACCGGTGCAGCTTTTGCAGAAAGGAGTTGGGCTGCCCGTTGCAGTTTCAGTTTACGGATAAAGGCTGAAGGTGACAGGCCGGTAAGGGCCATGATTTTCCGGTAGCATTGTTCACGACCCAGGTTCAGTTCGGAGGCAAGACGTTCAACGGAAAGTGATGCATCGCCCAGGTTTGCCTCAACAAAGGTTTTGGCTTTCATAATAAACTGTTCGGAAGCCGATACGGCCTTTACGGGTGTAGCCTTAGTAAGCAAGTTAAGTTTAATGTGTGCCTGCAGTTTTTCACGAAGCAGCACCAGGTTTTGAACTTTATAAATAAGTTCCTGCTTATTGAACGGTTTCACCAGGTAATCATCAGCCCCGGTTTGCAGGCCTATGAGTTTATGCTCATCAGCAGCCTTGGCCGTGAGCATGATAAACGGAATATGGTTTGTGTGCGGATCTTTTTTTATGTGTTCACAAAATTCAAGTCCGTCCATTTCGGGCATCATCAGGTCGCTGATGATCATATCCGGCATTTCAGTGCGGGCTTTCTCCAGTCCTTCTTTACCATGGCGGGCTTCGCTGTACCGGTACGTTGCTCCGAGGCAACTTTTTATTAGTGTGCGGATGTCTTCATTGTCCTCTACCAGCAAGAGCAGGGGTAACTGTTCTGTATCATGCACCTCTTCTTCTACGGGTTGTGGCATGGGGGTAGCCTCAACTTCTGTAACAGCCTGCATGGCTGAGGGCTCGAATGGCAGGGTTACGGTAAATACAGTTCCTTTTCCAGGCGTGCTTTCAACATGAATGATGCCCCGCATTAACTCAACATATTCCTTCACCAGGGCCAGGCCTATTCCCGTTCCTTCAGCATGACTGCTGTCGGAGGCTTCAACCTGATAGAACCGGTCGAAAATATGTTCCAACTTTTTTACCGGAATGCCCCGGCCGGTATCCTCTACCCGGAATGAAAATTTATTGTGCTGGAAATTCGCAACCACTTTAACCTGACCACCTGAAGGTGTGAACTTCATCGCATTTGAGATGAGGTTGATAAGGATGGTTTCAATTTTCTCTTCGTCACCCTGCACGTTGGGCATGGGTTCAGTTAGTTGCCATTGAAAAGAAATGTGGCGTGATTCGGCCATGCTGGTGAATTGTGCAATAGTTGCACGGCACAACGCAGAAAGGTTTACCGGTTTCACATCCAGTTTAGCCTCGTTGGCATCAAGCTTGGCTAAGTCAAGTAGTTGATTGATGAGTTTTAACAGCCGCTGCGCATTGGATTTAATCAGGTTAAGTTGCTGAGTGGCTTCTTTGTCGGTAGTTTTTTCCAGTAAGTTATCGGCCGGGCCTTGTATAAGGGTTAAGGGTGTGCGGAACTCGTGCGTGATGTTGGAAAAGAATTTTGTTTTCAAGTGATCCAGTTCGCGCAGCGTTTGCTTTTCTTTTTGCTCCAGTGCTACCTGCGCTTTCAGTCGTTCACGGTTTACAATAGATTTTCGGGCCAGCCATAAAAGCCCGGTAAAAATCAATCCATAGGTTGTATATGCCCACCAGGTTTTCCACGGTGGCGGAAGAACAGTGATCATCAACGAAACACCCTCTTCATTCCAAACGTCATTATGCCCCTTGCCTTTTGCCCGAAACACATAGGTGCCCGGGCTGATATTCGTGTACGTTACAAATCTGCGTGTGCCGCTGAATGTCCAGGTCTTGTCGAAGTTTTCGAGCATATAGGCGTATTCATTACTGCCCGCATTCGTAACATCAAGCAAGGATAACTCGATAGAGAAAAGATTCTGATCGTGGGCCAGGGTAATACTTTTTCGGTAAGACGGGTTAATTGCTAATTCGGCAGAATCAAGCGGATGACTGTTATTCGGATCAATAGAGAATTGGGTGATCACAACCGGGGCTACGGTTGTGGATGAGGCGTAAGCGGAATAGGGAAGCTGGTAAACGTTGTCTGCAATAATCAGGTTGTAGTTTCTGTCTTTAACTCCAAGTAATCGAACACCAGTGGAGGAGAAAGGTGATGGCAGTTTTATAAATTCGGGCTCATTAATCGCCTCTTTCCATAAACAACTAAAAAGTCCGTATTCTGACTGAATTAGAATTTCATCATTTGTTCCCGAAACAATGTTACTAATGACACTGTCATCTAACCGAGTAGCGGTGAGCATCCGTTCAACTTTTTTAGTATGGGGGTTGTAGCGGTTTAGGCCCTGTTGGGTACCAATCCAAATGTAGTTTTGCTGATCCTGAAATAGAGCGGTAATGTAATTATTGCTTAATCCTTCACGGTCTGTTGTGTTTTGAAAACTATGGATAATGCTGTCTTTCTCCGGGTTAAACAACAGGAGGCCACCGGTTGCTGTGCCAAGCCAAAGTCCTTCGGTGGTTTCTAAAAATTGGAGGATACTTTTTTGAAAAAATTCTGATTTCCGGAATTTAAAAAACTGGTTTTTATCGGGTAAAAATAAATTCAGGTCAAACGGAGTACCGACCCAAAGCCTGTTTCTTGAATCAATAAAAATAGAATTTACCGAATTGTGACTAAGGCTAGTATTATCCCCCGGTATGTTGAAATAGTAATTTGCTTTTTTGGTTTCAGGGTTAAACTCTGTAATGCCAAAGTCGGTGCCGATAAAAATTTTTCCATCACCTCGTTCGGCTACACCTGAAACAAAGTTACCGCCAAGCCCGTTGGGTTTTCGCTCACGATACGGGGGTAAATTATATGCCAAACCTTCATTTTCCGAATACGCCATCAATCCGTGCTGATCGGAAAGAAAGTAGTGATACTGCTTGCCTGCGATAACTGCCCGTATCGGTTGCTTCAGTTGTTCCGAGCCAGGGAACTCTTTCAATGTTTCAATGGGCTTAATCTTGTAAATACCATCACCATTTGTACCGAGCCAAAACGTTCCGTCATAGTCGGCAAAAAAGGAGCGTACCTCATTGTTACTTATCCCAAACAGGCCCCCGGGTTTAAACATGCTGTTTTCAAATCGATCAAGCGCTACATCATAATAACTTATTCCGCCACCCCATGATGCGATCCAGATTTTCCTGTGTTTATCGGGATAGACATTCCATAACGAATTATGCCGTAGGCCGGAAGGATCATCAGGTTTATTAACCCAGTGCCGGATATTTTTTGTAGCAGGATTGAACTGCACCAGGCCTCCATAGGTGGCGAGCCAGAGGGTGCCAGTATCATCTTGCTGAATGTTGCGGATAACATTGGCCCGGGTAGCGATAGCAGCATCGGGATGGGTAACCCGATAGATTTCAACTTGCCCGGTTGCTTTATTAAGCACGCCAAACCCATCGCCATTGGAGCCGATCCATACGGTGTTATTGCGACCAAAGAAAATCTTGGTGATGTCAAAATCTGGTGGCAAAGCAAGTGGTAGGCTATCGATGGCCAGCGTTGCCGGATTAATTTTGTAAAGTTTACCGGAGGTTATCCATACGTTACCAGAATCATCTACATCAATATCCGTCATTGATTTCTCCGGCAATGACGTATTCAGGCGAATAACAGTGTTTGTAGCAGGAATAAATTTATTGAGCCCGCCATTTAGTGTGCCTACCCATAAATTACCATCATAGTCTTCCTTTAAGGCGGTGATAAACGAGTCGCTTAGTGAATTCGGATTTTCAGGATCATGCTTGTGCACAACGGTGGTGTAACCATCGTAACGGTAAAGCCCGGAAGATGCGGCAAACCACAGAAAGCCTTTGCTGTCGCGAAGGATTTCATAAACCGTGCCGGATGGGAAGGGAAGATGTTGGGCGAGTGATGGCTGAGCCTGTGCAGAAAACCAAAATACCTGGCCGGGCAGCACCAGTAAACACCATCGTAAAACACGCCCCAAAGTCATGCGAACCCTGTTAATGCCACCAATGTACTCAGAAACCAGCCTTTTTTGCAAAGCAACATAGCCGTTAACCAATGCCTCAAATGCGTTAGGCAGAATTCCTTTCCGGATATGAAATTTGAGGGCAGTTCATAAAATGAAATCGTAATGCCGTCCCGAAAATTCTACATGTTGTTTTGCCTGATGCTGTCAGTTTCGGCTTGGGCACAAAAAAACCTGGTGCCTGTTTCAAGCTCAGCCTATACCGGTATTGACCTTCCGGCCGGTACCCGGCAGGATAAGCGGTTGTTCAATGTGGCCATGATCATGACTTTTCTGGAGGGCGAGACGAAAAAGTTTAATGTGACGGTGAGCGATGCGGAAGTGTTCAGACTTCCTCCTGGCACCAATCACACAGAAAGTATTAAAGCCGCTTTGAACACCAAGGGATGGGAAATCAGGCAACTGGATGAACGGCCCGAGTATGCCTGGTTGATTAAGCAGGGACAATACTATTTCATGTACTGGTCGGCTAATGTAAAAAATCCGGAACTGTATTTTGGTAAGCTGGAGGGTGTGCCTGCTTTGGAAAATTCTTCAATCGTGGTTACTAATCAGCCTGTAAACCAACAACAGCCCGGTACAAAATCCACTTTACCCCCTGTTCAGCAAAATAATACTTCGCTAACAACAGTGGCTGATCCTAAAATCCAGGCAACGTGGTATAAGAGCAGTACTACAAGCGGAAGTACTGCCTATGGATATGTGAAATGTCAGTATTCGTTGAATCCTGATGGTTCCTATATTTTTTACCGTAAAACATTTGATGTGTATACTCCGCAAATGGTGTTGCGTAAAGAAAGCGGAACCTATACCGTATCGGGTAATACGATTACCATTACTCCGGCCATTGCTGTTATACAAACCTGGAGCAAGCGAGATGGTGCTGACAAATGGGGTGAATTGATAAAATCAGAAAACCCTGCCCCGGAGAAAACAACGTATACCTTTAGATTCTACCATTATGGAGAAAAGCTTAATCTGCTGATGTCTCCGGTTAATGGACAAACCACGCATCGTGATGGACAATTTGGGATGAACACGGAATTCCCTAAAACCTATTTCTACGAAATTCCACCCGATGCATCATACCTTATTGAATTACCGGATGGCGATGGCAAACCTATAACTACGGTTGCCCAAAATTCAATGCCAAACAACCAGTCAACTGTTCAACCTGTTCGGGCCAGCGGCTTTACCTTTTCGGTTACTACCTGGGATGATGGCTGGGTTTCCACTATCGAAAATGACAAAGTGGTTGTAACGAAAGGCATGAACAGGGTTCACTTGTATTATCCCATTGCATACAATGATGTTTCGCGCAATGCCGGACGGGACTTTTACTGGGATAACTATTTAACCAAAGAGTTTCGTGTTCTGTCCAAACAATACCGCGATCATGGTGAAGTCATTTCGTCATTTCAGGCACCCTACATAGAAGGCACAGCCATTGATCCAAAAACTGGTAAGAATTGCTTCCTGGCCATGTACGTCTCTTCTTCTAATGGCAACATGTTTCCGGTGGTAGCGGTGATGGCTGATGAGGCCACCCTGCGAAAAACCTTTCCAAATGCCGAGAAACAATTTGATTCTGAATTACCGGGCATGAGCCGTTACAACAGGTTTGCCGTTGCGTTAAACGACATTGTTGGCAAATGGAGCGGAGGAGGAAGTGCTGCTGCAAATTATTACAATGCTTACACCGGTGCGTATGCCGGTATGGGGGCTGTTGCCATGAGTGATAAATTTGAATTTTTCGCTAACGGTGATTATGTAAGCAAGCACCAGGGTGCTTCAGGCATGGTAGGGTCTATGTCAACCTATTCGCAGGAGTACAAAGGAAAAGCCACGGTGTCCAACTGGGAAATTGTTTTACCAAACCGTTGGGAAGGAAAAACCAGTAAGTTCAACGCATGGTTTGAAGCCGTACGGGGCGGGCGAATACTCAACCTGCAGGATATGCAGTATAGTGGCAGCCGGTTTAGTTTGGTTAAAGAGTAAGAATTATTCGCTGGTCTGTGAAGACACAGACCAGGAATAAGGACAAAAGCTACTCAACCACTTTAACAGAAACTTTACTCACAATTTCTGCTTCAGCATTTTGCTTATCGAACACCCGTGCCGTTACCGTGTAGGTTTCGCCAACTTTCATCGGATCACCAACAGTAAGGGTAGCACGTAATACGCCTGCATCTGTTGGTGATACACCTTCTGCATAGCTGGCCAGCATATCACCAAAAGCAACAACTTCTGCTCCTGACGGATCGGTAACCGTTAAGGTGATACCCGGAAAAGCATTTCCATCTTTTAAGGTGTAGTTGCTGATGCCTTCAAATACAAAGGAACATTCGGTATTCCACGAAACCTGTTTATTGGTGATGGATTGATCTTCCTGGTCGACAAAATAAATGGTTTCAGCGCTTAAGCCATTCCAGGAGGAAGAAAGCCCGGAAACAAGATCGGCTTTGGTGCCGGCCGAAAAATTACAACTGGTGACTACAAGTGTAATCACGCTAAGGATTGCAAGAGTGTTTTTCATTGGGTTTGAATTTTAGGTTACCGAATGTAGAAAGTAATTTTTAATAAATTGAAGGACGCAGAATAAAAAAGTAAGGCTATCGCTTCAGTGAAAGAAAAGCCAGGGCAGAATTGTTGCCTGGTAATGTGTTAAAAAACTATCTGACTTGCGGACCATCAGGCTTACTAGTACGTTGACAGAGCCTCTCTATCAGCCAGAAGGCAAGGCATGTATCATCAATCAATGAATTTTGAGGCGAACGCGGGGCAAGGTTAAAATGATCAACATTACTCCAGTTAATCTGATAAAAAACGTAACGAAGTTGAGTAAGGATGAGGCCGATATGGAACTGATTTTCTTTTTCATTGCCTGACTTTATATGGGTTATCGTTTCAATGAAAGAAATCCGGTTCGTGTAGTGCCTCCCTGGAAAGCTATCTTAAAGAAATACGTTCCGGTGGGCAGTTCATTTCCGTTTTTAGTAGTCCCACTGAACACTCGTGTGGTATTGTTGTAATTTTCTGTTTCCCAAACCACATCGCCCCAGCGGTTGAAAATTTGTACGGTATTTTGTTGTGTTTCGGGAAAAAGCTCAATGTATTGAAGGTAGAAGAAGTCGTTTTTATCATCGTTGTTTGGTGATATTGCATTATATACGATAATCTCGCCAACCACTTCAACTTCAAATTGCTGATCGGTACATCTTCCCAATGCATCACAGGCTCGTAGGGTAAATACATCGGTTCCTGTAAATCCAAAACCTGTATAATTAATCGTAAGAATACCGTTGGCATCAATGACAGCCGGTGCACCACTAACGGGAGGGGTGACAATCTGAAGCGACCCCATATCAAGTGGGCTGGATGTAGTTATAAGCGGTATAAGATCTACGGTTACAATACCTCCTATTAGTATTGACAACGGAACGGCCGTTATTACCGGAGGAACGGTGGTAATGGTGAAGCTCGATCCGCTTACAGTCGTATGGCACCCTACGGTTACTTCAATAAATCCGGTGGTGGTGCCTGCAGGCACCTGGGTAATGATGCTGGTTATGGTACTGGCGGATACAACAGCCGTCAGGCCATTGAATTTGACGAGGTTGTTAGCCGGGATGTTGCTGAAATTGGTGCCCGTAATGGTTACGGTAGTTCCAATGGGCCCGCTGGCAGGTGAAAAGGAAGTAATCGAGGGAGCCAGGATGGTGAAAATGGGTGAACAGGTAGTTCCAACGGTTATTCCGTTTACACCGGCTCCTGTAGCGGTGGCGCTGTTTGCAACGGTTATGTCCTCACCCTGACCTGCTTCATTCAATCTATAATACGCTACTAAGCCTGGCTCATTTCCGATAAGGGAGGTATTCATGGTTGCTGCAATGTTGGCTTGAGTTCTGGAAAAATCCCAAAGTCTTACTTCGTTGATTCGTCCGTTGAAGAAACCCTGAAAGACTCCAAAATCGCGATCGACTCCAATGGCGAAAATGTCACTATCGTAAATGGGGAGTGGCGCATTGCCACTTGCAACCAATACACCGTCAATATAAAGATTCTGGACAGTTGAAATATGATCATAGGTATAGGCCACATGGTACCATTGATTGGTAAGGGGAGACCACGGTGCAAGGATTCTGTAGGCCAGATTTGATGGATCAATTCCTGCGCGCAGCGATCCATCCTGGTACCATAAAGCGTACGAATTACGCAAGGATCCGGCCGTATTATAACCCTTACCCAGAATTGCCTGGTAAATGCCTGCCAGGGAAGAGAAGTTGATTTGTGCTTCGAGCGTCAGGCTGGAAGGACGAAGGGCCGGATGATCTGTAACCTGAACAAAGTCTGTTGCACCATTCAAGAGAATGCCCTGGGCAGAAGCCAGAAAGGAATACATAACCGGAGCAAGCGGTAAAACAACTCGTGTAGCTTTACGTAACAGCCGTTTAGGATTTTGCAAAAGATTTCTCATCGTTTAACGTAAAATGATAGTTGTTCACTTCACCGTAAACATCCACGTAGTCATAATAAAAGGCCCGCTATTGTTCTTGTCGGCAACACTAACCTGGCAAGTATATGTTTTGCCAGCTTCCATTGGTGCTCCTACAGTAAACGTAGCACGCAGTACCGATGCGTCTTCTACCGACATACCATCTGCATACGATGCCAGCAAATCATCTTCACCTACTACAACCCCGGTTTCGCCCATCAAAATCATCCCCAGCTTGGGAAAAGCTTTTCCGTCTTTCAGTGAATAGTTTTTGACGCCCTCCAGTACAATGGAGAATTTGGAGTTGAATGGTACTTCTTCTCCTTTTATTTTTTTATCGTTGCCATCTATAAGATGAATTTTTTCAACCGTCAATCCTTCATAGATCGTTTGAAGGTTGGTGTTGTCGATGTCGCCTTTAAAGCCTTTTGTGCCGTCTGTTGTGGTAATTTCATTCGCCTTGATTTCCATGTCTCCTAATTTTATGGTTTCCGATTCCTTTTTTGATGAGCCGCCACAACCTGCAAGAAGAATTCCCGAAAGGGTGATGGCTACCATTTTTTTTATCATGTTTTTCATAGTCGTTGGGTTAATCCTGTTTGAGTTTTTGTCACTTTACTTTTACCAGTGGATAGTGTACTCCCGGGGCATCCTTTTTAGCAATGTGTAAAATGCGCCCGCCTCTCACCGCTTCGAAGTATGCCGTAAAGACCTGGGTAACGCCACCATAGCCTGTACAACTAATCTCCCAATCGGTTACGGAAAATTTTCCTTTGTACTTATTATCGAATACCACCTGCGATCCGCCCATAGTACCCATGGCACCTGAAATGTTGGCATTGTAGTCGTCTGTGTTTCTGAAAAAGAATTCCTGTGCTCCTTGTGAGAACTGCATGCCCGCACTTTGCCCCGTATATACATTATAATATTGGAGAGCTGAGCCATCTGAGCTGCTCCAATCGCCCAGTATATCCTGTTTGGTTATAGCAAAGCGATTACTGCCACGCATATCCTTCAGTGAAGCAATGGTAGGAAAGTGCCTCAGGTATTCTTCTTTGGTAGGGGCCACCGCTTCCACACAGAAATAGGCTCCGTCAATGATGGTTCGGAAACCAATGTACACCTGCTTGCCTGTACTTCGCTCAATAGCCGTTCCTTCAGCATAGTAGTTATACGATCCGCCCCATGAACCAACATCAGGATTTAACCACAGATTGGTTACGGTATAACGCGGAGTGATAAACTTATCCCAATTGGCTTGCGTAGTGCCTGACTCACTGGATGCTGCGTTGGGTGGAATGGGAAAACCATAGTGCATGTAGAACTTCGTGTTCTCCTTGGTGACTAAAACATAATCATCCATTACTTTTGCCGTCCAGCCATCATCGAAATAGGTTGTGGATTTGGTAATACCATGGGTGCCGCTTGCAGCGAGCGTTGGGTTTGATGGCGTTACGGTAGGAGGTATTACGGTTGCTGAGGATGTCTGAACCGGTTTTTGCAAATCAATGGAAGAAAGAAATGCCTGGATGTGGTTCATGTAAGCCCGCGAGTTCATGATTACGGTAACCACTACCTCCAGTCCGTACCCTGAAATAGTGTTCAACAAAACGGTGGATGATTTTCCCTGCCAGGTAAAAGCGCTTACGCCCGATAGGGCCGTCCAGCCATCTTCAACAGACGATTCGGGTACAGGCTTCGTGGTGCCCTGGTAGACTTTTGCAACCAATTCATTCCACTCATGATCAAAATCTGCAGCCGGGGTGCGGTTGGTGTTGATACTTTTATAAACCGATAACCGGCACCACTCACCGGTTTTGTTATTGGTTGTGACGAATGAAACGACATTATCGGTGCTTTCCTTTTTCCAGCCTTTTGGCGGGGAGTAGGAAATAATATCAAAGGTTTCGCGGAGTTGTGATTGCGCGGAATATACCGATAGTATAAGCAGCAAGAGGAAAACAGGTTTTGCTAATGTTTTCATTTTCCGAGCATGTTTTTAAGTGATGTAAAGTCAATCGCTTTCAATAAATCTTCTTTCGCTTTTTCTGATAAAAGGTTATCACCAGTTTCAGGCATTCTGAAATGCACGGTAAAAAATTGTGGCGAAGATTTGGGCAACTGAGGATTGAAATATGCCGGGTTGGGTCGTATGGCATACGTGGCATACATGTGATCTTCCGTTACAAAACCTTCAAATTCATTAAACCCTTTTATATGATCGATTATGGCCGGCTGCTGCAGCGAAGCGAGGTCGGATGATTTGAGGATGTTCTCTACCACCGCCAGCGATTTGCCATACATGCTTTGCTCAATGCTCCGCATTTTTTCAGCATAGACTTTACTTTGATCCCGGAAAGCATTGGCCTCTTTCTCATTGAATTTCTTCAGGTTCTGGTACGTTTCCTCATTCGTTTTTAGTGTTTCATTGAATTGATCTTCCGACTGTTTAAGCTTTTTCTGATAGTAAACTTTTAGCCGCTCGGCCATTTCCTTTCGACTGATGATCACAAACGGCTGCTTTCCATCGGAAGCAACTACCCAGCGGTAATCACCGGTACTGCCTTTGCCATCGCGCCAGTACCACATGCCATCCTTTAAAACAGGATTTTGATCAATTAGCCTGAAAGCATCTGTCTTGGGATTCTCTTCATTCGGTTTTGATGGTACGAAAAAACTTTGACCAAATTCAAGGGAAAAATCATTTGCACAAATCCACAGATAGGCACTGGCTCCACGGTTTTCCATGGCTTCTTTGGCATACACACAAGGGTGTTCAATAATATAGAAGTAAGCATAATAATAGTTTCCGGGTTTAGAAATTTGCGGTAATCTGGAATTTTCAAAATGAGCACCTCCAAATACAATGTCAACTCCCCGTGGGGAAGCATACTTCTTTTGTATAGACTGAATAATAGTATTAACGATTGTTTGTTGTTTTGCCAGATCGGCAGGGGTAACCCCGTAGGTTGAACTCTTTAAACCGGGAGTCCAGTAACCAGGTTGTTTCAAAATGTCTTCCTTCGTGCACGGTTGGGCAGAACTTTGTGCCCAGATTATGAAGAGCAAGAGTACGATAACATTTTTCATAAAGGAGAATTTAGAGCCTTGTGTTTGATGGAATAAAATTGCCTGATTAGAAAATTCAAACCCTCCCCGAAAAAGGGGATTTTTAAAAAAGAGAGTTTAGAACAGGACTGCGATGTGGGCAGATCGGTTAGATTTGTATAGGAATCCTGCTTATGCGCTTCTCCATTTTCATCGCTTTTGTTTTTAATGCTATAACGGGTATGGGGCAGGACTATCTTGACCGGGATAGTCTTTGGCAGGCACTTCGAAATTCGAAGCGCGATACAAACCAGGTGATGCTCTACATTCAGTTGGGGCAGCAATACGAAAATAACAATCCCGACTCAGCATTGCTGTTGTATGAGCAGGCGTTGAACCTTAGTGAGCAACTGAATTATACGCGCGGTATCATAAGCTATTACACCAATGCCACGTATGTATACAACCTGATGGGCCGCTATGATACTGCGCTCATTTTAAATCTGAAGTCTGTGGAAATTGCACGACAGTTTGGCGATCCCGAAAGACTGGCAGCCTGCCTTGGTAATGTTGGGGCTTCCTATATGGAACTGGAACGGCATGAGGAAGCTCTTGAAACGTACTTGCAAGTTGTTCCCATGTATGAGCAACTGGGTGACAGGCGCAGATTGAGTTCAATTTTTGACAACCTCTGTATTATATACTTTAATCTTAACCAGTATCCTAAATCTATAGAGTACGGAGAGAAGTCGTTACGGCTTAGCCGCGAGATAAACAATGTATTTGGAGTCATTTCGGCTTCAATTAACCTGGCGATGCCACTTAATAAATCCGGGCAGGTAAATAAATCTGTTCAGATACTTACCGAGGTGCAGGCGTTAGCAAAAAAAACGAACCATCAATATGCCATGCTGGTTTCTGCTTCAAACCTGGGCGATGCTTACATCAAGCTGGGTAATTTTCAGCAGGCTAAGCGATCCTACCAGGATGCGTTAGTATTGGCAAGAAAACTCAATGACCTGGTTTCTGAAGTAATTGCCATGCGTGGTTTAGCCATCTGCCAGTATAGTGAAGGGCAAATCACAGCGGCAGAATCCAACATAAATCAATCGCTGAAATTGGCCATGGATAACAATTATTTGAGTCATATCGGGCAAGCGTATTCGGTGCTGGCCGAGATATCACTTCTTAAAAGGGACTTCAAAGGGAATGTAAATTATTCCATCAAGAGCGATTCAATCCGCACCGTATTATTAAATGAATCGGTTGCCAGAAACATCCAGAATGTAGAAGCCAAATATGAATCCAGGCGAAAAGAGCAACGCATTGTGGAGCTTCAGCAACAGGCCGAAATAAAAGATCTCACCATACGGCAGAGCCGGTTATTCAATTACATATTGGTTGGCTCATTGCTGGCGCTGGCCGTTATTGCATTACTGGCAAGGCGCACCTATCAGCAGAAGAAGAGACTATTTGAAAAGGAAAGCCAGGTACAGGCAGTGCAGATTGCAAAATTGGAAAGCGAGAAACAACTGCTGGCCAGTGAAGCCATTATCAAAGGTCAGGAAGAGGAGCGGGGCAGGCTGGCCAAAGACCTTCATGATGGACTTGGCGGCATGTTATCAGGAGTAAAATTTTCCTTAACCAATATGAAATCAAATGTGGTACTTGATGCCAACAGTGCATTGCTCTTTGAGCGTTCGCTCGATATGCTCGACAACTCCATAGCGGAACTCAGGCGTGTGGCGCACAACATGATGCCCGAAGTGCTGGTGAAGTTTGGCCTGACCGAAGCCCTGAAAAGCTATTGCCAATCGGTTACCGAGTCGGGAATTTTTAAAGTGAACTTCCAGGCTGTAGGCATGGATGACCGGATTGATTCCGGCAAGGAAATTATTCTTTACCGCATTACACAGGAACTGTTGAATAACGTTGCCAAACACGCCAGGGCAACGGAGGTACTGGTGCAATTGGCCCGGCAGAATGGTGAGGTTACCCTAACCGTGGAAGACAACGGATCGGGCGTTGATGTTGCTGTATTGCAACATGCCGCAGGCTCCGGCTGGACGTCCATTCGCTCACGGGTAGATTACCTGAAAGGAAAAGCGGATATTCAGGGTGCGCCCGGCCAGGGCACCTCTGTTCAGATTATCATACCGGTATGATTCGTGTTTTTATTGTTGACGACCACCCCATGGTAATTGAAGGCATGCGCAGCATGCTGCAGCAGGTACCGGATGTGCAGGTTTGCGGCTACGCCATGAATGCCGCCTCGTGCCTGGGGTATTTTGTTAACAACCAGGCCGATATGGTATTGCTCGACATTAACCTGCCCGACCAGAGCGGAATTGACGTATGCAAAATCTTGCTGAAGAAGCATCCGGATTTGAAAATAATTGCCCTGACCAACTTCGATCAGCTTACCTATTTACAGAGCATGCGCGATGCCGGTGCCAAAGGATATTTATTAAAAAACGCTTCGCTTGAAGAGCTGGAAAAAGCCATATACCTGGTTAGCAGCGGCAATGAATACTGGCTGGGTAAGGAGAACGTAAAAGAAAGCATCAGCGATCATAACCAACTGCTGCTAACCCGCAGGGAAATTGAAGTGCTGCGGTTAATTGCCGAAGGACTGACCAACCACGAAATTGCCGAGAAGCTCTTCATCAGCGACAGCACGGTAGACTCGCACCGGAAGAATCTGATTTCAAAATTGCAGGTAAAAAACACAGCGGCCTTGGTTCGTACTGCCTTTGAAAAGAAGATTATATAGCAACATTGGCTTCTTCGGGATTCAAAGAAATTCGTTAACTTCCGTAAGCCTAATACCGAGGAATGGCGAAGCAGATTAAAACCGGAGTAAAACCACACTAATCCTGGAGGCTTAAAGGAAATTGTCACATGTCTGTAATGCGCATCTCCACCCTTCGGTTTTGCGCCCTTCCTGCAGGTGTATTGTTGGTTGCCACCGGACGATCAGGGCCATATCATCAATCAAATATCAATAAATTAGACGAACACAGGGCAAGGAGGTTTAGTTACTTACCGAATCAGGGTAATGAATCCGGTTGCCAGTTTGATATTTCCGGTAAACTCAACTTTGTAAAAATAGGTGCCTGCGGGCAGTTCTGCTCCGTTGTTACTTAATCCTGTAAATACCCGATCGGTATTATTGTAATTCTGTATATCAAACACCGTATCGCCCCATCGATTGAAGATAGTTACCTTGTTTTGCGAAGCGCCTTCCACCACATCAACATATTTAATAAACATGAAATCATTGAAACCATCTCCATCGGGCGAAAGCCCGTTGAATACAACCACACCGCCTACTACGTCAATATCAAAGAATCCCTGGGCACAGACAGCCAGCAAATCACACACCTCAACGGTAACACGGTCGTTTCCGGTAAAGGCATCGCCTGCATAATTCACCACCAGGTTGTAGGCTGCATCAATACTGGCCGGCACACCGCGCGAAGTCTGGTTATTGATCACGCGCAGGGAATTGAAATTAAGGTTGTTGTCGGGATCAGTAATATAAGCAGCCAGGTCAGTCTGCAGGCTTCCTTCAATCTGAACGGAAAAAGTTTGTGATGCGATCACTGGGGGTGCGTTGGTGCCTCCTGTTCCCGTACAAGGCTGACCGGTAGCCGTAACCACAATAGGGTCGGAGGCCACCGATAAACAGTTTGTAGCGTTACCTACTACAACGGTGTAAGAGCCGGCCACAGCAACAGTAATACCAGCCGCGGTTTGTCCGCTTGACCATTGATAAATACTATAGCCAAGTGGCGCGAGTAAACCAATTGTATTTGTACCGCATAACGTAGTGCTGCCAAAGGTTTCAATAACCGGTTTGGGTGGAGTGGTATTTGCCGTAACCGCAATAGCATCGGAAGCAACACTAGAGCATCCGTTGTTATCGGTAACACTTACGGAGTAATTGCCTGAGGCGCTTACGATTATTTCTCGTGTGATTTGTCCATTAGACCAGGTGTAGGTAAATCCATCCGGTGCAGTAAGTGTAACGGTTGAGCCATCACACAAGCTGGTGGTTCCACTCGGAGTGACAACCGGTATGGCTGGTCGGGGGGTTACTGTTACTTGCGCGGCAGCAGAAGGTATGCTTGAACACGTTCCATTACCAACAACAACCGTATAACTTCCGGAAACAGTAACTAATATTTCGCGTGTTATTTCTCCATTCGACCAGGTATAATTGGTAAAGCCCTGTGGCGCGCTTACTAAAATTGAATTGCCTTCGCAGATGGTAACGCTGCTGATGTTCAGTACTGGCTGAGCGATGATGGTAACGCCAGCGGTAACGGTGGTGCGGTTGCTTTCACACAGGGTGGAAGGATCAAATACACTTACGAAATAGGTCGTACTGGTCGATAACTCAGGCGTAGTAAATGCTGCACCGGTAAACAAAATAACGGATGTAATAGCATCGGCATACCAGCGATATACCTGCGTGCCGGTAGCGCCTGCCGTTGCTGTAAGGGTTAGCGCGCCAACAGTACACCGACTAACATTTGGTGCAGTGGGTGGTGCAGGGGGTGTACAGGCCAGTACGGTGAAAGGTTGTGTTTCAACTGTGCTCCAAATACCTGTGGCATCCTGCACACGCAAACTTAACAGTTGCGGACCGGTGGGTAAACCTGTGGTGGAAATGGACAATGTTTCATTTACTACCGGCCCCGGTGTAACACTTACAGTATTTCCATTTCCTTCGCCCGGATCAGTAGCTTCAAAGAAATATTCAGCGGCTACAATATCAGCTGCATCATTGTTGGTAGATGTTACATAAAACCCGCGCGCTTCAAAAAGACCCCAGGTTCCATCGGCACGCTTGGTGCGGATGGCCAGCGTATGGAAACCGGGTGTGAGACCAGCAGGAATACTTGCTGTGATATTTACCGAGGCTCCTGCTGAAATGGGTGTTATGGATTCAGCATTGCCGATACCCGGATCGGTATCAATAAAATATTCTGCTGCTACAATGTTGGGTACATCGGTAGTGGCCGCAGTAATGTAAAATCCCCTGCTTTCGAAAAGCCCCCAGCGACCATCAGCACCTTTGGTACGAATGGCGAGGAAATGAAAACCCGGTGTAAGGCTTCCTGCAGGAATAGGCACGGTGAAGTTTACGGTAGCACCCGGTGTTATGGGTATGGTGATTCCGTTACCCTTACCGGGGTCATTGTCTAAAAAATACTCAGCAGCTACGATGTTGGGCACATCGGTAGTGGCCGCAGTAATGTAAAAGCCCCGCGTTTCAAATAAACTCCACACACCTCCGGTTTCTTTTATGCGTAATCCAAGAAAGTGAAACCCTTGCGACAACGAGGTAGTGGGGATGGTTCGGGTAAAGGTTACTTCGCCCCCGGAAGGGATAGACAGAGGCGTGGCATTACCTTGCCCTGGATCGGTATTGAAAAAATATTCAGCAGCAATAATACTTTGCGCCCAACCGCTGGTGCCCAACAACATCAGCCAAAAAATTACCCCGACACGAAGCATCGTCATGCATTTGAACATCCTTATGGTGTTAATAGATGATCTCAAAATCTGAGCTTTAGAGTCTTGTTACTTCGGGTTAACAACTAACAACTCCCTACTTATATATTAATTACTCTTCCTCGCATCCACCGTCACACTCAGGTTGGCACCCGGGGCTACGGTTGGTGTAGTAATGTTCATGCTGAAGATTCGTGGTATGCGTCCGTTGCGGCTGTTGTTCCAGTTTAAACTGCCGGTGGCATCAAACAACAACCCCATATCTTTACCATCGCTGCCAGAGTTTTTAGCCGGCCCCGCAACGATGGCGAAATTTTGAACCGGAGAAGTGTTTCCGGCATCAATCGTTGTTTGGGCAGTGAGCTGCGGATTTTGGTTAGCGATGTTTCCACCGCCATTTACATTGCTGTTCACATCCCACGGAGTAGCATTTGAAGTTGCATTAGCATTGTTAAGCGAAATATTATTGGTGAGGTTATTGTTGAATGTACTGAGGCTCACATTCAGACCAACATTTGCCTGGTTGAAGATATTATTCGTGAATGTTAAAAATCGGGTGCCTCCACTAAACACTGTTACATTATTTCCTGATGCATTGTTTGAACTGAAGAAGAGGTTATGGTCAAACCTAACATTAATAGAATTAGCCAGTCCATTTATCTGAGTAGTTATGCAGCAAACGGAAAAGAAGATTATATTATTCTGAAAAAGAATATTGGTGTATGTGGCACTGCTTAAAAAGTTTAGCCCATTATAAAATGCGCACCCTTCAATGAGGTGACCGGAATCACTTAACTGCCAGGTTACCCCGCCATTGAACTGGCATCTGATAACCCGGATATCATTAACAGGCATGTCGCCTCCAACCTGGTTTCTGGAAAGAAATATTGATCCTGTAAATACCAGGCCATGTAATTCTGATCCACTTGGGCTACCGGCAGCAGGGCTATCGCGTAGCGTTACGCCATTTACTATTGCAGTTAATGGCAAATTTTTATTGGGTGCCCAACCTGGACCGATAACGGTTATTCGTTTATCGAGAATGGTAAACCCTGCATATTCATTAGGGCTTCCATATACATACACAGTATCACCATTTGCGCTGGCGTCAATGGCAAGTTGAATGGTAGTGAACTGGGCTACGTTGGGGGTGTTGCTCACGGTGCGTACCGTGGCCATCGTGTTTAGGCTAAACACCGTTATAATTGTAAAAAGTGTCAATGTTTTCATGGTAACAGCGTTAAGGATTATATTTTTTTGAATGATCATGTGTTGTTAAAAATCTGCAATGGATGAAATGTCGTGAAACCGGAACAAGCGTGTGCGTATGCCAATGGTTATTTCATGCGCGGTATAAGTAAGGCCCACCGATTTGTTGGTTGGTAATTCAAAAATGTAGCCTACACGAAGCAAGTCCCCCAAATTGATTTTCATTAGCGCCCCGTAGGTATTCAGGTTGCGGGTAAATAAACCGAGGGTATAACTGTCATCGGCATTGAGTGAAACACCGAAGTCGGCATTGATGGGAGCACCGGCCACATAGCGTCCCATCACAAAAGGTTTAAGTTTTAATCGTGGTGATAGTTGAAAAATATAGGCTGCATGAACATACGAATGCTGGTTGTATAAAATCAATTCGGTGCCGTCAATTACCGTAGAGCCTTTCAGCATCTTCGGCATGCTTACACCAACTATAAAATTATCGGATGAGTACATAATGCCTGCACCAAAACTTGGTGCCAGCTCGCTTATGTTGGTTTGAAATTTCGGATCACCCGGATCGATGGTCAGTTCATTAAAATCGTTTTTATAATTGACCACTCCGGCCTGCAAGCCAAAGGAAATGCGACTGCGGTTTTGCATCTCAATGTGATAGGCATACGAGGCCAATACTTCCAGGGTTTTATTGGTGCCGATTTTATCCTGCAGCATAGTCAGCCCGAGTCCCATTTTATTATCCATCGGCGCTACGTGCCCGGAAGCATTCATCGTTACAGGACTTCCGCTAAAGCCGGCCCATTGCACACGGTAAGCTGCCATGGCCGTAAGGTCTTTAGAGAACCCGGCATACGCGGGATTAATAATGAACGGATTAAAGATGTATTGCGCATGCAGCGGATCTTGCTGGGCCTCACCTTCTATACTCAGTAATATCAATATTACGATCAGTACAAATACTCTATTTACGAATGAGATTACGGTATTGGTGCAACGAGGCTGAGGGAATACGGTGTCTGTCTGCCAATGAGAGCTATTCAGAAAAGCACTCATATTCGAACCATCAGCCTCGTGAGAGGGTACAGGGTAATAAGCACCAAAAATTGGATAATGATTTTGCACTAGTAATTAACAAATGCTGCTTTTGTGATGCAGTTTTCGATAACTAAATGTAGTTGCATTAGTTACCCGGCTCAATACCGGAAAACCGGCATTTTTTCGGACGAAAAACTACCGGAATTCCGGTAGAAGAATGGAAAATTGAGCGGGAACAGACCCGGGTACTTTACACCTTAGTGCAGGGTAGCACCTACAATGCTATGGCCAATCTTGAGTAATTACCAAATCGCATTATGCAAAACCTCCAAGACCTTAAGGCCCTGGAGGTTTTGGAATTTGAGGTTTTAGATTGGATTTTACTTGACCTCGAGTTTCGGCTTGGTTTCAATCACCTCTTTCATACCGAGTATATCAAAAACAAACGTATACTCACGCGCGGTTTCGCGCAGCCTTCTAAACCTGCCGCTCGCGCCACCGTGGCCGGCATCCATATTGGTATAGAGATAGAGTTTGTTGTTATCGGTTTTCATAGCACGCAGTTTGGCCACCCATTTGGCGGGTTCCCAGTATTGCACTTGTGAGTCGTGCAGGCCGGTGGTGACCAGTAAATTCGGATAAGCTTTTTTCTCCACGTTGTCGTACGGGGAGTAGGAGAGCATGTAGTCATACTCTTCTTTGATGTTCGGGTTGCCCCACTCTTTCCATTCAAAAGTTGTTAGCGGAATGCTTTCATCTTCCATGGTTGTCATCACATCCACAAACGGAACGGCCGCAATTACCCCGCGGTACAGTTCGGGGCGCATATTAACAATGGCGCCCATGAGCAGTCCACCGGCACTACCGCCTGAGGCAAAGAGTTTATCTTTTGCCACGTATTTATTTTGAATTAACCAATCGGAGCAATCAATAAAATCAGTAAAGGTATTTTTCTTGTTCAGCATTTTACCATCATCGTGCCAGGCGCCACCCATTTCTTTTCCACCGCGTATATGCGCTATGGCATAAACAAATCCCCTGTCTAGTAAACTAATGCGTGCAACACTAAAGGTTGGGTACATCGATGAGCCATACGAACCATAGCCGTAAATCCAGCCGGGTGAAGTGCCGTCTTTCTTAAAAGTATCTTTACGGTATACGATGGATACCGGAACTTCTTTCCCATCGCGTGCTTTCACCATCACGCGTTCGGTGACGTAGTTGTTTTTGTTAAAGCCACCCAGCACGTCCTGTTCTTTTTTCAATTCCTTTTCACGCGTGTCCATGTTATAATCGAACGTGGAGTTGGGTGTAGTCATGGATTGATAGTTGAACCGGATCAGGTTGGCATTAAAGTCCGGATTGTAACCAATGCCAGCATAGTAAGCCGATTCGCCAAAGTCGATGGTGTGTTCTGATTTATCTGCCCATTTGATTAAGCGGATGGAAGCAAGGCCTGCTTTCATTTCTTCCAGTGCCAGGTAATCTTTGAAGTAATCCACATCCTGCAGATAAACATCTTCGCGGTGTGCGATTACATCTTTCCAGTTGGCTTTGCCCGGAGTACTGATCGGAACTTCAGCCAAACGATAATTGGTTGCATTGAGGTTGGTATAGATATAAAACTTATCACCGCCTGCATGATCAACGTTGTACTGGACATTATCCTGAATGGGTTCGATCACGATGGGCTTGCCCGGATTATCAGCACTGATATATTGGCTGAAGTTGGCATCCGTGCGGCCGGAGCTAATGATCAGGTATTTTTTTGATTTGGTTTTACCAATACCTACATCCAGGGTTTGATCTTTTTCTTCATAGATAACAGGATCAGTTGTGGTAGCGGTACCCAATACATGACGTTTGATCAGGTAGTTGCGTAATGTTTTTTCATCGGGCACGGCATAGTAAACGGATTTGTTATCGTTTGTCCACACGTAGCCACCGCGGGTGTTGGCAATTTTATCGGCCAGCATTTTACCGGTACCCATATCTTTGAATTTAACGGTATAAAAATTCCGGCCTACCGTATCCATCACAAGGGCAACCAATTTATGGTCGGGGCTTACCGAGGTGAAAAAATTAAAAAATGCCTGCCCTTTGCCAAGTTCATTACCATCGGCAACAATTTCTTCCGGGGCATCCATCGAACCTTTTTTGCGGCAGTAGATCGGGTATTCACCACCGGTAACGAAACGGGTGTAATAGTAATAATCATCGAGCTTGTAGGGCACGGACGAGTCATCCTCTTTAATGCGTCCGCGCATTTCATTGAATAGTGCTTCCTGGAAATCGTTGGTGTGGGCCATCATGGTGTCCAGGTAGTTGTTCTCGTCAGTGAGGTAATTAATTACCGTGGAATCTTCACGGTTTTTCAACCAATAGTAATTGTCAATACGAACATCACCGTGTTTGCTGGTAAGTTCATGGGGTATGATGGTGGCAACGGGAGGTGCTACATCCGGGAGGCTTACCTGTTTTTCGGCTGGGGTACAAGCAACAAACCACAAAAGTGCCAACAGAAGCACCTGAGGTGCAATATTTACTTTTTGCATATTGATAGTTTTATAAGGCTTCGAAGATGGCGAATAATTTGAATTTAAAGCGGTGGGTAAATACAAAATATTCTACCGGCAACCTTCTGTTGATTTAGCGTTATTTAGTGTCAAAAAATAATACCCGGTAGTGCAGCGGGTGTTATTTCGGCTGTATCGGCATGCCTACCGTAAATTGGATAACCCTGTTCTTTTTTTCGTAGGTTGCAGTTGATTCGGCTGAGTTCGACAAGCCTAAGCCATAACGCACCTCGAGTAATATTTTATTGGCAACCAAAACACCCCCGCCAAACTGAAGGCCAAAGTCGATGCGATTATCGATATACCGGTCGTTACCCTCATACCCATCGGGTATTTTGCCAAATTTAATGGAACCTTTTGCATCGTTCGGATAAACAAACACTTCATCATCATACGATTCGGTGAATGAGCCCTCTTGTTTATATTTCCCCCCAAGCGCAAAACCCAGGGAAGGTCCAGCCATAACATGGAATTTTGTGACTTTCCCAAACGTGGCCCTTGCCAAAACCGGTAGTTCTATATAGTTGATGGTTACAACTTGTTTGAAATCATTTTGGTAATAAAACCATCGTCCATCAACTTCTTCATCCCAGGATTCTGAGTACTCTTCTTTAAAACCTTTTTGAATGAAATTAAGCTCAGGTTGTACAGAAAGCATGTCCGTTAAGCCGTAGTTAACAGCTGCCCCAAGGGTAAAACCGGGTTTGGATTTTATGTTTTCATCAAATTCAGTAGCTACCGTGGAAAAGGTTGCCCCGATTTTGGGGATTATTGAAAGTGTTTGTGCGCTTGCAAAGGTAGTAATCAACAACAAGGCAGATACGATCAGGTGTTTTTTCATAGCATGAAGGGTTAAGTGGTGATTTTCAAAATTAACCTGCGTGCCGGCCTGAACCGTTACGGATTTATAACAATGTCTTGCTGATTTGTAACAGTGGGATTATCTGAAAGGCTGTTTTCCTGATATTCAGAGGGGGTAACGCCTGCCCATACCTTAAAAATGCGGCTGAAGTTGGGCAGGTTATTAAAACCGGATTGGTAAGCTGCTTCACTCACCGATATGCCTTTTACAGAAAGCAGTTTTTTAGCATGCCCCAATCTAAACAACCGTAAAAAATCACCAGGCGATTGATCGGTAAGGGCTTTGAGTTTACGGTGCAATTGCATGCGGCTCAAGCCGATTTCGCGGGTAAACTCCTCTACACCAAAAGCCGGGTCGGTAAAGTTTTTTTCTATAATGGAAATAACCTTGTTGTAAAAAGTGGTATCGCGCGATTCGCCCGCAGCGCGTGTGAATGAAGAGGCTTGTTGACTGAATAGTGTCTTTAGTTTTTTCCGCTGCTCCACCAGGTTTTGAATTCGCGCCAGCAGTTCGCGGGCATCAAAAGGTTTGGTCAGGTAATCATCAGCCCCCGTATGCAAACCTTCCAGTTTACTTTCCTGGTCTGCGCGGGCGGTGAGCATAATCACCGGTATGTGGCTGGTGGCTTCGTGTGTTTTTAAGCGCTTGCACAATTCGGTGCCGTTTAATCCGGGCATCATCAAGTCACTGATCACCAGGTCGGGTACATGGTGCAGGGCTTTATCCCACGCTTCATTTCCGTTTTCGGCCATCACCGCCTCAAACTGTTCTGCTATCACCTGATGAATAAAAGTGCGCATGTCTGCATGATCTTCAGCAATAAGGATTACCGGCCGTTCGGTTGCTGGCGTGTTTTCAACCGGTTGATCTTCAATCGGGTATTCGTCATAAAATGATTCGGATGTTGCCGCTACCGGATCCATTACTTCATGCTTATAAGAAACGCGTGCAGTAGGGATGGTAAGGGTGAATATACTGCCACCGGTTTCCGGACTTTCAGCGGTTAACGTGCCGTGATGTGCCTCCGCCAGTTCTTTTGATAAGGCCAATCCCAGGCCGGTGCCCTCCACTATTCTGGCAGAAGTTCCTTCAACCTGGTGAAACCGGTTGAATATTTGTGTAAGCTGATCGGCAGGAATGCCCGGACCGGTATCCTTAACCTGAACGGTAAGCTGTTGGTTAGTGTGTGTAAGGTTGAGTTGTACTTGCCCACCTTCCGGTGTAAACTTCAAGGCGTTATAGATAAGATTACTTACAATTTTTTCAAGCTTATCGCGATCAAAGTATCCGGTTAAAGCACCATCGGATGCATGAAGGGTATAGTTAATGTGCTTTTGTTCGGCCAGTGAAATGAACGAAGCGTAAACTGTTTTTAAAAATTGTTTCAGGTCACCTTCAGCTACACGCAATTTCATGTTACCGGATTCAATTTTTGAAAGATCCAGTATCTGGTTGATCAGCCGGTGCAGGCGAACCGCATTGCGATGCATGATTTTCCACGTTACCGCTTCGGGTGCGTGCGGATTTTCCTGAATCGTTTTCTGCAGTGGTCCGATGATAAGACTCAGCGGTGTGCGAAATTCATGTGAGATGTTGGCAAAGAAACGCGACTGTACCTGGTTGAGTGTTTCCAGTTTTTTATTGATTTTCTGTTTGGCCCTATACAGGTAGCCCAGTACTCCGATCAGCGCAAGCGACAGCGCCAGGATACCGATAAGATAATTACGCTGACTTTCCTGTTGCTGCAGGCGCAGCATGGCCAGTTCATTTTCGGTGTTAAGTGTTCGGATTTCATTCTCCTTTTTTTCATTTTGATAAAGTGCTTCGCGGTTGGCCGCTTCTTCACGGTTTTGAAGAGTGGTGAGGCTGTCGCTTAAGGCCGCGTAGCGCACGTGGTAGCGGTAGGCAAGATCAAATTTTTTCTGATCGGCATACACTTCGCTTAACCCGAGATAGGAATCCATAACCAGTGCCGGAAGCTTTATCTGCCTGGCAATGCGAATGGTGGAGTCAAAATACAAAACAGCCTGTGCATGTTGTTTGAGTTGTGCGGAGGCATAGCCAAGTGCGGCATAACTGTAGGTCATGTTGGCCGAATCGGAGAGTGATTTACTGATGCTTAGTGATCGGGTGTAGTATGACTTGGCCTTATGGAGATCTTCTTTTTCATAATAAATATTGCCCATGCTGGTGAGTGTTTCCGATACATCGCGCCTGGCATCCAATGCCTCATATACCTCAATAGCTTTTTGATAGACAAGCAACGCGTCATCATACTTTTGCAGCTTGCGGTATATTCTGCCCAGCAATCGATTTGAATAGGCTATGGAAGGTTGCTTGTTTATTTTCTCTGCGATGACTAAACTTTGATGTGCGTATTCAAGGGCTTTATCGTAATCGCCCATCAGGTTTTGCAGGTTGCCGATGTTGGAGAGGCTTTGTGTTAAGCCATCATCATCCTGCACCTGTTCAAAAATTTCAGTAGCCTTCAGGTAATAGTCAACAGCTTCGTTGTAGTTATTTTTTTCTTTCAACACATTGCCCATCATATTATAAAAGGAGGCCGTCATGGGTTGATTGTTCTGTTCGGTAGAAAGGGCAATTCCTTTTGTTAAATAGTATGCTGAGGAATCAAATTTTGCCAAACGCAAATGTGCAATGCCCAATTCAAGGTACGTGTTGAGCAGCGCTGCATCGTTTTTGGCGACAGCCAGTGCTTTTATGTAGTATGCAATGGCCGTTGCATAGTCGCTATGCTTACGGTAGTGAATGCCAAGGTTGGTGTACGCATCAGCAATGAGTTGCTTGTTGTTGGTTTGTAGCGCAGCAGCAAGTGCCTGTTGTTCATAGTTCAGGGAAACATCCCGGTCGGAGGCATAACCTGCCAGTTGATGATAAAGCTGAAAAGTTAATTCGGGCTTTTCTGTTTTATCCAGAAGCTTGAGCAAACTATCTGTCTTTTGACTATGCAAGTTCTGCCCCAGGCAGCAAATGGCTGATAGTATAAAGACAGGAAACAGCGTTACACGAACAGGCATGAAATGGAGGTAAATAAAACTCTTTAATATAGTTACAAAAGCAAGTCAGGCCAAGCTGTTTATGACCTAATGGGTTGGGATGATGAGGGAGTGCGTGTTTCCCGGGTTCGATAGTAGCTCTGTCGAATGAAAATAAAATGAATTCTCAATCTGCCTTTTTACCATTTGCCATGCCTGCACGCAGTTAAAAACCCGAACCGCAAAAGATCGATCATTATAGTTGGTGATTTCTAATTATAAGTATCCGATTGATATCCTAGACCGCTGAGACGTAAACGCGCAAATAAAATAGCGAATACTTTGCGTCTTAGCGCCTTTGCGGTGTAGTAAATTAAGGTCTTACTTTAAAGAATTCAAGATTGAGGACTTGAAGCGGATACTCAGGTTTCTACTATTGCATTCCACTTTATTCAATAGCCTTCACAAAAAACCGTTCACCGTTTCCGGTTAGCTCGTTTGAGGCGGTCCGCTGCTCCAGTACGATTTCCTCCATGCCTTTTTTGTTCCCGTTAAGTATCAGTACGGCTTTGTTTCCCCGGTTTACAATTTTCCAGGTTCCCTGATCACGATCGTTGTCGCTACCGTAAAAACTATTTGAATTGTAGGTGTACGTATAAACATAATCATACCGCCCGTTGCTGTATAAGTTGTAGTAATACTTGGTGCTTCCACCGCTAATTGTTTTGAGGTATAACAACTGTTTGCCGCGCACGCGGTTGAGCCAGGTGTTATCTTCTGCCGGCTTTTCGAATACAACGGTTTGGGCAGTTTGTTCCACTAAACGAAAATGTTCCGGAACAAGGTTTTTACTGTACATGGTTGCACTAACCATAACCCCTCCGCCATGGGGCGAGTAAAGAAAAAGCGCTTCGATCACCACGTTCTTGCCTTGCAGCTTACCGCGCGAAGTCGTGCGCACGTGTTGCGTGCCGTAAGGCTGTGAGGTGACGGTAATGTAATTGAAAATATCCTCAAACTCTTCGCCATTGCCTTCGCGCAGCATTTGCTGCCGATCGGAATAGTGATGAGCCGCAATCCCGATTTCCGTTGTTTCCCCTGCTTTGGTTAACACATAGGCATCGTCTTGCAGTTTGGATTGCCAGCCATCGGGTATGCTTACGGTAAATGTGCCGCCCGGATCTTTGATCACATTGCTGAAGTTTTCCGGAATGATCACTTCGGCAGGTGTGGCGGTAGATGTTTCTGCTGCAGGCGTTTTGGTGGACGTGGCTGCCTGTTGAACGGGAGGTAAACTGGATTTAGTAACCTGAACCGCTACTGGTGCATCAGCCGGAAATTCTGCCTGGGGTACTTTCTTTAATGTGTAATCCTGATTATCAATCGAGAAGGCCCATACATCGCCCGTGCGGGTAAGCGTAAATTGTTTATCTGCTCCATTGGATTGATACTCACCAACCATTACACCCAATAGCGTTAAAGCTTTCATGGGTATGATCACATCCTGGTATAACAGTCGCCCGCGGAAATAGCCCTCCTTGTCTTTGGGCTCAACCTGAAGCAGGATTTTATCGGCTGGGCTTTCGTAAAAGCCAAGCCATTTGTCCTGGGCAAAGGAAGTGATGCTGACCAGCATTATGCTAATAGAAAAGCAAAACGAAATAGTTTGTTTTGCAGTGAATGGGGTGGGTAATGGTATTTCCATATTGATAAGGTTTGCACGCGCTGTTTTATCACCCTGGTCTGTATCCGCACCGACCAAAGCGTTCACGGGCACATTTTATTTTTTCAACGCCAGGTATCCTGTTTTCATCGGCCGGCCGCTGGTAAATTCCAGTTTATAGAAATAAGTACCTGACGGAAGTTCATTTCCATTTTTATTCAACCCTTTAAATACCACGGTGGTGTTGTCATAATTTTTTCCTTCCCACACCACATCGCCCCAGCGGTTGTAAATGGTGACGCGGTTGTTTTGGGCATCGGGCAGGGTGGTGATGTATTGAATCAGCAGGATTTCATTTTTGCTATCGCCATTGGGCGAGAGGGCATTGAACACTTCAATGTCGCCACCCACTTCTACCTGTAAGGTTTGTTGTGTACATACGTTAAATAAATCGCACACGAGTAAATCCACAAAATCCGATCCGGCAAACAATACACCGCTGTAATCCAGCGTAAGCAGTTGATTGGTTAACGAAGCCGTTGCCCCGCGCTGCGATTGTGACGTGAGCACACGCAGGGTGGAAATATCTAAATTGTCATCGGGGTCACTCACGAGCGGGTTCAGGTCGATGGTAACTTTACCTTCAATCCACACAGCCGTAACGCTGGCTTCAATTTCTGGCGGACGATTTAAACAAGGCAGTGATTGAATGATCACGTCAAAACCTTCCGAAGGCACGCTGGTACAACCGGTGTTGTCGGTAACCGTAACGGTGTACGTGCCCGAAGCAGTAACAGTAATCGTAGGTGTAGTCGCTCCGTTCGACCATGCGTAGCCGGTAAAACCCGTGGGTGCTGATAGCGTGATGCTGCTGCCGGAACAGAGTGTAACCTGGCTGCCGTTTACGGGAAAGGATGTGCTGATGACCGGTTGTGCACTGAACGAAAGCGTAACCGGAATAGCGGTGCGGTTGGATTCACACGTGCCGTTGACGATGGCTACATAATATATAGTGTTGGCCGCCACGGCCGGTGTGGTAAACGCACCGGTGGTTGTTACCGCCAGGGCCTCTCCGCCCACGGGTACGCTAAACCATGCATACCGCTCAGCACCTGCCGCCCCGGTAGCCGTTAGGTTGGCGCCTGTGTTGAGGCACGTGGTGATGGCAGAAGCCGAAGGTGTGTTAAGCGGATCGCAGATCACAGCCGGAGTAATAAAGGCGTGCTTCGCTTTCTTGCTGCGCTTGTTGCTGTTATCCACCGCGGTGATGTACACATCGTAGCTGGTGCTCGGTTGCAGTTCATTGAGCGGTGCGTTAAACGAAAGATCAACGTTAGCAGCCGGTGTAAAGGCAGAATAGGTGCGGGGTGCAGTGGTGGTAGTGCCGTCATCAAAAAAATATTCCAATGCCGTGATTACCGTGCCCGGCCCCGACTGCTGCGCATAGAAGGGACGCGCCAGGGGCAGGCTCCAGCGTCCGTTTACATCTTGTGTGCGCAGGTAGAGCGTATGAAACCCATCAGGCACATTGGCAAGGTTGATCACAATACTTTCGGTAATGTTAGAAGCTGATAACGCCACCTGTTCGGCATTGCCGGGGCCCGGATCGGTATCGATAAAATATTCAAAGCGTTTTAAGGCAGGCGTTGGCGCGGATTGCGCATTGTTCTGAACAAACACCGGGTGGATGACGGGAATACTCCACAAGCCATTACTGTCTTTTGCGCGGATGTAGAGTGCATGAAACCCTTCGCTCACGGTTCCCAACGGTACCGTAAAACTTTGCGTAATGTTGATGGCGCTGGTGATGGGGATGGTGGTACCATTACCTAACCCGGGATCGGTATCAAAAAAATACTCTACACGGGTTAATGGCACCACGCTGGCGCTTTGCGCGGATAGTTGCACATAGACCGGGTGGATGACCGGAATACTCCACAAGCCATTGCTGTCTTTAGCGCGGATGTAAAGTGCATGAAAACCTTGTGTTATGGTACCGAGCGGTACCGTGAAGCCCTGCGTGATGTTGATGGCACTTGTGATGGGGATGGTGGTACCATTGCCTAACCCGGGATCGGTATCAAAAAAATATTCTACGCGGGTTAGTGGCACCACACTGGCACTTTGCGCGGAGAGTTGCACATAGACCGGGTGGATGACCGGAATACTCCATGCTCCGTTGTTGTCTTTAGCGCGAATATACAGCGCATGAAAACCCTGACTTACCGAGCCAAGTGGAACCGTAAATCCTTGTGTGATGGAAGCCGCACTGGTAATGGGAATAGAATTTCCGTTCCCAAAACCGGGATCACTATCAAAGAAATACTCAATCCTTGTGATGGTTTGCGCTTGCAGGGCCGAGCTAAGCAGCAACAGGTAAAGCCAACGGTGCATCAGCGAATCAGTTATTGGATTTTGCTTTGATTTCAATGGGCAGCCCGGTATTCTTCTCACCCGTTAGTGGAGCTTCCAGTCCGTAGATAGTAGGTATAGGTGGAATGCCTGAAAGGACGTAGGGTTCTGCACCGCCAAACATGCCCATGTCTACGCCATTGTAGCCGCTGCCAATAGCTGGGGAGCCATCTTTGAGTTTCCATCGGGCATCGGTGGTTCCGGTATTAACAAAAATTGAAGCGAAAGCTATTCCATTGATATTTCCATTACCTGCAGGGAATACAGAATTGTTAACATGCATATTGTTGCGCACCACTGATGTGCTTGAAACAAACCCACCTGCCACACAAATATTATTTTGAAATAATGTATTGCTGGTCTCCACAGTCATTTCTATTGTATTATTCGATATTTCAGCACCAGAGCCCTGATTGAGAATTGCTTGTATTGAAAGAGTGGAGCTGAATTGTCCATCTATGTAATTATTTCGAATTGAAATAGTTGAGAAGCCTGATGGTACGAATATTCCTCCAAGGTTTCGATTTGTTTGAAAATAGTTTTGTATGATAGAAACATTAGATCCGGATACACCTAACAGAAATGTATTACAAAAGGTGTTTGCCAAAAAGTGATTTCTCTTAATCAGAATATTACTTGTCTTTACACGAACCAAACATCGGAATGTCAATCCCATAGCTACCGAGCCTTCTGAACCGGCAACAAATTCAAGACCTTCCTCTGTGCAAAAGGTAGATGTTGATTGTAACGTTGCGGGTAATAATGAAACCTGCGTCTCAGGGTTATTCAAAAAATACCCTGGCCCAATAATGACAATGCGTTTGCTTATGGTAACCTTGGATGTAATGTAACTTACACTTGAGCCAATCAAATACAAGGTGTCTCCGGCACTGGCACCATCATAGGCGTCCTGTAAGTTGGTAAAATCTTTACTGGCGCTGCCGGGGTTGCTGTCCACAATCCAGATTTTGGCAAACAGGGTGAGGGGCAACAGCAGGGCGGTAAGGAGGATGAGTTTTTTCACGGGAGAGAGGTTTTAGTTAATGATGGTGTATGGTTAATTGTTTGATTTTGCCTTAAGGGTAATGGGCAGCCCGGTGTTTTTCTCGCCTACGGCCGGGGCGTTGAGTTGGTAAATGGTGGGTATGGGTGGTATGCCAGAGAGCACATAAGGCTCATCGCCACCAAACATGCCCATGTCCACACCTTCATAACCTGCGCCAATCGCGGGTGAGCCGTCCTTGAGTTTCCAGCGAGCATCAAGCGTGCCAGTGCCGACAAATATGTTGGCTTGAGGAATAGAATTAACATTTCCATTACCAGATGGAAGAAAACCTTGAGTTGTCATATTATTCTGTACTTGTGAATTATTCACACCATAATTAAAGGAGCTAGTAGGGAAAATATTGTTTCTAACAATGGCATTACTTACACCGATACCACCCTGAATTATATTGTTGGTGATTTCAACCCCTGAATTGCTCGATGATAATATTGCCCAAGAAGCTACACCAGTGCTACAGCCTGCACCAGGTATTCCGCAAGCATTTGATAAGTAGTTGTTTCTTATTAGAACATTCGACAAGCCATCAGTAACATTAATGCTATTTGCTGAGGAACCTGTGGGTTGGAAATAGTTCTGCGCAACATACGTTTGAGAGCCACTTATTGTTAGCCGGTTGTTTGCGTTGCACGTAGTATTACTACTTTGCATAAAATGGTTTCTTTTGATCATTATGTTATTTGTAGTTACAAACACAGTGCCCCTAATTGTTAAACCCATCATAACCGAGCCTGCTGATCCCTCACTAAAAACTATTGTTTCATCGCAGGAGGTAAGTGTGAGAAAAGCAGGTTGTAATGATACTTGTGTTTCAGGATTATCGAAGAAATATCCAGGTCCAATGATAACTAGTCGCTTAGAAATATTGACAGAAGCAGTGATATAGCTTACCCCGGAGCCAATCAGGTACAACGTATCTCCGGCACTGGCGCCATCGTGGGCTTCCTGTAAGTTCACAAAATCTTTACTGGCGCTGCCGGGGTTGCTGTCCACAATCCAAATTTTGGCAAACAGGGTTAAGGGCAACAGCAGGGCGGTGAGGAGGATGAGTTTTTTCACGGGTAAAGGGTTTTGGTTGTTAGTTGTTCGTTATTAGTTGTTAGTTGATAGTTGTTAGTGATTGATTGTTAGCTATTAGACATGGATTTATTCTCTGCTTCATTTGTTGCAGCGCATGGCGGTAGTAATAGAAGTTGGCTTTACCCCGCAAATTTTTTTCACTATTTTTGAGAAACTGAATCTTACTGTAACAGAGTATCCTATGACCATTCACATCACGCCTAAAACAAAGCGTCAGGACCTGGTAAATGCTGCGCGCAAATTGAAGCAGGGAAAAAAACTGGATGCCAAAAAATTTTGCGGCACGGTGAAGTGGAAAGAAGATGGCTTGGCGGCCCAAAAACGAATGCGCAATGAATGGAATTGATCTGCAGGCTTTCTGCGATACCAATATTGCCATATACCTATTGAGTGGTGATGAACACCTGGCTGAGCTACTACAGGGCATGGACACCAAGCTTTCCTTCATTACTGAACTTGAATTGCTTAGTAAACCCAATATTACACCGGGCGAGGCTGCCAAAACAAAAGCGTTTATCAACCAGTGTACGGTGGTGGATCTTTCGCCTGCCATTAAGAAAAAGGTAATTGAGATCAGGCTAAAAATGAAGATTAAACTACCCGATGCCATTATCGCTGCATCGGCAATAACGTTAGGTTTGCCCATCATTACGGCTGATAAACAATTTGAAAAAATACCGGGCTTAAGTGCAATCATTGTTAATCGGTAAGGTTTTTTTCGTTTGGCAAAGGGTTTTGGTTGTTCGTTAGTAGTTGTTCGTTGTTAGTCATTAGTCATTGGTTGTTACCAGATACCGATGTGTTCAACAGGCTATACATTTCTGGGGTAACGGTAACGTTAAAAACATAAGCATCATTTTTGTCGTGGTAGCGGTACACCACCGTAGCCTTATGGTCGCGGAATACCTGAGCCCAAACATTTGTTCGAATGATGTGTATCATGTCAGGTTCCAGTTGGCGCCTGGCATTAAGGGTATCGATTTCAGCTTTGGTTACATTTACCAGCGTATAGTTGTATCGAAAGGTATTGTTGGGTAGTATTTCTGCACCATCCAGGCGCGTTTCTGAGTCTACTATCAAAGGCGATGCTTCATTTACTTGTCGTGCTGCTTCCCGCAGACTGATCGCAGCCGCCAGAAAGCTTTCAGTATTACCATCATCATCTTTCTCTTCTAATTCCATTAGTCTTTGTTCTAACTCTGCTGTTCGTTGTGCGTCTGTTTCCACTCCGGGTTTAACAACGAAGAAATACAGCAAAGCAATGGCCACTACTCCGGCCAGTGATCCTACCATCCAGGAATTTGAAGAGCCGCTCATTTTCTTCATGTTTGCCAATGAAGCAATCACGATTAAGGCAGGTACAATTAGTGCCGTTACGTCCCACGTCTCTGCCATGAAGGAAATAATTTGATTGGATACAGCGAGTACCGTGTAGGCAAATACAGCCCATATCTTCATTTTCCAAATTCCTACCAGGCACACCAGGCTTAATAAAGTTGAAAGTGTCAGGTAGTTAGGATACCACCCCCCATCTTCAAGGATACTTGAAAAAGCAATTTGAAGTACCAGGATAGTGGTGATGAACCCGAAAATGCAAACGAGCGTAATGATGGCCAGGCGTTTGGTTTCTTCGGGGTTTTCGGTCATGTTTGCTGGCTCCATTTTAAATCACTTTTCGCCTTTTGATATACACAATTTATTATCTTCATGCCATAGGGATTTATCCCTAGTGCGGTGCGGTTGCGGCTTGATTGTCGATTGAGTTTTTTTACATAATGCTATGTTCCACGATGATAAAGTTGCGATTTGGGGTGCTCTGCTTCAATACCTGAAAACCGTCATTTTTTGACCGAAAAAATTACCGGAATCCCGGTAGAAGATTTTCTGGCGTATAGTTTCCTGAAGCGTGTGGTTTTCTCCTTCCGTATGATTGGCGTAACCTGGGCACTGCTTGGTGCTTTGCTGGCTCAAACAGCCTATGGGCAAGGTTCGCCCACGGCTTACACCGATAGCCTGCTGGCTATTGTAAATAAACCCAACCCTGATTCAACATCGGTTACAGCACTTATGCAGTTGCAACGCTACTTTTTTGAGCGCGGGCAGTACGATTCAACACTTAAGTATGCGCAGCTGGCCATGCGGCTTACGACTCAATTAAAAGATGAAAAGGCAAGCGCCCGTGCACATTACAACATGGGCATGACGTACACCAACCTGGCGCGGTACGACAGTGCACGGTTTTACCTTGATGCGGTGCTGGGTTACTGGCCGCTAGTGCAGGATACGGTGTTGCAGGTTAGTGCTTACAATGCTTTGGGTATTCTCAGTAACTACCAGTCCGACTATGGATCGGCTGTGGAGTATTTGCTGGAGGCCGAGGCGTTGATCGATCAATCCTCATCCACCGAAGTGCGTAATCTTTTTCCACAAATCCTTTCGGGCATTAGCCGTAACCTGATTGCCGAGAAACAATACGTACGCGGCATTGAGTATGCAAGAAAGGCCCTCCGTATCCGTAACTATCCAACCGAAGGCCGCTACCGGGTAATGATACACCTGGATATTTTTGATGCCTACCTCACCCTGAAAAATACAGCACTTGCCAAACCACACCTTGATTCCGCCATCTTCTTTAATCAGTCGCTGAACAACCTAGTCATTACCCACATGGTTTACCTCAACGAAGGCAATTACCACCTGGCTTTGCAAGACCATACCAAAGCTCACAAAGCTTATCAGCAAGCGTACGGGTTGTGTAAACAAATCAACAACAATTACCTGATTGCCGGAGCGGCCCGTAACCTGGCCCTTGCTTGTTACCTTATCGGTCGCCACGATGAAGCCACCCAATATGCCCATGAAGTGATTGCCTTGGGCAAACCATTGAAGCAATATGACGAAGTTGCCGGAAGCTATGATGTGTTAAAGCGGGTGGCCTCTGTGCGCGGTGATTTTAAAAATGCCGTACACTATGCCGATATGCATAAACTGTATGCCGATAGCAGCACCAACACAGCAACGCAAAATCGCATCCTCGGTTTGGAGTCTCGGTATCAACATCAGAAGCGCGAGCAGGAGCTGGCTACCCTGAAGTCGGAGAGTACGTTACGTGAACTCGAAACCGTGCGCAGGAACAGGGTGTATTTAATTGCCGGAATTTCAGCTGTTGCGTTGATCATCATCCTGATTATTTATTCCGGTTACAGCCGACAGAAGCAAACGCTTGCTGAAAAGGAAAGGAAACTTCAGGAAGATCGTGTGAAATTTCTGGAACGCCAGCAGCAGGTAGTGTCGCTGCAGTCCATGATCAACGGGCAGGAAACCGAACGCACCCGCATTGCCAAAGATTTACACGATGGTTTGGGCGGTGTGTTCTCCACCATTAAAATGTATTTCAACTCCCTTCATCACGAGCAACCCGCTTTACGCGAGCAGGAGTTATTTCAAAAAAGTTACACACTGGTAAACGATGCCTCGGAAGAAATCAGGCGCATAGCCCATAACATGATGCCCGAAGTGCTGATGAAGATGGGGCTGGTGAATGCGTTGAAAGATTTGTGCGCCAATATTTCTGCCGGTAAGTTGCTGCAGGTAAAACTGGAAGTACACGGCATGGATAAGCGGTTAAACACTACCACCGAAATTATGTTGTTCAGGATTATGCAGGAGTTGCTGAACAACATTATAAAACATGCGCAGGCTACCGAGGCCATTATCCAGTTTGTGCGCGATGGCAACCGGTTAAGTGTACAGGTGGAAGATAATGGGAGAGGTTTTAATACGGCCGAAGCGGATAAAAACAAAAACATGGGCATGGAAAGCATTCAAAGTCGTGTAGCCTACCTGAACGGTAAATTGAGTATTGACTCGCAGCACAATGTGGGTACCACGGTAATGATGGATTTCTTAATACAAGATGTATGATACGGGTGCTTATAATAGATGATCACCCGTTGGTGCAGGATGGTATTAAAACTATGCTGCAATCGGAGTCCTCAGTAGAAATATGTGGTGCGTGCAAAAGTGGGGGAGAGGCACTGGCATTTCTGGAGGTTAACGTACCGGATATTATTCTTCTTGACATAAACCTTCCGGACATGGATGGTTTACAATTGTGTGAGCGGATACGGAGGCAACATGCCAACGTGAAAATTATTGGCCTCACCTCTATCAATGAAGCCGGTATGATAACCGGGTTGTTGCAACGTGGGGGTAACGGCTACCTGCTTAAAAATATGGAACGGGAAGAACTGCTGAAAGCCATTGACAAAGTAATGGAAGGCAGTGTGTATTTGAGTGAAGATGCCAACCTGAAAGTACTGGCGCAATACAAATCTCTGGATGAAGTGAAAAGGCCAACCTTAACCCGCAGGGAGAAGGAAATACTGGATTTGCTGGCCAGTGGTTTGTCGGGGCCGGAAATTGCCCAGCACCTTGTATTGAGCGACCTTACCGTGGAAACGCACCGCAAAAATTTATTCCGCAAGTTTAATGTCCATAATGTTCAGTCGTTACTGAAACTGGCGCGGGGATTCGGGTTTCTGGATTAGAATTCGATTAGAAAAACTATCCTAATCCTCCCAGGATCTTTAAGCCCTTGGAGGATTTAGTCAATTTCTCTATCTTCAAAACCATAGGGATTTATCCCTATTCTGTTGTATGTGTGCTTGCATTCTATACACCAAACGTTATGCATGGCTAAACAAACCAATATCCTTCCTAAAGTCACTGCTGAGGCATTCAGCCGTATGCAGCCCGATGCTCCGCACCCGTATGCTGATCAGGTATTGGCTCAACTTCGTGCCCGCGTTGATCATATCGATACATTTTCCATCGGCAGGTATTTTTGGTTTATTGCCGACACCGTAAGCTTTACACATGTAGAAGCAGGAGGCGCGCTGGAAGAAATGTTGCCGTTGCAGCTTCATGAGTTTGTAAATGCACCTGCCCAGGTTTTGTTTCAGCATATTCACCCTGAGGATGGTGAAAAAATGTTTGCCTTTTCGAAATACTATGCCATGCATTGCAGCAATTTGCTCGAAGATGAGCGCAAACACATCCGTACCTCCATATTTATCCGTTTGAAAAACAAGCAAGGAGAATTTTACTGGGCCTTAATTCAGTACCTCGATGCTGTTTTTAATGAGGCCGGTCAGTTGGTATACATGCTTACATTGGTTACGGATGTTTCGCACGTAAAGCAAGGTGGTGTTGCTTCCATGACGTTGCTTGATTTACGCGACAGCACCAGCCGCATGTATTTGTGCTTTAATGGCGAAGCAAAGGAGTCCACGTACCAGGAGCTTCCGAAAATCTCCACCCGCGAACGGGAAGTACTTAAGTTGCTCACCAAAGGGTTAAGCAGTAAACAGATTTCTGATGCGCTGAGTATTTCACAAAAAACGGTTGACAACCACCGGCAAAGCCTGCTGCGCAAAACCGGCAGCAAGTCAACTGCAGAAGTAGTGGCTTTTGCGATGGATTATGGGTTGATGTAAAGGAAATTCTTGCGCAGAGTCTCTTGCGAGACCCTGCGAAGAAGAGAGGGTTCGGTACTTCACCGAACAGCGTGGCGATAAGAGTAAGTTAAGTTATAAAACCTCCAAGACTTTAAGACCTTGGAGGTTTTATATTTATTAGGGTTCAATACCTAACCACGTACAGGTGGCGTAATAATCTTCCGGGTTTTCTGGTAAACTTGTTCGGCCGTTGCTGGCTGGCGGTATAACCACATAACGAACCTGGGAATTTGGAAAATCAATATCAATTCCACTGCTGCCAGCAGCGGGTACACCTGTAAAAACAGTAATTGAGCCAACCAAAAAAACTGCATCAATAATATAGACAACAGCCCCATTAATATAAATAGGAGAAGGTAATAGTTTAATACTTGTGCTCGCTGAACTTGTTCGAAAGTATAATAGAATAGCCGCTTTGTCCAACACGGCTTGTGTAATTTCAGGCGCGGTTATATTGGCATGAGTTCTAGCTCCATTTGATTGAACCGTCCACACATTCGTAATCCAACTGCTGGCAATAACATTGGCATTACCATTTTGGCCGGCAGGTCCCTGTGCACCGATGGTACCGGCAAGTCCCTGGGGTCCGGCAGGGCCTTGCGGACCAGCAGGACCTTCCGGGCCCTCGCACGAGGTGAGTAAAGCGAAGATGCCGATTAATACTACCGGCAGCAAACTGTAGGTGTTATTATTTTTCATAAAAGGTTTTTTTTGGTTTGAATTATTTAAACACAACCAAATCAACCGGTTTTTTCAGGCTTAAACCATAGGGATTTATACTTACCGGAAAGCCATTACTTTTTGGTAAAAATAATTACCGGGATTCCGGTAGATATTTACAGTATAACGTGCCGGGTATGTGTTGTAAAACTGAAAATGAATGAATCCGCGTATTCTATCTTTTGAGGGATAGATACCCCGTCTTCATCGGTTGACCGCTGGTGAATTCCAGTTTGTAAAAGTAGGTACCAGAGGGAAGCTCGTCTCCGTTGGTATTCAATCCCCGGAAAGCCCGGGTTTGATTATCATAATCGGTAGTTTCAAAAACCAAATCCCCCCAACGGTTGTAAATGGTTACCCGATTTTGTTGGGTTAGCGGGTTTGAATCAATAAACTGAAGAAGCAGTATTTCATTTCGTTCATCCCCATTTGCGGAAACCGCATTGTAAACAATAATTTCAGGAGCGTTAGCTTCTCCGAGCACCACATTATCAAGTCCACCGCCATCGGCAGCCGCAGTACTGTACTCACCGTTAATGGCTAATTCAGTAAGTGATGCTAACACGGTTTGAATTTGCGCATTGGTGGCCAGCGGCCCTGTAGTGGAAGTAACGCGCCACGCAACAGATTCATCTAATCGAAAGGAGAAGGAAGACCAATTGGGTGCCGTAACGGGCAGTGAAAATTCGGGGGTGAGTAACTTCACCAACACCAGGCCGCCACCGGTTAAGCGAACACCAGCCGTACTGCTGTTGGCTGTTACTGAAACTTGCAGATCAAATTGTAGCAGTTGTCCAAAAGACGCTGACCGGTCGCCCAGAAATTTGGCGGGTGCAACAAAATAGGTGGCCGTTCCGCCCACGCCATCAACTACCTGGATAAATCCACCCGGGTTTCCCCCCGTGGCAACATATGTTGGCAATGGGCCGGTTAGGTTATCGATGGCTGTCCAGCCCTCTGCACCCGTGTCGAACGTGCTGATAATCTGCGCAAATGAGTTGGCTAAGGTTACCGCAAAAGTGAAGCTTAAAAGTCTAGAGCAGAGAGTGGGCATACATTTACTTTCAACTAAAGTAAATAAAATTCTGTATTCTGCTAGCGCTTCAGCGAAAGGTATCCCGTTTTCATAGGTCTACCGCTGGTAAATTCGAGTTTGTAAAAGTAGGTACCTGACGGAAGTTCATTCCCGTTTTTATTCAACCCACGGAACACCCGCGTTTGATTATCGTAGTTTGATATTTCAAATACCACATCGCCCCAACGGTTGTAGATGGTTACACGGTTTTGTTGTGTATCGGGGAAGAGGTTAATGTAGTCGATTTGAAAGAAATCGTTACGCGTATCACCATTCGGTGAAAAACCTGTACGAATAATGATGTCACCCTCAACATAAATGGTGAGTTGTTGCTGCGTGCACGCACCCAGCAAGTCACACACTTCAATAGAGATTCGATCAACACCTGTAAACAGGATGCCACCATAATCCAAAATCAGTTCATTGGAAGAATTAATCGAAGCAGAAGCCCCCGCTGTAGTTTGGGTATTCAACACCCGCAGACTGCCCAGGTCGAGGTTATCATCCGGATCGCTTAGTGATGGCGTGAGGTCAACACGGACAAGTCCTTCAATGTACAGTCCTGTTAGTGTGGCGACAATTACAGGAGGCTGGTTGTTGCATGGTTCGGGAATGATCGTTACAGTAAGCGATGCAGAAGCGGGACTGGTACAGCCTTCAGCATTGGTAACGGTAACAGAATAATTTCCGCTTGTAGCAGCTGTAATCTGTTGAGTTGTTTCGCCTGTCGACCAGGTGTATGCTGCAAAACCCGCAGGTGCTGTTAATGTAAGCGTTGCACTGCTGCACACGGTAACGGCATTGCCAACCGGTGTAATGCTTGAGGCTATAGTTGGTTGCGATGGAACTGAAGACACCGTTGCAGTAACTGGAACACGGATACTTTCGCAGAACGCATCCGCAATAGAAACGAGGTAAGTAGTGGTTGTTGTCAGCACGGGTGTGGTGTAGGTTTCGTTTACTTCACCGGCAACCAGTGCAAGCGGGGTTTGGGTGTACCAGCGGTATTGGCCGGGTGCACCACCGGAGGCAGTGAGCATAATGGAGCCTGAGCCGCACGTTGAAGCATTTGTAGCACCAGGTGATGCAGGCAATGAGTTTACAACCAGCGTAGCCGTGTTGGTAAAAACATCTGCAGCCAGATCGCCTTTAATCAAACACCGGTAATCCCCTGCTTCTGCTAATGTTGCAGTTGTTATTGACAACGTTCCGGTGGCAACACCAGCGTAAACGGCATTGTTGGTTAAGTTTTCGAAAAGTGAGGTGCCGGAGTTAAACTTCTGCCATTGGTAGGTAATGTTGGTGGTGCCTGTTGCGGCTGTCGTGAATGACGCACTGGTTCCTTCACAGGCATAAGTCGGAGAAGTGGGCTGGGTAGTAATACTGATGGCAATCGATGGGATCAAATTCTCATAAATAGCCAGAAACCCATTTCGTGTGATGACGATTTCCGGCTTGCCGTCAAGGTTTAAATCAGCGCTAACAATAGCGCGCGGTGCAGTAGCCGTAGTATTCAAGGGAGCAGCAAATGAAACAGCGGTTAATGGACCTGAGGTGTGAATGTTTTTAAAAATGGAAAAACGGTTTCCGGTTTCACTGGTGGTAAGAATGTCCACTCGTCCGTCACCGTCTACATCCGCCATGTGCATCACCGTAGTGGCGCTGGGGTTAGTAAGGTCTATCCTGGTAAAGGAAATATTGCCCGGTGTGCTTTGATTATGCAGGAGTATGAGTAATGTATTGTTGGCACCCGTTCCGTGGTAGAGTAATAAATCCTGTCTTCCATCGTTATCGAGATCACCCGTATAAATGCGGCCAGGATTTGCTCCTGTTGTGATATCTGATCGAACAAAACTACCTGCGCCAATTCGCTTGCGTTGCTGGTTGTGGTAGATACTCATGGAACCACCACCCGGATTCGTGACGGCTACATCCGGCCATCCGTCCCGGTCGAAGTCGGCTGTTACTACACCTCCGTTTGTACTTGGTTTTGCAAAATTGACGGTGGTAGCAAAAGAAGAAAATGTGCCGGCAGTAAAGGGTCCTCTTCGTGTGCGGTTTTCGCGTACCTGTAAGACAGCGCTACCTGCGTTGGGTCCGGCCATATCCAGTTTCCCATCCAGGTTGAAATCCGCAAAGGCCACATTTGAGCCGTTGATGGATGTAGCTATGTTGGCATCGAATTCAAAGGTGCCTCCAGCCGTTGAACTGTTTTTACGTGCAATTCCATTGAGTGTAAATACATCCAGTAGTCCGTCCCCATCGGCATCTAATAATTTCGGATTTAGAAAGGATGTACCAATGCTAATATCAAGTGTAAGCACATCGGCAGCCAGCGGCCCACCGCTATACGTGTTCCTGAAAAATCGTGCGCCATTGGTTACTTCAACTAGTAAATCCGGAAGGCCATCTTTATTCATGTCGCCTACATCCATGTCGTAATCGGCTCCAGCGAGAGCAATCGTAACCGGTGGCGCAAAATGAGCGTCCGTCAAATCAACACCATTGCCGAACGTAGCAGAAAATGGTTGGTGATAGTATGAGGTGAGTCGATCGCGCGTAACACTAACGGGTGCATAGGTACTGCCTGCGGGTGCTTCCACGGTAAGTTCTGTTTTAGATGCGGTTAGTACGTTTGCCTGCATACCACCAAACCATACCGTATTTCGGTCTGGAGTGGAAGAAAACTTCTCACCGGTTATGGTAATTGTACTGCCGGCTGTCGCGCGAAGCGGTGAAACCGTATTTACTGAGATAGTTGGCTTGGGCACACTTTCGTTTTCGTAAATAATAAGTCGATTAGCACCGCCCGAACCAAACGTAATCACATCCGGCTTGTTGTCGCCATTGATGTCGCCCACCAGCGGTGCATTCAGGTTAACGTTTCCTTGAAAGCTTACTCCTTCAATAAAGGAATCCTGGGTTAGCGTGCCCGGAGTGGTAACATTTTCGAATACAACAAAGCTTGCGGTAACGCCCATCAAAATGATTTCCGGAAGGTTATCGCCATTGATGTCGGCCACTTGCTGTGAATATGCCCTGTTGATTTTGGATAAAATTATTTCAGGTGCGAGTGAAGCTTCTGTAACCGGGCCGGTAGTGTGAATATTTTTTCGAATCACCAGGTCATAATCATTAAAGCCATTGATCCTGTAAAAGGTCAAGTCTTGTTTGCCATCGCCATCCAGATCGGCAGCCGTAATGCCGCTTACCATGCTGCCCGGAAAAGAAAATGCAGGGGTGATAACGATGTTGCCGGGCGTTGACTCGTTTTGGAAAATGATATTGGTATTACCTGCACCTGTGGCAATCACTTCCGGTTTTCCATCGTTATTCAGATCGCACACGGTTACATAACCACTCACACTGTTGATGCGTCTGGCAGCAGCAAATTCGATATAGCCCGGTGCCCTGCTGGTATTTTGAAAGATGACGAGACCGGTTGAATTGATCAGGATATCCTGTCGGCCGTCTCCATCTAAATCGGCAACAGTAATACCGTTTTGAAAAATATCAATTTCAAAAAACAGTCGGGCAGGTTCAAAGGCGATGTTTCCCGGTGTACTCATGTTGCGGCTAATGGTAATACCGCCCGAATTGGAAAAACCATCGAAACGTCCTCGTGAATACGTTACCAAATCAAGTTTACCATCATTGTCAAAATCTGCTAAAGCAAGACCGCCTGAGTTTCCTTGACCCTGCTCGCCTGAGGGAATACCAACACGGGGATGAAACGTAGAGGAATTAATTTCGCCACTAAGGCCTGCACTACGAAAAATGCCCATGGTGGCACCCGATTCCAAGGTTACCACATCGAGCCAACCATCGCCATCAATATCTCCCATAACGGAGGCTAACACACTGGCCGAGTAGGGTACTTCCACATTTAACCCGAACGTGCTGGCAATGATGCGACCACCGGTTTCATCGGGATTGTTGAACTGTGGTTGAAAAAAAATGGAAGATTGTGCTGAGAGTCCAGTGGATGTATTGAGTACACGAATGGGTGCAAAGGTTGCCCCAGGCGGAACAGTAACCTGGAGTTGTGTTGCGCTGGCAGCGGTAACTATGGCTTCGGTGTTGCCGAAGTAAACACGATTGTTCGAAATGGTTTCACCAAAGTTTGTTCCGTTTATCGTTACGGTTGCATGGGTTAGGGCAGCAGTTGGGGCAACGGACGCCACGGTTGGTGCAGGCTTCAGTTCACTTTGTTCCAGCACTACGTTATCGAGCTGGCTGGAGTAACCTGCTACGTTAATCCATTTACACCGGATTTGGATTTGCGAAAGGTTAGCCAGTACCCTTCGTATTTCATGTTCAAAGGCTACATTCCCCGCCACACTGTTCGATCGCCAGTCGGCCGATAAATCTAATGGGATTGAATAGGATGTCCATTCTGTGCCCGGCTTTTCAGAAAGGCGCAAATGAATGGATTGTCCTCCGGAAGCGCGAAGGATGATGTCGCTCACGGTGTTATCCGTACCTGCAGTTGATTGTTTCAGATCGAACTTGATATGTTGACCATATGAAAAGTCATGCTTACCTAAAAACTTAACTGGAGCCACCCAATACCAGTTCATACCTATATTAACCGAGCCTCCTGAAGTTGGAGGAGAAGCAGACAAATGTCCGCCAGGATTTCCTCCGGTTGATACGTATTCAAAAGCAGTTGCGGTGCCACCGGTATGGGCTGCCGTCCAACCTTCATCATTTGCAGTAAAGTTGCTGGTGATTTGCGCCTGGCTGGTAAAAAAAATTAGTATCAGGATAAGGGTTAGACTTTTTTGCATGAATCAAATCTACCCTCTCCCAATGCAAAAAGGTATCACATGATGATGTGAGGAAAAATTGACAACTAGTTGAACAGCCAATATGCCAGTTTATTCCAGGTTGTATGATAGGGCATTTTGAAAAACAGAAATATTCCTATGCCCTGAATAATAAGCGCCAGAAGGCCCGGCCAAAGTATTTGTTTTCTTTTTGCATGCAATAGCGTTAAAGCAGTAAATACAAACAGTACAAATCCAAATACAAAATTTGCGGCAATCGCATTAAACGGCCATCCGAATGCATCACAGATGTGGCCAATTAACCTATCGCCAGCCGGGCCAAGAATGGTTAGCGATGCAGCCAACATAAACGTAGTATGGGCTACCATATTTTTTCTGAAAGAAACGCCAAGTACATAATACACTATCAACCAAATCCAATACACCGTGCCGATCACCACAAATTCAGCCGCTTTTATTTCCGGTGAGAGATCGGTCGGGTAAAACCCCGGAGGGCCTACAGCGTCACCACCCAATGCACGATGGTAAGAATAACGAAGAATGAAATACCCGCTAAGGATAACCAGCGGCATCACTCCGTAACTGATCTTTCCAACCAGACGGTGATGGTTTAGTTTGTTAAACTTTATGAGTAGCGGTTGTGCAATCGCGGTGACTAACCATAACAACATGAATGCGCTGTGCAGGTGAATGACCGTAGGGGTGGGAGCGTTGAGCTTCGCGAAGTAGCTTGGATAAAAACCAAAAAATGTAATGGGAATGAGCAATAATAACATCCATGCCGTGCCGTGGAAAAGTGTTCTATCAACAATAGAGTTTTTCATGGCTGAATACCTTTTAGAATTTTTCTTGTAATTCCTTAGCTACATTGAACTTTCTGAAAAACAACTCATTTTCTCTTTCCAGTTCGTAGGAAATCATTTCGTCCATATCCTGCTGTGTAAAACCGCTGGTATAGCATTGAACAAACTGCATGGCTTTTTGCTCATCTTCATCAGTATAGGTAACTCGCGTATTGAAATATTGATCATCGGCAAACCGCACCCATCCATCGCCATTTGCTTCCTGGGTTTTAGTCCAACCAAAATAGTACAACGGATAAGTATCAACCCATCCTTCGCGCAACAGCAGTTCAGTCACCAAGCTTCCTACAATAATGTGTTCCGGATGACCGTATTCTCCTTCAGGTCCTAAGGTGATGATCAGGTCGGGTTGTATATCGAGTATTGTTTTTTTTAATTTTTCACGAAATTGATTTCCAGTCTCCACAGCATCCCTTACGCCATCTTTTTCTCCATGCTTTCGATCCATGCTGGCAAAGGAAAAAAAGACAGGTGGTTGGATTCCTAATTTCTTACAGGAACAGATCACATCGTATTGCTTGGCCTTATTCAGGGAATCAGGTGAAGCCGAAATTAAACGTGTGTCGTATTTTGCATCGACAGCAACAACTAAGTAGACAGTATCACCCAGTCGGGCATGCTTAGCCAACACAGAGCCAAAGGCAGTTTCATCATCAGGATGGGCTACAACAACGAGTATGGTTTTGTTTCCGGTTTTTTCTGGTGAGCACATCAATAACAAAAAGCTAATCAGTGTAAGGCTAACTAGAATGCTTGTATTTCGTTTTAATATCAGCGTTAGATTCAGTTTCATCTATTTCCTGCGTTGTGGTTCTTGTTGTGTACTGCAATGGATACCGCCTCCATTCCAATTCAAGGGTAAGGCATTAATCCAAACTTGTTCTCGATTGGGGAAGACTTCCTTGAAGATGGCTTTTACTTTTTCTTCACGTTCAGTAGGTGTTCCATGTTGGGTATAGCTTGCATTTATAATTACACTATTGCTCACCAGAAAATTCAAATACGAAGATGCTGCTACCCGAATTAATGTGTCACCTACCGCGGGGCGCTCATGTGGTAAAAATGCAATGGGGGTTAATTTCCAGAATTCCATAGGAGACGCTTTTTCAACCACGACTGCCGGTTGTTCGATGAGTTGAGGCAAAGGAACTTTGATAATTCGAAAGGGATTTCCGTCTTGATCAGTAGCGGTTTCGAGAATTTTTAAATTCTCTTGCATACGCGCATAAGTAATCCGGTTAAGTGGATGGGTGTTTTTTTCATCATCATCAATCCAAGCTAGAAGGATTGTATTCGAATCAGCAAACCGAACGAATTCATCGGTATGGCCGCCTGTGCCCATGGTTACATATTTACGATTATGCAAATGCCAGATGTGTTCATCATCGGCAAGGCCTTGCTTGAGCCAGATCACCTTCTTCACATTCATCACCCGCCTGTACTCGGCTTCAATTTCTTCTTTCGTCCAGCCGGGATTGCGTTGAAGCGTAACCGCCTCGCATTGAATCAGTACACCTTTCCCGTTTGATTCAAGTGATCCGCCTTCAATAATAAGATTGGATTTGATGTGACGCGCTCCGGTAAGTACACCCATCAGGCTATCTACCTTACTGGTTTTTCCATTGAGCGTTTCCTTTTCCCAATAATCAATACTGTCTTCACGTTCAGGTTCACGCAGCTTCCACCAGGCGTAATACCCGTAAAGGTTCCAACCAAAATCTGCCGCAGCCAACTCACCGTTCTGGTTTACTAAAAATGCCGTGCCGTGGTCGCGTATCCAATACCGATCTCCGGGAGTAACAAAAAACTGAAGGGCACCTGTATCTATTCCTGCTACCGACAGCCGGGTTTGTGCAACACGTTTAAGACTGTCGGAATCAACAGCAATTTTCACGGGCACGTTACCTTCCAATCCTTTGATAATGTCAAAAACAACTTCGTGCATGGTGGTGTCATACTCTTCCCAGCCCAGCCATACGGCCTCATGGGGTTCAAACTCACCGGGCATGTAAAAGAAAGTATTTGATTTTTCACCACTGCAACTACTCAGCAGCATGATAAATAAAAAGAAACGAATTGACATAGTTCTAATCTTTATGACCATAAACAGCGGGTATCCATACCATCCATATTTCAGCAAGAATATGTGGAACAAACGACCAGAAATATTCCTGTACCATGTGCATGACCACCCATAGTTGATTGTTGAGAATTGTGTTTCCGAATAGCGAACTTCTGTATCCATAGAAGTAGGCAATAACATTGTCAAGAAAGAAATAAACGGACAGTACGATAATAAAAGTCCATGCAAGTACATACCATGTTATTTTTAAAGCCATCTGATCGGTAAATTGACTGTACAATGGTTTAGGAGCTAAGAATTATTAAATTATCCTTTGATCAACACTTTAAAGAATGGTTGCACCACTGCTGATTAGAATTTTGTCTCGCTGTCCCAGTTCCTGATTAAGTCGGCCAGACTTTTGTGTGTTTTTTGTTCAAGCAAAGTGACAAGGGAATCATCGTCCAGCTTTTCTTTCTGTTCTTTCAATGCGCTCCAAAGTTTTACGGTTACTGCTTTACCACCGGCATCATAAATTTTTCCGGCACCGGCATGCCAGCGGCATTGAAACCAGCCATAATTTTTAGCGTGTTGCTGCCCGATTTCATTATAACGCTCTTCAATATCTTGTAATCGAGTGTACGTATATTCTTTTGCCCCCGCAGCCACTACCATATTCGGGAAGACGGTAAGCGCTGGTAAAGCTTCGGGTTCTTTTTCGGCTACATACGTATGTAAAAAGATGTTGCAGAAGAGTTCCCCCATCCACATGCGTTGCATGTTCAACCCACACTGTGTGTGAAATGCATGGCCAAGTTCGTGTATGGCCAGCAGATCGAAGAAGGGTTGCATGGTTAATTTTCCGTCTTTTGAATAGGTTTTGCGGATTTGATCGGCTAATTCATTGGGCAATTGATCGAGTGGAGGAATAAAACTTTGCCAGAACGGGTTGTCTTCAATAGCCACGACCAATGTTTTAGTATCCGTATAATGGGGCATTCCATAAACAGGAAATGAAGTGTAATTGCCCCAGTCCGCTGCCGACAGCACCAGTAGTGTTACCGAAGGTTTAAAACCAAGCAGTTGTTCGTTGTATCTGAGTGCATTAGCCAACCGCTGTGCAATGACCGTAGATGGTCTTTCAAAACTATTGCTGCAATAGGCATCGAGTTCTGTTAGCGAGAGCTTGGTGAGTTTTTCAAGCGCTTGGCCCACTAAAACATGGGTGAAAAATAAAAGGCCTGTGATGCAGTAGAATTTTCTCATATTATTTTTGTTAAACCAGTTTTTCATTAATCGCCTTACTTACTGCTTCCGTTTGTGAATGTACCTGCAACTTCTCATAAATCTTTTTGATGTGCGTACGAACAGTATCAATGCTGATCTCAAATTGAGCGGCAATCAGTTTATAACTGTTGCCCTGGCTTAAGGCGCTTAAAATTTCTTTTTCCCTTGCTGTTAGTTGATAGTCTTTTGCAATGGGTTGCTGCATGGATTGAATGACCATGCGCGCAATACTGGGCGACATGGGTGCGCCACCCTGCAATACATCCTGAATGGCATCAAAAAGTTTTACGGCAATGTGCTTCTTGAGCAAGTATCCGCTGGCTCCGGCTTGTAAGGCTTCAAATACATGGGTGTTGTCATCAAAAACGGTGAGCATCAAAATGGCCACCTCCCGATTCTGTTTTCGGATTTTTCGTACAGCTTGTATGCCGGTCATGCCCGGCATATCAATATCCATGAGTATTACATCCGGTTTTAGTTCGGTTATTTCAGAAATAACATTCAACACATGATTAAAGGCACCCACCAGGTTAAAGGTTTGGTGCGAGGCTACCAGGCTGGATAAACTTTCCCGAAGGGTTGTGTTGTCTTCGTAAATGAGAATGCGAACAGCCATCGTATAAAATTATAGTGTAAAAAAGCGCTATTTCTAGCCATTTTGAAATACCGCAATCATGTGATAGGGAGGTTTACGATTACGGTTGTTCCTTCATTTGGTTTACTGTGGCGGATAAGTGTTCCCATAACTTGCCGGGCACGAGCCTCCATGTTCCGAAGCCCGTTGCCATGTTTTATTTCGGTTTCCACAAAGCCCTTACCATTGTCGTTTACGGCAAGTGTTAAGGTATTATCTTTTTGCTCCAGATAGATAGAAATGTTACTGCCCTTGCTATACTTGGCTGCATTGTTTACCGCTTCCTTAAAAATCAGGAAAAGATTTTTGCGCTTCCCGGCATTCAGGTGTATGGCAGCAGGATTAGAGGGCTCGTGAAAGTGATAACTGATACCTTTTGGTTCGAGAATTTCTGCAGCAAATTCTTTCATCTTAATAAGGAGTTTGTCAACAGTATCGTTCTCCGGATGTATTGACCACACAATATCCGACATGGTGTCCATCATGCGGGACGATTGCTCATTTATCCGTTGCAGGTAATTTTCTGACTGCCCGTTTTTTTGGGCAATACCCATCTGGCTCATGATGTTGATGCTGGACAACACGGACCCCAAATCATCATGGAGGTCGCGCGCAATGTCGCTGCGCATTTTTTCTATTTCCAGTTGTCGCCTGGTTCGGTTTAATACGCGATAACGGTTTATCAGCAAAACGCTGATAACCAAAACTGAAACCAGTGCAATAATGATATTGTTTTGGTTTGCTTGTTGCCTTTCGAGTTCTGTCTCCTGCAATTGTTGCTGCGCTTTTAGCAATTCAATTTCATTTTCTTTTTGTGCTACCTGGTATTGGGTTTCCATTTGGGAGATGCGCAACTTAACTTCTTTGCCCTCCAGTGAATCGGTAAGTGCTTGCTGGCGTATCAGTTGCTTAAAAGCCTCCTCATAGTTTTTTTCCTGTATGTAAAACTCCTTCAGAAAAGTAATGGCATTGAGTTCACTGATTAACTCTCCGCTCGCTTGAGCCTGCGCAATACTTTGCTGGAGTTTTTGTAACGCGAGTGATTTTCGTGATTGATCTTCATTGGCCTGTTCCGTGTAGATCCGACCCTTCTCAGCTGAGATAAAAGCATCGTATCGCGTTATGCCAAGATTATTAAAAATTTTTTCACCCTGATCAAAATAATGAAGTGCCTCTGGCAGTCGGCTCATCCGTTGATAAATCTTTCCAAGGTTTACATAGTTTTTACCGATTTCTTCACGTTGCTGTTGTTCTTCATTTATTTTTAACGATGCCTGCTGTAGTTCTAGTGCCCGGGCAAAACGATCCGTATCCATGGCAATATTGGCGAGATTATTATAAGTAGTAGCCATACCACGTTTATCATTTCTCTTTATGCGGATGTCTAACGACTTCTGATAATATTGCTCAGCTTTTGAGTAATCTTTTTGTTCATAAAAGATATTACCCAACGAATTGTAACAAAAGGATAAGCCCATCTCGTTGTTCAGTTCTTCAAATATGGCCAACGCCTTAAAAATTGACTCTTCCCGTTTGGGTGCCTGATTTAATCGTGCGTACACATTGGACATGTTCAGGTAATTGCCGGCCATGTTTTCTTTTCCCAACACAGCCTCTCCCAACTCAACATTCCTTTCGTAGGCTAACAGTGCCTCGGCATAGTTTCCAAAATTGTTATTGAATATTCCCCATCCGGTTAAGTATGCTGATAATGCTTTGTTGTTGGGATGTTCCTGCAAGTACTTACTTGCTTCATTGAAAAAATATGTTGCGCTGTCGCGATTACCCATGGAAGAATAAATTCCTGCCAATCGAACGAATGCGGTATTCACCCATAACCCTTGCAGACCAATTTCATGCAAGTCAATAGATTTTTTGAAATACCGCATGGCCATTTTTGTATCAATTCTTTCATTGGCAATGCCAAGGTTTACCAATGTTTTGGCGTGGATTGTATCATTCAGATTCCTGTTTATAATAGTTAACATGCTGTCAATCCTGCTCTGCCCATAGAGTAGTGTGGGTAAGTACAGCAAAGAGAGAAGTAATAAGGATTTCAGCATAACGTTTATTCTGGTTTACCAAGATAAAGAATCAACTGGACCTTTCCTGAAAATGGCTTTGTATAATCTCCCCTTGTTTCGATGTTTTTCCTTAGTTTTGAGTACTTTTTAATCTTATTGATGGCGCAGAACACCTACAAATCCAACACATTCAAGAAACCTGAGAAGGAAAGAAAAAGCAAAGCCTCGAAAAACAAGTTCGACATCCAGTTTTTGAAAGACCCCAAACTTGTGCTGGCATTGGGTTTTGTCGTGCTCATAGCTTCTGTTTTTTTGTTCATTGCCTTTCTCTCGTATTTGTTCACCGGTAAAGCTGATCACAGCGTGGTAGAAGGTCTTTCGCAAGGCGGCTTGCTTGATTCAGGTTTAGAAACAGAAAACTGGTTGGGATTGTACGGAGCGGTTGCTTCACATTACTTTATATTCCGGTGGTTTGGTGTTTCGGCCTTTTTGGTTCCGTTTGTTTTGTTTCTGGTGGGTTTCAGGCTGGCCTTTAAGCGCACCTTATTATCCATTACCAGTGTGCTGATCTTTAGTGTATTTACAAGTTTATGGCTTTGCTTGTTGTTTGGATACCTGACACTGAATGTTGACGGTGTAACCGAGTGGAGTTTTTTGGGCGGTGGGCTTGGCTTTCAACTGGCCATGCTTTCGCATGGATTGCTAGGCTGGGGAACGTTTCTGTTACTCGTACTTTCACTGTTCATTTTTATCATCTTCTTTTTCAATGTAACCTCCATACCTGCTTTTCATCCGGCTGATCCAAAACCCATGGGCAACGATGCCATACTGGCCGGTGAGGAACTGGAAAAAACATATTTAGATGAACAAGACAACTGGCCTCAGCAAGTTCAGGATGAGACGGTTCCTGAACCGGTTGTGCTGGTGAAGCCTGTTGATGCTGAAAAACCTTTACCGGAAATAAAACTTGACGTAGCCAAACCGGAAACTCCGAAAAAGGAAAAAGCAGAACCCGATTTTATTATTGAAGAGCGAACCGAAACCGATGAGTTGGCTGATAAACTGGTGGAGGATAAAGGACTTTATGATCCAACGCTCGACCTGAGCAACTATAAGTTTCCTCCGCTTGAATTGTTAAATGAGTATGATACGGGCAAGGTTCAGGTAACCCAGGAAGAGCTCAATCAAAATAAGGATAAAATTCTGGCTACGCTCACCAATTTCAAGATTGGAATTTCCAGCATCAAGGCCACCATTGGTCCCACGGTTACCCTTTACGAAATTGTACCCGATGCGGGTATTAAAATCTCGAGGATCAAAAACCTGGAGGATGATATTGCGTTGAGTCTTTCCGCATTGGGTATACGTATTATCGCCCCCATCCCCGGCAAGGGTACCATTGGTATTGAAGTGCCCAACAAAAACCGTGAAATGGTGAGTATCCGTTCTGTACTCTCAACAGCAGCATTTCAAAAAACAGATAAGGAATTACCGGTAGCCCTGGGAAAAACTATTTCCAATGAAGTGCTGGTAATTGACCTTGCCAAGATGCCGCACTTGCTTGTAGCGGGTGCTACTGGTCAGGGTAAATCGGTAGGGTTGAATGTGATACTCGGCTCATTATTATATAAGCGTCATCCATCGCAGTTAAAATTTGTTTTGGTTGACCCGAAGAAAGTAGAGATGGCGCTGTTCAGTAAGATTGAGCGTCATTACCTGGCCAAGTTGCCCAATAGTGAAGAGGCAATCATTACCGATACACGAAAGGTTGTGCATACACTCAATTCATTGTGTATTGAAATGGAAAACCGGTATGAAATTTTGAAAGATGCCGGTGCCCGAAACTTAAAAGAATACAACACGAAGTTTTTGGGGCGTAAGCTTAATCCTAAAGAAGGTCATCGCTTTTTACCGTATATAGTTTTGGTGATTGATGAATTGGCCGACTTGATGATGACGGCCGGTAAGGAAGTGGAAACACCTATCGCGCGGTTGGCGCAATTGGCACGTGCCATCGGTATTCATTTGGTGGTGGCCACCCAGCGTCCCTCCGTAAACGTAATTACCGGTGTAATCAAAGCGAACTTCCCGGCTCGTTTATCGTTCCGTGTAACCTCAAAAGTGGATTCGAGAACCATTCTGGATACCGGTGGTGCCGATCAATTGGTGGGTATGGGCGATATGTTATTGTCATCAGGTTCTGATGTTATCCGTTTGCAATGCCCGTTTGTCGATACACCCGAAATTGAACGCATCTGCGAATATATCGGCTCGCAACGTGGCTACGATTCAGCTTATCTGCTACCGGAATACGAGGATGAGGAAAGCGGAGCCTCTACGGTTGATCTTTCTGAACGCGATGCGTTGTTTGAGGAGGCAGCAAAACTTATCGTTATGCACCAGCAGGGCAGTACCTCATTGCTTCAACGGAAGCTTAAATTGGGGTATAACCGGGCCGGCCGGCTCATCGACCAACTTGAAGCGGCCGGTATTGTAGGTGCTTTTGAGGGGAGCAAAGCTCGCGAAGTCCTTATTAAAGACGAGTTGAGTTTGGAACAATTATTGAATGGATTGAAGGAAAAACACGGGCAGTAACCTATTTTTGCAGTCCGTTTAAATGTGCTATCAAACTTCGGATAATTAATGAAAAAGCTCTTTGTAACCCTTCTTTTGGCTCTTTTTGTAAAGGCCTCATTTGCTCAATACGATCCTAAAGCCCTTGAAATTCTGGAGGCTATGAGTAAACGATACAAAGCCTATACATCATTTGAGGCCAACATAACCTCAAGCATGACCAACGAAACGGAAGGTATAAAGGAGGAGTTTAAAGGTAAAATTACAGTGAAGGGTGACAAGTTCCGGTTGGCTATGGACGATCAGGAAATTATTAATAACGGTACCACGGTATGGACCTACCTGCCTGCAGCAAAAGAAGTAAATATTGATAACTACGATCCCGATGCGGATGAGATAAACCCCTCCAAGATTTACGAGTTGTATAAAAAAGGATTTAAGTATTTATACCTCGAAGATCAGACTGAAAATGGCGTGTTGTGTGAAGTGATTGACCTGGTGCCGGAAAAAAAAGATGCCCAGTATTTCAAAATAAAAATGAACATCGGTAAAAAGGATAAAAGCATCCAAAGCTGGACGATGTTTGATAAGGGCGGGAATAAGTACAAGTATACTATCTCCAAGTTCACGCCCAATGTTGCAATAGCTGATGCTTTTTTTACGTTTGATCCGAAGAAGTATCCGGGGGTTGAGGTTATTGACCTTCGTTAATTACACTGTTAAACTTGTTCACTCTTAATCTTCAGAGCTTAGTTCCAATAGTTGTTCATGTCTGAATGGCTTTCCTTTATCAGTAACTCCTTCAATTGTAATTAAATAAGGTCCGGCAGAGTCAGAGGCAAAAAAGTCAACTCTGGCTGGGCCTGCTTTTCGGGAGGAAACAACAGAAGGAGACCAATAAATGGTTGATCTGAAATCAGAATTTTGAGGAACAAAAGTCTTTTTATGATCAATACCAGAAAACCTTGAAGGCGTGGCATATCCCTTTAAAGAAAACATTTTTAATTTCTCATCCTCAATAAATCTTCCACGCAATCCCCCCGCCCGGGTATAAATAGCAATAATACCATTAGCCCCTTGCGCTCCACCAACAGAAGTTAGCCGGGTAATAAATTCAATGGCAGCAACATCAAAGGGATTTATTGCCAATAGTGTTGGTTCAATATTCCCACCGGTGGGTATATCATCTATAAAAACAGCTGGACTAGTGTCCAGACTAATGGAGCCGGAACGGGTAAATCTAATGGAGTAGTTTGCGCCATTGAAGCCGATTGCCAATCCTGGAATTTGACCACGCATCATTTCAATAACATTAACCGCACCTCTTCTTAGTCTATTTCCCTCCAAAACATAGTTAGGCTCACCAAAGGGTTTAACTAGTTTAATTTTATCTTGCTCAGTTTTTTTCTGCTGCACGGCAATTCTTTTTGCCTCAACAATAACTTCTCTTAGCAAGGTTGTATTTTTATCAATTTTAAAATCAGCTTTCTCAATATTTTCTGAGGGTTTTGGCCATTTTAATTGAAGGGGCAGGGGATCTTCCCTTAGTATTTCAATTTTGCCGAATACCTGAAATGGATCATTTTTAGCAGAATACCTAACGGTGGCAGAATCTGTGAAGTCAAGTCCATGTATTGAAAATTTACCATAAATGTCTGTATTGAATTCAAAAGCTTGGGCAAACTTCTCCGACATTAGTGTGAGAGAAGCCTCTATGGGCTTATTATTTTCGCTGATAAACCTTGCGTTTAAGCTTAATCCTTGTTCAATAGGATATTTGATTTTACTTGGGATCGGATAGGGTTTTATTTCAAATGATTTTGTTATCGTTAAGGAATCCTGTAATACTCTAACCATTGATAGGTCTGTCACGGATACAGACATCCATGAAGAAGATGGTATATTATTTTCATCAACAACGGAAACCGTTAGACGAATCTTGTCCCTTTTAGAATAACCAGGTTTGTCGAAGTAAATCAAAACGTTATTGTCTTTCTCAAAATCAGTCCTTTGGTTCCTCAGGTTAACACTTCTTTGTACAACGGGAAAATATTTTAAGAAAATCTGATCTGTTCCATAATTACGTTGCCAGTTTGTATATGCCCGTAAAGCAATAAAATCAGATGTAAGTGTTTCAGGTAATACAAATTCACCCCAGCCTTCCCCATCTTCAATTTTTAAATATTTAGTAACCGATGGCTTGCTGTCATCCTGTGATTCAATTAAATCAACATAGAGTACTTTGCTTAATGACTCAATAAGTGGTAGCGTTTTGTAATTCATGTACACTTTGAACCATACTGTGTCCCCTGGAAAGTAATACGACTTATCCGTATGTATGTAAGCTTTTTCAAAATAGGGTTCCAGATTAAACCGTCTCCATTCAACCGGTGGCGAATACTCTATGGGTAAAAGACCAGATAAGGACTTATCAGCGAATGTCCCGATTAGTCGCACTGAATCTTTATTCTGTATCAATCCATTGTCATCAAAGACAACGCGGCCATTGGCCTCAATCCAGGAGTTGTGTGTTTTCTCATCAACGGTAAATATAATTTTTAGCTGTTGATCTAATTTGAGAATATTATTTTCGCCACTAAGTCCAATGGTTAATTGGTTATCCAGCATTTGTATTTGATTGTTGACATCGAACACGTGATAACCGTAAACTGAATTGGTGTTCTGTAAGACTGATTCAAGAAAATTATTTGCAGTAAGTTTAAAACGCGCAAATCGATTCTCGGCCCAAAGGTTCTCATCGGATTCAGAACCGCGAAGAGGGATAAATTTTGTTAAGAGATTTGAAGTTTTTCCTGTGTAATCAAGAAGATGATACTCTACAGCGTATCCAAGTGCTAGATTTTGGAATGAGATCATTCCAAAAATTTTTGAATCCTGGGCTTTTAGAGATACTGATCGAGTAACAAGTTTTTGATCCCACTCAGGAAACAGTTCATTTCGCTGAATTGCGTTGGAAATCACTTCAGCAATAATGGCCTTCTCTTTAATTTTTTTTGTATTATAATTTTTTTTAAGAATAAATAGAACAATGTTTTCGCCTTTTTTTACGGATAAAACTTTGGCATCAGTTCTATATCCCTTTTTGAAACACGCAATTTTATGTGTACCCGGCTGAAGTCCCTCCAATGTAAAATAACCATTTTCATCTGAAACAGCATTAGTTAATCCGCCATCAACGAATATCTCTGCACCTTTTAAAGGTTTTTGTGACTTAAAATCTTTTACTTGTCCGGATATTTGTGCATTAAGAACAGTTGCATTTATAAAAAGTAAAGGGATTAGGATCTGCCGCATGTAATCTTTTATTTAACTAAAGATGCGAAATCAAATAAATTTCTCAAAGCTTTATACTCTTGCTTCGATTGGCTATTTTGCCTGTCAAAACAGGTAAGTTGAATTATCACAAGATCTTTAATCAAATCAAAAAAAAACAATCCTACCTCTGTGTTGGATTGGATACCGACCTGGACAAAATCCCATCGCATTTAAAAACCGAGCCCGATCCGGTCTTTACATTTAATAAAGCCATTATTGATGCTACGCATCAGTTTTGTGTGGCCTACAAACCTAATATTGCTTTTTATGAAGCCCTTGGCCCAAAAGGTTGGGAGAGCTTGCAGAAAACACTGGACTATATTCCGAAAGATTGCTTCACCATTGCGGATGCCAAACGTGGCGACATTGGCAATACCTCCTCACTGTATGCGCGGGCATTCTTTGAGCAAATGAATTTTGATGCTATAACTGTGGCTCCTTATATGGGTGAAGATTCTGTAAAGCCATTTTTGAAGTTTAAAGACAAGTGGGTGATTTTGTTAGCACATACTTCTAACCCCGGTAGTGCTGATTTTCAATTGATGGAATCAAAAGTAACGAATCGCAGACTGTATGAAGAAGTAATACTGAAAGCTAAAACCTGGGCTACCCCCGATCAATTAATGTTTGTGGTAGGGGCTACCCAAGCTGATAAAATGCAGCACATTCGTGAATTGGCTCCGGACCATTTTTTCCTGGTGCCGGGTATTGGGGCACAGGGTGGTGATTTGGAAATGGTATCGAAATTTGGAATGAATAAGCAGTGTGGCCTGCTGGTGAATTCAGCAAGGTCAATTATTTATGCTTCCGAAGGAAAGGATTTTGCTGAAGCAGCAGCAAAAGAGGCAAAATTACTGAAGGAACAAATGAGTCGGTTTCTTGAGTTAGATCAAAAATTGTAGATTTGTTAAGTTCATATTGAAATTTATGGATGTAGCTACATTTTTAAATCGGTTCGAGTCACTCCCCAAGAAGATTCAGCGCCAGATTATTGATCTGGCTGAAAACTTGATTCGCCAAAGCAGTAAAGCAGAGAAAAAACAAAACGGATTTTCATTTGATTGGGAAAATTCCTTAAAGAATAACAGAACCGCGGTTGATTTGCAACACGAAGCTAATGAGTGGCGATGAAATATCTTGCGGATACCAACGTTTTTTTAGAGATTCTACTTGGTCAAAGGAATAGTGCTTTGTGTAAAGAATTTTTAGTTAACCCAAAGCACAAAGTCTTTATTTCAGATTTTTCCCTACATACTATCGGGGTTATATTATTTCGAGCGAAAAATTTTGATGCTTATAATCGCTTCTTGTCGGATATCAGGAATAATATCGGGGTTTTATCCTTGCCAATAAAAAAATATCCAGGTATTGCTCAGATGGCTGTCAATTATAAACTGGATTTTGATGATGCTTATCAAACGGTAATATCTTCTACTTATAATCTGCGCATAAAAACTCAAGACAAGGATTTTAGTCGTGTTACGCCTGAAATAACTGTAGAGTTTTTAGACTGAAATGACCGAATCCTTTCTCCACTATATCTGGCAATTTCAATACTTCACAAAGAAGGATTTATGTACCACTGCAGGAGAAACTATTCAAATAGTGCATCCGGGTATCCGTAATACTCATGCCGGTCCGGATTTTAGTGAGGCCAAAGTAAAAATAGGCGACCTTGAGTGGCGCGGAAGTGTGGAAATACATATCAAGGCTTCCGGTTGGAACGATCATAAACATAGCGATGATGCTGCCTACGAAAAGGTAATACTTCATGTAGTGTGGGAAAATGATAAACCCATTAGCCGATCAGACAGCACGCTAATGGCAACATTGGAATTAAAAAACAGAGTTGATACCGCCTTGTGGAGTCGTTATAAAAAATTATTTACGAGTACGGATCGTATACCATGCTCATCTTCGTGGCGTAAAGTTGGTGACCTGGTAAAATTATCCATGCTGGATAAAGCTTTAACACAACGATTGGAAATAAAAGCAGGTGTGGTTATTGAAATGTTGAAGCGCAACCAGGGCGATTGGGAAGAAACGGCCTATCAGTTACTCAGTAAAAATTTTGGATTTAAAGTCAATACTGATTCATTCCTGCGATTAGCAGAATCTCTACCGTACAAGATTTTATTGAAACATGTCGATCAACCTCGCCAAGTTGAGGCTTTACTTTTTGGTCAGGCTGGTTTTTTGGAAAAAGTTAAAGCCGATGAATACACGCGGGTATTGGTTCGGGAGTTTGAGCTGCTTGAAATAAAATATGGACTGGAGAACAAACGGCTCCATAAATCGCAATGGCGGTTTTTGCGCTTGCGGCCTGCAAATTTCCCCACGGTGAGAGTAGCCCAGTTAGCGGCAGTCATTCACCAGCGAAAAAATATATTCTCCACAATTGTCAACACCATTGACTATAAAGATTTATTTGCCTGGCTGACTGTTCAACAATCGGATTACTGGAAAACACACTACCAGTTTGGCAAGTTAACCAGCAGCGTTCCTGTATTGGGGCGATCCAGTATTCAAAATCTTATTGTAAACACCGCTGTACCATTATTGGCTGCCTATGCACTGACACATGACGACCAGGCTTATATGGATCGGGCTGTGGATTGGCTACAGCAAATACCCGCTGAAAAAAATACCATTACCCGGCAATGGACTGAGTTAGGCTATACCGCTAAAACATCGTTCGATTCGCAAGCACTTATTGAACTGTACAATGCATATTGCATGAAGCGAAGATGCCTCGACTGTACAGTAGGCGCTTCATTAATACAACCCGTATGACGATCATTCTCTGTGGTGTTCATGGTGTTGTTATCTTTCTGTTAGCCTGGTGGTGGTTTAAGTATAACACATCATCTCTTGATAAACTTTACTGGCCGGCACTTTTGATAAAACTGGGTTCGGGTATTGTATTGGGCCTGATTTACAGCAGCTACTATGTGGATAGTGATACGTTTTCATTTTTTCAGGAAAGTATACGGTTAGCGGACATAGGAAGGGCAGATTGGGTTGAGTACTTCCGCTATTTATGGGTTGAAAAGGACCAGGCTTTTTCAGGTGAGAACAGAACGTTGTTTTTCGTTAAGCTGGTGAGTTTATTTTCAATCATTACCGGCAACAAGTATTGGATCATCTCGCTTTACTTTTCATTTTTTTCATTTGCTGCGGCCTGGTGGTTGGTGAAACGAATAAGCCTGAACTTTCCTGCGTTTGCTACATCTGCCGTTGTGGCGCTTTTGTTTTTTCCTTCGTGTGTGTTCTGGAGTGCCGGAATTATCAAGGAGAGTGTGGCCATGACCGTGCTCTACGGAATGACCGGTTTGTTTCTTATTGTCTGGCAGAATCATAAAATTACCTGGTTACAACTGGCAACGGCAGTGGTTTGTGTGTGGATTCTGTGGAGCCTTAAGTATTACTATGCTGCAGTTTTTTTACCGGTAGCGTTGTCGGCTTTGTTAACACGATGGTTTGTGCAAAACCGGATGCGGCCTTCGGCTGCTTCTGCTTACCGCGAATTTGTTTTGCTGGTGGTGTTACTGATGGTTTTCATTTTTGTGGTTACGTTTGTTCATCCCAATTTTTATCCGCAACGAATTTTTGAAGTGGTGGTAGAAAATTATGAGGCTTTCGATGAGAAATCTGATCCGGATAAGATGGTTCATTTTAATAATCTGAAGCCTGAAATCGGTAGTATGCTGCTGCATGCGCCATGGGCTTTGATTTCGGGATTATTTCGGCCTTTTATTTGGGAAGCGAGTAATGTTTTTCAGTTGGTGGTGAGTTTGGAGAACCTGTTGTTAATATTCCTTACTGCTTTAGCCTTCAGAAATGTAACTAAACTAACAGCCTCGCCTGATCGCTTGCTGTTATTCTCCATTCTGGTTTACTGCGCCATGTTGTGTGTATTTCTTACGCTTTCTGCTCCAAACTTTGGTACGTATGCCAGGTACCGTGTCGGTTTCTTCCCTTATTTTGTTATGCTGGTTATGTACAACTCACCGCTTGATCGGTGGTTTGCAAAACTTTTCAAGATCAACTGATTTTCGTCCTTGTGAGGCTGTTGTAATGAGGGTACATTTGTTTTTTGCAAAAAAACTATGGATAATCCTGTACTAATTTTTGGCACAAGCTACCTGGGGCGGATAGCCCGGGAAATTTTTGAGGTAAACGGAAATGTGGTGTATGGATTTTTAGATGACGATAACCAGCGTCACGGAAAGGAAATTGACGGAATTGTGGTGCTGGGCAACACGGATGATGACGGGTTTCTTAAGTTAATAGGAAAAAAATGTGAAGCGTTCGTAGCCGTTGACGATAACCGGTTCCGGAAAACCCTGGTAAAAATGCTTAACGAAGTTCGTCATGTACAGCCCGTAAATGCCATTCACCGCGATGCCTTGCTGGCCAGCCATGTGGAACTGGGTCATGGTAATTTAATTGATTCAGGTGTTAAAATTGGTGTGGGAGCAAAATTGGGCAGTCATTGTATCCTGCAATGCGGTGCGCTTATCGGGGCAGAGGCATCCTTAGGAGATTTTGCGCAAATCGGTTCGGGAAGCATTATTAATTCAGGTGTGCGTATAGAGCCTGAGGCGTTTATCGGGTCAGGTGTTACGATTGTTTCGGGTGTTACTATTGGCAAAGGTGCACGGGTAGGCGCGGGTGCAGTAGTTATTGCTCCGGTTAAAGATGGTGAAACTGTATTTGGAAATCCTGCCCAACCCATAAAGCAATAACGTATGCCTAAAATATCTGAAACCGATTTAATTCTGAATAAAGATGGAAGTGTTTACCATCTTAACCTGTTGCCCAAACATGTTTCGGATATCATTATTGCCGTGGGTGATCCCAGCCGGGTTTATAAGGTAAGCCAGTACTTCGATGAAGTTGAGTTTGAGATGAACAAACGTGAGTTTATTACACACGTGGGTCATTTCAATGGTAAGAAAATCACCGTGATCAGCACCGGCATCGGAACCGATAATGTGGAAATTTTTATGACGGAGATTGACGCGCTGGTAAACATGGATTTGAAAACCCGCGAGCCGAAATCACGAAAGAAGAAACTCAAAATAATCCGCATCGGAACTTCAGGAGGATTGCAGGAGGATATTCCCCTGGGTGCTCACCTGGCTACGGATTATGCCGTTGGTTTGGATAACCTGATGACCTTTTACGATTTACCGGCCACCACTTTTGAAAAATCAATTGCTGCAGATATTCAGAAAAAGGTAAAAATCCCTTTCCGGCCGTATGTTGTTCAGGGGTCTGAAACACTGTTTAACCGTATCGCTCACGACATGATACGGGGTAACACCATTACAACACCCGGGTTTTATGCCCCGCAGGGAAGAAAGGTCAGGGCAACTACGCGTATGCCTAAACTGTTGGATGACCTAAATTTTTATCACAATAAAACCAGCGACTTCTGGCTTACGAATTTTGAGATGGAGACGGCCGCCTATTATGCTATGGGCCGCTTATTGGGCCACGACATGCTGAGTGTTAATGCCATCATTGCCAACCGCATGAAAAACAAATTCGCGAAAGATCCTGAAAAAATTGTGGAGGCCTTAATTGAAAAGGTTCTGGAGCGAATCTGATTCAATTGCCGTTAATACCGGCTTCCATGCGCACAATGTAACGTCCGGCATTATACGGATCATCGTTGTAAAAGCCCGACAAAATCCGGTGGGCAATTTGCTCCACAATAAGCTCCTGGTCGGTTTTGCCTTCTTTACCCCGCCAGAAAACCCGGTTGGGATGGCGCTTCATGTCTTCAACATATTCTTTCGCCCGGTTAAATTGTTCATCGGTAAACGTAATGGTAAAGCAGGTTTTTACGCGTTGTGTTTCCATAGTGCAAGTTGATTTACAATTGACATGCCATTTTCAATCTTTTCAAATTAACTAAAATGAGTAAACTCAACGCAAATGCTTGCCCGTGAGCGGTCACCTATGTTCGCAGTTGGGACGGTAGTCGTTTACATGGTATTTTAGCACCCGGTATGAAAGAAGAACTGCATCGTGTTGTATTAAGTAATGGAATTCGCCTCGTTTATAAACAGGTGGAACATACGCAAATAGTTCATTGTGGCGTATTTCTGGATGTGGGCAGTCGTGATGAAGACGAACCTACACAAGGCATAACACACTTTTGGGAGCACCTTGCCTTTAAAGGCACCCGGAAACGAAAATCTTACCAGATTATCAGCAGTATCGACTCGGTAGGTGGCGAATTAAATGCCTATACCGACAAAGAAAAAGTGGTATTCTTTGCCTCAGTCCGGGACCAGTATTTTGAACGCGCAGTTGATGTGCTGTCCGATATTACCTTCCATTCAATTTTTCCCGAATCGGAAATAGAAAAAGAACGTGGCGTTATTCTTCAGGAGATGGCCATGTACCTGGACAATCCGGATGACTCTTTACAGGATGAATTCGAATCGGTTATTTATGACAAGCATCCGATGGGGATGAACATCCTTGGCCGCCAGGAAACTGTGTCTACATTCAGGCGTGCAGACTTCAAAGGATTTTTTAAACAGCGTGTGGATACCAAAAGAATTGTGTTCAGTTGTGTGGGCAATTTACCCCCATGGGAAGTTGAGAAAATTTTTTGCAACTATTTTACCGTAAAATCCTCAAAGCGAACGGCAAAAAGAAAGCCGGCTGGAAAGTACAAACCACAATACAAAGAACTGATACGACCGGTTAAGCAGGCCAAATGTGCGATTGGTCGTCCGGCATACCCGGTTCATCATAACTACAGGATTCCATTTTATTTGCTGGTGAACATGTTGGGAGGTCCCGGTATGAATTCACGTCTCAATATGGCATTGCGCGAAAGGTATGGGTATGTTTATTCTATTGATGCGCATTACATTTCTTATACGGACACCGGAATGTTTGCTGTTTTCTTTGGCACAAAGCCTAACAAACTTGAGCGGTGCATAACCTTGGTTCAACACGAGTTGGATAAGTTTCGGAGTAAACAACTCAATGGCCGTCAGTTAAAGGCCGCCAAAGAACAATTGAAGGGACAGATGGCCATGGCAGAAGAAAACAATCAAACCATGATGATGTTGCTGGGCCGATCAACCCTTGATTTAAACCGTGTGCCATCGCTGAATGAAGTTTTTGAAATCATCAATGAAACGGATTCAGTAACGCTGAGACGCATTGCCGAGGAAATGTTTGACCCCGATGGTTTAAGTTTTTTAACAATGATTCCCAAGTAAAATGAATATACTGAATGCCGGGTTATTGGGCTATGCCGAGCAACACACTTCACCCGAAAGTGAATTATTAAAGCGGATTAATCGTGACACGCACGCACAGGTACTTATGCCACGCATGCTTTCCGGGCATTTGCAGGGAAGGTTGTTGGCGATGGTAAGCTGTATGCTTCAGCCAAAAGCGATTCTGGAAATCGGCACCTATACAGGCTATTCAGCAGTATGCCTGGCAGAGGGGCTTACACCGGACGGAAAGTTGATAACCCTGGATATTAATGAGGAACTGGAGGAAAGGGTCCGGCAATATTTCAACGAAGCAGGCCTGGTGAATAAAGTTGACTACCGTATTGGCAATGCCTTGGAAATTATTCCACAGTTGAAAGGTCCTTTCGATCTCGTTTTTATTGATGCCGATAAAGAAAACTACGCCCGCTATTACGATTTAGTATTCAATCTTGTACCTTTGGGTGGTTACATCCTGGCTGACAACGTGTTGTGGAGTGGAAAGGTGCTGGATGAAAAACCAGATAAGGACACCCGGGCCATCATGGATTTCAATCAGAAAATCCAAAACGATACCCGGGTTGAGAATATCCTGATGCCTGTGCGTGATGGCATTATGATTGCACGTAAAGTGAAGGATTGATTTTTTAGGCTGAATATTTTTTAACCTTAGCAGTATGCGACTCACAGCCATTTTTAGTTTACTTCTGCATGTGGTGTTGGCTCAAACTCCGGAAGTTCCCCATAAGATGAACTTTGCGGGCATGACACTCACCATCCGTGACGATGCCCGCAGAGAAATTCAAAAAGATGTTGATGCCCTTACCCAATACCCTAAATATTTCAATATAAAAGTTGATCGGGCAAAAACATATTTTCCCATTATCGAGAAAATATTTGCTGAAGAGCGCTTGCCAGACGACTTCAAATACCTGGTTATTCAGGAAAGCGCCTTGATACCCGATGCTGTGTCGGTATCGAATGCCGTAGGCTTTTGGCAGTTCAAAGATTTTACGGCAGCAGAGATGGGTTTGCGTGTTGATAAGGAAATTGATGAGCGGATGAACATTGTCTCCTCTACCCGGGCGGCAGCGCAATACCTAAAAAAGAATAATACTTTTTTTAACAATTGGCTATATGCTTTACAAGCTTATCAAATGGGTGCCGGTGGTGTACAGCGCTCGGTTAAGGACTATGAGAGTGGTACAAAACATATGGAAATCACCAGCCAGACCTATTGGTATGTAAAAAAATTTCTGGCCCATAAAATTGCATTTGAAGGCGCTGTAAAAGGGCACGGTGAAATAAAGGTTATTGCCTTCGAAAACAGCAGCCCTAAGTCACTGGCAGCATTGGCTAAAGAAGTTTCGGTTGAGGAGGAGATTTTGTTGGAGTATAATAAATGGGCCCGCAAGGGAACAATTCCCGGAGACCGGAATTATGTTGTATCCATACCGGTTAAAGGTGAAGCACAACCGGTTTACGCTTCGGTTGAAAAAATCAATACCGGGCATGGTAAACACGATCCACATAAAAAACTTGATGCCAAACCAGCATTGGCTTCACACACTGATAAGAAAACAATAAATGGAATACCCGCCATAAAGGCTCAAGCTGGTGAGAATGCAGTAACACTGACCAAGCGAGCCGGAGTAGGGTTATCTTTTTTTCTGGTGTGCAACGATCTTTCCATTAGCGATCCGTTGGTCGAGGGTCAGTATTATTATCTGAAAAGGAAGAAATCAAAAACCCAGATAGCTTCACATGTAATAAAGCAATCCGATGAAACGCTTTGGTCAGTTAGTCAGCAATACGGAATTCAGTTAAAAAGATTGGCAAAGTTAAACCCGGGTTTGCCGGCTTCATCGCTCAAGCCAGGCACGCTGGTGGTGCTGTCAGGCGCACCCAAATCTGCGGGCGCTGAACCGGTTATCGCCAATACAGTTGAGGTAGAGACTGGTGAATTTTTTAGTTGGTCGGTTAACCCAACGGCATCCATAAGCAAATCGGAGGTTTGGCCTGCCGTTGTATCACCTGAGCCTGAGAAAAGGGAGGAAGAACAAGTGATCGCCAATGTCGTGGTCCCCGTCCCTGGGTCAGCCGAAACAGCTCCCGCCAAGGTTGATGAATCGGTTGCGATCGCTCAACCTGAATCTCTGCCCACCCAACATATTGTTGTAGCCGGTGAAACCCTCTATGCCATTTCCAAACGATATGGATTAGGGGTTATGGATATTGTGAACTGGAATCAGCTGAAGATGGAAGACGGTATAAAACCCGGTCAAACATTAATGCTTCAAGATCCGGTCCAGACCAAAAGCCTTATGGACACCGAAAAGCAAGGTGAGTTTATGATCTATGAAGTAAAACCATCCGATACGCTGTATAGTGTTGCCCGAAAGTATGGTGTTACCATAAAAGACCTTATGGATTGGAATCAGAAGAAGGATTTTAGTGTGGCCACCGGTGAGAAGTTGAAGATTCAGGTTAAATAGGCCTGATTTTACTCCCTTTTCTATGAATTTATTACGTCAACCCCCCGATTTTAGCAAGGACAGGCTTAAAGTATTTAAAAAAGGATATTTTTGTGACCTGTGATTTTGTTTGAACTTAAAGCATTGTAATTGATTGTTATTGGGATGGAAACAGATACAAAATCCATTGATTTAGTAATGTTGGTAGATGATAATGATACTGACAATTTTATCAGTAAACGCATTATCGAAATCACCAAATTCTCCAAGCGGGTTGAAGCGAAGGGATCGGGTAAGGCTGCGCTTGATTATCTGAAAGAGAACGAAAACAAAGTGGAAAACCTGCCCAGTTTGATTTTTCTGGATATTAACATGCCCATCGTGGACGGCTTCGTTTTCTTATACGAGTTCGAAAAATTCAATGAAATTGTCCGCAATAAGTGTAAAGTCATTATTCTGTCCAGTTCTGATAATAAGCGCGATATCGATAAAATTGTGAACAACAACCACGTTATTAAATTCATCACCAAACCGCTTACCGAAATTGCCCTGGAAGAGATCAAGCTCAACAATATTTGATTTCCGCTGTTCAAAAGTCTATAAATCAAACCACGATCGTTTATGAAAAGAGCCCTCACTTTTGGAGTAGTACTACTACTTTGCTCCATACTGTGCACGCTTAGTGCCAATGCCCAGGTTGTAAAGCCCGATACCACTTCTAACTGGAAGAAAAAGTTACTCTTTAATTTGAATGTCAATCAGGCTTCGTTTTCCTCTAATTGGAAGGCCGGGGGTATCAACTCCATTGGTCTGAATTCTGCATTTAACTATAAGGCTAATTATTCCCGCGAAAAAATTACGTGGGCTAACGAAATCGACATGTTATATGGGTTTGTTGAAAACAGTGGACAAGGTTTTCGCAAAACCCTTGACCGTATGTTTTTTGATACGAAGGTGGGCTATAAGGTTAGTGAAAAGTGGGATGTGTTCACATCCCTGAATTTTATGAGCCAGTTTACGAAAGGATTTCGATACAATGCAGACGATACCGAAGATCTTATTTCCGACATTTTTGCTCCGGCTTTTATAACATCTGCCTGGGGTTTGCAGTATAAGCCTGTTGATTACTTCTTTGTGCGGATGTCACCCTTTGCCCCCCGGGTAACTATCGTTCGGGACAATAACGGAAGATTTGACGCGGTTGACCCCGTGCGCCCCTACGGTGTAGAACTTGGCGAGTCAACCCGCTTTGAGTGGCTGGCCTTTCAGCTCACAGCCGATTTTGATAAGGACATTGCCACCAACCTGAATTTGAAGTGGCGTTACCTCATGTTTGCTAATTATGAAACACTGGCAGCCAAAACCATCGACCACCGATTAGACCTTATGCTGACTGCCAAGGTGAATAAATTTATCAGCGTTGGTTTAGGAGGCATTTTGCTTTACGATTTCGACCAGGATTCGGGCGTGCAGTTGAGCCAGGCTTTTAATTTTGGTTTCCGCTACAGCTTCCAGAATTACGAAGAGAAGAAATAACGACATTTAAAAATCCGGATCGAGTCCTAACCGATCTTTCAAGAGTATCAGGTTAGGATTTTTTTCTGCCAAGTGTTCAAATTTCTCACGATTGGTGTAGATAACCTTTTTGCTGTCATTGCTTTTTAATTCACCCGATATCTGAATGGTGTAATTATTCAGACTTTCCCGTATGTATTGCATCAGATCGCTTTTCAAATCATTAAGCAAGGTTTCCTGAACCGGGTTGTGCAGGTGTACAAGTACGGTTGATTCGCGAAGATCAATTTGCTGTGTTAGGAGCTGATACTCTGCCCGGTATTTTTTTCGCTTATCTGCAAACTCCATCCATACTTCCTGTAGACGTTCAAAAGTATAAGGCTGGTTAGTTAATGGCTGGATAGTTTCCTTTTGTTCAGGTTCAACCAATATAGTACCCGATTGTAAAATGTTTTTAAGTGCCGGAATTTTTGGTGTGCTCTTACTGCGTGAGGTGGAACGCAATGTTGGTTCAACAGTTTCCGTAACTACTTTTTTTGGTAAGTTGATAGTAGGAGGAATTTCCTCCGGGGTTTGCGCTAAAGGGATAGTCTCGGGTTCCTTTACGGACTCGTCACTAATTTTTTTTTTACTGCCTCGGGTTGAGGAGAAAGCGTATCCATGTTTATAACGGCATGAACGTTGGCCATCTTCATCAAGGCCAGTTCAACAGACAACCGTTGATTTTTACTGCTCTTATACTGGATGTCGCATTGATTGGCTATGTTAAGCCAGGAGAGGAGCAAGGAAGGGGAGGCGGCCTGGGCTTGCTGCGCATACTTATTTTTTACGCTTTCCGGAACCTCCATTAAGTTGGTAGTACGTGCATCCTGCGATACCAGTAAGTTGCGTATATGCTCACTCAAGCCAACAATAAAATTTTGTCCGTCAAAACCTTTGCGGAGTATCTCATCCAAAATCAACAACGGTTGTGTATGATTTTCCGAAAGCAATGTGTCTACTAGGGTAAAATAGTAATCGTAATCAAGTATATGCAGGTTCTGTAAAACATCCTTAAAGGTTATACCCTTGCCGGATGAGTATGTGACCATCAGGTCGAAAATGGATAGCGCATCCCGAAGCGCCCCATCGGCTTTTTGGGCAATCAGGTGAAGGGCTTCGTCTTCTGCCTTAATTCCTTCCTGTTTGGCAATCGCTTTTAAATGATCTCCGATGTCCGATATCTGTATCCGGTTAAAATCAAAAATCTGGCAGCGGGATAATATGGTAGGTATTACTTTATGCTTTTCGGTAGTAGCCAGTATAAAAATTGCATAGGCGGGCGGCTCTTCAAGTGTTTTCAAAAATGCGTTAAAGGCTGCATTCGATAACATGTGAACCTCGTCAATAATGTATACCTTGAATTTACCGAATTGGGGCGGGTAACGCACCTGGTCGATAAGGTTTCGGATGTCCTCAACGGAATTATTGGAGGCAGCATCGAGTTCAAAAATATTCAGGGAGTTAACTTCGGCCTTTTCTTCAAAGCCGTTAATTAAACGGGCAACTATGCGGGCACAGGTGGTTTTGCCAACACCCCGGGGGCCACAAAAAAGTAATGCCTGTGCCAGCTTATTATTGTCGATGGCATTTTTTAAGGTGGTGGTAATATGTTCCTGTCCAACAACCTCCTCAAAACCTGTAGGGCGGTATTTGCGTGCCGAAACAACAAAGTTTTCCATGGCGGCAAATTAATCTATTTCAAGTGTATATAAGAAATGATTTTTAGGATATGTGCCGGACTGACCCAATGCAAAAGTGCTTGTCAGAATTTGTACGTAATCCCATTGCTGAACCGATAAATGGTTCGCACAATAGGCACAATTGGGCGATTTTCGAAACTCAGTGTAAATGAGGTGGTCCATTGAGCCGGGCGGTAAGTTTGGTGTTCAGATTAACGTCTGTGCTGTACCGATGCCTGAAAACTTCTATGCCCGGATCGTATGCCGTTTGGAAGTATTGAACGGAGTTAAAGTCGGCCCATTCAGAAATTTTAATTCGAAAAACCAGGTAATTGGTTGATTTCCAAAAAGCAATGCGGATAATTTCCTCGGTTTTAGGATGGGTCCATTTCTCTGACTCATACATAATACCCACACTAAAAATGAGCGTAAAGTGTTCGTCACGGTAAAGTCGGTGCCGCATGCCGGTACCCACGAGCAGGCGTGGGTCTAACCCACGAAAGTTATCGTATTGGTATTGTGTAAAAATTTCGGGATGTACCTTTCGGTCTTTTCGGAAATCGAACCGGAAGTGCTGATAACCGGTGTTGAGAAAGGGATCTTCATTGATCTTGAGGTAGTCAATCCGGCTGATTGAAGAAAGCCTGTGCTTGCCCGGGAACCAGGCAATACTGGAGCGGAAATCAAATCCAAAAAACTCAACGGGCTCATCTGCTGCCGCGCTTCGGTTGTAGAGCAGCAGGTTTCCATTAATGTTGCCCAAATACTTTTTAGTAGTATCACGATCAAGTACAGATTTTTCGATATTGAGGATTTGCGCCACTACCATGTGGCTGCTCAGTAAAATAATAATGAAATAGGGTGTGCATTTCATGTGGCTTTAAAATTAAGGTATCTGTCAAAAATCAGTAACCTGCCGCTGTGAACTTTTTTGCACGTATATTTGTCTGCCTTAACAGCGTAACGGCTGTATGTTCTTTGAGGTATTGTGGGGCTGACCGGTTTTGACAGGATGTGTTATAACGTGTGTAAGCATGCAGGCTCATAGGATGAGAGCCTTGAAAGATAGTCCTGAACCATACGTGGCGAGACTAACTACGCCATGGCTGCTTAATCTGACGTAACGTTGGGTTAGCTTATCCCCGATAAGATCGGGGAGGCCATCATCGCTCAGTGCGCTGTTCTGCAGGTGCTGGTATAGCGGTGTCGTTTTGCAGAACTGCTCCGTGTGTGGTTGTACCACACGGCTAAGATAACGCAACTACGGAGTGGGTTGGCTGTTGCCTGCCGGCTTATTCCCGACAATGAAAGTCAACTAAGCATGTAGAAGATACGATTATGATCTTCTCTGGACCAGGGTTCGATTCCCTGCAGCTCCACCTTTCAAACCTCTATAAAACAAAAAGAGCTGATCATTGATCAGCTCTTTTTGTTTGTTGATGTTTCCATCAACGTCAATTACTTCTTCTTCTTAGCAGCTTTCTTTGCGGTCTTTTTCTTAGCTGCTTTTTTCGCTTTCTTTGCCATAGCGTTTTTAATTTTGGTTAAACATTCATTTAAAACTCATCTAAGGTACTACTAGATTTGTAATTTCCAAAATTTTCGATAAATTATTTCCATTGCTCCAATTATTGTGCATGCCGTGTGAGATACTCCATGCGAAAAAATATTTATGCATGCTGAAGCGTGACAACAATTTTGTTTTTCCTTTCCAACCCTAACAAAGAAGTGAATGGGATAGTGATTTAATTTTTTTTGGTTGATGTAAAAATGTTTTGTGTAGTACCGTTTGGCAGCACAGTTAGAAATTTTCTTTAACGTTCCCAATGGAGAGTAGGAGGAATTTATTCCCGTGAAGGATTTATGGCAGTACTGTATAGGGTGCACATATATGGGTTAACGGTAGGTATTTCAATAAGACCAAAAAGAATGGCCTATTGATTCAACAAGCGTATCATTTGGTGTGTGCAGAGCAGATCAGCCGTATACGAATAAAGTTTGGGATCGGTATAAAAAGATTATTCTCACTAGAAGCTTCTATAAATACTAAATCCTTCAAGCCTATGGCATTGAAGGATTTAGTAATCTGTAGACCCAAGGGGTCGAATATCGAACTTTTTCATACCTGACCTTATTAAAATGCATGAATTTAAGAATTTGAGGGCCTCTTAGAACAGCCGGAACGATGAGGTATCAATATCTTTCAGTCGCTAGTACTAATTATTGGACTTGCTACTCCCTTTGCTATCTCAAACCATTTTATAGATGACCTCAGAAAGTTGGCAAATATTGGGGCTTCGTCCGATTTGCAAATTATCTCTACGTGAACCAACTGAACGTGTAAGTGAAATGTGTACAAATAGTTTTAAAAGACACGGTGGACTATTGAGGAGAAATAAAAAAAGGGCCTTATAACAGCCCCTCATCAGCGAAAGAGTAGTATCCTTCGCTGGTTAATATTAGATGATCAAGGCATTGTATTTCCAGCAACTTACCGCCTTCCTTGATCTTTCTTGTAAGCTGAATGTCAGCCTGGCTCGGCTGCAAGTTTCCAGACGGGTGGCAATGCGCCAGGATAAATCCACATGCGGCAGCTTTGATAGCAGCAGCAAAGATTAGTTTCGGGTCGGCTACCGTTCCGCTAATTCCTCCGGTTGATACCTCGAAGACTCCAAGAACCTTTTGCGCTCTGTTCATTAACATCACTTTGAATTGCTCTACAAGTTCAATCCTGTTGTCATCCCATGTTTCCAATAATACTTCATAGGCATCTTTTGAACAGGTGATCTTTGGACGTAACGAAGGTTTTACGTTTGACTTGTAGGTAAGCTGAATCTCTGCTACCTGGTACTGTCTTGTTTCTTTTGTGTTTTCCATAATCGTAAGAATTAATTATGGTGCACCCACAGGCTTTGGAAGGAACTTGCGCAAGGAGGAACGGAATAAATGGAAAGTGTGAAGGAAGGCGGGTTTATGCCGTAGTTCCTTGCCGCCACGTTCCCGCCAAAGCCTAATTTGTACCAGGATTAATGATGCAATGGAACAGTCTGTATTTAAGTATTTGCTTAAATAATGAACCCTTAGTATCTTGCGATGAATTTAATTAGCTCATGGACAAAACCACCTGTATACGCGTTTTTGCCGATGTCAACCAGATTAAAGAGTGCAAAAGGAAAATTACATCAAACGATCAGGCGTTTCATGACCTGGCACGTGTTCTTGATCTTTCCGGCAATGAGGTAAGATTAAAAATTCTCTATCTGCTTGAAGAAGAAGGAGAACTTTGTCCATGTGACCTCAGTGATATTCTTGGGATGACTGTGCCAGCTATCTCTCAGCACCTGAGAAAGCTAAAAGATAGCAATGTTATCCAGGCAAAGCGTGTTGGTCAGACTATTTTCTACTCGCTAACGGCCGACCACCTGAAAATATTAAGACCATTCTTCAAGTACATTAATAGGATAAAAGAAGAGACAAAGTCGTAGAAGCAATGGAGACAACAATTGTGACAAAATCAATAATAACGTGTCCGAGCTGTGGTTTTTCTAAAGAGGAAGAAATGCCAAAGGATGCCTGTCAGTATTTTTACGAGTGCGAGAATTGCAAAACACTTTTGAAACCTTTGTTAGGTGACTGCTGTGTTTTCTGTTCTTACGGTAGCGTTAAATGCCCCCCTGTACAAATGAATGAGAGATGCTGTTGAGCTCAATAAAAATTTACAGCTTATGATTTCAAAAGATCTGACTAAGGAATTTAAAGATTCGATCAAGGGACTATCGGGCCACTTACTTGCGGTAGGGAAAATGGTTGACAAGGAATTTCCTGATCAAACTCTTTTGCAACTGAAAGCGGTGCAGGCAGGTTTGCAGAAGGTCACGCTTATGCTACTTGATGAGGTCTACCGTAAGGCCCTGGCTGAAAAGATTTCGTTTTCCTGGCAAAATTGCCCGGGCGATTGCGGATATGAGCAAAATATCGAACTGCTTCGGAATTTATTCCCTGAAATCCCCCTGGAAAGCGTACCGGAAAAACTGAAAGAGGCTGCCCGAATAGAGGCTCATCTCAGAAAAAAGATTTTGCAAAAATAGTTTGGAGACCCCCTCCAAGCAGCCTCTAACTTTGCCTTTGAGATCACGATTAAAAATTCCAATCAAATGAAAAAGGTTGATAAACGTCTATTTGTTTTACTGGTCTTCCTGGCCGGAATTAACACAGCGTCCTTTTCACAGTCAGGGAATGAACCGGAGAAAAAGTATGAATTCACGATTGAGGGAATGACGTGTGGTGCCTGCGCTCAGACTGCAACAAACGTTCTCTTAAAAACCGAGGGAATACGGGAAGCGAAAGTTGATTTTGCAAGTAAGCAAGCTGTTGTGGTTGCCTCAGCCAATATGACTGAGCAGCAAATAAGGGATGCGATAAAAGAACATACCAATTTTGAAGCACTGTTCTCAGCAGATGAGTTGGTGAAGTCTTTAACGAATGAAGAGCGAAAAAATTTGAATATAGAAGTTATCAAAGGCGGTGGTCAATTGAATTGGAAAGAATCTGTTGTTCCCGGTAAGTTAACCGTTTTTGATTTTTATGCCGATTGGTGCGGGCCGTGTAAAGTGTTTTCACCAAAGGTAGAGCGATTGCTTCTAAAATATCCTGATATGGCTCTCAAACAGGTTGACATAGTAGACTGGAAATCGAATCTCTCAAAGCAACTTACGAAAGAATACAAAATGCCAGCCTTGCCGTTTACGCTTATATTTGATGGTAGTGGCAAATTCGTGGGCAAAGTGGAAGGGAATCGCATTGAAGAGGTCGAGCAAATTATTCTGCAATACAAAAAATGAAGAAGCCACTCATTTTCTTTGCCGTAATTATTGGATTCCTCTTTTATACAAAAACCGGATTTTCACAATCATGCCCTGCGTGCAGTAATCCTGCCCTGCAAAGCAGTGAGAAACTGGAAGCAGGTGCGGACACACTTCGTAAAGGTGCCTTCCGAACCACACTAAATTTTATAAATGGCCACGATTACCAGGGCGGACATCCCAACTGGAAAGGCTTGTCACCGGAAGGTTCTGCCATTGAGGTTCCTCTTCACAATCATATTGTTTCGCTGGACTTTTATCGCTTTGAAACAAGTCTTGAATACACATTTGCCACTAACTGGACTATCTGGGCTCGAATCCCCTATGACATAAAAGCACAAACAGCAACAGTTGATTTTGTGGAACCGGTAAGCGATTACGAAAGAGAATCCGTTATCCGAAACCGCGACATTCACCACCGGAACGAAACCTATACAGGTTTGAGTGATCTTCGCTTTCTGATTGCTCACCGTTTTAACGGATTCCTTGGAGCGAGCGGAAGATTGGACGTGGCTGTTGGAAGTTCATTACCCATCGGCAAAACCGAGGATGATCCGTTGGCAGCTAAGGCAGAAGGGGTAAAACACCTTCACATTCAGTTCGGCACCGGAACGTTTGATCCTTTATTCGAATTGCATTACGCTACCAATATTACAGACAGATGGTCGCTTGCGCTTTTTACGATGAACAAATTTCCATTTTATAGAAATAACCAAGATTATCTTGGTCCGGTTGAAACAACAAGCGGGCTGAGCGGAGCCTACGCATTTAGTAATTGGTTTTCGCTGAGAGGAACGTTGGCCAATTTTTCCCAAAGCCAGGCAGAGTGGAAGGGAGTTAAAGACCCGAACTCCGGGTTAATTTCTTTCAATGGAACGGTTTCCTCCACTTTTCGCTTAAGGAACGGCCTCACGGTTACACCCGGCTATCGCTTCCCTGTTTACCAACAAACAATTTCCGGTGAAGGGGATGTATTTGAATACGGGGCCACGTTTTTGTTGAATCTTTCATATGCGTTTAATTGAAAAAGATTGGAAACCCTCACATTGACCATAACTTTTGAAGAAGCAAAACCAATTAAAAAACAAAGTCATGTTTAAAAAGTTATTTTTCATCACCGCTGTAGCCCTGGCAAGCCTGGGAGCAACAGCCTTTGAGTTAAGTGGCAAATCTGCTGCATCTTGTCCTTTAGAGGGCACTCCAGCCTGTCCCAAAGTCAACTGCCCGCTGAAGGACACCCCGCAATGCCCTTTCAATCAATCTTCTTTGCCTGCATGCTGTAAGGACAAGATCGAGTTGCAAACGCTGAGCTTGTTTAATTAATTTTAATGATCAATGAAGGGAAGTAGCATATTGGGTGGTGGTTTGATTGCCGCCCTGCTTAGTTCACTGTGTTGCATTACTCCGGTGCTGGCATTAATTGCCGGAACGACCAGTTTCGCGGCCTCTTTTTCCTGGCTGGAACCTGCAAGACCATATCTTGCCGGTGTAACAATCGCTGTGCTTGGATTTGCATGGTATCAAAAACTCTTTCCAAAAAAGGAATCACCGGAGTGCACATGTGAAACGGATCCTAAAACAACTTCATTCTGGAAGACCAAATCTTTTCTTGGCATCATTACTTTCTTTGCGTTGGCCATGCTTTCCTTCCCGCATTATGCTCATGTATTTTATCCTCACCAGGAAAGACAAGCGATCTTGGTTGATAAAGAGAATTTAAAAACCGTTGAGTTTGAAATCAGTGGTATGACTTGCCAGGGGTGTGCTGAACATGTCATGCATGAAGTTAATAAGTTACCCGGGGTTATAAAGACCACTGCTTCTTATGAAAAAGCAAATGCCATTGTAGAATTTGACGACACCAAAATTTCAGAAACCGAAATAAATGACGCGATCAATAAAACCGGCTACAAAGTTGAAAGCAGTTCAGTTTTTCTGCAAGGAAAATGAAATATCCATTCCTGCTCTCTTTTTCCAGTTGTTGACTTTCTAAAGACCGCACCAAATGTTGGCAACGAATGAATAGTCATGAAACACGCACAAAAGGTGAACGGCAGAAATAATCTTCCACGCTGAACTTACCCGACCATTGCTTCCGACAAGCCGCGAAATGAGCTTGTTGCGGGTTCTTTGTCAAGGGTGTCGATTCCATAAAAAATTCAAACACAATCGACACTCGACATGGCCCTTGACAAAGGTTCTGCAACAGGCCTAACTTTGGCTTGGCGGTGAAATGGTCTTCTGTTGAAATTGGTTTAAAGTAATCAGGTGTCTTGTTCAAAGCTCTTGGTGAAAACAGGATACAATAAAGAGATAAATAAAAATAAATCGTGTTTTTGCCAAGTGCTTTGAACCCTGATAATCGAATCTGTAGCCCTGCATTGAAGAAGCTGATCAAATAAGGGTTTACCACAATTAAGAATAGATTACTTCGAGACCCTTATTTGATCTGCTTCGCACTTCTTAGTTTGTCTAAAATGATCGGTGGGATTTATTCAAATTAAATTACATCTTCATTTTTAAGGTCTGCGCATTAACGGCTACAATAATGGTACTTAGGCTCATAAATACTGCTCCAATGGCGGGACTGATTACCAAACCTGATATAAAACCGGTAGCCAATGGCAACGCAATGGCATTATAACCAGTGGCCCAGATCAGGTTCTGGATCATCTTATTGTAAGTAGCCGTACCGAATAATACGAGGTTGGCAATATCTTTCGGATTGCTGTTTACCAGGATAATGTCAGCAGTCTCGGCTGCTACGTCTGTACCGGAACCTACCGCAATTCCTACATCAGCTTTTGCCAGTGCAGGTGCATCATTGACGCCATCGCCCGTCATGGCCACAAAATGACCTTCTTTCTGAAGCTTCTCGATGATCTCTACTTTCTGGTGTGGTAATACTTCACTATAGTATCCATCCAGTTTTAGTTTGTCGCTCACAGCCCTGGCAGTTTTTTCATTGTCGCCTGTGGCCATAAAGAGTTTCATACCCTTTTCCCGCAATGTCTCTATCGCGTGAGCGCTTTCATCTCTGATCTTGTCGGCCAATGAAATGAAGCCCACAAGCTGTTCCTCTTTAATAACGAAAACAATGGTCTCGGCTGCATCTGAACCAACCTGTTGCGGAATGGCTATATTCTTTTCCTTAAGGTAACCGGGGCTTACTACTTTCCAGAGATTGTCATTCATGCGTCCCTGAATGCCTTTGGCTGTGAGTGATTCAAACTGATCCACTTTCTTAAACCCCAATTTTTTCTCCCTGGCCGCTTTCACTATTCCCTGGGCTATAGGATGTTCAGACTGTTGTTCCAGGGAAGCAGCATAAGCAAGCAATTCATCTTTATCCAGATTATTTGTTAAGCTTTCATATCGTGATACTCCAAATTTTCCTTCTGTCAGGGTGCCCGTCTTATCAAATACCAGGGCAGTGATCTTCCGTGCATTTTCAAAAGCAGTGCGATTGCGAATTAGCAAACCTTTCCCAGCCGAAATAGCGGTGGAAATAGCCACCACTAATGGAATTGCCAATCCCAATGCATGCGGACAGGAAATAACCATGACGGTAACCATTCTTTCCAAAGCAAAATCCCAGGGTTTGTCCATGCTGATCCAGACAATCAATGTTGAAGTACCCGCTCCGATAGCAATAAACGTTAGCCACTTGGCGGCTATATTGGCTAGATTCTGAGTTTTGGATTTGGCTTTCTGCGCTTCTTCCACCAGGCTGATTACTTTATTGAGGTAGCTCTCTTTTCCGGTTTTAGCTACTTTCACTCTAATTGACTGGCTGCCATTGACTGAGCCCCCTATAACCTGGTCGCCTTTGATTTTTTTCACCGGTTTGCTTTCCCCTGTGAGCATACTTTCATCGAGATAGCTTTCTCCTTCGGTCACTACACCATCCGCGGGTATTTTCTCGTTGGCTTTGATAAGGATTATGTCGTCCTTTTTAAGCTCTTCTACTTTAACATCTTTGATTTGGTCACCTTGCACCAGGTGTGCCTCAGCAGGCATCATCTTCACCAGTAATTCCAATGCTCTTGACGCGCCCATCACAGACTTCATTTCTATCCAATGGCCAAGCAGCATAATGACGATCAGCGTAGCCAGCTCCCAAAAGAAGTCCATGCCTTCAAGTCCAAAAACAACGGCAGAGCTATATACATACGCCACGGTAATAGCGACTGCAATCAACGTCATCATGCCGGGATTCTTATCCCTCAGCTCGTCAACCAATCCTTTCAGGAAGGGCCATCCACCATAAAAGAAAATGACAGACGAGAGACCAAAAAGCACATACTTATCTCCGGTAAAAGTGAATTCTAAACCGGCCCACTGCTGAATCATGTGCGAGAGCGCCAGTACCGGAACAGTTAATACCAGGGATATCCAAAAGCGTTTTTTAAAGTCATCAATCATTGCCGCATGACCAGCATGACCCCCATGTCCATTATGGTGATGCTCATGCATTTTGCTTTTCTCATCTTTCATCGGTCTTTGCCCATGATGGTCGCGGTCTTCATGGCTATGGCTTGCATGAGTATGATGCCCATGAGGTTCGCCAATAGGAACTAAATCCATACTGCATTTAGGACATTTGCCTGGTGCATACTTAATGACTTCCGGATGCATTGGGCAAGTGTATTGTTGGTCTTTGTGCAGATGATCCATGTTGTTCCTCTTAGTTGAATTATATGTATTCTGTTACTGCAGAATGAGCTTCACATTCATTTCAATATCATCGTAAACAAGTTTGTCTCCCAGGTTTGCGAAGAAAGATTGCGACCCGAATTTTACATCATATTTACTCCGGTCGAATACCATAGATGGCGAGGCGGTCATTGCGCCATTTCCGGTGTTGAATGTAACAGGAAAAGTAAGTGGGTTTGTTTTGTCCTTGATGGTCAAATTTCCAGTGATGATATAGTTAGTATTGGATTTATACTCTACTTTGGTGATCTCAAACCGGGCAGTCGGAAATTTTATTACAGAAAAAAAGTCTTCCGATTTGAGGTGATCAACGAGCCGTTTATTCGATTTCTCATCGGTTATATCCGTACATACAATGCTATTCATGTCAATCTCAAAAAACCCGCCAGTCAATCTCTCCTTTGTAAAGAGCAGGTATCCATCGCTTATCTTTAGCTCACCATAGTGTTCACCACCAAGTTTTTTCCCTGTCCATTCGAGAACACTTTCTTTAACATTTACACCAACTTTTGCAGCTGCATTTTTTTGAGCCAATGAGTTCTCAGTGAGAACTAAGCAAATTATTAGAACCAGTAGATCACGCATCCCGCAACAGCTATTTTTTGTTTGACTTTTTGTTCCATTCCTCAGCGAGTTTTCCATTTGCTGCGATAACCTGCTCAAGCTTTTTAGCAGTTGCCAAATCCGTTGACTTTTTCAGGGTTTTAATCGCTGAAGTGTAATCACCTGAAGCTGCCTCAATCTTTGCCTGCAGTTGAAGATAGGTGGCATCCTGTGACTTATTGTTGGCAATCTGTATCCAGGCATACGCCTGTTTGAGGTCTTTATTATTATTGAAATAGTACAGGCTTGATTGGTAATACAGACTAGGACGGTCCTCCTTTTTGACATTGATCCGGTCATTGATTTCAGCCATTACCCGGTCATCAACGTTGGTCTTAATGTTAAGCCTCACTTGAGTGTTCTCCCAAACCAGGTATAGAGTGGCGCCATCTTTGGTGAAATCATTTACTTCAATTGTAAATGTCTCGTAATACCGGGTTGATTTTTCGGGCTTCACCTTAAACCGGACAAGGTCTTGTTCCTGTGAATAATCTGAGGTGCCGTGCATTTCAGCCACTTTGTTGATAACAATAGTCCATTCGTCCTGATTGGGGATTGTGAACAGCGAATAAGTCCCGGAAGGAATATCGTGATCATTCAGTTTTACCAAATCCGAAAAATGGATGGTAGTAGCGTCATGTGCACCGGTTCTCCACATCTCTCCGAACGGAACTAATCCACCGAAGATTACTCTTCCCCTTGCGCTCGGCCTTGAGTATTTAACTTCCATTTCGATAAAGCCGATCTGCTGCTTAAACTCGCTGTCCGGACTCGCATTTGGAAGATTCAACTGAGCGTATGAAAAATTTGAAAATAAAAAAATCAACGCTGTGCTGAGTATTACGTTTTTCATTTTGTTTATTTCGTTAAAAAGTTTCACATAAATCTAAAGTGTTAAAAATGCAGTTTTGACGAGTTTACTTTCATCATCAGTCCAAGCAAAAATTATTTGATCACCCGATTTAGTCATCTGTGGGAACCCACTCGATCTGGATTTGGAAGATGAGGCGATGACTACCGGAGTTCCTTTTGTTCCATTCTGGCTTATCTTCGCTGCTTTAATCACGGCACCTTCCATCCAGCTAACCATCACGTTTTCCTTATCGAGCATCACTATATCCACACGTCCAATGGCATCACTCTCATCCACGCGTATAGGTTTACCAAAGGTTTTCCCTCCATCAGTGGAAAAAATTACATTTACCTGCGCGTTTCCTTCCGGCACTGAATACCATGCAATGACAAGAACGTTTCCATCAGCTTCTACTCGCGGACCATTCACAGGGCAGCCCGCAATCTTCCAGTTGTCATCGTTAATTGCTTTCGGTGACGTCCATTTTCCATCGATCAATCTTAGGATTGAGATGTCGCGGATTTCTTCATCCGATCGATCGCGATAAACAACAACAGGTCCGTTGTCTGTTATGGCTGCGCTGGTCTGGCAGCAATCACAGGTCTTATTATCAAGTTCCCATTCGTTGATTTTCTTTCCTTGTGAATCCAGTATAGCCGCTCTTAAACTCATCGCCCCGTGGTGACTACCATGATGTCCTGCCATATTTTCCATTCCTTCCATCACAGTGTTCCTGCCATCGAGCCAGACAACAAAGAAATTTTCGTTATAAGGTAGCAACGTTACAAAACCGTGCTCGGCCTGTTTGCCGTCATCATGAAGTACACCCGCCTCTATCCATGTTTTTCCTCCATCCTTTGAGGTAGTTAACTTTATATCATAAGCGTAAGGACTCTCTCCACTTTTGGCGAGGTGGTGTGCAATGAACTCCTGGCCATTTGTTACCAACATAGGGTAATCGGCCCAATTGACAAACCAATCATTACCGGAACTTATCGAAATCGGCTCCGTCCATCTGTCTCCGGTCAGTTCTGAAAACTTAAATTCACTTTGACTTTCCTTTTTTTCAATCCATGATAAATAGACCGAGCCGTTGGCTGCTGTGAATAAGTAAGGTTCACCACTGGATGCTCTTGCCGGAGAGTCGAGATATTTAACAACTGGTTCACTATTTTTTTTCGTTGGCTGGCATCCGGCTACCAACAGTAATGCCAACAGTGGAATTAATAATCTATTCATAGTTGTTCATGATTTTGGTAATCAGTTCAATATTCTTTGGATCTTCCCAATTGCGATAGCCGGCCTCTGAAAAAATAAGTTCTCCTTTGGGATCAATAATAAATGTTGTTGGAAGTGCCTGAATATTTAGGGCCTCCATATTTTGCACCTGCACATAATTGAACTTCAGACTACTTTTATTCTTGAAGTTTTGAATGCGGGTGAGTTCTTCATTGGAGGCCAACAAAAATATGATGTTCTTTTCTTCTAAAATCGACTGCGCTTTTTCGATGGATGGCATTTCGGCCAGGCAGGGTTTGCACCATGTAGCCCAGAAATTGATGAAGATCACCTTACCCTCGTATTGGTTTAGATCAATAGGCATCCCGTTGACATCCTTCAATTCAATGTCATCATAAATACTTTCTCGTGAAGCCGTGTCTGAATTTTCCGATTTTTTGTTGCAACCCGCAAGGATCACAGAAACAACCATGACTAAATGTAAACTTAATTTTAAAAGAATTACAGGTGCGCTATTTTTCATATCAACTTCTATTGTATTGAGTTGGGCATTGGTGATAATAACAACGTCTTATTCGGTTTTGTCAATGGTCATTATTCTTATCCGAACTGTGATCGTCTTTTACTGGTTCCAATTTCATTCCGCACTTGGAACATTTTTCGCCTTCTTTTCCGGTCACTTCCGGATGCATCGGGCAGGCATAGGCCATTTGGCTATGATCCATTTCAGTTTCATCGTGATGATGATTCGTAGTGTCTCCTTCCGCGTGCTCGTGCTCTTCAGTGGATTGTTCTTTCTTACCTCCACAGCCAGTGATGATTTGGGAAGTGATGAATAGTGCTGAAAGCACTATGGCGATTGTCCAAATTGATTTTTTCATAGTTGTATGGTTTTAAGTATTCCGAAAATAGTTACTCGGTGAGTTTCATCACTTCCATCATTTTCAACATCACCTTCCCATTTCCCTCCAGCAGAATGCCAACCCGTCCTCCAGGCTTTGTTTTACCGTGTCCGTGATTAACCAGTTTGCCGTTGAGTGATCCTTTATAATGCTCTCCGGCTGATGATACTGTTAACGTGGCCCAATCACCTGGCAGTTTATTTTCTTTTTTGTCAAATATTTTATCCTTCCCATTCTCCTTTCTTCCCAACTGCATGGAGGTGTTGGTTAGCGATAAATAATCATAATTGGAGGCGTCAATATAATGGTGCACAATAGCCACCTGTCCCTGAAAACCATCCGTTTTGAACTGGAGGTTTGAACCAAGATCTTCGAACGTTTCATAGAAAAGGAGAAGCACCCTGTCGCCTGAAAGTGACAGGCTGAGTACTTTAGTGCCATCGCTATCTGTACTAGTTTCCGCATTCAACTTTTGGGCGTCACCTTCAACAAGTTTCAGTTGGCCGGAGAAAGGTTGCCCGGACGGCATCCACATTATGGAGCCGCTGCCTTCATTGGCGGACGCCTCATCATGATCATGGTGTTCAGCCTCTTCGCTGTCATGTTCGTGACCTTCGGCTTCTTCCGCTTCATGGGTTTGCTCAGCGGTTTCCTCCGTGGAAGATTTGGTACCGCAGGAACTAATAGTGCCAATCAGGAAAAGTACAAACACAATGATTGTGATTGCGGATAAATTTGATTTTGAAGTTTTCATTTGTTTTAGGTTTACTATTTGTTTCATGAAAAGTGCTATAAATTATGAATGAAGCATTGTATTGATGAACCGGTTTATTTTACTTTTTGCGTGCCCACACCGTATTTGTATACCAGCTTTCCTCCGAGGTCTGCAGTTTTTGCCAACAAAGCACACCCTGCCAGCCCAGCAAGGAATAATAGAATGGCGATGAACCGTTTGCCGTCTATTTTTTTCCAGAAGAGAAAAAACCGGATTGCGGTATAACAGCTAAAGTAAAGCAGGGTATACAGGGCCCAATCGGCATGGTAGCTGGCGGTTAATTCAGCGTTCATCGGCACCATGACGGAATCAACCGCCTGTTTGCCACTCAGGTAAGTCACCAAACCTGCCAATACAGCGAAAGCAAACAGTGTCATTACCGAATTGCGTAACCATTCTTTTCTCCATATCAGATAAACAAAATCCAAAAACACAGCCAGTATAATGATGGCAATTGGAAAATGTACCAGCATAGGATGCGCATTAGGCGCCCAATCAGGAAGTAAGTTTTGCATACGTATTTTTTAAAACATTAAAAGTCTGTTGATCAAGGGATATAACATTCACAATTATTGATCTGCCCGCACCCATATTTCTGAATCGCTGATCCATCGTAATGCTTTGTAGCCCACAACCTTAAGGGTATTGGAATTCTTCAAAACAAGATATCCTGATGCCTTATGACCGTGACGCGGGTCGTGCACCGTTCCATTATTCCACTCTTTATCTTTGGAATTATAGACAAAGTCAGACAATACCAACGTATTAATCTTTGCAGATTCTTTGCCATCCTTAACCGTTGTGATTTTGCCATAGTATTTTCCATTTTCAACGTATATATGCACGCGCGCTTCATTATTTTCAGTCAGCCAATCCCCAAGAATGGCATCCGCTTGCTGCGCCTTTAGCGGAAGAACCCCGAGCAAACAAAATATAGTATGAAGGACTATTCTCATGGTCTTCGTGCTGAAGTATGTGTTTGCCAGATTTTCCAAACTCCGTTTTCTTTTTTAAGGATAGTAGTGGCCACTCCTTTCCGTTCGATTATGGAGTTATCTTTCTTCAATACAATAGTGTACTTGTAAGTTTCCGTTGCGAATGCATACGGTAAATCTACCGTGACATCTGCTTTGTAATCGCTGAATGTAAATGATTTGAACTCACCCAATTCAGGACCAAGGTGATGAGCCAAGTAGTCCTGATAACGGCCTTCAATTTTGCCTGACTCAATGACAATTGATTTAGACACGAATAGTTTTCCTGTACCTGCCGTGTCTAGCCGTTCGATGGCTTTTTTGTACGACTCCAGTGTACCTATTACTGTCGCGACATCGTCCGCGTTGGGACGTTGAGCGTAGCTTTGAATAATGACTACTGAGAGAAAAATTACACTTAATGTCTTCATACTTCAATGGTTAGTTAGAATTAGAAATAATTATCGAATGACCTCTTTAATTTTTCCGCAACTCAACATCTCTTCTCCAAAGTATGGGTTGCGGATTTCCTTTGAGAGACTAAGCCAATGTGCTCCCTCATTATTATTTGCCATTGGGCAATGGCCTTGGTAAATGCCGAGACCGCCTGTGCCAAATGTTTTTAAACTCTTACTCAACGAGTCAGTAAATAATAAAAAAGCCTTTCGTTGGGTAGCGAGATCTGTCGAACTGCTGATTATGTCCAAATTTTCATTGAACGTCTTCAGATATGTCAACCAGTCCATCAACGCTTCATCTCTCAACAGATTCACATCCACTTTGGATATAGCAGCTTTTACTTCATTGATTGAAGCCGAAGCATTCGCAGCGTTAGATGATACAAGTGCCTCATTCAATTGGAGACTCGCTATAAATACTTGCTGCAGTTGCAGTTGGAATTCAGGCCGCGCACGGTGTGAGTGAGCGGTTTCCTTCTTTTTGTGAGCAGGTGTAGTACTATGCCCTGCGCTATGATCGTGCTGAGCAAAGGTTACTTCGCCCAGGAGAATCAGGCACAAGATTATCGTCTTTGATTTCATCATCAATCGATTTTAAGTTTTATCAAACAACTTCATAGTTCAGCATCATTCCATCGTCCTCATGTTCGAGGTTGTGGCAATGGAATACAAACACCCCTTTCTCTTGTGGAAATGTCATGATCACCGTTACTTTTTCGCGGGGCATTACCAACACGGTATCCTTCCAACCTTGTTCGGTGGCAATGAGTGAACCTCTGCCTCCGGTTCGTTGTAACACCTGGAATTGCACACCATGAATGTGCATCGGGTGTATCTCATCTCCATCTGAGTTATCGAATTCCCAAATCTCCGTAGCGCCAGCCTGAACGGTTTCATCAATGCGGTCGAGGTCATACACTTTATCGTTAATGGTGTGCATGCCGCTTCCCATGCTTCCCATATTCATACCCTCCATCATTCCTTTGATTTTCATGATGCGGGTTTTGGATGCCGAGGCTGGTGCAATAGGTTGAATGCTTGACAATTGATTGGGCACAGTGAACGAATCACTTGCCTGCTGGTTCACCACAAACTTCATGATCTTGAATTCCTGCCGACCCTGAGCACCTCCGTTAAAGGTTCGGCTGATCAGATAAACTTCTTTTCCAACCGAAAAGCTTTTGAAGCTAACCAGGATATCAGCCCGTTCGCCCGGACCAATAAGCAGGGAATTGACGGTAACCGGTTGCGCCAATAAACCTCCGTCAGTCCCGATTACTTCAAAAGATTGATTATCGCTGAACGCAATATTGTAAACCCGTGCCGTTGAACCATTCAAAATCCTTAATCGATAATAACGAGTGGAGACATTGTGAAAGGGAGCATTTCTTCCATTTACCAACACATATTCTCCTGTGTACCCTGTCATGACCTCATCCATCGAAGGCGAATAATTTAACTGGCCATTTTTAATCCGCTTATCCTGGATTACCAAAAGAAGTTCCTGGTCGCCCGAGGGAAGATTCAGGGATTGCTCTTCCGAATCATTTACAATAAAAAAACCTGCGAGTCCCATAAATACCTGGCGGGCTGTCTTTCCATGTGGATGCGGGTGATACCAGTATGTTCCTGCCCGTTGGCTCAAGGGCAAATTAAAATTGAAACTACTTCCGCTGTTAATAACATCTTTCGGATGGCCATCCATGTTGGCTGGTACTAACAATCCATGCCAGTGAACATTGGTTTCTTCCGATAATTGGTTTTGAAAGGCAATGGAAACATCCGAACCATTATCTACTTTTATTGTGGGCCCTAAAATTCCATCTGTGTAGCCCAGTACAGATGTGCTCTGTGCATTCAAAAGACTCACGGTGTTACCTTTAGCCTGCATGGAAAAGTTGCTGGTCATAACGCTTGGAAAGGTCAAAGGTGTGGTGAAGGCACCTTCTTTCACAGGTACTGCGTTAGAACCCATGTTCATATTCATGTTCATATTGTCCGCACAGCTTTGTAGTACCGGTGGTATTATTGCTATCGAGGCGGCTGCCGCACCTGATAGCTTTACAAATTCTCTTCGCTTCATTTTTCTAAATATTTTTTTGCATTTTGTTCTGATTCAAAATAAAGGACTGCCCCCGACTTGTCGGGGTTGATGATGATGAAGGCCGTTGCTTTGTCAACCATTTTTTTGCTTAGTGGATCAGTAGCAAAGCGCGTACTTTCATCGGCATTTAAATCGTTCACGCATTTCTGACAGCAACCATAATAGGTTTTGTCATTCACCGGTACAGCTATCTGCTGAACACCCATGTACATATTATTGACCATGCACACCAGGTTGTGCGGAACGGCATTGCCCGAAACTGGCAACGATGATCTGTACTGTTCTTCTGCTTCGTTGTCCGATTTCACCTGGGTGTAGATGGTGCCTATCATCCAGGCGAAAGCTGCTCCGAACAAAAGGATAGCAAAAACCGTAATGAAAATATTATAGCGTCTCTCCTTCTCCTTCTTGCTTAACCGTTTTACAGGTCTCTCACTTTTTTCCTTCTTCATGAGTTAACGGAGGCGGCATTATAACCGCCTCATTTAGTATGCGACCAATTAATTTATAGTTTCTTTCACAGAACCGCACTTAAGCATTTTATCACCGAAGTATGGGTTCCTGATTTCCTTTTCGTTGGATAACCAATAGGCGCCTTCATTGTTGTTAGCCATTGGGCAGTATTCCAGGTAAAGCGAGCCCATCGAAAGTTTGCCACCTTTAACAAGGATAGCCATTTCGTTGCTTAATGAACTGAACACCTCGCGTTGCTCAGTCAGATCAGAAGCCTTGACAAAGTTTTCTGCTGCCTCAATCGCTTTGGCTGATCCTTTAACATCTTTCAGGGCTTTCTGTAACTGGCCTGCTGCTGTTTTTGCATCGTTGGCATTTGAAGCCACCAGGGCATCTTTAACATGAATGTAATGTTCATAAGCCACCCCAAGTTTTGTATCCTTGAACATTACCATATTTTGGTCACCTTTCTTTTGGTCATGGTGACCTGCGTGATCGTGTTGCGCGTAGGCTCCCCCAGCCACCAGGGCCAGGCAGAGTGTCATCATTTTAATTTTCATTGTTAATTTATTTTAGGTTGAACATAATTAACTGGTTAACTGAGCTAACAGGAGCAGTAATACAATCACAGTAAGTATCAAATACCAGACTCGCCTGATCCATTTCTTTGCAGATGGCGTTTGCTCCTGCACATCCGTTTGACAGCATGGTTTTGCCATAATTTTATAAAATTGAGTTTACGGGCTTAACAGCCTTGACTAATCGCACCGTACCTACAAGGGTTTTGAAAACACCTTTTTCTTCTACGTCTGAAAAATCATTTTCTTTCAAGGCTTTCGGCAACGTGTTTTTAACACTGTCATTTGTCGTTTCGAACCCATCCAACAATTGAACGGTGTAAAAGCCAATTCGCTGTAAAACATTGGAGGGTTGGCCGAAGTCTGCTATATGTACCTCACCCCCCGGCTTAAGTATGCGGTAGATATCCTCAAGAACTGCATATTTTTGCCGGAGTGTAAGATGATGAAAAACAAGACTTGACATAACGCGGTCGAAATAGTTGTCCGGGTAGGGAAGTTTTGTTCCATCGTAGTGCTGAATGAGAACATGCTTATTGGCTGCTGCCATTTTCCGGCTTGCGATGGCAAGTATTTTTTCATCTATATCAACTCCATAATATTCAGCTTCAGGATACATCTGTGCCGCCATTAAGGAAAGTGTCAGTGATCCACAGCCAAAATCGAGTACCCGATATCCTCGCTCTATTCTCATCTTATCGATCAATGCTTTTTTGAACTTTCGTTCAGGCATGGTTAGCTGAAGTACGGGGTCATAGAATTTTGTCAGCCAATCGTACTTAAGTGCCGGTATAAAGTTTTTTTGTTCAGTCATGACTTATTTTGTTAATGGGCGTGTACTCCGGATTGTTGCTTTACTGGTCCGTCCTTTTCAAACACTCGTTGTCCCTTTCTGTAGGTCTCCTTCACTTCTCCGCACGATAGCATAGCATCACCGAAATAAGGGTTTCGGATTTCTTCTGTTTCACTGAGCCAGTGGGCCCCATTATTATCCAAGGCCATCGGGCAGAAGTCTTTATAGACTTTGTCTTTCTCTAAACCAAACGATTCAACCATATCCAGGATATTTTCTGAAAGTCCGGCAAAATGGTGACGGATAGTTTCCAGGTCATTGGCTTTCGTTAGTTGTTGCAGGTCCTTATCAAGAGAAGCTTTCAGGGCCATCCAATGATCGTGGGCCCGGCCTTTAAGCGAACGCATGTCCACGCGGGACAATGTATTCGTTAACCCTTGCAATGCTTTTGTAGCCGCACTCGCGTCCGAAGCGACAAGTGAATTTTTCAGTTGGAAGTATGCTTCTGCAATCTTTGTGATCTGTTCCCTGAAAGCTTCAGAAGTTTCCATGGTTTTCACTTTGGGGCGCATCAGCATGCTATAGTTTCCGGAAAGTTGTGCCGCAGCATCAATGGCAAACACACCATTGGTTACTACTTCCTCCCCAGCTTCAAGTCCGGCTTCTATCAAATACATTTCACCCATTCGCGGACCAATGGTAACCTCGCGCATTTCAAACGAAGGAAATTCGGTATCGGGCACTTTTACATAAACAATAGAGCGCTTGCCAGACCATAACAAAGCGGTGCGTGGAATAGCCAATGTTTGTTTGCTTCCTCTCACCGCGGAACGGATGCGGGCATTGACAAACATTTCCGGTTTCAACTCCATGTTTGAGTTTACTGCCTCAGCGCGTACCGAAGCAGCTCGTGTATCAGGATTGATCACCGGGTCAATGTAGGTTACTTTGGCAGTGAATGTTTTTCCGGGAATGGCTGCAACGGTAAACGTTACTTCATCACCCATTTTAGTAAAGGGTAAGTCCGTTTCGTAAGCATCTATCATCACCCAAACCAGGCTAAGGTCTGCCACATTAAACAGCACCGAACCTGTACTTACATAATCTCCTAAAGCGATGTTTCGTTGGGTCACTACACCGCCTTTGTCGGCCAGCACGTCAAACTTGTCAGTAATTTTTCCGGTTCTTTCAATTTCATCGATCTGTTTTTCAGTTAGCTTCCACAACCTTAGTTTTTCCCTTGCCGATGCGTACAACTCCGGATAGGTCGCTTTTGATTTGATCGCTTCAAAGAGCTCGTTTTGTGCCGTTACAAGTTCGGGCGAATAGATGGTAGCCAGTCTTTCACCAGGGCGAACCAGTTGACCGGTAAAACTCACAAAAAGTTGTTCTATTCTACCGGGGAACTTTGCCGTAATGGATGCCAATCTCCTTTCATCTGCTCTGATCTTTCCTGTAAGGTGCACTTCACCCTCGGGAGAAACACCGCTGACCCTGGACGTGTGGACGTTAGCAAGCGCAACTGCTTCGGGAGTCATTTCGTGCACCATCGGACTGGTCGATCCATTGCGACTGGTGGACACCGGTATAAGATCCATTCCGCAAATCGGACATTTACCTGGTTCTGATTGCCTGATTTGCGGGTGCATGGAGCACGTCCAGGTTTGTTCTTTGTGCGCTTCATGGTCGCTCATGGATGTAGCGGCAGTTTCATGTCCACCGGAAGGTTTGATTATCCATCCGATGAAACCACCGATTAAAAGAGCGCCTGTCACTATAATGATCAGGGCCTTTTTGTTTTCAAATATCTCTTTCATGAAAGTCTTTTTATCTTCTATTATATCGTTCATGGTAATTGAGTTTTGCTTTTCAGATTAATTAAGTTCAGTTGCGGCAAGCATTTCAAACAAGGCCACCGATTTGTGCTGATCGACAATAGCGGCAATAAGTCTAAACTCATAGTCAATCAGTTGTTGCTGAACGCGTAATACTTCTTCAAAATCTCTTCCTTCAGTTGAATAAGAAACCATGAGCAGTTCAAGTGTTTGCCGGGCAAGACCGGATTGCTCACGGTAAAGTGTAGTTTTTCGCGTGGCATTATCCAGGTCGCGGAGGTTGCTGTTCCATTCTGTCGCCAACAGATTAACGGTATTTCCTTTTCGCAACTGAACAGCTTTTTGCTTAAGCTCTGCCTCCTTATATAAAGCATTGTATTTTTTTCTGTATATGGGCAGTGTTAGTCGTACCATTGGCATCACCATATCATCACCGCCCATAGCCATATCGTTTTCATAACGGGGACTGAATTGCATGTACGTTAAACCCGCCCCGATCATAGGCTTGCCTTCAAGCCTGGCCATTTTCTTTTGCGCTTCATACGCCTGGTTTTCAGCCTCCAGCATCCGAACCATCGGGTTGTTTTGGGATATGCTGTCGAGCAGTGCAAGCCTGTCGATGGAGAGAGCCCTGTCCGAAAGCGTATCGGCAATAGTGACGGCCTCATCATAGTTCCTATTCAGCAGTCGGTTGAACTCTGCCACCAACGGAGCCCGTGAATCCTGCAATGAGGCCAGTTGGTTTTCAAGTTCTTTGATTTCCATTCTCACCCTGAGCACATCACTCATACCAGACTTTGCTGCGCCCATGGATGGATTAGCAGAAGGCATACCACCCGGTGAACTGCTGCCGGTTACATTTGCTTTTCCTCCCATCGACATGCCGCCACCCATGCTTCCGGTGGATGTAGTCGGCTTTGTCTGGTTCATTGACCCGGTATTCTGCATCGCTCCACCTGACCCGGTACCCGCACTTTGAAATCTGATCAGCGCCAGACGTTCGTACTTTTTCAGAATTTCCAGGTTTTCCGTTGTAATGCGAATTTCTTCCTCCAATTGGTAGAGATCGTACCATGTATTCTTTACCTGGTAGAAAAGCCTGTTTTTGGTTTCCTGGTATAATTCATAGCGGGCGACTGCCATTTTACTGGCTTCATCCTTACGGGTGCGAAGCATACCAAACCAGGGAAACATCTGCATGGCTTGTATCTCCGTGTTTTGCTTTCCCATAAAGCGTTCCATGAATAAGCCATCGCGTCCAATAAACATGGACAAAGAAATTTCAGGATCGGGCAGGGCTCCGGCCTGTGGTATTTTTTCAAGTGACGCCTGATATTCATGGAAGTAGGCACTTAGTTCGGGATTATTTTTAGCGGCTATTTCCAGGTAGTTGTTCAATGTCTGACCATGGGAAAACTCCGACAGACAAATTGAAATAGTGATTATCAATAATATTTGTTTCATCTGTTCCATGTTTATCTGTTAGGATTCAGTGATTGCTTCCAGGTTCTTTTTTACTTTGCGTTCGGCCCACCAACTGTAGAGCACCGGAACGAGAAACAAAGTGATTAACTCGATGGTCATTCCACCAAAGGATGGAATGGCCATGGGTATCATAATGTCTGATCCGCGTCCCGATGACGTAAGTACCGGCAAAAGCGCAAGCAGCGTAGTAGCTGTCGTCATCAGACAAGGTCTCACTCTCTTCTTACCAGCTTCCAATACTGCGTTGCGTACTTCGGTTACATTTTCCGGAGTTCGTTTTTCAAAGCTTTGCTTCAAATAGGTAGCTACCACAACACCATCATCTGTAGCAATGCCAAACAGTGCAATGAAGCCAACCCATACCGCCACACTCAGGTTGTATGTTTTCATCTGGAACAACTCTCTCATGTTAGTACCTAAGACTGAGAAGTCCATGAACCAATCCTGTCCGTATAGCCAAAGCATGATGAATCCGCCTGCAAATGCCATTGAGATTCCGGCAAACACAAAGAAGGATGTTGCCACAGAACGAAACTGGAAATAAAGGATCAGGAAAATGGTCAAAAGACAAAGGGGCACAACTATGGAAAGCCTTTTTTCGGCACGCAACTGGTTCTCATAGCTTCCGGAGAATTGGTATCGAACTCCGGCAGGAACTTTCAATTCGCCCGATTCGATTTTTTCTTTCAAATATCGCTGGGCATCTTCCACCACCGTTACCTCTGCGTAGCCGGGCATTTTGTCTAACAATACATAACCGACCAGAAAGCTGTTTTCACCCCGGATCATCTCAGGTCCCGGCCTGTACGTAATATCGGCCAGTTGGCCCAATGGAATATATGACCCCATAGGTGTCGGAACTAGCATACGCTCAATGACTGCGTGGTCATCGCGCCATTCACGTGCATAGCGCAACCGGATAGGGAAACGTTCCCGGCCTTCAACGGTAGTGCTAAGCGGCATACCGCCAATGGCTGTTTCAACATAATCCTGCACATCACGGATGTTGAGACCATACCGTGCAATCTGTGTGCGGTCGATGGCTATTTCCAGGTAAGGCTTTCCTACAATACGATCCGCAAACACAGCCTGTGATTTAACCGATGGTACTTCCTTCAAATATTTCTCTAATTGAAGTCCAAACTCTTCTATGGTTTTGAGATCAGGACCGTAAACTTTGAGTCCCATAGGTGCGCGCATGCCGGTTTGAAGCATGACAAGCCTCGTTTCTATTGGCTGGAGTCGTGGAGCGGAAGTTACCCACGGTATGTTGGCCACACTGATTATCTCATTCCAGATGTCATCGGGTGTTTTGATATGGCTGCGCCATTGACGGAAATATTCACCTCTGGCATCAGGGATTAATTGGCTTACGTGTATTTGTTCCGGGGACATCGTTTCGCGATCGTACACCTCGCCATTGTTGAGTACAAACTGTCCTTGTTTGTTAACCCTGAACCGCAGTTTGTTTCCATTCATGTCAGTAGCGTACTCGCTTTTATAATTGATCAGGTTTTCAAACATGGAGAGGGGCGCGGGGTCAATGGCCGTCTCTGCACGTCCTGCTTTTCCAACAACCGTTTCCACTTCCGGTATGGCTGTAACCAGCATGTCGAGCCTTTGCAATACTTCGCGGTTCACTTCAACGCCTGAGTGGGGCATGGAAGTAGGCATCAGCAAAAATGAACCTTCATTGAGGGAAGGCATAAACTCCTTGCCCATGCCGGGAAAGGTGTGACTCATGGCCGACCACAAGGAAGTTTCGCGAATGTTCCAACCTATTTTTTCTGTAGTCTTAGGAATAATTCCAAAGACCCTGTCGAAACCCATCCATACGCTGGCCCCGGTAAGAATGATTACAATGGGGATGATGAAGAACAATTTCTTGTTGTTCAGACACCACATCAGGATGCGTGGATAAAAATTCAGGAATAAAGAAAATGACCCCAGCACAAGGGCCAGCACGAGGGCAATGAACAGGAAGTTTACGAATGCACTGTTCGTTACACCCAGCGGCACCCATTCAACCGTAAGTAACCAGGCTACGGCTACAACGGTGAACCCCACCATGAGCAAGTCGCGATACTTGCCCAGCCTATCAGGAAAATGCGCGAGCAATGAATTGATTAAGCCAAACCCGAATAGCACCCAACCTGCCCATACCCATGCCGTGAAAGCAATTACAGGACCGGCCAGAATGAGTAAGTAATTGAAGTAAAGACCTAACCTGGTTTTGCCACGCTTTATCGAAAATACCCAGTGCGCAAAAGCCGGCATGATAACCAATGTAAAAATCAAAGCCGCCAGGAGTGCAAATGTCTTTGTATAGGCCAGCGGGCCGAACAATTTTCCCTCGGCTGCCTGCAGCGTAAACACCGGAAGAAAGCTCACTATCGTTGTGCTCACGGCCGTGAGAATGGCCGTGGCCACTTCTGTGCTGGCATCATAAATGGTTTTCATTTTTGATTGCCCTTCAGGAGCAGCTTCGAGATGCCGTAGAATGTTCTCGTTGAGGATAATGCCGAGATCAACCATAGTTCCAATAGCGATGGCGATACCCGAGAGCGCCACAATGTTGGCATCCACGCCTACGTATTTCATAAAGATGAAGCACATCAATACAGCCATTGGCAGCAATGCTGAGATGAGCATTGAGGCGCGAAGGTTATACACCATCACGATGATGACGATGATGGTGATCAGGATTTGCAGGCTGATAGCTTCGTAAAGCGTTCCGAGTGTTTCGTAAATCAGGCCGGTGCGATCATAAAAAGGTACGATGGTCACTTTGGAAACCGTTCCGTCTTCCAGCGTTTTGGAAGGAAGCCCCTCAGAAATGTTTTCGATCTCCTTTTTAACGGCATTGATGATTTTCAAGGGATTGTCCCCATAACGCGCAATCACCACTCCGCCAACCGCTTCCGCCCCGGATTTGTCAAGAATGCCACTCATGTTTCGGGGCTGGGGGCCAATGTTCACTCTTGCTATGTCTTTGATGCGAATAGGAACATTATCGGTTACTTTTACTACCGCCTGATCCAGGTCCTTGAGTTGCTTTACATAACCCAGCCCTCTCACAAAATAATCAACCCGGTTCACTTCAATGGTGTTGGCGCCTACATCGATGTTGCTGTTTTTAACGGCTTGCATTACATCCATAAGCGACACGCCATGAGCTTTGAGTGCCACGGGATCAACATCTACCTGGTATTCTTTTACATAACCACCAACGGTAGCAACTTCGGCAACACCCTCAACGCTGGTAAGCGCATAGCGGATATAATAATCCTGGATGGTGCGCAGTTCATGCAAATCCCATCCACCGGTAGGCTTTCCGTTTTTATCGCGACCCTCCAGGGTGTACCAGTAAACCTGTCCGAGTGCAGTTGCATCCGGCCCCAGTTTGGGCTGGACTCCTGGCGGCAGTAACCCGGCCGGCAACGAGTTAAGTTTTTCCAATACCCGCGACCGGCTCCAGTAGAATTCAACATCTTCTTTGAAGATGATATAAATGCTGGAGAAACCGAAAGCAGAACTGCTGCGCACACTCTTTACATGTGGCAGACCTAACAAGGCAGTTGTAAGCGGGTAGGTAATCTGATCTTCCACATCCTGCGGACTGCGTCCCATCCACTCGGTAAACACGATTTGCTGGTTCTCTCCAATATCCGGAATGGCATCTACCGGAACGGGGTCGCGCGGAAAGTTTTCAAATTCCCAATTGAATGGGGCTGTTACCACACCCCAGGCGACAATCAACAGCAATACGAGAACGGTTACGAGTTTATTCTCGAGAAAGAATTTGATAATGGAATTGAGCATTTTTCATTTGATTTTTTTGAGATTTTGTGAAAGGAATGAAAGCATTGGAAAACCAATAACATGGCTGTTCCATTCTTCGCGAGAATCAAATGAAATGCTTAAATCAGAAAGGATTGAACGAATACGGGAATGTCACGTTCGATCAGTGGTGGTGTGTAATCTTTGTAAGAATCAACTTCAGCAGAAGGAAGATTAACGGATATGAGATAAGACCAGGCAAAAACGGTAATGAGATTTATTTCCTGAACGGAGAGTGTTTCTGTTTTAATTACCTGCTGACCATCTACGATCATAGTAAGGTCTTCACAGCATCCCTGATCGGCAATGTTGCCGCTATTGGAACTTTCGGGATTGTTGCAAGGTGAAACCGGGGCAGTCATGCCACAGGTACTGGCATGCGAGAAAAGAGCAAAGTCCTGTATTTCGCCCATGCAAAAGTGCGCACTCAACGTAAGGCCGATGGAACTGAACAGCACCAGCAGGGATAACGCGAAGGCCGATATTTTTCTAAAACGCTGCACTTATTACTATTAAGCTTTGCAAATGTACGATTTTTTCAATAAAAAGGTTCATCTCGTTGAAATTGGTGCTTCCGCAAATTCCTTTATTTAGCCGGTTTTACAGAAGAAATCTTCTCGTATGGATTTAAAAAAGACCCGTCCTTTTCGAATTTCTGGCTTCTATCTTCCTTACAATTAATTTCTCAAACTCCACTACGATAAAAATGAGCAATCCCCCCAGGAAAACCCAAGTCAATTCCCTTCCATGCAAGGGTGTGGTATCGAAGAGGGTATTCATAAAAGGCGTGTAAGTAAAAAATATTTGAATCAGCAGCACGGTGCCGATCGAGTAAAACACTTTCATATTTTTGAACAGGCCCTTGCCCAATAGGGGTTCCTTCATAAAACGACAGTTCAACAGATAAAATGCTTCACCCGCAACAAGTGTATTTACGGAAGCCGACCGTGCATGTTCAAGACCTGCACCAAACTCAATAAGATAATGGTGCACTAACAGCACTATAGCACCCAGTAAAATTGAAACAAACCCGATTCGCCAGACAAGAAAACCATCCATTAAGGGCTCATCAGGTTGGCGGGGAGGGCGGTTTTCGAGGTTCGGCTCACCGGGTTCAAATGCAAGGGCAAACCCGAGCGTAACTGCCGTTACAAGATTTATCCATAATATCTGGAGCGGTGTGATAGGCATGTGGCCACCAATCAGAATAGAGGCCATCATGACAAATCCTTCCGCCCCGTTCGTGGGCAGAACAAACAAAATCGATTTTTTGAGGTTGTCATATATAGAGCGGCCCTCGAATATGGCTTTGCTTATGGTTGCAAAATTGTCGTCAGCAAGAATCATTTCTGCTGCCTCTTTTGTAACATCAGTACCTTTAATACCCATTGCAATTCCTACGTCAGCCCGCTTTAATGCCGGGGCATCGTTTACGCCATCACCCGTCATGGCAACAACGTGATTGTTTTTTTGAAGTGCTTTGACCAGCCTTAATTTTTGTTCCGGTGTTGTGCGGGCAAAGATATTTTTTCTTGCTGCTATTGAAACCAATTCTTCGTCACTGATTTCTTCAAGTTCGTAGCCGCTGATTGTATTGATTTCATCACTGATGTTTAATTGTCTACCAATCACAGTTGCAGTAAGATGATGATCACCGGTAATCATTTTAACATCAATTCCAGCGTTATGACATTTGCTTATCGCTTCTATCGCCTCCGGCCGTGGAGGATCTATCATGGCAATGAGGCCTGTAAATTTCAAATCGATTATATCGTCAAGCTGAATATCGGCTTTTTTCGGAGATACTTCTTTATGCGCTGCTCCTATAATTCTCTTACCTTCTGATGCCAACCGTGAAATCCTCAACTTCCAAAACTCCTCGTCCAGCGGTGAAATACTACCATTTTCAGATTGGCTTGCTGACAGGCTCAAAATTTTTTCGGGCGCTCCTTTCACATAAATGGTATTCTGCATTTCACCTTTTATCAATACGGTCATAAACTTCTGAGACGAATCGAAAGGAATAATATCCAATCGTTCAACACTTTTAAACTCCTTGAAATCCGATTTTAATGCAAGGGATAGCAAAGCGTTTTCAGTCGGGTCTCCAACAAATGACCAGTCATCACGTGAATTATTGGCTTCTGCGTTATTGCACCACGCCACGCATTGAATAAGTTGATTTAATTCAGGTGTATAACGGAAGGTTATTATTTTGTTATCAAGCAGGACATTGCCATCAGGTGAATAACCCGCGCCAGTCACAGCAAAATGATTTCCAGGCATCACCACATCGGTTACTGTCATCTCATTTTTTGTGAGTGTTCCTGTTTTATCGGAACAGACAACCGTTACTTCTCCTAAAGTTTCAACGGAAGGAAGTTTTCGGATAATAGCATTATTACGGGCCATCTTTTGAACACCCTTAGCAAGAACAATAGTCATCAACACCGGCAAGCCTTCCGGTATCATGGCCACGGCCAGTCCAACCACAATGATGAATAGTTCGCTATGCGTGTAGCTATGAATAAAGTGGCCTAGCGCAAAAAAGATAATGGACAGAATTATGATAGATACTGCGAGCACTTTCCCAAAACGATCCACCTTTTTTAGCAACGGAGTGGTGAGCGTCTTGACTTCACCCATCATTTTGCTGATCTGACCTAATTCTGTTCTGATCCCGGTATTAATTACCACACCTTGTCCGGAGCCGTTTGTAACTAATGTACCGGAATACGCCAGACATTTTCGGTCCGCAGGTAAGGTTTGAAGCGGTTTCGGTTGTGTATCTTTTCCAACCGGCAAAGATTCACCGGTGAGGATAGCTTCTTCGATCTTCAGATTGCCGGATTCAAAAAGCCGCAAATCGGCAGGCACTTTGTCTCCGGCTTTCAGCAGCACGACATCTCCCGGAACAAGGTCTTCAGCAGGTACAAGTTCAAGTCTTCCATCGCGTTTTACCCGCGCGTGTTCTGACAACATTTGGCCTATAGCGTTTATAGCACGTTCTGCTTTGCCTTCCTGAATAAATCCGATAATAGCATTTATAAGCTCAACGCCAAAGATTACGCCCGTAACGAGCCAGTTGCCCATTAATGCTGTGATGACTGCCGAAACGAGGAGGATATATATAAGGAGATTGTCGAAGTGCTTTAAAAACCTGATGATGGGATTTTTACCGGAGTGTTCGGGAAGTTTATTAGGACCGTAAGATAACAACCGATCAGAAACTGATGCAGCGACCAGGCCATTATCAGATGTGTTAAGTAGCCGGAAGGCTTCATCAACAGATAATGCATGCCAATTGGTCGGAGTCTGTTTGTTAGCGGACCTTTCATCTGATTTGAAATTATGACTACTTGCTTTCATCTTTGTCCTTTTAAATGGTTTCTAATCATTGTCAGAATTTTCAGCAATGACCGAAGTCAGTCGTAAATGGAAAATTACTGACACGTTATCCTCTGCTTTAAGCAATCCAAAAAACTTATTGGGTGGTTGTAAGCCGAAATCCGAAAATTTGAAAGGTCGCATTCCTTCCAGGTGTTGTTCGTTAGGCGGAGCAGATTTGCTCACACAGGTGATCGGATATTTTTTGGAAATTCCCGCCAGAGTTATTTCCACGGCCCCATGCAAATCACCATTATCTACATGTGTTTTTCTAAGCTCTATGAATCGGATGTCCAACCGGGGATAACCATCGGCTTTTAATGTCTCTTTAAAATCCCGTGTAATCATTTCATTGCGGCAATCAAAGTTGGAAATCATCATCGTGACAGAACCTATCAACACACTTGAGCCAGTTCTATGGTCAACAAATTCTGTCAAAGTATCGGAACCTGCATAGTTGGTAGACTTGCAGTGAAACCGGTTGATGATGGTGTTGCCTGAAATTTCCAATTTGCTGCGGGCAGAAACCAGCCATTGTCTGCGTGCGTGCTCACTACCTGGAGGCACCGTATGGAAGAAGCTTGCTATAATGATCAGCAATAACATAGAAAGCGCTCAGATATGATAATCAATGAGTTTGAAATAAGGGCACACCATTAATGGTAGTGCGCCCTTTCTACTAACCTCCACCACACAACTCAATTAACCTATAAATAACCACCGATTTCTTTAGAAGCTGATAATTGCCTCAATCATTAAACCGCTGAACTCAGCTCCTGCAAATCTTCCCGTCCAGCCGTTTCCATCATAGCTTTGTTTGAGATACTCCACCTTAGTCAAAATATTCTTTGACAGGTACCAACCACCACCAAAATTTACACGGCTTATCTTAAGATCCTCTGCGGCACTTTCCCGTGGTTTGCCATTGACAGTATTGTAACGGGCCGCTACATAAAATTGCTCACCTGCACCAAACCGGTAAATAATATCACCGCCAAGTTGAGTGAACGCACCTTCTTTATCAGGCTGGGGAGTAGTGAATTCATTACTTCCGGATGCGCGTTCAATAACTCCAAATAACTCAAGCCCTTTAAATTTTACGAATGGATTAATTTGCAAGGCTGTTATTTTCGTAAAGCGGGCGTTATAGCGTCCATCGAAATTTCCACCTTGTGTCGCGTTGTTTGCATCGGGCACGGTATATAACACACTATAATATCTTGAGCCGGTACGGTCACCGCCATAGAGCCACGTGCCTGTGGTTGCACCTTTGTTAATATACCATGAGCCTGTTAATCTCAACCTTAACTCATCGTTAACCTGCTTGTCATAACCAAGCTTGCCGTAAAAGGAAGGTTTGTTATCACTCTGCGCGTTGACGGTGACATTCTGATTCAGTTTTCCATTCGTTACCCCTACAATACCTAATAAGCCATTGCTTTGAACCATGATCTCGCCAAAGGGTTCTGTTGAAAAAGCATCCATGATATAGTTTTCGCTGAAGGGATTGAATATACCTCTTGCGTTATCTGATCTCCTGAAGTGAGCATCACCGTAGTTAACTTCGTCATAACCGATCGTAACAGTGGCATACTTCATAACGCCTTCCAGGAAACCGGGCCTGACAAAATCCAGTTTATCCATTCTTAAATATCCTCCCTTCATGTAAAAATCATTATGGTTTCGGGATGACAGGTAGGAGGTAATATGCATGCGAACTCCATCCAGCAATTGAACATCTACGTTCAGGTTTGCCGTTGGTAAGTTGAAATCTGATCCCAGTTCAACAAGTGTGTTCTCGCTATTACTCTGATTTAGTGACTGAAACTGCATGGCAAAATCGCCACCAATTCTCACCTTCATTCCTGTAAAAGAAGTCGTATCTTCCTTACCTGGTTCGAACACGTTCAGCCCACGCTTATCATTGGGCCGCCAGTATTGCAGTGAGGAATTTTGAGCATACAGTGTACCTGATGTCAGGAATATTAATGCAAGCAAATATTTCGATATATGATTGATTGTTTTCATAATTATTAGTTTTTAGATTTCCTCTAATTGATTATGTAATAGATTCTGATAGATGGATCGCAACGTAAGCCCTATGTTGCACTACGTGCGGAGATTGGAGACTCAGCTAAATAAGAAAGGATTGATTCAGAATAGATAGAAACCTGCCTGACTTGACAGGAGGCTCTCTTTTGGAATTGATAAATACCTGATGATAATCACTGATATGAAACTCAGTTTGAGTATTATGTTCAATGATGGATATAAAATCTGGAGTGGATACAATTACAGTTACTTCAGGCGCCTGGAATTCATCGAGCACCAATACTGTTTCATGATTTTCGCACCCGTCACATGTATTCGCAGAGGTTTCACAGCACAGTTCAACTGTTTTTTGGAAGAGTTCGATACTCACCAGAGTACCATGGCAGGAGTGTTGGTAAAGTGTAATTCCTTTTAATGGGAATACTAGTGTAAACAAAATGGTAGTATAAAAGTTGAGCCTTTTCATCTTCGGATTGTGTCCCGTTTATATATAGCTAAAGTATTTTGTGTTCAGGAGGATGCAAATGCTTTTGGTCAGCAGATGAAGTGATTAATGTCAGCTTTTTACTGATGCACGATGATGCATAATGGGATGACTATGGTGATGCATTAATTATGAAAATCTTTCCCAAAATATTATAACATTAAGCCAACCCTTGTTACGTTCTTTGCAGAAAAAGTTTACGTGAGAAAAATTATGGAAACGACTAAATTTAAAACCAACATAAAGTGTTCAGGTTGTGTGGCAAAAGTTACTCCCTACCTAAACGAATCTGTAGGCGAGGATAATTGGAAAGTGAATGTAAACGATCCTTCTAAAATTCTGACAGTCGTAAGTGAAAAAGACCGTGCTAAGGTTATTGACGCTGTAGAAAGGGCGGGGTACAAGGCAGAGGAGCTTTAAGAAGTGTTTCTCTTTACTTAAAGATATTGTTATCTAAAGCCTGAATTAGTTTCTGCTTCCCGATTCTTGTTTTACTTAAGGCATCGGTGCATACAATGTCAACGTTGATCTCTCCAATACCCAAACTCTTAAGTGCTTTCTTTACGTCTGTTGTTAAATCTGATAAGGCTTCCCGGCTCAGCTTGTCTTGAAGGACTATTTTCAAACCATTTGTTTCGTGCTGCTCAATTTGCCACGCTCCGGATACTTGTGCTTTCATTACGGCATGAAAAACATTTGGATGAACCTTAATTAAAGTACCGTCTTTTCCCTTCATCGCTATAATATCTTCCTCCCGTCCCTGAACCGTTTTTATCAACTTAAAAGGAAGGCCACAATTACAACTTTCATCCGTTAACATGACACTGTCGGTAAGCTCATATCGAATTAGCGGAATGGTGCGGGAGAAAAGCACAGTAACCAGAAGTTTTTCTCCAAACGTTTCATAAGGAACAGGTTGGTAATTGGCATCAACGGACTCAACGATAACAAGATCTTCATAGATGTGGAGTCCCTGGTGATAGTTACATTCTGATCCAATTCCAGCCGTTTCAGTAGCAGCATAAACGTTAAATGGTTCTCGGCCCCAGGCTCGTCTTATGGTGGCTCTGAATTGATTGGATAGCACTTCTGAGGAACAAAATATTTTGGATGGGTGAATGGATAATCTGCCACTTAATTGCTCCTTAGCTAGCTCGTAAGCCATTGAGGAATATGCGACAAGCGTTGCGGGATTAAAATTGTTGAGCATTTCAACAATCTTCGCCATGGGTTCAACGGCATCAATTCTTAGTGTTGAAATAAAGGGTGTTTTAATACTTTGGCCAACGCGGGATGATTGATGCCAGGATACTGTGGAACTGACAACTGCAATTTTCTGCCGGGAGAAAGGGCCAAGTTTAATCCCTGCCAGATCATACGCCCTCGAATAAGACGCAATAACAAAAGCCCACTCGTTTAGGTTGTAGACAAAGATTCCTTTAAAGCCAGATGTTCCACCCGTGGTGTTGATAATATACTTTCCTCTGTAATAATCGTTTGCGGTCATACCGGGAAGAAAAGCCTCAATTTCTGATTTGCTGATATTGGGATCAGTGACTATTTCATTATAATTCTCCATCAGCAATTTTTTCGTCATTACAGGAAGCTCACCGAGTGGGGCGTTAAAAAGGCCGCGATGAAAAGTCCGGTAGAATGCTGATTTCGAATAGGTAAATTCTCTTAATGTATTCAAATCTTTCTGTTGTTTCTTCAGCAATTCATCGCGGTCTGATGAATAGGATTGTTTTAACTCATTTCGCTTTGCAAAGACATCGCATATGAATTTCAAGTTCATCATAAATACAAATAGAAATAATAACGCAGAATTTCTTCCATCGACTGTCTATGAATAAATAGTTCGAAATTTCAATGCTGAGCATGTTGAATAAGCTTATGGCATAGTCGATGGCCTTCTTCGAGAATTTCCTTAAGCCGATGGTTAGGAATTCCGATGAGCTTTAGTTGGTTAGGATCATGGCATATCTCTCTGCAAAGAATAATTTTCTTCTCGAGGAGGGATTTCTTTTCGTGTTGAGTTAAAGATGTGAGACAGGTTAGAGGATAGAGACCTGTTTCTTCGATCATTTCACGCAGGCTTCCTTTCTCTGGAAAGTCGAGGCTTACAAGGTTAAGGCCGGCACATGTGCCGTATGTAATGGCATCCGTTGTAAAACGGGTATTCGTAACAATCCAGCCCTGATGAAACATTGCTCCGTGACCCAACATTTCCTTCCACCGTGCTTCCACATCTTTAAAGCGGGCTTGTATGTACAACGGAACCTTTACATCACACACCATAGCGGGGCTGTTGTGATATTTGCACTCAATCATAAAATGGTGGTTGGCTTTTTGGGCAATCACATCTATCTCATGCTTTACGCATTTTCCTTCAACTATTTTACCCACCTGTACTTCATAGCCCAGGTGATGCAGGATTTCGGACACGTATAGCTCAAAGGGAAAACCCGATGGACCAAGTTCCATGATGCCGGTCTTCAGGTGATACCGACCTGCTACAGGACGAGAGGCTTTTTTCAAAGAGTCATGGGCTTTTTTATAGATGTGTTGAGTTGACATCCCGCTCCGCAAGCCTTTCTCCACTTCGGCAGCAATCTTTTCAGCCAGTATAGTTGAAGCCCCTGCACGCGTTAGTGACCGCAGCAGTTTGCTTTTTTCGAATGGCTGTTTTTCACCTGAAGCTTTCGTTATCGTAATAGTCATGATTTATCTTAATTACTTCTGACTTTGATCTCATTAAGGAATATCCGCAAGAGAGGAACGGAAAGTATTGAAAGTCCGATCAGCAATGCGAATCCGCTATATGAAAATGTTCTAAACCATATCAAAGATTGCTCAAGATATTTCTCATATGGATCGATGCTGAATGGATGTTTAGCTTGAAGTGATTTGACTATTCCGGCACCAAGAAGTGAAATCCAAAAAACAAGAAGTGAGATGTTCGTTAACCAGTAACCGGTGTTGAATAATTTGTTTGATACAGACTTTCGATGAACAACAATAATCAGAAAATACGCTGAGGCAAGTAAGATCAATGTGTTAATGCCAACAGTGGTGCCCATTGCATGAGCAACTGTAATGTGTGTGCCATGCGTATAGAAATTTAATCCCGGAATGGATATTAGAATAGCCAATGACAGATTAATGAAGATCCATACATCACTTGCTAATAATAACCGGTATGGAATCAGGTGAAAAAGGCGTTGGCTTTCGGTCACACTTTTTTTCCAGTTCCAAATGATATTACCCAGTACAAGAAGTTCAGTCATACTAATGATAAAGGCCACATCTTTAATCCACACAGCAGAAGGCACGATGTATGTGTGGTGGCCCCAGTTAAACAGCAGATTGGTGAGCCCTAGAAAATAGAAGAAGAATGTAATTCGGGAGCTTGATACATTTTTATTTCCACTAATTCTTTCCATCAGGTAAAATGCCGTACCGTAAACCATTTGGTTCCAGGCGCCTACCATTGCGCCATTGGCTTTCCACTGGATGGTAATATCACGAACAGTGTTTGACTGAACACTGTTAAAAAGCCAGAGATAGGCCTCGAAGTAAGTAACCAGAAAGGCGATGATACCAGTGCCCCACATCCAAATGTAAACAGGGTACTTGCGCAACGAACCAATAACGGTTTTGAAATAATTAACAATGATCAGGCACCAGGACAACGTGATGGGTACGGCAAACCAAACAGGATATTCCAGATACTCTCTTCCGCCAAAGTGGCCAAGCATGTAGGATGTAATAATTCCTAACCCGGTAATTACAAAAAGCATCCAATGGACTCGTGCTAAGATTTCTGAAAACAGTTGTTTCTTTATGCTTGCGGGTGCATAAGAATAGATGCTGCCTGCCGCACCCTGAAATATCCAGGCTATCACCAATGAAACATGGAGTGGCCGCGTTTTATAAAATGGAATTGCCTCAGCAAGAAAATCGGGCAGTAAATATTGCACACTACCCAAAATGCCAAAAAGCATTCCGGCTAATAATGAAATGATTCCTGAGATAAGGAAAAGAGTTCCGGCTTTCGAAGGAGAGAACACCTTCGTCTGGTGGTTTGAGGGAAGTTTAACTTTACTAACGTTTATAGTGGATGGCTGTTGAATCAACATAGAAAAGGAATTTTGTTATGGCTTCAGCTTCCTGTTGTGTCAGACCGTAATGCGGCATCCGTTTGGTGCCGCTCAGAATGATGGCCCTGGCATAGGCATCTCCTTTTCGAGAGACGGTCGTGGTTAAATCAGGACCAATAAAACCACCTAATCCATACAACTGATGGCATGAAGAGCAGTTATGCTTTTGCCAAAGCATTTTACCTTCAATGGCAGCGGCATCCAGTATGGGGTTGTTTTCAGAAGTTGCAGTTCCGCTAGTGTATACTCCACTGGTGTACACAAGAAATGATATAATTAGTATAGAGGATATCCAAAACTTTGGTGAACTTTTCTTCAATTCATTTTCTGCTGGATTAATCATCATGAGTTTCTGAAACAACGAATTTCCTGGGCCGCTTAATTAAACAAGTATCCAACCTGGAGAAGGAAGGCCGCATTATTTGAATGCATTCCGCTGTCATAGTACATTCCGCGGAAAACATTCGTAAATCCGTATGTATAAAGAAGCCGTGTTTGAATAGCGCCTTTCTTAAGGTCGAATTCCAGTCCGGGACCCAGTACCATTCCAATATCCACGCGATTTGCATTGTCCATCATTCCATAATTACCCATAGGCGTTTCATCTCTGGCGGAGATTAACGTGCTCTCAGTTAAGCCTGCTGATGCGGTAAACTTTACTTGTCCCTTTGGTATGTTATTATATTGTGCGAGGGCCCATACATCGATGTAAGAAAACCTATAGCGTGAATCGTAAGACGAATACATATCACCATAGTTGGCACCACGGTTCATGTATCCTGCATTTCCTACCAACGACCAACGCTGGTGCAGGGGTAAGGTGAGGCTTACACCACCACCCCATGAGCCAGCGTAGTCGTACATTGTCATGTTTCCGTTCATGCCGCTGTAACCGCTGCTGTACATGTTCATATTCATGCCCATGCCTTGCACAAGGGAGCTGGTTCCTCCGTTGGCATATAACCCTACTCTTGGTTTAGCTGGTGGATTATCCTGAGCGGATAAAAGTGTTGTCACCAGACTAAGTGTGATAATACCTATTGTTGTTTTCATATATTTTGTTTTTTTATACCGTCATTATTTCTGTTGACTGTTTGCTCGTAAAAGGTCATCCATATTCGCCTCCAGCATTCTTTTGTATTCGCGTGTGTACCAACTTATTGCATCGTCTTTATCTCTGATCAGATTGGCAGATTTTGAAAAGGCTTCGAATGCGTTGTATCGGGCCGCTGCAAACATGAAAGCTGCGCTAATGCGCTCTTTGGGCTCGGTCTTTGTAAACTCATTGGCAACATCAATGAACTTGTCTGCCATAACCGCTCTTGGTATTTTGTCAGTCTCTTCCATTTGGTTTAGTTTATTGTTCATGTTGTCCCAATCTTTAGGTTCAAAGTCAATTTGATAGTCTCCTGCAGCTTTTCGAAATATTTCATCCAATTCATCATCATGTAGGTTTAATGTGAGCAGGTTATTCATTGGAAAGAATATTTATTGTTTCAGGGTGTAGACGTCATTAATTAACAATCCGCACTTTCTTGCTGCTCTTTCCGGTTTTCAGAAAACAGCGAGTTAGCTGATGCTTTCAAATAGTGATTCATAATTCAAAAAGCTTATTTATTTCCAGATTTCTGCTTGCGTTTGAACATCATTTCTCCAAGGCTCTCTTCCTGCATGTCGAGAAGGCGAGTGATATTGAAACCAATCAAAAAGGTGCCATCTCTATAATTATTTTTATTGTAGAAGTTGCTGTATTGCGGCACAATCAATTGGTAATTGCCCAAAAAGACCTGAAAAGCATGTAACGGAGTCGCTAGTTCTATTCCAAAACTAATATTGGGATCAGGATTGTTCGTTGGGTGTTTGGTAATGGGTTGGTCATAATTCCCAATGAATGCGAATGCATCTGAAACCTTATACCGGCCCAATACACTAAATGAAAGATGATCATTCTTCATCTTCCCATCTATTTGCCCTTCGGAATTAATATATCCCTCCACTGCGTTCATGTGAGAAAGATTGATCGATGCTTGCGCAGAGAAATCGCGTGTGAGTTTTTTTGCAACCATCAGTTGATTGAAGTAACTCAAACGATCTGTTTTGTTGACGAAGTTATCTTTGGTTCGTGTGTCAACGCCTACGTTGCCAAAATAGGTGACACTGACTGGAAATGGTTTTTTACCCTTCTCCTTCAGTAAGGCGTATTTGAGATTGAAGTCCCACAACAGTCTTTCTTTTGTGAAACCTAATCCCAACATCAGATTATCTATTGGAGTATAACTAAAACCTATCCGGATATTAGAAGGAGCATACAAACCGAAAAAGTCGTTGTACCCGTTTTTAACACTGCCAAACCGATGAAGTATATCAAACTCAAATGTTTTTCGTAATGGCACGAGTGTGGTTTGATTATCGATAATCCACACGCTTTCAAAAGTATTTCCCACGCGTTGAAGAGGCCGGCTATGTATGGAAATAGTCTGAACTTCGTCCTCAGGTTCTTGAGCAGTAGCAGATGGTACAAAGAGTATCAAAAAGGCGGCAATCAAGAAAGTGCCTGCATATTTCGAGGATTCATTTGTGGTTTTCATTGGTACTGAGGGTTAATTGTTAAGGGCACCTTGTTTAATCCAGGCTAATATTTTTGCGTTGTAAGTAGCGTTTGGTCCGCTTAAGGGCATGGGCAGGGTTCTGTTTCCTTTCATCCACTGATACAACTCACTTCTTTCAGGATCGTTGGTGTTAATGTAACCGCCATTTATTAAAGAACTATAGGCACTTGCGGGCATCAGGTTAGGTGCAACAGATCCGTTGTGACATCCGGAAGCATTGCAACTTTGATTGAAAATGGGAACAATGTCTGCGGAAAAAGACATCTCACCTACCTCAATTGGTTTATCTATTTCAATTACCTGGTCGTAGTAACAAGAAGTAAGAGCAGATACAATGACAAGGGTAATTGAAATAGTCCTGATCGTCTTCATGATTTATTTTTTGAATTTCAGTAACAGGTTCGCCTTAATGGCATGTGCAAGGGCAGCATTTTCAAACACTCCAATTCCGAAGTATTGATCGGATAAATCAGAGAAGTTAATATCAACTTTTTCCAGGTCACCCGTATTAAGCTTACGCTTCACTTCCATCACATACCCAGACCCTGTATGTTTCCATAAAGCAGTTATGTCGCCTTCATTTCCCTGTACCTTGCTGTTGGTAATGCTCGGAATTCCTTTAGCGCCACTTCGTGATCCCGCTCTTTGAAAGTCGGTATCTGTATTGGGGTCAATGGTGCCCCCATCATAAGTAAGTATTCCATCGGCATCTACGGCTGTTATAAGTTTGGCTGTTCCGTTATAGATTTCCTCCTGAGTGATCCAGTAGTAGTATTTGCGGGAAGGAATAACATATTTGGGTACGCTTACGGAAGTAGATGTACCGGTGAGTGTGAGTGATTGCTTATTATCATAGTAGCCCGTGCCAGCAACTCTGGGATCACTTTTGCGGCCGTTAGGTTGGGCATCGTCCTGATACTGATCATCGAAAGTACCAAACGCGCCTTCGCGTACAAGTTTCCAATGCCACATATCAATCCTCTCGGATGGCGCATTCGTAAAGTGCCTTGAGTACCCCGCGGCAGCGCCTAAGCCAGTATGACATGATTTATAACAAGTAGCAGTATTCCAGTCAGCAACAGACTTATCTATGTTCCATAAAAAAGCAAACTTATCCTCATAAAACGCTTCACGAATCATTACTCCATCACTATTGAATGTGGGGTACCGGCTCTCTTGTTTCCATCTTTTATCTACCGGGTCAAAATACCAGGTCTCCCTATCCAGGGAGAGCGTGTTGTCATCCCATTCTATCAGGAAATAGATGTTCTCGTTGTCATACAGTGATTTCATGGAGACGTTATAAGATTTTCCACCATACCCCTGGAAGTTTGCCGGGACATTTTCCGGACCCAATTGATTAGGAACGGTGGTACGGGTTTTCAATGCAGTTACATTTTCCCACATTTCTTCTGCAATTCCATCTACTGTAGGTGGTGTATTAGTAAATACTGATACTAATTCAGTTTCACTAAAGTTGGGGCGACCTTGCACAAATTCATCCAGGACTTGATCTTCATTGGTACAACTGGCAATGTATCCCGTGTAAGCAATAACGGTTAACACGACCATGAGCACAGGGGCCGATTTGCTTCTAAAGAGTTTCATGGTATTTTGTATTTAAATTATCGTTCTAAATTTTTAAATCTGATTCTGATCAGTCCTAAAAGTCGTTAATCCCGTTTTTCTTCAGGATAATAATTTTGACATTCTGTTATACTTTATTGACACGAGACAAATCTCATCTGAGGAACATGACGAATGTCAGTTAATGACAGAGCACATAGCCCTTTAAGCCATTAGTTGCCGTCACTTCAAACAGTGCCGACTTGCCCGATTTGCCCGGCCTGTCTTCAAACCGATAAATTTCTTTCAAGGAGGTTTCATTCAGCCTGATCCTGGTTGTGCAGTCGGAGTACAGCAAGTGGTTTCCTTTTAATTCGAACGCTATGGTGTATCCGCGTGAGTGTAAATCGGCAATGGCCTCTTTCATTGAGTTGTAGGTGGGTTCAATACGATTCAGCTTTCTGAACTGCGTGATCGTTATGCCGGTTACGCTTCGAAATCTGGCTGACAAGTGTTGTAAGCTTGCGTAGCGAAGCCGTTCCGCAATTTTTTTGAGTGATAGTTCGCCTTCCCGAATCAATCTTTTCACTCGCTCCACTTTTTGATGGATGACATAGGTCTCAAGATTGATTTGTTCATGGTCTTTGAAAAATTTGCTGAGATGATTGTAGTTCTTGCCCGACCTTCTTTGCAGCCAGTCTGAGAAGTTTTTGGTTCGTTCCCGTTGTTCAAGTGCATCCAGGTAATGGATTACCTCAAGCTTTATTTTTTCAATCAGCACTTCATCGGTGTTGATTATGATATGAAGACCCACTTCATTTAGTTTCTTTTGGAATAACGAAATTATATTCTCCTTTGCCGAAAAAAAGGATGCATGCCCAAGCCCGACAGCAGGCTTTATAACTTTAAGCTGCTTGAGTATTTGACGCACAACAATAATGCATCGGTCGCATACCATGTTTCGGATATGAAGTTGAAATGCTTTCATCTGTTAATAATTTTATGTTGAGGTCAGATGGAATGGCCAAACTTATTATCATGCCATAGGCGAACAATTGTATATGGCCATTTCATGTTTTGTTTTCTCTTTAGCGGTTGTGAATGATTGACTTAGCCGCCCTTCTGTATTTGGAACAGACAAGGCAAGAGGAATAGCATGGGCCTGCAACGTTAGCCCCGATGCTAAAAGAGAAATCAGGAATCAAATCAGGAAGGAACCGATAAGAACGCGAATGACCTGGCCATTTATTACCAGATGTCCATCAGGAGGATGCCAGGGCTCTGGATTCGCTACAGAAAAAGGTAAGTAACGTGTACTGTTGTTTTCAAGAAAAATGACAAAAAGAGCTTTGAATAATCTAACCTGAACAAATTCAATGGTACTTGCCGACTGATTCGCAAGTGAAGAATAGAATTTTTGTGTAAGGTCATTACAGCAATCTTCATTTTCTGACTCATCACCATGATTATGTGCTGACGGGCTGTGATCGTGAGCGTGGTGATTGTGGTCATTACCATGGCTTGCAGCGTTGCGATGTTCTTGATATTGTGTAGAGATTGCTGTCAGTGCCGGTTTTGAAAAGGAGAATGAAAGTATCCCGAGATCACATAAATGGTCGCACGCGATCACCACAACTATGGAAAGTATGACGCATACAGACAATGGGCACCTGAATTTCCGGATGGTCTTGAAGGGGAACATTTGGATAGTGTGAAGTACCGTAAATCTATGACATCGAAGTATTTCCTGAGATGATCTTTGTCAGGTTATTGATAGATAACCGCATGAAAGTTACAAAGAAACCTGAGAGTCAAAAACAGTGATTTACCTTGCAATCTTATTCATAATATGATAGCTATCACCCAGTTTACACAGCGCATCGCAGTGAGTTCGCAATTCAGACATAAGAATGTACTTGATGGGGGTTTCCAGGTTGCGGATGGAAGGACGGCCCAATTGAATTTTTACTTCCTTCTCACGGGCATCGGGCGTTACAATATAGAGGCTGGACTGGTGATCAGGCAGCGAAAAGGCGATATCACTCAGCCTGAGGATACCGGAATAAATTGACGTGCTCTTTTCCACTTCAAAGGCACAAATAATTTTAGGTCTCCCTTTTTCAAGCCAGATAACATCCACCAGGCTAATAGTGGAATAGATTTCCTTTGATACTGGTAATTCAGGAAGGTTAATACATTCAAAGGAGAAGCTGCAATGATCAAATTGTCTTGACCGGTCGTTGACTGCAACAGCTACATCGTAGCCAAGCGCTTTGCCGATTTTGATAAGGTGATACTGCATTTCCGTATGCAGAGTTTCTTCTTTTTGTTCATTAACTACTGCCTCATGTCTTTTATTGATTTGTTTCAGGAGTTTCTCTTTAATTGCATCATCAAGCAACAAGGTATTTTCGATAAGAATGTTTTGGACGCCCACCTCAAACAAAAATCCTCCGATGGCACCCAGATCGTTGGAAAAGTGTTGTTTGAATTCATTATTTTTTTGGATAATCACTTCGCGCATTCGCAGGTATTCGTTCCAACTTCCCAGTTTCACACGCTCATTAAATAACAAATTAAATCCATTCACAATAGCAGTGTTGAAGGGTGGCATCAGGGTTGGGTGGAGAAAGTAAAGGATGTTAGCCACTGCGGGACCAAGACCTTTAATATTCTTCTGGTCCAGTTTAATGATCTCCTTGATCAGGATTTCTTCCTTCGATGTATTGAGACAATATTCCAGAAACTGGCCGAATGATTTTTTGTGCTCCTGGTTTTCATAGATGTCAGGAATGCGAAGTTTCGGCTTCCAATAAAAAGGATGCGGAGCTCCTTCAAATACCTGCTTTTGCTCTGTGATGCAGGTCAGCACAAACTCTAGTGAACTTCCTTTGAAGTCGTTGGGGAATGCCCCGGTCTTTATATCGTCAATCACCTGGATAACGCCTCTCCGGATAGAACGGAACGCTTTCAACCTTTCTTCATTATTGATAAACCAGGTGTGATATACAAGGTCGGGGTTCGTTTTGTACTGTTGAATTAGATCAAGCATAGGATGCTATTGTCGGATTGGGTTAGGTTCAGTACCAATATAAGCGTATCGGGCAGATCATACCAAATACATATAAACCTAAACCAAAATTATTTCATTCAATGCCCCCTGACTGAGCGTTATTACAATGTGAAAAGCACCGGGGGTATGAACAGACTTGAGTATTGCAAGGTGATTTTGAAGAAGATAAGCTTCGACAAAAACCTGTTGAAAAAGGAGTATGACAAGGCGTTGAAGCTTCTAACGGAAAATGAAGCCGTGCAACTGAGTGAATGGTGCCAGAGGGAGCTAAGCGTTTATGCCCCCGGCTTTCTCAACAAGAATGAAAAATCATTAAAGCGATGAAAACTAACACAAACCTCCTGATTGCTGCTGGTATTCTGTTGTTGATAGCAGGTGGTTGTTCCGTTGTGAAACCCGGACATAACGCTATGCGCTGGAAACCCCTGGGTAAAGGTTTAGTGACCGATAAGATATACCCTAACGGAGTAGTCTGGCATTGGCCCTGGAGCGGTGTGGTGGATTACAATATGCAATGGCAAACATATAACGAGAGTATTTCCATTCTCACGGAAGATGAATTGCACATTGACATGACCGTTTCGGTAACCCTTCGTCCTATACCAAGTGAACTACCGGCACTAGAGTTGGAAGTTGGAAAAGATTATTACGATAAGGTTATCAGGCCGGAATTTGTGAGCCAGGCCCGTTACGTGTTTTCCAAATACAAATACAATTTAGTCTCACCAAAAAGTCCGGAGATTGAAGCAGCTATCCTGGAGCGCCTGGTTTCAGTTACAAAAGGAAAGCACCTGGAGTTTAACAATGTGACGGTGAAACATATTCAGTATCCAATGGTTGTCACGTCAGCCGTTGATAAGAAGCTGGCCGTACAACAAGCGATTGAACAAAAAGACTATGAAATAAAGATCGCGGAAAAGAATGCAGAAATTCAACGCATACTTGCCAAAGGGCAAAGAGATGCTCAACAAATTATTGAAGCAGGATTGACGCAACGTTATTTGCAATACAAAGCGCTTGAAGTTCAGGATAAACTCACTGGCAGCCCAAACACGAAATTCTACTTTGTGCCTCTTGGCAAAGACGGATTACCGGTAATTGTGGATACCCATAGTGATAAGTAAAAATGAAAATATCCTGCATTTCCTTGCCATGGAATGTAGCAACGTGTCAGGTACCGGAATCATTTTAAATTATTAAGGTATGTGACGCAACAAAATGGTTTTCCGTTGAATACGTTAATAAAATTCGCACTCCTTTTATTTTCAACAGGGTTCATGCTGGATGCTGCAGCGCAAAACCGCGACTTTCAGAATAAAGAGGATATTTTCTTGTTGCGGGGAAATGTGAGTTGCCGTAAGCCCACAGCGGGCCCTTTATTGGATGTAACAGTTTTCAATATTTCAAGAGATTTGGGAACGATGAGTGACTCATCAGGTAACTTTTTAATAAAGATGGCCAAAGGCGATACCATTATCTTCTCTACTCCACTACACAAGGATTACATTTTTTATCTGAGTGAAGAGGACAAACCCAGGAGATCGCTTTATTGAAGTAGATATGGAGCTGGACGTTATCTGGCTTGAGACGATAATTATCATTGGAAATCAAAGCCTTGAAGAGTTTAAAAAAGAGATTATGTCACTGGAAGCTTCAGTGGACAATCGGATTGACCTGGTTCTACCTGTAGTGAACAAATATGCCAAACAATTGTCGTCCGGTGATGGAGCATTTGTTTTAACCGGACCTTTGACATACCTGGGCAATAAATTCAGAATGTATTATTTGACCAGGAAGAGGATAGAAGATCAATCATCTGGCATTGGCTATTGATCATATCCATAACAGTGATTTCATAACCGCTTATTTTTACAGTTTAATATCTTGTCCTTAAAACCGTTTCAAAAAATTGAACCTTCACCAAATGCTGGTCCTCTGCTTGCCCCACATCCTTGTGCAATTTCAGTCCTCGGGCATCTACATTAAAATAAATCGCAAGCTCGCAGGCCAGTTCCTCGCCATCGTCAATGTGCTCAAGATGACCAATACCATTGATCTCTATCTTTCGGTCGTTTGTTAACTCCAAAGTTCCCTCAAACTGAAATGTTTGTGGTGGATGTGTGGTCGTTTGAATACCACCTGGTTTTAGCCTGCCGTTCAGAACAATCGGTGACATCCATTCCTGCATCAGCCTGTTAAGCGAATCAATTGTTGTGTGCAAATCCTCAGGTTGTAATGTTAGTGTGATGAAGGAAGTTTCTGTGTTCAATAGCATTTCAACTTTCCTGCTATGGGCTGTAACGGGCATACCTGCATATGTTGTGGTTACTGATACAGAGCCCAATTTTGATTTATACATCTTCTGGGCAAATAGCCTGTCGCTGACCGGGTAAATGACCACCAGGATCAATGCTGTAGCTATTATTGTTTTTGTGTTTCTCATCTTACAGATAATAACGTTGAATAACCGGCAGTAGAAAAAATTCTGGTTTAAAGTTGCAGTTTATTGAAAACAAGCCTTGTTAATTTCATGCACAATTAAATACAACACTTAGCCAAGATTATTTCATTTTATACGCGGTTCTTGTGCGTAATTACTGATGTTAAAAAGACAAGGCGTTTCTATCGCTAACAAGATGCTCAGTAAATTTTGGGAGGTAGCGAAATGGATTTTGAAGGCTGTGGATTATGAACCCCGCAATGTCAGTAGCTAAAGTTCTTCACATACGAGGAATGGTTTGTTCCAGGTGTATAAAAGTGTTGGGTGAAGAGTTGGCCAGGAATGGCGTAACAGTAAAAAACACCAGCCTTGGCAGGGCTGTGGTGGAATACGACCCTGAAAAGTCAGACCTCGCGCACATTCAGAAAATACTGAAGAAAAATGATTTTTCACTGATAACGGACAGAGAATTGCAACTCGTGGAGCAAATCAAGATCATCATACTTCAGATGGTCAGTAATTCGGATAAAGAAAAAATTCCGAAGCGATTCTCCGAAGTAATAGCCAACGAGTTGGGATTTAACTACAGCTATCTGAGCAAACTATTTACGCGACACGAGAGGATAACGATAGAGAGATATCTTATCCTTAATAAAATAGAAAAGATCAAAGAGCTTTTGGAATACGACAGTAAACTAAACCTGGGAGAGACGGCACAGCAATTGAATTACAGCAGCCTGTCACACTTGTCAAAGCAATTCAAGGAAGTAAGCGGCATCTCCTTATCCAACTACAAAAGTTTTCTCAAGCACTTGCGTAGGCCCTTAGACCATTTATTAGTGACATAATAATTGAATCAGTTAAAAAATGATATGCGGATACTGATGTTTGGGTGGGAATTTCCGCCTCACATTTCAGGAGGCCTCGGCACAGCCTGCCATGGGATAGTAAATGCTCTTTTAAAAAAAGAAGCAGAGGTCTGCTTTGTTGTGCCAAAAGCTCTGGGTGACGAGACACAGGGCGGTTTCAGGTTAATCGATGCAGGCGGTGTGGACGTGAGTAGTCAAATGCTGAAGCATCAAAAGAAATTCACCTACATCCAGGCATCGTCCAGGATTGTTCCTTACGTCAGACCGGAATTATTCCATGAGAAAAAAGAAAAATCAATTTCACATCACCAACAGCAGAATTACCGGTTTGCCTTCAGCGGATGTTACGGTTGTGATCTATTTGAAGAGGTCGCCAACTACGCGTCTGTTGCTGCCCAACTCGCCAATGATTTATCTTCTGACATCATACATGCTCACGACTGGCTTACCTTCCCTGCCGGACTTGCAGCCAAAGAAGTGAGCGGCAAACCACTGGTGGTTCATGTTCATGCTACGGAGTTTGACCGTTCCGGTGAAAATATAAATCCAGACGTTTTCAAAGCCGAGCAAACCGGGATGATGGGAGCGGATCACGTTATTGCGGTAAGCGAATTAACGAAACAAATCCTGATGAGCCGATATGGTATCCCTTCCCAAAAAATTACTGTAGTCCACAACGGTATTCAACCCAGGACTTTGCCAAGGACGGAGAAAAAGGTTAAGGACAAGATCGTGACTTATCTTGGTCGCGTTACCTTTCAAAAAGGGCCTGAATATTTTGTGCGGGCTGCCAGCCAGATATTGAAGAAGCTTCCCAACGTGCGTTTTGTCATGGCCGGAAGCGGAGACAAGCTTGATGAGATGATCCGCATGGTGGCATCGTTTGGTATCGGTTCCCGGTTTCACTTCACAGGGTTTTTGAAAAGTGATGAAGTGAATATGCTTCTTTCGCAATCCGATCTCTATGTGATGCCCTCTGTATCCGAGCCGTTCGGTATTTCTCCGTTGGAAGCCATACAAGCCGATGTGCCCGTTATCATTTCAAAGCAATCGGGTGTGTCAGAGATTTTAAAACATGCCATCAAGATTGACTTCTGGGATGTGGAACTTTTGACCGATACCATGTACGGGGTCCTTGTTCACCAGCCGTTGTCGCGGATGCTTTCCCGTGGGGCGAGCAATGAAATCAAATCTTTTACCTGGGACGAAGCAGCGGGCAAGATCATCCAGGTTTATCAGCAGATCACGAACAAATCATATCAGTATGCGTAATTTGTGTTTATACTTCCAGGTACATCAGCCATTCCGTTTAAGAAGATACCGGTTCTTCGACATTGGTCATCACGACAACTATTTTGATGAACAGTATAACGCCTTTATCTTAAATAAAGTGGCCGAAAAATGTTACCGGCCTGCGAATAGTCTTTTGCTGGCGTTGATAAAAAATTCCGGAGGGTGTTTCAACGTGAGCTTTTCCATTTCGGGTACGGCTCTTGATCAATTCGAAACGTATGCACCGGATGTGCTTGAAAGCTTTCAGGAACTCGCTGCCACCGGTCATGTTGAATTTCTTGCAGAAACATCAACTCATTCGTTGTCGTCATTGAAATGCGAAAAGGAATTCAGCAGGCAGGTGATTGAGCACACGAGGCGCATCAATAAACTATTTGGACAGCGCCCAGTTATTCTTCGCAACACTGAACTGATTTACAGTGATCATATTGGAGATATGGCCCGTAAACTTGGTTTTAAAGCCATGCTTACTGAAGGAGCCGATCACATTCTTGGTTGGAGGAGTCCCAACTACTTGTATCATCATCCGGAAGAAACGGAGTTTAGCCTGATGCTGAAAAATTATCAATTAAGTGACGATATCGCCTTCCGCTTCTCTGATCCTAACTGGAACCAACGCCCTCTTACGGCCGATAAATTTGTTCACTGGCTGAATGCCGTGCCCCATGCTGAACCCATGATCAACCTGTTTATGGACTATGAAACCTTTGGCGAACATCAGTGGGCCGAGAGTGGCATTTTCGAATTCTTAAAGGCTCTTCCGTATCATGTTTTCAAAAATTCAGATTATCGTTTTGTCACTCCCTCCGAAGTGATCGGGAAGCTGAAGCCAGTTGCCCCGTTGTCCGTCCCATACCCCATATCCTGGGCCGATGAAGCCCGCGACCTGTCGGCCTGGTTGAGCAATGATTTGCAGCGCGATGCTTTTGAAAGCCTTTACCGCCTGAGTAGTGTCATGCACGATTGTGATGATGAGGGCCTGATCAGAAAGTGGAGGTATTTGCAAACCAGCGATCATTTCTACTACATGTGCACCAAATATTTCGCAGATGGAGATGTGCATAAATATTTCAACCACTACAACTCTCCATATGAGGCGTATATCAATTACATGAACGTGCTGAGCGACTTCGAAACGCGGCTGGAAGAGTTCAGGAAGAAGAAGGCCCAGGCAACACCTTTGCAAAATGGATTTAAATCAAAACTGGTTGAGGAACAAAAAATCCTGATCAATGAAAGTAGCCGTTTACAGCACGCATCAGTTTGAAAAACAGGTTCTCCCTGAGGCAAATCAAAGCAGGCATGAATTCATTATGCTTGGTGAGTCATTGAATCTTAACAAAGGAGGCACTAAGAAAATATTGCCGGAATAGCCCGGAGTATGAACTGACCAATAGTGAAGAAAAGAAAGCCAAATAAGTATAAACCATTGCCAAGACTTTTTCAGATTCTTTGAAAGGATTCAGCGTATTTAGATCAATGAAATATTTACAGAGAAAAGGGTGGGAAGAGAGTGGAGATCAAATTCACGCCTGAAGGGAAACTGGTTCACACAAAGATTCTGAGAGAGGAGAGGTTAGGGGTCAATTTGTTTGAAAGTGCATTGGGAATTTCCTGGTGCACTTTTCTTTTCGGTATAGCACCAAAAACTGATAAATATCAGTCTCGCATTAGACCATAGTCATAATTTATTTTGGCATGCAGTTATATTTTAGTGCGTAAATGGCACCGCTTGTTTCCATAAGACGCTTTCGGGCAGTAATTGCATGCATTTTTGCCGCATCTATTCTGACTGTAATTGTCTGCGATGTTGTATGCGGTTTTGGCCGCACATTACTGTTCACCAATCAAGGCAATTTCGCATCTGTCGTCCATCCAAAAGAGATTGCGAAAAGTGGACATCACCAACATGGTGATTCACATGATTCCAATCATCATCACCATGATGAGGCTGAAGACCCTCAGGGCTTGACCACCCATTCTCAAAGCACCTCCTCTTCTGAAAAAGACGACTGCTGCGAGGATATGACAAGTCTGCTTTTCAAATCATTATTTAAAAACAGCGATGAGCAGATTTTTGAAATACCTCTGCAAGGGTTTATTCTTCTTCACTGGACTTATAACCAGACTATTTTAATAGCAGATAACTACACTAACCTGGTGCAGGTTCCACCCAAGATTTTTCCTAACCTTGGCGGCATTCGCCTGCGAATACAACTTAGTTCATTTCTAATCTGATATTTCTTCCTGAGCACACACCGGGTGTGCTGGCAGCCAATGATTTTATTGCCGCTGCTTCTTATTGTGTTTAACCATTTATTAATAATTCAGGAAGAATCAGTTATGAAAACTTATGAACTTCACATAAAGAACATGGTCTGTGAGCGTTGCATCGTTTATGTGCAGCAAGTTCTCCAGCAATTGAATGTTTCTCCAAACAGAGTCGAATTAGGATATGTTATCTTCTCAGCTCCCTATGAATCGGTTTTGCCGTTACTTGAAAAAAAATTGAATGAGGTAGGGCTTCAAATCGTGCATGACAAAACGGAAGCCACAATAGAGGAAATTAAAGTCGAAATTATAAAGTACCTCAACGAAGTTGAGAACGGCAAAAAGCTAAGCAAGCTTTCCGAATACCTTGCCGATCAGCTTGCCAGGAATTACTTCAGCCTGACCAAGCTTTTCAGTAAAAATGAAAACACCACCATTGAATCGTATGTCATCAATCAGAAGGTTGAAAGGGTAAAACGCTTGCTTCGAGAAGGTGAACTGACAGTAAGTGAGATTGCATATCGGCTGGGCTATTCAAATGTTCAGCACTTGTCGAACCAGTTCAAAAAGGTAACGGGATTATCCGTTTCGGAATTCAAGGCATCTCTCGGAGTCTTGAGTAGGTCCTATCCGAGATCACTGGATGTTTTTGGTAACCGGGCTATAGCTGCATAGCACTCTTAACTTCAATCTTATGACATCTATTCAGGAGATAAATTTGCAGCAGAAACAAAGTAAGCGATACTGGCAAAACTGTCATCGCGAGTGGCGGGAAGAATTTATCTATTTTCTTTTGATAGACCGCTTTCACGACAGTCGTAATCGTAAACCACAAAACAGCACTGACCGACAACCGGGTTTTGGCAAGGCCGAGCAATTGCAACAAACTTGTGGCGGAACCATTCGCGGCATAATTGATCACCTCGATTACATCCATGACCTGGGTTGCACTGCTCTGTGGTTAAGTCCGCTGTTTGAAAACAACCCGCAGTCATATCACGGATATGCTATTCGGAATTACCTTGAAGTAGATAAACGCTTTGGAACCAAACAAGACGTTGAAGAACTGGTGAACAAAGCCCATGCGCTCGACATGCGCGTATTCCTGGATATTGTTCTGCATCATTCCGGAGACAACTGGTTTTACCCGGAGGATGTGCCATACTACTATTATAACGGAACCGTGTTTCCCTTTGGCGGCTGGCGATACGAAGACCGACCAGTTCCAACTGAATTGAGAAACCCGGAATTGTATGCCCGGAAAGGTAGAATCAGAAACTACGATGCCGCACCTGAAACACGTGATGGAGACTTTTGTGATTTAAAAACTTTTTTGCTGAACGACTCTCCACAATCGTTATGGCTGCAGGAACTGCTGGTTAAGATTCATTGCTACTGGATACGCGAAGTGGATGTGGACGGATTCCGATTCGATGCGGTGAAACATATGAGTGAAATAGCGATTAGCCGGTTTTGCTCATCAGTACGGGAATATTCGTACAAGCTGGGCAAGAAGAATTTCTTCTTTTTCGGTGAATTGGTAGGCCCGGAGAATTTGTACAATAACTATATTGGTCCCAAGACACCCGTGGCGGTAAATGACAAAACTATTTATTACGGTCTTAATTCAGTTTTAGATTTTCCGTTGCATCACATTCTTCCCGATGTAATATTAGGCAAGGCGTCACCGGAGCGGCTGATCGAGCGCTATGAGTCATTGAGGCAGCATGCCCTTAACCGTGGCGAGTTCGGAGAATTTCTTGTGACTTTTCTTGATAACCACGACCAGGTTGGGCAAACCATCAAGCACCGTTTTGGTAAAGATGCTAACAATGAACAGATCATTGCCGGTATTGGATTTTTGCTCTGCGCATTGGGTACACCTTGCATCTACTACGGCACCGAACAGGGTTTTGATGGTTCGGGTGAGGGCGACTGGTTCGTCCGGGAAGTCATGTTCAGCCTGGAAGATGAACATACCAATGCTTTAAATAAAGATTCACACCTGTATAAAAGCATCGCGCAAATAGCCCGTTTGCGAAAGCAAAACAAGGTTTTAAAATTCGGGCGTATGCAAATCAGGCCGGTCTCTACGGATGGGCTTCATTTCCATTTGCCTGAATGCAAAGAGTGTCTCTTGGCATTTTCACGCATTCTCTTCGATGATGAAATTATCGTGGCCTACAACATATCGGCTACTAAATTTAAAACCGAATACATACAGGTAGAGTTGAATGGCAGCAGAGCTTTTGGATTTCTCTACGGTGATTCCGGAACGCTTCCTATTCACAGCACCGTGGACAGGCAAGTCAATTATATCCAATTAAAATTGAGACCACTTCAATTCGTGATCTTACAGCGGCTGCACGAGTAACATTATCTTTGGTTAAGCATTTAGTAACCCGCAGTAACTGCTACCCCTGCGCTGATTAACCTTACATTAGGCCAACCAATTCCCTCCAAAGGGATCTTCACATATGGCTCTACGCCAATAGAAAATTTAGAAAGGATGTTTCGTTCATAACCCATTGAGATGGTTACTACTTTAAAGATATAACTGCTGTTTTTGTTAGTATACCATCCTTCTTTTGCTCCGGGATTGGGTTGATCAAAGTGATAACGATAAGACTCATCAAGAATGATATAGCTTGAAAAGCCTGAAGAGGCGAAGAATCTGGCCATCGCTGTTTCGGAAACTGTAAATTGAATTGCGGCTGGTATTTCCAGGACGCTGCATGAGCCGTATATCGTTTCCGGCATCATGCCATTTGTATTATACTTCCAATAGTTCTCGGCAAGTTGATAATCCTTGCCATCACTTATGTATTTCTTGTTGCTCTTAAGGATGCCTGTCGAAAAACTTAATGTGTTGCTAACGCGATAGCGGGCCACTATTCCGAAAGTCATACCAGGAGAAGTAAATTGGTCCGGAGTAATGTTACTAAAATCGGGCGCAACATAGAGAAGAAGACTGAACCTGTTGCTGATAAGTCGCTTCTTGTGGATAGAAGGTGTTCCCTGATCAAATAGAATGGAATCCTTTACATATTTGTTTTCGAAATCAGGTGACTCAAGAATCGGAATTAGTTCCTTGAATGGTTTCTCCAACAAGCAAACGCCTGGCATTTTGCCATTCATCTTGTTTTGAGTCGATGTAATTTTCAATGAGTCACCATTATCGCCTGAATTCGCGTCTGGCTTTTCAACGAGTGCAGCATCAGAAAACATTTTTTCATCAGCGGAGGTTGTCATTTCATTTGTTTCTTTTATTTCCGGAAGCGACTTTTCGTTTTCATATATAATTCTATCTAAGGTCTCCTCATGGATTTTTGCGATGGCTGGTGCTTTAGTTGATTCTTCACTATCGTTTTTTAATGAATCATTAAAAGATTTTTTTCCAAGATCATTGTGACGCTCTCCCGGGTTGTCCTTAATAGCTACTAAAACAAGAAAGAATACAATTGATATTGAGATGAAAGCCGATATTATTTTCCCAAAACGTTTTACTCGAATTGTTGATAGCCGGGATGATTCGGCTTCCAATCTTTTCTCGAGCGCGGCCCAATCATCTTCATTGAAATCAATGTCAGATGATCTAAGAGCCTTTCTAAAAAAGTTCTCTAAATTATCCTCGTCCTGTTCCATAACGGTCTTTTGAAAGAACTTGTCAGATGTTTAATTTATACATAGCCAAACGTCAAATTTTCTTTAAGTGATAAAGGATTGGCAATTCCCCGATGCAAAAATGAAGTGGGGAGTTATTATTTGCCCCCAGCATCTTTCTCCTTAGCCTATACAACTTTCCAACCATGATGGTTGCCAGGCGCTATTTGAAAATTCCGTTATCAATAGCTCCATATAGGCCCATGTTTAATACAATTTTGGTAAAGAGTTATATTTTATTGGCAGATCAAAAGATCAACTATCTGGCATAAGCGAAACCAGAGGTAATTGCAACTTGTTTTTAATGGAGATTGACTTTCTGCAAAAAGTCATAACGCTCTCTGACGGACATCATGAGACCAGTTCTATCAAGTCCGCACTTTTGATTATGATTTGTGTAATTCAGTTTTGCCACTTTAAAAAAATTTCAATCATGAAAGCAAAAAGTAAAGCAGTAATATTTGTCGGCATTTTCTCATTGCTGACATTCGCCACAAACGCGCAAAGCAGCCAGCGGCCTGTTTCAAAGGAAGTTCAGAAGTTTAGCAATAGGGCCTGGCTCACGAATGAGCAATTGCTCACTATAGCATCCGTTGGTTATCCGGCAGTAACGATATCGAAAGATGTGCAGTTGGCGAGTAACCATTTTAAAAAGGAATTTCAACCTGGGAATATGATTTCCACGGGATACCCTATTTGGACAATTTCAAAAGGTGTGCATAAAATGGCAAGACCTGTTAAAAAGGAGCCGAAGCGAAACTCAGAAATGAGAGACATTATCGTTTAGGTTAGTCTGGCTTAATGGAAAACCATCACCGGAAACTGAATAGTTTTTTTGAAAGGCAAGGCTTTTTCAACCTTCACTGAAAATAGAAATTCTGTAAGTTTTTCATCATTAATTGTAAGTTTTTCACCGGGAAGTAGAAAACCGGGAAGTAGTCGAAAACGTTTTAGCATTAGAGTTCCTGCATGAAAAAGCTTTTATCCATAGGATTACTCATTCTCTACATTCCATTCAGCACGGGTTTGCTTGTCAGCTACCGCTACTGTAATGGTTCTCTTGATGGAATTGCCCTCTTGAAATCCGTTGAAAATTGCTGCTCAACTGATGAGCTTGAAAAGGAATGCTGCAAGCATTTTTCCACGTTAGCTAAAATCAACTCCGCTTACGACAATACCAGCCCCACCATCACTTTCAAGCATGGGTCAGACGGCATAGTTATAGATCTGCCTGGCGAACAACAATATCCCGGGGATGGATTAAAGAAACCAGTTGCTTACAACAAGCAGCTTTCTGTTATCCGGTATAAAACTCCGATCTATCTAACCAACCGGGTACTCATCATTTAGGAGATTTTCCCACCGTCATTTCCCAATGAATTAAATCAAAGGGAATTACTCATCATTAACATCCAGGATGACTCAGCTCATTCCGGGTGACTTACCAACTTTCAAAAAAATTAAAATCATGAAAACGACACTTAAAATCATATTCGCTGTTGCTTTTTTAGTAAGCAACTATTTGACCCATGCGCAAACCGACAATAGCCGTAAAGACAATGCTGGCTGGCCCATCTCAAAAGAGGTACAAAAGTTCAGCAACAAAAATTGGTTAAGAGGCAAGTCGGGACTCACTATTGAGTCGATAGGTCAGCCTGATATTGCAATCTCTAAAAGGGTACAAACTATTGGGAGACCTGTTTCAGCCTGGTCGTCTCAGAAAAAGGGTAACGTTGTATCTAAGGGGTACTCGTCATGGATCATTTCGAAGGGCGTACAAAGGTTAAATCGATAATTATTTTCAATTTTTTGAAAAAGGGCTTCGGAGAAATGATCCGGAGCCCTTCGCTTTATGGTCACCATAGTCTACAATGATTTTATTACGGCCTGGAGTTTGGTTGTTATTTCCTCTGCGATAGTTGCTAAAGCTGGATTCTGAATTGCCATCATAGATGCAATTGGATTTACAGCCGCCACCTCAATGCGGTCAGGAGAGAGTTCCTGAACAATGACGTTACATGGCAGCATGGTGCCGATTTTGTCTTCAGCCTGTAATGCTTTATAAGCAGAAGGCGGATTACAGGCTCCGAGAATTTTGTACTTGCGAAAATCAACATTTAGTTTTTCTTTCAGTTTTTCGTGGATATTTATTTCCGAGATAACCCCAAATCCTTCGGTCTTAAGAGCTTCAGTGGTTTTCTGTATTGCTTCTTCGAACGAAGTTTCCAATGTCTTGCTGAAGTAATAGTCCATATTTTTACGATTAAAGTGATGTTTGATTTTTTGGAAATATGACAGGCCTGAAAATATCTGAATGTTTTTAATAAACTTATGATAACAATCAGTAGCTACGATGATTTTTCAGTCAGCGTTAAAAAATCATTTTAAAATCTCATCCTTTGAATGCGCACCGCATTTAAAATCGCCAACAACGCTACTCCCACATCAGCAAAAACGGCTTCCCACATAGAGGCAATGCCCCAGGCGCCCAACGCCATCACTATCAGTTTCACAGCAAAGGCTAAAACAATGTTTTGCCAGACAATTGCGTTTGTCGCTTTACCAATATTTATCGCGGTAACTATCCTGGAGGGCTGATCTGTTTGGATCACAACATCAGCAGTCTCAATTGCCGCATCGCTACCCAGGCCACCCATAGCAATACCGACATCACTAATCGCAAGTACAGGAGCATCGTTAATACCGTCTCCAACAAATGCAAGTGCCTTCTCTTTACCCTTTTTTATCGCCTCAACTTTTTCAACTTTATTTTCAGGCAGAAGATCGCCAAACGCCTGATCTACGTTTAGTGCTCTCGCGACTTTATCGACCACCGTTTGTTTGTCTCCGCTAAGCATAACGGTTTTGATATTCAAAGCATGCATCTGCTCAATGGCCGTCTTCGCATCCTCCTTAAGTTCGTCTGATATGGTTATATATCCAGCAAACTTTTTATCAACTCCTACAACGACTATTGTATCCGTGATCTGTCTTACTTCGTCATCAACACGAATATTAAATTTTTCCAACAAGCGCACATTACCGGCAAGAATCTCCTTTCCGTTGATGATACCTTTCAGCCCGTGGCCTTTTATTTCTTCCAGGCTTTCTACCTTCAATAGATTTCGATTACCTGTGTGCGCAAGAATTGCCTTTCCAATCGGATGCGTTGATTGTGCTTCAACAGAGGCAACGAGCGGAAGAAAATCTGCTTCGCTCACACCTTTGGAAACAACTTTTTGAACCTTGAATACTCCTTTGGTAAGCGTGCCTGTTTTGTCCATGACCACGGTGTCCACGCGAGTCATCCGATCAAGATAGCTGGAACCTTTGAAGAGTATTCCGTTTCTCGATCCAGCACCGATCCCGCCAAAGTACCCAAGCGGTATTGCAACCACCAGAGCGCAAGGGCACGAAATGACAAGAAAAATAAGTGCACGATATAACCATTGGTTAAAGTCGTAGTTGTCAACAAAGAAGTACGGGATGAAAGTGAGGCCTATTGCAAGAAAGACAACTATGGGAGTATAAACCTTCGCAAAGCGTCTGATAAACAGCTCGGTTTTCGCTTTCCTGCCTTGCGCATTTTGAACAAGGGTAAGAATCCGCGCTAGTGAACTCTCGTTGAAAAGCTTGGTGACCTGCAATTCAACAACCTTTGCCTCGTTGATCATTCCTGCTAACACAGTTTCTCCTTTTTCAAGGGACACGGGCTTGCTTTCACCCGTAAGTGCGGCCGTATTGAACGAACTTCCTTCACTTAACATTCTTCCATCTAATGGAACACGATCACCAACCTTGATTTGAATTGTTTCGTTGATCCGAACATCAGTAGGATCTACATCTACATACCTGCCGTCTCTGAATACAGAAGCGGTGTCAGGCCGGACGTCCAATAATGCTTTGATACTTCTTTTTGCCCGATTGACTGCTGCCCCTTGAAATAATTCCCCAACAGCGTAAAACAACATCACAGCAACACCTTCAGGGTATTCTCCAATGTAAAATGCCCCAAGTGTAGCGATGCTCATCAATAAAAATTCAGTAAATACTTCACCTTTAAAGATCAACTTGATTCCTTTTATCACTACCGGAAGTCCAACCGGGATGTATGCTGCAGCATACCAGATAAACCGGACTGTTGCCGTGAACCAATGAGGTTTAATTAAAAAATCCATTGCAAGCCCGATCATCAGCAGAATGAAACTAGCTAAAGCCATCAGCCATTCGTTATTTACCCAGCTTTCATTTTTTACTGATTGGGTTGGTGCTTTTTTCTGCGGATGCTCAGCGATTTGCTCTACGCTATGGTCTGCAGGAGACTTGGCCGATACATGTTTATTTGCAGTTTCTTCTTTCATAATATTTGGTTTCAGTGAATAAAAAATGAAGCAACTCCTGTGGTAATCAGAGTTGCTCCGGTTATTATGCCAGCATTATGCTCCAATGCATGCCAGTTTAATTTAAATAAACCCCGATAGGTTAGCCTGATCCACATTACCATTCCTCCAATCGTGACAACCGTGTAAAGTATCACAAGAAAGGCAACCTGATTCCATCCATGCGCGCCTGCCATCAGAAAATATGCTTCAATTTCAAAACAGGGCGAAAAGAACATTGCAATCACGAGACTTAAAACAATTTTCCTTTTTGATAAGGGCTTGTCGCCCCCATGTAAATGAAAATGTCTGTGTCGGTGGTGCTGATAAATGTAAAAGACACCAAGCACTACCAGGACAATTGGCGCAATAAGGTGAGCGAAGTGTTCAATACGTTCTGACAATTCAATGCCAAGGAATGCTAGTAAGATTCCAATTAGAACGGTGCTGACTACATGTGATAAACCGGATGCAAAAGTTACGACAGTAGTTTCCTGTATTGTCCAATTTTCCTTTTTACTAATTGCGAGAACCGGAAGCCAGTGATTTGGAATTAAAGCATGAAGTATGCTTAAGATAAGGCTTCCGGTTATCAATGTAATCATCATATCTTCTCACCTCGGTAGATGCTGATGCTTCCTAATATTGTGCTGAATCGCTTCAGTTCAGTTACATTCTGGAATCCATTGTCAGATAGATACGAAGGCAACAATCCCTTCACGTTGTCGCGGGTGGTCTCGAAGCCATCCAGAAACTGAACGCTGTAAAAAAGAACCCTTACAAGTTTACTGGAAGGCTTACCCCAATCAGCTATCGCAAGTGTGCCAGATGGCCGTAGCACTCGGTATACTTCTTTCATTGTGCGATGTTTATCAATTTTGGAAAGGTGGTGCAGCATCAGCGATGAGGTTACCACATCAAACGTACCGTCAGCAAACGGCAGATTGAACGACAGCCCTTTCGTCAATGCTATGTTCATGGCTTTGCTGTCAGCAATTTTTTCGGCTGCCAATTGAATAATTTCACTGTCGCCATCCAGCCCATGGATGTTGGCAGTGGGGAACTTCTCGCTCATCATCAGAGCGAGCGTTCCCGTACCTGAACCGATATCCAGTATAGTTGCAGGTTGCCTTTCAGCGAACGAATCGATCAAATGGTTCTTCCATCGTCTTTCCTGAAGGAACGTTGCAATCAACCAATCATAAAAGCGGGTTAAGCTTCTATATTTTAGTGCCGGTATGTAAGCAGTAGTAGTTTCCATACATCTCATTGAGATATTCAAAACTACCATGCCATTCAATGCAACGAAATTGCAATGTCAGGCTTACAACTGTCGCATGTTCCCCTTCCAACCAGGCTGACATATTTTAAATTGAATTTATCAGGCATTGTCATGGCAGGCAGCTTGACTTTAGGGAGGCAAAATGTCCTCTGACAATTTTCGCAGAAAAAATGCAAGTGGATATCGCCTGGATAATTGCATTCACAACCTTCCTGGCAAAGAGCGTATTTTGTCGCGCCACTTCCATCGTTTATAGTATGAAGCAGTGCATGATCTTCGAAAGTTTTGAGCGTTCGGTATAAGGTAACACGATCAGCCTTTTCAAAAGCGTTCTCTATATCGGTAAGTGATACTGCGCTGCTTTGTTTAACTAGAAAATCCAACACCAACAGACGCATTGCAGTCGGCTTGATCCGCCTGTTTTCCAATCTTGATTCGAGTTCTTTTGCCATCGGGTTTATTGTTTGATATTACCTAGTGCCCTCCCTCTTCCTCTTTACCACCTTCTGCCTTCGAAAGAATATAGAATGCTCCTTTCGTCACAATTGTCGCGTGTTCTTCCATCTCCTCAATGGGTCTGATTTCGATGTATCCCAGGTCTGAAACTCCGGTTACAACTTCAACCATTCTGAATCGGTAGTGTTGTCCAGAGTTATCTTCTGCCTCAGTCTCAGACTCAGTCGACTCTCTATCTTGCTTTTCTTCCTTTTCTTCTTTTTGTTCGTCCTCTCCACTTTCCTCTTTGTTTTGTGTTTCTTCAATTTCAGCGAGAAAGATAAATTGCTTACCTCTTGATTTTACCACTGCGTCAACCGGAACTGCGTCAGTCACCTGGTTCCCAATGTCAATCAAGGCAGACACATACATTCCCTGTATAAGGCCCAGCTTTGATGCATTTTTGATAACCGCATGTGCAATTATTGCCTTGCTTTCATTTTCGAATGATTGATTTATTCCATATATCTCTCCAACAATTTCCTTGTTGTTTTGGTTGGTCAAAATGAAATTTACCTTTTGTCCTACCTTTACTTTGTATAGGTCTTTTTCGTAGACAAGCAGATCGCAATGAACTTGTGAATTATCAATGATTGTCATCAGTGATTTTGATTGATCAGCAAAAGAGCCAATGTTTATCAGAATGTGTCCGATGGTTCCGTTTATTGGAGCAACGAGAGGTATCGCAGAAATAAAATCTCCTTCAGAAATTTTGTCCACGCTGACATTGAGCTGCGCAAGTTGCTTTTCAAGCGATGCAAGCCGCGCTTTTTCAGCAATATAATTGGATTCGGTCTGTTGAAAGACCTTGCCAGTTCCCGCGTTCTCATTCAGCAACTCTTTTTGACGTGCATACTCTTTTTCAAGATAGTTGAAGTTGCTTTTTGTGGTTAAATATTCCTGTTGCATGCGGAGAAACTCTGGGTTCTCTATTGTCGCCAGCAGTTGACCCTTTTTAACATAATTTCCCTCGAGTACATAAATATGTTTCACTACACCACTGATCAGCGTGGTTACTTCAGCCCGGTTCTGCGGAGGTACCTCCAATTGGCCACTCGCCCTTACCACCGAACTAAGGTTTTTCTTTTCAATTTTTCCAATGGTGATTCCCACAGCATTCATCTGCGCCTGACTGAGTTCAATAACACCAGATTCTTCCTCCGCTTCAGCGTGTTCTGCAGACTTGCTTGCTGATTCTGCATTTTCGGCTTGCTTGTCTCCACATGAAAAGAGAGCAAAAAAAAGTAGTAAGGCGGCTGAAAAACGCATCATAATGCGACTATGTATTTTAGATAATGTTTTCATATTTATTCACCTCCGGTGAGATAGTTTAATGCGATTACTGATTCATTGTATTGGTTAAGAGCCTCCAGGTATTGGAGCCTCGTATTTATAGCTTGTGACGTGTTTTGAATAAACTCGATATATCCGAGTTCGCCCTGTCTATATGAAAATTGTGAAATCTTTAGGATTTCATCTGCTTGTTGCAAACCAGCTTGTTCATAGTACTCTACAGCATCCCTCAGCTTTACAAACTGTTGATACGCCTGAACATACTGAGCCCGAAGCTCGATGTTAGTTTTTTCAAGCTGTGTTTGACTTATCAGGTATCCATATTTTGCTGCCTGGATTCGTCCGCGAAAGGAACCGAAAAATAAAGGAACAGCAACGCCCACTTCGAAGCCTGCAGCCTTTGTCCCGGAGAAATAATTTCGGTCGATTTCGGCCGGGTTAAAGGAATTTATGATGTACTGTCTTTTTAATGAAAGGCTGAAGTCTGGAAGGAGCCGATGCCGTTCCACGCGTAATGCAGACAATGAATGATCAACGCTTCTTCGATAATAATCTAATAGCGGATTAGATCTAATCGCAGTTGTATCATTTGTAAAATTACCGGGTAGTTTTTTAACTGAAGTCGTATCGACCGCGGGAATCCACGGCACGTTTAATACGCTCTGAAGTTCTTGCTGATAGATTACAATATCAGCTTCCGCCTGTTGTCTTTGCAATTGAACTTCCCGATACTTATTCAGTGCTGCAATCTTCTCCAGGTACGATGACTCTCCCGTCCGATGCCTGACATCAGCCCTTTTGGAAAAATCCTGATAAACGCTGTCTTGGTAAGTCAACAGTTTCAGCCTCTCTTCCGCATACAATAGGCTATAGTAAGCAGACGTCACGTCTCTTAAGATATCGCGTTGAGTTATTTCCTTTTGGCTTTCGCTCAGCCGAGTGGCTCTCTTCAAGAGATTTCTTTCCGCTCCATAGAGGGTTGGAAAGGAAAAACTTTGTGTGATTCCAATGCTATTATCGATATTCCCGCCTGAAGTAGGATCTTGCGTTAAGTCCAGGCTTGTTTTATCAAGACTCAACGCTGTCTTTTGCAACGCTTTATCCTGTTCGATTTCTAGTGAAGCAACTCTTACGTCAGGATTGTTTTTAAGCGCAATATTAATGCAGCTATCGAGTGACACGGGCTTTTTCTCTTGCGCAAATGAATGCAAACCTGAGAATGTCAGAAATACGACTACTGCACCGGCAACTGCTCCCTTTCCTGAAACGCTTCCACCTGACGTACGCTCTGAACGATTGGCGAACAAGATATATAGGACAGGCAGTACCAGCAGTGTTAACAATGTAGCAGATACTAGCCCTCCAATAACCACAGTGGCCAGGGGCTTTTGTACTTCCGCGCCCGCACTGGTAGAGATTGCCATCGGTAGAAAACCTAATGATGCAACAGACGCAGTCATGATTACAGGTCTCAAACGAACGTGTGTGCCACGTCTAACTCGCTCATATATATCGTTCATCCCTTCACTTTTAAGTTGATTGAAATAACCAATAAGCACTATCCCGTTTAGTACTGCAACACCGAACAATGCTATGAATCCAACACCAGCAGAAATACTAAAAGGCATATCTCTTATCCAGAGGGCGAAAACTCCACCTATTATTGAGAGTGGCACGGCTGTGAAGATTAACAGTGTTTGTTTGATAGAATGAAAGGTAAAAAAGAGCAGAATAAGAATTAAGAAAAGTGCGACAGGTACCGCTATAGATAACCTTTCTTTCGCTTCTTGCAGATTTTGAAATTGTCCTCCGTAAGTAGTATAGTAACCTGGAGGTAACTTGACTTTCTCGCTTAGTATTTGCTCAATATCTTCAACCACGCTCTCAACGTCCCGTCCCCTTACGTTAAAGCCAACAAATATCCTCCTGTTTCCGTCTTCCCTGCTAATCTGCGCTGGCGCATTTTTCATTTCCACTTTAGCAACCTGACTCAACGGCACCCTTAGCCCGGAAGCGAGAGGAATAAAAAGATTTTCAATATTGGTAACATCCTCTCTCAAACCTCTTTGAAGACGAACGATCATATCGAATCGCTTTTCGCCTTCAAAGACGACACCCGCCACGTTGCCGGCAAAAGCAGTTCTGAGTATCGTGTTAACATCTGAGATTGTTAATCCGTATTGCGCAATTTTATCGCGGTCGTAGCTCACGATAATTTGTGGCAAGCCAGTCACTTGTTCCACGATTGGGCGATTCACACCTTCAACGTTCCTTATAGCCTTGGCAACTTCTTCCGCTTCTGCTTGCAGTACTTCTATATCGTCACCATAGATTTTGATTGCCACATCCTGCCGAATACCTGACATCAATTCGTTAAACCTCATTTGCATTGGTTGTGTGATCTCCACTGTGATTCCGGGAATGATCTCAAGCGCTTCCTCTATTTCTTCCATTAGTTCTTCTCTTGTCTCGGCACTTGTCCATTCATCCATCGGCTTCATTGAAAGCATCATATCGCCTCGCTCAATTGGCATAGGATCGGTGGGGATTTCGGCACTTCCAATGCGTGTAACTGCCTGCTTTATCTCAGGAAATTTTTGTTTTAAAACTTTCTCCGCTTTTCCGAACGTTTCAATAACCTTAGTGAGGGACGCACCTTGCATCATCCGAATCTCAACAGTCAAATCCCCTTCCTCCAGCGTAGGAATAAACTCGCCACCCATATTGCTGAACACCCACAGACTGAAAGCGAAGAGTATAACAGAAATAGCAATTATAGTTCTCTTAAACCTTAACACCCATTCAAGCGCGGGGTTGTAGATTCGATGGAAAAAATCCATGATGCGATCGGATATATTTCGTTTATGTGTGGTTTTCCTGCTGAGAAATAAAGCACTCATCATCGGTACGTAAGTCAGCGAAAGGATGAATGCTCCTAAAATTGCAAAGGCCACTGTCTGAGCCATGGGCTTAAACATTTTGCCTTCAATTCCCACAAGCGCGAACAATGGAAGATAGACGATGAGAATGATAATTTCTCCAAATGCTGCGCTCTTACGTATCTTAGATGCTGCATGATAGACCTCATCATCCATTTGCTTTCTTGAGAGAACCGGGACGCCTGCAAATGCTGATATCCCGGTAATACGATGTACAATCGCTTCAACAATAATCACCGCTCCATCTACAATTAATCCGAAATCTATTGCGCCAAGGCTCATCAGGTTACCCGATACACCGAAAATCCGCATAAGTGAAAGTGCAAATAACATGGCAAGTGGAATTACCGATGCTACTACCAATCCTGCTCTCAGGTTGCCAAGCAGCAAGACAAGTACAAAAACAACAATGAGTCCACCTTCAATCAGGTTCGTCTTCACTGTACTGATAGCTCTCCCCACAAGTTCAGTTCGGTCGATAAATGGCTCAATGATCACCCCTTCGGGAAGAGATTTCTGAATTTGAGTCATTCGATCCTTTACATTCTTGATTACTTCGTTGAAGTTTTCTCCCTTCAGCATCAACGTTACGCCAGCAACGACTTCGCCTTCACCGTTCCGGGTAACAGCCCCATACCTAGTCGCTGTTCCAAATTGAACTGTGGCGACATCGCGGATTAATACTGGGTTTCCGTTGACATTCTTAATGACTATTTTGCTTATGTCATCGAGCGATTGGACTTGACCAAGGCCACGAATGAAGTAAGCATTACTTCTTTGTTCGATGTAGGAACCTCCGGTGTTCTCGTTGTTATTTTCAAGCGCTTCGTAAATCTCTGCAATTGAAATATCCATTGCATTTAACCTGTCATTATCAATGGCCACTTCGTATTGCTTTATATAGCCACCCCAACCACTGACTTCTGCAAGGCCCTCTGTCCCTGCAAGCTGCTTCTTGATAATCCAATCTTGTATGGTGCGCAAATCTGTTGCTGAGTACTTATCCTCGTATCCTTCTTTGGCGTGAACCACATAGTGGAATATCTCGCCCAACCCTGTTGTGATAGGAGCAAGCGATGGCTCTCCTAAATTTGCAGGCAGGTTGTTTTCTGCTTCCTTCAACTTTTCAGCAACCTGTTGTCTGGCCCAATAGATATCTGCATCGTCCTTAAAGACGATGGTAATCACTGAAATTCCTGATCTTGAGATAGATCGTCTTTCAACGACTTTTGGGATGTTTCCCATCGCCAATTCGATAGGAGCTGTTATAAACTGTTCGACTTCCTGTGCGCCAAGGGTGGGCGCTTGTGTTATAACCTGCACCTGATTATTTGTAATATCGGGCACAGCGTCAATCGGCAGATGTGCCGCTGAATATACACCAATTACAATCAATCCTACAGTGAATACCCCTATGATCAACTTGTTGTATATCGAGAAATGAATGATCTTATCTAACATATTTTACCAATGGTGTTTAATTACATGTAATAACTTTGCTATTAGTCCTATCAGAATAATGATTGCCATTATCCAGGTAAGTACTTTTGGAAAAATCCGATTGCTTACTTTGTTTGATCTCTTTCCTTTTTTGGCAGGAGCATAAATATTAATGACCCTCCCTTTCGTACGAGCCATAAGCCAGCGCTTGTTAACGGTGAATAACTGGATAAAAGAAATTAGCTCCTTGCTTGAAACTAGTAAGGCCTAAGCAAGCCTAGGAGGTTGCCAGATCGGAAGCAAAACTGTTTGAGCAGACCGAGGTTTAACGTGAAAATTTGGGCTCTCGATCTGTTCACTGTAAAATGCGAAGGTGAAATACTTAGGTGGACTAATTGTCGATGTGCAACAATTGCAAACACAAAACGGAGAGCAACTGTCTGGTTGGCCAGACGACTGATCAACCTTTGCACTCAAGACCTCGTTGGAAGGAGCTTTTTTATTATCGGGATAGGTGTCTAAGTCATTGCACGGATAGCACGCAACGAATGCGATGAAAACGGCCAAAAGTATGCTCACGACTTGTTTCACGGACGCGAATTTAGGCTTAAAAACGATGCAATCGGGTTGCAAATGTCTTTTTCTTTAGAAATATGAGGAAAAACCCATTTGGAAGCCGGCTGTTCTGGAAGCAGGATTGCCAAAAAGGTCGGTTTGCCACTTATAACGGTAATTCAACCTTATGACCGTTTGTCTTGTCGGCCTCCAACTCAGAGCTGGTATTATAGATACAAACTCTTCGTGGATCTTAGTTCCAGTTTCATTAAAGGTGCCTTTGTTCCAATCGACATATTCCGCCCGAAAAGCAATATTAACCACAGATCGCTCGAATCCGAATATTGATCCCTTAAAGATGGGTTGAACAATGTCAACAAATCCACCCACCTGCTTACTGCCGTACTGCTGGCTATAAGTATCTGGAACATCTACATTCACCCATGCTATTTCCGCGTTCACCCAAGTCGATATCAGAGGCAACGTTGTGTTGATGTCGACAGCGAAAACATGTACCCCTCTCTTTTTGTCAAAAACGAGTCCGTCCTCCTGGAACTTGTTGTAAACCCCGCCCATATATGAAAGGCCTAGTTCACCAATCGTCTTGTTCCTTAACGCTGTCTTTGCCGTTATCAGCGGAACACCATTGAAACTCTCCTCGAATCGCTCTGGATTCTCTTTCGAAGCAGGCAGGAAAGTTTTGTTTTCTGAGTTTAAAATAATCTTGTCATCAAAGCCATTGGTCAGATACGCTTCATAAGCATATACCCAGTTGTTTCGATAAAGCTTGCCAAAAACTCCAAATCCTACATTGCTCCACGTAGCCGGAAGCATCTGCGTTGCAGAAACTGGCCGGTCTATAAACTCCCACTTTGGCCCGTCATGGTTCTGATTGAAAGCGCCAATTGGATTCATTACAATTCCACCACGTAAATTGAATAGTGGATGAAACTCAATGTCGACAGAGGCGAACTCGATATTAATTTCCTTGGTTCCGTCTTCAAACTCAATCTCTGACAAGAATTTGATACGCCTGTAAATAGTGGACGCAACGAACAGTGTAAGCCTTCGCATCTGGAACTGGTGCCCTTCGGTGATACCATCCGTTCCCAGGTGCTGCCAGTTTGCTTCCACGTATCCACCAATTGATACAGGGAGCTTGCCTACAGCAAGGAATGGCCGGTTATATACCGCATCCATATTGAGGTATACTTTTGAAGTATCTCTTGCTGTTCGCCTAAAGAGCGTTGAATCGATTTGACCAAATGCTTCGCTTCCGGTCAGCAAAAGGATGAGGAAAAGAAACCTGACTTTTATGCTCATGCTAATCTTATTAAGATTTTATCGTCCACAACAGACACCGGAAAAGACCGGAGACTTTGTTCGGCAGGACCCGTGATCACGGCTCCGTTCTTATCAAATTCGCTGCCGTGACTTGAACAGTACAAATGATCTCCCGAAGCCTGCAGTTCCGACCCCTGGTGGGTGCATTTCATCCAGAGGGCACTGTATTCATTGTCAGATTGCCGATACAGGTAGATCGGGTATTCCAGTTTGTCATGTTCGACCACAATGAATGCCCGGGTGAAAGGTTTGTCCTTTTTATAGTAAGTGAAGTCCGACTTACTGACGGCAATACCACCTTGTTCGAGAACACCACCTACGTAGTGCGTAGCCTGGCAGGAAGACAGCATCGCTGAGATCAGCCCTCCACCCAAACAGGCCATGCATGCCCTCGAAACAAATTCGCGTCTGTTGATCATAGGCTTTCCAGGAACTTTATCAGTTTTCTTTTGTCTTCACCTGTCAGCGATTCAAAACTTTCCCCGCTCTGCATGCCTTCACCGCTATGCATCTGAATAGCCTGTTCGATACTCCTTGCCCGGCCATCGTGCATGAGAAAATATTGACCACCCTGAGAATTCTTTGAAAGGCCAAGACCCCATAATGGAGGAGTCCGCCACTCGTATGTTTTGGCCGAACCTTCCGTGTAACCATCGTCAAGGGATGGGCCCATGTCGTGAAGCAAAAGGTCGGTGTAGGGATAAAACGTTTTGTTGGACAAAGCAGCGATCGGACTTGCACCAGTTTTCATTTCAGGGCGGTGACACGTGGCACATCCGATGGTTGAAAAAATTTCTTTACCAAAAAGTATCTCAGCATTCTCCTTGCGGGGAACTGGCGCTTTGAGTGTCTTGAGGTAGAACACTACATCTTGAATTGTCTGGTTGGAGACTTCGGGATCGTATTCCACACCCAGGTACGTGTCGATTGCCTCGTAAGTAGACGTTATACCAATATCTTCATTGTATGCTGTTGCGGTTTGCTGAAGCAGATCGTAGACAGCACCTTTCTTTCCAAACCGGCCGATGTACTTTCCATTTTGAGTGATGCTGTTGGGCCGGAGCGTAACGTAATCTTTCGCTTCTATCCAATTCGGAACTCCGCTGATCCCATCGCCATTGTCATCGTCAGGATCAGCCCATGCGAGAATATCTTCATCGCTTACCGCATCAAGGAACCCCAAGCCTGTGACAGCAGGTGGTGTGAAACTAGAATAAGTTGTTGATACCGGAATTTGTTCCGCCTTGTAACCCGGAATAGCGCGGTGCTGAAGCTGAGGGCCGCCTGCGTTCAAATATTGATTCCCCGTTTCATCGGTTTGCCCAAACCGCGTGAGCGTGGTAAAAGGATGTCCCTTTCCATCACCCGGGTGACAACTGCCGCAGGAGTTTGCCACGAACAGTGGACCCAGTCCGGTAGCCGGGATGAACACTTCATCATTGAATGCTACATCTCCCTTTAGAAACTGGAGGTTCTCTGTTTCGGTTAAGCCAGATACCGGGCCATCCAGTAGTTCATATTCCTGCGGAGCCTTGGGCTGGAACTCTTCACATGCGGCCAGCAGGATTAGTCCAACGAATATTGTTTTTCGGTTCATACTTTCAAAAGTACGATTAGTTTAAATAAAATGTTAGATTGCTCTAATATTTAAATTTTACGATGTTAACAAAAAGCCATATTTTTATCTGAAAAGCAGAAAATGGGGTCGCTGACTGAGGAAAATTATATCAAGTCCATCTACGCTTTATCGCAGGCAACGGGAGAGGTTTATGTTTCGGAACTGGCCAAAAAACTGGAGGTAAAGCTGCCCACGGTGAACAGCATGATAAAGCGCCTTGCTGCCAAGAAACTGGTTGCCTATGCGCCTTACCAAGGCATCAAACTTACCGAAAAGGGAAAAAAAGAAGCCCTCGGTATTGTGCGGAAACACCGGCTTGCTGAGTTGTTTTTGGTAAAAGTGCTTGGGCTTGGTTGGGAGGAAGTGCACGACATAGCCGAACAGTTGGAACACGTAAACTCATCTCGCTTTTACGAGCGTATTGATGAACTGTTGGACTATCCGAAATTCGACCCGCATGGCGAACCTATCCCAGACAGCAGCGGAAAAATTCACGCGCAAAAGGGCACTTCCCTAAGTGACCTCGCAGAAGGATTAACCGCTACCATCACTGCAGTTACCGAAGATGAAAAATCATTCCTCGACCACCTGAACGCAAAGGGTTTGCAGATTGGTGATAGCGTAACCGTGATGAAGAGAGAATTCTTCGATGGCTCCATCACCCTGCAACACAAGTCGAAAAAAGAAATACTGCTGACGCACCAGGTAGCGGAAAGGATTTGGGTGGAGGTTTAGTTTTCCTTTTTGACTTGGATAAAAACGCCTATTGTCTTATTGAAACTAGAACGGTAGTTCCTGTCATCCTTTTATTGCTGTAAATTTATAACATCATCTCATAGACAATGATCCGCTCATTCTTTCAACTAAGCATTCGCAATTTGTTCCACAAGAACAGGCTGTTCACTTGCATAAACATTAGCGGATTGTCAATAGGATTAGCGTGTGTGTTTTTGATTGCCACATTCATTTATGATGAGTACAGTTTTGATGCATATCACAAGAATGCTGACCTTATTTATAGAATCGTACTGGATTTTGCAGAAGAGGGTAATACTGTGAATTGGGCTAGAACGAGCGCCCCTATTGGACAGTATCTCCACGGAGCTTATCCCGAGGTTGACAAGGTAGTGCGGTTGCGTAAAAATCCCGGAACTGATTTGCTCAGCTACAATGAGATCAAATTCTATGAAGAGAGAATCTTTTTTGCTGATAGTACTCTTTTCGATGTGTTTGATTTTACGTTGGCAAACGGAAATCCTGCTTTAGCACTGAAGGAGAAAAATTCAATAGTGATTACTGAATCTCTCGCCAGGAAATATTTTACCAACGATGATCCCATTGGTAAGACTTTGCGCCTCAACAACGTGGTTGACTTAAAAATATCCGGTATCCTGAGTGAAGTACCCGCTAATTCACATTTTGTTGCCGATGCGTTTATCACCTTCTCTTCACTGGACGATCTGCTTGGAGAAAAACGACTCACTCACTGGGGCTGGATGGATCACTATACTTACGTGCTTTTGACCAAAGGTTCAACCCCTAATCAGCTTGAATCAAAACTTCCTGACTTGATTAAAAAGAATGCACCCGAATGGGTTTCTGAAAAAGAGACACTTTACCTACATCCTTTGAAGTCTATTCATTTGCATTCGGACCGCAAGGATGAGATAACTCCCAACAGCCATGAAAGTTATTCTTATATTCTTGGCACCATTGCTTTGTTTATTCTCCTGATGGCTTGTGCTAATTTCACGAATCTATCTACGGCCACGTTGACAACCCGTTTCAAAGAAATTTCTATTCAGAAAGTGCTTGGCGCCCGGAGATTTCATTTGACAATCTATTTCTGGATTGAGTCGATATTGATTTGCACGATTGCCTTGCTAATGTCCCTCGTGCTGGTTTCTGTTGCTCTGCCTTATTTTAATATCATTACAGGAAAGCAAATTTCAATTTTAAATGTTCAATGGTTGTTTGCACCGGCATTGATATTGACAGCACTTATCGGATTCCTTTCAGGCATTGCCCCAACCGTTCAGGCCGACAGATTGAATATTTTGAGAATATCGAAACCACATGGAAAGTTGACGAGTAAGTCATCGATACGCACGATATTAATTGCGTTCCAATTTTGCATTTCAATTTTATTGATTACCGAGACCTGGATAGTGTCAACGCAATTCAGGTTTCTTAAATCCTCCAGGGTAGGCTTCAGTAGCGATCATACCATCGTAATACCAGTGAAAGATCGATCCCAAAATGAAAGGCACTCCACCATTGCTAATGAGATTAGTCAACTGCCCGGAATCGAAAATGTAAGCTATTCATCCAGCACACCCGGATGCAATAACACTTACACCTATACCTACACGTTTGCAGGTTCCGAAATGGGAGAGCAGGCAATTGCAGCATTTTTCATTGATGAAAATTTCTTTGATCTCTACAAAGTCGACCTAAAAGAGGGTCGCTTGCCCGATTTGGAAAAACAGGATACCGTTGTCGAAGTTGTTCTGAATGAAGCTGCGGTCAGGCATTTCAATTTATCACAGCCCATAGGCCAATTAGTTACCGGACAGGTAAAAGGAAAAGTGGTTGGTATAATTGAAGATTTCAATTATTCGACACTGCATTCTCCCATTGAACCTTTAATCATGTATTCCTATCCTCAGAATTTCCGCTTCGTCTCGGTAAAGGTTGAAGGTGGTGATGCTCAAAATCAGTTGAGAACACTCGAAAAAAGTTGGCAAGAAATATATCCCGGGTATCCAATGGAGTATTTTTTTCTAAATGATAAAATCCAGCAATTGTATGGATCCGAATCTCAATTGAGCAAGGCCTACACTTCTTTTTCAATAATCGCCATTGCTATTGCCGGAATAGGTTTAATTGGACTTACTACATTCCTGTTGAATCGTAAACTCAAAGAAATAAGCATCCGAAAAGTGTTTGGGGGCTCTGCGCTTCAACTCATTGGCTGGATTTATTCAGGTTACTTAAGAGTTATTTTATTTGCCACATTGATTGCGTGGGGACTTGGGTATTACTGGATGAACAAATGGTTGAGCAATTTTGCGTTCAAGGCAGAACTAACCGCTGCGCACTTTATCTTACCCGCTTTGGTAATGGTTGTCATTTTGTTACTGACTACCGGAATACAAACCATTAGAGCATCAAGAACAAACCCAGTAGAGAATTTAAGGGAGGAATAATCATCAAATCAATCTCGCAAATCTGTCATCATCTTTCATGAAGGTCACTTTTGCCGCAGAATAGAAGTAAAATAAGACCAGTCAATTTTACACGAATTGAAAATCATCACACGTACGGTCTGGATATTATCGCTCGTCAGCCTGTTCACAGACATGGCTAGTGAAATGCTCTACCCCGTTATGCCAGTGTACCTGAAAGAAATCGGCTTCTCTGTTTTACTCATTGGTATTCTCGAAGGTGTGGCTGAAGCAACAGCCGGTTTAAGCAAAAGCTATTTCGGAAAACTATCAGATGTGAGTGGCAAACGACTGCCTTTTGTGCGGTTGGGATATCTGCTCAGTGCCATCTCCAAGCCAATGATGGCCGCATTCATTTATCCATTGTGGATTTTCTTTTCAAGAACGGTTGATAGATTTGGAAAAGGAATACGTACCGGGGCACGGGACGCTATGCTATCGGATGAAGCCACACCTGCAACCAAAGGCAGGGTGTTTGGGCTTCACCGGGCAATGGATACATGGGGGGCAGTACTCGGGCCTTTGTTGGCCCTTCTCTATTTGTACTTCAATCCTGGTGACTACAAACCGCTGTTCGTTATTGCTTTTATACCGGGACTTCTTGCTATCAGTTTTACTTTTTTGATCAGGGAAAACAGGAAGGCCAATACTCGCATTAAGTTAGGGGCCGCCTCTGCGTTTTCATTTGCTCAGTACTGGAAGGATAGCTCCGTTAATTATAGAAAACTGCTTATTGCCCTTCTTGCTTTTACACTGATCAATAGCTCAGACGTATTTTTGCTTTTGAAAGTGAAGGAAGCTGGTCTTGATGATACTTCCGTGATTAGTGTCTATGTTTTTTACAATCTCATCTACGCTCTGGCTGCCTATCCGTTGGGAGGATTGAGCGACAAAATTGGTTTTAAGCGAACGATGCTGATTGGTTTTGTACTGTTCGCCATTGTTTATTCCGGAATGGCGATTAGCAACGAGCTGCCGGTCTTTTATGTATTATTCTTTCTATATGGACTATACGCAGCCGCCACTGAAAGCGTGGCGAAAGCCTGGATTAGTAACATCGCGGAGAAAGAAGATACAGCTACAGCCATTGGAACGTATACAGGATTTCAAAGTATCTGTATAATGGCAGCCAGTACATTGGCCGGATGGATATGGTTGACATTCGGAGCCCCGGCAACTTTCCTTTTCTCATCCGGTGTTACCCTTCTGATCATGGTATATATCCTTGTTCTCGTTCCTTCGCCTGCCAGTTACAAGGCAGTAAATTTAATCTGATAAAAAAAGTGATGTGAAATTTTCATCTGATACCCATAACCGGACGGTCAGTTCCATCGCACAGATGATAGAGGAAATAAAATAAGATTCCCGTTAAAACTAAAATCTTTTCAATCCTTGCAAGCCTGGAATGGATGAATGATTGTATGTGGAAAAATCGCAGAAGAAGAAGATTTCAGAATAGTGAAAAAAAAGACCTGCCTTGTCCATCCAGACAGGTCTTTTAACTCAAATGAAATTGAGTTATACTCCAACCCCCTTCCTCTTCGATTTCCGCTTCCCCTCACTTTCTTCTTCAGCATCCTGCTTCACCGTCTCCTTTTTCTCTTCGGATTTGTCAGAGTCCTGCTTCTGCTTCTTCTCGATTCCCTGGTATTTTTTCTCCATTTTTGAATCGTACAGGTCAAGGGTTTTGTATTGCGGGTTGGCCGAAACAAACATCTTTTCTTCTTTGCCTTCCTTGATGAAAGTGACCTGCTGAATGTTTCCTTTTTCCAGCGATTTCATGAGCTTCGCCTTGTCTTCCTCGTTGAACTGTTCTTTGATCGGATAACGTCTCAGCACATTGTCAAGGTCGTACCCATAGCCCTGGTGGTACTGTTTCACTTTGAAGTTGTTGTTCTTGTCTTTCTCGTTGAAGTCCAGTTGAACCCATGCATTGAAGGGTTGGCCCTCTTTGTTTTCGAGGTCTTTGTTCACGGCACGGCCGCTCAGGAGGTTGTAGGCTTCCTTTGCTGTGATGCCTGCATTCTTGGTGATGTAGAACGTTTGTGATTTCTCTTTTTCAGGATCATCATTCTTCAGCGTAGCCTGATACCGGTTGAAAAAATACATATCAGTCTGATCAGACTTTCTAAAATCAAGAGAATAATTCACTTTTTCCTTTGCATCACCCTTATTGAACTCCCCAACCATGCTTAGTTTAAACTCAGCCGGTTGTTCCTTGATCTTGTTTTCAAGATCGGCATTCAACTTTTCGCCAAAGCCTAAATACTTCAGGCTCTCTTTTAGAAATTCCAAATTCTTGACGTTCATAAATGTGTTGTTTAATAGTTTGTAATATTCATGTTGATCATGAAGCATTGCTTACTCATCCGCTATTTGATCAGCTTTGCTTTCACAATGGTCTTGTTGCGGATGGACAGCTCCAGGTTTCTTCCACCGTTCTTTTCAAACATTTCAATGTGGAGCCGCTTGGCATCCGGGATGGTAAATTTCTCCAGGGCATAGACAATGTCCTGAGTAGTATTTGCCGCCACCTGTTGATCATCGCCATACACATACACCGGTTTCATATCCACCTCCTGCGAAGCAGTACGTTTTACCTTTGCCCTGTCCTGCACATAGAATCTCAAGAAGTCGGTGTCGTAGTTGATGTTCGATGAATTCCTGATCCGGAAATGATAGAAGATGATATTTTCCCGGATGTAGATGCCGTTTAGTGACAGTGCTATCTTATGTTTACTTTCACTGACAAAGCGAACACTTCGCTTTGTATTCACAATTTGTGATGCACAATTCTCCAGGTCAGATTCCGTCATCGCAGTTTGGAAAATCAGCTTGTGTAAATCAGATGAATCGTCTTTACCATCTGTGCCAATTTTCAACACCAGCGATTCCGGTTCCTTTGAATAGTTGACCGTGAAATGATGGATCTCCCCATCTGCCGTGATCACCGTCAAGTTGGTTTCCGTAAATCCGGGTCTGGCGGCTTTAAGTTGAAGGACATTTTCAATGCCCTTTGCCTTTTGTGCCAGCACATCCCGGCTGCCACGATCAACCGATTTGATCACTGCAGGAAATACCAGTGACGATGTCTTATTGAACGTCACCTCGATCTGTTGTGAATTGCTTGTCCCTTGTGCTTCCACTTCGATGGTGCACAATGCGAGGATGCTTCCCATGAGCAATTCGATACAACCATGTTTTAAAAAGTAAAGCATATTGAATTTTGATTTTGTTTTCAATGATTGATTTAGATAGTTAAAGGTGGGGCGACCTTGATCGCCCCGTTACCCTTTTAGAGCAACAGCAGGAGCAACACCGGCCATGCGTGTGTCACAATTGCGGCTGCAGTGCCAAAAATGGCTGCAAACAGTAAACCCATAGTGGTCATGTTTAATCGTTTAAAAAACTCGTCATGTTCTCCTTCTTTCAAGGGCAACTTCACCGGGTCTGGTAGCTACTTCAGTTCCCAATGAGTGTGAGTCCGGAACTCATTCTGCCAATACTTCTAATGAGACGTTTCAGCAGTCACAACGTTCTCCTGTTCCACGGTTCGGGACTGTGCATCAGCCTTCTCAAGCATCAGCAGTAACAATCCCCATAAAATGATCCTTACAAAAAGGTTCATGATTTAAATTGTTTATGGTTAATAAGTAGTGTTGCTTGTTGGATTGGTGTCCACCAGGAAAACCTGGTAGCCGGCCTTCACTGTTACTTTGACCAGCTTTGCCTTCTTGCTGAACAGTCCCTTGGCGGCTTCCACACCGGCCGCAGCAGCCTGTGCCCCGATGGACGGATCAAGTGACATCAACTGGATGTTTTGCAGCGCATCGTCCGAGGCCTGCTTGGCTGCATCGCGTGTGATGGCTCCCGGAATGTAAATCCCTTCGAGTCCATCGAGGTCATGTACCGAAAGCGATACTGGCAGCAGTGTGTTGTCTGTGCGGATCGAGTTGATCTGAATGGTGAGCCGCTCTCCATTGATAGCACAGATGCCGTAAATGAATTGATCCTTTGGCACGAGCCTGCCGTTTATCTTCACGTCATTCAACAACCGCAGTTTTACAGTCGAGCCCGCTACCAACTCCTGCGTATCGTGGATGATTGCTTCGATGCCGCTACCGGCTGTTTGTTCCTGCCTGACTTCATCATCCAGACCAAAGAAACCATTGGCAACGGGTTGCATGGTAAACATCTCGTTTATCAGGTTCAGGCTGTCTGCGAGCAACTCCGGCAATGCGGTTGCCTTATTGTTCAGGATTGAAATGTTATCATCCGTCTTTACAGCCTCTACCGGGTGCGTGTTAGCTTTCTGTTGCTGCACCTGCGACTTCAATCTCTCTTTCACGCGCTCAGGATGCTGAATGTCCAATATCTTTTCCAGCACACTTTCGATCTGCTGCATTTCTGGATCTGCTTCTCCGTTATCCTGCATCATCTCCATCATCTTTTCGAGACGATCAACATCCGCTGTGAATTGAGGATCGGTTTGCTGTACCGAACTTGTTAGTTCACTTCTTACTTCATCATGTTTTATTGCCGGCCGGTTGATCTCCTTGTACAGCTCATTCAGCTTTTGCGTAACCCGCTCTTCGTTGGGGTCAACAAGCTGACGCTCTTTCTGTGGAAACGAACTGATGAGTTTGCTCTCCTTTTCCTCTTGATCTTTCTTCTCGGGTTGCTGATCCTGTGTCTTGAATGCAATCAGGTCGAAGTAAGGATCACTCTCACGTGCCTCCTCGTATTTGGCGGAATCGCGTTCGGCCATTTCATACAGGGCGAGCTTGTCCCAGATTTCCTTTTCCCCGAAATGGGCATCGGGCAACGACAGGTTAAGCCCTGTCTGTGGAGCAGTATGCGCTTGAGCCGCGGTGCCTTGTCCGCCACCCAATGCCCAGAAGATCATCGTAACGAAGGGAAGTACCAACAAGGGCAATACCATGAAGAATCTTCTCTTCTGCAGGAACTTTTCTGAATGTGGTTTCATAGTCTTTGTATTTTATGATTGTTAACTTTTATGGCTTCAAACTTTTCTTTTGGTGTGGGATGAAGTGGAGTTCGTCTTCATAGAATGACAGTTGTTCATTGGTGATCGGCTTCCAACCATTTGATTTGACATACCGGTCTTCACCGTACTCTGGATCATGGTTGATGTACACCTGGCCGTTCTTATCGACCGCGAGATAGAATGCTGTAAATTCCCGATTGATCTCGCCTTTCATCTTACCGATTGGAGTGAGCATTTGTCCATTGGATTGTTGCTGCATTACTTCCATGATTAGTTTGATCAATGAGAATAATACCGTTCTACAAATTCTCTTAAGCTGTCCTGCAGTCCCTGATGTGTTTTCATCAGACTATCCAGCGAATTCCAGTCGGAAGATGAATTAAACTTGTCGACCAGCTTCTTGAACCGGATCATCCGGTTGTACTGCCGGATGATATCTTGTTCGGCTTGCTGTTCAGGCACGGTGTCTTGCGGGAAAATGTCAATTGGCCGGGATATTGGATCAACTTCCAGGGCGGATGAAGGTTCATTGCTCCGGACTGAGCGGATCACGGGCATAGCGCAGGCAACACCGATCAGGACACCCATGACGATCAGTCCTTTCTTTTTCGTTTCGTGTGACAGCGGGTTGATCCACCCGTTGAGTTTGTCCGCGACTGATTGAGCTGTTTTGGTAAACCAGCCCCTTACTTTTTCTTTTTTATCGTTCATCTGTTCTCAGTTTTAATGTCCTTGTTTTCCAGCGTGTTCCATTTCTCAATCAGGAATCCATGCGGATTGTTGTCAGATCGGGATACATTTCGCAGATAACCTTCTGTCACCAGGCTTCGTGTTACAATGGATGTCGTCCGGATCAGGCGTTGGCGTGAGTAACACCGGAAGTAAAAGGGATATTGATTGATGTCTATGCGAATACTGTCGATGGCTATCTCCTGCGAGATATTGCCGGAGATCACATTGGAGTAGTAGCGGTTCTCCTTCAGGTTATCGTATTGCTTCTTGGCGGAAGCATCAGCCAGGTACAGTGCTTTGGTGATGTTTGCCTGGATGACTTTATCATCGGGGTCAAGCGTAAAGAAATGATGATGGAACATCCGCACATGATCGCGTGCCTCAACAGGAATATTATCCTTACGTTCGGCTGACCAGGCTTCCAGTGCTTTCCCATTGGAGAGAATGTAAATCCGCTCCTGTGATTCGCTGATTAGTTGAAAGCTCTTGTAGAGGGTAAAGCAGACTGCAAAAACACAACCTGCAATGAGCACCAGTGAGAACAGCCGGATGTGTTTGAAAGCGGTGTCGATATTTCTCAATTGCTGAAACATATTCATTATGATTTTCCTGAAAGTTTATCATGCATGTAGCCAGATTCCGATTGGCCTCCGCCTCCCTGTTGTTCTCGTTGTTGATCGCCACCTTTGAAATAGCTGATCATCGCTCCCGATGTAGCTGTCGCAGCCGAGACCGTTGTTGCAGTAGCTGTTCGCGCACCACCGGTAAAAACATTGGAAGCCTTGTGAAGCAAGGTGTAACCGCCTCCGGCATGAACGATGTAGTTAGCGACACTGGGAACAGTGAAGTAACCCACAATGCCAATGACCATGAAGATGAGGTAGGCCGTATCGGTCGCGCTGAAGAACGTGTCTCCATAACGGATGACTTGTTGGATATCGACCTTCAGCATGTTCTCCTGGATTTTGCCGATGATCGCCCCGAAGATGTTCGCTACCGGCAGCCAAAGAAATACACTGATGTACCTGGCAATCCAGACGGTAAGTGTGTGCTGGAACCCATCGAAGACAGCAAAGCCGAACACCAACGGGCCAAGGATAGCCAGCACGATCAGGTAAAATGTTCTTAATGTGTTGATGCAAAGGGCCGCGGCTTCATAGAGGATGTGCAGTATTTCCGACATCCATTGTTTAATGGAATTGCGGAAGTTGTAAGCAGCTTTCGCCATGCCGAATTTGATGTCGTTGCCGATGCCATCGAGTACGCCTTCACCTGTTCCATTCGGATGCGTGTACCGGTACCACTTGTCATAGTCACCTTCGCCTCCCGGCCCTACGTACATTTGCCAGGCCGGAGTCTTTTTGATCGCTTCCTCTTTCAGCTTCAGCAAATAGGCAATGGCATTATTGGAGCCGGTGACCATGGCAGCAGTCCCTGTTACGGTTGGCTTCAACACACCGTTCATCAGTGCAATCACCCAGGGAAAGATCATGATACAAAAGCCGAGCGCGAAGGGACGAAGCAACGGGTAAAAGTCTATCGGCTCAGCATTGGCAAGATGCCGCCATACGCGCGAAGAAATATACCACAGCGCTGCAAAGGCGGCCAGCCCTCGTCCAACCCCGATCAGTTTGCTGCACAGTGGCAGCATATCAACATATAGCTGGTCCAGCACACTTTGCAGGCTGTGGATTTCTCCTGCGAAACTTTGGGCCTGCAACATGCCCGGAAAAAAAGCTGCAGGAAGAAATATCAATATGGTCTTGATGTTTTTCATTGCTGTGGATTAATCGACACCGTAGAGTTTCCGCATGGTCTCTACGTCATTGCGTGAGCGCGCCCGTTGGATGGCCAGCAGTTGCGTGTTGTTATTGAATGCTCTCAGGAAGATGAGTTTGTCTTCCATGTCAAAGAATATCCTGTCGATTGCCAGCATGCGTTCATCATCACTCATGCTCAGCTTGGTGGCCGTAATGATCATCATCAGTTCATCGATGTTTCGAAGGGAAGCATCAAACAGGAACTTGTAGACGTTAGCGAGGTATTCGATCTCCTCCAGTTTGAAGTTCGGGTCTTGCCGGAACCGGTTATAAGCTCGCTGATATTCTTTCAGCAAAAGCTTTTGGTATTCGATGATAAAGGGAATGCGTTTGTAATTCCGAATGGAAGGATTGACCGCCATCAGCCCGTCAATGAACAGTTCATGAATTGTATAGTTACCTTCTGCAATTTTCTTGATCGTGGAGTACCCTTTATCAAGTATCTTGTATCCGCGATACATGTTGTCCAGTATCTCTTCGAGCTGGCGAAGTTTTTCCCAGTTTAATAATAACTGCTGCGCTTCTGTGGCTTGAGAAAACGCTTTATGAGTGCATCCTATGCCAAGCAGGAGAAATAGTACTATTCTGATTCGTTTCATCGTCTTTCCGTTTTAGATCAGGTCGTGTTGCTTGCGCAGCAATTCAATAGATCGTTGTTCCCGTTCTCGCTCTTTGGCAATCAATCGCACATCGCTATCGAAGGATTGGACAAACGCGTGCTTGTCAAGCATGTCATCATAGAGCGTATCGATTCGTTTCAGGCGTTCATCGTCTTTCATCTCCGTCTCATTGGAGCGGATGATCATGAGCAGTTCTGAGACAGAAACATCACATAAGAAAAGCATGTTGGAATACACGGCCGTGACATACCGGATTTCTTCCGGTGTGAAGTGGTCGTTATCCCGGCAGAAATTGTTTACCCGTTTCATGTTCTGAATGATGTAAACCTGGAACGCAATGATGTCCGCGACCTTCGCTGAATTCGCGATGTGCGGGTTAACGTTCTTAAGCGATCCAAAGAAGTCACGGTGTAAATTGAAATCACCGTTCTTGATGTTGTGTATGGTCGTGAGTCCTTTGTCCGCTATTTCATAACCTTTCTTCAAGTACCCCAAATAGAGCCTCAGTAAAGCAATCTGTTTAACGAGGTATTTCTTCTGCGTCTTCTTTTGCTTGAACCACTCGTTCCATGTTTGGGCAGGAGCAGCGGTACTCAATATCACTCCTGTTATCAGGATCACTAGAAATTTCATCGTCTTTGGTTTTATAGTTTTAGACTTCTCTTTTTCTGTCCCACCAATTCGTTTACCTTTTCGCGTGTTGGGACATCTTCGTTTTTGTTCGGGCGTAACTCAAAACTCTTAATCGTGCCGAAATGATTAGCGCGCTTCACCTCCAATTTTTCCACCCGGAATCCCGTCCACGAATCGTATTTCATTTTGAAATCGCACTTCACATACGGCCTCTCCTCATCTTTCCAGTGAGAAAAGGTGGTGAGGTAGAATGGTGGCACGTGCGTCTGACCCTGGAGTGTCTCAAGGAGGTGCGCATACAATGAGTCTCTCAGCTTGCCGGGATGGGCACTGTTGCACAGGAAGTGACCATCGTATCCTTTCGAATCCATCAGCGTTTCCAACTCATCAATATGCGAGCGCAACCTTTTCATGTAGTTACTCCAAGCCGTACAGTTTTTTGACTACAAGCACCTCGTGTTCATCTTTTGCACGGTTCATGCTCAGTTGAATATTCTGATTGTTGAACTGTTTGAGATCAGCATAGTTCTGTTCGATCTGATCCCCCGCCTTGTTGATGATCTCCAACCGTTTGGCATCCGTCATTTGTGTCTTGAAAGAGTTGATGACCAATAAGATTTGATCAAGATTGTATACACTCTCATTCAGTATCCCGGTGTATACACGGTACATATAGTCGATCTCTTCTCGTGAGAAATGCTTGTCCTGGTTGATCATGCGCCAGGTGAACCGGTACTCCTCAATGATCTGTTCCTGACGCTCGAGTATCTGCTTGATCCGTTTGTAGGCAGCAATTGTGTTACGCACTTTCCACAGCTCATCGTAATATTTTTTATAGAGTTGCCGCTGACGTTCCGTCCATTCAGCAATTTCATTGAGCTTTAACTTGGAAAGTTTGTTCTCTAATACTTTGGCTGCGTTTTGCAGGGCGATGGTTTTGTTCTGAAGCCTTTGGATCATCAGGTCAACCGCCTTGATTACTTTCTTCACTCCTTGCCGGATGATCTCAAGGATTGCTATGCCCGATTCGGCTCGCTGAACGGGAGTAACAGTAAGCGTGATTGTCCCGATCAGCATGATGAAAAAGGTTTTTCTGATTCTGTTCATAAAAAGTCTTTAAATCTTACCTGTGCGTATGTCATGAGCCATTTCAGCGATACCTTTTTTGATATCCCCGTTCCACTTTTTGGCATACGCGTGTACTTTGATCTTTTCTGATTCCTCCGTAGTGTAGGCCAGGTATTCTTCAAGTGAAACTTCCGTGGCATACACTTTAGATATTATTCCTCCCAGGCTGATGAAAACTTCTTTGTATTTCCTGGAAGGATCGTTGGCTTTGTTGATACTCAGCACGAGCGCTTTTTCTTTCTCGGTAAGTCCGAGCAGTTGTTGTATCTGGTCGAACTTGTTCTGGTACTTGCTCTGGTCGAGTAAAATCTTGCAGTCGGAGTTGTTGATGATGGCCTGCTTGACAATGGGCGAACTTATGATGTCCTCTACTTCCTGCGTAACGACAATTGCTTCACCGTAAAACTTGCGCACAGTCTTGAACAGGTACTTGATGTATTCCGCCATACCTTCTTTGGCAATGGCCTTCCATGCTTCTTCGATCAGGATCATCTTACGCACACCTTTGAGCTTGCGCATCTTGGAAATGAACACTTCCATGATGATGATCGTGACCACGGGGAACAGGATCGGGTGATCCTTGATGTTGTCGAGTTCAAAGACGATGAAGCGTTCTTTCAGCAGCTCCAGGTTTTCCGCGGCATTAAGGAGATAATCGAATTCACCACCTTTGTAATAGGGACGGAGTACATAGAGGAAATTCTCGACATCGAAGTCTTTTTCCTTGACCCTGTCTTCTTTCAGAATAATGACAAACTCTTCCCGCAAAAAGTCATAGAATGTATTAAAGCATGGAAAGAGATTCTTATCGGCTTCCAACTTCTCATAATACATTTTCAGCGCAATGGACAGCGCCACATACTCTGAACGATTGAATGTTTCATCATCCTTCTTCCATAAAGCCAGCAAAAGCGTTTTGATACTTTCTTTTTTCTCCGTATCCAACACGTCTCCCTGACCGATGTAGAATGGGTTGAACCTGATAGGGTTAGCCTCATCATAGGTGAAGTAATATCCATTCACCAGATCACACAGTCCTTTGTAGGAATGGCCCACGTCCACCAAAACAATGTGAGTACCTTGCTCGTAGTACGATCTCACCATGTGGTTCGTGAAGAACGACTTTCCGCTGCCCGATGGACCCAGAATAAATTTGTTCCGGTTGGTGCAGATTCCTTTCCTGACCGGCTCATCAGAGATGTCGACATGCACGGGTTTACCCGTTAGCCTGTCACCAAGCCTGATGCCCACAGGACTAACCGAAGACTGGTAGCTTGTTTCCAGGTTCAGAAAACAGGTAGCCTGTTCGGCAAATGTGTCAAACGTGTCGTTCATCGGGAAGTCGGCTTCGTTGCCCGGCAATCCTGCCCAGAATATTTGTGGCGCCCCATCAGTTTCCTGCCGTGCAATGGCATCCATCTGGGCAAGTGCGGATGAAACCTGTGTTTTGAGTTCCTTCAGTTCAGGTTTATTGTCTGTCCAGAGCAGTATATTATAGTGTGCCTTGACGGGAAGCCGCTGGGATGAAATCGATTCATTCAAAAAGTCGTTGGTTGCATCGCGGCTGATGGCATTTTCCCTGGAATAGTTGGCCAGGGATTGCAGGCGAAGGCGTTTGCTTTCGAGTTGTTTGATGGTTTTATGCGCGTCTTCGATGAAGATATACTGGTTGTAGATATGATCGCAGGACAACAGTTGCCCCAACGGTGAGGCGAAGCCAACACTGAACTTGGTCTTATCTGTGGAATACTTGTCGTAGTTGATACGCGAACCGCACAAGGCCGGCAGATCTTCTACATCGGACAATGAGTAGAGTTGACAATGCAGATCACCGATCTTAAGTTCATCCCGGAAGTGGATGTCTTTGATCATAGGAGCATCTGATTCCGAAAGCAAATAGCAGTAGCGTTCCAGCAAGCCTGGTTTCCTGTTGTTCCCAACCAGTTCATCATCTGTTATCCTGGTCAGCTTTACAAATCCGCTGTCTTTGAGTATCCGCTCAAACTGGCCTGCGCCATCCAGGAATTCCTGCATCCGTTGTGGATTCAGCGGACCTTCGGGCACAATGCTTCTGCGAATGAGGTTCGAGAAGACCGAACTGGAAGGTTTCCGGTTGAGCGGCTTGCGCGTCAACATGATGTAACACCGGTGATCCAGGAATGGCCGCTCGTTGAAAAAGCGCTCACTGGCCCGTGATAAGAACGATTGATCCTTACCTTCAAAATCAGGCAGATGTTTTCTTGAAAGGAACCAGTCTTGTTTATGGAATATAGAATTATTAGGAAGAACTTTAATGGCCTTCACCAACACCTGGTGAAAAGCTTCATACTCCTGGTCGGACAAAGTGAAGATTTCCGGCAGCGTTGCCTCGTAAGCAATGGTTACGTCTCCCTGTTTGGAGAGAATGCAGTCACTCTCTACTTTATAGACCGGGAATACTTTTTCAAGTGCGATAGCCTGTGCCATTAGTTGTCCTGTTTGGTGAGTTGAATGAATGATCTTCTTGATGTACACTTGATGAAATCGGGAATGCTGCGGCTGGCCATTTTCTTCAGCAGGCCGTACTGTCCGTACTTGTCGCTCATGCGGTAAACAGTCATGAACAGGAGCGTCCCCAGTATTGCGGTAAGCGCAAGACAAACGAACATGTTCACTCCAATGATGTAGAGCACGGCAAAGAGAATTAACAAGCCGATGAGTCCTGTCGCTAAATATGCGATATATTGTGCCTTGAGGCCTTTGAACTCAATCGGCTTGTTGATGCCCTTGTTGATCTTGTAAACACTTGCTCCCATCAGATTCCGAAGAATGAGCGTAACACCGTAGCCACAATGACCAGGAACACGCAGCTTCCAAACCATGCGGCTGCAACTTTTCCTGTATCCGGATCACCGCTATTCCACTTCTGGTATACCTTGACGGCTCCCACAAGTCCAAGCACTGCACCGATGGCGTACATGAGGTTCGTTCCCGTAGTGAAATAACTGCGCACGCGCATAGTTGCTTCGTTGATGCCGGCATTGCCGTCCTGTGCCTCAGCCAGCACATAGGTGACCAGGTACACAACCAGGGCAAGTCCGAATGCCTTGCCTTTTTGAATCGTAAATTGAATTGCTCGCTTCATAAACTTCATTTTGTTTGATCGTTATTGATTACTTATCGTGGTGTTACCAGAATTCGGCCACCACGATTTGACTTCGTTTAGTTCGATTTGAAATTCGCAATGCTCCTTGCAGGAATTGTAAATGAATGCCGTGATCTCCAGCTCGTGTGCTGTACGCGACAGGTCAGCATAGTTCGATAAGAGCGTGCGAAAGAGTTCCGCGCACTCTTCTTTGCTGCCGACTGCGACAACTTCTGTTAGCGTATTGATTTCTTCAAGCAGTGTTGATACTGACTTTAGCAACGCTTCATCAGCTTGGCTTGTCACTGCTTCTGTAATCGGTTCTTCCTGTTCCTGTGCAGCAACAACGCTCAAACTTTCTGCTTCAATTTTTTCTTCACGTGGAACATTTTCTGCTTGAGAGTGAGCGTACTTTACAGAGCCCATCAACTCAATGGACTCATTTGATTCAGTTTGATTCTCTCTCACATTTGTGTTCGTGAGATTTAGTTTCTTTTGTTTGAAAATGTTAGTGATCTCCTTGCTGTACAGTAGCAGTACAGTGATGACATAGTATCCACCTATGAGAAAGGCGATGGTTGAAATGAACTCCTGCCAGGAAATAGATTCGAGCATAGCTTCCGTGATTGATTACGGAAGCGAAGGTGGGTATCAGTTAAATCTGATATTCACAAGTTGGTACCAAGGTGGGTGATTTTTTATTTTTTATGGATAGAAAATGTATCCTTCCGATAGTATGTTAGTAATGACGCTGATTTTGATTTTCTTGAATATTTTGATGACCACTTTCCTGATTAGGAAATTCTTTTGATCTTTTTCTGTTTTGAATTCTTCAACTAACCAAGCTGGTGGATTTTTTAAAAATTCAGTTAATTCTTGATCTTGGGCCAAGTCCTCCATCATCCATTTAAAATTATCATTTACTCCGTACCCTTCTGCATTCTCTTCAATATTTTCAATTGACCCAAACAGATTCTTATCAATGATTAGCATGCTTTCACCTTGAGTTCCAAATGCATGGTCGTAATAGGTAAATAAGTCAACATTATTAAGCCTACCGGAATAGAAATTAGGAATTAAATTTTCGTCATCTCTTAAATTCCACGATGGAATGTACCCATCAGCCTCTCTCAAAATGTCATCGAAGTATATATTTCTACTTACCACAATCTTATTTGTAACCTTGCTTTCATTGATCGCGCGAAATACTCTTGATTTGTCAATTTTTGAATACTCTGCTATGGAGGTTCTTATTATACTCAAAGCAAATGCATTTTCTTGCTCGGCAATGGTCTTTCCAAAAGCCTCTTGCATTCCATAGTAAGGTATATGCCAAGAGTCAATGAATGCTTCCCGGTCATGCAATTGATTAACTCCTATTGTATGGGTAATGGCTTTTACATCCTGATCAAGCTTTCCATAAAGGGCAAATAGTTTGCTTAGGAAATTAAACTCCTTATATTTCGATACGATGTCTCCAAAAAAACGGTCCTTCACTTCATATCTTATTTGACCTTTTGTCTTCAATGATTCAAAATGATCATCAAGTGTTTGGATGGAAGATGAATAGAGATTCTTGATTAGGCTATTTGCCTCTGGTCTGGTGAAAAACCCTGATGCTAATTGTGTCGTTTGGTCAAGGTGACGGGTAAATTCCTCTTGCAGTTTTTTTAGGGTGCCCCTTAAAGACTCAATCGAATTGGGATCGTTCTTTAAATGCTTTTTAGCAAAAAATTCTACTGATGCGTCCAAGTTCTCTTCGTATCTCTTCCTGATGTTGTAGAACAGAATTAGCAGAACCTCCGTGAAGTATTTTCGAACACCGTGGTGTCCTTCCCAGGAAAACATCAACTGATCTTCATAGATATACCTTTTGCTTACCACGTTTAAGACCTCCTCCATATACCTTGGAAGGATCTCCCGGCTGGCCCACGTAGCATCAGCATCACTTGGTGAGTTAAATTCCAGAGCGTACTTTATCAAATTGTACTCTCCCTTGAATTGTGCATAAGCAAGGGCTTTCAGAAGAAGCCCCTGAAGCATATTATACTTCAAAAGCCTGAGCGCGAGGTTTTGTAATCTGCCAATGGTTTCGTCAAGAGAAGAATCTGACTCGCTCTCATCCCTCAAATATTTCTGCGTGAATTCTCCCAAGTTACTTTGCCAGTCCTCGAATTCCTTCATGTCACTCAAATACCTTATTTGATTAAAAGCAATGTCGAGAACATCATTCCGTCTCTCTTGGCTCGAATGTTCCTTTGGGAGAAAATCATATAATTCGGCATATATGTTTAAATCTGTAACGGGAAAATATGTACTCTCAATGCACCTTTCAATAAACTCTTCAACAACCTGGTTTCGTTTTCGCGCAATTGATGTTAAAATACTGGAAAGCAGAAAATCAAAGTACAAACTGATGTTGTTCCTGTTCACATCCTCAGAAAAGATTTGATTTAGATAAAAATTAAACGAAATAAACCGGAATTGAGGATGAAGCGGTTTGTCTGACGAACCCAGAATGGTATTATTGATAATCGCGAAGTTCGTTAGGAAATATTTTAAAACAGCTTGAAAATCGATTCTGGCATCAGTCTGTTTATCCAGCAAGTTTATCCAATTGGCATACACATACGTGCACATTTGAGATACGCGATAAAGCTCTTGGGTATTTGCTTCATCCCAGATACCAAAAATTACTTGTATATATTTTCTAAACGTATCCTTTCTTTTCTCTTCTTCCACAATCTCATCAGTCATGTATTTCTTTGGATAGGGATATTCTTTACTGGGCTCAGTTACCTGCTTTTCAATCTTTACCTTTGAAAAATCTACTTTTGACCAATCAATAGAGCCGGTAAATTCCACTTTTTTGTAAACCCCGTACGGATCGATTAAAAATTTGAACTTTTCAAAATTCTTTTCTCGAAGTTGGATGAGCTTCTGGAAATGGTTATCAAACCATTTGAGGTTTTTAAGGACTGAATTGACGTCTTTTCGTTGGGTTTTCTTAAAAGTTATCTTCCCTAACTTCTCGATAACAAAAAGCAGTTCATCAATGTCGCTTTGTTTTTCCTTTTTAAAAAATAGCATCGCCTTTTCTCATTAGGTCTTCCTCAATATTCTGTTCAAAGCCTATTGTGTAATGTTCGATATGAACTATGAACCGTATGAAAAAAATGATGGCAACCAAATCGGATAATACCAATATCAGGTTAAACCAACCTGAATTGCCAAGCGAAGTTGCCTGGAGGACTATACACAAAGCAGCAATTAGAAGGACGGGGGCTTTCTGAATTTTATATCTCCAGTCATCCAGGAACGCCCTTGCAAATTCCGGCTCGCCATAATCGTTAGCATAATTTGAAACTACTCCTAATGCAATGGGAATCGTTATCGTAATGAAACTCGCAATAATAACTGAAAGGTTGACGAGAATTCCGGAATCTAATTTGAAGTCACCTACCCAGCTATTTACGGAATCCCATAGACGGCCAAGGTAGTGAGTAACTCCGCATAGGTAGAAGAGAAAAGTAAGAAACATATACGATGATTTTATTGCCCTATGCTCTGTTGGTTGAACAGCTTATCCAAAATTATCCCTTGAACAAAAGGAAGGTTCTCCTCATAAAATGTAGCGGCCCTGATGTTCGTGAGTTTACCATCTTCTTCAGGTATTTCGATTGCAAATTCATCCTTCACAATCCATTTGACCGTTATGTAGAAGCTATTCCAATCAGCAATTAATTGATGAGAAAGCTCGTCATCAATTACAGATTGAATAAAGCTTTTCGCAACTAAGCCAATTCCTTTTACACGGATCAACCTTGACCCTGGTTGATTCGCCTTCAGATAAATTATATCTCCGGCCTTCAAAAGAGATACCGCCCCATACAAATCCCTTGCACTCTTGTCGTTCCACCCAATAATGAATTCCCATCATTAAAAAACTCATCTTTCATCTCATCTCCATCCCAATTAGAACCAGCACCGTAAATAGCCATATTCTTTTTCAATTAAACCGTATAATGGTCAAGCATCTAAATTGTTACACTTTCAAGGCCCTTAATATGCTTATACAATAGGGAAGATGGAGTACCATTATTCCCTTGAAAAACTTCCGGGCATCCGAACACGATAAAATTTTCCTTAGCGCGGGATACGGCCACATTAAGCATATTCACGCCACGGTCGAAGAAGTAATTACCTCCTATATTATTCTTGCCGTAAACAGTAGAGAAAAGAATTATTTGTCTCTCTGCTCCCTGAAGCGCGTGCACTGTGCCAATGGTTAAACCATTTGTGTCAATACCATTATGATTCAGTGCTGATTTAATGGCCCACTTCTGGCCGGTGAACGGGGTGATTATCCCGACTACTTCTGGCAGAGCAATCTTTTTTGCTGGCCTGTTATCTTTCAAGGCTTCGGCATTTTCGCGCTCTTGATAATGCTGAACTATTTTTTTAGAATTTTGACTTAACCACCTTGCAATTTCATTTGCTTCACTTTTATTAGCCCTGCTTGAACCTGTAGTGAACGATTCACCATCCACGGGAATAAACTTCATCGGTTCAAAAAGGACGTTCCTTGCTTTTCCTTTCATCCGTTCGAGTAAACCATCATAGGCCAGCCTATTGCAATATTCAATGATCTCATCGAAGCACCTGCGGTGCTCCGTTAGAAGCATGCCACGATCTGTTTTTGGATTCAACTGGAAAGCAGTCGATTTTTGTGCGAGCATCATTACACTGCCGGAACTTCCCAGAAATCCCTTATCTTGAAGTTCAGCGGTTCTTACGTAATCCTCCTTTGATGAAATTAAACCATGCCGATGCAAATTAGCATGATCTATTTTCTTAGGAACACTCCACACCGGCTCTATTTGCTTTGTATCACCAACAACGATAGCCCTTTTTGCCAGAGCAAATGTTGCCGCACCGACCTCAGGCGACACCTGACCGGCTTCATCCACGATCAAAAAGTCGATACACTCCAGTAAAGGTGGAGACTCATAGACATTGCGGGTTAATAGCTTCCTGATGAATTTAGAGTATGTGAAAAACTTGGGAGCCATGTAAAAGGTGGACACAAAACATGGCATAAGCATAGCGAAGCGCTGGAATCTCCATAGCGCTTTTTCCTGTCCGTTGCTTTCAAGTTTGCCTGCTAGGGCTCTTTCTGTATCCAGAATCCACCTGCCTTCCCAGTAATGTACAGCCAGATAAAACATTTCGTTTTTAATGCCCACCTCCAATTCATCGTAAAGGAAATTATTCTTTCGATGTTTAAAGTCCTGCTCATTAAGAGGAGGGTTTCCAACCACAGGAACTCTTTTTTTCCAATCAATCCACGCGACATTGGCTTCTCTGATTTTCTTGATCAATGCAAGTCTGTGGTCAAAAAACTGATGGAGAGAAACTATTTTATAAAAATCGAGGGTATTGTAGTTAACCGCGCAATCTCTGAATATCTGCTTTAGCCTTGTAGCACGCTTCTCTTGCACAAACCGGAAAAATGAAAACAGTTTTATCCATATCGACTCTGAATCCAGATAATCGCTCACTCTTTTCTCCAAACTCAGGAGATTACTTTCGATACCGCTCAGCAAGTCAACATCCAGTGAATTATTGGTAAAAAGAATTTTGATATCTGCGCCAAGATGTTCAACATGCTGCGCAATGGCCTTGAATTTTTTCCACAAGCTCATCCCAACTGAAAGCATGTCTTTCCTCTTCAGGAGTTTGCTCCGCAGAATGTCGGTGATTTCCTCAACGGTGCTTGCAGAGCCTGCATATTCACTGAAGCATTGACAATAAACCTTCCTTGCTTCGGTAAGAAATGGATCAGTTTCAACCTCTGTTCGGAAACCATCAAAAAAGCTTTTATAGTATTTAAATTTTGGATCAACCCTTTTTGACTTGCTTGGTAAGTAAAGTGCAAAGCTTGATATGATTGGTATCCATCTTCGATAAAGAATTCCTTGCCTGACCTTTACATTGTAAAAACTGTCGATGATATTGGTGACAGCCTGATTATTTGTTGAGCAAGCAACGATGATTCGGGGATCGCCTCCCTCTATTGCACTCAGGACGACCTCATTTGCAACAATACTTTGGAGCAGAGTGGTTTTCCCGGTTCCCGGAGGTCCATTAACTGCCAGTACATCTCCGCGACCCAGGGTTTTGAAATGGTATAAACTCCTTCGCTGAGAGGCCGATAAAGGATACTCGTGCCCCATTTGCCCAAGATGATTTAAAGATGCGGCCTCAAATTCCTCAACCGAAAGAAGGCGCTTCAGAGGTTCATCATTCAGCTCGCATATTCTTTGCAATAAAGGCGGAAGGGCTTCTTGTTTCTGGAGGAAGTCATATAGTTGAATGATTCCATCAGCCGGGTTCTTTATAATGTTGTTAACGATAATAATATTCTCCCGTGTGACGGAGTAATTCTCAATCGCATAAGTTTTGAACGACTGTTTAGTTATCGCCTGGAAAATATTTTGCAGATAATTCCAATAAGCCAACCAGCTTTGCTCACTAAAGGTTTCTGCAAATACTGTATCAATGGTATCGACATTCGAAAAGATGAAATTTACTTTTTCATTTATCTGCGGCTCAAGATGGGTTCTTGGAATGTAGGGAAAAGTATCATCGTCCGGTCTCAGATTCCCCTGTCGATTCAGTATTGCTTTAATCCAGAAAGGGAAATGAGGCCCCGTTTCACCAGTAAGTTTGGCATATTCCGGAACAGGATTGACATGAAAAGCTGAAAGAAGAATCTGCACCTCATCCAGCCGTTGCCAGTCTTCGTGATCTTTGCTTTCAACCCCTTTTTCATAGTTTATTCTCGCCTCCTCTTTATCAATTAGCTGCAAGGATTGCGCTAAATCCACACTACCAGATTGTAAATCAACTTTACAATTCCTCGTGCAAATTGTCTTCCCATCCAATTTGATCTCTACCCGCGCTGCATCTGCCAATGTATTACGCCAATATTTAAGAAGTTTAAATGCTGCCATGTAAATGATCTAAGATTTTATCGAAACGGGATTTCAAAAAGTGATTTTACCGAATGCAGCAATCACTTTTTTCTCCTGTTGTAAGGAGACTTGTTGGTTGGCTTTAGAGAAATGTCATTATTACTCGCGAAAAGCCGAATGGAGTTTTCGGTTCTACCCAGTTTATAGGCAATCAGAGGAGTCGGAGTGTTTTGACCAACTAATTTTTTAAACTCCTTTTTGTCAGTAGACGTCCAGTCTTTTCCGTGATTTTTAGGGGTTTTAGCCATAAGATTAGGGGTTGGGTTATCAGATTTGAATTTAGGGAAATTTGTGGATTTTCGAGGCTTTAAAACGAACTCCAGCGAACTTTTCCCCTTCTGATATGGAAATGACTTCTGCAACCAACCCTCCTCCAAATAGATGGGTAAATACTTATTTTTCCCCACTTGGTAAAGAACTTCCACCGGGGCCTGGCCTTTTTTAAAGTGTTGAGATTGATTTTCTCCCCGCATCCACATGGGCAATTGAAAGTTACCTTCCAACAATGAGGTCGCTCGCCTACGATATAGATGATCCTGTCAGAAATTTGTTCGGGCTCTTCGTTGCAGAATTTGTATCTGTAAAATATTCTGCCGTTTGGACGGAATCCAGAAAAAAAATGAGCGATATGATCAAACCAGCTTTTCATTTTCAACACCTGATAATTCCACCAAGTCCAAAAATATTTTTCTGTCGCCATGGCCGACTTTGGATTTGAGAAATGCATCATCTCTTAATCTGTCCTCAGACAAATGAATGAAACAGCCTTCAGTTAAGTCAATCGTTGTTTGGGCGAATTCTTTAGGATAATCAACTTTGTAGGGATGAATCCGGTTGAGAAATTCATTGACAGCGTAGCTCCCAATCATCATATTAACGCTGATAACGGCAGGTCTGTTGACATTCAGATTTTTGATGTAGGAATTCTTGACTAAATCCGGGAATTGGTCAGGATACATTCTGTATAAACCGGCTGCCTTCAAATCCTCTGAATCATATAAACCTCTTGACATTAATGAGGATTTTCCTGGCTGGATGTAGTTCACTGTTCCCACAATCTTTGAGATTCCACCAATCCCGTCTGCTTCGAGTTTAATTCCCAAATCAAAATACGGTACAACATAGTATGTTGAGATTCGATTCATTAAATCTCTGCCATCAATGGAATCAACACAGCCAAATAGGATATCACATTCAGCTAGTTTTCTCAGGCATCTAATATCACCGTAAATATTTTTTGAGAAAGGTTCTACTCGTGTTCCTAAGTCAAAACCGGTAATCGCATCAGTTAAAACATCGACTTTATACCGTTGCTGTTTGGCATCTGACCGTTTTGTATTTAAAATCCTGTTCAGATTCTTTAGTTCAACTTTATCAGGGTCAACCAGAACCAGCTCACCAACGCCAAGTCGAACCAATTGTTCAACAACGGGACTTCCGGTACCTGAACACCCTACAACTCCGATTCTTAATTTCTTTAATAGGCTGAACGTTCCTTCGCCAAAAGCCTGGGCTGTTCTTTTGCCGATCTCTTTCTCAAGCGATTCATCGTCAGAGTAATCCCAAATTTTAATAACATCACTGGCGACAGACACTTTGGCGAAGGCTTTTGTTTCTAAGTCAAAGTGGAATACCCGACCAAAGATTCTTCCATCGGGAAGCATGATTGAACTGGCATGCGGAAGGTCGGTATCAAACCAGCCAAAAACTGATGAAAATAGTTTTTGATCAGAATCATCATCGAGTGATGAAAATTGTTCGTAGCCACCTGGGTGACTGTGTATTTTCAGAACGGCATAATTATATTTTATGGCTTTCTCCAACAAAGAGGTTAGCCTTTCGGTTTTCCACGAAACATAGTCCAGTGTTCGATGGCATTCCAGATGAGAAATCAAAAATACTTCGTTAACGACTAGTTTATGAACCTTGTCATTTACAAGACGGCCGCATAGGGCAACAGCAACTGCCTCCAATCCATCACCAGGATATAAATGACTCCTGATCTGGTCATAGTGAAAACCGGAAATGTTAAGCTGATACCGCATTGGGCTTTTTCTCGAATTCTTGCCGGAACCAAAAATTTACCAAACTCATGTGTGTACCCAAATTGTCGATACCCTCTCGCCAGGGATTTTGGGCGGTACGATGGCGCGACCAACGCTGAAATTGTTTTCCATCGATTTGCTGACTGGATGTTGCCCCGATTGGCTTTCCATCTTTCCGTGTTAGAGCTGGGAGGAAATAGGCCATATCTAACTGAGTTCGTGGGTAACCAGGCTCAACCTTTATTGCCACAGCCACCTTATCCACATTATAACCGGGGCAGACTGGATAATTATACATGACAACCCATCTGCCCGTAGATTCAGAAAGGGTCTCCCACTGGAGACCCAAACTCTCAAGGAATTCAACATCCTCATCCAGTAAGGCAAATTGCCTTCGCTGTTCTTGCCCTTCAGTCTGGTCAAGTGGAAGCGTCATGAATTTCTCGATGCCCGGCTTTGTGAAACAGACCTGCTCATCCAAACTGACAGGTTCCACTTTTCCTCCTCTCAATTTAAAGTTGAGCTGATATTTTTCAGGCGGAGTCTTTTTAGCCAGGACGAGTAACTCGCGGCCCGTCATGCACTCCTTATCCACCACATAGAAATCCCGGTCAATTTTGATGCGGTACCTCTTTTCTTTCGGCACTGGTCTGCCTTCCCTTGAGAAGGCCTCCAGATCAACAATTTCGATTTCTTGCGCCATATTATTATCTTTTGTTTGCCCTTAAATGCTTAAGCGTGACAGCCGATCATGTCACGCTTTGGTATTATGAATTAATAAATACCATATTACCGAGGCCTAATGGAAGTACCGGAAGAGCAGAGACAAAGTAATGTTGAAGGACCATTGATTTCTTTGGTCCGATCCCTCATTAATTGCACGAACTACCGGGAAACGCAGCGGCTTCAAACAGCTTTTTATGATTGTCTTGCTCCAAAGTTCTTTGATAGGTTAAAAAAAGCAGCCTCCTTATTATATAATGGCATTTCGGATTGGGAGGCCAGGACGGAGGAGGTCTTTAACGATACATTTCGAATCGCCTTTGAAAAATTTAAGACCTTTGAAGTAGGAGAAAATTGGGATGATGAGGAATGTCGAAAAGTACTGCTCAACTGGATGTCCGAAATTGCAAACAATCTTCTCCTTAAGTTGGCTCGTTCTGACAAAAAAGACAAGAAAAACTTTAACCGTTATCTTGTATCTCGAATATATGACGATCAACTTGGGGATGACCTCACGAGAAAAAGTTACAAACCGACTTATGACAAGGTTAAGTTTGACAAATTTTGGAAATCACTGAATGCAATGGCAAAAGATATTCTGTTAATCTGTATTGAAAACGGAACCATTAAGGCGGAAGGTGGTGATCACAATTCTGATAAGGAAATCGGTCTGTTGAAACTTAAGAATGAGACTGATGGTTGCGCAACTCCTAAAGAAGTAAGGAAGTACCTTGAACAAAAACAATTTAAAGAACGCAACACTGACCATTTGCCTGACGAGGCATTGGAGGCTTTGAAAGCAAAATATAACGTAAAACCTGCTGCAATTCGAAAGGCGAAGCAGAGAGCTCTTGAAGGCTTAAGGAACTGTAAAATTTAAGGCATGGCTAAAACAAAAGGCAAACCTAACAGCAAGGATTTGACCATTAATAAAAACGATCTTCAAGCGGATATGAGGAGATTCGGATATCTATTGCCTACAAATGATGAAGAGCTTGAAGAATTTGAGAAAATTTTTGGCAAAACACAGGTGATGTTCCCTGAGCACCTGAAAAGACCAGCATTTCTGAACGGGGATGTGCAAAGCGCGGATCAAGCAAATAAATCCCATTCAAAGAGAAAAACTGAAATGGCAAGTTCTGAGGTTTCGAAAAAAGTCATTTCAAAGGCAACGAAGAAAAACGACTATTTTAAAAAGCTGGTGCTCGCTGCTGAAATAGCTTACCAGTTGTATGAAGAGCCAACCTTTGGGCATGTTAAATTTGTTAAGCTCCTGTATCTTTGCAATCAAGTCTGTAAAATAAAACTTACCGTGAACTTCGGTAAATATGCTGCTGGTCCATTAGATGGAAAGTTAATCCGCGTGATAGATGCTGAGTTTAGAAAAAAGAAGTGGTTCACAGTGACACAATCGGACTATGGTTATCGCTATGAACCGGATGAGAACATTGAGGACTACAAGATATATTATTCACGCTACTATAAAAACCAGCTAGACCAAATCAATAGCCTAATAGAACTATTTAGAGATAAAAGATCTGACTTTTGCGAAATAGTTGCGACTGTTTATTATCTGTGGAGTGAATTCATTGTAAAACATAAACTCGTAAACGAGGCATCGTTTATCAAGGGATTTTATGATTGGGATGAAAGAAAAAAACGATTCAAGGAATCTGAGATAAGAAGTGCGATCGACTGGATGAATGAAAATGAAATAATACCAGCATAAATTTTATATTGAAACCATGAAGAAATCTACATACAGGATCGTGAAGTCCATTGGAATGGTTTTATTCCTTATACTCTTCGGAGTGTTGATATTTTTTTTAATTAAGCCACAGAAAAAAGAAACAAATCAAGTTGCTTTCTCACCTGAAGTCGATTCGGAAGACCTGGAAATCTTTCCTGGAGCTGGTTCAGAAAACAAACAGATAGGATTTGACTATCTTCAAAACACAGAAGGCGAGAATCGAGATGTTTAAAAGAAATGAATTACTGATATGCAAAACTTTGATGTTATAACAAGAAAGGCAGTTCTTATCGGTAGCCCCGGACATCAAAACAATTTCTTAAGGGGTGTGGGGAGCGATATTAGAAATATGAGTAAGTTCCTTCAGTCTAACAAAGGCGGTGCATGGAGGAAGGAGGACATTCTTATCCTTGATAACCCGAATCTCGCACAGGTAAGTTTGGTATTAAGGTCGGTAACGGCTGATTACTTGTTCGTTTATTTCAGTGGCCATGGTTACACTGATTGGAGGAGAGGATTAAGAATGCTTGCCCTTCGTGATTACAATATTCAAGATTTGCATCTCTTAAATAGCAGTCCACGGCAGCTCATAATTGTTGACGCTTGTCGAAGTTATGCGGCTCCCGGTCTGTCGGGAGTTCCGGCATTTGAGGATCATGTGGATCATTTTGAGGGATCTCCGGCTCACGAATTGTTTAACGAGTACATTGCCTGCTCGCCCGAAGGCAAATTAATCGTTCACGCAACTCAACCTGGTAAGGTCTCCATTGACAGTCCATCTGGGGGCCATTTTACGCAAGCACTTCTCCGCGTTGCAACCAGAATGAAGACTAAGGAAGATTATCTACCATGTTTGATTGATAGCGTATTAACACATGTACCTGGAGTGCTCCGGAAGAATAGAAATTTTCAGATCCCAAGTATAGTTTACGAAGAAGGGAACCTTACAGTACCATTTGCACTCGGGTCTACTCAACCTTCGCTTAAAGGAAAGCAAAAGACCGGCTCTGGAGAACTAGTTGGTACGTTAGCAATAACTCTCTTGTTGACAGGATTGGTCGTGGCGGCAGTTTCATCGAATTAGTTTCTTTAAATCTTGATCCCACTCTTACGTTTTCGTTGCGTTTTCTCGTAAGCTTGTTGAGGTTCTTCTGCGGCTGAATCTGTCAACTCCGGCTCTTTTGAAAACGCCTTCTCCAACCTTTCCGACAACTGGTCAATCTGATGCTTCAGGTCATTGATAAGAGATTTCTCCTTGAAGTCAGCCGACAATTCGTTTTGGTATGTAGCAATCTTCTTTTGAAAATCCCGGATCGAGTCCTTGGTGTTGTCGATCACTTTAGGAATCCGTTTGATGGAGTCGGTCATGTAACGGCCTGCGAGGGCTGGGTTTTCGTTGAGTTTGCCATCGGCATAGTTGTAGATCATCCCGGATGCACCGGAGACATAGACCTTTGATTGAATGGGGTTGTAAAAAAGTTTGAAATCCAACAGCCTGGCTATTTCCGTTTCGGTGACAACGCCTTTCTGTATAAGCAATGCGATGGTTGTTTGTAATTGTTCACCAGCTTCCTTCTTATTGTCAAAGGACCTGCCTGCAATGATCACCGGTGCTTTCTCCAAATCAATGGACTGAACCGGCTTCCAATCGGATTCCAGTTTTACCACCGCGGACTCTTTCAGTTTCAGGTCGCGTGTGTTCATGTCGATGTAGAACGATGCTTCCGATTTTCGCTTCAGGAAAACCTGGTAGCTGCGTTCGAGGTCGTATAGCTTCTTTTCCAGCTTCACTTTCTCCAGTAGGTCGGTGTTGCCACTGAGCAGCGCCACGTATTCACCGAAGTTCATTCCGCCTTCCTGGTCGAGAGCGCCTTCATCAATCTTGCGCTGGTCGATAGAACTATTCTTGATCTGGCTGATAAATTTCTGCTTGTTGGAAAGTATGTTGAACTGGTAAGCATCCAGTGTGCGATTCACGGCATACACATAATTCCGTACGGTATTCTCCCGGAAGTCTTTTGCCATCCGGTTTCCCTGCCTGCCTCCACGGCCTATACGCTGCTCAAAGTCACTTGGCCGCCAGGGTATGTCGAGGTGGTGCATGGCAATCACTCTTTCCTGCACGTTAACACCCGTACCCAGTTTCTTGGTGCTGCCGATCAGTACCCGCACGTTGCCATTGTTGACATCTTGGAACAGCTTTTCCTTTTTTGTTTTCGAATCGTGATCGTGAATGAACTGAATATCCTCCGGACGGAGATCGTGTTGCTCCACCAGTACACGCTTGATTTCTGCATACAAATTAAAACTACTGCCATCGGGTGTGCCGATGTCGCTGAAGATGAGTTGTGTTCCTTTGTAGTGTTCGCTGTCCTTATATTCTGTCGCCACGGTTTCACACATCCTTGCAAGTTTCCCATCTTGTTCAAACGCATATTTCAGCGGATCGATCAGCCGCATGTCAATGCTCATCTTGCGCGCCAGGTTGGTGGCGATGAGCATGAATGCATTCCTTTCATTTTCACCGAATACCAAATCCACGTAAGCGGGATTTTTCGTCTTCGTGAAGTTGACCAGTTTTTGCGTATAGGCTTGTTGACTTTCCGTAGGGTCAATGTTGACCACGATTTTTTCGATCCCCGGTTTTTCAATTTTTAAATTACTGTCGGTCACCACGTGTGTGATCTCGGCATAGAAACGTGCCAGTTCGGGCACTTTGATGAATTCGCGGTAGCGTTCCTTCATCTTCAGTTCATTGGTAACGGTGAACTCATACGTGGCGCTTTTCCGCGCATACATTTTCGCCCATGCATCGAAGGAGTTGATGCGAAGTTCGTTCAGTTTGTTTGGCCGCAGGTATTTAAAGAGCAGGTACAGTTCCACGAGACTGTTGCTGAGGGTTGTGCCTGACGAGAAGGTGGCGCCTTTGTCCCCGCCTTTCTTCTCCTGGATGGTACGGATGGCCAGTTCGAGGTTAAGCGCCCGCTGACTGCCGGAAGGATCACCCAACCCTGCCACCTGCTGATGCCGCGTGGTAAAGTGAAGGTTCTTGAACGCCTGGCTCTCGTCCACGAAGATGTGGTCGAAGCCCATCTTTTCAAAGTCGAGGATGTTTTCATCACGCCTGATAGCGGCATTGGCAATTTCGAGGCGCACCTTCAGATTCTGCTTGCGCCCTTCCAGTCCTTTTAGCACACGCTTGGACAGCGACCGGTCTTCGGATACGGCTTTGAGATCATCTTCGAGATTTTTCAGCTCCTGTTCCAGTATTTCTTTCTTCATGCGCGGTGACTGAGGAATGGCTTGGAACATATCGTGTGTCATGATCACTGCATCCCAGTCGTTGGAAGCGATGCTGGCAAAGAGCCGCTGGCGTTTCTGTTTTGTAAAATCCTTCTGTGGATCAGGCGCCAGCACTTTCGCTGACGGATACGCTTTAAGAAAGTCTTTGGCCACATCGGCCACGTTTGCTTTCATGCAAATGATCAACGGCTTATGTGTGATACCGAGCCTGCGCATTTCCATCGCAGCCGCAACCATCACCAGTGTTTTTCCGGCTCCCACCTTGTGGTCAACGATGCCGCCATCCTGTTGCAGGAGCATCCAGATCGCGTCTTTCTGGTGAGAACGTAAAGCAAAATGTTTGAGACCCGTTAACTGAAGATGCGAACCATCATAGTTGCGCCTTACTGTATTATTAATATTCCGGTTGTACAGTTCTTCTATTCGTCCGGCAATGTCCTGTCGTGAATTCAAAAAATTCTCAAACTCATCCTTCACCTCTTTGATCTTCATCTCCACGTTCTTCATGCCATCCTGGTCGGGCTTGTATTGTGGAGGGTTGGTCCCTTCTATCCTGATTTGTAAATACGGCTGGGTGTCGGCCATGGCGTATTCCATGATCTTGCTGCCGGAGATCCTGCCGTTATTGATGGTGGCTGCGTAGGTAATGTTCTCTTCGTTGCTGTAACCCGATACCTTCACGAGGTACTGATCGGTGGATTCTAAATATTTGAAGTCCGTCCTTTCTTTGAACAAATGCTCGGCAAAGCTTTCATAAATGTCATTGGGGATCCAGCGTTCCCCCAGGTTAATGTCGATCAGTTCGCGTTTCAGAAAAACCGGCTGAACTTCCTTCAACCGTTCAAGATGTGTTTCAATATCTTTGTCAGTAAGTTCAGGAAATTGATTTCGTTGACCGGTGTCTTTAAGATTTTCCCAGGCCTCAATCTTCTGCACAATGTTGCCGCTGAGAAATTCATCTTTGGTGATATACCGGTTTGCCTGGCTTTCGATGTCGCGGAATAAAAGTTCCTGGTCAAGGCCCTCGCGGATGATTTCCTCCTTTCCCTTTTGCATCAGGGAAGAAATGAACTCCACATGGATACCGTTGTGTGCATTCAGCGAAAGCAGGACAGCATCTTTTAGCGATTCCGGTTTCGCAAAAGTTTTTTCAACGTTGTTGACCTGCTTTGAAAAAATATCGGCCTTGACATAGCGGTTGTTTTCAAGGCGTTCAAGGGAGAGTACCTTAAATCCTTCCGCATCGAACAGGATCAGTTTTTTGTTGGAAGGGTGATTCAGGTTTCCATAGCGGAAGGTGAACAGGTCATACTGATTGTTCAAATCTGCGCGGTAAGCCTTCATCTTCGCTTCATCGCCATCCAACTCGGATTGTACGAGCCGCACGAGACTGTTGCGCAGTCCCGTAAAATGAAAAGCATGATCGGTGTCCTTAATAACCGGTTCAGGATGGATGATCTTTTCCGCTCCCGAGTAGTCGATGACACCCACTTTTCCCTGGTGGATGACCAGGTTTCCTCGTTTCAGGATGTTGTAGTCGGGGTGATTGCGCGGCAAAACAATGGCTGATGAAGTAGCCGATTCATCTTCGGTTGCTTTCTTTGCAATTACCTTATGTTCCAATTGCCGGAACCCTTCATCGATTAGCTGGGCAATTGACTCCCGGAAATCATTCTCACCAAATCCTTCCCTCGGAAGCATGTTGAGCGAATCGTGCTGGTACTGTCCACCGGCTGAGAATGTACCAAGGGCATTTTCGCTATTGGATTTATAGTACGCGTTGATGTTGACTTCAACCGACAGCCCTTTATCATCGGGCGCATTGATTTTCTCCGACTCGATAAAAAGTTTTTCTGAAGAAGATACATTTCTCTTTTGCGAGTTTCTTCGCAGTAATATTATGTCTGTGACCGGATAGGTTCCCGATTCAGCAAAGGTGTCATAAGGCAATCGCACAGCCGTGATCAAGTCGGCATTCTTTACTAGGTGCTCCCTGATCTCACGATTGCCCGGGCTGTCCATCAGCCCGTTAGTAGAGATGTAGGCGAGGATTCCGCCATTGCGCAAGTTGTCGAGTGATTTGACGAAGTAATAGTTATGGATGCGGGTGGTGGCCTTGATCTTCACCGGCATCGCTTCGCGAAAGATATGGTCATCATACACACTGGTGCTTCCGAACGGAATGTTGCTGACGATAAGATCGAAATTCCTGTTCTTAAAATTCTCGTATCCTGAATGAATGACTTCAATATCCGGGTGCAGTTTTTTCAATGCCTCCGAAGCCAGGAGATCTTTTTCAATTGCCGTGATGGAGCTTTGAGGAAAAGAATTTTTAATTGCCTTGACAAAATTTCCAGTTCCCGCTGCAGGTTCAAGAATAGATTCAATGGAATCACTATTGCGTCTAATGCTTTCAACAATTGGCTCGGTGATAAATGTAGGCGTGTAAAACGATGTGAGTATGCTGTTCTTCAAAGATGACAACGCTTCGTTGTAGCGTCCACCAAACCGATCTTTCAACAGGTCGTGAAACTTCCTGACCTCCGTTTCATACCTCAAGTCTTCAGCACTCCACGCGGAACGGTTGTCCAACGGCAACAGTAATTCTTTCAATGCGCCAAATCCATTGAATTCCATCTCCGAAAGCCTGCCGTTGGATTGACCTAGTGTGAGCAACTCTTCCAACAGCACCAGACCGTTTTCATACGCCTGCCGTTTCGAAAACTTATTCATCGGCCTCCCTCATTCCGGCCAGGCATTCTGTCAGGGCTATTTCTTTTGCTCCGGCCTCGTCATAGCCGTTGTGCATGGCAGTCTCCAGCGATTGGAGGTAAACATCAACCCGGTGGCTGATGAACTCATCCTCCGTCATCTTGTAGAGGACGGATTTCCGGTGTTCCTCCGATAAATCTTTCAGAGATGCGCGGATGATGTGATTTACTGGGAAATCAAGATTGGAAATTTCGTTTGAGTTGTTCATGGTTGAAAGGGTAATGATGGAAGATCAGGTCAGGGAAGAACTGCCCGACATTAAGCGAAGATGAGATTTAGCCAACTGTGAAATTCACAAGTTGGTACCAAGGTGGGTGGTTTTGTTGGCAATTTACGACCTTTGAGTACTGAGGGTTGGGGATATGTGAGTGAATTTGAAGACGATCAATCATCCAAAATAATGATGCACTAGTTAATAATTCTGATATTGGTGTTACAGCAAAACAAAATTGAGACTCCTTGCCAATAGCTTTATTATGAATGATAAGCAAGAAAACGGAACATCTCTTTACGAGCTGTTGGTTAAAACTTCATATCAAACACAAATCACCGAACCACATGATTTAGAATGCTCGAACCCAATAGGATTTGGTTCAGGATTTATTGTTGTGCATAGTAGCGCCTTCTATTTTGTTACAGCAGATCATACAGTTCATTTAGATGACTATAATAATGGCCAGGAAGAGAGGACTTGGAAGGACTATGTTGTTTCAATCTTTAACAACTATACACCACCTGAGAATTTCCTATCGACAGTAATCACTCCACTTGGAGGATTTTACTACTTGGAGGCGTTTCGTATCGACAAGCCAAGTGAGGTTCATACGCCAGTGGACATTGCCGTATGCAAAATGAAGCAATCTCATTTTCAATTCCCGTTCCTAACTGACGAAGTGAGGTTTGAAAGTGAAACAATAGAATTTGGGGAGCATAAATTTTTTCTTAAAAAAGAATGTTTTAACGAACCGAAACTTGAAAAGGTTTATTTCATATTCGGCAAAATTCGAACGAAGATAGCAGACAATATAAGACTGGTGAGGGAGAACACCCTAAAGGAGGGTTTGCAGTTCATTTCACAGACAGGCGATTATTTGCTTTTCAACACAAAAGATGAAATTGAAGATGAAACAGATTGGGAGGGCCTGAGTGGCTCCCCCGTGCTGAGTGAGGATGGCGAGTGTGTTGGCGTATTATGTTCTGTTAATGAAAATACTAAATCTGTCTGGGTAATGACAATTAACAAAGTCAGAATGCTAATTGAAGTAATTGCGCATCAAGAAAATGATGAGAATCGAGTATGAATTGTTATAAGTGCGGAACCCTATTAAACTCGAGTAATAGATCAAAGGAACACATCATTCCAAATTTTTTAGGGGGAAGGTTAACTTCAAATTATTTGCTGTGTCAAAAATGCAATAGCGAATTTGGTGAAACCATTGACAAGGAGTTGAATAGACAGCTAGGCTTTGCCGCAAACATAATTGTTCAGGAAAGACATAGGGAAGAAGGTGAAAGAGTAGTATTAATTCAAACAACCTCTGGAAAGAAGGCTAAGGTGGGCAAAAAATTCATGCCCAAACCCAAACTGTACATTAATCTCCCAACAGGAGAACAGATTGAAATAATCGGAAAAAATGAGGTCGAGCTGAAAAAACTCGCGCTCAAAAAGAAGAATGAACTCGAAAAAAGATTCGGAGAGTTTAAGCTTACAGAATTTATAGAATACCCAACGTCTGAGAAGTTTCATTTTGAAAATTCAACTGATTTACCAGCGGGTGTGATGGAGTTTGGAGGTAAAGACTATTTTCGCGGAATTGCTAAGATTATTTTGAATTTCTATTTGGTAAAGAGGCCAGCGGTGAAGCCACCACCAATGTTACTTGATTATGTTTGCGGGCGCTTAGATAGAAATCAATTTCTATTCATTTATCATCCAGTTCACTATCAAATTCATGAACTGGCAAATGGCGAGTTTTCACACATTATTTACTTACGGGGCGAGAAAGAGTTACAAGCAATCTATTGCTACGTGGAGTTGTTCAACTTTGAGAAATTTATTTGCATTATTGATGACGATTACAGGGGCGAAGATTTTACTGAGACATACTCATGCAACAGTGTCAATGGAGACGAGCTACAAAAAAAGGTTAATATTGAACTCTACCGACATCATATTGAGGACATGCAATATGTATCCCTGAGTCATAGGAAACAAAGAGAACGGTCGTTGCATGACTTGGAAAAGAGAATAGAAAGGCTACAATTTACCTTTTGATTAAGATTAAGATGTTAAGATTAATTGTAATTAAAGTTCACGTGATGGGCTACGTGCTCGAGAAATTGCCAAAAACGATGTCTGTCCTAAAATAGTCGAATTTTTCACCGCCAAAATTGATAGCCTCCATTGTTCTTGATGCTTGAATCTCGGTCTTAACCAATTCCTGGATCAGGTTTTCCAATTGATCTCCAGTTTTGTATTTTTTTGCGGCTATGAAAAAATCGATGTTCTCATTGTGAACGAAAAAGCGGTCTGGTATAAAATCGATTTCACTTGCAAGAATGCCATATCTAAGTCCTGGGTAAATGAGCTTATGCTTGCCGGCTTTCGATGAATATGTAATTATATCATGACTCGTAATCTTGGTTTTAAACTCGATCACGACTCTAGGATATTCAATGCGGTTCTTCCGTTCATAAATACAAATATCTGTTTGAAAAGCCGAGTAACCTCGCTTTGGATTCTTCGTGTCCTTTACCGAAACTTCCAGATTTTGATCAAGTAATAGTTCGTACAGAAGCGCAGACGACCTCTTGACGATTATCTCATCTCCAAAAGCATTTTTGGCAGCATCTTCAAATACTTTAACAAAAGTGGACTCTTTCATCGTTGGTAGGCTCAGAAAATATGGCAAACAACCGAATTTATGAATTTTTGCATAGATAAATGACTTTATCACGCTTGATATTTTCCGGTTTGCAGTTCTATTCACTACTTAACCTGTACACAAATTTCTCTTTAAGAATGTCCAGAAATGGTGTCTGACTCCTCTTCCTGATGCGCATATCCTGGAATGTCCTATAGTAATCACCCAGGCTGATATTGAATACATCTTCAAACGCTGAGGCGATCACTTTGATGTTGGCTGTTCCGTTGTTGAAGACGTCAACACTATGCAGTGCATAAATCAATTCAATGAGATCAGTTTTCGAACCCGTCCAGGTCAGCGTTGATGATGTATCAGATGAACGATCAGCCTGAGATCTTTTGAGCAGGTCAAGAATGTGTTTTTTCAAAAGTTCATTCGCGAGAATTTTGGCCAGCTTGGTGTCGTAGCCTGTTGTAAACTTTTCGTCACGGTCAATCGATTTGTGGGGTTGCCGGTTGCGGGTAAAATAATGTTTATCGAGATAGGTGGTATTGGTCATGCAATACTCGTAGAACTCCAGATTCCTCTGAACAAACCGCTCCAGTTGCTGCAGAATCTTGTAGTAATTTGCCTGACGTGTCTTTGCATCTTTAAATGAGTCAAACAATCGTAAACCAAATACCTTCTTATAATAGAAGAACTGGCTGAGGAAGACCGGTTTTACTTCTTTGAAAAATGTGACCTCTTCTGACTCAGAAACAAACTTGTACGTGCTGGCGAACTGCTTCAGTTCGGCAATGATCTCGCGGATGAACGTCAGGGCATGGCCGACCTTTAGTATTTCATCCTGATCTGTATTGAATTCCTCTAACCGCTCCTTCATGCGGCTTTCGAGTTGTTTCGAGAATGTAAGTATGTCCATAGCCTTTAATGTTTTCATTTCTTGAGCTTGTCTTCTACGATCTGCTCGATCTCCTTCTTGATCCTGAAATAATTCTCCTGTATCTCATAAGGGGTGATCTTCCGAATCGCAGGAATGGGTTTATAATTTTCTTCTTCCTTCCGGATGGCACCATGGTCGTTCAGTATTTCCGCATGAAATACTTTCAGGTCAATCTTTTGATCCGGATCGTCAGCGACTGTTCCCACAAACTCACCCGATGAAAGCGTGGCGATCTTTGATGGTGGAATAGCCGAGTCGAGCTGGGTGGACCGGCTGATCGAAGTATCTGAAGTGTTAATAGAAATACTTTCCCGTTCCTGCACGATCCTACCAAACCGTTCCGACAGGAGTTTAGCTGTTTCACCCACCACTTGGCCACTAATCACATTGCCCACAATGTTCATGATCACTTCTGCCTGATCACGGCCGTAGTCCTTTTTCAATTGGCTGTAATCCTGCACAGCCAAACAAGTCGCCACTTTGTTCGCACGGGCCGTGGCAATCAAACCATCAATACCGTTGAAATAGATCGTAGGAAACTCATCGAAGATAAGGCTGCACTTCTGCTGATTCTTTTTGTTGACCAGTTTGATGACCCGTGAGATAAAGAGTGAAAGTACCGCTCCATAGATCTGCTGTTTTTGCGGGTTGTTGCCCATGCAGACTATCTTGGGTTCATTGCGATTATTGATATCAAGGGTAAAGTCGTTCCCGGAGAGAACATAGTATAGCTGTGGTGATGAAAGTCGCGCCATGCCAATTTTCGCACTGGCGATCTGTCCTTCCAACTGCTCCATTGCTTCGTTTCTAAAAGCGGATTCGAAGGGGTTGATCAGTACTTCAATCTCCGGCTCGGTTCGCAGCAATTTGAATAGCTTGGGATACTCAAGTTGCATGAGTTCGATCACATGCGGGAGAGTGCAGTACTTTCCATCCTCATATTTTCGTAAGAACCAGATAATGCCGGTGACAAAGTTGATGGGAGACTCGACAAAAAAGTCTCCTTGTTTCTTGATCCATTCCCGGTTCAATCCAAGCATGATGGTTCGAGACGATTCCGTAGCATCGGTAATGTCTTCCATTGTTGCGGGGTCAAGCGGATTGCAGCGGTGCGATCGCGAGAGGTCTTCAAAATTGATGACATAGAATTTTGGTAAGACCTTGTATTTACGCGCATTCTTCAGTAAGGTGTTATAGGCAATTTTAGACAAGTCATCGTACTTGAAATCGTAGATGAACATGGTGAACGCTTTTTTGATATGCTGCGTGATGATATGCCGGACAACGAAGTATGACTTACCGGCACCGGGTGTACCAATCACCAGCAGTGACCGGAACGGGTTGATCACATTGATCCAACTTGTTCTTCTTTTGCCTCGAAGGTTATAAGCCGCAGGCAAGTTGATGGAGTACTCGTTTTCAAGAAACCGCTCTTCCTGCGGGAAGGATTCATTCATCCGGTTGAAAATGTCCTTCCGGAAATTGACTTTGATCAGGCGCGACAACCACGTACCACCGGTGAGCATCAGCAGGTATCCCAGGGAAGTAAGACCGATGTATAATCCTACTAAAATGATATCTTCAAATGGCGCGAGTACAATGACGTGACAGAGAAAGAAGATCAGAAGACCCGCGATGATGTAAAGAACAGATGTCCTTACATTGATCTTTTCATCTTTCTTTCCTTTAGCCCCGATCAGCGAAACAGTAAGCAACCCCAATGAGATCAGCTTGGCATGATAAACACTTTTGAATATTCCCGCGTTCCTGAGTCCATAAACGATGCGGTCAACAAATTCCGATGTGAGCCCCCAACTCTCAAAGGCCCTGTAGCAAAAGAAATAAAAGTGGAATAACAACACGACTATGCTCAGGAGCCTGATGAAGTCGATGATCTTCCGTAATGCATGTTCGTTCTCGCCTGTACTTGCCATGTCAAATCATTTAGAGTGAACGACCTTTTTTCTTTCTTTTCTTTCTTCGTTTCCTCATTGCTGCCTCCGGTGATGTGAAGTCGTAGGACTGTGCGGTGGTCAAGTCTTTCAAAAGTTCATTAACATGAAGGTCCACTTCAGGTGTATGTTGTACTTCAGCGGGATGAGTTTGTGACCGAGTACCGGATGATTGTGCACCAGGAGCTTGCGATAATTGTTCAAGAATTGCCTTGGCACCGTATGCCTTACCAAGATCGCTTCCATTAAATACTACCTTATTCCTGTTGTCCACGAACGTGACACCGTATATCCTGCCTTCTTCATTTTCACGGAACAGCACGAACACACCTCTGTTGGCAAGTGCTTTAACGAACGCATCCTTTGACAGCGGCTTTCTCAGGACTTGGTCAATAGTGGTTTTCAAGCCTGCACGGAGAGGCTTTCGAAGGGCTTCATTTAGCTTGAACCGTTTCTCAAGATTGACCAGGATTGGTTTGTCGTAAATGGAACTGGCCTTGATAGGCACACCTGTCTTGCTGCCTTTTTCATCGAGCAAACTGTACAGCAACCCCTTCTTGTTGTGCATCTGCGTTCCTTCAGCTCCACTGTCTGCGACCACATTGAATTGTCTGAGAATTGCATTCAGTTCAGGTAGTGAGGTGTACTTGTACGACCGCGTAACCATCCGCACCACGTTGGATATGCTGCGCTTGGTTTCTGATTTTCCGTAGACAGCCTTCTCGACTTGGACAGGTTCTATCTCACGCTTTTTCCCTCGGCTCTCAGCGCGAACCAACCCATAAGCAACCTCAATTTCCTTTCTCGCTTTTTCCGATTGGTTCCGCCCGATGTTGTGAATGTCGATTCTTTTACCATCACTCTGAACATTGGTCGTGATGATATGCACATGGGGATGCGCAGCATCGGTATGCCGGTAAACAAGATAAGGCTGTTCACCAAACCCGATCCGGGTCATGTAGTCGGAGGCAATCCTATTTAGCTGCTCGTTGGTCAGCTTTTCGGTGACATCGAAGTTCAGGGAAATGTGGATGGCGTTGGTGCGTACCTTTTGATTCAATGCCGTGATCTTGCGGAAGCGGTTGAGTTTGTCGGAAAAGGTCAGCCCTTTAGGATCAGAGCCAAATCCACTGGCTGCAATACAATGTGCCACACCTTCGCTCACCTTGTTCTCATTGTAATTGAGCAGTCCCCGTATGTTCTTCCCGCTGATCACTTTTGCAACCATTTTTTAGACAGTAGTGAAATCTTGTTGAGCAGCAGTTCCACCTGGTCACCAACCTTGTTGTATTGTTCCGCCACCTTCAGGGCATGGAACAACCGTTGATCCGGTGTGGAGGCATTGTGAAATTGGCGTGTGACCTGGTTGATGTTTACCCCAATGGCATGGAGCTCTTTCCGGATGGCGATTAATTCCTCCATCGCAGCATCCATCGAGCCGTCCTTGAGTACATACAGAATCTTCTCGCGCGACAATACCCTTCTGGCCACTTCGCCAATGGAATGGCAGTCTCCATTTCCAACGAAGGCATTGAGCCGGTTGTAGACCGACTCGGTGACCCTCGTCCGGACGGGGTGGGTGTATAACTTAGTCTGATCTTTGGCTTTCTTCCGTGACATGCTCCCTGGGTTTAAGATAGTCTTGGGAAAGTGGAAGAGTCCTTCAGTTCAGGGAAGCCGAGTTCCGAGGCATTCCCCGTCCCTGAACGACCAAAGGAGTGAAGGGCAAGATTATTTTTGTGGACAAAAATACATCTTGCTGATACTGCAAAGCCGGTATCGACCTTGCCAAATCCGCTTTGAAGAATCTTGAAAATCAGCTTAATCATGTCAAAGGGATTTTGGATTCTCGAAGACAAAATCACGGGTATTCTTATGGTCTTGAATCATCTTTTCGATGTCGTGATAGTCGTACAAGATGACTCCGCCAATTTTGGTAAAGGGCAGGGTTCCGCTGGTGCGCAGGTGCTGCAGGGTACCTTGTGAGAGGCCCAGCATCTTTCGCACTTCATGAGTCTTGAGCCATCGCTGAGCAGGTGCAGGTCGGGGTTGTGAAACGAGCTTTCTCAGTTCTTCCAAAAGCTCTTGCTTAAAGCTCTGCAGGTCTTCCGGAGTTATGATTGTTGCTGCCATAAATCATTGTCAGATGATGATGGCACAAAGGAGGGCTAAGTGCATCTTCCAAAACAGTCACAAGGGTACTGGTACCCTCGCTAACGTTTTCATTTTCAGGAAGAAAGAATTATTGGTAACTGAAAAGCAAATGCTGAAAACATTCCGAATAGACTAAATTTTCTGGGGCTGGTATGTAGGAAAACCGTCCCGATTTCAGAGTATATCAATAGAAGGACTTTCAACGAGGACGGTTCGGGTAAATCATGCAGCGATAGTCTTTAACCCCATGAAAACCGAAAAGCTGTTCTCCGTTTTGTCCTCGATTCATCCCATCACCTCAGAATTCAGGAAAGCTATTGAAAGGGTCCTCACTCCGCTTTCACTTCCCAGGTATCACCTGTTGCTCGAAGCAACGAAAATTTCGGAGTGCGCCTATTTTCTTGATGAAGGATTTGCGATGGCGTACACGTTTGTTAAAGGCAAAAAACAAGTTGACTGGTTCTGGAACTCCGGGCAGATCATGGTATCGGCACGGAGTTTCTTTGAACAGGTTCCATCACAGGAATTTATTCAACTTCGGGCTCACTCGGAGTTACTTTGTGTTACCCATGACAGCGTACTTCATTTGTTTCGAACTTTCCCGGAAGCGCACTTCATTTACCGTGTCATCATGAACCAATACTATGAACACAGCCGCGAGAGAACCCGTGATATGCAACACCTCACCGCGATGGAGCGATATGAAAAACTGATCCGGTATTTCCCACACGTTGAGCAGCATGTCACCCAAAGGCAAATAGCTTCATACTTAGGCATTGCACCACAGTCTTTCAGCAGGATAAAACGGCACAAAACAGCGCGTTAACATTTGTTAACCGTAAGTGTTAACCTATGTTGCTGCAAGTCTGAACATTGGTCAATGGATTTTTTTTGACAGCTGATTTACTTTTAACCTGTAATTCAGCCTCTCAAAAATGCCACGCAAGATTGCCGTTGATATTGTAGTTTTTCTATACATATTACTGTTGGTCTATGCTGCACTCACCAAGCTGCTTGACTACCAGGAATTCTCGGTGCAACTAAGTCAGTCACCGATACTCACCAATTTTTCCGTTCACCTTGCATGGGGTGTTCCAACACTTGAGTTGGTTATTGCTTTTTCACTTATGTTTTCAAAGACACGCTTAGCCGGTCTTTATGCATCGTTCAGTCTGATGACGGCATTTACCATGTATATCATCCTGGCCTCTCGCTTCAGTGATTACGTGCCATGTTCATGTGGCGGTGTCATTCAGAACTTGAGCTGGTCGCAGCACCTTGTCTTCAATGGCTCATTCTTACTGTTAATCACTGGAGCTACCCTGTTGTACACTAAGAGCGAATATCCACAAGGTCATACTCATCAGGAGAGTGCGGCACTGTAAAAAATATAAGAAAAATCTGGCAGGTACTGCAACAACCCGTCAGTTTCCGGTCACCCTGGTTGCAGAAGGGTGAAGTATGTTAAATTAATGTTCAACTCTAAAGTTTTTCGATTGCTTTTTGAACTACAAAAGCAATAACGTTTATGAAAAATAAGTTTCTCTTACCGCTATTGGCGGTTGTGTTTGCGGTAGCTGGAGCGTTGGCTACGCCTATGCTCGCACAAATAGGATGGTATGATTCGAATGGCTCAGCCTCCGGTGGAGGTATGCAGGGAACGATCACCACTCCTCCGGGTGATACCCCCGTATGTTCGGTGAATGCTACCAACCACGTCTGCAAAATCCAGGTGGGGCTCACGAATTACGATGCATTTAATACGAAGGATAACGCTGAGTCAGCTAATCCGGCCGGGCTGTTAAGATACGATTGACCGCCTTTTGAAAGAGTTGGGGTATTGTCCCCAACTCTTGAGTTTTCTTTCCGAATGAAACAATGCAAGTAGCCCTGATGAAAAGGAGAGTTGCTGTATTACTGTCGCTTTTTGTTGCCAGTAACGCCCTGGTATTGTCGCTTCATTTGTCTGCTCAAAAAGAAATTGAACATGACGAGTTCACTCGAAACTTTATTACTTCCGGCATTGAGAAAAGATTTCAATGGGAATTGAGCAGCCCGAAGCACTACATTGCCGGGTTGCATGATGATTACCTATATGTTGCGGACATTTTTCAGACTGGAAAGCTCTTTTCTGTCAAATGGGAAGATAACAGCGATTCAATACATACAATACACATCCCGGTTACATTCAAAGACTCGCATATCTCTGTTGACTATGGACAGGTATATATCACTGACCTTAACCACTTTGATATTTTCGAGTTTCCCTTTAACGCAGTGAATTCAGTTTCCAAGGGAACACAAGTGTTTGACAGCACCTTCTTTGTTGAAGCCGTACCGTTCGGAGGAGAAGTGTTTGCTATCCGGACGCTGAACCAGTCGAAGGAGTACGTGCTTGCGCTGAAGCATTCCATTGATGCGTTCCCCGTTCAATCACCGGGCATTTTGGAGAAACAGCTCGATGGGCTTTTCTGCGTGGATGGGATGCTTCACTATAATTCGGCACTTAAACAGCTCATCTATGTCTACTATTACCGGAATGAGTTTATCTGTATGGACACTGCGCTTCAGGTGGTTTACAAGGGGAGGACAATTGACGGTGTTGAACGGGTACAGATACGTGTCGCTGAAAACAAGTCCCGCCAAACGATGACTCTTGCTTCTCCTCCACGAATCGTAAACAAAAAGAGTCACTCATCGGGTGAATGGCTCTTCATTCATTCTGCTATCAGGGCAACAAATGAAAGCAGGTCGACATTTCAGAAAAATGACGTTCTGGACGTATATAGCCTGCGTGATGGTCATTATTCCGGAAGTTTTTATATCCCCAGGATCAACGGAGAGAAATTGCGCGATTTCAAAGTGTATGAAAACCTGTTAGTCACCATTCATGGAAGAATTCTCACAACCTTCGATTTGCATAACATTAACTCTGCGCTACAACTCTCCCGCCCGCTTTAAAGCATTGAAGGCATTCAATATCCCTCCCGATGATGATAATCTTCCGAATGGAATGGCCTTGTTTGTTCCAGGAACAATCACAAGTCCATCATACTCTACTCCGGTCTCAAGAATGATCTGTTTCACCACCGAGGCACTCAAGGATGGATAGAAGTGACGGATCAATGCAGCAACTCCGCTTACAAAAGGTGCAGCCATCGATGTGCCGCTATTCAACCCGTAGGTGCCCTCAGGCAGCGTAGCGTATATTGACAAACCAGGAGCGAATAAGTCAACATTATTCTTGCCGTAATTGGAGAATGGGGCAACCAGCCCTTCGTCAAAGTTTTGTGTTGTTGCCCCCACATTGATGAAGGTTGAGATAAATTCAATTTTGTCATCTGCCACATCACCAGGGTAAAATAGCTTCGTATCAACATCCGTGCGCTCATTTCCTGCACCATGTACCAAAAGAACATCTTTGCTCTCTGCATATTTCATGGCATCCATCACCCATTGCTTGTGGGGTGACAAACTTTTTCCAAAACTCATGTTGATGATTTTAGCTCCGTTGTCAACCGCATAGCGAATGGCCAGTGCAAGATCCTTATCATATTCATCACCATCGGGTATCGTCCTGATTGGCATGATCCTGATGCCATTCGTATGCCTTATCAGGGATGTTATAATTCCTCCAACATGCGTTCCGTGCTTTTCATCCGGATACATGGGTGTAACATTGTTATTTCCGTAACGTGTATCTTCTATGTCGTTTGGGTCGTCTCCTACAATTTTACGTGGATTGATCGCCTCATTGAAATGGAACTTATTTTGACGTTCAATAAAACTGAAGTACTCCATCAACGCAGTATCCGTTGAATTGTAATTCTCTATCAGGTAGGCGTACTGTTTACTGGCTTCGGAGGCAGCTATGTTATAAAGAGAGTCCACTATACTAAATGCCCTTGTGGCAGAATCCCTCAATTCGTTATCGGAAAAACTTTCCAGTTGTGTGGCCAGTTGCGTTCGCATTCTCGTTACTTCCGATTGAGCATAGTACATGTTCCCCAGGAAATTCCAGCCAACGTAATCATCGATATACCCATTGTCATCATCGTCAAGGCCATTGTCCTTGATTTCGTCCTCATTACTCCACAGGTAAGGACGTATCTCGGAGTGATCTGTGTCAATGCCGGAGTCAATGATCGCCACGATAAGTGGAGAACCTTTCTTCTTTCCAATGGTCTTGATTGCCTTCAAATAACTGATACCGGGAACTGAATCATTGTTGAGATCGAGGTAAGGCCAGAGTTTGGTTTTGTTGGCCAGGGTAGCCGGGTCAAGTCCAAACATTTTGTATGTTGTCAAGCTTCTGCACCCTGACAGTATCAGAACCACTGCCAGAAATGTGATGGTGGATAGTTTGAGTTCGCGCATAAGCTATTTGTCTTTGATTACAATCACATTCATTTCCCTCGTTCCCTTTACCAGTTGGAATCCAATCTCTTCGAGCATTGCTTTATAACCCTCAAATGTGAAGGGCTCACCGCCATCGAGCTCATTTCTTAGTTTGTTGGCGAAGGCTGCCGGGTAGGTGTAGTCAATATTCCCTGTTATTCCTGTTGCATCGATAAATGGTGGCTGAAGATCGGGACTATGGACAAGGGCTCCGGAGTTGGTGTAACCATAGCGGATTTCAAGTTGAAAGATGATGTCCCTCACTTCGGCACCTTTGAAGTAACCGTTGCCTTCTTCATCTTCATACATTTTGTATTTTCCGTCAGGTACTTTTGATTTCAGCTTTGCTTTTGTTTCTGGCGAGGCCTTAAGGTACCAACATGGCATCATGCGTTTCTCAACAGTTACATGATAGCCGAAGTAAGCTGCCAGATCCCGCTGCATCAGGTGCTGCATCAGCTTGGCAGTGCCCAATTCAATAGGAACTTTCAGCATATAGTTGTAACGGTTCTCCGGCAAAGGGTACTTAGCTTCAAATTTTGCAGTGTCTTTCATTTCAAGGATCGGGCGATACCAATACTTTCCGTACGATCTCCGTTGATGCGGATTCTTAATCGTATCGGGGAATGTCCACAGACCCAGGGTTCTACTGAGCGGGTAATTCCATAACGTGTCACCGTAAGCCATGGCATAGAGCACCCGGAGCGACTGGCCCAGCGCAATTACTTTTCCTCTGCGTTCATGCAATTCGGATTCTGGTTTTGTCCAGCGAAAATTGGCAACATGGGGATAGTATGGTTCACCTGTTTGGCCGCTCTCATACTTCGACAACATTGAAAAGAAAAGGATATTATCGCCACCATTTTCCAGCCACTCTTTTAGTGGCGAGAAAGGATTGTTTGATGATTGTGTTCCGGGTGAATTTGAAGTATTTTTTTCTATTACATATTTGTCGTTTACAACAGCATCGATTACCCCGTCCAGCAATTTTGGATTGCTGCCGATCCACGCTATTCGGCCTTCTTTGTCGATTACAAATGTGTGCGGAATGCCAACCTTGTCTGCGGCTTTTAGCCATGTGTGCTCCAGCGTTTTAGCAGGATCATCCACAGCAATCCGGTAGTCCATTTGACCATCCCGCTTGGTCACGTATTTTTCTACACGGCTCACATACGATGGATTAGCGGTGTTTGAGGTGTCATCATTGTATTCCATCACAAAGGCACTAATAACAGTCGCCTTTCCCTGGAATTTTCTGGACACCGCTGACAGTTCAGGGATAGCAGCGGCACATGGGCCGCACCAGGTCGCTCCGAATTCAACTATGTAAACATGTCCCTTTTTGAATTCTGTTACAGGTTCTCCTTTAATCCACTTGAATGCCTTGAATGGTGGCGCCATATCCCCGGCTGAAAGTGAAGAGGTAGGCGCTACGCTCTGACCGCGCAAGTTCGCATGCAAACAAGCCATGAGGATGACCAATATTAGTAGTGGTAGTTTTTTCATTTTGATTAGACGGTTTTAATTTTTTGAAATGAGGCGTCCGAAGCAGCCTCGCGATGAGGCTGCTTAAGAACGCTTAAAAAAATGGTGGTGAAACTTTTTAGTACCCCGGATTCTGAGTTAGCGCAGGATTAAGCAATCTTTCAGATTGTGGAATTGGATACAACTCATCGGTTACCTGCCAATCTATCTTCATTGTGCTTAATACCGATTCGGTAAGACCTGTGCGCTTCAGGTCTAACCAACGATGCCCCCATTCCGCCATGAATTCAAATTTTCTCTCTCTCGCGATGGCTGTCAATAAATCTTCCTGGCTGATCACAGGTTCAGTATCCTGTATGAGCGGAAGCCCTGCACGTAGCCTCAGCTTGTCAATGTCTTCAATCGCACCGGACAGGTTCATCAATTGCGCACGGGCCTCGGCACGTATCAGGTATTGCTCGGCTAATCGAAGCACCATTGCGTACTCCGTCAGCGTACTGCCTGAGTATACTTTATATTTCCAGGGATAATAGTAGGTTCCGCTGGCATCGGAAAATTCTCCGACCCAGGCGCCTCTTCTTTCATCACCCGTTTCAAATGAAGCGACAAAGTCCGGATTAAGGGAGACCTCTGTCGGTTTGTTGAACAGCAGGAATATCCGAGCTTGGGCCGTGCTCTTTTCCGGTACCACAGGTTGCAACTGCCAGATGGCTTCCTTGCTATTGGCCAGGAATATGTTTTCTATTTCCACCAACTCGAAGTCAGTCGTGTTGGACATGATCGTGCTGGCTTCCTGCTCTGCTTCAGCCCACTTACCCGAATAGAGGTACACTCTTGCCAGTAGCGCCATCGCGGCATACCGGTTCGGCTGGATTCGCTCGTTATTGGAAAATGAGTAGTCCGAGATTAGTAGGTTTTTTGCATCGGTGAGATCGCTAATTATCCTGGAGTAGACATCTGCCATAGGAAGCCTGCCTTCCGTTGAATTCTGCTGGTAGTCCGTTGTGGTAACATAAGGCACATCTCCAAACAGGTTCATTAGGTAGAAGTGGCAGAATGCCCGTATAAACTTTGCTTCGCCCTCTAACTGGGTTTTTGTGCTGCTGTTCAGCGATGTTGATTTGGACAGCCCTTCGATAACTGCGTTGGCATTGCTGATATACTTATACGCTTCTCTCCAGAAGACACCATGCACAACTCCGTTGAGGCTGGTGAGTGAAGGAAAGTAGAACTGTTGCTGTTCGTTCCGGCTTGAGTGATTAACAAGTTCGTCAGAAGAAAGCCCTGTATATCGTTCGACCTCGCCATTGGTGAAACTCTGGCTTGATGTCATTAAGCTATAGATGCCCCTGATTGCGGATGTGGCTGCTGCATCGTTGCTAAAAACAATGTTGCTTGTGATTTCTGTTTTCGGTGCATCGATCTCAATGAACTCTTCGCAGGAAGTCACTAAAAGCAAGATGAAGCCTGCCACAAATGTCCGCCATACCGGGCAGTGAATAGTATCTATGTAAAATGTTTTCATTTTCATGTTTTTTAAAATGTTATCTGTGCACCTAGGCTGACCATTCTGAGTGGGGGAAGGAAAGAGACGTTTTGGTTCTCAGGATCCATCCCCAAGTAGTTCGTTATGGTCAGAAGATTTTGTCCCTGCAAATACAACCTGGCGTTTTGCATCCTTACTTTTTTCAATACAGCGGATGGAAACTGCCATGATACGGATACATTCTTAAGCCGGATGAATGAGGCGTCCGATATTGCCTTGTCGGAGAATTTCTGATTGATAAATGTCCCGGTACCCGGACCAATAACTGTGTATTGCTGGATGCCGGTTTGATCACCGGAATTCTGCCAGCGCGCAGTTACAACTGCAGGTTGGTTTGAAAAATCACCCGGCACCGTGAATGAGTTGATATAATTGTATCCCGTTTGCTTGACGAATTGGAACAGAAAGTCAACCTGTAAGCCATGAATTGAAATACTGTTGCCCAAGCCACCAAAATATCGCTGCGACACTTCCTTTAAGAATAGACCATCATTAATCACCGAAATATTCCCGTCACCATCTATGTCCTCGAACGTATACAAGCCAGTTGTTGGATCAACCCCTGTTGACCTAAGCGTTTTCCTGATGAATATTGATTCTCCGATTTTGTATTGATTACGGTATGCAGGAAAAGCTTCCAGGTTGGGAAATTCCGTAAGTTCGTTCCGTGGCAGTGTAATGTTGACGGTTGTTGTCCATTTGAAATTGTCACGCTTTACATTGGCCGTGGTAAGTTGAAACTCCCAGCCCTTGTTGACCACCGTTGCAGGTAGGTTGTATTGTATGCTCGACTGTCCGGTAACAACGGGTAACGGTAAACCTACCAGTTGATTAGAAGATTCATTGTAGTACCGGCTGGCCGAAAACAGTATGCGGTCTTTGATGAAACCAAGTTCAATTCCGCTTTCAAACTTCCGGTTCGTTTCCCATGAATAATCAGGATTGTCCAGGCGCGTCAGCACGAGGCCACTCGAACCATTGTACGGGTAAACAGTGGACGAAAATGTATTGAGATATTGGTAGTTCCCGATGGCGTCACTTCCGGTAGTTCCATAGCTAGTGCGCAGTTTACCGAAACTGATGAACGAAAGATTGCTTTTGACAAACTTCTCATTGGAGAATATCCATGCAGCACCTGCCGCTCCAAAGTTCCCGAATTGCCTGCCTGGCCCAAACCTGCTGGAACCATCACGCCTGCCTGTCAGGTTGACGATGTATTTTTCCTTCCACACATAGTTTACCCGGCCAAACAATGCCGCATACCTGTATTGGGAATAGGCTGAATTGATGATGTCAATGCTCGTGGCCGAGCGGATATTCTCTAATAGTGCGTCCGAAGTATATCCTCGGGCCGAGATGGTTTCACCTTGCTGGACGGATTCCTGCAATGTTCCGCCCGCAAGAATCGTCAGTATCCCGTCTCCAACGGTTCTCGTATAGTCGGCTTGCGGTTCGATTATCCATGTTTTGTAGTAGCTGTCACCAAAGTTGGAAGAGCCCGTTAGTCCTGGTGCAAGGAATTGTGGCGGGATGGCGCTTAGTGGATTTGTGGAGAGTTCTTTCACGATCATGCTGGTGTATCCAACATTTGTCTTCAGCCGAAGTCCGGTTATCATTTCATAGCTGAAGGAAGCATTGGTGATAAGGTTATCGGTATTGTTAACATATTTTTTCCTGACATATCTCAGCGGATTTTGCATAAGGTCATTCTGCCAGTTCCAATTGATGTTTCCATTTTCATCGTACAGCGCAGGAGCATTGGGTGGAAGTGTCACAGCTATGCTGGTCAGGTCCTGCGAGAGTAAATTATTGGCACTGCCCGAATAGTTCACTGCAATAGATGTCTTGAACTTCCGGTTGTCAGAGGTGTGGTTCAAGCTCAGGCTGCCAGAAAGACGTTGAAAGTTAAAGTCTCCCGGAAATACAGTAGTCTCACGGTAATAACCTCCTCCGACAGAAAATTGCGTGTTTTCGCTCCCGCCTGAAACGGAGAACTGCGCGTTGGTTGTATTGGCAGTTCCTCCAACCAACTCCTTTTGCCAGTTTGTGTACCGCGTAGTATCCCAAAGGAAAACATCCGGCACGTAGGATTGAAGGAAGTCCGGTAATGGCCACAGGCCATCGTTCTGAAGTGCCTCTCTACGCATCCCTACATGTTGTTGGGTATTGAGCAGGTCGAGGTAATTGCCAACCTTACCAACGCCTTGCGAGAAGTTCAATTGAAATCTCGTTCTGCCCGCCTGTCCGCGTTTTGTCGTAATCAGCACCACACCATTGGCACCGCGTGAACCGTAGATGGATGTAGCGTCCGCATCTTTCAGAATTTCAATGCTCTCAATATCGGCCGGGTTGATAGCCGTCAGGGGATTGCCTTCTTTGATGATCGTGCCGCTGATCGCGGTGGAGGTCAGGGAAACAGGCGTGAACGGAACTCCATCAATAACATACAAGGGATCATTGCCATCCGACCGCAAACTGTTCTGACCCCGAATTTGAATTTTGAAACCTCCTCCTGGCACACCGGTATTTTGAATTACCTGTACACCCGCCATCCTTCCCTGTAAAGCCTGAAGCGGGTTGCTGACCGGCTGCCTTTGAATTTCCTCGGAGGTCACACGAGCGATATTTCCCGTCCGCTCCTGATCTTTTACTTCCCAGTAACCGGCATTGACTATCACTTCGCCCAGGCTCAAAACATCTTCTGTCATAACTACATCGATCACGGTCCTTCCATTCACCGGAATTTCAAGTGAGGCATAGCCAATAAATGAAAAGATAAGCACATCATTGTTTTCAGCTCCAAGACTGTAACGTCCTGCAGCATCTGTTGTAGTGCCATTGGTTGTTCCTTTCACAATCACGTTTACACCTGCCATCGGAGTCCGTGTAGAGGCTTCCGTAACGGTACCGGTTACCTGGATCAGCGCCTGGTGTTGAGCGGAACCATTAGAGCCATCGTGAATGGATGATTGATCTTTTTCAGTTTCAATGGTGATTTTCTTAAGTGTGATGGCGGCTTCTTTCTCATGCACTTTGTACCGGATCTTGCGCGGAGTAAGCAACTCATCAAGTACATCACGAAGTGTTTTCTTCTCGATAGAAAGAGAAACATTCGGTTCATCCTGAAACTGATTGATACTGTAGCCGAATTTTACTTTGGCAACTTGTTCAATTTCATTCAGTGCTTTTTCGAAAGGCAAATCGATTATGGTGATGGATATTTCTCTATCCAACACTTGTGCGTAGTTCGGATGGGCTAACGTTACTCCGCATAAGGTAATGGCTATTACTGCCTGTACCGCACATATTCTCATAACCTTCCAAAGTTTTGCGGTAAAACTTTTTTTCATAAATTGAATTGGTTTTGTTCTGTTTCTGTATTTGAAATAAGACAAAGCACCCTCGTACCCGCCTTTTGGTGGGCAAACTAAACCCCGGCAAGGGTTGTGTTTTGACTGGGGGACCAGACAGGAGTGGTCGAATCACTCCTGTTTCCATTTTATGTCGAATCGAAAAGAATGGTAGTGTTCATGGTTAATCAGGTTTAGGTTCTTACTTACATCCTGTGCCGGTAATCGTTACCGTTTTGTCCTTTACGGAGTACGTTACATCCAGTACCTCTGTGATCAACTGCAAGGATTTTTCCAATGACTGATCGGTAAAATCCATCGTGATCTTGCAATTCCGGATACTCTTGTTGGAAAGTTTTATCGACACATTGAATTTACTTTCCAGGCGGTCAACAACTTCACCCATTCCAATGTTAGTGAACTGCATGTTGTAGTCCGTGTTCTCAGTAATGGAAGTGATCTCCTGTTCGTTCGTGGTCAACTTCTCAAACTCTCCGTTGCTTTTGTAGATAACTTTTTCCTGGGGCAAGACATCGATTCCCTCACTGTTCGCGGCTGACGATAAGTTTACCTTGCCGGTAAGTACAGTCAGTTCCACCTGGTCAACTGTTGTTCTAATACTGAAACTTGTACCCAGTACCCTCACTTTTACATCACCGCATTGCACGATGAATGGGTGGCTTTCATCTTTTGCCACTTCAAACAAGGCTTCACCTTCGAACGTGGTATAGCGCGCTCGCTCGTCCGGCTTTTCATAATACATCACTTTGCTTTCGCCTCTAAGCCATACCAACGACCCGTCATTGAGGATGATCTTTTCCACGCCATTTTTGGAAACCACCTCAAGCTGATTCTCACGGGGAGCCGCATAGTACCAGACAACGTACGATACAAGTGATAAAATAACCAGGGATGCAGCGATCCTGATCATCCATTGGTCGGCCCGTATTTTTCTTTTGGGCTTTAGCGCTGCCATGTCTTCAACGGTAGTGAGGCTGTCGGTCAGTTTCCTGAAGATGCGGTCTTCTTCTTCCTTTGTTAGGTCCAGTTCAGTATTGTCTTCCGCGCCCATTGCGTCCAGCCACGCCTCTATCTTTACGCGTTCCTGGTCGGATACTTTCCCGGTAACGTAGCGCTCCATGAGCAGGTCAAAGTCTGTTTTTTCCATGGCAACCGTGGTTTTTGTAACGTGTCTACTAATTTAAGAAAAGGGATTGCCTCTTTATATTACAAAGTGACCGTATTCGGGGCTTCATATAGTGGAAGCGGCTGCCCCGCGAAGGAATTGCGAAAAATATTATTCCGCGGGCTTAAAAATCTTGTCGTAAGAGCCGCGCAGATGGCCGAAGGCCTTGGAAATATAGAGCTGTACAGTGCCTTTATTGATGTTCATGCGCCTGGCAATTTCCCCATTGGACAGGTTCTCAGTGATCCGTAAACGGATGGCCTCCTGGCAACGGTCGGGCAAGTCGTGTATATGCCGCAAGAGGAGGGCAAGAACGGCTTGGGGATCGTGTTGCTGTTTTTCATCCATCGCGTCATACACGGCTTCAAACACCTGGTAATGCTCGGCAAACTTACGCTTCACTTCACGGTGGCTGAAGTAACGGATCACCACATAGCGCACGGACGTAAGCAGGTAGTGCCGGAGTGAAACGATTATCAATTCCTCTTTGCGTTTCCACAGCGACTCAAACACATCGTGAACGATCTCCTCACAATCTTCCCGTACTTTGATCTTTCTGAGCGCGTAACCAAAGAGTTCCTTCGCATACCTTCGGTAGATTACCTCAAACGCTTGCTGATTGCCCTGCCTGAGCAGGTCTACCAATTCCGTATCCATATGGTTGTGGTACGGATTCATGACAGCGGAAAGGTTGGTTGAAAATAAAAGTCCACGCCCCGATCAAAGGGCATGGACAACATGGGCTCCTCGTGAAATACGTTAGTGGAAGAGGTACTTTCAAAAATAGCAAAATTGCTTGAACACCCATACCTGGGAGTAGCAACGGGGGTAAAAATAAGTGCGGGGCTTTGCTTACCGTCATTACTGAGGCCTGAGAAAATGCCCGGGTAAGCCAATAAGCAGTGAGCACCCGCACTTAATGCGGTGAATATTTTGGAAGCGGTTCCCATTTCTCATTTCCTTCTGTTTCTCAGGCGTCAGTAAATGAGATGGGACGGCTGGCGTCAGCCGAAATCAAATATAACTAAGATATTTCTAATTCGGAAAACTTGAAGTATTTAATCGTTTGATCGGCCCAATTTGTTTGCGTGGGAAAACGCGAACATAAGGAAAAACGAGACTTAAAATACCAAGCGGCTTTTGGCAAGAGAGTAAAGGAACTACGCGAGAAATTGGCCTGGGCACAGAATGATCTGGCAGCTATTTCATCCGTAAGTGAGGCGCAGATTTCTGCGATTGAAAATGGACATGAAAGCCCGCAACTTCATACGCTAAAAGCGATTGCCTTAGCCTTCGGGATAACTCCATCTAAACTACTTGATTTCCCCTATGATTTTAAGTTCAACACGAATTTAAAGAGAGGAAAAATTAGGAAGTCTGGAGTGACTCGCCATATCAAAAAGCTCTTTGAGGAAGGCTTCTTCAAAAGTCCAAGATCTGTCAGCGAAGTGATGGAACAGTGTGAAAAGCAATTCAATATCAAACTGCGGAGTGCAGAGACTTCTGGAGTCCTGTTACTTCTTGTAAATGGCAAAGCGCTTAGGAAAATAAGGCCCGGAAAAAGCAAAAATCTGTATCAGGAAAAATAGTGACCTACAATGAGGCTATTTTCTCCTTGCATATTCTTCCAACAATAGATGCCATTAGTTCCACCCGATTGATCAACTCGGCAAGTTCATCCTTTGTGATATTATACTGATCTTGTTTGTATCGCGCTTCTACATAACCTCGCTTCAGTAAATCAAATAAGTATTCTTCTTGCTTATCGGTCTCTGCCTTAAAAACTAGAAACAATTCGTCCGAATAGGCCTTAGTCTTTTTCCGCAGTTTCCAAAGGTTGTGTGTCTTAGGTTTGTAGCCAGTAAAAACCAATAGTAAGGAATAGTATAGGCTTTCAGCAGCCTGATGCAAGTTAAAGGCACCGATCTTCAACTCGCCTTTGGACAAATAGAATCTTACCCCTTCTAAAAATCCGGAACTTATTGGAAACCACAAATCGAAATATCGTTGAGCTTTTTCCTTTTCTTCATCCGCTGTCAAAATACGCGGCTCGACAAAGTCTACCTTGCCGGAATCGTAAAGTAAAATTCCTTCCTTCACTATATCAGCAAAGAAATATTGTCCCCAGCCAAGCCCTTCGTTGATATAGTCGATCTCATGTATCTCAAGGTTCACAGGTGGGTTGAAATGATCCACCCTGTCCATGATCTTGCTTTCCTGCACGTAGGTCTTCTCCTGGTTATCCTTGGTCACCACGAGAAAATCGTAATCGCTGATATACTCGTGAATAATGCCGTCTTTAGTTTGATAGCGGTGCTCCACATGCGTACCCTTCGCATGGCTCCCGAACAGGATGATCTTCTCCGGGTTAACAACATCACGGATGATCTCCGCGATACGATGAATCTCGTATCGTTTGTTTTCTGGAAGATGTGAAAGGGAGGTTTTCATACACTAAAACTTAAGGTTTCTTTTTGATTCTCTGAATACATCATCAAATTTTGGCAGTCCGTCCATTTGATTTTCCAGCTTCCGCGCCCAGTCCCTTTTAAAATTCTTTTCCTTAGCCAATACCTTTTCTTCCAGTTGCGCAGGGTTATGTTTTTTGTTGGCGGCTTTTCGCTCAAACTCCCCCTTGTAGTCTTTCGGTTTAAGTCCATCGTGCTCCGTCAGGTACCAGAAGTCGTAAAGGTCCCTCGGCTCCGTACGACCCATTAAGGCAGCCATTTTTTCTACAAGCACTTCCGGAAGGGCATAACACTGTAACGAAAATGAACCCGGTGGTAAATCGGAATAGGTAATAATCAGTTGCTTTGTTTCAATTTCAAATTCCAGCACTTCACCTCGTGTGATGTCGATCTTAATGTCGCGGCTGTCGATGTTTGCCTGTAACGGCCCTGCGTAATTCACATAAAACACGAGACTTCCGCTTTCATGTTCACCATGCTCTTTCAACTTAAGGGAGATGTTTGCTTCCTGTTTTGCAAAAGCATAGACCTTCTCAAACTCCTTGAGTAACCCCTCGTTCGTAATTTTTTCATCCAGTAAAGTGAAGTCAAGGTCTTCGGAGAACCTGTAGTCCTCAAAATAAATTTTCTTCATTACCGTGCCACCCTTGAATGCAAGGTTCTTGAAGAGTAATTCATTCTTTGAGATACCATAAAGAATCCAGGAAAGGACATAATCCTTTTCCACCTGGGTATCTTTCAGTTTGTATTTTGCGGCTGCTGCGCTCAGCTCTTTTGGGGTTATCATTTCAAGTAAAAATAGATGATTGAATATCGGAAAGCTCCATATTTTGGCGCACGTACCAGGTACTATTCATCTTTCCTTTTTGTTCGTACGAAGGATCCAACAGGATATAGGTATGCGTTATCATGTCTCGAAGTTCACCGGATATTGGGTTGTTGATATGGAGTGACTCCAGGAGAAATCCGAGGCGTTTAATTACAGACTGAGCCTGGAAGCGTTCACAATAATTCAAAAGTTTGTGGTAATCAATTTTTTCTCGGGACTTGTAAAGCGCCTTAGCTATTTCACTAATGCCACCTGCATAGTCCGGCTTATACAGACAGTCAATGAATGTCTTTTCAAGATCAGAACAATTGGCCTTATTGAAACTATCAACCCATAAGGCAGTCGCCCCGAAGTAATGGTTACGGTTATGGTATATGAACTGAAATTTGTGTCCCCGAATTTTTATCGATGACGGTTTGATCTGCTTATTCACCACAATCTGTTCGCGAAATGAAGGCTGGGTGATCAGGCTGTGAAGTTCCATCGCGCTGTAGTATCCTACATAGTATTCAGCATCTCCAACCAGGTATTTTGCCACCAAGTGGGTATTGGGAAAATAGGTGGCGGGGTCCTGATCATACGGAATTATCCAATAGACTCCTTCTTTAAGCCTTAGCAAAAGGCCGCGATTAACCATGTCGTGCAGCAGTTTGCGGATTGCATTAGGGGTTGAATTCGGGAGCAACCTGGTAGCTTCCTGCATGGAAAATGCCGGCCGGCCGAGGTCATTAAAATGACCGATTACCCCGGCTGCTTGTGTTCGCATCGTTTTAAATGACCTAACAGAAGATTTGCTTTTCATATCTGCAAAGTTACTTTAAAAGTAATAATTCAGATATAAAAAGTAAAATATTCTAACTATAAAATCGCTTATGTTACCTGTAAAGTAACATTTAAGATATTAAACATAATACAATTTTAATCAACTGAAGGGGACGCCCTATAACAGATTGGATTTAGTTGACCGAAGGAGTACAACTAATATTTGCCACATTTAACCGAGTTGTGGATTTTATTGGCAATGCCCTGGCGGCTCACAATAATCATTTTATCCGTTTAATATCGAAAAATGATATTGGTCAAAATAAAGAACTAAATATATGAACACCATTATTACGCTTGCGATCCTCTGCCCGGTCTTGTCCGTTATCATCTTCATCTTTGTGGAAAGAAGGAGATTCTACCGAAGAAATCAGAGCGGCATTGAGACGTTCCCGTCTTATTCAAGTTCCGTGATAACCCGCATAGGTGAAAAATTGCTGAAGCTAATAGCGCTTGTCTTATTCCTTGCTGGTATCGGATTTTTTGTAATCTGGTATTTCAACTAGTTTTTTTGTAGGATGAGCATATCAATTTCAAATAAAACTTTGTTTCGAGGTGATGGTGATTATAGAAAAGAGAGAGACCTCAGGAATTTGCTTAGCCGCGATCTTATCAAAACTAATTTGGTCAACGGAGGTATTGGACGGGAGATATTTGAATTGCCACTAATCGAAAATATAAGGAACCACGTAAACGACAAATGGAAAAAAACACACTTCCTGTCATTTTCTGAGGACTTTGAAAGAGCAGTGACCTTCGGTAAAGGAAAGGGCAACGAGAATCGTGAATATGAGAATTACTATGAGGATGACGACAAATGGGATTTTATAATTCTTTCCATAGCCATAGAAAAATTTCTAGATGTTAAAGAGATAAGTCCTGGAGTATATCAGACCTATTTCATCCCGTCTTTTAATGTTTTTCAACCACGCTACTATCTTTTAGTGATTGATGTTAACACAGTGCTTTCAGCATCTCCCATAATTGATTCACATTATGCCGCTGCATTGGCCAATGCGAGACGTGACAAAGAATGGTTAATCTTTCCGGCTCATTTAAAGGACTTTGGCAATCGTATTGAGTTCAGCGGCCTATTGGACTGCGCACTATTTTCAGAGATCAGTAAGTACGTCTTTATTTAGAAAAATCGACTTCTCTTGAGCAAGTTAGATTTTAGCTAAGAATTTTCTGGATTCGCTATGTATCATAAACAATTATGTCACTTATTAAATGTTAACAACCCATAGCGGAACATTCAGGGCCGGATACTTCGGAAAGCATCCGTAGAATTTTCTTCATAAGTTTAGGTCAATTGGAAATGCGTCCGGTTCCTGTTTGTTCGCTATGACTAAAGTTTTGTCTCGCGAATGATCCAATGTGAAAAGCTATCCAAGCTGATAGAGCGAATGCAACGAATTGTCACTCACCTTAACGACCGGAACGACCTGGTTCTTCATCAACAGGTGAACCAATTCTTCTACATGCAAAAGGCAGAGGAACTGAAAATGCTTTTGGACCAGTTTGATGACCTTCGGAAGAGTCTTGAATCTTTGACCTGCCGCATCGATGAAAACTACAGCTTATGTTTCGCGCAATGGCGTAAGGATGTGCGTTGGTTGAACACCTATTTGCAGAATCGGGAACGTGCCAAATCCGTTCTTTAAAAGTCTTAAAAATTATTTATTTATAAAGTGGTCTTTTCCGAATCCCGGGATTGATTTGAGCCGTTAGTTTTTGGCAGAGATCTTACGTTAAAAGTTTAACTTAACAAAAAACATCATTATATGACCATGACACTCAGTTTGCGAAGGCTCGCGTTGACCTCGCATATCACCTTTTCGATGGGCTGGTTTGGGGCGGTTGCAGGTTTTCTGGCTCTGGCCATCGCTGGCCTCACCAGTCAGGATGCCCAGATGGTTCGTTCTACCTATCTCAGCATGGAGTTGGTTGGCTGGCTCGTAATCGTACCGGCCTGTCTGGGCACGCTGTTAACAGGGCTTATCCAGTCGCTCGGTACAGAGTGGGGCTTGTTCCGCCACTATTGGGTTCTTGTGAAATTCCTGCTCACCATTGTTGCCACCCTTATTTTATGGTTGCACATGCAGCCTGTCAGTTATATAGCAGAAATAGCCGCAGGGGAAGAGCTTTCAAATTCAGAACTCCGCGGATTGCGGATTCAACTGGTGGCTGATGCTGGCGCTGCATTATTGGTCTTGCTCTTTGCTACAACGCTCTCGGTGTATAAGCCCTGGGGTAGGACTCCCTACGGACTGCGTAATCAAAATATGCGATCCGGCAGAACGACTCGCAGTGAATCACCGGCAGGCAAACCCTGGCTAAGGTACCTGCTTGTTGCACTTATTTGTTTGGTTCTTCTGTCATTTGTTATCCTGTATCTCGCTGGAGTTATGGGTGGTCACTGACCATCATCACCGGAATTACCTCTTGAGGAGACCTCAACTTACGATCAAGTGTGTTCTTCAATTTTTGTCGATATAGCTGATCATTGCTGATAACATATTCCGCACAGATTCTTTCGTGCCGGTCTCCACGCTATAGAATTTCGACCGGAAACTTCCGTAGGAAATTGTCTCGGATCGCTTGGTAATTACATACTTCACGAGGAAGTGAAGTATGTGAGTCAGATTATTGTTAAGGATGAATTTTGTTTCCATAAAAATCCGGAGAAGATAGGCCAACTGTGAAACGGAAGCCTGGAACTTCAGTTTAAAACCAGATAAAAAAGATTCCGAGGCCCGGTCGGTAGAGCCGTTACCTGATTGCTGCAGACGTTCCTGGTAGTCAATTTCTTCCATGATGTAAATATTCAGTTGATCCTTCAGCGGGCTTCCATTTTGATTATATCGTATTCCTGGTTTAACCTGTGACTGATTGATCTTTTTCAGCACAAAGGAAAGCTTTTCAATTTTCTCGGCTCTTGTTTCGGACTGATCCAAGAGCGATGAGATGTAGTGTGCATGGTAGGTGAGCACCTTCACCGAATTGTAATTCAGGTAATACATTACCTGGCGGAGCTCGTCATCCCAATCCTGAATCTCTGATTCTCTTTCAATCAGGCGGAACAATTCCTTCTGAACTTCCTTTGCATACATCACCTTCCGGTACGTAATACCCAGGTCAGGCTTACTGTCAAATATCTTCTTGAGGATATGCAGCAGCAAATTCACCAGGCGTTGATCAGTCTCTTTGGCTGCTAATGCTTTTTGTAATTTTCTGATATTTGTCCTGGCATCTTTGCGGGCTATGTCAATATACCCTTCAGGCGCTTTCGCATCCTGGTCAAAGTATTTTGTAAAGTGACGCTCAACAAACAGAAGGAGTTCCTCCAGGCCTGTGTAGAATAGTTCGTAAAACTGCTTACGATTTCGATCTACTGGATTGTCGCTGTTGATAAATAAGGCAGCTTTGTCCATTAACTGGATCAATGCCCGCTGATGGTACTGGATGTATCGTTCCAGGTGGCGTTCGTCCTCGAATGTAAATACTTCATGAATAAAAGTCTGCTTGATTCTTTCTACTTCCTGCTTGATGGCATCTTTTAGGCTGTTACGGTGCTTCTCATCACGGATCGTCTGATCTCCTGATGAGATGAGTTTTTCCAACTCTTGCAATTCATATCGTACACCTGGATGCATGGCCTGTGAGACCGGTTAAATAAGCCGGTGTATTTAATCATATTGATGTGCAATATCTTTTCTATACGAACAATTGACTCTTGTTACAAGCTCGAGCAGTCATTCCCGGCCAGGCTGTACTTGCTTTTACTTCGGGCGATGAACTCGACATTCAGGGAATGCTCAATTGATTTCAGCGCCATCTGCTCATTTACTTTGTAGAATGTCGCAGTTAACTGGCAGTGTAACAATTTCGAATTGTCAACATCTATTTTGATGTGATACTGTTTCTCAAGAAACGAAACAACTTCATTCATCTGAGCATTGTTGAACCGTGCACCGTTTGTAGTGCTGAGCCACGTTTGACGGAGCAGCAACGCAAAGAGCACAGCCACAATTGCTAACAGGATCGTGTAGAGTGCATACTGAAGTCGTCTCTTCTTTTTAAGACGGTTGTGCATTCGTTGTTTTATCTTCTCAAAACCGTTATCGTCCTCTTGGGGCTGATCACCTGTCATTGCCGAATTTTCCCAGAGGAGTTTTATGTCCTCAAACTCTTGCCGGTTAGCTTCGCTTTTGGCTATCCAATCTTCCAGTTCTCTTTGTTCTGATGGATTGGCTTCACCTGAAAGCACTTTGTAAATGAGCGATACTCTGTCCATAGTGGTGGCTTTCTACTTTATAACTCTGAAAACTGGCGCGATTTCCTACGTCCGGATTGAAATTTTTTTTACGATTTGAGTTGCAGGCGTTTACGGAGTCTTTTTTTGGCACTCGTGAGGCTCTTTTCTACCATCTTAATGCCAACTCCAAGCCGTAATGAGATTTCCTCGTTATGCAGTTCTTCTTCAATCTTCATCATCAGGCATTCACGTTCCCTTTTCGGGAATCGGGCAATGATATCCAGTATCTCCTGTGTGATCTCAACCTGGATAATCCGATCTTCAATTGACTGCTCGGCAAGACCAAAGGATTGGCCATTCATCAGCCGTATTTTTCGTTTGCCGAGAGTAACGTTCTCGTTATAATAGGTCATTGACTTATTCCGGACGATTCTTACCAGGTAATGCTGAATAGACCGTTCATGGTAGTTCCCAAGTTCCCTGGAATTTTGCCACACATAGGCGAAGGTGTCCTGCACGATGTCCTTTGCCGCATCCTTATCGTGAGTCAGGTTGTAAGCTATTTTTACGAGGCTTTTGTAGTAGTTGTCGCACAGAATTCTAAGAGCCCTCCTGGGATAGGAAAGCAGCAACTTTCGAATATCATGGTTATTGACGGGGTCTGGCATCTCAAACAGATTACTCAATTGGTGGAATTGGAGGGCTAATAGCGGTAACCCTAGGCCAACCGTTGGCATTAAACCACCACGTTAAAACCGGTAATAACGACCGTGCTATTAAAAATTATTCAAAAATAGCTTTCCTCAATTTAAGGCTTACCGGGGTAAAAATGAAACCATGAGGTTTCCGGTAACCGAATAAAAAAGGGGAATTACCCCTTTTTTGCTCATGCCGTGTGATCAATGGCTTCATCCACACTCTTAACTGTATAGCTGCGTTCACACAACTCTTTTCTCGCTTGGTCGTCCCACTTGTCACAACCCGATTCAATCATCATCATATATTTCACGTGTGCCTGATCCTCATCGTCATAGTAAAACCGGATGTCGAGGTACGTTCCGAAGTCATGCGGGCAACGCACTACTTTGAAGAACGAGTCGTCTGGATTATTTCCGAAAGTGCGTTTCAATTGATCGATGTACACGCGGACTTCAATGCGCGCGTTGTGCATGTAATCATCTGTCCCTACTTGAGCGCAAGGTTCATCACATGGTGTTGTTTGCGAAAGATAGATGTAGTCTAACATGGCTGTTACTGTTTTAGTTGAACATCATTTTTGTGCTCAACCAACCGGCCTTTTCCGGAACGGCTGTCGCGGGTGGGCAAAATGAAGAAGCCAAGAGGAAGCGGAATAAATGGGAAGGCAGGCCGTAGGCAGGTGCCCGTTTATGCCGAACTCTCTTGGCGGGGTTCCGGAACAAGGCCGAACTTTGCACCAAAAAATGAAGGAACTGAATGCTTATCTTGGGGCAGTCTGTCTTACCAGTTGTCGGGTCAAATTTTAGAAGACTTTAACCAGGTGTCTATTTGGTCGATTACTGAATTTGCATTCTGGTTAGGGTGATTTGCTTCCTATGTATCCTTGAATCAAGGATAATTCTCTAAGTCTATCGCCCGCAAAATAGGCGTCCATGAAAATATCAGTTTTACCGCTGGAGGTCACTAAAAATTTAGGAGACAGGCCACTCCTACAATGAATGTCTTGTATACAACCTGAAGGTTCACAATACGCTCGTTTGGTTCATGTTTAATCGACAAAATGTGTAGACCATGTCATTTACCATCGTGTCTTACCAGTTGTAAATGTGAATGCATTAAGAATTTAGTTAAACGATTAAGCACATAAAAAACTAAGGAGGTAACAAATGAGGAAGTTAGAGCCAGAAAAGATAATGGAGATACTCAAAGCCAAAGGTGTGGACGTTACCGTAGAACAGGCCGCTTCAATTCTAGAATTTCTCCGAAAGATGGCCAACATTGTTGTGACCCAATACTTAAAACGGGCGGGCAGTAAAGAATAATCGGAGTTCGGTAACCTAAATTTTTCTGTAAAAAAACAGCGGGCTTATAGATCAAAGTAAGTACTGGCGAGCAACGTCTGTCTTTACAAATGCAATCAAATCAGTTCAAAAAGAAATCATAAATTCCATTGCCTTTTTCTACCATTTTCCAACCATTTTTTTTAAATTATAATAGATTAATCGTACCCAAGTTGGTACCAACTTGTGAACATCTTTGAAGTTAAACACCCAGCTTGCTCTTTGACTGTAGTACCGGGAGTTTGTGGGAAAACAACGAGAGGAAAAACCGACAAGGATTACGATTGAACGAGTCCGTCAATGCAGGCGTTTCAAAAACTGCTCTGATAAAGAAGCATTGGTAATAATTGAAAGCCTTGAACGATTGTCATTGATACTTTTTGAACACTTTCAAAATAGTAATTCGAGAAGCAATGAAAACTATAGATCCGATCAGTCAATTCAGTAAAGGAAAAGTTTCACTCGCGGTTACCAAGAGTGACAGGAATGTTGTCATCTACACACGCGTGTCTTCAAAAGAACAGGCGGAAACCAACCAAAGCCTTGAGACGCAAAAGAAGTATTGTTTGGAATATGCTCTGAAAAACAATCTCAACATACTCGGTTTTTTCGGAGGTACTTATGAGAGCGCCAAGACAGACGAGCGAAATGAGTTTAACCGGATGATCCGTTTTGTTAAGAATCAGAAAGAGGGCGTCTCCAAGATACTTGTATACAGCCTGGATCGCTTCAGCCGGACGGGTGACAACGCGATCTTTATTTCTTCTGAGTTAAAAAAGCGAGGTATTTCCATTGTATCGGTTACTCAGCCAATTGACGTGTCAACGCACTCAGGTGTACTGCAGCAAAACATCCAATTCATATTCAGCAAATACGACAACGACCTGCGCAGAGAAAAATGCATAGCGGGTATGAAGGAAAAACTTTTAAGGGGCGAGTGGACAGGGGGCGCTCCTGTGGGTTATTCTTACGACCGTACCGTTTCAGGAAAAAATCAACGGATTGTGATCAACGAAAAAGGCGTTGTACTACGTCATGCCTTTGAGCTAAAGGCAAAAGGCGTTTCCAATACCGAGATTGCCGACAAGCTTGCCAAAGCAGGACTTAAAATAAACAAGAAACGGTTGTCGGAAATTTTTCGAAACCCGTTCTACTGTGGGTACCTCTCCCACACGCTATTGGAGGGCCAGGTTATCAAAGGCACTCATGAAGGAATTGTTTCTAAGGAATTGTTCCTTCGTGCAAATGACGCATTAAGCAATAATGCATACGGATACAAACAAGAGTCAAAGAACATCAATATTCCTTTGAAGAATTATGTACGATGCTCCGAATGTGGTACGCCATTAACCGGTTACATAGTTAAAGCCAAAAATCTTTATTACTACAAGTGTAACAAGATCGGCTGCAAGTGCAACAGGAGCGCCAGCGCAATGCATAAACTCTACGTTGCTTTGTTAAAAAAGTATCAGGTAGATGAAGAGTCGCGAGAGATGTTGCAGGAACAACTTCTCATGACGTATGACCGGCTTACAAGTTCTGACATTTCAATCATGGCCTTGCGGAAGCAAAGGCTTGGTGAACTCAATGCAAAACTTGAACAAGTAGAGGAACGGTATGCCTACGGTGAGATTGACCGCGAAGTTTTCGAAAAGGTCGGAGGAAAATTAAAAGCCGAAATCACAACATTGAACAAGGAAGTTGAGAACTCCAAAAATAAAATATCGAACCCTGCAAAGTTCATTGATCATTCACTTGAAATATGCGTAAATCTTAGTGATTTGTGGCTTTCTTCTGAGTATTATGAGAAGATAAAACTACAGGATTTAGCCTTTCCGGGTGGGATATTGTTTGATCGGAAAAATGACGATTATCGAACCCTTGAAGTGAATGCCATTCTTGAGCTAACTCACTCATTTACAAGTAATTTTAGAGAAAATAAAAACGGACAAACCAGAAATTTTTCCGATTTGCCCGCTTGGGTAGCCCCGGTAGGAATCGAACCTACATCCTAAGTTCCGGAAACTTATATTCTATCCATTGAACTACGGAGCCAAATCACCGAATTATTATCGGGTGTGCAAAAATAAGGATTAGCCCGTAGGGAAAAAATTTACCGTAAAATCCTATTCGTTTGAAACGGGGATCTCGCCCAGGTTAGTAACATTTCCAAGGGTTACGGAAACACCTGTTTTATCCTCAATTACAAAGCCTGCAGCCGGTGCGAAGGAAACCGTGTAGATACCGGGTTGTAACCCCTTTATTAAAAACTTACCTTCTGCGTTGGCAAAGGTTGTTCCCAATGTATCATCCGCAATAATGGCATAAACCGCGGGTATGGCAGCCGGGTTAATAATCTGCCCCTTTATGGCCCCGCTCGTTGCTTCCGTTATAGCCCGGATTACGGGTTTCAAAATATACTTACCACTGTGGCCTGCTTTTACTATTGAGCGTGCCGCATCAAAATCAAGAAGAATGGTATACGTAATGCCTTCAACCAGTTCGGTATGAACATTTAGTTTCAGGCCGCTTTGCTGCGCGCTTGGGGTTGTGAGGGAAACTGACTGCCCATCAATCTTTACTGTGTTATTGGAACCAAGCAAAAGCCTTACTTGTGAAACTCTTCCGGCAGGAAGTTCAATACTACCAAGCAGCGTATCCAGGCCATTGGTAAATTCCAGCAGATTGTAAATGCCGGGGTTTATCTCCAGCGATTTCCATCCACCTCCAGTATCGGTACTGTTGGCGTGTATCTGTACGCCCTGAATGTCAATATTAACCTCTTCGTAGTCGCCTGGGTCATCCGTAAGCCGTATATCAAGTCGCGCGTTTTTAGTTTCTTCTGAGCAGGATATAACACCAATACCTGTGATCAATAACAGGAATAGAATTTTAAAAGCTTTCATGTGGATGTCTTTTGGTAGTAAAACCACTAACAATCAAAGTAAGTTGCAAAGGTATCCTTCAAGGGGATGTAGAGACAATAAGAAACGATGTTTTACCGCTTAATCCGGTAAAACCACTCGTAACCGGTTTATATAAAGATTGATAAATTCGGATAACCGTTTTCTTCTGTATTGCATGATAAACCGAGGGTGTGGCAAGGGTACAATTGACGTAAAGAATCTGTATTTCTCATTCAGCCCGTTTAGAAATTTGAAGTTTTTACCTTCACCCAGGCAAAAACAAATCTCAGGGCTCAATCCGAACTCAAGCTGTTTTTGGAGCGAGTCGACTGCAAAAGCAGTAACCATTTTCTCCAGTTCTTTAATGTCATAGTAATTCAGATTTTTTCCATCTTTAACGAACCCAAGCGGGCTAACTGAACTAATGTAGAATTTGCTAAAAAATACTTCCGGTCCGCCTAAAGCATCAAACATTTTATACATGAAATCAGCCGATAGCTCTGCTTTCTTTTGCATTCTGTTTGGGATGCCGCACCGTTCTTCAAGTTTAATGGGGTCAGTAAACGGAACTCCAGTAAGCCCCGCACCGAACCGCCCGGGATTAATGCCCAGAATTAAGGTGCGTGTGTTTGAATCGTTATAATATTTTTTGTAGAACAACTCGCATAAGCGAAAGGTACCTGACTGTTGAAATGGATTTAGCACTTCTACACCTGAAGGAAGTTTGGAAGTGATCGTCAGACTTTTATTGAAAGAAAGAATCCGATCGGCTAATGTCATGGTGACAAGTTAGCAGATCGGATTCATTATGTTTTAATAGTGCCTAGACTGTTCTTTACTTTTTTGCCTGCTTATCGGCATTCTTTACATAGGTCTCTAACCAGCGATTCATTTCCCACAACGTATGGAGGATACTTTCTTTAGCTGCATAACCATGACTTTCGTACGGCAAAACAACATAACGGGCTGTTCCGCCATGCCCCTTAATAGCGTTGTAGAAGCGTTCAGTCTGAATGGGGAAGGTGCCGGAGTTGTTATCCGCTTCGCCATGAGTAAATAATATTGGTGTTTTGATTTTATCGGCAAATGAAAAGGGCGACATTTTAAAGTACACATCGGGTGCCTGCCAGTAGGTACGTTCTTCGGCCTGGAAACCAAACGGTGTTAACGTTCGGTTGTACGCGCCACTGCGTGCAATACCGGCTTTGAAAATGTTGGAGTGCGCCAGCAAATTGGCTGTCATAAACGCACCATAGGAATGCCCGCCAACGCCTACACGTGTGGGATCAAGCACACCCAAAGACGCGGCATAATCAACCACGGCTTGCGCACTGGCTACCAATTGCTCAATGTAGGTATCGTTAGGTTCCTTATCGCCCTCGCCAACAATAGGCATGGAAGCATTATCCAATACCGCATAACCTTGGGTTACCCAATAGATGGGGCCACCCCAACTAAGGCGGGTAAAGGTGTACGGAGAGCCCTGCACCTGGCCGGCTGCGTCAGCCGATTTAAATTCGCGTGGGTAAGCCCACACCAAACCCGGTAACGGACCATCTTCTTTCTTGTAACCTTGCGGCAGGTAAAGATGAGCGGTCAACTCTACACCATCGCTGCGCTTGTATTGCAGCACCTGCTTTTTAACATCTTTGATCTGCGGATAAGGATGCGCAAAGGCTGTGAGTTGTGTGGTTTTGGTTGATCCAGCAGTTCTGATAAAGTAGTTCGGATTTTCAGTGTTCGATTCGCGTGAGGTAACAAAGGTTCCTTTTTTGGTATCCAGCAGGTTAACTACGTATTCATAATACGGAGCCTGGCAACGCCACAGCCGTGTTGTCTTTCCTGTGGAGAGTTCCATTTTGTCCAGAAAGGGAAGGTCACCTTGCGGGGATGAACCCATTCCGGTAAGAAAGACCGTGTTGTCTTTATTAATTAGCATGGCGTTTCGCCCAAACGCATTGGGCGCGGTAACCACATTGCCGGGGTTGTTGTAGTTATCTTCATAATTTCTGTCGAAGACAACTTTTTTAGCGAGCGATGTTGGATTAACCTGGTACACGCGTTCCTTACGATCGCTGGTCCAGCGCTCGTACACCCAGGCCACATTATCATTGCCCCAGGTAATACGTGAATAGCGTAGGGGTAAACTGATCAGTTCTTTCGGTTCACCTTTAAACGGGTAGTCCCACGTGTACACTTTATCGCGGATGTCGGTTTTAACTTTAGGATCGCCACCATCCTGTGCATGAGCCCAGTATAAGGTTGCAGGTTTGTCACTTCGCCAATTGTGGCCGCGTGGTTCACGTTGGGTGGCATTAAAACCGGTAGGTATATAATCGGTTAGCGGAATGGCCACAATGTCGCTTATCAGTTTACCATCCAGGTCGATTACATTAACATGCTTTGGAAAATTATAAACCGGTACGAGGTAGGAGTAAGGGCGTTGAATGGTTTCGGTAAGAATAAGTTTTCCGTCTGGCGATGGACTGAAGTTGTAATGAATGGAGGATGGACTTACAATTTTTTCTGTTCCGCTTAAATTTTTCAACACCAGATCGGACGAAGTGTAGTAATCAAAGGCTGCTTCATCGTAGGCATTTTTCATCAGGTCTTGATAGGTACGTGAGGGTGCCTTTTTGCCGAGGTTTTCTTCTACTATGGGGCCAGCGGGCACACGTGATTTTGCCGGAAGGGGTTTAAGGTTAGTTGGTACAGCGGTGAATATAATATGCTGCGAATCGGAAAGCCATGCATATGATCCGCCCATCGTGTCGTTAATTTTTCGTTCGGTTATTTTCGATGCTGTAAGGGTAGTCATATCCACCACCCATAATTCAATACCATCGGGATTGTAATTCAGTACCGCTAGCTTTTTACTATCGGGTGAAAACGAAGGACTGCCCAATAATGCATTTGCCGGTAAGTTTTTGATTTCCATTTCGGGTCCACCGCTAACTTTTTTTGCCTTTACCCCAATAATGTAAGTAGCCCGGCTTGGGCCAAAGTTGTCGGGGTTGATGCGCATGCCGGCAATGCGTAGTTCGGGCCGTGATAGTTGCTCAATGGTAGGGTAGTCGGAACGCTCCAGTAACATCATCCACTGCTTGTCGGGTGAAAATGTTACGAACGGTGTAAGCGGGGCTTCTACCAGTTTGGCAATTTCTTCGGGTGGCCGCTGATAGGTTAAATTTTCCTGCGCAAAAAGCACAGTGCTGCACAGGAACAGAATCAGGTATAGATACTTTTTCATGGAATGAGTGATTTTACTTTTGAATAAGGGTAAGGTACAATAATGCGCAAGACCCGACCAGTATTTTGTGATGGATATAAAAAAGAAAAACCCCGAATTTGCACTTCCGGGGTTTGTATGGGCTTGTGGTAAAGGCTACCCTTGCTTTTCTTTCCACTCCTTCAACTGGCGTTGCAGGGTGTCCGTAACTTTGTGGATACCTTCTTCAAAGGATTCAAATTTTTTACTGACAAACAAATCGTTGCCGGGAATGACCACCCGGATTTCACATATTTTGTTATCGCGTTTTTCTGACTTTTCAACCCGAAGCACCACCCGGCTTTCTACAATGCGGTCGCTGTAGCGTTCCAGCTTTTCAACTTTTTCGTTTACGAGGTCTAGCAAGTCCTGTTTGGGACTGAAATCGAGTGTCTGAATGTTGATTTTCATATCGTTTATTGAACAGTTTATCTGTGAGTAAAGAAAAGATTTAAGTTGTATTGTTGGGCAATATCCATCAGGTTTTTCAAATGATATTTGTCATGCTGCAAAATTCATGAAAGTAAAATGTTGGCTGGTATACCTAACTCTTTGTGAAATATTTTTGCGAGTTCAAGTGTAAGTGGTTTTTTTCCACTTAAAATTGCTGAAACATATCCCTTGCTTCCTATTTTGTTTACCAGGTCTTTATTCTTTAAGCCTCGTTCTTCCATTTTAAGTTTAATTGCTTCTAAGGGATCGGGAGTTGGTATCGGGTAGTGCTTGTCTTCATATTCTTTTATAAGTAATAGCATTACCTGGAGGTTTTCGCCTTCTGGTGAATTAGCTTTTACTTTTTTATCGAACATAGCATCGACCCAGTCCAGACAAGCCTCGTATTCCTTTTTTGTTTTGATGGGTTTTAGTTTCATTTCTTGAGAAATTTTATTTCTTAAACTGGATTGATTTAACATCTATCTTATCATACTCTTTGTGAGTGCCAAACCACTTCACCTGAATAGTTTTAAATTGAAAGACAACCCTTACAACTAACCTAAATTTATTGCCGGCTATGTTGAACACTACACGGTCATCTCCAACAATACTACAACCTTTGTAAGTTTCCTTTAGTTCTTGAAAGTTCCTAAAGTCCTTACCGATCAACTCATGATACCACTCCATCAACGCTTGTGCCGCCTCCGGATATATTCTACAGAATTCCAGCAAAGTTCTTCTGGCAATAATATTGAACATGGTGCAAAGATAGAAGTTTTCTAATAGAAAACTTTGAGTTAAGGCTTCAACACCAGCTTATTCTTGTGTTTCGCAACAATCTCTTCCCGGTTCATGAGCATTTTCCGGTATTTTCCGGTAGCAAACATTTCCGCCTGGTCTTTATAATGTGGGCTCATAACGTTTCCGCTTTGCCCGGAAGGTGATATGGTTTCCCCGCTTTCGATATTGCCAAAGTCGGTAACCTTGCGTAAGGCCGGGCCTGCGAGCACAGGAAAGTATCCTGTCGTATCCAGGTTAAACATCAGGTTGTTCAGTACTTCACTGCCCCCATCTACAACAAAGGGTCCAACATTAAAAAGTTTATCAAGCGGTTTTACTGCAGCTAATGCATGGGTATGGGTAAGGGTATGAATTTTTCCCCATGTCCATTGTTGGGGTTTTTGGCCACAACTTTTTTGGAGCAGCGAAATGGTGTTTCGGGCAGCTTGTAACACAATATCATCCCGGCTTTCTTTCTTGTCTGTTGTATGCACATTATCCCACCAGGGCGATTCACCATTACGAATAAAGATATGGTAGGCATTTCTTGGTATGGAGGTACTTAAAATTGACTTTAATGCAGGTGTACCCAGTTCATCCTCCATGGACAGAAAAATAATCTGCGAAAGCATGTTGTAATATATGGAGGGTGCAATAGCGGTTGCCTTATGATCGCCATCCCAGTTTTGAAGTTCATTTAAAATTACAGTCTGGATTTCATCGAGCGAGGCTGTTTTTAGTACCGTAGCAATTTCTTTGGCTACTTCAACATGCATGTGAGAGACCACATCCAGTTGAATGGCCTTCATGTCTTCAGCTGAGAATTTCTTGTCGGGTGAAAGTAATTCAACGATTCGGCCGGATCTGCTTTTCGGGTAGTAATAACCCGGATACAAAACACCGTCAACCGAATCGGGTTGGTTGTTGGCTGAGTATACAAACCCCCAGGGCGGATTTACAGCGTGTGGATTTTTAGAGAAGTCATAAAACCCCTGGTACTCATCGTCACCACTGGCACCATCTAAGTAAAGTTTGCTTTGCACATGTGTTGGCCGAACGGGAAGTTTGGCCGCAGCCCACCAGGCTATGTTTCCATCGGTATCGCCATACATCACATTTAACCCGGGTGCCGAAAACATTGACACCGCCTCGCGTGCCTGTTCAAATGTGGAGGCATGGTTTAACTGCCAGGCGGCCTGCACGGCAAAGTTTTCCAGCTGTAAAATAAGCCACGAAAGTGAAACGGGGTCACCCTCTTCGTTTACATTTTCAACAATACCGTTGATGATCGGTCCATGGCGGCTCGTCTTTACGTCAAACAATACGTCATCTGCTCCGCTTACTTTAATTCGTTCCGTACGGATGGTGAGATCTTCCCACGCCTCTTTATACTTCACCTGATTTTTATTTTCGGGATTCACGGTTTCCTGAAAGAAGTCGACATCATCGTTTTCAAACATGGTCAGCCCAACTCCGCAAAAGCGGTTATTGCCCAGCAAGCCAAAGGGAATGCCAGCCAGGTGATGACCATAAAAGCTAAAGCCCGGATATTCAAGGTGCGCCTCGTACCAAACCGCAGGTTGCCCGTAACCAATGTGGGTGTCGTTGGCGAGAATGGGAAAGCCGGTTGTTGATTTTTCGGCTGACACTACCCAGCCATTACTTCCCTGCCACAGGGGCACCGGAAGTGTAGCCAATGCATCATGGATTGCCGCTATTAGTTGATCGGTGCCTTTTCTTTTAACAGGGCCGTTGAAATTTTTGATAATCACGGCATCAACGGGTGTTTCTACTGCCAGGTCTTTGAGGTATTCTTCACCCCATTCGGTTTTAATTTTCTGCAACACCGGATCGGCATGAAACCCTTCGGCAAACCCAAACGACATAAACCCAACGGCCAGGTAAATATCCTGCGGGGTGAATTCTTCTTTGGGTATGCCGATCAGTGTAAATTCAATTGGTGTTTTTCCGGTTTTTACAAACTGGTTTATACCTTTTTGATACGCCAGGGACAAGCGCTGAAAGGCTGCCGTGTCAGCGTTAAAAAATTTCTCGGCATGTTGCTTGGCAAAATGATTAAGGCCTAGTGTTCTGAAAAATTTATCAACCTTCACCAGATCTTCGCCAAGAACTTCCGCTAATCGGCCTCCGGCTGCGCGCCTCAGCATCTCCATTTGAAAAAGCCTGTCTTGTGCATGAACATAGCCCAGTGCATAATAGGCATCTTCATCGTTTTGCGCATAAATGTGCGGCACACCATAGTCATCGTACAATACTTCCACATCACGATGAAGGCCGGGCAGCGTACGTGTGCCTTCCAATTGCGGCTTTGTGGTTTGCATATAGAAGTACACACCCAATGCAAGAACGAGTAATACGATCAGTAATCCGATACTAATTTTTACAAGAATTTTCATGGCAAAAAATTTATGAAAGAGCGGAAGTTATGATGACGATATTAATAATGATGTAAAGGAAAAATACAGCTGTGGCGGATATTCTGTTTATTTTTTTGGATAAACCAATTTTATCCTGATGGTAGATGTAAAGCGTAATAGCCGAAAGGAAAAGAATAATAAAGATGGAGAAGAAAGTGATGGAGTGCAGGGAATCAACTAACGTAAACGTGTTCGATTCAGGAAGCAGGGAATCGATAATGTATTTATTACCCACCGCAGCAAACAAGCCGCCTACTGGTAATCCAAATCGAGGCTCCAGTTCTTCTACTTGCAGGCCAAAGCTTACCATAGCGATAAGAAAAGCGATGTACATACCGGAGAACAATTTCCAGAACAACCCCCATCCATTGCGTTCCATATCCATAGAAATGTCGAAAGACGAGTATTCCGAGTGAAGCATGTCGGAGGAAGGATCGCCAAAAACCGTAGTATATTCCTTGTCTTTTACTCCGACTTCAAAATTAGTAATACGCCACCCGTCCAGTGTCAATTCACGGTCGTATGCGCTGCCCAGTTCATCGGGCACAAATACCAACCTGTTTTTATCAAATATGGTGTTCTCGATATGGACTACCAGGTGCTGCTTATCGAAAGGATAGTTTCCTACTTTCCAGTTTTGTTTCATGGTAGTACGCATCTTCATCAGTTGCCATGTTTTTCCGTTCACGACATCAACAGCCACCACATCCTGCTCATCAATGGCTTTGGCATTGGGGATATCGAGCTGTTTGGCTAAGTCGAAGGTTACATTATCGTACAGTGCCCACAACCAAAAACGAAGCTCATATTCTTTAGCCTGAAAGTTTATATCATGAATACTGATAATGTAGGTTCCCATTTTCACCGTATCGGGAGGTGATTCGAGGGAATCATTTTCATCTTGTGCATTTAAACAAAGTGAAGAAAGGAACGTGAGCAGAAGCAGGCAGTAGCGGTTCATGATTCAGAGTCGTACAAATTATACAGTTTTTCGGAAGTTTGGAAAAGCTGTGCTATTTTCGGGCTTAAATTTAAAGCTATGCATACCGGTTTGTTACATACCCACTCGTTGTTGCGGTATTTTGTGTTGATTATGTTGGTAGTGGTGGTGGTTATTGCCTTGCAGAAGTGGCTGGGAAAGAAGCCATACACCGGGTTAGATAATAAATTGGGCCTTTACCTGTTTATCTTCACCCATCTTCAATTGCTGATTGGCCTGGTTTTATATTTTGTTAGCCCCGTAGTGCAGTTTAATGCGGGTACTATGAAGAATGCCGGGCTCAGGTATTGGGCGGTGGAGCATATCTCACTGAATATTATTGCCATTGTATTGATTACCCTGGCGCGCATAACTTCCAAAAAAATGGCCGATGACAACGCAAAACACAAACGCATGTTTTTATTCAATGCGTTGGCCTTGCTGGTGATTATTGTGTCGCTTTCCATGAGTGGCAGAGGCATTATCCATTCAAGTCTTTTCTGAGAAATCACCCACACTCCCTTTCAAACGCAAAAGGAGGCTATGGTGTGACGGGGGTTTTCATCTCCCTTGAATGTTTTTACCTTTATGAACAGTAAACCTGTTGATAATGAAAAAACTGATCCTCCCATTCTTCTTGCTGGCATTGTCTTTTATGGTTTTGGCCCAGGAGTATGCCCCGCGCTATGCCGTGGTAAAACTCAACAAAGAAGTCAATACCTATTATCATGATGCCGCCCCCATCATTTCGTTTGATGGCAAAAAACTCTACTTCTTTATTCACAACCATCCTCAAAACACTTTTGGCAAGGAAGGAAGTGACGATATATGGGTTTCTACAGTAGGCGAGAATGGTGAGTGGAGCGCTCCGCAACACCTTACAGCTCCTTACAACATTCACCGGAGTAACCAGGTATTTACAGCCTTGCCCGATGGCTCACTCTTTATTAAAGGGGGCCGGGTAAAGGATACCAAGGGCTTTTCCATTGTTAGTGCGGGCGGTTCACTCACCGAACTGGATGTGCCCGGCTTTAAAGAAATGAATAAAGGTCGTTTTTACGGGGCCAGCATGTCGGCCAACATGAAACACATGATTATTTTTTTCAGTGAAACTCCAAGCAGTACACGCAGTAGTTTGTATGTAAGTAACCTGGGCAGCGATGGCAAATGGTCGCGGCCGGTGAAGCTTAATATTTCCGTTAAGGATGATGACTTCGGCCCTTTTATCGGGCCAGATGATAAAACACTTTACTTCGCCAGCGACCGTAATGTGGCCGGAAAATTTGGTAAATCGGATATTTATAAAACCACCCGCCTGGACGATAGCTGGCAAAACTGGAGTGAGCCGGTAAACATGGGTGCACCCATTAATACGGCAGGCGGAGAGATGTACTTCTGTATTGATCGCGAAGGCCATGTGTATATGAGCCGTGCTGTTATTGGTGCTGGCGGTACCCTGGATTTGTTCAAACTTATTCCGCGCGATATTACCATCCGCGTTTCGGGTACCATCTTCAATGAAAAAACACAACAGCCTATACCGGCCAACGTGCAGGTAAAGCCGGCTGATCATGAAGCCATTTTGCTGCATGCAAAAGGAGATGGTAAGTATGAAACCAAAATACCGGAGGTAAACGGATTTAATGTTGCCGCTTCGCAGGAAGGATTTTTACCGAAAGACATCAGTCTGTCACTACCGGTATTAGGCAATGATACTACCCTGTATGTTGATCTTTACCTTACACCCGTGGTAAAAAAACTGGTGCTGGCCGGTACAATTTACGACAGCAAAACCATGAAGCCGGTAGCCGCCAAACTTCAGGTGCAACTTAAAAACGATCGCAGTGTTAACCTGAACCTGCAGGCAGGAGCGGGAACATACGAGCAGGAAATTAAGAAGCTGGGTTGGTATATGCTTACCGCTTCCGCGGAAGGTTACCTGAATGCAGCCGACAGTGTGGAGGTAATAAATGAAGAATTAACCCCGGTGATCAAAGACCTTATTCTGCAACCTATTGAAGTGGGACTTACCGTACGGTTGAAGAATATTTATTTCGATTTTGACAAGACCACCCTCAAAAAAGAATCTTTTGTAGAACTGAACAAGGTGGTTGACTTCTTAAAACAAAATCATACCGTTGAAATACAGATTGAAGGCCACACCGACAGCAAGGGCTCAGACGAATACAACCTGAACCTTTCGCAGGGCCGTTCACAATCGGTGGTGGATTATATTGTTAGCCAGGGCATTGACGGAGCACGGTTGCGTGCACAGGGCTATGGCGAAAGCAAGCCCATTGACACCAACGACACCGATGCGGGCCGCGCCAACAACCGCAGGGTTGAGTTTACCGTGGTGAAGAAGTAGATGTTTAAGAGTAATTGCAAAAAAGGTACTCCGAGAGTTTTGGACTAAACATTCGGACTGCGAATACATTCCCATGACAAAAAAGGATAAACGCATCGATGCTTATATAACAAAGGCGCAGCCATTTGCCCAGCCCATTTTAAAGCATGTGCGGGAATTGGTGCATAAGGCCTGCCCGGAAGTAACCGAGACGATAAAATGGGGAATGCCCTCGTTTGAATACAAGGGATTGTATTTCGGATTTGCCGCCTTTAAGCAGCATTGCACCTTTGCTTTTTGGAAAGCCAGGCTTATCAAGGATCCGAAAAATTATTTAGGACAAAATAAAGCAGCAGGGGGCGAGGCGATGGGAAATTTTGGCCGCGTAAACAGTTTAAAAGATCTTCCACCGGATAAGGTTATTATTGATTTTCTTAAGCAAGCTAAAAAACTGAATGACGATGGTGTTAAGGCTGCACCGAAAAAGACTGTTAGTAAAGCGATTAGGACTCCCGCATGGTTCATGGATGCCTTAAAAAAGAATAAGAAGGCGCTGATCACTTTCCAAAACTTCAGTCCATCACACAAACGCGAATACCTGGAGTGGATAACCGAAGCCAAAACCGAAGCTACTCGTGAAAAACGTCTGGCTACCACACTGGAGTGGCTTGCCGAGGGTAAATCGCGAAACTGGAAGTATGTGAAAAGTAGTTACCGGTAACTATTCATACCGCAGTGTATTAGCCGGGTTGGTCATGGCCGCTTTCAGTGTTTGCGAACTAACGGTAAGGATAGCGATCAGTATGGCTGCCCCCGCGGCTATAAGGTAAAGCAATACATTCATGTTAATGTGGTAGGCAAAACCATCAAGCCATTTCTCCATAAAGTACCACGCTACCGGCCAGGCAATAGCGTTGGCAACAATAACCAGTATAATAATTTCACGCGTGAGCAGTGTAAGTATACTGGGAACTGAGGCACCCAGTACTTTGCGGATACCAATTTCTTTTACCCGTTGCAGGGTGTTAAATGTAGCCAACCCGAACAATCCAAGGCATGCAATAAAGATGGCCAGTAAGGAAAATCCTGTGAATAACTGACTTTGCTTCATTTCATTTTGATAGAGGTTGTTGTACCGTTCGTTCATAAACGTATATTCAAATAAACGGTCGGGTAAAAATTCGCGCCACACTTTTTCAATGTGGTTTAATCCTTCCTGAAAATTATTGCCGGCCACCTGAATGGAAAGATTGTTGTATGCTGGTCGTTGTATCAGAAAAATCATCGGGTTGATAACCTGGTGCAGGGATTCAAAATGGAAATCTTTCACAACACCAATCACTTTGCCGTTTACGCCACCGTATGAAAATTCCTGATCGATTAGTGATGCAGGATCGTAGATACCCATGGCTGTCAGGGCTGCTTCATTGAGTACATAACCGAGCGAATCATCCGTACGCACTGCTTTCGAAAAGTTTCTTCCGGCAACAAACGGAATACCATACGTGTCGAAAAATGTATGGTCCACCCGAATGTAGGCGATGCGCGACCCTACATTTTGCAGTGAATCGCCTTTACGCATTTGTGCGCCCATGGAATCGAGTAACCTGCCGGTTGGAATGCGAGAGGAGCGCCCCGAATTTTTTATAGCCGAGTGTCCCGTTAAGGCGTTGTAAAATGCATCATAATTATCGTTTAGCTGACTGTAGTAAGGAAGCGTGACAACCTGATCCTTGGCATACCCCAGATCTTTTTTATTCAGGTATTGAAGCTGACTGAAAATTATTCCGGTTGCAATAATCAACACAATGGAGATCGCAAACTGCACCACCACCAGGGCCCTGCGCAGCACAGGCTTTCCGCCAGTTTGTTTTCCTTTTAAGATTACAGCCGGTTTAAACCCTGATATGATAACAGCAGGATAAAGCCCGGCCAGTAACCCTACCGCAACTGACCCGGCCACCATTAAGATGAGGATAAGGGGTTGACTAAAGTAGCTAATGGATTTTCCGGTAAAACTATTAAGCCATTCTAACCCACTATACCCTGCACCCAGGGCGAGCAGGCATGAAAACAAGGCAATTAAAACAGACTCGCTCAGGTATTGACCCATCAGTTGTGTTTTGAAAGCGCCAGCAACTTTTCGTATGCCCACTTCTTTAGAGTGTTTGGTTGCCTGTGCGGTGTTCAGGTTTATAAAATTGAAGGAGGCAATGAGAATGATGAACAACCCGATGGTTCCCATCATGTACACGGTGTTGATGTTACCGGGAGGTTCAAGTTCATCATCCAGATGAGAGTGTAAATGGATGTCGGTAACTTTTTGAAGTTGAAGACTGGTGACTTTTGAAGCGACAAAATTGGGTGCTGCTCCAAAGTTAGCGCGTGCAAAAGTTCCAAAATGTTTGTCAAGAAAATCCGGAAGCTTGCTTTCGAGTGCTTTTGGCTGTTCGCCTTCCTTCAGTAAAAAGTAGGTACCAAAAGAATTGTTTCCCCAGTTGGTTTCGAGCCCCCGTCTTCCATAAATGGTAGAGTCATTAAGGGTGCTGAACGAAATGAGAAAGTCGGGATGAAAATGGGATTGCGCGCGGAAGGGTTTGAACACCCCGGTTACCTGCACGGGATTACCGAATACCTGCAGGGTTTTTCCTTGTATCTGTGTAGTGCCGAAATATTTTTCAGCAGCAGGTTCAGACAATAAAATTGTAAATGGTTTTTCCAGCGCGGTGGCTTTGTTTCCTTCTGTTAACGTGATCTCAAATAATTCGAATATTTCCGGCTCGCTTATAAAAATGTTCCGTTCTCTAAATGATTTATTCTCCACACCATCTTCCGGCAAGGTTACGGTTGTGTTCAAGGGGAGCATGCGACAGAGCTTTTCTATTTCCGGAAAATCATTGCGCATAAGCATGCCAATAGGCGGGGCCACGTTAGCCAACTTTAAGCTGGCGTTTCCATCCTGATCATAGAAATAACGGGTTACCCGATACAGCCGATCGGCAGCCGGATGATGCCGGTCATAGCTCAATTCATCCACTACATAAAAGGTAATGAGCAAGGCGCTGGTAAGCGCCAGGGCAAGACCGGAAATGTTGATGAAGGAAGTAAGCTTGTTGCGAAAGATGGAACGCAAGGCAACTTTCAGGTAATTGACGAGCATGGGCTTGGGGGTTAGTTGATCACTCCGGTTTCAGGCTTTGGTTACAAAGACCGGGAAAGTTTTTAAAGGTTGCGTTTTAACAGTCATTAGCGTTATAAATCATTACCACAGCTTTGATTTCCTGTTCGTTTTTGACCGATCACTGTCCGGTGGTGTACGGATTTTTTTATTGTTCCTCACATAAAACTTTCCGTAACCTTTTCCCGTCTGTACGGTACTTCTTTTACAATTCAACCACGCAACCTATCGGTAATGTGGTTGTCCTTGTAAAAATTAAATCACCACCCATGTTTAAACACAGCCTCATCCTCATTTACCGGAACATCGTTCGTGCGAAGGGATATTTTAGTATCAACCTGATTGGTTTGGCTACCGGGCTTACCTGTACGCTTTTGATTTACCTGTGGGTGCAGGATGAACTGAACATGAATAAGTTCCACAAGCAGGACGCACGCCTGTACCAGGTAATGGAGCATCAACAGTATGCCGATAACCTGATGACGACTTCCTCAACACCCGGTATTTTATCAGAAGGTTTGAAGGATGAGTTTCCGGAAGTGGAGTATGCGGCTACGCTTACGTGGGTAAATCCGTTTACGCTTTCGGTAGGGGAGCATACTGTAAAGGCAAAAGGTTTTTATGTGGGTGCCGATTTCTTTCAGATTTTCTCGTATCCATTATGGGAAGGTCAGCCCGACCAGGTGCTTACCGATAAACTGTCCATCGTTATTTCGAGAGACCTGGCGAAGAAATTATTTGATACTGATGAGGGTTTGGTGGGTAAGGTGGTGGAGTTTCAACATCAGAAGTCGTTTACCGTAACCGGTGTTTATGAAAATCTCCCGTCAACATCTTCTTATCAGTTTGATTTTGTGTTGCCATTCGAGGTATTCAAGGAAGAAAATCAATGGGTAACCGAATGGGGCAACAATGGCCCCTCCACCATGATCGTGTTGCGTGAAGGTGCGGATGCCGCTGCATTTTCGGGTAAGATCAAAGATTATATTAAGGGAAAGAATGAAAATTCGAACGTTACACTCTTTATTCAAAAATTTTCTGAACGCTACCTCTATGGCCGTTATGAGAACGGTGTGCAATCGGGTGGGCGCATTGAATACGTAACCCTGTTTTCCATTATAGCGGTGGTTATCCTTATCATAGCTTGTATCAATTTTATGAACCTGGCTACAGCCCGTGCCTCGCGCAAAGCCAAGGAAGTAGGTATAAAAAAATCAATTGGCGCACAACGGAGGTCGCTCGTGTTTCACTACATCAGCGAGTCGATGGTGTTAACCGTGTTGGCCGTTTTACTTTCACTGGCGATGGTTTGGCTCATTTTGCCGCAATTCAATTCCATTACCGAGAAAAAAATTTCCTTGCTGCTGAGTGACCCGCAGATGATGATGGGGTTGTTTGCGATAACGGTGTTTACTGGAATTATTGCGGGGTCTTATCCGGCCGTTTATTTATCAGGTTTTAAACCTGCTGCCGTATTGAAGGGCGTGGTAAAGGGCTCATGGGGCGAGTTGTGGGCCCGTAAGGGATTGGTGGTGTTTCAATTTGCGATTTCGGTTTTTCTTATTGTGTCGGTGTTGGTGGTATACAAACAGGTTTCGTTTGTGCAAAACAAAAACCTGGGGTACACTAAGGAACAACTTATTCAATTCCCGATTGAAGGTAAGGTGCTGGAGAATCGTAAAACATTTTTAGAACAAGTAAGGAATATTCCAGGCGTAGTGAACGCTTCCGCCATTGGGCATTCTTTACTGGGCCGTAACAGTAACACAGGCGGTGTGCAATGGGAAGGCAAAAATCCGGAAGACATAATTTTGTTTGAGAACATCCGTGTGGATTATAACCTGATGGAAACGCTGGAATTGGAGTTGCTGGAAGGCAGGACTTTCTCAGAAGCCTATGGAGCCGACAGCAGCAAGATTATTTTTAACGAGGCGGCTATTAAAGTAATGGGTTTTGATGAACCCATTGGAAAAACTGTAAAACTGTGGCAGGAGTATGATATGGAGATCATTGGTGTGGTGAAGGATTTTCATTTTCAATCGCTGCATGATGTGGTGAACCCGGCCTTCTTTTTACTTACGCCCCAATATACCTGGAATATCATGATTCGCCTGGAGAAAGGAAAAGAAAAGGAAACATTGGACGCGCTACGTAATCTCTATGCCGACTTCAATCCCGGCTTCACATTCGACTATCAGTTTCAGGATCAGGAATATGCCCGTATGTATGCAGCCGAGCAGCGCGTGGCATCTTTGTCGTTTTATTTTGCCACCATGGCAATTGTCATTTCATGTTTAGGCTTGTTCGGCCTGGCCGCCTTTACGGCTGAACGCAGGCAAAAAGAAATCGGCATCCGCAAAACGTTGGGCTCTTCCTCCACCAACATTGTATTATTACTCTCCGGTGATTTTACGCGAATGGTGTTGATTGCCATTTTGATTGGCCTTCCCCTTAGTTATTGGCTGCTGGATCAGTGGCTGGCGCGCTTTGCTTTTCACATTAATCTGGAGGCCTGGTATTTTGTGGCGGCCGGTTTTCTGGCGCTGTTAATAGCGTGGTTAACGGTAGCCTCGCAAGCCATTAAAGCGGCTAATGTAAATCCGGTGAAGTGTTTGCGCACGGAGTAGATGTATTTATTTTTTACTGTTCGGTAGCAAATCATCATGGCCTGTCAGTTGCCAATGGCCCAGTGCTATCGGTATGTTGCCGATGGCATTTAATTGATCCATAAAGTCGTTCAGTGCAAACGGTTCATGGGCTGCCTCTTTCGCTTTGGCCACATCGGCCAGGGTTTGTTCCAACAGGTATTTGCCGGTAATGTAACTTGTGCCGTAGCCGGGCTGGCGTAAGTAAAGGTGTTGTTCAAAAATGAGTAAATCCTTTTCTGTTTTCATCCAACCGCGGGGTGTGAATTCACTGTGGATGGCACCTGCTTCCTCCATGGTCACTTCATTGGCATGGGCATAGAGCGAACCTAAGCCCCGTGCAGCGCGCTGGGCGATCATGATGTACACGATTTCTTTGACACGTGGATCATCATCGTAAAAACCGGCTTGCATAAACATTTCTTCAACAGCAGTGGCTGTGCCTTCATTGCGCGAATCGAAAATGTTGTATAGCAGAGGCCCTCTTCTGATTTCACTTTGATGGGGTTCTAAATCCATACGTGCCAATTCAAACCAGTGATAGAAATGCGAATACAACGGTCGGGGATCATAATGCATCGTAATCACAAAAAAGTTTCGCTTTTCCTCTGGCACAAAGTTACCCAGATGTTCGCGCAAAGCCGGTTCGAAATAATCTTTAACCGTTACGATCCGATCGTTTTGCAAAAACTTCAACAGGCTTTGTGCGCTTTTCCCGGCCAGTGCATTAAATGCTTCAGGCGAATTGACCGCTGTAAGCGGTGGTGTATTTCTGTTTCGGTGTTCTTCCAGTTTAAGGGAAGTCCACGCGCGTGCCAGTTCACGTTTTAAAATCATCACCTCATCTTCCCAGGTGAGCGGCACCAGGTGTACGTTTTGTTGATACCAGGTATAATTTTCTTTTCCGATACCCGATGGTCCGGTTTTCGAAGGAGCTTGTTGCGCCAGCCATTCGGCAAAGTTGTGGGTAGATGTGATGGCAGCTTCAATAGTGCTCGCCAGTTCGGCATCGTCTTTCACGCCTTCGAAATCAAGAAGTCGCTTTAAATCATCTGCCTGCGCGCGTATCGGCCGAATACCGGCAGCCCAAAGCTCGCGGGCATTGCCGGTTAAGTTTTGTTTAGCCTGTTCGTTGAGGGGTGTAATCACCCGTAGGTCGCTTAGAAATTTCTTTTTTGTATCAGCGTCCAAAGGAAAAGAGTAGGTCCATACTTCGGTGGTGCCATGGTGTGTGGGGCCTTCGTGGGCGGGCACATCACTACGTTCCATAAACACGGAGGTATAAAAGGCCGGGTCGCGTTGCCACGGTTTTAAAATGCGGTAGTTGAAATCGAAGCCATTCATCTCTGCCCATACAATGCGCCAGTCAACCTGTTGATCAACGGGCCAGCTTTTGTAATCAATGGATATTAATTTTTTTTGTAAGGCCTTAAATGCAAGCCAGCGTTTTTCGAATGTGACCACAGTATAATCAGGTGCGCCATCGCGAAGGGGAGGCTGTTCAAATGCACGCCATTCATGAAATAGGGCAACCAGGTCTTCGTACCGGTTTGTAGTTATGGCTATGCTCGTATTGGCATCACCGGATGGTTGGCAAGCTGCAAAGAAAAGAATGAACCATAATACAGATATTTTAATCCAAGCCTTATTCATAACGATGATGTTTATATCGCTAAAGATATTCGATAATGATTTCTATCAAAAATAAAAGGGCGGTTGCCCGCCCTTTCACCCCATTGGAGAATTATGGTTAATTCTCCTTGCCCATCTTAATTAATCTTTCAACATCGTTGTTTACCGCAAGTATCAGTAAACATGTTGCGGTACAAAACACAGGGCTGGTAATGCAGTGGTGGCCGTTCCAGCTGCCGTCATTGTTCTGGATTTTCACCAACCGGCCACTCATGTTATCATACCAGTTTTTCCAGGTTTGATCCTTGCCGATGATCATGCCCTCACCAGTTTGTAAGTAACTTAAAAACTCTTCGCCACCATTGTTGCCAAAGCCGTCCATTACATCCTCTTGTTGTGCGGTTTGCTTGGCGGAGTTGTACACCTCATATGCGGTGGCATAACGCAGGGCGTCATCTTTGGTAAAGCCAATCTTCTGCAGGTTTTCGGCAGAAGGCGCTGCACCTGGTGAAAGTTTACCGTTGCGTTTGGCTTCTTCCATTTCTTCCTGCACCCTGCGTGCTTCTTTGGCACTGGCTCGCGTTGAACCTGATACGGAGTAGAGTACAATGCCGGCACCACGGTCGGTACGTGATTGACCGGTTTTTGCATCGTAATTTCCTTTCTGGAATTCACGGGCTTTTTTCAAGGCATCTCCGTCTACATTGGCACCCGTAGCTTGTGCCGCTTCAAGTGCAGTGGTGGCAAAGGATGATTGCAGCACCCCCGCCCAACCATCACCGGAAATGCTTCCGTCACGATCCTGTGCACGCTGTATTTTAGCTACGCATGTATTGAGGCTTTTCTTTACACGTGCCTGCAGGGCTTTGTTGTGTTCAGTATGTTCCACCATGTTCGATAAAAACTGCGAGGCCAACACCACATCAATGTTGGTGCCCAGCTTGGTTTGAATTTGTGTGCCGGTAAGTTCGGTGATGTTGTAGGTAGCGGCAGGTGATTGTTCTACGGAGCGAAGAATATACTCAAGCGCTTTGCCCAATTGAGATGCGTATTCGCCTTTGGTTAGTGTACTACCGCTGCGCAGAATGGCCATGGCCACCATGCTGGTGGTTGCCGGGTCGGTTTGCACAGCATGTGGATCCATGATATGCTGCCGCGAATGACTGCCTGCACCCCAACCACCGCTTTCGTGTTGCGCCTGAACCAACCAGTTTAGTCCCCGGTTAATCGAGCGTGCCACATTTTCCGGTGTGTTGTAAAGCAGGTGATCATCTGAACTTTCTTCGCCCATTACAGTTCGGAATACACAACCCTTGGGTATTTCGCGCAAGGCGGCATTTCGGAGAGCACGGTTTTCATGCAGGGTAAAGGCGGCCAGTGAAAAAACAAGCGCCCCGGTACCCAGCACTAATGGAAGGAATCTTAACGTCTTCATAAGCATTGCATGTTTAGTTACAATGCCTAGGATGCAACCTGAGTTACGATTCCATAATTCTTTAAAAAATATATTTACTATCCGTTCCCCGGATGCAAGTATGTGCCAGACTGACTTTACTCACTCTTTAACGAATCCACCGGGTTACCCGAAGCTGCCTTCAGCGCCTGGAAACTAATGGTAAGCAAGGCGAGCACAAGTGCCAATAACCCCGCGCCACCAATGATCCACGGATTGAAACCAATGCGGTATGCAAAACCGGTGAGCCAGTATTTGTTGAGCAGGTATAGGGTGAGTGGTATGGCCAGCACAAAAGCAATAATAATCAACCGGGCAAAATCTTTGCTCAGCAACAATACCAACTGGGTTACCGAAGCGCCCATTACTTTACGCACGCTTATTTCCTTGGCACGCTGTTCAGCCGAATACGTAGCCAGGCCGAGTAACCCCAGGCAGGCAATAATAATGGCCAGGCCGGTAAAGATGATGAACACCTGGCCCATGCGCTCTTCAGCTTTGTATTTGGCTGCGAAGTTTGAATCAAGAAAACTGTATTCGAGTGGCGCTTGCGGAGCGTATTTCTTCCAGGTTTCTTCAACCAATTTGATATTCTTCTGAATATCATCGGAGGCAAAGCGAATACCGGCTTCGAAGTTTGGTTCTGATCCCAGCAGAATAATCATGGGCCGTATGTTGCTTTTTAATGATTCATAATTGAAGTTTTTAATCACACCAATTACCTCCAGTTCGTTCCCCTCCAGTGTGTTAAACCGGGAAAGTATCTTTTTACCTTCAAAGGTATCCCAGCCTAACTGACGAAAGGCTGCTTCGTTAAGCAAGCATGTTGCTGTATCCGTTTTGATATCACGGGAGAAAAATCTTCCCGCCACCATTTGGTAGCCCATCGTTTGCAGGGCATCATGATCGGTAACATAAACGGTGAGCCTTTGCTCCTGCCCGGTATCCGGTATGCGGAACACCGAATTCCAATCAACATTAGGAGGCATCCGGTTAACAAATGTTACACTTTCAACTTCCGGATATTGTTTCAATTCATTTTTAAAAGCTTCACCATTCTTGTCTAAATTCAACGTGTGGAGCAAGGTCATGATGTTTCGTTTGTCGAAGCCCAGGTTTTGTTGTTGAACAAATTTGAGTTGTTGAAACACCATGAGTGTTGAAATGATAAGCCCTATAGAAATAAAAAACTGGAAAACCACGAGCGCATTGCGGATACCTGAACGCTTGAAGCCTGCCCGTACTTTTCCTTTCAATACTTCCGCTGGTTTAAAAGCAGTAAGGTAGAAAGCGGGGTAACTTCCGGCCAGGGCTCCAACCACCACTACGAATACAAACAGCCCACCCAGAAACATAGGGTTGAGCAATGCTGAAAAGGCAATATTTTTTGCCGTGATGGTATTAAAGAAATTCAACGTCAGTGACACCAGCATGAGGGCGAATAGCACAGCAAGGAATGTGTAGAGGTACGATTCCATCATAAACTGGCCGATGAGTTTATGGCGCAACGCTCCAATGGTCTTGCGTATACCAACTTCTTTCGCACGATTGGCCGCGCGGGCGGTGCTTAGGTTCATAAAGTTGATGCACGCCAATACAATTAAAAAAACAGCAATCATCCCGAACAGGTAGAGGTATCGGATGTTTCCATTGGGCTCAAGTTCATCGGAAAATTGTGAGTGCAGGTGAATAGCGGTGAGGGGTTGTGAATCAAAACGCACAAAACTTCCACTTTCCTCCAGTTGCTCCATCGTCATTTGAAGAAACATCTCTACTTCCTTCGCCACATAGGTGCTTAGGAAATATGCATACTTATTATTGACATCCTCGATGGTGGTGTTGGGCCTGATCTTAAAATACGTTACCACTGCACTGTTGAGCCATACCGGGTAATTCAATTGCCCCCACGAGGTGATGGAAAGCAGGAAATCAAATTTGAGGTGTGAGTTGTGCGGAACATCGGCAGCAATGCCCGTTACTTCGGCTTTTGTTTCACCCTGGCTGCCAATAAAAAACATTTTTCCTATGGGAGACAGGTCACCGGGGCCGGTGTAACCGAAATATTTTTTGGCAGCTGATTCGGAAATGACCACTTTATTAGGACCATGTAAGGCATCTTTTGGATTCCCAACCAGTAAGGGAAAACTGAAGAAATCAAAAAAGTTTGAATCCGCCAGCAGAAAACGATTTTCAGTAAAGGTTTTGTCATCAAACCGAACAGGAATGGTGTTCCATTTGGCAATGCGAACAACGGACTCCACAGCCGGAACATCTTTTAGTAACGCCTCCGACATGGGCAGGCCGGTATAAACGGTTTTGAATTCCTGGTCGTTTAGCCGTGCCGTCATTACACTCCGGTAGATGCGATCAGTATCGGTATGAAAACGGTCGTAGCTCACCTCATCGGTAATATACAGTACAAGCAGCAAGGTGCTGGTGATGCCGAGTGTAAGGCCGAAGAGATTGATAGCCGAATAAACTTTTTGACGGCTAAGGATGCGGAGTGTGGTTAAGATGTAATTGCGTAACATGGGCTTTTTAAAATTTATTCGTTTCGTAAACTGTTCACCGGATTATTTACCGCGGCCCGCAAGGCCTGTGTGCTCACAATGACCAATGCAATGAACAGTGCAGAAAGGCCGGCCATGGGGTATATCCACCAGGGTATGGTAATCCGGTAAGGGTACTCTTCGAGAAAACCGGTTAAGAACCAGCCGGCCAGTGGAGCAAACAGTATGAATGAGAAAATTACCAATCGTGCGAAGTCTTTGGAAATCATTAACACCAATCCGGTAACCGATGCGCCAAGCACTTTGCGGATGCTCACTTCTTTCGAGCGTTGTTCAGCCGTGAAAGCAGCAAGGCCAAACAACCCAAGGGCTGTGATGATAAGTGCTAACGCAGCGAATACTTTTGCCAGGTTACCCACCAGGTTTATGGAAGAGAATTTTTTATCGAACTCAACATCGGCAAACCGGTAGGCGAAAGGATAGGTGGGGTTTAAGCGTTTAAAGACATCTTCAATTTTGTTAATGGATCCGGGTAAGTCGGAGGTTTTTTCCAACCGGAGGGTGATTGTGCTTATCCAGTCGGGTTCGAATACCACGACCATAGGTGCAACCGGTTCGTAAGGCGAATTCATGATCACATTCTCCGTCACGCCAACAATTGTAAATTCACCACCCCACATATTAACTTTTGATCCGACCGGATCTGTAAGGCCCATAACATCTACAGCGGCCTGATTAATAATCACATTCGTGCTGTCATTGAATTCTTTTGAAAAATCCCTGCCCTGAAGCAGGTTAATACCCATAGTTTTCACATAATCATATTCGGTGGCGATGGTGCTGAAAACAACCCTCGTTCCCGGTTCCATCCCGGGCCACTCCACAATGTTGTTGGCAAAGATGGACGTTACCGGGCTATTGGATTTTGTTACATGCTTAACCGCACCTGTTGCAATTAATTCATTTTTAATAGTTTCATAACTATCGGATAACTCAGTATTGTTCCAAATCATCATCAGGTTTTCGCGGTCGTACCCAATCTCACGGTCTTTTACGTGCATAATCTGCTGGTAAATAACAATGGTACCGATGATCAGGAATATCGAGAAACCGAATTGGAGTGTAACCAAAATCTTGCGCGGTAAGCTCGCGTGCTTACCGGTTTGGATTTTTCCTTTTAACACTTTTACCGGCTGAAACGATGACAGATAAAAGGCAGGGTAGCTTCCGGCCAGGGTGCCTGTTAGCAAAATCAAGGCTATGGCCCCTGTCCACAAATACGGGTTACTGTAATCAATCAAAAGTTTTTTGTTTACCAATGTGTTGTACAGTGTCAACGACAGCTCCACCAACACAATTGCTAACAGAAAGGCAAACGTGGTAATAAGTATTGACTCACCCAGAAATTGAAAGACAAGTTCTTTTTTTCGTGAACCAATACTTTTTCGGATGCCTACCTCGCGAGCCCTTTTTTCTGAACGTGCTGTAGCCAGGTTCATAAAATTGATGCAGGCAATGAGCAATACAAAAATGGCGATGGCACCAAAAAGCCTTACATACTCAATCATACCACCGGTTGGTTTACCGTTTTCGAATTTTGAATAAAGTCTCAGGTCCGCAATGGGATGAAGAATTACTTCCTGGTGAGTGAGGGTATCCTGGATGTTTTTCTTTACAATATCTTTTATTGAGGCGGTAACCTCTGCCTGCGTGCTTCCTGGTTCAAGTTCTACATACAATTGAAAGGAATTATTATCCCAACGTTCGCGCGAATTACGCACCCAGGGTTGAATTGATTCATAAAAGGAAAAGGGTATCAGGTAATGATAATTGGAAAAAGTAGTTTGATCAGGAAAATTTTTCATCACTCCTGTAACTTTCAATTCCTGGTTGTTATCAATTTTTACCAACTTGTTCAGGGGGTCATCATCACCAAAAAGCGCCTTCGCGACATTTTCGGTTAATACAATTGAATTCTGGTCATTTAGTGCCGTATTAATATCACCTTGTATCAATGGGAAGGTGAAAACCTTCAGAAAATCTTCACTTGCAGCCAGCCCAACCTTCGTAATTTTATTTTCACCTGCTGTGAGTAAGAAACCCTCTCCCCAATTGGTAATAACCGTGTGTTTGATTTTGGGTGAATGTTGTGGGAGGGCTTCCTTCAATGGATAAGGAAGTGCAATTTGGGTACCTACTTTGCCGGATAACGTCTGGTTCATCATGACCTTGTACAAGTTATCCCGCTTTTCATGAAAGCGGTCAAACTGGTATTCATCAGCAATCCACAGCATAATTAAAATGCTGCACGCAATGCCAATGGATAATCCGAAGATGTTAATGAACGAATACGTTAAATTTCGTTGGAGATTACGGAGGGCGATTTTGAGGTAGTTCAGGAGCATATTCTATTACTAATTATTAATACATTATTCGTTGCGAAGTGATTTTACCGGGTTGGCCATGGCCGCCTTAATCGACTCAAAGCCAACCGTAAGCCAGGCGATTACAAGAGAGATGATGCCGGTGATAACAAATACCACAACATTCAACTCAATTTTATACGCGAACGACTGAAGCCATTTGTTCATGGCATAATACCCAACGGGTACAGCGATTACCAGTGCAATGATTACCAGAATCACGAACTCTTTCGAGAGCATTCCTACGATGCTGCTTACAGAGCCACCCAACACTTTTCGTATGCCGATTTCTTTCACTTTGCGTTCGGCTATGTAGACTGACAGCCCGTACAAACCGAGACAGGAAATGATGATGGCTATGCTCGTAAATACAAATATGATTTTTGAAACGCGCTGGTCGTTTTGATATTGGCGCTTCACACTATCACTTAAAAAGTCTGCTTCAAATGGCGTGCGCTGAACCAGCTCCTTCCATTTTACTTCCATTTGCTTAATGATGTTCTGGTAATTCTGCGGACTTACTGAAACAATGATGAAATTGTAATTTCCGCGATTGGCAGGTATCCAAAATATGAGTGGTGCAATGGATTGATGAAGCGAAAACTGATGGAAGTCGTCAACCACCCCGATAATTTCATGCGTAAAAATTTGTCCCTGCCATTCCGAGAGCAACTGTGTTCCCAAGGCTTCCTCCAGCGGAATGTTCAGCGTTTGCAGACTGGCTTTGTTTACCATGATTTTGCGGTTGGGGTTCTGCCACGAAAAACTATCGGCTTCAAACACATGGGTTCTTCCAGCCAGTAATTTAATGTCTAATAAATCGAAGTAGTTTTCGTCTACCACTGTATTACGGTGTATGATACCACGGTCCTGTGACGATCCCTTCGGATAAACAGCAAAATCGCTTAACATAGGGGTGGAGGGTAAACTGCGTGCTGCGGATATTTTGTCAACACCGCCAATCTGGGCAAATGAATTTTTGAGTTGAAGATACTGTTGCTTTGACTCATCGGTTCGCAACGGGATCATGATTTTATATTCCGGATCGAAACCTAAAGGTTTACTTTGAATAAAATTCAGTTGACGTTGAATGATGACAATGGAAGAGATTAACGTGATGGAAATAACAAATTGAAATACCACCAGGCTCTTGCGTAAAAAATTGGAACTGCCGCCACTCAGACGTTTATCTTTTAAAACAATGGCCGGCTGAAATGAGGACAGAAAAAAGGCAGGGTAACTTCCCGCAACCAGTGCCGTAACCATACCAATGAGCAACATGATTCCCAGAATAAAGGATATGTTAACCGATTGCAGGCTTAATGCCTTTTGAGTAAGGTCGTTGAAGAAAGGCAAAGTTAGTTGAACAAGGATCAGCGCCAGCAGCAGCGCCAGTAAAACAATGGTCATGGATTCGCCTAAGAACTGGCGGATCAGATTTTGACGTGTGGCGCCTAATGATTTACGCACACCCACCTCACCGGCACGTTGCGAAGCCTTGGCTGTTGTGAGGTTCATAAAGTTGATGCAGGCCAGTAGCAAAATAAATATCCCGATCGACCCCAGAATGTAAATGTAGTTGATATTGCCGGCTTCGGTCATGCCAAATGAATTTTGGAAATCGGAGTAGAGATGAATGTTATCCAGCGGCTGCAAGTGCATTTCTTTATGCAGTCCTGCATTTTTCAAATCGGTGCCTGAATGCCGTTCAATTAGGGCTGGAATTTTTTCATCTACCGTGGTTGGCGAGGTGTTTGGTTTCAGCTTAACGTAGCTGATAATGAAATTCTGCCATGCCCAGGTGGTTGTGGTGTTGATGAAATTGCCCATGGGGTGCCCGTTCATGCTCATGTAAAAAGAAGCATTGACGTGCGAAGGTTTGGGATTCGGTTTCAGCACCCCACTTACAAACAGTGTATCGGTATATTGACCACTGCTGATGATGATGGATTTATCCACCGCCTCCGCTTTTCCGAAAATTTTTTCGGCCAGCTCAGCGGTAATGACTACCGTATTGGGGCGGTCAAGTGCGGTTTGCGGATTGCCTTCCTGAAAGTCAAATGAAAATACATCAAAGAATGTGGAGTCGGCCAGGTAGCCAGATTTTTCATAGAACAGGTTTTCTTCATACCGGATCAGGTGTTGCTCTACTTCTGGAATGGGAACCAACCGGGTGGCTGTTTCAACTTCCGGAAATTCCTGGGCCAACGCCATGGCCACCGGGGGTGAGGTGCGTGGAAATGACTCTGTGTTTCCATCGCGGGAGAACACGCTGTAAATGCGGTAAATGCGCTCGTGATCAGCAAAATGCTGTTCGTAGCTGAACTCATCATGAATGTAAAGAACCAGCATCACGCAACAAGCCATGCCAACGGCAAGGCCACCGATATTGATCAGGGAGAAGGCTTTATGCTTGAGCAAGTTTCGAATGGCGATGGCCAAGTAATTGCGGAACATACTAAATGGGATTTATTCGTTTCGTAATGATAGCGTAGGATTTGCCAAAGCTGCTTTTACTGATTGGTACATTACGGTAAGAAATGCAACAACCAGTGTACCGAAAACAGCAATGCCAAACACAGCGTAGCCAATGGTAGTCTTGTAAGCAAATGCCTGCAACCATTGGTTCATGGCGTACCAGCTAATGGGTGCAGCCAACAAAAAGGCTATGAGCACTAAACCGATAAAATTTCGGGAAAACAACAACACAATGTTCCCCACAGAGGCTCCAAAGACTTTTCGGATACCCACTTCTTTTACTTTTTGTTGCGTGAGGAAGGACACAAGCCCCAGTAAACCCAGGCAGCTAATCAGGATAGCGAGACCGGAAAAGATTTGAACTAATGTAAGGGATTGCTTCTCCTGGCGATACAAATTTTCAAGGTGATTATCCAGAAAAGTATAATTGAATAAATATTCGGGAAACACTTTAGCATAAGCCTCTTCAATCGATTTCAGTACTACGTTAGTACTCGCTGTATTAATCCGAATGCCAGCATCGTAATAAAAATAAGGAAAGTGGATGAGCACAACAGGCCCTATGGTTTGATGAAGCGATGCTGTGTGAAAATCTCTCACAACACCCACCACGGGTACATCTATATCATTCAACCCTATGTTGATAAGTTTGTCTAAGATTTCTTCGTTCGTACTGAACCCCAGTTGTCGTACCAGTGCCTCATTAACAAGGCAAACATACTTTCGGTCTTCAACTGGTAACGAAAGGTCGGTCGTCTTCTCTTCATTTTCATAGAACCAGCGTCCCGCTACCAATTCAATACCATAGGTTTCCAGATAATTGTAATCAACAGGTTTAATGGCCACCTCATACCGGTCTGCATTGCCGCGTTCAGTCAGGTAATAACCTGTGCCAAAATTGTTGTTTGAAGTGGGGGCCCCAAGTGAGAAAGATACCTTTTCTACACCTGGCAATGATTCCAGCAAGGTATTAAGGGATTCGCGTTTTTCTTTTTTGGTTTCAGGCAGTGGAATATTTATGATAGCATCCCTGGTGAAACCTAATGGCTTTGATCCCAGATAATTCATTTGGTTGGCCACTACTAACGTACCGATAATCAACATTTGCGCAATCATAAACTGAAACACTACCAGATATTTACGCGCATACGCACCAGAACTTCCCTGATAACTCAACTTATTCTTAAGCACTGTTACAGGATTAAAGGCCGACAATACAAAGGCCGGATACAAACCAGAAAGTACAGCAGTAACAAGAATAAGAACCCCAAGAAAAGCAGGCAACATACCATTGTTCCAGTTTAGTGAAATTTCTTTCTGAAGAAATTGATTAATAAATGGCAGCGTCAATTCGGAGATCAGCAAAGCGAACCCGGTTGATACTACTGTGAGTAAGAATGCTTCGGAGAGGTATTGTGCGATAAGCTGGTTGCGTGATGCACCGAGTGTTTTACGTACGCCAATCTCGCGCGACTTTTTAACTGCCATTGCCGTACTGAGGTTAACAAAATTGATGCATCCTACAACCAGAATGAATGCGCCAAGTAGGCCAAGTATAAGTAGACTCGAACGGTTAATGTATCCCTGTCTACCAGGGGTGTCAATGTATCGTTCGTCAAAGTGAATTTCGTTCAGGGGCTGAAGGCTGTAGGTTTGCCGGCTTGCATCCTCACCCACGTAGTACTTCTTAACAAATGATTCAAGCCGCTCTTCAACTGCTTGTGTCGACATTCCCGCTGGTAGCACCAGGTAACTGTATCCCGACATATTCATTCCCCACTGGTCTATAGGCAATCCTAAAAAATCCTTACCCAAGGAAGGCATGGAAACAATCATGGAAAACCGGATGTGTGAGTTTGCTGGTGGGTCTTTTACTATTCCAACCACTTCTACTTCCAGTTTGTTGTCTAGGGTGAGGTGTGTAATGCCAGGCTTTAAAATTTTTGCGGCTAATGTTTCTGTGAGAAAAACTTTGCCGGGTTGACCAAGATCAACTGCCGGATTTCCCGAAAGCGTTTCATAGCTGAACACTTTGAAGAACATGGAGTCGGCAAACAGGATATGCGCTGCTTTATATTTTTCTGTTCCTATAGTAGCCTGTACCTCTTCGTGATAATGAAACTGGGTGTTCAGTGGAATGTCATTAAAATCATTTCTGAAAGCAGCAGCAAACGGATAAGGAGTAATGGCTGAGTGTTGTATTCCGGATGCATTTGAAGCAGCCCGGGTTACGCGGAACAACCGATTGCTATTTTTATGAAACGTGTCGAACGAAAGTTCAAATTTCACTACCAGAAAAATAACCAGACAGGCAGAAAGTCCGGCACTTAAGCCCAGTATGTTAATAAGTGTGTAGCTAAGATTTCTGGTTATACCCCGGTAGGCTACAACAAGCACGTTTCGTAACATAAGCAAATGGTTGTTGACCATTGCATTTGCGAATCCGATGCCACATACAAATAATGGCGAATTCTGCTTCGAATTGCGCCATTTTAAAAAGTAATCGGTCGATGGTGAACAAAGTTGTCCGCTATCGGGCAATTTACCGTTCTTCGTACCGGTCGCGTTTTATTTTCACCAGGGCGGGAGGCCCTACTTGTATGGGTGCTTTCTCCAGTTCCAGGTTGGCCGCTTCTATACCATAATGCGCCTCGGTTGACAGGCTGAATTTTTTGAGAATCCTATAGCTTTGAATAATAAGACGGTCAAAACTTGAAATTTCACTATCGGGTGAAGCCCATGATTGAATGATCACATACTTGAAATCGGCCGTTTGACTGTATTTGTGTAACGATGGATACGGACTGATCAGGTCAATTTCCCCGGAGTCGGCCATTTCGTGTACAATTTTATTAAAGAGAAGGTTAATACGATGGTCGGCCTTGAAACCAAGTTTTATCCGTACGAAAAAACATTTTTTAGGAATGATGGTGTCGACCGAATACTTACTGGTAAAGGGACTATCCACGGTATCTACATGCAGAAACCAATACACATCGGCACGCTTGGGTCGCTTTCTGAAAATGGAATAGATAATGTTAGAGTCAATGTAGCGCTTGCTATCGGCAACAGCTAAGAACACGAGATTGGTAGCTTCCTTCGGAATGGTTTCATCCGCCTGCAGATCCTTAATCATATCTACGTAATGCTTCAGATCAACAAACTCGGTGTGTCGGGTGCGCAACCTTCGCGCGCGCAGCTGAACAAAAAGCACCAGGAAAAGACCACTGGCAATGATAAAGGCAAACCAACCTCCATGACTGAACTTGCTCAGGTTAGAAACCAGGAACATGATCTCCAGCGAGAAAAATAAAAGTGCCAGGCCAATGGCACGCACGGTTGATTTTCGGGAAAGGGAGAAGTAATACACCAGCAAGGATGTTGTCATTAACATATCGATGGTGATCGCTAACCCGTAAGCGCCTTCCATCGCGGATGATTCCCTAAAGTACAACACCACCAATATGCAGCCACACATCAAAATCCAGTTGATGGATGGAATATAGATTTGGCCTTTCAACTGACTTGGGTAACGCACGCGGGTCATTGGCCAGAGTTTTAATTTCATGGCTTCATTCACAAGCGTAAATGTTCCGGAGATTAATGCCTGGCTGGCAATAATGGCTGCCGATGTAGCAATGGCGATACCAAACGGTAGAAACCACTCGGGCATAATGGCGTAAAATGGAATCTGCTCACCCAACGTAGTACCTTCTTGCTTTAGCAACCACGCGGCCTGTCCAAAATAATTGAGAAGAAGAGCTGTTTTTACAAAAGCCCATCCCACCCTAATGTTTTCTTTTCCGCAATGCCCTAAGTCAGAGTACAGGGCTTCCGCTCCTGTTGTACAGAGAAATACAGCGCCCAATATCCAGAATCCGCCCGGGTATACCGTCAGCAACTCTACGGCATACATCGGATTGATTGCTTTTAATACCCCCGGATTCTGAATCAATTGAATGGTTCCCAGCGTGCCGATGGTGGTAAACCAAATGGTCATTACCGGCCCGAATGTTTTTCCGACCACACCGGTTCCAAATTGCTGGAAAATGAAGAGCGCAATGAGGATGACAATTACAATTTGAATGATGGGGAGATCAGGATTAAAAATTTTCAACCCCTCAACCGCAGAGGATACACTGATGGCAGGTGTGATGAAACCATCGGCAATAAGGGTAGCACAACCTATAATGGCCGGGTAAACCACCCAACCTGCTTTGTATCTTCGTACCAATGCATAGAGTGCAAAAATTCCACCTTCGCCTTTGTTATCGGCATTGAGGGCCATGTAAATGTACTTAAGTGTTGTTACCAGCGTAAGCGTCCAGAAGACACACGACAAGCCACCAAGGATGAGCATCTCGGAGATTTCGTGATCTCCGGCAATAGCACGAAATACGTAGAGGGGAGACGTACCAATATCACCGTAAATTATTCCCAGGGAGATGAGCACACCTGCACCCGAGAGGGGTGTTTTGTGTTTATGGTACGATTCTAAAGCCATGAACGGTAAACGAATGTAGTAAAATAATCCTATCAGTTAACGCCATCCTTATTCCTGCTGATGATCAATCGGTTGCTCTTGTCGTATGAGAAGTAACTCCAGAACCAGCTGAACATGACGAAGAATTTATTTCGGAAACCGATTATTGAAATCAGGTGAACAAACATCCACACAAACCAGGCAAAGAAACCCTGTATCTTAAAGGCTTTCATATCCACCACGGCACGGTTACGACCAATGGTAGCCATGGAACCTTTATCAAAATACCGGAAAGGCTTCATCGGTTTTTTCTGCATGAGCTGCTTCAGATTTTTAGCTAACAACCTTCCCTGCTGCATGGCGGGGGGTGCCATCATGGGATGTCCGTTTGGAAATGAAGCGTCTCCTTCCATGGTTGCCGCATCGCCAATGGCAAAAATATTTTCGTAACCTTTTACACGGTTAAATTCATCTACAACAACTCTGCCGCCCCGGCCAATCGCATCAGCACCCAGGCCATCAATCGGATTTCCTTTTACACCGGCAGCCCATACCAAGGTGCGAGAGATCAGTTTTTCACCCGTGTTAAGAATTACTTCGTACCCATTGTAGGATTTAACAGCACAACTCAGGTGCACTTTCACCCCCATGGCTTCCAGGTATTCCAGTGCCTTATCCGAGGCCTCTTTCGACATGCCGTTCAATAGTTTAGGCCCTGCTTCCACCAGGTGAATGTCCATGTGGGTGAATTCAAGCTCTTTATAGTCGTTTGGAAAAACGTGTTTCTTTAATTCAGCCAATGCCCCTGCAAGTTCTACACCGGTGGGCCCGCCACCTACAATTACATAATCCATCAAACTGTTCATCAGTTCCAGATCGTTTGTGAGCAGGGCTGTTTCCAGGTTACGGATAATTTTGTTGCGGAGTTGAATGGCATCGATTATGGTTTTCATCGGTATAGCATTCTCCTGCACATCCTTCATACCGTAGTAATTGGTGGTAGCACCGTTGGCAATAACCAGGTAATCATACTTTACCTGCCCGATAGATGTTTCTATGTAATTTTCCTCCGGTTTTATGGCGATCACTTCGCCCATTCGAAAGAAGAAATCATTTTGTTTGGCGAAGCGCTTGCGGAAGGGATATACAATTGAACTCGTTTCAATTCCGGAGCTGGCTACCTGGTATAGAAGTGGTTGAAAGGTATGGTGATTATACCGATCGAAAAGCACCACCTGAGCTTTAAAGCCGTTTAGCCCTTTGGCCACCTCAAGTCCTCCAAAACCTCCACCGATAATGATAATGCGGGGTTTATTCAGGTCAGCGAGGCGTGTTCGCTCAGTAATTAGTTTGGACATGCTATGGGGAAAACCCGTAAAACGGGCGCTAATTTAGGGGGTTTGGTCAACTGCGGAAAGATTATTCGTAAAACTTATTTTTGTTTAACAAGGTTATCAATCGGCTTAAAAAATAATATTGACCGGCAACCTTTTGTACGAACGCGGAACGTATTTTTGTGTTATACCTGAACTAAAATAAAACCCCACTATGAAACATTTATGTTGGATAATTCCTGTTGTCATGCTGAGCGCCTGCGGAGGAAAAGAAAAAGCTGAATTACAATCGCAGGTTGATTCCCTGCGCATTGAGTTGGAAACCTCACAACGGGTAGCCAGTACCTTAATGGAAGTTGGCGTATTGATGGACTCCATTGATGCCAACCGGCAATTGTTGCGCGTGAATATGGTTGAAGGTACTACCTATGATGATTACACCTCGCGCATGAAGGATCTGAACAAATACGTAAAGGATACGGAACGCAAAATATCAGACCTGGAAAACGCGCTGAAGAATTCACAGGGAATGGCTTCATCGTATGCCCGTCAGATTAAAAAACTGAAGGATGACTTGCAGGCAAAGACCAATGAAATAGTAAGCCTGCAGGAGCAGGTTGAGAAATACCGAAATGAAAATAAAAACCTGATCAACCTGGCCGAAATGCAGAGTGCCGAGATTGCGGATAAGGAAATACAAATTGCCGCAAAAGAACAGGAGTTGGCGTTGATTGAAGCCCGCATACAGGAGTTAATGATTCAATCGAAAGTGAGTGAAGCAGATGCGTACTATGCACGCGCGCAGGCCGTTGAAGAGGCTGCCAATCGCACCAAACTTGCACCTAAAAAGAAGAAAGAAACCTTACAGGAAGCATTAGAGCTTTATAAAAAGTCGCTGTCGCTGGGTAAGCAGGAAGCGCAGAGTAAAATCAACGAGATTCAAAAGAAACTATAAAAGGTCAATTAGTTTTTCTTCAATAGAAGACCGCTTAGAACAGGCGGTCTTTTTATTTCTCCAGATCAATAAGGTATACCGTATACGTTAAATAACCCACCAGTAAAATGATGGCCTCCCAGCGATCGAGCTTACGGGTATTTAACGTAAACATAAAAATCATCAGCAATACGGTAGCTACAGCCAAAACATACAAATCGAAATTCATTTCAACATTGAAAGGAATGGGGGAGATGGAAGCAGAAACACCCAGTACGAGACAGATATTAAAAATGTTTGAGCCGATAACATTACCGATAGCGATATCAGTATTTCTTCTGAAAGCAGCCACCGCTGATGTGGCCAGTTCGGGCAGTGAAGTGCCTGCTGCCAAAACCGTTAAGCCAATAAGTTTTTCGCTTAAGCCAAAATAGTGAGCAATTTCAACAGCCTTAACAACAACCAGTTTGGCACCGCCAACAAGCATGATTAATCCAAGGGCAAACAACCCTGCGGATTTCCAGTTGCTGTAAATTTTTATGGTTGTACCTACTTCATCATCAATCGTACTCTTCATGGTGCGGTAAATGTAAAATAGAAATACTGCGAAGAGCAGCAGTAAAATTCCTGCATCGATCCGGCTTAGTGAATTAGTTTCCTTGCCGCCAAAACGACCATCATTCACCAATATATAAAGAACAAGAACGGCAATTAAAGAGAGCGGAACTTCGTATTTCACTGTTTTACGCTGAACTACCAATGGATATATGGCTCCGGCAACGCCCAGTATTAAAAGCAGGTTAAAGTTGTTGCTGCCGATAACATTGCCGAAGGCGGCATCACTTTTTCCACTGATGGCGGAGACCACATTAACCACCATTTCGGGCATAGATGTGCCAAAGGCAACAACCGTAAGGCCAATGGCCAGGTTGGAAATGTTGAATTTCTTAGCTGCTGAGGCTGCGCCATCTACTAAAAAGTCTGCACCCTTTATCAGGATCACGAATCCAACGAGTAACAGAAAAACAGCTAGAACCATAGGCTACAGACAACTTAATTCTTTAAAAATAGAAGAATTAATGCCGATTACGCAAGGGCAGCAATAATTTAGTTTCTATCGATAAGGTAATAGGTATAGGCCAGGTAAAGTATTAGAAATCCGAGGGCTTCCCACCGGTCGATTTTGTTACGACTCAACGTAAACATGGAGATAAGCAAGGCAAGTGTTCCGATTGCAAGCACGTAGAGATCGGTGTTTAATACAGCTTGCTCCACATGGGTTCCGTGATTATGATCGGGGTACTCAATGGGTTTGATCATACCATTTACACCCAGTATCAAAAAGATGTTAAAAATATTGGAGCCGATAATGTTGCCAATGGCAATGTCAGTTTGCTTTTTAAAGGCGGCCACCGCGGTGGTGGCTAATTCAGGTAATGAAGTACCTACGGCCAATATTGTAAGCCCGATAAGCTTTTCACTAAGCCCAAATAGTTTGGCAATACCTACTGCATTTTCGGTAACCAGGTAGCCTCCGCCTATCAGCATGCCAACACCGCCAACAATCATTGCCACTGAAACCGGTATGCTATATTCCCGTATGGGGTCACCCTCTTCGGCTGTTTTTGTTTTTAAAGAGCGATAGATGTAAAGAAGGAATGCTAAAAAGCCAGCGAAGAGAATAAGGGCGTCCGTTCGACTGAGCATGTCAGTCTCTGATCCTTTTATAAGCTGGTCATTAACCAGTACCCAAAGCAATACAATGCCAATCAATGAGAAGGGCACTTCATATTTCACGGAGGATTTTTGGACCACCAGCGGGTAAATGATTCCTGTAATGCCAAGAATAAACAACAGGTTAAACATATTGCTGCCAATAATATTTCCGAAGATGGCTTCGTTACGACCGGCAATAGAATTGATTATGTTAACCGTCATTTCCGGGGCAGAGGTGCCAAACGATACAACGGTTAAGCCGATGATCAACGTGGAGACGTTAAAACGTTTTGCCAGTGATGATGCGCCAGCCACCAGGAAATCTGCACCCTTTATTAGAATTACAAAACCGCCTACAAGTAAAAGTGCATAGAGAAACATAACCTGTTTTTTGTACGCCTAATGTGTTTTAGTTAAAACCATTTTTTAAAGCGGAAATAGCCAAGCATGCCCAGGGTCATTAAAATCATAATGAGCCAGGTAAACGGGTAGCCGTATTCCCAATCAATTTCGGGCATGTACTTAAAGTTCATTCCGTAAACACCCACGATAAAGGTGAGCGGAATGAATATGGTAGAAATAATGGTCAGTACTTTAATGACTTTGTTCAGTTGGTTGTTTTGTGTGTTGATGTGAATATCCATCAAGCTTGAGGTAAGATCTTTGTACGTATCCAGTGAATCGAGCAAGTGTACAACATGATCGTAGATGTCATCAAAAAAACGCTCGTTCTCTTCCTCAATAAGTTCATTCTTTTCCTTCAACAAGGTGGACAGCGCATCGCGTAATGGATAAACAGCCTTGCGCAGGTAAATCAACTCTTTCTTCAGGTTTTGTATGCGCTGAAAGGTATGCTCCGAATGTTCTTTGTGAAGGCTTTCTTCAATTTCTTCAATCTGTTCACCAATGGCGTCCAGTACATTATAGTAGTTATCAACAATGATATCGATGAGCCGGTACAGCAAGTAATCGGCTTTCTTTTTACGAACCCGTCCCTGATCCAACCGTATGCGGTCGCGGAAATGATCAAATAAATCCCCTTCTTTTTCCTGGAAGCAAATCAGGTAATGGCTGCCCAATACAAAGCTGATTTGTTCATACTCAATTTCACCACCGTTAATGCTGTACAGCATTTTTAAGGTAAAAAACAGGTAGTCGTCATACTCCTCAACTTTGGGCCGCTGATCTTGTATCACATCTTCAATCAGCAGGGAATGAAAGTTAAAATGGGATTGAATTCTTTCAATGATGGAACTGTCGTACAGACCATCTACATTTATCCAGTTTACCCGGTTAGGATTGATGCGTTGTATAATCTCATCGATGGTAAGATTATCGGCTTTTTCATAATGCTCACGGTCATACCCGATGAGTTCCAGTATGACCCGGTTAGGTCTTGCAGAATTTGGCTGATCAGTACCTGATACATTCATACAAAATCAAGTTTTTGTTTTTTGCATAAGCAACCTCCAAGATAGAAGGATGGGTTGATTTAACCATAATCCCTCTTTGAATTATCCATTTTGAAAGCGGTAGCCGGGATTGTAATATTGTGCCGCATGTCGTTACGCCTTGAAGATATTAAGGCTCCCATTGCCCGGGAGATGAATGAGTTTGAGCAGAAGTTCAGGGACTCTATGAAAACCCGCGTGATGCTGCTTGACCGGATCATGAATTATATTGTGAAGCGCAAGGGCAAGCAAATGCGCCCCATGTTTGTGTTTTTAAGTGCGGGTACTTGCGGGGCAATTAATGAAGCTACCTATCGGGGAGCCGCCCTGATTGAATTACTGCACACCGCTACCCTGGTACATGACGATGTAGTGGATGATGCCAACTACCGGAGAGGGTTCTTTTCCATTAATGCATTGTGGAAAAATAAGGTGGCGGTATTAGTTGGCGATTTCCTGCTTTCCAAAGGCCTGTTACTTTCTGTGGAAAATAAAGACTACCACCTGCTTAACATTGTTTCGAATGCGGTTCGGGAAATGAGTGAAGGTGAGTTGCTTCAAATAGAGAAGGCACGCAGACTTGATATCAATGAGGAGGTTTATTTTCAGATTATTCGTCAGAAAACAGCATCACTAATAGCCTCATGTTGTGCAGTAGGCGCAAGCTCATCGGGTGCATCGGAAGAGGTAGTTCGTACCCTGCGCACATTTGGCGAAAAGATAGGTATGGCTTTTCAGATTAAAGATGATCTGTTTGACTACGGTGAAGATGAAATCGGAAAACCCCTGGGAATAGATATTAAGGAGAAGAAGATGACCCTTCCGCTGATCTATGCGCTCGCTCAGGCAACTTGGCTGGAGAAACGAAAAATTATTGGAATAATAAGAAACGAAAGCGAGAAACCTAAAAAAGTAAGTGAGGTGATTTCTTTTGTAAAACAATCGGGTGGCATTGAATATGCCAAAGCGGTTATGAACACGTATCACCACGAGGCCCTTCAGTTGCTTACTGGTTTGCCTGAATCGGAGTATAAAAAATCCTTGATTCAATTAGTGCAGTTCACGATTGATCGCACCAAGTAAAAATGAAAAACCCTGCCGTAGCAGGGTCTTTCCATCTATAACCTAAACCTATAAAGGTCTGTCTTGCTTTAGCCGGTCTTACAAAACAGGCACACGGTTGCGGCCTGCTTCCAGCACGGCATAGTCTTTGAACGTTTGAAATACTTTTGGTTCTAATTTTTCTACAGCTGATCCGGCTTCCTGAGGCACAAAGTTTCCCTCATTTTCCCACCACTGTTTGGCACGTTGGCGGGCTTCGCCTTTATCCACATCAAACAGGTTAATGCAGGAATCCGAAATGATCCAGGGTTTTTCAATGGAACTGTATTTTTCAAAAATAAGGTTACGCATTTGCGTGCCGTTGGGTTGATTGCTGAAATGAGAAATGGTGTACGATAGGGTTTCGGGTTCGGTCATTACCATATCCCAGTATTTTTTTGAGGCCACTATTTGTGAGGTGGTGAGCATATACCCAAATCCGTTTTCAATGGATTCTTTCGTTATCGGACAACGCGCTTTAATTTCCTTTTTAGGGCTTTTGCCGAGAAGTTTGTTGAAGAATGTCATGATTTCGTCCTTGTTTATGGTTATAGATACTGGTTCAACCCCGAATAGTTGCATCTAGGACGTTAAAAAACCTTAAAATGTTACAAAAGGCTGATTACTGGGTCGATTTGCCTGTTTATGTTCCCAGTTTCTTTTTGAATTTTTCATAATTCGTAAAGAAATCCTCCAGTCGGTCTACCGGAAGTTTCTTGCCGATGATCTTTTTCTTTTCATCTAAAATGTAAATCGTGGGCGTGGTCATGGCATCATACAAGTCGTGGTATGAGCCAACGTACGTGCGCGGGCCATTAACCGTAATCCATTTCATGTTCATGGTTTTAATGTAATCGCGCATTTTTTGCATGGAGGTATCAGCACTCACAGCAAACACCTCAACATCGAATTTCGCTTTGTTCCTGGTATAAAAATCTACCAACTTAGGCGTCTCAGTTTTACAATGTCCACAGTCTGGATCGAAGAAATAAATAATAGTGTATTTGTTTTTGATGTTATGCAGCGTTCGGGGTTGTAGGGCGGCATCCTGCATGATCAGGTTAGGTGCCGTAATACCAATCAGGCTCTTGCGCAGCCTGTCGGCATGGTCTTTTAAATTTTTCTTTAACCGGTCGTTTACCCAAAAGTCCATTTCACCGGTGGCAAAGTATTTGTCAAACAGGTAAACGTACATTTCATCAAGCCCCATAAATTCCGGAGCCTGGTATTTAAGCATGAGGGTCCACACCAGGTACTTGTAGGTTTCCTGGTTGGATTTTACGCGGGCAATAAGCGGCTCAATGGCCTTTTTCAGGGTATCCACCTGTGGCGCATAAAGCTTGTCGAGGTATTCGTTTATTTTCTGGCTGTAGATGGGTTGCGGTAAACGAATAAGGGCATCATCGCTGATATCAAAATTGTCGAAGAAATGTTTGCGGTAATAGCGCAGTTGGAAAGTAGAATCAATAGAACCATCTGCACGTTTTGGAGGTTCGGGTATATCAATGCGCTTGGTACTTTTCAGTAAACGTGCCGTCATGGTTTTAGGGTGGGCGGCAATCAGTTCATTCTGATAGGCAGTGACTTTATCGTTAATTTTACTGAAGCCATCGCGCGCTTCTTTCTTTTTGGTTTCGTCTTTCAGGGTAGTATCCTGAAGTACTTTAATAAAGGGCTCGGCTTCTTTGTTGCGCTCCAGATTGAAGTGCATGTTTTCAAAGAAGAGTTTATTGTCAGTGTCATTTTTTACCACCATGTTCTTAATGTAATCGGTGGTATTGGTTTCCATGGCAAAATGCTGATTGCTTCCAATAGCAAAATCAAAAAGACGATTTTTATCAAGTACGACAAAATAGATACCCTGCGGTAAGGCTTGTTTATTATCAAAAACAAATTCACCCTTGCTGTTTACACGGGCAGTATCACGAACGTAGGTGCTTTCGGCATAATAGTAACCTAAATATACGGTGGTGTCTTTTAGGCCTGTTATTTTAAAACGCAGTTCGTAGCCGGGCCTGGTTTGCGCCATGAGCGAACTGTACCCCACCATAATCAGAAAGAAAAACATCTGAATCCGCATAACCTTCAATTTAAGCCTTCAATATTATTACTATTTCCGGTTTGAGGCAATTTGTATGCCGATAACCAGGATTAAACGTTGATGCTATCCGTTCCGAATGCGTAACCTGCTGAGAGCCGAAACGGCTTTAGTTCCCATGCTTAATTTTTTTAGTTTTGCCCCTTACTTGAACTATGTCGCTAAGCGTTCAACACCTTACTAAACTTTATGGACAGCAAAGGGCTGTTGATAATATTTCATTTGAGGTTGGCGAGGGCGAGATCGTAGGTTTTTTGGGGCCTAACGGAGCCGGTAAATCCACCACCATGAAAATTGCCACCACCTACCTGCCGCCATCCGCTGGTAAGGTTACAGTAGGAGGTTGGGATGTAACGGAGTACCCCATGCAGGTCAAACAGGTTATTGGCTACCTGCCTGAACATAATCCGCTTTACCTGGATATGTACGTACACGAATACCTCCGTTTTATCGGTAGCCTTTACGGCTTGCGCGGAAAAAATTTGAAGCAACAGGTAGGTGAGATGGTGGAACGTTGCGGCCTTGAGCAGGAGCAACACAAAAAAATTGAAATGCTCTCCAAAGGATATCGCCAGCGGGTGGGCCTGGCCCAGGCACTCATTCATAATCCGAAAGTTTTGATTTTAGATGAACCTACTTCCGGTCTTGATCCAAACCAGCTGGTAGAAATCAGAAAACTTATTAAAGATGTAAGCGCTGATAAAACCGTTATTTTCTCAACACACATTATGCAGGAAGTACAGGCCCTGTGCGATCGGGTTATTGTCATCAACAAAGGAAGCCTTGTAGCGGACGACCAATTGAACAACCTGCTTGGCAAAGGCGGCAGTTCAACGGTTGTACTTGTTGAGTTTGATCAACCGGTCGGTCTGGATGATCTACGTGCTGTGCATGGTGTAGTACGGGTAGACAGCGTAACGCCATCAACACTAAGGTTGGTTTCAGACGGTTCAACCGACATACGCCCCGAAATTTTCAAGTTTGCTGCTCAACGGAATATTGCGTTGCTGGGATTGAAGGTGGAGGAAAATTCGCTGGAGCATATTTTCAGGTCGTTAACTACCAAACCGGCCGAAGTATGATCCATATACTTATTAAAGAGTTTAATGGTTTCTTAAATTCACTGATCGCCTACATCGTGATCGGTGTGTTTCTTACCGCCATTGGGTTGCTTATGTGGGTGTTTCCTGAAACTTCGGTGCTGGAGTATGGCTATGCCGATATGGATACTCTTTTTTCGCTGGCACCCTACGTGTACATCTTTTTAATACCGGCCATTACCATGCGCAGTTTTTCGGAAGAGAAACGGGCAGGCACCATGGAGCTATTACTCACCCGTCCGCTTTCCGATTGGGACATCATCATCGGTAAGTACCTGGCGGGTTTTCTGCTGGTTATCTTTTCGATTTTACCTACACTTATTTATTATTTCTCTATTCGTTTGTTGGGCGATCCGCAAGGCAACGTTGATACTTCGGGTGTAATCGGATCGTACATCGGGTTGATTTTACTGGGTGGTGTATTTTGCGCGGTGGGTATATTCGCTTCCTCCATTACGCCCAATCAAATTGTAGCGTTTATTGTTGCTGCCTTTTTATGTTTTATTGTCTTTACGGGCTTTGATTCTATCTCCACCATCAATGTTTGGGCCTCCAATGCTTTAGTAATCAAACAGCTCGGTATTCTTTATCATTATCAATCCATGGGCAAAGGATTAGTTGATAGCCGGGATCTGATTTATTTTTTCAGCGTAGCGTTTATCTTTTTGCTGTTCACTAAACTTATTATTGGCTCACGGTCATGGTAAATCTGAAAGGCAAAAAAGCAGGCGACCTACTTTTACTGGCCAATGGCCTGGTGCTGATTATTCTTTTAAACCTTGTTAGTGCAGATCACTTCTTTAGAATTGACCTTACGGAAGAGAAACGGTTTTCCATAAAACCACAAACCAAAGTTTTGCTGGAAAACCTGGTTGATGATGTCTACATTGAAGTTTACCTGGACGGTGAATTGAACGCCAGCTTCAGGCGACTGAAAAACGCGATGCGTGAAGTGCTGGATGAATTCAGAATTTATTCCGGCAATAGCGTGAAGGTTACATTTGTAGATCCTTCAACGGCCATGAGCCAGCAGGCGAGGAATGAATTTATGGAAGAACTTGCACGCAAGGGTGTAACCCCAACACGGTTAGTTGATCGAAAGGATGGGCAGACTTCTGAAAAATTGATTTTTCCCGGGGCCGTGTTGTCCTATGGCGGCATGGAGACTGGCATTACTGTATTGAAGGGCAACAAAGCAAGAACCCCGGAAGAAGAAATCAATCAATCCATTGAAGGATTGGAATATGAATTCGCCAATGCCATTTACAAACTCACCAACACAGATCGAAAACGCATTGGTTTTTTGCAGGGACATGGCGAACTGGACAGCCTGGCGGTGGCCAGTTTAAATAATGCTTTACTTGAAGTGTACGATGTCTACAAAGTAAACCTGCAACGTAAACCTGTATTGAAAGACTACGATGCCTTAGTTGTGGCTAAACCTACACAAGCGTTCAGTGAACTCGATAAGTATAAGCTTGATCAGTACATAATGAGCGGTGGACGTGTACTCTTTTTAATGGATAAGTTGGAGGCCACTATGGATAGCGCTTCACGCGAAGACTATTTTGCATTTCCCTATGAACTTCGGCTGGACGACCTGCTTTTTAAATATGGTGTGCGCATCAATGCCGATTTAATTCAAGACAGAACTGCCGGCATGTACCCGGTAATTACTGGTGAGCAGGGGGGTAAGCCGCAATTGCAACTTATGGATTGGCCATTTTTTCCGTTGATCAACCGATATGCCGGTCACCCGATTACCCGCAACCTTGATGCCGTGATGTTAAAGTTTGGTAGTACTATCGATACGGTAAAAGCGGAGGGTATTACAAAAACACCACTCGCATTTACATCCGCTTTTTCGCGAAAGCTCAATGCTCCTGTGCCGGTAAGTATTAATGAAATCCGGAGAAATGTAAAGCCCGAAAATTTTTCCTCCGGTAATTTACCGGTGGCCTATTTATTGGAAGGCAGTTTTACTTCTGTTTTTAAAAACAGGTTTTTGCCTGAAGGAGCAGCACAGTCGGGTTTTAAAGCCGAAGGCTCGCCATCAAAAATTATTGTTGTGTCCGATGGTGACATGGCCCGCAACGATATAAATCCGCGCAGTGGAAATCCGCAACAACTCGGTTTCGATCCGTTCACGAACTACACCTTTGCCAATGAAGAGTTTTTACTGAATGCAATTGCGTACTTAACCGATGAGAATGGTTTGATTAAAGCACGTGCCAGAGAAGTAAAAATTCGCCCCTTAAATAAGGAGAAGGTACGGACGGAAAAACTGAAGTGGCAGGTAATAAACCTGGTGTTGCCGGTGGTGGTATTGATTTTATATGGTATACTTTTACTGTACTGGCGTAAACGAAAATTTTCAATCCGGTGAGTCATCAGGAAAAATATAACAGAAAACTATTGCTTACGCTGCTTCTGCTGGTGGTGATTACCCTGGTTTATGCGCTGTATTCAAATCGCGAGCGTTCCGTAGTTGATGTTACCCTGTTTAAACCGGCAGATATTACCGCGATCAATGAAGTAACGTTGGAACGTGGACAAGAAAAAACAACACTTAATTTTGATGGCGTACGTTGGAACGTAAACGGAGAGCTTGCTGATCGGAACCTGATTGATGTATTGTTTGCTACCCTGCAGCAAGCCCAACCGGTGCGTCCTGTAGCAAAAGCCATGCGCGACTCCCTGAGTCGTGTTTTAACCGCTTCAGCAGTAAACGTAAGTTTACGCAGCGATGGTCAAACCCAGCTTCAATTTTTAGCCGGAGGGAATACCCGTAAATCAGAAGCTTATTTTAAACGCGCAGGTGATGACGCTGTTTATGTTATGGTAATCCCTGGCTACCGGGTGTATGTTTCCGGAATTTTTGAACTGGATAAGAGCGGATGGAAAGACAGGCATGTATATCAACTCAACTGGCGGAATTTTCAAAGCATGGAGGCAACATTTCCCGAATCTCCAAAAGATGATTTCAGGGTTTCCTTCATCGACAATTATTTTTCGATTGAGAATATGACGGCTGTGGATACCACAAAACTAAATGACTATTTGGATGCGGTATCGTTGCTTACGGTAGATGAGTATCTGGAGGACAACGAAGCGCATGAAAAGCTTATCAACACCCCGCCACAGGTGACGATTACCGCCTTCGATATTGGGGGCCGATCGTACAGCCTTGCCCTGTATCAAACAGGACCGGCTGCAGGCAAAAATTATGGGCTTATTAACCAGGCGCAACTCGCTTATTTCGATCGAAAAAAACTGGAAGGCATCATCAAAACGCGCTCTTCGTTCGCACTAAGCCGCTAAATTTTTGGTGCGGTAAATCTGCATTTTGTGCGTTTCCATTATTGCCTTTTCTTTATAACTTTACCGCGTTTAACCACTAACTCAACAACCACGAAATGAAGTTCATTGTTAATTCTGCTTACCTGTTGAAGCAGCTTTCCAATATCAATGGCGTAATCACTACCAATCCGGTAGTGCCCATTCTTGAAAACTTTTTATTTGAACTTGAAAAGGGAGGCCTAACCGTAACCGCTTCCGACCTTCAAACTTCCATGATCACCGAATTGCAGGTGGAATCCAAGGAGAAGGGAAATATTGCCGTTCCGGCCCGTATTCTTTTGGAAACCCTGAAGAACCTGCCCGAACAACCGGTTACGTTTTCTATTGATGAATCGACCTACAGTGTAGAAATAATTTCTGATAATGGCCGGTATAAGTTGTCCGGTGAAAATGCTACTGACTTCCCTAAAGTGCCGTCTGTCAGCAACGATTTTTCAGCTGAAATTTCTTCTGATGTTTTAGCCCGTGCGGTAAACAATACCATTTTCGCTACCAGCAATGATGAACTTAGGCCGGCTATGACGGGCGTGTACGTAAACCTGGGTGAGAAGAATGCCACGTTTGTAGCTACCGATGGCCACCGTTTGGTGCGCTACCGCAGGACCGACATTAAATCTGATAATGGCAATGCGATTATTATTCCGCGTAAAGCGCTGAATTTATTAAAGGCTACGTTACCGGGAGAGAACACACCGGTAAGCATTGACTTCAATTTATCAAATGCCTTCTTCAAGTTTGGAAACATCCGCATGATTTGCCGTCTCATTGATGAGCGTTTCCCGGATTATGAAAACGTAATTCCGACACAGAATCCGATTAAGATGACTATTGGACGATCAGAAATTCTAAGCGCGCTTAAGCGTATTTCTATCTATGCCAATAAAACAACCCACCAGGTAAGGTTAAAGATTACCGGAAGTGAATTGCAGATTTCTGCTGAAGACCTGGATTTCTCTAACGAAGCCAATGAGCGGTTATCCTGCGAGCACGAGGGAGAGGATATAGAGATTGGTTTCAATGCCAAGTTCTTAATTGAGATGCTCACCAACCTGGATGCCAACCAGATTAAATTAAACATGTCGGCACCGAATAAAGCTGGTGTTATCTTCCCTTCTGATCAGGACAAGAATGAAGATATTCTCATGCTGGTAATGCCGGTTATGTTGAATCAGTATGTTTAATAATTTTTGGGCAGACCGGCTATAATGCACCGCGTTTGCCCAACTCTATAACCTCCATTTTCCAGATTTCCTTTCCGGTGATCTCAAACCGCATAATAGTTTTCATGTGATGAAAGCCATGATTACCCGCAGCCCCCGGGTTGAGGTAAAGCATGTTTTTGAATTGCGGATCTTTCATAACCCGTAAAATATGCGAATGCCCACAGATAAAAATATCAGGAACTTTATCTTTTAATATTTTTTTAATGCGGGTATTGTAATTGGGTGGTACACCACCAATGTGTGTCATCCAAATAGTAAGCCCTTCACAGGTAAACCATAAATCTTCAGGAAGCTTTGCCTGAAGTGTGCGGTCATCAATGTTGCCGAACACAGCCCGTACCGGTTTGAACAGTTCCAGTTGCTGAAGTAAGGTCTCATCGCCTAGGTCGCCAGCATGCCAAACCTCATCACAATCTTTAAAGTGTTCGAAAATGGAATTGTCCAAAAAACCATGTGTATCTGACAGGAGACCGATTTTCATTTAAATCAATAAAAAAGTGCCTTTGGTAACGGCAATCTTGCCGGTTGTAAAGATTGGCAATTTTTTAACAATCCTGATGTAACCAAGGCCTATACAATAGAGTATCTATACACATCGTTCAAACCCCATGAAGCGCCTAACCGCCCTGCTTATAACCGTATTCCTTTATGCATCTGTAGACGCATTCGCTACCGACAAAAAGGAGTTTAAGACCAAACGCGTAGAGAGTTCCCCCCGGATTGACGGTGTTCTGGATGACGAGGCTTGGCAGGAAGATGGTGAGCAAATACAGTTTTTTCAGTTCTATCCCGACAACGGTAAGCTTTCCAATTTTAAAACAACGGTGTTGCTGGCCTATACCGATCGGGCTATTTATGTGGCGGCCAGAATGTATGATCCGGAACCCGATAAGATTTTAAGAGAATTTGGCTTACGCGATGATGGCGACCGCAATGCTGATGCCTTTGGTTTTCTAATCGATCCCTACAACAGTGGTATCAATGCTTTTTCATTTTTTGTTACCGCAGCCGGGGTGCAGGCCGATTTCTTTATTACCGGAAGTAACTTTGATGCCAGCTGGGACGCGGTATGGAAAAGCGCTACCAAGGTTGATGAAAACGGCTGGACCATTGAGTTCGAAATTCCCTACTACGCCATTCGTTTTCCAAAGCAGGAAGTGCAGCACTGGAGTGTGAATTTCTATCGCAGGGTAATGCGCATACAGGAAGAATCCTACTGGAACCATGTTGACAATGGCATACAAGGAACCGTAAATCAGTTCGGAACACTTACCGGCATTCAAAATATTGCACCTCCGCTGCGTCTTTCTTTCTCTCCCTACACAACAACCATTTACACGCACGATGGCAGTGCCAATACCGGTAAACTTTCCTTTGCCGGTGGTATGGATTTGAAGTATGGGTTGAATGAAAGCTATACGCTTGATATGAGTTTGATCCCGGATTTCAGCCAGGTACAGTCGGATAATATTGTGTACAACATTTCGGCATTTGAAGTTCGGTTTAATGAAAACCGCCAATTCTTTACGGAAGGTACCGAGTTGTTTAATAAATCCAATTTATTCTACTCGCGCAGAATCGGGCAATCGTTTGGATCAATAACCTACGATAGTGAAACCGAAGAAATAGTTAGCCGGCCAACAGGAGCAAACCTGATCAACGCCACCAAAATTTCCGGCCGTAATAAAAAAGGTCTTGGCTTAGGTTTTTTCAATGCCATAACCAACCGTACGTATGCAAAAGTGAGGAACGTAGAAACTGAAGAGACCAGAGATGTACAGGTTGATCCGCTTACCAATTTTAACGTTTTTGTAGTAGATCAGAACTTAAAGAACAACTCCAACATTAATTTTACAAACACCAGCGTGATCCGTGGTGATGGTGCGCGTGATGCCAATGTGAGCGGGCTGCGGGTAAGTCTTCGGGATAAAACCAACACCTACCAGATGAGTTCTTTTGCTTCCGTAAGCGCTATCCTAATACCAGAAGACAAAACCGATGTTGGGTACAAGTATTTTCTTGAGCTCGCAAAAATCAGCGGTACCTGGCAATATGGCCTGGGTCGTGTTGTAGAAAGCGATAATTATAAAATTAATGACCTTGGCTTTTTACAGGCACCGAATGAAATCTCACACTATGGTTGGTTGCGGTACAGTATTCTTAAACCCAAAGGTATTATCAATACCATGCGCACTACCTTAAATTTATTTCATGAGAATTTATATGAACCCAATACGTTCACCTCTTTTCAATCCGGCATAAATGTTAATGCGCAGTTTAAAAACTTCTGGTGGGCAGGCTTCAATGTAAATGGCCGGCCGGCTATGAGTTATGATTATTTTGAGCCTCGGGTAAAAGGGTATTATGTAAGCCTTCCGCAAAGTTTAAATTTTAATTTTTGGGTGGAAAGTGATAGCCGTAAACCTTTACAAATCAATGGCTACACCGGCCAATGGCACAGACCTGAGTGGGATCAAACGTTCAGGTGGTGGGGAACTTTTTTACGCTATCGCGCCAATAATAAACTTTCGTTCAATGCCGAGATAAACCATGAACGGGGTGATGGCCGGGGATTTGCAACAAAATTGTATGATGAAGAAGGTAATCTTTCGGATATCATATTCGGTACACGGGATGTATTAACCATCAGCAATATTGTTGGACTAAACTACACCTTTAACAATAAAATGGGGTTGACCCTTCGCGTGCGGCATTATTGGTCGAAAGTTAAGTATGAAAAATTCTTCAGTTTAGGGTTAGATGGAGCATTGAATGATACAGACTATGCAGGATTGAGCACCGATGGATCACCTGCGCACGATGCTAACTTTAATGCCATGAATGTTGACCTGGTTTATTTCTTTCAAATTGCCCCGGGCTCATTTCTGAATTTTGTTTGGAAGGATGCTATTCAAACCTTTACCAAAAACACCACACCCGATTATTTTACTAATGTGCGTGACGTGTCACAATCGCCACAAGTGAATAGTATTTCGCTACGCCTTACTTATTTTATTGATTACCTCACCCTCAAAAAAAGTATTGCCCGCAGTTGAGAACATTAAGTCAATCAACAACTTATCGCTCTAAGCATTGGCTTTAACGGGAAAATCGGGTATTCGCATAGCGGGTCTTTAGTGCGTACAGCAGCCATTCTATATTTACCCTCCATCCGAAAAACACTACGATCATGACCCGAATACTTACCGCTGCACTTCTTCTGATGTTTTATGTGGGTATGGCCAATGAGCCTGGCCAGCAAAAGCCCAGTTTAGCGCAACAAATACAAAGTATTCGTGAGCAATCGCAATTTGTTGAACCCTTCAGGATGGTTAAAGCTTACCAGGTAGAGAATTTCTGGAAGGCCGTTCAGGATACCCTGCGCGAAAATAATGATGCCTTGGTGGCTGTTCAAAAGCGTAGTGCTGGTTTTGAAGGTGAGATTGCAAAACTACAGTCAACCATAACGCAAAAGGAAGGCGCTGTTCAGGAGATGCAATTTGCTGCTACGCATATTTCATTTATCGGAATGGATATTGAAAAAGCAAAGTTTATCTGGATGGTTGCTGCTATACTTACTGGGTTATTGGTACTTGCTTTCCTTGCTTTCCTTGCTTTTCGGGTAAGCCTTCGTTCTGCTGCGGAGTCACGTATGTTGTATGATGAGTTGAGCCGTGACTTTGATACCTATAAACGTAATACCGTTGAGAAGGAAGTGAAGCTTTATCGCGAGCTCCAAGACTACAGGAATCGCCTAACCGAATTAAAGAGTGCATAAATCCTACTGGTAAACACGGACGTAGTCTATTTCCATTCGCTGCGGCCATATGGAATCGTCAACACCCTGCATGCCGCCCCAGTTGCCTCCCACGGCAATGTTCATAATCAGGTGAAAGCGCTTATCGAATGGCCATCCTGTAAAATCATCTTCGGCATTTCGGACTACCGAATGGTACAGTTGATCATCTACAAAGAAGTCGATCTTATTTTCTTGCCAGTCGATGGCATAGCTATGGAATTCATCCTGACAGTCTTCCATAGTGATAATCCCTTCTTTTTGTGTTTGGCTGATGTGATTGTATTTTTTTGTGTGAATGGTACCATGAATCACACCCGGATTGAACCCAACGTGCTCCATAATATCAATCTCCCCGCTTTCAGGCCAACCTCCATAATGCCAATCGGTAGAGAGCATCCAGATGCCCGGCCAGGTACCTTTACCGCGAGGTAGCTTTGCTCTTACCTCAATGCGCCCATACAACCAATCGCCTTTATTTTTGGAAACGATGCGTGTGGAGGTGTATGCCTTTCCGCCAAGTGAATCTTTATGGGCTTCAATAATCAGCACGCCATTTTCAACCCTCACATTGTTGGGAATATTCGTATAGAATTGAAGTTCGTTATTTCCCCAACCGCAAACATTCGGGCAGCCATCACCCAAATCATAATTCCATTTCGTGGAATCGGGCGATCCGGAATAATTGAACTCATCGGACCAAACCAACGTATGTTGATTTTTGCAACCCGTTAAACTACCGATAAGAATACACAGGGTGCCTGCAACCAGGGTACCGTTCAAAAATGCTCTGCGTGTTTGTTTGCCAAAAGGACTCCCTTTAAGGAACTTATCGAAACAGGTGAAAACGGTTTTTAACAGGACTTCTAAAATTTTCATACGGTTGATATAAAGGATGAATAAATATCCATAATTTTCATCACTATTCGCGGGAGTCCAGACGTTGCGTAGCAAGTCTGGATGCAGACAAGGGAAAGCCTTCGTCTGCATAGCTCAGTTAAATGAGCCCCATAAAACTTAAAGACTCTCTTCAAAGAAGAGAAAACAAGCGGGAGTAGCTCAGTTGGTAGAGCGTTGGCTTCCCAAGCCGAAGGTCGCGGGTTCGAGCCCCGTTTCCCGCTCACTAATTCTTTTATTATCTGTAAAATATGAATCGGATTGATCGGCTTACGGCCATTTTAATTCAACTGCAAACCAAAAAGGTAGTTAAAGCGCAAGAGATAGCTGATCGTTTTGAAATCAGTTTACGAACGGTTTACCGCGATGTACAAGCGCTGATGGAAGCCGGTGTACCCATTGGCTCTGAAGCAGGTAAGGGGTATTTTATTGTGGACGGCTACCACCTGCCTCCGGTTATGTTTACACAAGATGAAGCCAGCTCCATGCTATTAGCGGCAAAGCTGGTTGAAAAGATGGGTGATAAATCGGTGCGGCAAGCGTTTGATTCAGCGCTGCAAAAAGTAAAGGCGGTGTTGAACGAAACCGAGAAAGACCACATTCAAAACCTGGAGCCGCATATTGAAATTTACTTACGAACGCGTTACGAACAGCGTGACCGCGATGGGTTCCCTGATCATTTTCTTACCGAAATCCAACGGGCACTGGCCAAAAGACAGGTGCTGATTATTGACTATTGCAACAGCAAGGAGGAAGTAACCAAACGTGAGGTTGAGCCGATTGGTATTTTTTACTACAGCATGACGTGGCACCTGATTGGCTGGTGCCGGTTGCGTAAGGATTACCGCGACTTTCGTTCGGATAGAATCAAGCATCTCGAAAATTCGGGCCGGACATTCGAAGGCCGTAACCTGATGTCGCTGCAGGAGTATTTCGATACCATGTTTCAAAATAACAGCTCTCTTATCCGTGTATCCGTATTGTTTGATAAAGCAGCATTGGGTGGCCGCCCGATTTTTGGGAGCATTGCCCAAACCGATTTGGGTGATACCCTGCGTGTTGAATTTATGATGGATAACCTGCGGCACCTGGCGCATTGGTTGCTGATGTATGGTAGTGCTGTAAAGGTTGAAAGCCCTGATGAACTAAAGACCGTAATGGCCGAACTGGCCGAAGAGCTTTATGGCCATTATAACGTTAAAGAAATAGTACAGTCCTAGGTCTTTACCAGTATCAGTTCGCTTAATTGGGTAGTGATAAATGTAATCTCTTCCTTCGATAATTTAAGCGATCCTGCTTTTGCATTCTCAACAGCCTGTTGTGCATTTCTGGCACCGGCCAATGCCACCGTTATTGCGGGTTGTTCAATTGTCCAGCGTAATACTAACTGACCAAGCGTAGCTCTCTTTTCTTCAGCAAGGGGTTTTATCTTTTCTAAAAAGGCATTTGTTCGCTTTATGTTTTCGTCAGAAAAAAAGTAAGCAGTACTGCGGTGGTCACCTTCATTAAATACATGGCCTGGTTTCATTTTTCCGGTAAGCAATCCCCGTTGCAGGGGACTATAAGCCAATATCCCTTTGTTGTTGTTCAAACAATACGGAACTATATCGCTTTCGATCTCGCGCTTCACCATGCTGTAGTGCACCTGGTTGGAAACCAGTTGTATGGATTTCTCTGCCTCTTCCATTTGGGCAGCATTGTAATTGCACACTCCGGCATACCGAACCTTGCCGGCTTTCATTAATCGTTCAACGGCTTCCATGGTTTCATGGATGGGCGTGGTACTGTCGGGCCAGTGAATCTGGTATAAGTCAATGTAATCGGTACCCAATCTGCGTAAGCTATCTTCGCATTCCTGTATAATGCTTTCCTTTGCCGCGTATTTATAAATATCAATGTCCTTACCGGAATTGTCTTTGCTCTTAAAATAAAACTCACCTTTTGCCAGGTTCCACCGCAAGCCAAATTTGGTCAGAATCTGCACCCTATCGCGCGGCAATCCTTTAATGGCTTCACCTGTAATTTCTTCGCTTTCACCTTGCCCGTAAACCGGTGCGGTATCAATGGCAGTTACGCCTTCATGGTGCGATGCCTGAATGGCTTTTATGGCTTCTTTGCGTTCCGTTCCGCCCCACATCCATCCGCCTTCAGCCCAGGCGCCAAAGGTGATTACCGGTAGTTTCAGGTCAGCAGGGCCGAGGTTTCTGTATTCCATAAGTAAATCAAAATGAGGTCGGCATTCATCCTGACATACGGTTGTCAGCGACTTAAAAATAACCATAAAAAATCTTTTTCCTGTTGCCATAGGGCTGTCACCGGTCAATTGTTTTTTTGGTACATGATTCACGCAAAATCATCTCCA
>DILT01000018.1:79312-183136 GCA_002425185.1 Flammeovirgaceae bacterium UBA5585 | reverse complement strand
CGATCCTGAGATACTAGTCAAGGCCATTCAGGCAGTAATGAAGGGGAGAAGCTATATCTGCCCAAAAATGCGCGAGTATATCGATGCTAAAAAGGAAGTGTCTTTCGGCCTCGATTTTTCGGAGACTGAGTTAAGACTGGTTGAGCTACTCAGTCAAGGGCATTCCAGCGAATCAATCGCTAAAGAACTAGAAATCACTGTCCGTACAGCTGAAACCTACCGGCATCGCCTAATCAAACGGCTCAATGTTTCAAATTCAATTGAGCTGGTAGAGTATTTTCGTAGGAATGGGTTGTTGAAGGTGCATTCGTGAGTAGTTTTCTTTCCAATCTCATTTACTTTAGAGAAAAGTCGCAAATTCTTCCTGAAAAAGACCTTAAAAGGCAGTCCAAGTCTAAAGCCACATGAGAATTGACACGATTTTCAGCTAAATCCGAAGGATTTTGGGTTCTTTGCACGCGAACATTTTCAGGCGAAAGCCTGTTTTCAACCTTTAACCTTACGTTCTATGCGGTTTTTACCGGTTATTTTACTGCTGATTATGGCCTGTTCCAGTTCAGAAAAAACAGGGATTTCCACCGGCACCTGGCGTGCGGTACTTGAATTACAGGGTCAGGAGTTGCCTTTTACGTTCGACTTTGAGAAAAAGGAAGATCAGTATGTGGCCTGGATCAGAAATGGGCAGGAAAGACTCTATTTGGATGAGGTTGAAGTAACTGCTGATTCCATCACCATGAACGTCCATATTTTTGATGCCGTGTTCAAAGCCGCCATAAAGGGAGGGGAAATGGAAGGGCTTTTCATCATTCAATACGCTGATAATTACCGCGTTCCGTTCAGGGCCACGCACGGAGCAGACTACCGGTTTGCGCCAACCGATACCACAGCTTCTGTTGTGGATTTCTCCGGAAAATATGCCGTGCAGCTTTTTAATGAAACCAATACGGTTAATGCACTGGGCATCATTACCCAAAAAGGCAATTACGCAGAAGGCACATTTTTGACCCCTACCGGGGATTACCGCTACCTCGAAGGAAATGTGGTAAACGACACACTCTGGCTCAGCGGGTTTGACGGAAATCACCTCTATATCTTCAATGCCGTTAAATCGGGCGATACCCTTTCGGGGATACATTGGCTGGGAAAATCACGGAACCGTAAATGGACTGGCGTAAAGGATGATTTGGCCAAACCACCTGCTTCCGAATCGCTTACGTTTCTAAAGGATGGATACTCAACCTTGGAATTCACCTTTCCAAATTTGAATGGAAAACCTGTTTCCCTTCAAGATGAACGTTTTAAAGATAAGGTTGTGGTTGTGCAAATATTAGGATCGTGGTGCCCGAATTGTATGGACGAAACCCGTTTTCTAACCGAATGGTATCCTAAAAACAAGGATCGGGGTGTTGAAATTATCGGGTTGGCGTATGAACAAAAGGCTGATTTTGATTACGCCAGCGGAAGGGTTAAGAAAATGAAAGAGAAACTAAACGTTCCCTATGACATTCTGATCGCAGGAACCAACGCCAATGCCAGCGAAACGCTCCCAGCACTCAATCGGGTAATTGCTTTTCCAACTACTATCTTTGTGGGGAAAGACGGACAAGTAAAACACATTCATACCGGTTTTTCCGGACCAGGAACAGGTGTTTACTATGAACAACAGCAGGAACGGTTTAATGAAGTGGTTAATATGTTATTAAATAGCCGCTAGCTGCCAGCTACGAGTCACAAGCTAGTGGCTCATAGCTAGAGGCTAGTAACTTAAAATTGAGATGAAATCAAGAGTTGTAGTCGGTTTATCAGGTGGTGTTGATTCCAGCGTAGCGGCTTTTTTATTAAAAGAGCAGGGCTATGAGGTTATCGGCATGTTCATGAAAAACTGGCATGACGACTCGGTAACGATTTCCAACGAATGCCCCTGGCTTGACGACAGCAACGATGCCATGATTGTGGCGCAACATCTTGGTATTCCCTTTCAAGCCATTGATCTCAGTAAAGAATATAAAGAGCGCATTGTCGATTACATGTTTGCTGAATACCAGGCCGGACGCACGCCCAACCCGGATGTACTCTGCAATCGTGAAATCAAGTTTGATATTTTTTTAAAGGCTGCCCTTAAGCTTGGCGCGGATTACGTGGCCACCGGACATTATGCCCGCAGGGAAGAAATTGAAGTAAACGGCAAAAAAGTTTATCGCTTGCTGGCCGGAAAAGACCCGAATAAAGATCAAAGCTATTTTCTTTGTCAGCTTACGCAGGAGCAATTGTCGAAAGCGCTCTTTCCGGTAGGCGAATTATTAAAACCGGAAGTGCGTGAAATCGCCACGAAAGCCGGACTGACCACTGCGAACAAAAAAGATTCACAAGGCTTGTGTTTCGTTGGCAAAGTACACCTCCCCGATTTTCTGCAGCAACGCCTGCAACCCAAAAAAGGGAAAGCCATTGTTATTCCGGAAACTGCAAAGACCTACAGCAACGGCCAGTCGATGGACGATTTGTTTTCCTTGACAAAACCTTATGTTTATCAACAAAGTGAAGGTGAAGTGGTGGGCGAACACAACGGAGCACATTTCTATACCATCGGTCAGCGTAAAGGGTTGAACATTGGCGGGCAACCCAAGCCGTTGTTTGTGATTGGTACCGATACCGAGCACAACATTTTGTACATGGGAATGGGTGAAGATCACCCCGGATTGTACCGCAAGGGTTTATTTATACCCAATGAAGATGAGCATTGGATTCGTGAAGATTTGAAATTATCTGTTGGTGAATCGAAAAGGTTCCTCGCACGCATTCGTTACCGCCAGCCGCTTGAGCCTTGCATACTCCATAAAAAAGAAGAAGGGCTGTATATCATTTTCGAACGACCGCAAAAAGCCATTACCCCCGGCCAGTTTGCTGCATGGTATGAAGGTGATGAGTTGATTGGATCCGGAGTTATTAGTTGACCCAGAAATACATTACCGCAAAGACGCGGAGACGCAGAGGAATTAAAGTTCAAAACTTAGCGTCTTAGCACCTCTGCGGTAAATTTGTATAACCGAAATTTTATTAAAGAAAATTATTGAGATACAAAGAGTACTCATTTTGTCTTATCTTAGATTTTATGAAACACCTCACACCACTCTTTGCATTACTCCTATTCGCAGCCTGTACACCAAACTCCAATCAGGAAGAAAATACATCCTGGCAACTCAGGCCGTTTGTAAAAGTTGATTCCCTCAATCCAGTACTCGAAGCATTGGCTAATACCACATTTTATTGTCCGGTAAGAAAAGACACCGTGCGTTGGGAAGAGAAAGATGTGTTCAACCCTAGCGCGGTAGTGCGCGATGGAAAAGTATACCTCCTCTACCGTGCAGAAGATACCGTAGGCAAACATGCGGGCACCTCCCGTCTCGGACTGGCTGTTAGTGAAGATGGCTTGCATTTCACGCGCATGGCAGAACCGGTATTTTATCCAGACGAGGATAGCATGAAGATGTATGAATGGGAAGGTGGTGTGGAAGACCCGCGATTAGTAGAGGATGAAAAGGGACGGTACATCCTCACCTACACCGCGTACGATGGAAACCTGGCGCGGCTGTGCGTGGCCAGCTCACCGGATTTGATTCACTGGACAAAACACGGGCTTGCGTTTAAAGATCATCCGGAGTTGTGGTCGAAATCGGGGGCGATTATTACCGCCCGGCAGCAAGATCAGTTTGTGGCCACGAAAATCAATAACCACTATTACATGTATTGGGGTGATACGGATATTTTTCTGGCCACATCCGATAACCTGGTGGATTGGACACCGGTGTTTGATGGAGATGAGTTGCTCAAAGTATTTAGTCCACGACCTGGCAAATTCGACAGCGACCTGGTAGAGCCGGGGCCGCATGCCATGTTACAAGAAGATGGAATTTTATTGATCTATAACAGCCGGAATAAATTGGAGAAGGGAGATCAGCAATTGCCCGATGGTAATTATGCTGCGGGGCAAATTTTATTGAATAAAGAGAATCCGGCAGAAGTGTTAAAGCGGTCTGAAAATTATTTTATCACACCCGATAAAGACTATGAAATCACCGGACAAGTGAACAACGTTTGCTTCGTGGAAGGGTTGGTTCATTTCAAAAACCGCTGGTTCCTGTATTACGGCACAGCCGATTCGAAAATTGCGGTGGCTGTAGCAGAATGATTAAAAAATAATAACTCCCCTCCTGACAAGGAGGGGCCGGGGGTGGTTCTTTAACTCCCCTCCTGACAAGGAGGGGCCGGGGGTGGTTCTTTAACTCCCCTCCTGACAAGGAGAGGTCGGGGGTGGTTCTTTACTTTTATGCTTACATTTTTTTAACAAGATAGCGCTCCTGCGCAGCTTGAATTTACAACGAGATGTTTACCTAACTCCCCTCCTGGCAAGGAGGGGCAAGGGGTGGTTCTTTAACTCCCCTCCTGACAAGGAGGGGTCGGGGGTGGTTGTTTACTTGATAGCGCTCCTGCGCAGCTTAAGTCCAGGGGGGACATCTCAGTAAAAAAGATGTTGTAAAAAACCTGAGCCCATTGGGGACGGCATCTTAATAAAATTAGAATAACCTACTGCTCCTTTGCAAACCCCGAAACACCACCCGACACCACATACTTCATTGCCACCGGACCTGAAATATTCAAGGGCGTAACGCGATCTTTCGAAATCACAAAATGATCACCCGAAAAATTATACGCATGCGGCAGGTAAACCGAAATCATGTCTTTCAATCCTAACTCACTTAAATCGCTTTGCGTAACAAAACCAATTTGGTGCAGGTTGTTTTCTTTATTCAACAACACCAGCACCGGCTTGTTGAACTTTTTCTTATCGCCAACAAATGCACCAATCAGATCCTTTATTGATGAGTAGATTAGTTTCACCATTGGTATGCGGTTCACGATATGATCAAACCAGGTGGTGAGGGTTTGAAAAGCAAGGTTGGAGGTTAGGTATCCAAACACGGTAATGGCCGCAATAATAATAACAAAGCCTACCCCGGGATATGGAATACCCAGTAAATTATCGAGCCACGAAAAGGAAATGAAAATTACATAACCTGTTGCGGCTACAGGCACAATAAATAACATGCCGCTAAAAAAGTAGCGGATGATCTTTCTGAAATTTGTTTCCATAGTTTTTAAAGTAAAAAGGCTTCCATCCTATTCGGACCGGAAGCCTTCGCGTTGTGTTAAATATTTTCTTACAATGAGAAGCCCATGAAGCTTAAGAATCCCAGCGACATTAAGCCCACTAAAATAAATGTAATGCCAAGCCCACGAAGTGGACCCGGAACGTTGGAGTATTTCATCTTTTCGCGAATACCGGCCAGTGCTACAATGGCCAGCATCCATCCGATGCCTGAGCCCAATCCAAACACCGTGGCTTCCGGTAACGTGTACGAACGCCCTACCATAAATAATGCACCGCCCAGAATCGCGCAGTTCACCGCGATCAACGGAAGAAAAATACCCAGCGATCCATATAGAGCCGGAGAGAATTTTTCAATGGCCATCTCGGTTAACTGCACCATGGAAGCGATTACCGCAATAAACACAATGAACTGCAAAAAAGTAAGATCAACGGTAGCCAACTCGGGGCTAATCCATGCCAGTGAACCCTGATTTAAAATATGATTCTGAATCAACCAGTTGATGGGCACCGTGAATCCCAACACGAATATTACGGCAACACCAAGACCAAAAGCAGTCTTCACTTTTTTAGAAACGGCCAGGTATGAACACATGCCTAAGAAATAGGCAAAGATCATATTGTCTATAAAAATGGAACGTACACCAATGCTGATTAAATTTTCCATAATGTTTTTTGATTAACCTTCGCGATAACCATTTAATGAGCGCTGCACCCAGATAATTACACCTACTACAATACATGCACCGGCAGGTAATAACATTAATCCGTTACCGGGATAATGAAACCCGGCCGCTTCAAATATTTTGAAACCAAATAAGGCACCGGATCCCAACAATTCACGGAAGAATGCCACAATCATTAGAATAATTCCATAGCCTAATCCGTTACCTAATCCGTCCATAAAAGACGGGCCAACTTTATTGCCCATCGAGAACGCCTCGAGGCGACCCATCACAATACAATTGGTTATAATCAACCCAACAAATACAGATAACTGTTTCGAAATATCATAAACATATGCCTTAAGCACCTGGTCAACCAAAATTACAAAAGTGGCAATTACGGCTAACTGAACAACAATACGTATACGCGATGGGATGGTATTCCGTAACGCAGAAATCACCATGCTTGACGCAATCAATACTACCACCAGGCTAACCGCCATGGTAAAAGCAGGCTTCATTTGGGTAGTAACCGCTAGGGCAGAACATATACCCAATACCTGAACCGTAATCGGGTTATCAATATCGAGGGGATTGGTTACCAGTTTTCGGTTCTTCTTCGAGAACAGTGGTTCACTCTTCTTTACTTCTTTTACTTCAGCTACTTCCGTACTCATAAGCTTACATCGTTAGTTGCTTTGATACTCTTTAAATAGTTCTCGTACAATGACAGGTATTGTGCCAGCATGTTGTTCACTCCTTTTGCGGTAAGGGTAGCACCCGACATGCCATCAACTTTATGTTTATCATTGGAATAGTCAACCCCTTCGCCTTTCATCATCACAACCGAAACCAGGTTGTTGTTATCGTAAATGGATTTTCCTTTATAGCGTTCCTGAATTTCTTTTGAATCAATGCGTGCACCCAAACCCGGTGTTTCCCCTTTATGCTGATACGAAACTCCCTGGATTGTATTTAAGTCGGCCTGGAGGGCTACAAATCCCCAGATGTTATCCCACAGTCCGAAACCGAATACAGGTAACACTACAAAATCAATTTTTTCAGGATTACTTTCATTTCTGAACTCGTATACCGGTAGCTTGCGTTGATCAGCAGGTTTTTTATACTCAGCCAACACCACAACATCTTTGGCTTGCACACCTTCAATAACTTTACCCTGGGCATCCACCACAAAGGATTTTACTTTTTTTGCATAGAGCTCTTCAATGTTTGCCCCTTTCGGCAAGTCCATTACGGTTGAAAGAATATTCTTCTTTTGTTCAAGCTCAATGTTAGCTTGTTGCTTTTCTTTCAATCCTTCAGATGCAAGGGCCAGCAAGCCTCCGCACACAACGGTGAGGGCTGCGGCATATAAAACGATGTATAGGTTAGACTGTCGCACGGCTTAATCTGCGTTTTTTGTTTGCACTTACTACAACATAATCAATCAATGGCGCCATTACGTTCATAAACAATATCGCCAGCATAATACCTTCCGGGTAAGCCGGGTTGAACACCCGTATTAAAACCGTAAGTAAACCAATAAGCAATCCATACACCCATTTACCAGCCTCCGTTTGTGTTGCCGTTACCGGATCGGTAGCCATAAAAACAGCTCCAAAAGCCAACCCACCAATTACCAGGTGGTAGTGTGCAGGCATGGCCATGAATTCATTTACAGCAATCAGGTTCAGGAAAGCGCCCATTCCCCAGGCACCTAAAAACACACCGGCTATTATTTTCCAGCTACCTACACCGGTGGCAATCAGAATAAATGCACCGATCAAACACATCAGTGTAGATGTTTCACCGATGCATCCGGGCATAAAGCCAAAAAACATATTGCTGAAACTGTAAAGATTATCTGCCCAGCCCGCACCAAATGAATTAAAGGCTTGCACCACGCTCTCTCCTTCGGTTGAGGCTTGTGCAGCAACAGCCAATGGAGTAGCACCGGAATACGCGGCTACTGTTTTAGCACCTGCCGGGAGATAGGTCCACACCTCACCGGAAATTTGCAACGGATAAGCAAAATACAGGAACGCACGCGCAGTAAGCGCTACGTTTAAAATATTCATACCGGTTCCTCCAAAAGCTTCTTTAGCAATTACCACTGCAAAAATGCTGGCAACGGCAACTTGCCAAAGCGGAATATCCGGAGGCATTACCAATGGAATAAGCATACCGGTTACCAGGTATCCCTCATTGATCGGGTGTTTGCGGAAAACCGCAAACACAGCTTCAACCAATCCACCGGCTACATAAGCAACCAGCACAATAGGCAGTACCTGAATTAATCCAACGGTAATAATTTCACCTGCGGAGGCTGCCTGCCCCAAGGCCAGAAAATGCTGATAGCCAACATTCCAAACCCCAAAAGCAAGACAGGGAACCATGGCGATTACCACCGTCATCATAAGTCGTTTTAAATCAACGGCATCGCGCACCTGGGCACCGGTAGTGGGTGTAACCGTATTAGGTGAAAAGTGAAACGTATCTAATGCCTCAAACACATAGTAGTATTTGTGGTACTTACCACCTTTCTCAAAATTGTGCTTGGCCTTATCTAATGTATCGCGTAAAAACTTCATATCAACTGTTTGATATTAATTCAATTCCTTCTCTCAAGATCGCCTGAACATTGTGTTTGGAGACATCTACAAATTCGCACAATGCCAAATCTTCTTCAATCACTTCATAAATACCAAGCGCCTCCATTTCATCATAATCTTCTGCAATGATGGCCTTTAATAAATAGGTAGGTAAAACATCAATGGGGGTAACTTTTTCAAAAACACCGGTTTGCACAAAGGCCCTGGGCTCGCCACGGCTATTGCTATCCAACACAAATTCTTTTTTGGGTGAAAGGAAGGATAGTAAGCCAAAAGCACGATGGAAGCTAAGCTTGTTGGTGGTGGGTGTTAGCCAACCCAGAAACTCAAAGTAATCACCTTCCGGTATTACCGTTACCAATTGATCAAAGAAACCAACATAACCATCGTTTTCAATTTTGGTACCGGTAAGTACATTGCCTGATACCACCCGTACATGATCTTGTTTCAGGTTATTGGCCAGAAATTTTTTCACGGAAGCACCTGTGTAGGTCGCGTAATATTGAGGCTCTTTAACTTCAGAACCGGCAACCGCTACTACTTTTGAGGCATCATAAATACCATTCAGAAAAAGTTTTCCGATTTGAATTACACCATAGGGCGAAACGGTCCAGACTACATCGCCTTTATTAATGGGATCAAGGTGATGAATTTGAACCCCTACGCAACCTGACGGATGCGGACCGGAAAATTTGTTTAACTCGGCACCCTTTACTTGCGAGAATACCGGGGAAATTTCCCGTTCGGAATGAACATTTACATGAACAGGACCTGAAGTGAATTTCTTAAGTATATCCACACCTGCCTGAAAGTAGTGCTCCTGACCTTTATATAGAATATTATAGTCAGGTGCCAGGGGGCTTGAATCAAAAGCAGAAATAAAAATTGATTTGGGCTTTTCATTCGGATCGGCAACGATACCAAAAGGCCGCTGAACAATATTTAACCAAACACCACTTTTCAACAATTGCTCAAGCGCTTTTTCGCGCTTCAGGTTTACAATATCCGAAACCGAATATTTTTCAAACTGTACATAGTCAATTGTCTTGTCAGCCAGTATCCTAACCTCCAGTAATTTACGTTTTTCACCCCGCTTCACTTCAACCACCTCACCACTTACCGGAGCGGTGAATACGATGTTCTCATGTTTTTTGTCATGGAAGAGAATAGAACCTGCTTTAACCGAATCACCTTCTTTTACCACTACTTTCGGCATATAGATGCCATGAAAATCAGTAGGTTTTATGGCGAATGTTTCAGGTTGTTCAATAGTCGCTACTTTCGGTGCGGCTTTACCAGCAAGATTAATGTTGAAGCCCTTCTTTAACCGGATGAATTTGCCCATGAGTACGGGATAAATTTTGTTAGATCGGGGGCAAAATTAGTGATTAATCTGACATTAAAAAGGCTTTTCGGTGTCAGACGGTGCACAGAATTTAACCCTGTTTTCTTCAACATTTTCAAACTGAAAATGTTCTCCGGCTACAGCGCGATAATCTTTGAAATTGCCATCCGAATAACCTGATCAACCTGTTCATCAATAGTTATATGGGTGGTGTCGATAACCGTGGCATCACCGGCCTGCCGAAGCGGACTTTCAGCGCGGGTAGTATCTATAAGATCTCTCTTTTTAATGTTTTCAATAACATCATCCAGGTCAACCAGCCGGTCTTGTTCAAGCCATTCACGCTGCCTGCGAAAGGCCCGCACCAGCATATCGGCTGTCATGAATAATTTTAATTCAGCTTGCGGAAAAACCACCGTTCCGATATCGCGGCCGTCCATTACAATGCCTTTGTCCTTACCAAGCTTACGTTGTTGGGCAACCATGGCTTCGCGCACAGCTTTAAGGGTGCTTACCGGGCTTACCTGCTCGGAAACCCGCATCTGCCGGATTTCCTGTTCAACACTAAGCCCGTTTAGGAAGGTTTCGGTGATGTTTTTAGCATTAACCTTAAACGAAATGTTGATTTGTTGCAGTGCCCTGTCTACCTCCTTTGGATTGGTTAGCGCTATGTGGTGATCTAAAAAATATAGCGTTACCGCGCGGTACATGGCACCCGAATCAATGTAGCGGTACCCAAGAATTTTCGCTACCTCCTTGGCCGTTGTGCTTTTTCCGCAGGCCGAGTAACCATCAATTGCGATAATGATTTTATTCAACTTCATCAGCAATCTTTTTGCGGACAGGGAATGGGTTTACCGGGCTTGAGTCTTTTATGCTTTTTGTTTGATGCACAATCCGTTAAGCTGATAGCCAGTAAAACCACTAAAACAGGAAAAATCCGTTTAAACGAAAGATAGCTTTTCATGCTGCCAAGTTAGGATGAAACCGGAACTTTGAAAAGTCACTTAACCCTTTGTCTTGTCTTGATAACTCATTTTAAAACCGATTTTCTGACCTCCGCCCAGATCGGGGGTGTGTTCAATTTTCTGATGCAATGTAATAAACCTGACTTGCGGATAAGGCGGAGCCATCAGGTCGTTTTCAATAGCAATGGCCACGGCAAGTTTTACCAACGCATTGAGGTTTTCAGTTTGAAGTGGTCCGTCTGAAACTTTATTAAAAAGAAATGACAGTCTTCCTTCGCCTTCAACGAAAAACCGGTTTTCGTGATTTACCATTAATCGGGCAAGCAAGTAACCCGGATCGTTAATGCGGTTAAACTTGAGCGAGTCGGACATGAAATTGTAAATCATGATTTGTCCATAGTACCGGTTAAACTCATTTTGTTGCGTGTACGGATCCTTCATCACAAAATGTTCCGCATCGAACGTAACCACGTTAGTGTGCAGCACAAAAATGAGCAGGTCGCCAGCCACTTTAACGTGAAACTCATGATCACCGACTTGTTTAAAATATACGGTAACATCATCATCTCCCGGATGAGCCTTTTTGCTCAACTCATTAATAATCCGTTCCGATTCTGCGGCCAGAGTTTTGAAAGCTGCCAGTAAGTGCTTGTAGGTTTTTTGCTTGGCGGTGGATTTGCTCTCCAGCAACCGGGTAATGTATTCGATGTGATCCTGATCGTTTTCCATGATAACGTGTTGTGGTATGCAAAATAATGAAATTACCGCACTCATTATCTTTACTGTAAAAGAACGCCAGTACCCTTTTTTGCGTTACAACAATATCCGTTTTAACTTGACCGTGCGTTAACAACAAAGAACTATGGCAGAAGAAACAAAAGATGGCAAAGCTGAAAAGCTTTTTCAGAATTTCGGCAAAAAGGTAGATAAGTTTTTGGAGGAGCTTGATGAGGCCGGTGGAAAACTTAATAAAGAGTTTGAAGGCAAGTATGAAGAATTAAAGCAAGTCGCTGAAAAATTAAAAAAGGAAGCAGAAAATAAAGAGCGCTGGAAAGAAGTAGAAGCCAGCCTGAAAAAAGCCGGTAAAGAACTGGAAAATGCCCTGAAGGCTGCGTTTAAGAAGAAGCAGTAAGTTGGTTGTTTGTTATTCGTTGTTAGTTGTTCGTTTGAGAACGATAACAAATAACCAACAACGAACAACCAACAACGAACACTCTAAATCTTCACCGTCTTCCACTTGCCTCTTCTGAAAATGAGTATACCCACCACCGCCAGTGCCGACTCGGCTACAACAATAGCCACATACACACCTTTCGGGCCCATGTTAAGTATTATTGCCAACACATATGCCAGCGGAATCTGAAACATCCAGAAGGCAAAGAAATTTAGAATGGTGGGCGTGCGTGTATCACCGGCACCATTAAACGATTGCGCTACCACCATACCGTACGCATAAAAGATGTACCCTATTGCCACAATCTGTAAACACTGTGTTGCATTGGCAAGCACTACAGCCTCGGTGGTGAACAATTCAACGATTGGTTTGGCGAGCGTCATAAACGTTACCGTGATAAACGCCATAAACAACATGTTGAAAAACCCGGTACGCCACACCGATTGCTCAGCCCGCTCCGGTTGTCCGGCCCCCAAATTCTGCCCGACTAATGTTGCCGCTGCATTGGCCATACCCCAGGCCGGTAAAATGGCAAATACAATTACGCGTATAGCAATGGTATAACCAGCCAGCGCTTCGCTACCAAAGGTTGAAACAATGCGCACCAGAAAAATCCAGCTTGCCGAGGCAATAATAAACTGACCCGTTCCACCTGCCGAGACTTTTATCAATCGCCCAATCAGACCAAAATCAATCGGAAGATTCTGGCGATGAATTTTGATCAATCCCTTGCCATATATTAAATGTGATATCTGATAAAGTACACCAATGCCTCTACCTATGGTGGTAGCAATGGCAGCACCTTCAACACCAAAGGCGGGTATCGGGCCGAAACCGAAAATAAAAATCGGATCGAGAATGATATTCAATGCATTGGATAGTATAAGCACACGCATCGCCAGGGAAGCATCACCGGCACCGCGAAAAATGGCATTGATCAAAAAGATCAGCATAACGGTAATGTTACCGCCCAGCATCCAACGGGTATAGCCTGAGCCAGATGCTATAACCGATTCGGATGCACCCATAAGCCCCAAAATATTTTCTGAGAAAAATAATCCAACAATGCTGATGGCGATAGAAATTCCCACTGCAAGGTAAATGGCCTGCACACCGGCTTTTGCAGCCGCAGGAATATCACCCTCGCCCACCCTGCGTGCCACCATAGCAGTAGCGCCCATGCTCAATCCAATGGCAAGTGAGTAAACAAGTGTGAGCACCGATTCGGTGAGGCTAACCGTAGCCAACGCATCCACCCCCAGGCGACTAACATAAAAGGCATCCACTACGGCAAATAATGATTCCATCGACATTTCCAGAATCATCGGTATCGACAACATGAAGATGGCCTTATCGATACTGCCGGAAGTATAGTTTTGCTCCACGCCTTTGAGGGCCTGTTTGAATAAACGAAATAGTGAAATTGCTTTTGTAAAAAAAGACATACCTATGAAGTTAACGAATGAATAATACGGAACACAAAAAGGATTTGGTGCGAAACCAAATCAAATCCAATGACAGTTCCTGACAGGATACTGCACGGATTTTAGAAGATGGGCATAATGAGCTTCATAGGCAAAAAGGGCTGCGACTTATAAGGTCGATGGCAAAGATCACGAAAAAGCGGAGAAAAGGTTACGGTACGCTGCATTATTTTTCCAACTTTTATTGCTTACACAGGGTCTATTGATGCGCATGTATACCTAACCGCACAAGTCCGATGAAAAGATTGGTTCTGATTGTTCCATTAATTATTGCATTCGCCTGTCAGGATGCCGGTGTTTCACCCGATAACCCGCCCAACCTGCGGACGCTTTCCGCAGCTGAGGTACAGGTATCGAAGAGTACCAACGACTTCGCCTTTAACCTTTTCAGGAACCTGCCTACACCGGAAACCGACAATGCATTCATTTCGCCACTCAGCGTAAGCATGGCGCTTGGTATGGTGCTGAATGGTGCCGAAGGTGAGGTGCGCCAAAGCATACTTAATACCATCGACTTTAAGGAGTATACGGCTGAAGAAGTGAATGAAGGATTCAGGGATTTGACCAAACTCCTGTTATCCATGGACAGGAAAATAAATTTCGGCTTGGCCAATTCGGTTTGGTACAGAAATGATTTGACCGTTAATGCCCAATTCTCATCAACAATTAAAAACTACTATGATGGGATAGTAAAGGATCTGGACTTTGCCAACCCGGCCTCAAAGGACATCATCAATAGTTGGTTAGAGAGCAAAACCAACAACCGTATTAAAGACCTGATTAACCAAATTAAGTCGGATGAAGTGATGTTTCTGGTGAACGTCATTTACTTTAAAGGCGACTGGACACACCAGTTTGATAAATCAAAAACAAAGAAAGCACCCTTCACTACCCTGAGCGGGGCTCCTGCACAAGTGGACATGATGTTTTCAAAAGGTGTTTCGATGAAATACAAATCCACACCGGATTTTCAGTTACTGGATATACCCTATGGAAACAGTCAGTTCAGGTTTACGATTTTAATGCCGCACGAGTATTCAGGAATACTAGACTTAACAGAAACCATCAATGCTCAAACGTTCAACAACACCCTTAATGCAGCAGACTCCATCAGTGTAGAACTTGAACTACCAAAGTTTAAAATGACCTGGAAGGATGATCTCAAGCCATCACTCGCACAAATGGGGATGCTGATGGTTGGCTTTCCACTTCTTTTTGAGGGGCCAACTCCTCCTATTCAGGTGGGTCGGGTAATCCATCAATCGTTTTTGGAAGTTAATGAAGAGGGTTCAGAAGCTGCCGCAGCAACGGCCATAGGAATGGAGTTCACCAGTGTTGCACCTTCAAAGCCAACTAAAATCACAATTGACAAGCCTTTCCTGTTTATGATCCGGGAAAAACACAGTGGCGTGATTTTATTTATCGGGCAGTTGACTGATCCGGGTGCGTTGTAGCACGAAGCGCTGCTTTCAGATTTATTTTCTACCGCATTAAACAAAACCGTTTTGGTCATGTTAATGCTGTACCAAAACGTAAAACGATATTATGAATCTTACAGAAAAGCAGGAATTGACCATTACCCGAACATTTAAACATGCCGTAGTAAAAACCGTTAATGGAAATCCGGAAGTTGCCATCGTAGAGGCGGCTGCCTCCTACATTCCAATTGAGCAGTTCAAGGAAATTTTTGCTGCCATTGGCGATCTGGTGAAAGAGAAAAAAATTACAAAGCTCATTTTCGATAAAAGGAAACTAACTGTTTTCCACCAACCCTCCATGGAATGGTATTTTGTGGAATGGAAGGAACAAATGTTTGAGCTCGGCTTGAAAACACACCGAAAAATATTACCACAGGATGAAGTCTTCAAGCAAAGCGTAAAGATCGGGCGTGAAAAAATAAAGGCCAACCACCCGCTCGGTAAATACCTGCAAATGGACATCCGGTATGCCGACACGCTGGAAGATGCTATTCTAAATTAAGAACATGAAAAACCTTCCTGATGTTGGGGATAATCATGAAAAAATCTTGTCAACCATTCGAGGTATAAAAGTTGAGTTACTAAACGCTTCTGAAAAGCTTGAATGTGCGGGATTGGAAAATGAAGTGGTTCGGAAATTGTCCGGATCACTTCATTTACTGCTCGATCAATTTAACACATTGGAAAGTGAATCGCTTTATCTGCAAGAGATAAACACCTGCAGGCATATTATGCTTACCGATTATCTCGCTCACATCAGGAAACTGGAACAGGAGCTACTGGAATTGAAATCATAAACACAGTTTCCCTTTCACTACTTTGCCACGCCAACGATCCGCGCAGGCGATCAACAATCTTGCGCACCATAAAAAGACCCATACCCAGGCCCACTGATTTTTCGGAGCCGCGGTAAAACATATCGAAAATACGCTTGCCCGTTTCGGCCGAAATACCCTCCCCGTCATCCGTTACCCGCAGGTTCAGTTGAGCAGGCTTAATTTCTACGTCTACCCGTACCAATCCACTGCCCGGATTACGAAAAATAACGGCATTCGCCAATAAGCATTTCAGGATGATGCGGAACTGTGTCTCATCGGTGTACAGTTGCGTTCCGCCTGTGTAGAATTTTTTAAAGTCAATTCGACTAAAATTACCCGGGTAAGACAACTGACTGATCTCATCTTCCACTACATCCTGAACATTAAATACGCCCGGGTTTAGCGATTCAGACGTAGCCTGACCCAATAGGATCAGTGTTTTGACCACAGCCTGCATTTGGTTAATAGCCTTTTCAAAATACAGACAGTAGGGTTTAAAATTTTCGGGAATAGTCTCCCGTTGCAACAGGCTAAGGACACCAACCATAGATGCTACAGGTGAACCAAGATCGTGCGAGGCACGGTATAAAATCTGATCAAGTTCCCGGTTTCGTTCGGCCAGCAGGTTATTTTTTTCAATAAGCTCTTCCACGGCAGCCGTCAATTCCTCTTTCTGCGCCTCCAACTCTTCAAAGCGATCAGCCAGTTCACTTTCGCGTTCCATGAGTTTCATGGTGCGCTCGTTCAATAATTCAGTAAGCTTGTTAATTTCCTCTTCGTTCACCTTAATCAAATAAATCTCAAGTCAACAAAATAACAAAAAAGTATTCTGGTGCTCGTAAAATATTATACAACCGGAGAAAGGGAACGTAATGGTATAAACCTCACAAGATGGATGAGTCGTAAACAACTACCTTCACCCACAGCGAAGAACATTCCTCAACAAATTTTTTATGAATCGGGTGTTCCTGGTAAGTGTTCTGGCCCTCCACATCGTCAAAGAAAATCAGTTCCGACACACTAAAACTGTTGTCGACTACCTCGCGCTTTTCCGTTGAGGCAGGAACACCAATATGCAGTTCACGCACGGTTTCAATGGCACGTAAGGAGCGGATACCGGCAATAAGCTTATCGCGATCAGCTTTGGATTGTGGGTTCTTTAACCAGAAATATACCTGGTGCAGCAGTTTTGACTTTTGCATTAACGTTGCGGGTGCGGCCACAGCACTCACGCTGAGCAGTGACGCGGTGGCGATAAAGGTTTTACGGTTCATGGGGTGAAGTAAAGGATTTTTTGTCAAACCTTCTATTCCTCCCCCGATTCGGGGGAGGTGTCCGAAGGACGGAGGGGGTTTTCCCCGAATTCACTATCTTTTCCATCTCATTAAAATACACATGCACTTTTTCCAAACCGATAAAACCAAACATTTCATTCCACAATACAAACAGTTTCTGGAAGAACACCTCTACCCAATTGAACTGGATGTCCTGACAAAACCCTTTCGCCAATCGTTACCGAGATTGCAAGCGCTTCGTGCAAAAGCAAAAACCTTAGGATTGTTTAATCCTCATCTTACAGAAAAAGACGGAGGCATCGGACTCACCCTGGTGGAGTTTGCTCAAGTAAGTGAAGTGCTGGGCACATCACCCCTGGGTCATTATATATTCAACTGCAACGCTCCGGATATTGGTAACATGGAGTTGATGCATGAATTTGCTTCGGATGCATTAAAAGAAAAATACCTAAAGCCGTTGCAACGTGGTGAAATTCGCTCATGCTTTGCCATGACCGAACCTGAATTTGCCGGATCAAATCCGGTGAACATGGGTACAACAGCCAAACGGGTTGGTGATAACTATGCTATCAGCGGACACAAATGGTTTACTTCAAGTGCCGATGGCGCAGCATTTACCATTGTGATGGCGATGACTGATTCTGAAAACAAAAATCCCTACGAGCGCGCCAGTATGATTATCGTGCCATTACCACATGATGGTGTTGAATTCGTTCGCAACATACCCGTGATGGGCGATGCCGGTGAAGATTACCTCAGTCATGCCGAATTGAAATTTAATAACTGCACGGTGCCCATCACTAACCGCGTAGGCGATGAAGGCAAAGGTTTTGCCTTGGCACAGGCGCGTCTTGGTCCGGGTCGCATACACCACTGCATGCGGTGGATCGGCATCTGCGAACGTGCATTCGATATGTTGTGCAAGCGTGCCGCCACACGACAACTTGATGAACACAAGATGCTGGGTCATCAGCAGGTAATACAACATTGGATTGCCGAGTGCCGCGCAAACATAACGGCAGCCCGTCTGATGGTGTTGCACACAGCACACGCTATGGAAGCACAGGGCGCTAAAGCCGTAAAAGAGGAAATTTCTACCATCAAATTTTTTGTTGCGAATGTATTGATGGATGTGCTCGACAAAGCCATACAGGTACATGGCGCATTGGGCATCACCGATGACTCGCTCCTCTCCTTCTGGTACCGGCACGAACGGGCCGCGCGCATTTACGATGGCCCCGATGAGGTACACAAAACAGCACTGGCAAAAAGTATTTTGAAACAATACGGATTGAAATTTTAATGGAACAACTGTTACCAGACCAACCCGTTACCGGGCGTGAACATGAGATGCCGGATATTCACAAGTTGAATACTTATCTGAAGAGCATAGCACCACATTTTGGTGAAGTGCTGGAGATCAAACAATTTCCAAGTGGGTATTCAAACCTCACCTTCTGTCTAAAAACAGCAACACAGGAATATATCTTACGCAGGCCACCACTGGGTGCGAACATTAAATCTGCCCACGACATGGGGCGTGAGTTTTTGGTGCTTACACGTTTAAAGATGCACTTCGGTAAAATTCCATCACCCATTATCTATTGCGAAGATGAATCGGTGATAGGCGCTCCCTTTTACATCATGCAGCGGTTGCAGGGTATAATTCTGCGGGCCAGCCATGCACAACAACTCAGGCTTTCACCGGAAATTTTTAAATCCATTTCAGAAGCCCTGGTGGATACCCTGGTGGAACTTCACGCTATTGATATTTACAAAACCGGATTGGATCAACTCGGTAAACCGGAAGGCTATGTGCAACGACAGGTGGAAGGCTGGATTAAGCGTTACTATGCAGCCGAAACGGATTCAATCGACCACATGAATCAACTGGCTGAATGGCTGAAGCAACAACAACCATCGTCACAACCGCCTGCGTTTCTTCACAACGATTTTAAATACGATAATGTTATTCTTGATCCCGATAACCTGAGTAACATTATCGGTGTTCTCGATTGGGAGATGGCCACCGTGGGTGATCCGTTGATGGACCTTGGTGCAAGTTTAGCCTACTGGAGTGAAGCCGGTGACAATCCGGTGTTGCAAAGTTTTAATCTTACAGCATTACCCGGAAATTTAACACGACAAGAGGTGGCTGATCGTTACGCCAAAAAAAGCGGCCGCGATGTTTCGGGGATTCATTTTTATTATGTGTTCGGATTATTCAAGAATGCAGTAATCGCGCAGCAGATTTATGCCCGGTGGAAACAAGGATTTTCAAAAGATCCGCGCTTTGGCGGACTGATCCACGTGATTAAGGCATTGGCTAAACAAGGTATTGAGTCACTAAAAACTCAGAAAATATAAAAATGGTAACCGGTTACCGGAGACCGGAAATTAAGAACATATGTTAAGACTAAGCCAGCAATTCTCCCGCAAACGTGCCTTCATCACCGGTGCAGCTTCCGGTTTAGGTAAAGCCCTGAGTCTTCATCTGGCAGCCGATGGTTGGACGATTGGGATCAGCGATGTGAATACCGAAGCGCTAAAGAAAACACATCACGAAGTTGAACAAGCAGGCGGAAACCCGATTTTGTTTCAGCTTGATGTATCGGATAAAGTAGCATACAAAACAGTTGCCAATGATTTTTTAAAGCAAACCGGAGGTATCGATTTGCTCGTGAACAATGCCGGTGTGGGCGATGGCGGAAAATTTGAAGAGTATTCGCTTGATAACTGGGAGTGGATGGTTCGGATTAATCAGTTTGGTGTCTTGTATGGTTGTCATCACTTCATTCCCACCTTTAAAAAACAGCAATCCGGACAGATCATGAATATTGCCAGCATTGCCGGTGTAAGTTGCGCCCCACAGATGGGTGCCTACAACATGACCAAGGCTGCCGTAATCGCCATCAGTGAGACACTGTATGGCGAATTGATGGATGATAATATTCGCGTGTCATGCGTTATGCCTTCATATTTCAAAACAAACATCGCTGAAGGTGTGCGCGGTGGTGAACGGATTAAAAAAATTACACAAACCTTCATTGAACGTTCAGGATTTGAGGCAGCCGAAATTGCACAGGAAATTTTAGTGCGTGCCGGAAACGGAGAGCTCTACATTATCTTACCCAAAGCAGCGCGCAAAATATGGATGATGAAAAGACTTATGCCAACACGCTTAAGAAGGATAGTAAAAGAAAAGTATATGCAAGCGATTGGGAGGATTCGGTAATAATATAAATTACCGCTACTCATGCACTTGTCAGTCTCACCCCTCCCCTAACCCCTCCCCTGTGGGGAGAGGAATTAAAAATGAAATCCACGAGCAGGCTCAGTCTTTACAAATTAATTCACTCATTAAAGTACTCCTCTTTACTCCCCTCCCCTGTGGGGAGGGGCTGGGGGTGGGGTTCACATTTCCAACCTGAGCTATCTACTTTTATTTCTTATACTCACCAGGTAGTCTGGCTAATGTTTTTCGCTGCCTTTAAAATATCCCTTCTACTTACTTGTCCAATCAGAACGCCATTATCCACAATAGGCAACCTGCGTATCGGGCTGTTCAGAAATTCGTTGGCTGCTTCAACCACATCGCTGGATGAAGAGAGTGTCTTCACTTTAGCGGTCATGTAATCGGAAACCTTGCGATCAGAAGTGGGCAGGTTATGGTAGGCCTGGTCAACAATAATCCGCAAACAATCCTTTTCTGATATTATACCCACGAGCTTGCGATCTTTATCCAGCACAGGTGCACCCGATATGCCTTTATTAATGATGATATCAATTACTTCCTGGATGGTCTGGTCAGGTGAAAAGGTGATTAAACTTCCAACATTGACCATGTACTGGGTTACTGATTCATACTTGGGCTGTCCCGCAGCCATTTCTTCCTTCGATTTCATTGCCGGTTTAAAATTCATAAGGCGTAATAGGTTTAGTTGTGGGGTTTAGTTTTGCTGAAATACGGGCTGAAAATCAATTTTACTGGTTCAGCACTATTCCTTGCTTTTATGAATGTACAAAAAAAAACCAAACGAAAAATGCAGCTGCGACCATAGCGGGTATTCGGTTGATGAATATCAAGGCAGAAACATGACGATTATCATAAGAATTAACAGTTGCCACTGCTAGTTTTAAACCTAAATAATCCCACCAGTATGAAAAAAAGCGTCATCTCAGTAATAATTGCAGGCATTCTTGTGCTTTTGGTGAGCATGGGAATTTTATACACCGCTATTTTCTTTTTCCCAACGCTAATGGAAGAGTATTACAATGCCGTGTTCCGGTCGTCATCGTTTGAAACTGACTGGTTGTTTTACGCTCACCCATTTGTGCTGAGCATAGCGCTGCGATGGTTTTGGGAACGTTACAAAGATTTGTTCAAGGGAGGCGTTGTAATACGTGCACTTGAAGTTGCATTGGTATACGGCATTGTGGCCATGGTACCCGTATTGTGGCTTACCTTCAGCGCTATTGATATTTCCTTTGTTATGATTTCTACCTGGCTTGGCTATGGAATTGCACAATCCTTTATTGCCGGGATTGTTTTTGCCTCTATGGATTCCAAAGTTTAAGCAACTACCTCCGGGATTTCAAACTTTACTGTTGTTCCGTGGCCTTCCTGCGATTCGATGGCCATTGAACCGTGTAGTTTCTGAAGTGTCTCCTTAACAATGTACAAACCAAGTCCTGAGCCTGCACCTTCATCGGTTGCACGATAAAACATTTTCCCAAGGTTAGAGAGATGCTTTTTCCCAATCCCCTTTCCGTTGTCTTCTATGCTTAGACTTACCTTATCATTATTGATGCGGGCATTTATTTTTATTATCGGATCCTTACCATTTTTATAGCGGATGGCATTTGAGATCACATTGTTCAAAATTATTTTAAGCCTCCACTTATCGCAATAAAAAGGTTTTTGCTGCTCAACCGAAATAACTTTCTCCACTGTTTTGCCATTAAGATTTGAGTAATCCAACTGTTCGAAAGCTTCTTCAATTAAACTTTCAAAATGAACCGGTTCACGCTTAACCTCCAGACGGGCATTTCGCGATTGATCTAAAATTTCTTTAATAAAATAATCTTGCTGACGGGCGCTCTTCTCCATCATATCCAAATACATGGTTTTGAGGTTTTGCCCCTTATCCGATTTTGCCAGGTTAATAAGCCCTAATATGGAAGCAATTGGGGCGCGTAAATCATGCGAAACGCTATAAACAAAATTATCCAGTTCTGTATTTCGCTTAATCAATTCCTCATTGGTGAATTGCAATTTTTGCTGAGCCAATTTTCTATTTTGAATTTCTTCTTCCAGTTCTTTCGTACGCTCATGAACCATTACTTCCAGGTTCTCATTAAACTTTTTTAAGTCTTCCTGTGCTTGTTGCCGCTCATGCACGGCTGAAGACAGCACCAGAGTGGACACAGAAATCACAAACACATACACCTGGAGCAATAAAATCGAATCACCCGTAAGTTCGGGCAAATAAAAGGGTCCGGCTTGCTTGCTGGTAAAGTAAATGGCGGCTAATGAAACAGTCATGTACCCCAGTATGGCAACTACACCCTTAAACCTGAAAGCCAGCCATAGCAAAAACGGAATGGCCACAAAAGCTCCGGCAAACGGAGCAACATGTTTCAAAGCTTCCAGTCGTAATAACATAAAAACGCTGGTAACTCCAGCTATAAACAGTAATCCTTCTCCTAGCTTTAAGAGCTCAGGTTTTTTTAGCTGAATAGTGGAAACAGAAAGCAGTATGGGTGCAAACAATAAAATACCAACCACATTTCGGGTCCATAGTGTAAAGGTAGCGTTCACCCATTCTTCCGATCCCAGAACATCCGCAACGGTGAGTGCGAGCAAACTTCCCATGGTGCTGATCCAGGAAATAATGAGTGCAATAAAAACAAAATGAAAGGCATGAATAGCCTTTGTAAAGGGAACAGATCCCTTAACCAGTTTCTTAAAAAGAACTTCTCCGGCTAATGCTTCAAGAATAACGGTTGTGGTGATGATGGAGACTACCATCATCAGTAATTGTACTGCATCGATAGAACCAAACCATGCGCTCTTAACAATGATTATCAATGAACCTATGGCAATGCCCGGCCATACTTTACGGCCGAAGAGAATAACCAGCGCAAGGGCAATGCCGGCAGGTGGCCACAACGGCAAGGAATCGGTTTGCTCAAAAACCAGAAAAAAACCAATTTCAGCGGACAGGTAGTAACCCAACGCCACCACCAGAATACTGAAATCAACCGACCGAATGATGCTCTTTTCCATAAGGGGGGCATTTATCCAAGATTCATACTAGGGAAAAAGCACGTAAAACCACCAAAAAAGCAAACCAATGGCAACATCGGACGATAGAAGGTTAATATGCTCGTTAACAGGCACCTAACAATAGCCGTTTAGCGCGTTAAATGAAGTTAATTGTAATCACCTTTCCCTGAAGTAAAGCTCTTTGATTGCGGCACCTCAGTTTGTACTTTTAAACCATGAGAAAACTACTTTCACTCCTACTGCTGATTTCAGGCTCGACCCTGGCTCAGCCAACCTCATATGGAAATTTTAAAGTGGCTGATCAGGAAATCATTTACCAAAAAGTGTTCACGGAAGATTCCATTACTGCGGCAAAACTTGCCGAGCATTATAAAAAACTTGATTTCGTATCGAACCTGAAGCAGATAGGTACTGGCGTTCAGTTTGATATGAATGACCTGATTGTTGATTACAAAAAGTTCCAGTTCAGCCAGGTAGGTACCCCACCCATCATTCAAACCGGAAAATACAGTGGCAAAGTTTCGGTTGATATTCGTGATGGACGATACCGTGTTACCGTAAACCAAATACAAATGACCGGTAACATCGGGTATAAAAATATTCCAACAAAAGAAAACCTCACCAGCTACGCCACCAAAAACAGCGGCACCTTGCTACACCCCGATTGGTGCAAACCCAATACCTTGGGGTTATTAGACCAGGCCTTTACGGATAAACTTCAGTATCCGGGTAAAGACAAAGAGGATTGGTGATCAACCGGAAAGATTAGTCAATCTTTTTGCGCCACTGCTTTTTCTCACCCCGTTGCTTTTTCTCCTGAATTCGTTTATAAGTAGCAGCTTTAGAAGGTTTGGTAGCCTTACGTGCTTTTCGTATTGCAAAGGCCTTCTTTAGCAGTTGGTCCAATTTCTGAAGAGCCTCTTCCTTATTTTGAAGTTGTGATCGTTTTTCCTGTGCGGAAAGTAATAGTACACCTTCCTTTGTCAGGTATGTTTTAAGTTTAACCAGTAAAATTTCACGTTGCTCATCCGATATGGCATTCGATTGCTGCACATCCCATTTTAACGTAACCTTACTGTTAACTTTGTTTACATTCTGCCCCCCAGGACCACTACTTCGGGAGGTGGTAAAAATCAGTTCATGAGTAAGGTGATGATGATTTAATGTAGTCACTCTCCTTAATTAAAAACTAAAAAATTCCTGAAACTATATAGAGAAGAAAAAGTGCCACCAGTAAAATCACAATCCATTGATTCAGTTTATTGGCTTTCGGAAACTCATACCCGCATATCGGACATGTTTTACTTTTCGCATCAATATCCATAGCGCACGATGGGCATTCCATTTTCTTCATAAGTTTACTGCTTACGCAACAACAGATACGTCCATAAGGCACCGGTGGCATCCACTGCCCCAAAACCTATCAGCATAGGAGAAGCCCAACCGAAAACCACAAAAGCTACAAACCACACCAACACCGCTGCACGCGTATAGACTGTAAGCGTTAAAAAAATCGGGTTGTTAGCCGGTGCCATAAAAACATAATACAACCCGATATTGAAAACCAAAACACCCACTACGCGAATCCATGGCTCGGTGGTTTCAGGAAACTGAAAAAGTGGTAACATTATGTTGGGAAAGGCAAGAAGAACTATACCAAGCAGCAGCAGGTAGAAGCCAAAATAATAAACTGATTTTGATGCAGGGGTCATAGCGGTAGGGTTTGCGTAAAATAATCTTCAACTAATTTAAAGTCATCTCTAAAAATTCTTAATTCATCGTTAGCATGAAGCTGACATAACGCGTATTTCAGTATGACTTCTGCTTATTCTTTTCTGAAAACAACACCTTCTTTCATAACAAACTTCACCTTTCTCAAATCTGAAATATTTTTGGATGGGTCACCCGCTACAATAACCATGTCGGCCAGCAATCCTTCCCGGATAAACCCAACCCTGTCTTCCAAATGAAAAGCTCTGGCGTTTACACTTGTTGCTGCCTTTAACACATCCAGTGCTTTCATGCCATATTCCACCATTAATTCCATCTCCAATACATTTTCACCATGCGGAAAAACACCCACATCACCTCCCATACCAATAGCAACACCCGAGGCCAACGCCTCTTTAAAACTTTTCTTCTTGTTTAATACAGCAGAGGGCTCCGGTGAACTTCCCTTCTTCCAGCCCCGGTATTGCGCAATCATATCCACGGCTGCCAGTGTGGGATAGTACGTAACACCATGTTCTTTCATCAATTTTCCCAATTCGCTATCGATAAAATCGCCATGTTCAATGGTTTCGGCACCGGCCAGCACAGCCCGCTTAATCGCCTCTTTCGATTTAGCATGGCACACCATAGGCCTTCCACTGCTTCGTGTAACTTCATTGATCAGTTTCAATTCATCCACAGTAAAAGAAGGCTGATCTTCACCCCGTAATCCCCAACGGTAGTCAGCATATACTTTAATAAAATCAGCACCTTTTCCAATCTGATCACGAACCACCCGGACCAATTCATTGCCATCGGCCTGTTCAGCACCCAGCATGATTTGCTGATCGTGATCATAGCCTTTAGGACCGTACGAACCGGTTGATACAATAGCCCTACCCGCCACCAATAGCCGTGGGCCGGGTATTAAACCCTCATTGATGGCGCGCTTCAGGCCTACATCAGAATAACCGGCTCCTTCTGTACCCAGATCACGGGCTGTGGTAAATCCAGCCATCAGTGTGTTTTTGGCATGTACGGTGGCACGGGCCGTGCGATAAGAATCGGTTTCTTTCAGAACTTGTGTATCCCAATCGGTGATATTATACGGATACAGAAAAAAGTGCGAATGCCCTTCGATTAAACCGGGTGTTAGTGTTGAGTTTGGGTAGTTTATTTTAACCGCCCCAGCCGGTTCTTTTACCTGCGCACGCGGGCCCGCTGCAATAATTTTATCACCCTCCACTATCACAGCCCAACCTTCGTGCATTATTTCTCCGTCAAATACCCTGTCAGCAGTAAGGTAATAGCGTGTTGGAGTTTGCCCGTTAAGGGTTAAAATAGTTACTGTTAATACTAATACGGATAAAAATTTCATCACTGATATTCTGTTTACAATTGACTTTTCTTGAAACCGTTGCCCAGTAGCCATTCAAATTTTCACCGCACGCCCATTTTCCCAAATTAAACCAACCTGCGCACCATACTTTTTTACCCAACTTTTATCGGTAGCGAAATCGAAGAGTTCGATCAGGCCCCTGGCTTTCATTTCGAGCAATTGCGCATCGGTTAATCCACGCATACCAATGTACCCGCCATCGGCAAAGAAAAATTCTGCATTGTTTGTATGTCCACTCTTTGCAAGATAGGTCTTTAACTTTTTTAACCGGTCGGATATCTGAGCATTGATATCCAGTGTTTCCGATAATAACTCATCAATATCCTGAATTTCACCATCATTATTAAAATCGTCTTTCCGAAGAATGGCGATCGGGTTGATCCTGATTTCACCTGAATACCGGTTTACCATAATTACATTTTTTTCAGAAATTCAGTGCGGAGCACAATACCACTTCCGTTAATCCGGCAATCAACTTCATCCGCATTGTCGGTAAGGCGTATTTTCTTTACCACGGTTCCCCGCTTCAGATTTAATGACGATCCCTTAACCTTCAGATCCTTTATCAGCGCGACCGAATCCCCATCCCTCAGGATGTTACCATTACTGTCCTTTACCTCCATAATGCTGATTGATTTAATAGTGCAAGTTAAGGAAAATGACCTCGGGCTGATGCTGGAAAAATAATATCTTTGCGCCCTTATTTAAGAAAGTATGATTTCAGTAGATGCGGTAAGCGTGGAGTTTAACGGTTCGGCCCTTTTTAGCAACATTACCTTTAACATTAACGAAAACGACCGGATAGCCCTGATGGGCAAAAACGGAGCCGGTAAATCTACCCTGCTTAAAATAATTGCAGGCGTAAATAAGCCCACACGCGGCAAGGTAACGGCTCCAAAAGATGCTGTTATTGCTTACCTGCCTCAACACCTGCTCACGCCTGATACCGCCACGGTTTTTGAAGAAGCCTCCAAGGCTTTTTCAAAAATCAACGACATGAAAAAGCGGATCGATGAATTGAATCATCAACTCGAAACACGAACCGATTATGAGTCGGATGCCTATGCCAAAATTATTGAGGAGGTTTCTGAGCTGAGTGAAAAGTATTACTCCATTGAAGAAATCAATTACGATGCAGAGATTGAAAAAACCTTGATGGGCCTGGGATTTATGCGATCTGATTTTACCCGCCCTACCAGCGAATTCAGCGGAGGCTGGCGCATGCGTATTGAGTTAGCAAAAATACTTTTACAAAAACCTGATTTGATTTTACTGGATGAACCTACCAACCACCTGGATATTGAATCGGTACAATGGCTGGAAGATTTTTTGAAGAACAATGCCAAAGCGGTGATCGTGATCAGCCACGACAAAACTTTTGTCGACAACCTGACCAACCGAACCATTGAAGTAACCATGGGCCGTATCTACGACTACAAAACTAACTACAGCCATTACCTTCAGCTTCGAAAGGAAAGACGCGAACAACAGCAAAAACAATTTGATGATCAGGCCAAGCAGATTGCGGAAATACAGGAATTTATTGAGCGCTTCAAAGGCACGTACTCCAAAACGTTACAGGTGCAATCGCGGGTAAAGATGCTGGAGAAAATTGAAATTGTAGAAGTGGATGAGGTGGATTCTTCCGCATTGAACCTGAAATTTCCACCGGCACCGCGGTCAGGAAATTACCCGGTAATTATTGATGGCCTCACCAAAAAGTACGGTGATCACACCGTGTTTGCCGATGTTTCCCTCACCATTGCCCGTGGTGAAAAGATTGCTTTTGTCGGAAAAAACGGAGAAGGTAAATCTACCCTGGTAAAAGCCATTATGGGCGAAATAGATTTTGAAGGAAAGTGCCAGCTTGGCCACGGTTCACTGATAGGTTATTTTGCCCAGAACCAGGCTTCATTATTAGATGGAGACCTCACCGTATTTGAAACCATAGACCAGATTGCGCAGGGCGATATTCGATCGAAAATAAAAGATATCCTTGGCGCCTTCATGTTCAGTGGCGATGCCATCGACAAGAAAGTTAAAATGCTTTCGGGTGGAGAAAGAACCCGGTTAGCCATGATTAAACTCTTGCTTCAACCCGTTAACCTGCTTATCCTGGATGAACCCACCAACCACCTGGACATAAAAACAAAGGATATCCTGAAAGACGCCCTCAAGGCTTTTGACGGAACACTGATCCTGGTTTCGCACGACCGCGATTTTCTGGATGGGTTGGCTACTAAAGTTTTTGAATTCGGCAATAAGCGGGTGCGCGAGCACTTTGAAGACATCAACGGCTTTTTACGCAATAAAAAACTGGAAAATCTACGTGAGATTGAGCGCAGTGTAGCCCGTTAATTAGTAATATTTTAAGAGTATCGTTTAACGTCCTGAAATACTAGTTCATCGCGAGGGAGCCTGCCGGCAGGCAGGCAGGGTACGACTGAAGCAATCTCATTTATCGGGATTGTTTCGCCTGTCGCTCACCATGACGTCAAAATTCAGGTTTGGATGCGGACACTCAAATAATATTTTTAGAAATGCAGGTATTCCAAATTCAGCCTGTTTTTCTGTACTTTTCCGTATGACTAAACTTGCGCTGATATTCACACTGCTTTTTGGTGCGCAAACTTTTACCCAAGGTCAACAACCCATTCTGGACAGTCTCGAAACGCAAGTACTTCACGCTAAACATGATTCGGAAAAAGTTGACTTACTCAATGAACTGTCTAATCGGTATTTAGCATACCAGCCTCAAAAATCAAAACGCTATGCTGAAGAGGCCGTCCAACTTTCTCAAACCGTTGGCTATAAACGTGGTGAAGCTATTGCCCTTAACCGGTTAGGGGAGTATGAATTCAGGCAAAGCAATTACGCAAAAGCCGTTGAGGTCACCACGGCATCACTCAAACTAGCCGAGCAGGTAAAGGATTCCGCTACTATGGCCATGGCCTATCGCGTACTGGGCAATATTAATACGTTTGGTTTCAAACGCTTCGACCAGGCACTGCAATACCAGCTTAAGGCTATTACGATCTACGAGAAGTTAAACGATAAAAAAAACATCGCATCCTTTTGCGGTAACATTACCTGGATATACGGAACCACCGGGCAAAATCTGGAAGAAGGCCATCGTTTAGCAGATCGGGGAATTCAATTGTCTGATTCCTTAAATGATTATCAGCTTCTTAGTTATAATTATAATTCAAAGGGGTTACTTTTTGTTAAGCAAAACCAACCTGATTCAGCCCTAAAGTATTTTCAGCGATCCAACACAATAGCCATTAAGTCGAATGATTTTGCGGTAATTGCCTATAACAAAAGTTTAATTGGCGGCATTCATCTCAACAAAGGAGACTTCAAAACGGCTATTGACTGGTTTAATCAATCCACACATGAAAGTCAGGAGCTTAATCTTCGGGAGGTATTGAAAGATTCGTATTACGGACTGGCCCGAAGCTATGCCGGTTTAAGCAACTACCAGCGGGCTTATCACTACCACCTGCTTTATGATGAACTTAGCAGCACTATTTTAAATTGGGAAACCACACAGAAAGCCCTTATCACCGAACTTGAGTTTGCCGAGGAGAAAAGAGAGGCCAAAATTGCCGAATTGGAATTAGCCAATAAACAGGCACGCCAGGAAAAGATTATCTATACCATTTTCTTTGGTGTTCTTCTGGTCTCCTTGTTAGTGATTGTTATGTTGGTTACAAAAAACAATCGCCAACGATTTGAAACCAACCGATTGTTACAGGAGAAGAACAAAGAGATTGAACTACAAAATGAAAGGCTTAAACAAACCAATGCCGTAAAAGACAAGCTCTTCTCGATTATCAGCCATGACTTACGCACACCATTGGCAAGTTTAAAAGGATTATTGGCTATGGTTTTGCGCCATGATATATCCGATAAGGAATTCAAAGAATTGGGGCCTAAACTCAACAACCTGGTTATCGGCACCAACGAAACCCTTGAGAATCTGTTTCAGTGGTCGCATTCACAAATGAACGGATGGTCGCATCACCCTAAGGCTATTAATCTATGCGATCTTACCGATCGTTGCATTGCCCTATTTGCCGAATCTGCAAAAGCAAAAGGAATTCAACTATACAGTACCATAACTAAAGAACAGACAGCTTTAGCCGATGAAAACCAACTGGAGCTGATTATACGCAACCTCATTAACAACGCTATAAAGTTCACGCATAATGGAGGTCAGGTTGTTCTGGCTGCACATGCGGATGGAAATACAATAGCCATTGAAGTAGCCGATACCGGCATAGGCATGGATGAAGATCAGGTGAGGAATTTATTCCGTAAAAAGGAAATTCAAACCACACGGGGCACACAGGGCGAAAAAGGTACCGGCCTCGGCCTTCAACTCTGCAAAGAAATGGTCGAGAATAATAGCGGAACGATTACCGTAACCAGTACAGCTGGAAAAGGAAGTGTTTTCACCGTACGGCTTAAGGCAAGCGGTTAACGATTACGCCATGCTTAAACCCTGAATCACCTTATCAGCGCGCTTGTATGCAAGTTGCTTCTTAAATGCAAACCACTTCTCATCATTCAATTTGCGCATAATATTATCGGTTGTACGCTGTACGGTGAGGTTCCACAACCCCCTGGCTTTCATCGATAATCCATAGGGCAAGGTTCGTACGGAAAGGCCAAATCCTCCATCGAGGTATTCAATGTGATGCCAGTAGCCACTGGGCATAAAAATTGTATCACCATGTTCAATCACCGTGCTCATGCCCTTTACGTAGTTCAACCCCGGGTAGGTATCGTAGTCGGGGTGATCAACATCAACCGTGGAGTGAACGTTAAAGGGCAAACGATATAATAATTCAGATTGATCAGGTGCAAATAATACTACTCGTTTACGCCCGTGAAACTGCGTGAGAAACACATTACTCATGTCAATATCCTGGTGCATGCGAACAATCGAGTTCGCAGGACCGAAGAACATAAACGGAATTTTAACATAACCCGAAGCTATTTTGGGGTAGTCGAAATCCTTTAACAACTCAGGCTTGTGTTTAAATACCGGAAAAAGAAATAAGCGAAGATCAGTCGGCTCACGTTCAATCAGGTTCAGGTATTCATCAAAGCGCATAACTGCGTTGGGAACCTGCAACGTTTTAGAAAGGTCTTCCTTTCGGTTACCAAAAAGACCAACCTCAATATTCCCCATGGATTGTCGGAAGAAATCCATGGTCCATTTGGTATAGGCCGGATATTGCTTCCATAAGCCACGCAGCACAACTGGCTTTTGAGGCTTATAAAATTCGCGTTGAAACGCTTCGCGGGTAATGGTTGTGCCGTCTACTACAGGAACCGGGGTTGTTATATCCAATGGCATACTACTATAAATTAATTCTTAAAATTAAATAAGTATCTAAATGAATTATCCTCAACGTAAATAATTTTCGCTAAAGCCAATAAAAAAGGAGCCTGCCGGCTCCTTCTTCCATCTTATACATTTACCGTTACCCAATTGACACGCGCTTGAATTCAGCCACAGTCAGTCCTTTGGTTACGCTATCAAGATACTGAGCCACCGTCTTGCTGTTATCCTTAACGAATAGTTGGTGCAATAAGGTGCTGTCCTTAAAGAATTTATTCAACTTACCTTGAGCAATTTTCTCTACCATATTCTCAGGTTTTCCTTCGGCTAGAATTTGTGCTTTGGCAATTTCAAGTTCCTTTTCGATAATACTTTTATCGACAGAGGACTCATCAACAGCCACCGGATTCATGGCAGCAATCTGCATGCCTACATCCTTACCCGCATCTGTAACATCTTTTCCATTGATCCCCTTAAGCGATACCAGCACGCCCAGTTTCGCGCCTGCATGAATGTAGGGCACCACCGTTTCGCCTTTCATGTGAACAAATTCACTCACCTCAATCTTCTCTCCTATTTTGCCTACAAGTTCTGTAATCTTTTCATTGAGGGTGAGATCGCCTGCTTTCAAGGCCAATAAAGCTTCTTTATCGGCAGGTTTATTGGCAAACGCTGTGTCGGCAACCAATTTTCCCAACGATTGAAACTCTTCATTCTTCGCCACAAAGTCGGTTTCGCAATTTAACGCGATCAATACGGCTTCTTTCTTATCATCACTTACTTTAACAAATACAGAGCCTTCCTTAGCTTCTCTGTCGGAACGGGAAGCAGAAACCTTCTGTCCTTTCTTTCTTAATATCTCAATCGCTTTCTCAAAGTCACCGGCTGCTTCCGTAAGGGCTTTTTTACAATCCATCATACCAGCTCCGGTCATTTGCCTGAGTTTGTTTACATCTTGTGCTGAAATTGACATCTCTTTATAATTTTAGATTTACGATTTTTTACTCTATAACGGCTTTAAAAAAATAAACATCGACTGAAGGGCCGATGTTTATTGTATGTTATCGGCCACTGACAGGATTATCCCCGGCCAATTGACAATTTTTATTTTGCTTCTTCTACGGCCGCGTCTACTTTTCTCTTTTCATCTTCTTCTTTCTTCAAAGAAGCTTCTTCCTTCTCCTTCTTACGCTCGTTCAACGCTTCTTCAATCGTACTTCCGATATAACCGGTAATAAGTGATATTGATTTGAAAGCATCGTCATTGGCAGGAATCGGGAAGTCCACAGAAGATGGATCAGAGTTTGTATCGACCATCGCGAACACCGGAATGTTCAGCTTCTGGGCTTCTTTTACGGCAATATGCTCACGCTTCACGTCAATGATGAATAACGCTGCAGGAAGCCTGTTCAGATCAACAATACCCCCCAACTGCTTTTCCAGCTTTGCCTTTTCGCGGGTAAGCGTAAGACGTTCTTTCTTTTGCAGGTTCAGGTAAGCTTCATCTTTCATAAGCTTATCGATCTGTGAAAGTTTCTTCAATGATTTACGAATGGTGGCAAAGTTGGTAAGCATACCACCTAACCAGCGCTCGGTTACGTAAGGCATGTTCAGACGCTTAGCTTCTTCGGCTACAATATCCTTAGCTTGCTTTTTGGTGGCTACGAACATGATTTTACGACCTGAACGAACTATGTTCTTCATCGCAAAAGCGGCTTCTTCAAGGGCAGCCAACGATTTGTGCAAGTCGATGATGTGGATTCCGTTATTCTCCATGAAGATGTACTCTGCCATCTTCGGGTTCCACTTGCGGGTTAAGTGTCCGAAATGAACACCCGCTTCTAATAAATCCTGATAAGTTAATTTCTTTCCCATGTAAAGTTGATGTTTACGATTAACGTTTGCTGAATTGGAATCTCTTTCTGGCCTTTCTTCTTCCCGGCTTCTTGCGTTCTACCATGCGTGAGTCACGGGTTATAAAACCTTCTTTTCTCAGCACCGGTTTGTTCTCGGCATTTACGGCCACTAAAGCGCGTGAAATGCCCAATCGAACCGCTTCAGCCTGGCCTTTAATGCCACCGCCTTCAACGTTAATGGTTACATCGTACTGATTCTCGGCTTTAAGCGCCACTAAAGGCTGCTTAACCAGTGTCTGGTGAATCTCAGATAGGAAGTATTCCTTGAGATCACGGGCGTTTACCTGAATGTCACCTTTGCCAGACTTTAAATAAACCCTGGCTACAGAAGTCTTCCTTCTACCCGTTGCGTTGAAAATCTCCATGAATTATAGTTTTATTTCTTTTGGTTGTTGTGCTATGTGTGGATGTTCTGTTCCGGCATATACATGAAGGCTGCGAAAAAGTTCGCGACCTAACCTGTTTTTAGGCAGCATACCGCGTACGGCATGCTCTACTAATCTTTCAGGGTGCTTCGCACGAATCTGAGAAGGGGTGTGCTCGCGCTGACCTCCCGGATAACCAGAGTGGGTGTAAATAACACGGTCTGTCCACTTCTTACCCGTCATCTTTACTTTGTCGGCATTAACAACCACTACATGGTCGCCACAATCGACATGGGGAGAGTAACTGGTTTTGTGCTTGCCCTTAATAATATGCGCAATCTGGCTCGCCACCCGCCCCAAAACTTTATCCTTGGCGTCAACGATGACCCATGCTTTCTCTACTGTTGCCTTATTGGCGTGAGCTGTTTTATAACTCTGATGATCCACGGTTTTTGCTTTAAAAAATTAACAAAATACACCCTTCCTTTAAAAAGGGACACAAAGGTAAGATGATGCTATCTGAAATGCAAACAAGGGCCTGTTTTTGCCCTTTTTTAGTGCAACCCTTGCCTGGGAAAGGTTACCGGTTTAGTTCCAATTGACGTATAAGAGCCTGAAAGTCTTTAGGATAAGAAGCCTCTACTGAAACCCGGGCTTCCTCCAGGGATTTAAATGTTAAGGATCGGGCGTGTAGGGCCATTCGCTTCATCAGGGGTTGTTCATCCGAAAATTTCTTCAGGTTAAAGCCCCGCTTTACGCTGGAAAGGTAGAACGGTTTACCCCCGTATTGCTCATCCCCGGTTATGGAGGCATTTAGGGTAGACAGGTGTATACGAATCTGATGCATACGACCGGTTATCGGACGGCACTCCAGAAGGGTATGCAGCCGGTAAACCTGTAAGGTTGAAAAATAGGTTTGGGCGGGTTTACCCTCCCGTTTACTGATTTTCACAATACCATCATCCGATTTGGCAATGGGTGCATCTACCAGTTCATTCTTGAAATTATGTATGCCATCCACTACGGCATGGTATATTTTCTCCACCTCCCGCTTTTCAAACTGAATGCTCATGTGGCGATAGGCCTCGGGGTTTTTAGCAAATAGAATTACTCCAGAAGTATCCTTATCCAACCGATGACAGGCTTGTGCGCGAGGTTCATACTCCCGTGCAAGGGCCAATACGTTTGTGCTGTCTGATCGATCTTCCAGGGTTGCTATAAAAGGAGGTTTGCTGATGGCAACCAGGTCATCATCCTCCCAAATAATTAATTCCTTAAAGGTAAATTTCGATTTCAAAAAATCAGAATAAGCGTATGATTAATGATCAGCTTTTGTCTTTATTGGCTCAGAATTTTCCTGCCCCTCGGGTTTAACACGCGGCAATTTAAAACTAAAGGTGGAACCCTTTCCGGGACTGCTTTCTACTTCGGCCCTGGTATGATGGTTTTCAAGAATGTGTTTTACAATAGCCAGCCCAAGTCCGGTACCGCCTTTCTCACGACTGCGGCTTTTATCTACCCGGTAAAATCGCTCGAATATTCTACTGATGTGTTCGGGCGGGATACCCTCACCGAAATCGCGAACATACGTTGTCACAAACTTTTTACTGACCTCAAAACCGACTATTACTTCACCACCTTCATGTGAATGCTTAATGGCATTTGAAACCAGGTTAGTCATCACCTGAAAAATTCGCTGCCAGTCGGCATAAACAATAATCTTATTGGGGTTACCTTCGATTCGAAATTTAATATCCCGCTTATCAGCCTTCTCTTCAAATTGCTCAAATACTTCTTGCGTAAGCTTGTATAGATCAATGTTTTCAAAATGCATTTTGATTTGACCTGTCTCGATGTGCGATAGCGTAAGCAGATCCTGAACGAGTGCATCCAGACCATCAAGACTTTTGGCTGCCTTTTTTAAAAACTTGTTACGAACGGATTTGTCATCCATAGCGCCATCCAACAATGTATGTACAAAACCCTGAGCAGCAAAAATGGGTGTTTTAAGCTCGTGCGAAACATCGGCAATAAACTCTTTTCGGAAAGCTTCCAGTTTGCGCAACTCATCAATCTCTTTTTGCTTTAACTCAGCAAATGAAAAAATTTCTTCGTTTATTTTTTCTAATGGATTAAGTGCTCCTGATTTTTGTTTACCCAGCTTATTCAGTTCTTTTTTTCTTAGTTTTTCCATAAGCCGGTATATCTTACTGATCTCCCGAAAAATCAAAAACTCCAATACAATGAAGATCAAAATGTAGGATACCGAAAAGCTGATGCCGAACGCAACAAACAACAGCGTGGAATTGGCATCTTTAAAAAGTGTAAGAAACAGCGTGGTAATAACGGCAATGCAGATTGCCAGTAACAAAGCCAGTACCCTGGAACTATATACCATGTTGGAGTTTCAAACTCAAAATTCAATATTCAACAGGTAATATCAAAGCCGTCCTTAAAGGGATAAAGCACTACTGTACAGCAACGACTAATTCAGGCTGAACTTATAACCAACGCCCTTTACCGTAGTGATATAGTCTTCTCCAATTTTTTCGCGCACTTTTCGAATGTGCACATCAACCGTGCGGGCCAGTACATAAACATCCGATCCCCAAATGTTTTGAAGCAGATCTTCACGACTGAATACCTTATTCGGATTTTTTGCCAGAAAGTAGAGCAATTCAAACTCCTTTTTGGGCAGGTTGATCTCTCGTCCGTCTACTTTAATGGTATAACTGGTACGATCAATCGTTAAATCACCCACTGAAATTGAACTGGAGGGGTTGGTCTTCTTCACTTCGCGTCTGAACAGTGCACCAATGCGGCTTACCAACGCGCGTGGTTTAATGGGTTTTGTTATGTAGTCATCAGCACCAACATCAAAGGCTGCCACTTCGGAATATTCTTCCGATCGTGCGGTAAGGAATACAATAAAGGTTTTTTGCAACTCCGGTATTTCCCGTAACAACCGGCAGGTTTCAACACCGTCCATTTTGGGCATCATGATGTCAAGAAGAACCAGATCGGGATGAAATTTCTTAGCTATCTCGACAGCCCTGGCACCATCACCAGCTGTTTTAACTTCATACCCGTCTTTTTCAAGATTGTATTTCAGAAGCTCCTGTATCGGCTCTTCATCGTCTACCACAAGCACTTTGTGCGCGGGCTTGTTTCCCATAGGTTAACCTAATTTTGCCTTAAAAGTAGATAGAAAAGAGGGGTTAAAAAACCACTCACCTAATCTTAACAATTCCTTAATAGCCTCCATAAACTGTTTCTTTACAAAAATGGATGTCGTTTACTCAAGTAATCGATATACGCTTTCAAATCTCCGTTAAAGGCCTCCCGCCATTCCGTCCAAAAATCATCTTGCCTGGATTGATATCTTCTAAAGGACATGAAGTATGCATTGTTTGGCAACGCCTGGGCATGGCGTTTAGAAGGATGTGCCAACACCTTGAAAGAAAGTGAGTCAGCCGATTCCATAATCGTGCGAATGGCGTTTTCTTTGATGGCCTGCTTTTGCTGATGGGATTTACCTGCTATTGCTGTGTATACGCTATCGAGGTAAATACATCCACGAAGAATATGATCAACATACGCCAAAAATTCTTTGTCTTCCTGTATATACGCTAGATACTGTTCACTCTGTCCGCCATACTTGTTGATGAGAAATTTCTCCGCTCCACGATCGCCAATAAACGAGGCGAGATTTTCATTAAAGTCGATACTATCCTTTACAAAAATGGTGGCATGAACCATTTCATGAATAATCAGGCTGGCGAGGTCGCCTTCCGGTTTCAGCAACATGTTGCTGAGAATAGGATCGGTAAACCATCCGAGCGTTGACCACCCGCCCGGGTTTCGTACGTTTACATCAAATCCCGCTTGCTCCAATTTCTTTTGCTCAGCCAATGCACGTTCCTTTTCAAAAAATCCTTTATAAGGAACATCGCCTAATACCGGAAATCGCCATTGCTTCTCTTTCAACTGAAATGGTTCACTGGCAGTTACCACCCACATAATCTCCTCACCCTTTTGATCGAATAAGGTCTTATAGTTTTTAGAGTCTTTTAATCCCAATGAGTCGATGGCATATTTTCTAACCTCTTCCACAAACCTGAGTTTATTTTTTAAGGAATCAGGAAAGGCAGGGTCGGCAAGATATACTTCCACAGGCTTAGCATTCCACACAATATGCAACTGTCCCTTAGCCTGCCGGTATCCGTAGGCGACTAAATCCCAAAATATCAAACACAAAATGATCAGCAACGAAGCCAGACTGACGAGTAACCATTTTAAAACCTTGAACACTATCCTTGACATACTGAAACAATACCCTTATTAAATGCAGTATACATACTTTTACCGATTCAACGTTCGGATAATAGTGCTTATTACAGCGTTGTGAACACTGACAACTTCTGTCGGGAAAAAACCAACCCGTTTGTTTTTGGTTGAGGTAGTAGTAATTTCAACCCGTTATTTAAAAATTAACTGTTTAAAGTTCTTACTAATAGAAACATACACCATGAGTGACGCAAAAGAAAAATTAAAGGCGCTTCAGTTAACCATCGATAAACTGGAAAAAACATACGGTAAGGGTACCGTGATGAAATTGAGTGATGAAAAAATAATGGATGTGCCCGCTATCTCAACGGGTTCCCTTGGCCTCGATTTAGCCTTAGGTATCGGTGGCATTCCAAAAGGACGGGTAACGGAAATTTACGGGCCTGAATCATCAGGTAAAACCACGCTTACCATGCACATGATAGCGGAAACACAAAAAAAGGGTGGCTTGGCTGCCTTTATTGATGCCGAACATGCCTTCGATAAAACGTATGCCGAAAAATTGGGTATCGATACCGAAAACCTGCTGATCTCCCAACCCGATAATGGCGAACAAGCGCTTGAAATTGCGGACCACCTGATTCGTTCAGGAGCCATTGACATTATTGTTATCGACTCCGTAGCAGCCCTTGTACCAAAGGCAGAGTTGGAAGGTGAAATGGGTGATAGTAAAATGGGATTGCACGCCAGGTTAATGTCGCAAGCCTTACGAAAACTTACCGGTACCATCAGCAAAACCGGTTGTGCCTGCGTGTTCATTAACCAGTTGCGTGAAAAAATAGGGGTGATGTTTGGCAACCCGGAAACTACCACAGGTGGTAATGCCTTAAAATTTTACGCCTCCGTTCGTCTGGATATTCGGAGAATTGGTCAGATAAAAGAAGCTGCCGATGATATTACCGGTAACCGTGTGAAGGTGAAGGTGGTGAAAAACAAAGTGGCACCTCCGTTTAAAGTTGTCGAATTCGATATCATGTATGGAAGAGGCATCTCGAAATCAGGTGAGATTGTAGACCTGGGCGTTGAACTTAATGTTATTCAAAAAGCCGGCTCCTGGTTCTCTTACAACGGCAATAAATTAGGCCAGGGCCGCGATGCGGTTAAACAACTTATTGAAGACAATCCCGAACTCATGGACGAACTGGAAGGAAAAATAAAAGAGAAAATAAGTGGGGTTGAAAGCAAAAAGGAAGTTGAGGTAAAAGAGAAGTAATATATTGGTTAACAGGCATGGGTAATGTGGAATGGGAAACAAACAACATCCTGATAACCCATGCCTGTTGGCAAATCAAGCTCGAATAGCAATTACCGGATCTAACCGGGCCGCCATAGCCGCAGGCACAATTCCAGAGACAAGTCCAATGACGGTGGACACCCCAATACCAAGAACGATATTTTTCAACGACAGGGTAACTACCAGGCTACCCATCGGAATAAAGGTTATCAGGTAAACCAGAAACAAGCCGGCCAATCCACCGATCAAACACAGAAAGATTGCTTCAAACAAGAACTGGAACAATATAAAGTAGTTCTGAGCACCTACCGATTTCTGTAAACCAATTATGGGTGTGCGCTCTTTTACAGAAACAAACATGATGTTGGCAATACCAAAACCGCCTACCAGCATGGAGAAACCGCCAATTATCCAGCCGGCTATTCCCACAATATCAAATACCCCGCTTATAACATTTAAAATCGCCTCCGGCCTGTTCAGCGCAAAACTATCTTTTTGCGTGGGCCTGATGCCCCGCTTGCTTCTTAACAGTCCTCTCACCTCATTCTCCAACTCCACCAAACCAATATCCTGATCCGTACCCTTCAAGGCGATGCTTGATGGTGCTTCATTCCACCGGCCTGTTCCGGTAGGATAAAGTTTTCGAAAAGCATTGTAGGGTATAATCGCTCCATAATCATTGGTGGTGTTTCCAAAAAAACCTTGCCCTTCCTGTTTCACAACACCCACTACCGTAAACTTCATGTTTTTTATTTTGACGCTTTTACCAATGGCATCTTCCTCACCCGGAAAAAGGGCCTTGGCAACTTCATAACCAATTACTACCGAATTTCTTCCCGCAGCCAGTTCATCAAGAGTTAGGTATCGCCCCTTCTCCACGGGTACTTCGTATATCAATTCGTAATTCTCGGCCCCACCCACCACACGCACTTGACCTATGCTATTGTTATCTCTTTTTAGAATAGAATTGTTTCTGTCAGCCAATATGGTTATGGCACTTACGGTTTTCAGGTTCTCCTTCAGAAATTTGTATTCGGCATAGGATGCGTTGGGCCTTCGGAAATACTCCCACCACTTATAATCACCGCCAGCTTCAGGAAGCCAGGGCATTTTTTGGATATAAATCACGCCTGTTCCAACAAAGCTCAAACCTTCTTTTATATTTTTCTCAAGCGAATCAACAAGGGTAAGCACGGCAATGATGGCAAATATGCCCACCGTTACCCCAAGTAAGGACAGAATTGTTCGCAACAGGTTGGACTTCAATGCCGACCAGGCGAATCGAAAACTCTCCAGAATTTGTCTGATTACTTTCATGATTATCCTTAACGCCAAATTTAACGGTTGGTTAGTCGGCTATTTCTAAACCGAATTACGCCAATTAGACTAAAAAGCGGGTTATTTGTTACGAAAGTGAAAAAGATGCCCCTGCTTTCGCAAATATCAACTATTGCCTTAATTTTGCAGCCTTAAAAAAATTAACTGTTCATTGGGCATACTTTGCATTTAAAATATGAAGCTATCTGAATTTAAGTTTGATCTCCCCAACAACCTGATTGCGCTACGTCCTGCTGAGAACCGTGATGAATCCCGCCTGATGGTGGTACATAAAGATTCTGGCAAAATCGAACACAAAATTTTTAAGGATGTGGTGGATTACTTCGGTAATGGAGATGTTATGGTGGCCAATGATACCATGGTTTTTCCGGCAAGGCTCTATGGTCGCAAAGAGAAAACAGGCGCTAAAATCGAGGTATTCCTGCTTCGCGAACTTAATGCCGAAATGCACCTGTGGGATGTACTGGTGGATCCTGCCCGAAAAATACGCGTGGGTAACAAACTCTATTTTGGCAATGGCGACCTCGTAGCTGAAGTTATTGATAACACCACATCACGTGGAAGAACCATCCGCTTTCTTTTTGATGGTGATGCCGAAGCGTTTGATAAGGTAATTGAAACACTGGGGGAAACCCCGCTTCCGAAGTATATTAAACGAAAAGTTGAAGCAGAAGACAAGGACAGATTTCAGACTATTTTTGCAAAAAATAAGGGAGCTGTTTCAGCGCCTACAGCCGGCATGCACTTTACCCGGCAATTGGTTAAAAGACTTCAACTAAAAGGCGTGGATATGGCCTACATTACCCTTCACATCGGGTTGGGTACCTTCCGGCAGGTTGATGTTGAGGATCTTACAAAACATAAAATGGATTCCGAGAATTTTGTTGTCGGGCCAGAAGTTGTGGCTAAAGCGAACAAAGCGCTTGACAACAAACACCGGGTTTGCGCTATTGGAACTACTTCTATGCGGGCACTTGAATCAGCTGTTTCGGCAAACAACCGGTTAAAGGTTAAAGAAGGCTGGACCGATAAGTTTATTTTCCCGCCTTATGATTTTAAAATCTGCAATGCCATGATCACCAACTTTCACATGCCTGAGTCAACCTTGTTGATGATGGCTGCTGCGTTTGGTGGTTTTGACCTGATTATGGAGGCTTACAAAGTAGCCAAGAAGGAGAAATACAAATTTCTTACCTATGGCGATGCCATGCTGATCATCTGATCATCAGGTTCTAACGGAAAGGCAAGCCTCATCACATCGCAGACTTAATTTAGCTTTTGTGGCCTTTAGTGTTTTCGTGACTTTGTGGCCTGAAATCTCAAGGTCACTAAAAAACAAAATCACTAAAAGTTTAAGACCCGCTATATGCCTCACGTATCAGGTAAAGGAAAAGTGAGATGGCTACCGGGTAAATCATGAAGTAAAGAAAAGAAGCATTCATGATACCGAAGAACATGCTGAAGGGTGCCAACAGTAAAATTACCCCGGCAACAATTATCAGAGTTTTTCTTCCCTGAGTCATGTACGGATCTTTGATAACCTGAAACATGCGGTATATCAGGTAGGTTACCACAGCTACGTTAAAGGCAATCAGCAGAGGACGAAGAATCACCATACTATTTTTTGGTATTTTGCAGGAAATATATGAACAATAACGAATACGCCCTTATTGTTGCCGGTGGAAAAGGCACCCGCATTAAAAGCAAAGTACCCAAGCAATTTCTTGACCTTGATGGCCTGCCCATTCTTATGCATACTATCAATGCCTTCTATAAATATTCCCCAGCTATAAAGGTGGTGCTGGTATTACCCGAAGACGATTTTCCGCTTTGGGAAGAATTATGCCTGCTGCACAATTACCGTAAACCCATACTTTTAACAAAAGGAGGCGAAACCCGTTTTCAGTCGGTAAAAAACGGCTTGGCCAAAATTGAAACGCATGGGTTGGTAGCGATACACGATGGCGTAAGACCATTGGTTAGTGAGGATATTATTGGTGCCTCTTTTCGTCTTGCAGCTGTTCATGGCTCTGCTGTAGCTGCTGTACGGCTGAAAGAGTCACTACGCATGACCGATCAGGATAATACAAAAGCTGTAGATCGCTCAAAATTTCGGTTGATTCAAACCCCGCAAACCTATAGTGTGGAGTTGATCAAAAAAGCTTATGAAGTAAAGGAAGATGCAAGCCTTACCGATGATGCCAGCGTAGCCGAAAAAGCAGGTCATACCATTTCACTTTTTGAGGGCAGCTATGAAAATATAAAAATTACTACCTCCGAGGATTTGGTGATTGCCGAAGCGCTGCTGACTTCAAAAAAATAAAGCCGGCTTCCGCCAGCTTTACCGTTCATGTGTGATTGAATTAAATTTCTCTAATATTCATCTTCATTGAAAAAGAAATCCTCTTTGGTTGGATAATCCGGCCAGATTTCCTCAATGCTTTCATAGGGCTGTCCGTCATCTTCCAGTTCCTGTAAATTCTCCACCACCTCCAAAGGAGCGCCCGAACGAATGGAGTAATCAATCAATTCATCTTTCGTTGCCGGCCAGGGGGCATCTTCCAGGTAGGAAGCAAGTTCAAGGGTCCAATACATAGTTTCTGTTCTCCTTTAATTTTCCGCAAAAATAGAATTAATTAAGCCATAGTCAATAGACCCGGGTAGATCGCTAAAACCCGCAAAAGTAACCCCCCTCAGTAACGGTATGCGGGCTATGGACTATCGGGTAAAAACGCCATATTTGCGCCCTCAAACGACTATTATGGCTGACGAAAAGATAATTTTCTCCATGACGGGTGTGAATAAAATCTATCCACCCAACAAGCAAGTATTAAAAAATATCTACCTCTCCTTCTTCTATGGCGCTAAAATAGGCGTACTTGGATTAAACGGCTCAGGTAAGTCCTCTCTGCTCCGCATTATTGCCGGTATCGATAAAGAATTTCAGGGCGAGGTAGTTTCCGATTTGGGTTATTCTGTTGGCCTGCTGGAGCAGGAGCCACAATTGGATAAAACAAAAACGGTAAAAGAGATTGTAGAAGAAGGCGTACACGAAACGGTTGCGCTGCTTAAAGAGTTTGAGGCCATAAATGAAAAATTTGCCGATCCTGCACTGATGGATGATCCGGATGCGATGGATAAACTCATTCAACGACAAGGCGAAGTTCAGGAAAAACTGGATGCCGTTGGTGCATGGGAACTTGATCATAGACTGGAACGTGCTATGGACGCACTTCGCTGTCCACCACCCGATGCAAAAATTGAATACCTGTCGGGTGGAGAGAAAAGGCGTGTAGCACTTTGCCGGTTGTTGTTGAAAGAACCTGATGTGTTGTTGTTGGATGAACCCACCAACCACCTTGATGCCGAATCGGTGCTGTGGCTGGAAGAACACTTGCGGCAGTATAAAGGAACAATTATCGCGGTAACGCACGATCGTTATTTCCTTGACAATGTTGCCGGATGGATTTTAGAACTTGATCGCGGAGAGGGCATTCCCTGGAAAGGAAATTATTCATCCTGGCTGGAACAAAAACAAAAGCGTTTAGCGCAGGAAGAGAAATCAGAATCCAAACGACAAAAAACATTAGAACGCGAATTGGAGTGGGTACGCATGAATCCGAAAGGAAGACAGGCCAAAGCCAAAGCGCGTTTGGGTGCATACGAAAAATTACTGTCGCAGGAAACAAAAGAGCGTGAAGAAAAGCTGGAGCTTTACATTCCGCCCGGACCGCGTTTGGGTAATAAGGTTATTGAAGCCAATGGTGTAGCAAAAGCTTATGGCGACAAATTGCTGTACGAAAACTTAACCTTCTCGTTACCACCTGCCGGAATTGTGGGGATCATCGGTCCGAATGGTGCCGGTAAAACGACATTGTTTAAGATGATCGTTGGTAAAGAAAAACCCGATGCCGGAACATTTGAAGTGGGTGAAACTGTTCACATTGCTTATGTAGATCAGGAACACGATGATCTTAAACCTGAGGATACCGTGTTCCAGGCCATCACAGGTGGTAACGACCTCATCATGCTGGGCGGAAGAGAAATGAACTCACGCGCCTATGTTGGCAAGTTTAACTTTAACGGAACCGATCAGCAGAAAAAAATAAAAGAACTTTCCGGGGGTATGCGCAACCGTGTACACCTGGCCATAGCATTGAAGCAAGGTGGTAACTTATTGTTACTTGATGAACCTACCAACGACCTGGATGTAAACACACTGCGTGCTCTGGAAGAAGCGCTGGAGAACTTTGCCGGTTGTGCCGTGATTATCTCTCACGACCGTTGGTTCCTTGACAGGGTGTGTACGCACATCCTTGCCTTTGAAGGCGACTCGCAGGTATTCTGGTTTGAAGGAAGCTTCAGCGAGTATGAAGAGAACAAGAAAAAACGATTGGGCGATGATCAACCGCACCGAATCAGGTATAAGAAATTGGTTAAATAAACCAGTTCTTAGTTGTTCGTTGTTGGTTATTCGATCTTAACCAATTTACACGCAACGAACAACTAAGAATCAACAACTAACAACGCATAAGATGAAAGGTGTTTACACCATAATCCTTCTTATTTTGTCCAACGCCTTCATGACCTTCGCCTGGTACGGGCATTTAAAATTCAAAGACATGAAGTGGAGTGCAAGCCTGCCGCTTATCTCCATCATTCTCATCAGTTGGGGTATTGCCTTGTTTGAATACACATTACAAGTGCCTGCCAACAGAATCGGTTTTAAAGGTTATGGTGGTCCTTTCTCACTTGTTCAGCTTAAAGTAATTCAGGAAGTAATCACCCTGGTTGTTTTCGTAGCCTTCTCCCTCATCTTCTTCAAAAACGAATCCTTCCGCACCAACCACCTTATTGCCTTTGTGTTTCTGGTATTAGCGGTGTACTTCGTTTTCAAAAAGTGATCACTTTTTGAAATTAGCACAACCAACCTGCTATGGATTTTTCATACCCACATTGTGGAATAATTCTACAGTTTATTTAAAAAGGCCACACGAATGACGTTGCAAGGATTTCGAATTCAACGCGAAAATGACGTTTGAACACGTTCTAAAAGTCTAGCATTACATTTGAGTATAAGCCTGTAATTAAACACTACTCATATGAAAACTCTAAATTTTATCGCTGTCCTGATGATCGTTGGCTTGATCTGGGGATGCGACACCAAGGAAAAGAAAATGCTCCTTTCAAAAGTTGATTCGCTGCAAGTTGAATTAAACACCAGTTTGCAGACTGCTCAAACACTTCAGGAAATTGGTACGTTGATCGATTCTATTGATGCCAGCAGGCAGTTGCTGAAAGCCAATGTGGTGGAAGGCACTTCTTATGCTGACTACAAAGGACGTTTAAACGAGATCAACAATTACATTAAGGAAACTCAGCAGAAAATCGCTGCGTTAGAAAAGTCACTAAAGCAAAGTAATATCAACTATACAGCCACCATAAAAAGAATGAAACTTGAGCTTGTAGCAAACCAACAACAATTGGCTGCCTTGCAGGGTGAGGTTGATAAAATGCGTAGCGAAAATCAGGCATTGGCATTAACAATAAATCAAAAAGATCAATCGCTTGAAGAACAACAAGGTGTAATTAAGATGCGCGAGCAGGATATCGCCACACTGGAAGCTAAGGTTCAGGAAATAAATACCCTTTCCGTGAAGAGTCAGGCTGACTTATTCTTTGCACAGGCCAGGGCTTTAGAAACTGCTGCACAACGCACCAAGTTTGCGCCTAAGAAGAAAAAAGAAACACAACGTGAGGCACTGGAGCTTTACCGCCAATCGTTCTCACTTGGTAAACAGGAGGCACAACAACGAATTGAAGAACTTGAAAAAGCATTAGGTTAGAGAAGCAGGGTTGGGTTTGGGTTGAAATGGCGCTTCGCAAGGGCGCCATTTCGTTTTTATCTGACTGCTAAACTATAGCTGTGTCCTATTCCAATTATTTTATTTCTTTCTATCTCCATACGGACAATGCCTGCATCCGCTTTGGCAGCAGTAGCCTCTTTTTTTATGGTATGCAGCCGTGAATACTACATTTCCATGCTCGATGTAATAATCGGGTTCAGCCTTTACTTGGCCTTCGCCCGATTTATTTTTTCTATCCTTACTCACGCGCATAAAGTCTGTGTTTACTGCCTGAATGAAATTTAGAATTGCGCACGTGCACCAAGCATTATAGTAAAACGCTGTGTGTTGTACCCATACACCTCGTAATATTCCTGATTTAGCAGGTTGCGGAAATTGCCAAACATTTTAACCCGTCCATTCACTATGCCATACTCAACATAAACATCCAGCAGCTGGTAGGCATCCAGCACAACGGCATTGCTGGTGAATGTAGTAAAATCAAAAAATAAATCATTTCGTTGTCCGAAGGTTTTGAAATTCAGGCTTGCAAATAATTTACCGGATGCCTGGCAACCCACATTTAAACCTACCGAATGTTTTGGTCTGCGAAGGAGATCATTGGGCTTTGTTTCGCTGCCCTGACCAACAGGCGTAGTAACCTCGCCTTCAACATAGGCATAAAATCCGGTGAGGGTGAATTTATCTGCTTTATAGAATGCCTCCACTTCAACACCCTGGTCATCCACCTTGTTCCAGTTTACATACCCGGTGGTATACGCTATTACATTTTCTATCCTTCTATTGAAGTAAGTTACCCTGGCATCAAGCTTTCCATCTTCCGCTATCCACTGCAGTCCTCCCTCAAAACTTTTACTTTCCTCAGGCTTCAAATTTTCGTTGGCGCCAAAAGGGCCGTACAACTGCGAAAGCGTTGGCGCCTTGAAGCCTGTGGAGTAGTTTATAAACAGCTTCGCTTTTTTATTGATGAGGTAGGAAGGATTAACGCTATAGGCTAAATTATTTCCATATACAGAGTGTCTATTCAAACGACCACCCACTTCTGCTGAAAATCCATTGAAGTTGTTAACAAAAAATGAAAGGTATGGGCTGATAATAGTTGTTTCAGGATTTTCAATAGTGGTGTTGGTTGCCAACATGGTAAATTGTTGGTATGCAGTACCCCCTAACACTTGTACTTGATTGGACAGATTGAATTTACCATACACTTCACCATGGTTGAACCTTGCGTCATACTTGTATGACCCGCCAAACAGATCCTGAAAAGTGCGGTCGGTTTTGTTGTAAGCATACATCAGTGTTAGTGAGCCTTGCTTGAAATGATAATCGGTATTTAATCCATATTGAAGAGTAGTTGCCTCGTAGCGTGCATCAGCATCATCGGTGAATGCACCTAAATCATATTCACCATTAAAATCACTATAACGCAGGAACGGGCGAATGGAGAGTTGATCCTCAGTCCTGTAGCCCAGGTTTAAGTGAAACGCATTTTGCTCTGCTCCATCTTTATCAAAATTGTTGGTACCTGTTGGATCTTTTGCTTCACTTATACCATCGGTTTGAAAACGCGTATAGCCGAGGTTATAATCAAATTTATCGGTACTACCTGAAACACCGGCCTGGCCACGAAAGGTATTGTAGCTTCCATAACTTACCGAACCCGTTCCGCTTACGGGTTTATTGCCCTTCTTTTTAGTAATGATGTTGATCACCCCTGCAATGGCATCGGTTCCGTACAAGGCCGATTGGCTTCCTTTTAAAATTTCAATGCGCTCGATCTGGTCGATAGAAAGCAAGCGCAAATCAAATGCACCATCAATACCTGAAGGATCATTTACCGGAACACCATCGACAAGAATAAGGGTGTATTTACCAGCTGCGCCTCGTAAGAAAACTGATTTGTCTTTGGCGGGATTACTGTTCGCCCCGTTGATGACCAGGCCAACCTGCTCGTTCAGCAGTTGCGACAAATCCTTACCAGCACTACGCGATAATTGTTCCTCGTCAATAATGGTAAGCACCTTACCGGTTTCTGAAACATTTTTCGGAAACTTGGTGGCTGTAACCACCACTTCGCGAAGTGTTGTGGAAGATAGTGAATCTTGTTGGGCGTTTGTTTGCGTTGGTGCCCAATGCCAACAGGCAATCATGGTCATTGCCCAGACTTTAATCTCTTTTTTCATAATTGAAAAAGGTTTAAATGGTTTGAAAAAAGAGTAAAGGCTGAAAATGAGTCGTGCGGAGTGATGGTCTGATTATACCATACCATCACATGAATCACAAGAATCAGAGTAGCTTTTACCCGAAGCACTGAAATAAATTGTGTATGGGCAGGTCTCCTGACTTACATCACTTGTCTTCGCCTTCCCATCTCGCCTTGATAATTATCAGGACGCAACAGTGGCTTGAAGAATAAGACAAGCATTTCCGATGCTTACAGTTGCGGGAACAGTCCCCGATTTTGACGGGGTTCCCTTTTAATCTGTTCAGTTTTTATTTTCTGAACGAGAACCAATACGGGTGCAAGTATAAACAATTTTTAGATTGGTGTAATTTAATTCACATTACTTCATCATGGACTGATGGTTATCGAAAAACGTTTTCTATCTTATAAATTCATTATTAACCAAAATTTAGTTTCATGAAATCAGCGCTAACCATAATTATCTCCATCGCTATTGTCGGTACTTCTTATGCGCAGTCAGGTTGGGAGTGGTTTTCAAGAAATAAGGTACCCCTCTATAACCCGGGGGCGGTGAGTTACACTGATTTCAGAATAATTAATGGAAAAACCGCTGATGGATTTTTAGCCGGCTATTACCTTACAAAAAATGGAGAACAGGTTGATGGTGAAGTACAATACAACTATCCCTATATCATGGAACGCATGTTGGTATTTCGGCAGTCTGGGAACGTTAAATTTATTTCACCCCGCGATGTAAAAGGATATTTTGTTGACGGAGTTTACCGGGAAAGTGTAACCTTCAACGCATCCCTGATTAAAGGAGCAGAGTCAGAGCACACCTATTTTATGATTCCAAAGGTGCAGGGTACCCTGAATTTGTTTTACTATACCAACCAGGAAATTGATTGGCCCAACATCCTCCAGCCTAAAGACGACCAAATTTTCACCGCTGGGAACTATTTTCATGCGTTTAATACATTTCATGCACAACCTGAAAGTGAAATTCACAGGGGACCAAGTTCCGACATCATAAAAAAAGGAGACGAACCGGGCTTCTCCGCAGAACGATTTATTTTGGGTTTTCCAAACAAAATGTCGGCCTTAGTGGCTGAGTGCGACCTCGTAGCACAAAAAGTAAAAACCAAACAGACCGGTTATAAATCAACTAACCTGGAAAAAATTATAAAGGAGTATAACGCATGCCTGAAAACAAAATAGAAATTAGTTTAACGTATACCGCACACCCAAAAATCCTTTTAACCCCTGCACGGGTGCATAGTTGTAGGCTGTATCAAACGTGTAATTATTCGGGTTGTCGACTTCAACATTTTTATTGAACGGATCGAACGGGCGCATAAGTGGGTTGTCGGGTAAAAAGTTGAACAGGTTTTTAATGCCGCCATACACTTCCCATTTATTCTTCCCCTTTTTATTATTAATCATGCGTGTAACCTGCACATTCATCAGCGGCACCACAGGCGACATGGCCGGGCGGAAATCATTCAGCTGAACCGGCAAATGCATCGGGCCGTTAAAACGTCCGGTAAGATCAACCATCCACTTTGAATTTCGCGAAGCATACGATGCCGCCAGTGTACCCGAAAAACGAGGCGCAAATAACTGCGAAACTTTTACTTCCTCCTCTATGCTGAACACATCCATGATGGTTAATCCGGCCATGAATGAAAAACCTGATAACAATTGAACGTCTGTATTCAGGGTTATTCCTTGTGATACCGCATAGCCGCTTAAGTTGTCGTAAATAATTTTATGCTGGTCAGTCAAAAAATCACCAACAATCTTGTTGCTGAAATAGGTGTAAAACACGGAGGCATCAATGTTCCAGAAGCCGGAGGAGAAAGTGATGGTTTGTGTAAAGTTTACGTTCAGGTTCCATGATTTTTCCGGTTTGAGTTCATCCAGTAAAACAACTTCACGCGCACCCGTAAGGGCTGCATGATCTTCCGTAAAAAGGTTAACCACCCGATAGCCATTCCCTCCCGTTACCCGCAAGACGCCCGCATCGGATATACGGTATCGAAAACTCAAGCGTGGTGTAACGATACTTCCGTGAATATTATGATGATCGTAACGAACACCCATAAGGGATGATAGCCGGTTTGATAATTTCACCTCATCCTGTATAAAAATACCCGGGAGAAAAGTTATTGCCGGTGTGTTGTCACCGGAAAGTTCTGCTGTTCCGGGTGTATTGTCATCGTAACGGATAAAGCGAATCGGGATACCAGCCAACACATCATGCGCACCAACATGCTTATTCCATCGAAGCTGTGCAAAAGCAACATGTTGGTCGGCCAAAAACTTTGCAGTTCCGTAATAAGAATCCTGAAGATGGTAGTTATAGGAATAATCGATACGGGTATTCTCATTCAGCGCATGGGTGCCAAGGACTTCCCATCGATTAGTATAAATCGATTCTCCGTAATAAACATCCGACCCGCGGTATTGGCGTGTCCATTGCAATTCACCACCCCACCGATCCTCATAAAAATATCGCCAGGCAATGGAACTCTTTTGATTTTTGAAATCCCATTTATTAAAAAAGGAAAATCGGTTTTGCAGGGTTACATCGGTGAAATTATCGTTGTTGATATCGCGTTTTTGATCGTAATAAAAATGATTGACGCCCAGCAAAGCTGTAGCTTTACCTACTTTTTTTACCGCAGAAAAATCCAAGTTAAATTCTCCCACCGATGTTCCGAATACATCCACCTGCACGGGTGCCAACATAGAAGGTTCTTTGGTAATGATATTAATCACACCACCTACGGCTTCTGAACCGTACAAGGTTGACCCAGGACCTTTCACCACTTCAATACGCTTTACCAAACTGTTTGGAATGCCTGCCAAACCATACACGGTTGAAAGACTGCTGACTATTGGCATACCGTCAATCAACACCATCGTGTACGGACCTTCCAACCCGTTGATATGAATGTCGCCCGTGTTGCATACGTTGCAATTTATTTGTGGTTGCACACCGTTAACCATATTCAACGACTCAAAAATATTCGGTGCTGGATTTTTCTTGAATAGTGTTGGCGAATACACCTCCACCGGAATGGGCGATTGAAGTTTGGTTACTTCTTTCATCGTGCCGGTCACTACCACTTCATCAAGCTGACTGACATCTTCTTCCAACGTTATCGTTAAATTGTTAACAGATTGATTGACCTGAACCGGTTGGGTGCGTTTTTTATACCCCACAGCAGAAACTTCCAGCACATGCGATCCCGTGGTTATGCCTTTCAGCTCGAAATACCCATCAGCGTTTGTAATGGTACCCTTATTTGTGCCGCGCAGGGCAACCGTTGCAAATGCTATAGGTTCATCTTTTGCACGCACCACTCCTTTCAAAGCAGCATCCTGTGCAGCGGACTGAAACGCCAATCCAAACACAATACCCGCTAATACCCCCATTGCCATCTTCATAATTTTTAGACTACTCTAAAATTTTGTTTATACAACACTAATTAAATAATTTGATCTATGCAACTTATCTACCTGCCTGTCTTGCCAACAACCCGAAATGAGGATAAATTCAATGAACAAAGCTTACCTCCCAATGGAAACGCCTGCCGCCTCGTTATTGACTTCACAACAGATTACGCGCATTTGCCTGTTTTTAATTGCTGCAATGGTATTAGTGGCGGCCTGCTTCAGCTATACCTGGGCCAACCTGAAACCACGGCCCGGTTGGATAATGTCCACCGTTTTATGGCCGGCATATACGTGGGGTGCGGTATTATTTCGTTGTGGGCCGGCATTACCATTGCGCGACAAAAGACACTGGTGTTCTTACTGGCATCGGGTGTAAATAAGAAGCTAGCAAAACAATAAGGTAATATTGAGTATAGAATAAATATATTCGGAAGCTGTGTCGGCTTGCCCAACAGAAAAAAGCAAGAGTAAATTTTGTAACTTTAGGACTGAAAAATGGAATTATGATATGACCACAAAAGATATAAAATCAGAGATACAAAAATCACTGGACAAGGTACCCGAAAGCGTGCTTAAAGATATATTGGAATTTCTAAAACAAGTTGAAAACCAACCGATTGAAAAGGTGAACCTGACAAGAAACTTAAGAGATATCTTACTTGAAGATAAAGAACTTCTGGAAAGACTTGCCAGATGATTAACCTTAGCGAAGTTGAAAAAATACATGACATCCTTATAGAAAAGTTTGGTGGAGCAAAAGGTATCAGGGACAAAGGGCTTCTTGAATCTTCAATTAATCGACCTTATCAAACTTTTGATGGACAGGAACTATATCCTGATCCGGTAGATAAGGCAGCAGCTATTTTTGAAAGCATCGTAACAAATCACCCGTTCATAGATGGCAATAAGCGGACAGCATATGTACTTATGAGATTAATGCTCAAGAATTATAGTATTGACATTAACATAGGACAGAACGAGAAGTACGATTTTGTTATTAAAGCATCAAGCGGGCGCATGACATTTGATCAAATAAGAACCTGGATAAACGATGGTTTAAAGTAGGCCACACACCACAACACCAGCTTTGCTTTTTAGCATTTAATTAATGGACTACTATTTGAATAATCTTGTACATATGAAACACCTAAACATTGTAATTTTTAGTCTGCTGATTACCACTCTCTTATCCTGCAGTCAGGAGAAGAAATCAGACGAAGCTCACGATATGAAAACTGTCCGCGATGTGTGGTCGCGCGAGCAAGCCCATTCATGGTATAACCAGTGGGGTTGGTTGCGCGGTTGCGATTTTATTCCCAGCACAGCCATCAATCAATTGGAAATGTGGCAAGCCGAAACATTTGACACCGCAACGATAAACCGGGAGTTGGGGTGGGCTGAAGCTATCGGACTTAATTCTATGCGGGTTTATTTGCACCATGCCGCCTGGCAAACCGACAAAGAAGGATTCAGGGATCGGGTTGATCAATACCTGACCATCGCAGATAAGCATGGCATCTCTACCCTGTTTGTCTTCTTCGATGATTGCTGGAACCCAACGTTTCAAACCGGCAGACAGCCTGAACCCAAACCCGGTATTCATAACTCGGGCTGGCTGCGCGATCCGGGCGACATCATTCACCAGGATTCAACGCTTATGATTACGCTTGAAGCCTATGTAAAAGATGTGCTCACGCAATTTTCCGGTGACAAGCGAATTGTTTTATGGGATCTGTACAATGAACCAGGTAATTCGGGTTACAAGGACAAATCGATGCCGCTGTTGCAAAAAGCTTTTCAATGGGGTCGGGAAATAAATCCTTCGCAGCCGCTTTCAGCAGGCGTTTGGAGTAAAGAACTGATTGACCTGAATACGTTCCAACTCGCCAACTCCGATGTAATCACGTACCACAATTATGGTGATGCGGAAGACCACCGACAATGGATTGACAGCCTGCAAACATACGGCAGGCCGTTGATCTGCACCGAGTACATGGCGCGAACCCGCAACAGCCGCTTTGATAACATTATGCCGCTATTGAAAAAAGAAAACATTGGCGCGTATAACTGGGGCCTTGTTTCCGGAAAAACGAATACCATTTATGCGTGGGATACCCCCATGCCCGATGGCAACGAACCTAAAGTATGGTTTCACGACATTTTCAGAAAAGATGGAACTCCGTATAAGCAAGAAGAGGTTGAGCTTATTAAGATGCTTACCGGGAAGTAATAAAGAAATATAGACCACATCGCGTTAATGCATAATGCATTAAGAGAACTATTTCTTAATCTCTTTGAATCAACTTCACTTCCGGCATCAAAGGTTCGGTCTCTATCAGGTCAAGCGATTTGACCATGTGAAGCGTACCGTTTTTGTACTTAAGAAAGTGAGGAGTTTGAACATGATACCTGTACGCATTCATGTCTTTGTAGATTTCCAGTATAGTTATGTGATTTGGTCTTTCCTTTTCTGATACCGCATAAAGAGTTAATACCCCCGGCTCCACGCGTAAGGAAGTTTCAATTTCCTCCTTCAGAAAAGCTTTATAAGCTTCCAGGTGCGTTGAATCAATTACGAGTTTTGCCATTCTAACTAATTGATCCGATTCCTGCGCGGTGGTTTTATGAAACACGAATTGCGCAAGTAATACTACAATAATGAACCTGATCGTTTTCATATTAGTTAGATGATAGAAATGGTAAATACTGATTAACTCATCGAACTCCTGTATTCTATTGGCGACACGCCCACTTGTTGTTTAAAGACCCGACTGAAATGCTGAGGGTATTTGAATCCGAGGCCATAAGCGATTTCACTTAATGATTTGCTGGTATCAAAGATTCTTTCTTTAGCCACATTAATCAATTTAAGTTGAATATATTCTTGGGCTGATTTTCCGGTTTCCTTTTTAATCAAATCACCAAAGTAGTTGGATGATAAATTCAATTCACCGGCACAATAAGCAACTGATGGCAAGCCTATCTCCTGCGGCTTGTCTGAAGTAAAAAAGTCATTGAGCAATGTCTCAAATCTCTCCAGAATTCCTTTAACAGAATTCTCGCGGGTAATAAACTGACGATCGTAAAACCGCACGCAATAGTTAAGAAATAATTCAATATTGGTAATGATGAGTTTCTTGCTGTGCTTGTCAACACCTTGTTCTAACTCAAATTTGATTTTTGCTAAGCAATCCAGAATTATTTGTCGTTCACGTTCCGATAAGTGAAGGGCCTCATTCGTGGTGTATGAAAAAAATGTGTAGTCATTCATCTGGCGACCGAGTGAGGTACCGAGTATGAAATCGGGATGGAAGACCAATGCGAGACCTTGTGGTTGATAATACTCTTCACCGTACGAGCCGATTACCTGATTGGGAGCAAGAAACACAAGGGTGCCTTCATCGTAATCATAATTGCTTATGCCATATTTAAGATCGCCACACTTTATCTCTTTTAAAAACACGACATAGAACCCGTAGCTCATGCGCCTGAGCTGCCTGGGTGCTGCTTTCGAAAGATCAACTACACTCACCAGCGGGTGTAGTGTTGGATTATTGTTAAAGGCGTTGTACTGACTGATCGTGTCAAACTTTAAAATCTCTTCCATACTTCATGATTGTGACTCAAAATTAAGTGGTATTAACATGGTTTTTACACCAAAATCTCCAAATCAGTAAAATTGGTAGGCAATTCAGTAATCTGTATACGTCAATTCCACCCCAAAGGCGGCACCTTTGCAGAGGTAATCATGAAAATGGAGCTAACAACAAATCAGCTATGAAGAAAATAAAATCAATTGCATTAGCCATGTTAACCGTTTTAAATATCGCAGATGCTCAAACAACCAAAAAGTCACAGCAACAAAATCCTTATACGTTGGTGTATGAGGGTGCCGTTTCCGAAAATGTAAAGGGTCAGGTTAACATCCATCCCGTAACGTATAAGATTAAAGACATTAGTATAGCCGCTAACGTTTACACACCGCCAAATTATGATCCTGCTCAACAATATCCAGCCCTTGTGGTAGCGCATCCCAATGGAGGAGTGAAAGAACAGGTTGCAGGTTTGTACGCGCAACGCTTAGCGGAGCAAGGTTATATTACTATTTCAGCCGATGCTGCCTATCAGGGTGGTAGTGGCGGCACTCCTCGTTATGTCGATAAACCTGCAAACCGGATTGAGGATATATATGCCATGGGTGATTACATCTCCCAGTATAAAGGTGTTGATAATACCAGGCTTGGTTTACTTGGCATTTGTGGCGGTGGTGGATATTCATTAAAAGCAGCACAAGCAGACAAGCGGTTTAAAGCAATTGCTACTGTAAGTATGTTCAATTCAGGCGTTGTAAGACGCAATGGTTTTATGAACTCACAGGTTGCTACGATTCAAGAACGTTTGCAGCAAGCATCCGAAGCACGGGCGTTTGAAGCAGCGGGCGGAGAGGTATTGTATGCAAACAACAGCACCACTCCATTAACGGATGAACAAATTTCAAAACTTCCTTTCGATTTATATCGCGAAGGGTATATCTACTACAACAGAACACATGCGCATCCTAATTCCAGTAGCCGATACACACTCAGTAGCCTGATGGACTTAATAATATTCGATGCAAGTACTAATATGGATTTGATAAACCAGCCTTTATTGATGATTGCCGGAAGTAAGGCTGACACCTATTACATGACAGATGATGCCTTTAGCAAAGCTATAAATGCAAAAAACAAAGAACTATTTCTGATTAATGGTGCTACACACATTGAAACCTACTGGAAACCCGAGTATGTATTGCAGGCCGTGAATAAGTTGGTTAACTTTTACCAGATCAATCTTAACAATCACAATGATGAATTTTAAATCCATAGCAAATATCTTTTTTATCCTGCTTGCTGCTATCGCTTGCGATGAATCAAAACAACAGACCACGATTTTTCCGCAAGGAGATAAAGTCACCAATGATAACTTCACGGGCACTGTTTACCTGCAAATGCTGATGGAAGCTGATAGCATAAACCCAACTACGGTTGGTAATGTTACTTTTGAACCAGGCGCAAGAACGAAATGGCATCTTCATCCCGGTGGGCAAATATTGTTGGTAACGGAGGGTGTTGGGTATTACCAGGAGAAAGGACAAGCTAAGAAAATACTCCGTAAAGGCGATGTGATAAAATGCCCGGCAAATGTGCCGCATTGGCATGGCGCAAGTGCCGACACTGCCTTCGTGCAGGTAGCGATTACCAATCGCCACCTGGGGCCAACGGAATGGTTGCAGGAAGTGACAGACGAAGAGTATAAAAAATAAAATTGAATCCAATATGATTATGAAATACAACTCAAGTAATTTATTTGTCATAGCTATACTACTTCTTACATGTTCCATTGGTTATTCACAAAAGAAACCGATGGTGATTCAGGAGCAGGGAAGTTTTGCCGTAGGTGGATCTGTCATCACAAACCCGGGAACGTATGACAACATTAAGCGTACACCAGAAGGACAAACGTTTCATGGCGATCATGCCTATGTGTTTTACCAGATTCCCGTAAAAGCGAAAAAATACCCGCTCGTATTCTGGCATGGCATCGGACAATTTTCAAAAACATGGGAGACCACACCAGACGGGCGCGAAGGCTTTCAGAATATTTTTTTAAGACGTGGCTTCGGTGTGTACATACTTGATCAACCCCGAAGAGGAAGAGCGAGCCGGAGTACAGAAGCTGCTACGATTAACCCTGTACCCGATGAGCAGATGTGGTTTGGAACTTTTCGTGTGGGTATCTGGCCTGAATATTTTCCCGGTGTGCAGTTTGCGAAAGATCCGGAAACACTCAATCAGTATTTTCGGCAGATGGTGCCAAACATAGGTGGGATCGACCCAAACTTAAATGCGGACGCAACCTCCAAGTTATTTGATAAGATCGGGGAAGGAATTCTGGTCACGCATTCACACTCTGGTGGAATGGGTTGGCTTATCGCGATCAAGAACAATAAAGTAAAAGCCATTGTATCGTATGAACCAGGCAGTGGCTTCATCTTTCCGGAAGGTGAAGTGCCTGCTCCGATTGAAAGTTCCTCCGGTCCGGTTGCTGCCATAGGTCGTCCGATGGAGGAGTTTATGAAACTCACCAAAATTCCCATCATTATTTACTATGGAGATAATATTCCGGCCAAGCCTGATCCTAATCCAGGAGCAGACGGCTGGCGTGCCCGCCTTGAAATGGCAAGGCTCTGGCGCGATGCGGTGAACAAACATGGTGGTGATGTTACGGTGGTACACTTACCGGAAATCGGCATCAAGGGCAATACGCATTTTCCATTTTCTGACCTGAACAATCTTGAGATCGCTGACCTGATGTCGAAATGGTTAAAGGAAAAGAAATTAGATAAATAACAACTAAACAAACGAGATACACTATGAAAAAATCGCTGCTTATACTTTGCGTGCTGGTAATATTTGCACTATCGTCTTACGCTCAAACACCGGCTTCTGCAAGCTACACAAAAGAAAAACAGGAACTGGTCACTCTTTCCAAATACAAATGGCAATGGATGGCCGACAAGAATGTAGAAAAACTTGCACCGCTTTTTCATGATAAATCAAAGTTCGTACACATGAGTGGAACCTGGAAGAAAGACGAGGAACTCGAAATCATTAAAACAGGAAGCATCTGGTATAAGAAGGCAGATGTGAAAGATGTGGCGGTTGAACTGATTGATGATACCGCTATTGTTTGGAGTCGTATTACACTAACGGCTGAAGTTCGTGGCAGTGAGGTGGTGACTGAGTTTACTGTAACAGAAGTTTATAAAAAGGAAAAGAAAGAATGGAAAATGTTAGCCCTGACATTCAGCAGCGTGCGCGATACGCATGTTATTAAACATTGATCTGGTATGAACAAAATCAAGACATATTTCTTAGCATTTTCTTTGCTTATGTTTTTAAGTAATCAGGTGACAGAAGCTCAGAGTAATTCTCCGCTCACTGAAAAGCAAAAAGCAATAGTCCTTATCTCATCATTCACCGCTAAAGGTAATTTACCGAAACTCAAGCAAGCGCTTCATACAGGACTCGATGCCGGCCTCACCATCAACGAGTGCAAAGAAGTACTGGTTCATTTGTATGCGTACTGCGGATTTCCCAGAAGCATACAAGGCCTCAATACATTAATGACTGTGCTTGACGAACGAAAAGTAAAAGGCATCAAAGACACTATCGGCACAGAAGCCACTGCCGTAAATGACACAAATAAGTATGAAACCGGATGGAAAAATCTTGCAAAACTTGGAGGACGTCCGACAGATGGCCCAATAAAAAAACCCACCAGTGGTTATGGTGCATTCAGTCCGGAAATTGATCGATTTCTAAAAGAGCATTTGTTTGCAGATCTTTTTTCAAGAGATATACTGACGTTTGCCGAGCGCGAACTTGTTACTGTATCCGTACTCATAGCACTGGGCAATGGTGTCGAACCGATGCTCACCTCGCATTTGCGTTTAACAATGATACAGGGCATCACCAAAAATCAAATTGAAGAATTATTTGCCCTGGTTGAAAAATCGGTAAGCAGATCAGATGCGGACGCTGCACGAAAAGCATTCGCTGAGATGTTATCCCAAAACTAACATTCAAATGAAAAAGATATCTGTTGTAATTGCGTTTCTCCTCTTCGCATGGAATTCACATGCGCAGCAATCTTCAGGCCCAGTAGTGAAAACTGCTTCAGGCGATGTACGCGGAACAGTCAAAGAAGGTGTCGCGTCTTTTAAAGGCATTCCTTATGCCGCCCCACCGGTGGGTGAATTTCGCTGGCGACCACCGCAGCCGGTAACGCCATGGAAAGATGTTCGTGATGCAACCAAAGACTGTGCTGATTGCCCACAGCGAGCCTGGCCCGGTTCGACTGCTATTCAATCCGAAGATTGTCTTTTTCTGAATGTGTGGACACCGGCTACCGCTACGAAGAAATCAAAATTGCCAGTGATGGTTTGGATTCACGGAGGTGGCTTTACAGGAGGGAGTGGCTCCGGACCTGGGTCAGAAGGTGATGCATTTGCAAAACAAGGCGTGATCCTCACGACTATCAATTACAGGCTCGGTCGCCTCGGTCATTTTGCGCACCCCGCATTGAGCAAAGAACATCCGGAAGAATTTAAAGGCAGTTATGCCTACATGGATCAGATTGCAGCATTGAAGTGGATCAAGGAAAACATTGCTGCGTTTGGAGGCGATCCGGATAACGTAACGATTTTTGGTTTTTCTGCTGGTGGCGTATCGGTTCACTCATTGCTGACAATTCATGCTGCAAAAGGTCTTTTCCATAAAGCGATCAGTCATTCCGGAGGTGGCCGCGATGGTGTTCTTACCGGCAGGCCAATCAATAAAGAAAATGCTGATCCACTCTATCCTGTTTCAGCAGAAACCATCGGGATAAACTTTGCGCGCAAGCATAAGATCGAAAGCACCGATGGTGTTGTATTGGCAAAACTCCGCGCGCTTTCTGTTGAACAAATTGTGGATGGTGGTCAGGAAACAGATAGCACGGGTGCTAGAACATATTCAGGGCCAATCCTTGATGGCAAACTGGTAGTTGAAACAGCAGAGAGCGCCTACAAAGCAGGAAGACAGGCAAACGTTCCGCTCATGATTGGAAATTGCAGCGCAGAAGTAAGTGGAGCTTTCGTTAGTACGGCCGCTTCAAAAGAACAACTCTTTTCACTGTTTGGTGACCTTGCAGCAGAAGTGAAAGCTGCCTATGATCCGGATGGCTCAAAAGAATTTGCCGAAGTGCAAACCCTGTTGAATACCGACTGGGTGTGGGGTGAACCCGCACGGATGACCGCAAGAGCATTTGCCGCTAAACGGGCACCAACGTACATGTTTCAATTCGGATACGTTCCCGTGCCGATGCGCGAGCGGGCCCGCTATGGTGCCGGTCACGGCTCAGATGTTTCGTTTGTATTTAACACCCTCCATGCACGATGGGGAACCACCGAAGCAACACCCCACGAAAAAGAGTTAGCAAGGATTATGAATACATATTGGGTAAACTTTGCCAAAACAGGAAATCCCAACGGAAAGGGTTTGCCAGGTTGGCCTGCCTACACGATTCAAAAAGAGGAAATCCTGGATGTCGATTTAGATGGGAACGTCACAGGCAAGCACGATCCACGCAAAGCCAGATTCGATGTGATTGAAAAGGCATTTAAAAATAGGGATCGGATTCAAACACGTGGAGGCATTTAACATAAACTGTATTATAAGAAAATTAAACCTACTCCTCCTTAACAATGAAAATCAAACTATCCCTTATGCTGGCTTGCCTGGTGAGCTTAAACTACGGCCAAGCACAGCGCGACAGCACCTTTTTTTTCAGAGCCGATGTGAGTGTAACCAACAATGGATTCTCCATTATACCAGCTTTTACGCTGGGTGATCCGGCTGCTTTTCTGGATATGCGCATGGGTAATAAACGCTGGAGCTTTGAACCTCAGTTTCGGTATGCATTGGAGGGGCGCCCCTGGTCATTTATCTTTATCTATCGATATAAGGCCATCATCAAACCCAAATTCCAGTTGTCGTTTGGTGGGCACCTGCCGGGTCTGAATTATGTAACGCGTACTGTTTTAATAAACGGCATAGAAGAAGAGTTGTCAGTTGCCAGGCGTTTTCTCGCGTTGGAAATTATTCCAACCTACAAGGTTTCAGATCACGTTAGCGTGGGTGTATACTATTTGCGCGGTCATGGCTTTCAAAAACACGGTCCGCAAAATTCTAATTTCCTGTCACTTCAAGGAAACTTTACCAAAATCAAACTCACGGGTAAAACATATGTAAGTTTCAATCCACAACTATTTTATCTTAAGGTAGACGCGGACGATGGTTTTTATGTAAACGCAACTACCACATTTGGTATCCGTGACTTCCCGATAACCATTTCGGGCATCGTAAATAAAGCAATAGCTTCAGAAATACCGGCACAGGATTTTGACTGGAGCATCAATTTGATTTATACATTAGATAAGCAATTTATATTGAAGTAACACACTACATTCCAGTGGTAACCTCATTTGAATTTGTATTCCGGATCTATCGTTTAAAACCCAAAATCAGTTCGCTCTTAGATGAGCTTAAACTGAATAGAGCTCAACAATCGAATACAGGAAAGCATTGAGCGGTATTTTGTTAACGCTGTTATTTCTTTACCAACACCGCCTCTTCCAAAATAAAATTCACATGCTCAATGTCAGAGGCATTGAGTTTGAGTTTGCCCCGTATAGTGATCAGGTCATCGACCTGGAATTTAGGCACTGCACCTTTGAAGCTAACCTCGGCAATCGACTCCGGGCCTCCGCCTCCGCAAAAGAAACATTGGCTCATCGGGTATTTAGAAAGAATGATATAATTGCCTTCTTCCGGTGCAAAGGGCACATAAAAACCTTCTACGGTAATTTCCTTTCCTTCTAAAGCTTTTAAAGATTCAGAGAAGCTGGGATAGAACAAATATTCGCCAAGCTTTTCGTAGTACTTGGGTTCAAATTTGGTTTTGGCAAATTCATTCCAGGCATCAAACTTCGGAGTTTGGGCAAATGCCAGCCCAGCCAGTAACACAACGCATAAAGTAATCAGTAGTTTTTTCATTCTATATCATTATTCAAAATTCAAGATTTAAGATTCGAGATTCAACGTTCAATCTATCAATATTGAATTTTAAATATTGAACCTTGAATCAATTCCCCGCCAGCACTTTTGATATATCGGTTCGGTAGGCCTGCCATGCCGGTATTAACGCACACAACACCCCTAACAACAAACTTCCCGCCAAAATTATCCATTCTTCATGGTAGAAAACAATACCGCTTATCCCGGCTTTCTGGGTTTCGGTCACAAAGGCCGTCATGATCATTAACACCCCATGCCCCAGCAACAACCCGATTACACTGCCCAGCAAAGTAAGTAACACGCCTTCCGATAAAATGGTTACCACCAACTTTAATCGGGTAGCGCCCATGGAGCGCATAATGGCCAGGTCGTAACGTCTTTCCCGAAGGGAATTGTACAATGCAATAAAGATGCTCAACGCTGAAATAAAAATGAGTACGTACGCAAAGGCCATCAGAATATCCACGCCAACACCTAAAATAGAAAACAGCCGCGCAGTTTCGAATGCTGGCGATGCTGCCTGCAAACTACTTTGGCCGTTAACAAAACGGGGCAACTGAATAGCGCCCATGGCGGAACGATACTGTATCAATAACGATGTTATTTCTTTTGTGGAATCGCCAGCTGCGATAGAAGGCACCAATGGAGAAGCTACAAAAGAAGTGTCCTGCTCATGGTGTTGATGATCTTCTTCGGTATGCAGATCGTGCACATGCCACACACTTTCTACGGAAGTAAGGATGAGATTATCCAACACCGTATTGGATCGCTTCAATATTCCTTTCACTACAAAATTGTGTTCATCGTGCGCATGACCGCCAACCGTGAGCCCGTGCGCACTGGCGAATTCATCATTCAAATTGAGTTTGGTCATGGCTGCTACATTGGCGCCAAGCACAACTTCCAGTTCTTCCGAAAACCATTCGCCTTGTGCAACCTCTGCTTTATACAACTCAGCATAGCGTTGATCAGTACCGATAATGCGATAGGCTCCATAACTATCGCCCAGGGCCAGGGGTATGGCATTTTTTACCAACCGGTTTTTGGCAATGCGTTCGGCTTCCTTTAAGTTGATGTTTCCGGTAGGGAAATCGATATGAAAAATATTACACAATATAAGTTGAAGCGGACTACCCTTTGCCCCTACTACCAGGTCGATGCCGCGTGCATTCTCTGAAATTTTTTCCTCCAGTTGCTTATTGAATAGCAACAGCACAACAATTACCGCGATACCGAGTGACAGCAAAACGATGTTCAACGCTGTGTTCAGCGGTTTTGCTTTTAAATAATTCCAAACGAGGAGTAGTATATTCATCCGTGCAAACTAATCTGTTTGGAAATCATATCTTTTAAACGCTGATCGTGCGTAGCTACCAGCAAGGTGGCCTTGTGCGCGTTGGCTTGCTGAATCAGTAAATTGATTACCTGCGCACAACTTTTATCATCCAATGCCGAAGTGGGCTCATCGGCCAGAATAACCGGTGGGTTGTTAAATACAGCCCGGGCTATGGCCACACGCTGGGCCTGGCCCTGACTAAGTTCTGTAACTTTAGTGTGCTTTTTTTCCGCTATTCCCAGACTTCTTAAAACATCATCAACCTTTTGGTGCTCCACAGGTAGTTCAGCCAGGTAAGGCGCCATAATCAAATTCTTCTCTACGGTAAGCGCACTGATCAGGTGGTTACGCTGAAACACAAAGCCCATGTGCTTGCCGCGAAAATGATCGAGGGCCGTTTCTGAAAGAGCAGATAATTCTGTTCCTGCCACTTCCACCGATCCCGAATACCCGCGCAGTAACCCTCCTAAAATATGGAGCAAGGTAGTTTTTCCACTGCCGGATTCCCCCAACAACAGGCAGTGTTCGCCTTTGTTAATGCTGAAATCAGGAAAGCTAATACCCTTTTGATCTCCGTACGCAAATGACAAGTTTTTAATCGTTACCATAAAGCGGCTCAAAAATAAAAGTCTGGGGCATTAAACCCGCCAGACTTTCATTTATTTATTGTTAAGGGTTAGCATAGCCCGTCATGCGAGGAACGCTTTTCAATCATTATCAATTTCACCAATCTTCTGCGTGACGAAGCAATCCCACATTATTATAGTATGAACTCAATGTAAAGTTTGGATTGCTTCGTTATCCCGATTATCATCGGGATTCCTCACAATGACGATATCATCTATTCATTACTGCTTAAGTGGCTCATAATCCTTAAACGGTGAAAGCGTTACCTTCTCCATCAACTCGCGATAGTGTTTCCATGTAGTTTCATAGAAGTTGTTCACGCGCTTTGTCACTTCAGCAATTTTATCTTCTGCATGCTTATACACCCGTCTGTCGGTTTCGCTTATCGGATCGCGTGACCGCCCAATGTACCCTTGTGCCGTTTGAATATACGACACCGGTGTTGGGTCGGGTGAACGCACAATACCCTGGCGTGTATCAACCTTACCCAGTATAAAATCAAACAGGGCATTCACCGAATCTTTAACCGCTTTTGTTTTATCAGCCGCTTCTTTCAGATCGGTACGTTTCGAATCTTTTATTTTTTTCTCATACTCTTCAGCAATTTCTTTCGATTCGCGCAGTCTGTCGGTAGCCGTGGTAGCAATTGCTCTTAGTTTCTGTAAATCCTTGATCATCGTGTAACGCTGTTCATATACAGAAACCGGTACATCCATACGGGGATCGGTTTTCACAACAATGGAAGTCGAGTCCTTTTGATCACCGAACGTCAGACGCAACTTATAGGTGCCCGGAAGTACTGGCGTACCGCCAAAGCCACCAAAGCCTCCGCCTCCACCCATGCCACCACGAGGGCGCTCACGCGAAGGCTGCCGGTCACTCTTCTCATTCAACATCCAACTCATTCGGTAAACACCATTGGTTTCCGGTGCTTTCTGTCGGATGGTATTTACCAACTCACCTTTCGCATTAACTATCTCCAGCTTCACGGAATCATACTTCACGTTCGATTTAGGTGTAGATGCGGCAGCAGGTTTAACTTCTTCTTTGCCCTTTTTAGCCTTCGGGTCGGCAGCTGGCTGAGGTGTTGAAGGTGCCGAGGGTTTATTTACAGAATAGGTTATCATGGCACCTGACTGACGGTTTTGTCCATTGAATACAGCATTCGCATCAAAGCGGGGACCTGAGGGTTGTTGAATGGAAACTAAGTAAGCATCTGGTGGTGTGAAAATATGTGTGGTTTTAGCTGCCACTGCCGATGAGGTAGCCATCTCGCGCAGCGGACGAATGTCATCCAACACATAAATGGCACGGCCAAACGTACCGATTACAAGATCATGCTCACGCGGATGGATCACCATATCAATCGTAGGTGTTCCTGCAGGATATCCGTTTGTCCACTTGGTCCAGTTTTTTGCACCATCAATACTTACAAACAATCCATTCTCTGTTCCAAGAAACATCAGTTTTGGTTCAACAGGATCCTGAACGACAGACAACGTAAAATTGCTTTCGCCAACCTGCGCAGGAGTAACCAGGCTTTCCCAGGTGGCACCAAAATCTTTGGTGCGGAATAAGTAAGGTTTGTAGTCGAACATTCTATAATTATTTACGACAGCAAATGCTTCACCGGCATTGTATGTGGACGCTTGTATTTGCGCCACCCAGGCATTCTTAGGCATGCCCACAATTTTTGCCGTTGTGTTCGACCAGGTTTTGCCGCCATCTTGTGTTACTTGAATCTGGCCATCATCGGTACCTATCCAAATCACACCTTGTTTAACCTGACTTGGCGCAATAGTTAGTATGGTACAATGGTTTTCTGCACCGGTAGCATCCATCGTCATGCCCCCACTTTCGTGTTGCTTCTGCTTGGATGGATCGTTGGTTGTCAGATCAGGAGAAATAATTTCCCAGGTATCCCCTTTGTTTGCTGACTTGTGCAAAAACTGGCTGCCATAATAAATTGTTGAATTGCTGAATGGATCCTGCGCCAGGGCGGCATTCCAGTTGAAACGTAATTTCATGTTTGCATCCGGATGCGTAGGCCGCAGGTTTTTGGTAAACCCGGTTTTTAAATCATAGCGCGCCAGGTTTCCACCTTGCGACATGGCATAGCCATACCGGTTATCGTCCGGATCGGGGGCTGCATCGAAACCATCGCCAAATAAAACTTCCTGCCAGTAGGCGTTTCGTATACCGGCATTGCGCCAAACATATGCCGGACCAACCCACGTGCCGTTGTCCTGCATACCGCCATACACATTGTACGGATGATCCATATCAACATTGATGTGATAAAACTGACCTACCGGAATGTTATCGGCAAACACCCAGGTTTTGCCCATGTCGCGCGAAATATTCAAGCCACCATCGTTGCCATCAATAATAAAGCTTGGATTCTCCGGATGAATCCACCAGGCGTGGTGATCGGGATGAACACCATAATAGGGCAATAACTCTTTAAATGATTTTCCACCATCTTCACTCACACTAACGCGCGAGAAAATAGAATAAAGCCTGTTTTCATTTTTCGGATCAACATAAATCTCGTAGTAGTAGAATGGACGATCACCAATTTCATTCTTGTCATTTACCATGGTCCACTTCTCACCGCCATCTTCGGAACGGTATAAGGCATTCTTCTTGGACTCAATCAACGCGTACACAACGTTCGGCTTGCTTCGCGCAATGGCAAGACCCATCCGGCCAAGATCACCTTCAGGCAATCCTTCTTTGCTGGTTAACTTCTTCCAGGTTTTACCGCCATCATAGGTTACGTGCAGGCCTGATCCCGGACCACCGGAAGTAAACGTCCAGGGCATCCTGCGATGCTCCCACATGTTGGCGAATAATTTATTCGGGTTGGATGGATCCATCACCAACTCTGCACAACCGGTTTTGTTATTGACAAAAAGAATTTTTTCCCATGTTACACCACCATCGGTAGTTTTATAAACACCCCGTTCTGGATGTTCGCCCCACGGTGAACCAATGGCACCTATATAAACAGTATTCGGATTTTTGGGGTCGATTATAATGCGATGGATATGACGGGTTTTCTCCAGGCCAACCTTCTTCCAGGTTTTTCCGCCATCCAACGTTTTATACAAGCCATCTCCACCATTTAAACTGTTACGCGGGTTGCCCTCACCGGTACCTACCCAAACCACTGCCGGGTTATCTTGCTGAATGGCAATGGCTCCAATGGAAAGTGTTGTCTCCTTGTCAAATATGGGTTCCCAGGTTACGCCTCCACTGGTAGAAAGCCATACGCCACCCGATGCCGCACCGGCATAAATAATATCCGGGTTGCTCACCACCACATCAATAGCCGTAATACGGCCGCTCATGCCTGCTGGGCCTATTGCCCGCGGGGTTATTCCCTTAAGCTTTTCCATATCAAGCTTTTGGGCACAAAGGGGTGCCACCAAACAGGCAACCATTAATACTAGTAATAATCTTTTCATAGGATGAGTGTATTTAGGGTGGACAAGATACAATCCTTCCTAACCTTATGGAGGGCCTGTTTTTTAAGCACGTATTTTTAAGGATAGAACGCAGGTGGGTTATACAGGCGGAAATTGGAGATTTAAAATATTGAAGTGGACGATAGGGGTAATTACCCGCTGGATTGTCCTATACGAAAACCGCCTAAAACCTTAACTTGCGCTGAAACCACTTGGCATAGTGCAATCATCAGATACAGAAAGTTTTAGTGCGGTCCGATCGGGCGACATTACTGCGTATGAGATGATGTTTAAAACCTATTACCAACCCTTGTGCCGCTATGCCAATACCTTTTTAGGTGATGCCGAGCAGGCAGAAGAAATCGTTCAGGGAACTTTCATTGGCATTTGGGAAAAACGTCAAGCCATTGACATCACCACTTCGGTTAAAGCTTACCTGTACCGGGCTGTTCGCAACGCCTGCCTGAATGAAATCAAGCATTTGAAAGTCAGGGCAATGTATGCCCAGGGAGAGCTTAGGGCAGGTGAGCGCTATTATGAAGCATCCGATCAGAGCACCTTACGTGACGAACTGGAAACAAAAATTCAGGCGGCCATACAAACCTTACCGGAACAATGCCGCATCATATTTCAGCTAAGTCGGTTTGAAGAACTGAAGTACCAGGAAATTGCTGATCAAATGAATCTATCGGTGAAAACAGTAGAAAACCAGATGGGTAAAGCCTTGAAAATAATGCGCGAACAATTGCGGGATTATCTGCCGCTGATTACCATACTAATGAACGGACTGTTAGACCCATGAGCCAGGAAGGATACGATATGGAGGAGATAGTAGGTAAGTTCATTACCGGTGAAGCAACTGCTGAAGAAAAACAGTTAGTGCTGGAGTGGTGCGCCCAATCGGCTGACAATCAAAAATATGTTGACCATGCTCAGCTCATATTTGATAAAGCTCAGTTAGACGATGGTCAAGTTTACGATGTGGTTGCAGCCTGGGAAAAGGTAAAAGATAAAATTGAATCAGGCAGGATTCGAAAGCTACCCGTAATTAACCTGTGGCGTGTTGCGGCCAGTCTTCTGCTCATAAGTGTACTCTCCTACTTTCTGTATTGGCAATTTTTCACTGCCGAGCATCTTCAACTAACCAGCGAAGATGAAGTAATTACACAAGCCCTTGCCGACAACACAGAAATCTCGCTGAATAAAAACAGCACTATAGAAGTCACCTATAACGAGCGCAAAAAGACAGGCGTAATAAAATTAACAGGAGAAGCCACCTTAACCATTACGTCTGATAAAAAAGTGAATTGGGTTGTACAAACCGGTGAAGTATTTATTCGTGACATCGGTACCACTTTTAACGTGAAGGCTTACCCTGACACTGATCTCATCGAAGTGTCAGTCCTGGAAGGTGAAGTTCAATTTTACACACAAACGGATGAGGGTATTCTTATTCAGGCCGGTGAGAAAGGATTGTACGATAAATCCGCCAAACAATTCTCCAAAGCAGAAGCTGATCCAAACGTAATCGCTTACAAGACACTGCTATTCACGTTTAATGACATTGATCTGAAATCAGCTGCTGAACAGCTTGGTAGTGTGTATAATCGAAAGATTGTTGTCTCCGCAAATATTGAGAACTGCAGGGTAACCGTAGATTTTGAAAATGAAGATCTCGATACGATTTTATCGGTAATTGCCGAAACGCTTAATCTTACGGTTACCAACAACGAAAATGAGATCGTACTTACCGGTGATGGCTGTTTGTAAGAAACCTTATTCCCTGTACTTCGTTAGCCTGATCATTCCTGTTGTGGTATGAGGTATTTTTTTTGCCTTCTCATCGTATTTAATGGCTTTCACGCGATGGCCCAGCAAGTTCCGGTATTGGAGCGAACGGTAATACTTACTGCGCAGGATGAACGCCTCGACTCCTTTTTAAAGCGATTATCCCACGAAGCGGGTTGTGTGTTTTCCTACAGCGCATCCGCGTTGGATGTTCAGCGTAGCGTTACCTATCAATTCAATAACGAAACAACCCGCGAAATACTGGAAACTGTTTTTGACGGCCAGGTGAGGATAAAACAAAAAGGTGTTTACGTTATTTTAACACCGTTGCCAAAGTCTTCCAGGGAGGTGGTGATCAGCGGGTATGTAGTGGATGAAGCCTCAGGAAAGAAAGTTGAGTCCGCAACAGTTTATAACCCGGTAACGCTTCGCTCGGTAACCACCGATCAATATGGTTATTTTGAATACGTTGTAAAAAAACCAACACCGGATGATTACAAACTGGTTATAAAAAAAGTGGACTATGCCGATACGGTTGTTTTAGCACAGCAAAAGCGCTCTTCGTTTCAAAAAATTTCTATCGAGATTGATAAAGAGAAGTTAAGCAACGTAGGTGAAAGTATTGCCAGGCCCGCAGCAAAAGTATGGACGTGGACAAAAAATTCAGTGGCCAGTATTAACCTGGGCAATGTAAGGGATACTATCCACAGAACATGGCAGGTATCTTTTGTGCCCTTTGTAGGCACCAACCGGAAACTAAGCGGTAGCGTTACCAACGATTGGTCGTTTAATATTTTAGGTGGCTATTCTGCCGGAACCAACAAAGCAGAATTTGGCGGAGTGTTTAACATCAACACCGGAAATGTAAAATCTTTTCAGGCTGCTGGTGTGTTCAACCTGAATGGTGGAGAAACAAACGGTGTTCAGTTGGGTGGCTTGTTCAATCTGAATCTTCAATCAGCCAGTGGAGTTCAAGCGGCAGGATTTACCAACCTGATCATACGTGATGCACATGGCGCTCAACTTGCCGGTTTCCTGAACCTGGCCGCCAACCATACCGAAGGTGCACAAGTAGCAGGTTTCGCCAACATCAGTAAATCCATTACCGGTACGCAAGTGGCTGGTTTTGTAAATATTGCCAAGCATGTTAACGGGTCACAAATCGGGTTTCTCAATATTGCCGATAGTATACGCGGTGTGCCCGTTGGATTTTTGAGCTTTGTTGCGAAGGGCTACCACACGCTTGAACTTGGCGCAGACGAGGTGATACCCGTTAATATTTCCTTCCGCACCGGTGTTCGTGCCTTTTACAACATCATTTCCGTTGGCATGCGGCCTGAGCAATCGGATTCCGTTACCTGGTCGTTTGGTTATGGTGTGGGTACATCACCCCGAATCTTTAAAAAGCTTTACCTGAATATTGAAGCAACCGCCAATCAGGTCAACAAAGGAAACGTTGAGGCACTGAACCTTGTAAACCGGGTGTATACCGGGCTGGATTTTCAAGTCGCACGTAAGTTTGCGCTTTATGCCGGGCCCACACTTTCAATTCGGGTTTACGATACCACCTTCAACAACCACCCAGTTTTATTTACCTACTACACACCAACCATTCAGTCTGAACGAACCTACCCTCAACACGACCTGGCAACGCAGGTATGGTGGGGATTCAGGGCAGGTATACGATTTTTTTGAAGTTCAAAAAGTGTCTTAAATCATAGGAGCGCCCTGCTGAAGAAGTAACGAACGATGTCATGCTGAGCCTGTCGAAGCATGACTGAGCCTGTCGAAGCATGATTGAGCCTGTGGAAGCATGATTTGGAAACGGTCACCCTTCGACAAGCTCAGGGTGACACGACAAGCTCAGGGTGACACGACAAGCTCAGGGCGACACGATAAGCTAAGGATGACACGACAAGCTAAGGGCGATACGATAAGCCCAGGGTAACACGACAAGCTCAGGGTGACACGACAAGCTCGGGTTGAAACAACAAGTTCAGCATGTCATACAAAGTTCATCTAAAAAAATATTGACGTTCTATAGGGGTGACCTGATACTCAGTTGTCAGTAGAGCAAACTGACTTCAAACCCTTATGAAAATCCTAAAAAAGATTGTTTTCACCATTTTCATCTTTACAGTAACAAGTTTAAATGCCCAACACTTAACACAAACCCTTCGGGGAAGAATCATTGATCAGGTTACGCAAACTCCCCTGCCCGGTGCAACGGTAATGATTCTTAATACCGATCCCCTGATTGGCGCCACCACAGATCTGGACGGTGAATTCAAAATCTTGAAATTGCCCATTGGCACCTATACCATCCGGGTAAGTTTCATTGGGTATAAAGATTTTGTTCTCCCCAATGTGGTTGTCAATTCAGGCAAAGAAGTAGTGCTGAATATTCCCATTGAAGAAGACATTGTTCAGATGGAAGAAATAGTAATAACGGCCGTTGAAAAAGACCGGACTATTAATGAAATGGTATTGGTGAGTGGACGAACTTTTTCCGTTGAAGAAACAAGAAAATTTGCTGCAGCCATAAACGACCCGGCCCGTATGGCCGCCTCCTTTTCTGGTGTAGTGAGTACCGATGATGGTAACAACAATATTTCGATTCGGGGTAACAACCCCAATGGATTATTGTGGCGCATGGAAGGAATAGACATTCCCAACCCGAATCACTTTGTGTCACCGGGCGCTTCGGGTGGTGGCATCTCCATTCTCAGTTCGCAACTGCTTACCAATTCTGATTTTATGACGGGCGCTTTCGCTGCTGAATATGGGAATGCCTTATCGGGTGTGTTTGATTTAAGTTTACGAAAAGGAAACAACGAGAAAAGAGAACTGACTTTCCAGGCAGGCTTTTTGGGTGTTGATTTTGCCGCTGAAGGTCCGATGGCTAAAAATTACAAAGGCTCCTACCTGATAAATTACCGGTATTCAACCTTATCTATTCTATCTAAAGTGGGTGTACCGCTCGGTGATTACATCACCAACTTTCAAGATCTTTCAGTAAACATCCACTTACCAACCGGAAAGAAAAGTGCTATAACCATCTTTGGTTTTGGTGGTTTGAGCGACCAGAAAAATGAAGCTAAGAAAGATTCATTAGTATGGGAGTATGATTATGAACGTTACAGTTCAAACTACTTTTCCAACACGGGTGCATTAGGTATTAAGCATGCCTATATGATGAATAAAAATAATTTTCTTCAAACAACGGTTTTGGCATCAGGAAATGAACTCGGTGATATAACCTATAAATTAGATGACAATTACAACAATCAACGTTGGTACGATGGTAACTTCACCAATTCAAAAATTACACTTAGTTCAGTTCTAAATACAAAATTATCAGCACGGTATAGCATGCGAAGCGGTATTTACCTGAACCAACTTAACTATAGCCTGAGGCAGCAATCCTTTCATACCGATGTTAACCAATTCCTGACGGATCTTAACTCCAAAGGCAATACCCAAAGCATTCAAGCCTTTTCACAAGTAAATATTAAAGCATCTGAACAATTAACTATCAATAGCGGAGTGCATTACCTGAAATTGCTTTTAAATAACTCTTTCTCTGTTGAGCCACGTGTAAGTGCATCCTACGCACTGGATGAGGTACAACGAATCAATGTTGGATATGGACTCCATAGCCAGGTTCAACCCTTAGGAACTTATTTTGGTGTGCATGAAGAAAACGGGGAAATCATTAAGGCGAATAAAAACCTGGATTTAAGCAAGTCGCACCACTTTGTATTGGGGTACGACCGTTCACTGAATCCCTTACTAAGAATGAAAGTGGAGACCTACTATCAACACCTGTTTAACATCCCGATTAAAGAAGGCGCCAATGAAACATACTCCATCCTCAACCAGGAGTGGTCGTATGAAACAGCTCCGCTCGTAAATGATGGTTACGGTAAAAACTACGGGATTGAGTTTACATTGGAGCAGTTCACCCATAACAACCTTTACTTCCTGCTGTCAACTTCAGTTTATAACTCCTTATACAAAACCAATGAAAACAAATGGCGAAACACACGCTTCAACGGTAATGCCAACATCACATTTACCGGAGGAAAAGAGTTTATGTTGAAAAAAGACCGGGTATTAAGTGTTAACCTCCGCAGTATTTACAGTGGCGGTTTGCGAACTACCCCGATCAACCTGGAAGAATCCATCGCACGTGGTGAGACCGTGCATTATGATGACCGCGCCTTTGAAGCTCAAAACCCGGCTTACTTCCGAACAGATTTACGGGTGAGCTTAAAGCGCAACAAACCTAAGTCAACACACACGCTGGCGCTGGATATTCAAAACGTAACCAACCGGAAAAATATTTACGGAAAGTACTTTGAACCACTAAGCGGAGAAGTTACTACTGCATACCAAACACCCTTGATTCCGGTGTTGAGTTATAAGATTGAATTTTGATGTTAAAAATACCTTTAACCACAGCGGACACAAAGGTCACACAAAGTTCACAGATATCCTTTTGTGACCTCCGAGCCTCCTCAGTGTCCGCTGTGGCTAATTTAAACGGTCTAATTACATCCCTCGCTATAACCACTTAACGAATAAATTTTTTTGTATTTGCTTTTGTCAAGCAGCCACTCCAATGCTTTCTGCTTATCGGTTTGCTTTTCATAAAATGATTCAGCAATAGCATACCCGATATAATACCCGAGATCGTGCATACGATTACCCGCACTACTGCCATTGTAAAGCCAGGGTTTTAAATCGGTGCTCTTTTGTTTGACGGCCTCATTAAACTCATTTTGTATTTCACAGGCATGGGCTTTACCATACTCATGAATATGCGCATTAATATTTAACCCGGTAACTAACGCTGTCACAAAATCTGCAATACCTTCCTGCATTACGGACACTAACAAATCTGTATTCCTGCCTTTCTGCCGGGTGTGCACCGCCTCATGTGCCACCATGGAAACTATATCACCGGTGTTTCCGATAATGCTGTTTAACCAGGATGTTAATTCATCTTTTACAACATGCTTGTCTGCCGCAGCAATCTCCGATCCTATTAGTATTAAATTATTGCCTGTTGTACCACCCGTACGCAAGCATCCTATCGCAAAACAAACATCGGGAATTTTAAATGCAGGCAATTCACGTTCAAACTTTTTAAGAATTCCTTCAATCTCATCTTTGCGATTTACAATGTTCTCTGTCAACGGCCGTACCGAATTCCAGAACTGAGGATACTTGCCAATGACCTTCACATACTCGGCCGCAGTAAATTTACGGATGAGTATAAATGTTTTAAAGTTATTTGTTGCCCGGTCAATATATTCTGTTTGAATGATGATTACACTATCCTCTTTCGATCGGGCGGTGTTTAATTTATCATAAGCCCTCCAGAAATTATCAATGTCAGTAGTGGTGATAGAAGGGTGCTGACCAAAACAAAAGCTGCTTATAATCAACAAGTACACAAATAAAAAAACACAACGCTTAGTAGGCATAACGGATTTCCTTAAAGACAAATGACTTAAGTTCTCCTTTCAGCAGCACACAGAGCTTACCTTCTTCCGAAACACCTTTCACTATACCCTGTTGTGTTTGATGGTCAATAACAAACTCATGAAGTTCATCACGCCAATATAAATTCTCTTCGTAGGCTAATTTCAATTTTTCCAATTCACCTGTCTTTAATCGCAAATACCTTGCCTCGATCTTTTCTACCAACACCGAAAACACAGCATTCAAGTCAAACACTTCTTCACACTCTAAATTCATTGAGGTTGCTTGCGGCATCGGAAAAAATCGTTGGTTTACGTTTAACCCAATCCCCACAACCGATCGGTCAATGCGTTGATTAACGATTTGGTTTTCTATAAGGATTCCACAAATCTTTTTATCGTTAACCATTATATCGTTGGGCCATTTGATTTTAATCGTTTCATCCGGCAAAAAATGCAGAAGACAATCGTACAACCCCAATGAAACAGCCATACTGAGGTAAAACTGTTGGTGAAGAGTGATAAAATTCGGCTTCAAACCAATTGAAAAAGTAAGGTTCTTTCCCGGTTCGCTTACCCAGATACTACCCTGCTGTCCACGGCCAGCCGTTTGGTGCTGGGTTACCACTACTATACCCTCAGTTGAACCCTTTTGCTGCATCAGGCGTTGAACTTCAAGGTTTGTAGAGTGACATTCTGGCACAAATACAAGATGCTGACCTATGAAAAGGGTATTGGCAGGGATTTTATACAAGTAATTTGTTGTAATTTTGTTCGAAAACCGAAGATAGCTTAATGGCGAAAAAAAGAAAGGGTGTCAGTTCTGAAAAACTTTGTGACGCCATAGTAAAAGGAATGCAGGAAAAGAAAGCCCTTGACATCCAGATATTAGACCTCCGAAAAATAAAAAATGCCGTTGCCGATTTTTTTGTGATCTGCTCAGGGGGTTCGGATAAACAATTAGATGCTATAGCCGATTCGGTAGATGAACAGGTGTACAAGGCCTTACAGGAAAACCCGTGGCATGTAGAGGGTAAACACAATAAAGAATGGGTATTACTCGACTACTTTGATGTAGTGGCCCATATTTTTCGCAACGATAAGCGGGAATTCTTTGCGTTGGAGAAACTGTGGGGCGATGCCGATATAATTGAAATTGAAGATCCGGTAATAACCAAATAAACCGGGTCGCGTTATTAATTTGAACTTTTGAAACGAGAACGAGATGTCTGATAAACGTGATAATAAAATTCTGCCCCCCAAAGTGCCCAAAGGCGGTAACTACCAGTTGTGGGTAATTTTGGCTACCGTAGCCGTCATTATGGCGGTGATGTACTTCAATACCTCCAATACCCTTAAGGAGAAAGATCTTAGGGAATTGAAAACCATGATCGAAAGCCGCGATGTACGCAGTATAATTTTAATTAAGGATAAGGAAATTGTAGAAGTCACCCTGTCTTCAAGTGCTCTGCAGAATGCAAAATATAAAGAAGAAATTCAGGGACCCATGGGCCAAAATAATGCAGGGCCTCATTACAAGGTGAGGATCATTTCAGTCGATAATTTCGATCGCTGGTACAACGAACTCGTAAGCAAAATTCCCGAGTCGGAGCGCCCGGAATACCGGGCTGAAACGCGGGTTGATTACTTCAACATGTTCTTCAGTTGGGGATTCCTCTTCCTGTTGCTTTTCGGTTTCTGGATGCTGATGCGCAGGATGACCGGTGGCGGTGGACCAGGCGGTCAGATCTTTAACATTGGCAAATCAAAAGCAGCTTTGTTCGATGCAGAGAATAAGGTAAAAATAACCTTTGAGGATGTAGCCGGTCTGGAAGAAGCAAAAGAAGAAATTCGCGAGATCGTTGAGTTCTTAAAGAGCCCGTCAAAATTCACCAAGCTTGGTGGCAAAATTCCAAAAGGCGCGCTCTTGGTAGGCCCTCCGGGTACCGGTAAAACCTTATTGGCAAAAGCCGTGGCCGGTGAAGCCGCTGTGCCGTTCTTCTCCCTTTCGGGTTCTGACTTTGTAGAAATGTTTGTGGGTGTGGGCGCTGCCCGTGTTCGCGATTTATTCAAGCAAGCCAAAGAGAAAGCCCCGTGTATTGTTTTTATAGACGAAATCGATGCGATCGGTCGTTCACGCGGCCGCGGACAAATGCCAGGGGCCAACGATGAGCGTGAAAATACGTTAAACTCATTATTAGTAGAGATGGATGGTTTTGCCACCGATTCAGGGGTCATCATTCTTGCGGCCACCAACAGACCAGACGTATTAGACTCAGCGCTTTTGCGCCCCGGGCGTTTCGACAGGCAAATCAGTATTGATAAGCCGGATGTTGTAGGGCGTGAAGCAATCTTTAAAGTGCATTTGAAGCCGATCAAAACAGATGCTTCGGTTGATGTTAAGAAACTATCAGCCCAAACACCAGGTTTTGCCGGTGCCGAAATTGCCAACGTATGTAACGAAGCGGCTTTGATTGCTGCACGAAGAGATAAGAAGGCCGTGGATATGCAGGATTTTCAAGACGCTATCGACCGGGTTATTGGTGGGTTGGAAAAGAAAACAAAAATCATCTCACCGGAAGAGAAAAGAATTGTTGCCTACCATGAAGCCGGACATGCCGTTGCCGGGTGGTTTCTGGAACATGCTGATCCGTTGGTGAAAGTAAGCATTGTACCACGCGGTGTTGCAGCCCTTGGCTACGCACAATATCTGCCAAAGGAGCAGTTCCTGTATCAAACTGAACAATTGATGGATGAAATGTGCATGGCGTTTGGTGGCCGTGCAGCCGAAGACATTACATTTGGAAAAATTTCAACCGGGGCCTTGAGTGACCTTGAACGGATTACAAAAATGGCATACAGCATGGTAACCATTTATGGCATGAACCCGGAAATAGGAAACATGTCGTTCTACGACTCAAAAGCTTCTGATTACGCTTTTCAAAAACCCTATTCCGATAACACCGCACAGCGGATTGACGAGGAAGTAAAAAAGATAATCGATGAGTGTTACAAACGCACGAAAGATTTATTAAGCCATCATCGTGAACACCTTGAGGTTATTGCAAAAGAACTGCTGGAGAAAGAAATTCTATTCCAGGCCGACCTGGAAAGGCTAATCGGAAAACGTCCATTTGAAAAACCGACTACCTACCAGCAGTTTACAAATGGCAGCATGGATAAAAAACCAGCGGTGAGTGAACCGGTAGCGACTGAACCACTATCGGAAGAAAAGCCCCAGGCGGAACCAAATCCGGCTGAAAAGTCGTAAGTGAAAATGACCAGCAGAAAAAACTCAGGTTTCGCAAAGATGCCTGAGTTTTTTATTTTTAGTCCGGTGTTTTACACCAACACTCTATGACGCAGGAACTTTCGCTCGGAAATAAAAAGATATTTTTCGCCTCCGATTTTCATTTGGGCGTTCCCGATCATGCTTCCAGCGTTGCCCGCGAAAAACGAATAACAGCCTGGCTTGATCAAATCAAACATGAAGCCCACAGTATTTATTTATTGGGCGATATTTTTGATTTCTGGTTTGAGTACAAACATGCCATTCCTAAAGGTTTTATTCGCTTGCAGGGTAAACTGGCAGAACTGCGCGATGCCGGAATTCCCATCATCTTCTTCACCGGCAATCACGACATGTGGATGTTTGATTACTTCCAAAAGGAATTGGGTATTCCCATTTATCGCGAACCGATTGTGCTGGTGTGTAATCAACAAAAACTCATGATTGGCCATGGTGATGGTCTGGGGCCTGGAGATACGTCCTACAAAATCCTGAAAAAGTTCTTTAACAGCAGCGTGTGCCAGTGGCTGTTTGCACGCATCCATCCCAATCTTGGCATAGGCATTGCACAAATCTGGTCGCGTAAAAGCAGAATCAGCAACACCAAGCGGGAAGAAAAATTTGAGGGGGAAGAAAATGAGTTTCTGCTCACCTATTGTAAAGAACTGGAAAAGAATGTGCACCACGATTTTTACATTTTCGGCCACAGGCATTTACCACTCGATTTACCCGTGGGTGAAAAAAGTCGCTACATCAACCTGGGCGAATGGGTTCACTTTAATACCTATGCCGTTTACGATGGTGAGATCGTTAACCTTAAAACTTTTCAGTCTTAACATGAGGGTACTTTTTCTTTTGTTGCTCCTCACATCAATCTCTCAAGCACAGGTCAAGCCACTTACGGTACTTAAATTTGACAAAGCGGTTGAACATGCTTTTGTGGATCGGCCAGGAGATTTATACATTCAATTTGAAAACGGCAGCATACGCAAGTACGATACCAACGGTAAAATCATAAAAGAAACATCGCCTTCAGAAAAAGTTACAGTGTTTGAGCCCCGCGATGGATCACGCGCCTTTAGCTATCACCGTAAAGGACAATGGTACAGCTTTGCCTTATTTGGTTCTTTTAATAAAGAAATTATCCCTGAAGAATTTGCCATTGAGCCTTGGTTGGTTTGTTCATCCGGTGATAAAAATTTATGGATAGTAGATGCAGCCGATTTTAGCATTAAAAAAATCAATACCAATAAGGGAACAATTGATGTGGAGGTTTTGCTGTCGCAGGATTTGCATAAGAACAAAGAAGACCTGATTATGATCCGTGAGTACCAGAATTTTTTGTTTATCCATAATAAAAACGAAGGCATTGAAATTCATAATGCGATCGGCAAGCGAGTAAAAATTATTCCCGGAAAGGATATTGAATACTTTAATTTTTTGGGAGAGGAGTTATACTTTCGGCAAAATAAAAAGCTCATTTTTTACGACTTGTATGATACGAGCGTACACGAAATGGAGGTAGCAGACGATGTAAAGGTTCTGCTCGTGACAGACGAGAGGCTATTCAAGGTATACACGAATAAAGCCGAAATATTCGTACAAAATCCCTAAACCATAGTCCATAATCGGACGAAAATTGTGTTCATTTTTGAACATCTTTGTACATTGGGGAACACCACAAATGCGGTTTAAGCCTTGAATTCAGCAAACTGGATTTTGGCACAGATTTTCCATACTAAGCACTCACTATAAATCTGAACTAATGTCTTCTGAAAGCACACGCCAGCCCGAAAAACAAGGAAAAATTCTGATGATTGATGACGATGAGGATGTTTTGCTGGCGGCAAAAATGCTGCTCAAAAAACAGAATCACCATGTGATTATTGAAAAAAACCCGAACAAGATTCCCTTTTTACTGAACAACGATACCTACGATGTCATCCTGCTGGATATGAACTTCAGCAAAGACATTACCAGTGGTAAAGAAGGGTTTTATTGGTTGGAAAAAATTCTGGAAAAGGATCCTACAGCCGTGGTTATTCTGATTACGGCCTTTGGCGATGTAGAGATGGCGGTACGCGCCTTAAAACAAGGTGCTACCGATTTTATTCTGAAACCCTGGCAAAATGAAAAACTAATCGCCACCATTTCTACTGCCATTCGGTTGAAACAATCATACAACGAAGTGGATAAACTCCGCAAGGCTAAAGAAATGCTGGAGGAGCAAATCGGTAAACCCTTTGGCGAGATCATTGGTGAAAGTGCTGCCATCAAAGAAGTGTTCTCCATGATTGATAAAGTGGCCAGAACCGATGCAAACATTTTAATACTGGGTGAAAACGGAACCGGAAAAGAATTAATAGCGCGCGCTATTCATCAACGCTCTTTGCGCAAAGACAACAGTTTCGTATCGGTTGATATGGGTGCCATCACCGAAACACTTTTTGAAAGTGAACTCTTCGGCCATAAAAAAGGAGCCTTTACCGATGCCCGGGAAGACAGGCCGGGAAGATTTGAACTGGCCAATGGCGGAACTTTGTTTCTTGATGAAATCGGAAACCTGAGCATGGCGCTGCAAAGCAAACTACTCAGCGCGTTACAATCCCGTCAGGTAACACGGGTGGGCTCCAACCAGGCCATACCGGTTGATATCCGATTAATATGTGCTACCAACATGCCGCTGCACCAAATGGTAAAAGATGGCACATTCCGGCAAGATCTTTTGTACCGCATCAACACGGTTGAAATTAAAGTACCGCCCCTGTCGGACCGGGTGGAAGACATCGCCCTGCTGGCACAACATTACCTGGAATACTACGCACGCAAATACCACAAACAAGTCACAACCATTTCCAGCAACGCCATGGATAAACTAAAACGCTATGCATGGCCCGGAAACATTCGTGAATTGCAGCACGCTATTGAGCGTGCCGTTATTATGACTGACTCTTCTTCTCTTCAGGAAAGCGACTTCCTTTTTAGTCGGCCGGTTTCTTCCCTTTCAGCTGAAACGTTGAACCTGGATGAAGTAGAGAAAGCTGCCATTGTAAAGGCACTGAATCTGCACAGCGGAAATATTTCTAAAGCAGCCGATGAGTTGGGGCTAACACGCGCCTCCTTGTACAGGCGAATGGAAAAGTATGGACTATAAGTTCAACTGGAAATCACCGGTTGTTCCCCGGATAATTTTTCTGGCGATTAGCATATTGGCCTTTGGCTACTTTATGTTTGATCGCGGAAGTTATATCGTGGCGCTTACTTTTCTGGGGATTACCCTGTTTCAGATTAAACAATTAATTGACCTGGTAGACCAGTCGAACAAAGATATTGCTTCATTTTTAGACTCGGTAAGCTTCGATGACTTCTCCGCTTCCTTTAAAACCGACAGCAAAGATCCCTATGTACAGCGGTTTCATGATGAACTAAATGAGGCCTTGACCAAACTAAGAAACTCACGGCAGGAAAAGGATACGGAATATCTTTTCTACAAGAACATTGTGATGCACGTGGGTATCGGTCTGGTGATTTTTAATGAGCACACCGGAAAAATTGAAATATTCAACAGCGCTGCGCGTAAACTTCTGAAAGTAACCAAAGCTGAAGTACTTGATGACCTGAAAGAAATTGACGGCAACCTGGTTCATGTATTTCAAAAATTAAAAACCGGTGGACGTGAGTTAATCCGCCTGAAAATCGGAGAAGATATTTTTCAACTTTCCATTTACGCCATTGAGCTTACCATGCGTGGCGAAAATATGAAACTCATATCCCTGCAAAATATTCAAAGCGAACTGGAAGAAAAGGAAATGGAGGCGTGGCAAAACCTGGTGCGCGTGTTGACCCATGAAATTATGAATTCAGTTACTCCTATTTCTTCTCTGGCCGGCACTATGGAGGATGAAATCCGCGACCATGTCAATGCAAAAGAAGATAAACCGCTACAGAAAGAACAGCTTGCCGACATTCATCTTTCCCTTCAAACCATCAGCAAACGAAGTGAAAACCTGATCCAGTTTGTGAAGGAATTCAGAAGTTTGACTCACATTCCAAAACCAAGACTACAGTCATTTTTAGTCTGTACCTTGTTGGATGAAATTGCCATGCTTCATAAAAAAGAGCTGACGGAGAAAAGCATCAAGTTAACCATCGAACTTGATCCGCCTGATCTCACCATTCTGGCCGACCGTGGCCTGGTGGAGCAGGTGCTTATCAACCTGGTAAAAAATGCCAGCCAGGCGTTTGAAGAACAAGAAAGTAAGCAGATAACCATTCGTGGTTATTTCAATGATAAAATGCGGCCGGTAATTGCTGTAAAAGATAACGGCACAGGCATTGACCCGGAAGCGCTGGAAAAGATATTCATCCCCTTCTTCACCACTAAGAAAACAGGTTCGGGAATCGGCTTGAGTTTATCGCGGCAAATCATGCGGCAACACCAGGGATCACTGACGGTAAAGTCAACAGTAGGCGAAGGCACTGAATTTTTTATGCGGTTTTAATCCTTTTAAGTTTACACGTACGCCCCTCTTTTAATTGGTTCGGATTTAATACATTTACAAAATTTTTTACACGCTATGTCTGACGTATCAGAAAAAGTTGCCCGTATACTTATTGACAAACTGGGAATTGCCGAATCTGAAATAAACCCGGAGGCTAATTTGGTGAAGGACCTGGGTATTGATTCACTTGATTATGCCGAGATTGTTATGGATTTTGAACAAACATTCGATATCCGCATACCGGATGATGATGCCGAAAAACTTGCCACCATTGGTGCTGCTGTAAAGTACATTGAAGATAAGTTGAAGGCTAAGAAATAAACGCAACCATTCAGTGGTGGTTGTCTTCCGATTCAAAATAACTACACAAACGCTTCATTTCCCTGGCCATTTCCTGTTGTAAGGGTTGAGCTGAATTCTGACCCGGGTATTTCATTACATACCAACCGTTTTGTTCTTCGTGCCAGCGTACCAGAAATTTTTCATCTTGTTTTAGTATAATATCCATTTCGTAAATTTCCTCGCCAAGTTTATCACGCAAACCGGTAAACTGAAGAAGCACATGATCCTTCTTAAAGAGTTCTCCTTTCACGCACTCAATACTGCTCAGCTTCATCAAAAGGCGGGCGTCCTTATTCCAGGCTTTAAACTTGAAGCTTCGGGGTTTAAATTCTTTCATTCCGCAATTTTTAGTAATGTTGGCGCGTGATGAGCGAATTTAAGAAGCTATTATTCATTATCAACAAATATTCAGGCAAGGGCTTTCAGCCCCGTGTTGAAGGTAAAATATTAGATGCGTGTGAAAAGAATGATGTGGAGTGCAGCATTGAATTCACCAAAAGTCGTGGGCATGCTACCGAATTGGCCCGAAACGGAATTGGAAAGTACGATGCCATTATTGCAGTAGGTGGTGATGGCACGGTAAATGAAGTGGCGCAGGGCCTGATAGATTCAGCGGTGCCCATGGGTATTCTTCCAAAGGGTTCAGGAAACGGATTAGCACGCCACCTTCAGATTCCAATGAAACTTTCAAGATCACTTCAGACACTGTTTACCAGTGAAGTTCAAACCATGGACACCTTTTTATTGAATGATAAACTTTCTGTAAATGTTTCGGGGATTGGATTTGACGGGCATGTTGCCAATCTTTTCGGAAAAAATAAAAAACGTGGATTCTGGGGATATGCCAAACTGGTTGTTCGGGAGTACGTTCGCTTCAAAACTTTTGATCTGGTTGTTTCCGAAAATGGACACAGTCGTTCCTTGAAAAAAAAATTCATACTGGCCATTGCCAATTCATCACAATATGGAAACAATGCGCGTGTTTCCCCACAGGCATCCGTAACCGATCATTTGCTTCACCTGGTTTGCATTCGAAAAGTGGCGTTGCACCGTGGTTTTCGATTTGCCTTTCTCATGTTTACCCGCAAACTTAGAAACAACGATCTTTACGAATCCTTTACCTTAAAGGAAGGCACTATTACAACACCTAAACCTGCTTCGTTCCATATTGATGGAGAGCCTTGTGGTGTTGATACTACATTCCGGGTAAAGCTTAAACCTGCTTCACTTAAAATTCTTGCACCGCTAAACCGTAAGCGGGATATCTGATTTTCAGAAACCCCATAAATAAGCGAAGGCCCCCCGTCCAGGGGCCTTCTGAAATCCTTAGCAGAAAGATCATTAACCTAAACTTATGAAGAGATTCTACTGAGTTATGTTGGATTCTGATTCAAAGAAACGCATTGAATGTTACCGTAACGTAATGGGGATGGTATGCCAGTAAGAACTTATGCCTGCCCACATTAATTCCAGATGTTAAAATTATCACTGGGGTTTTAACGTAACAGGTCCGTTGGTCAGGTTTCCTGAATCCACCACATAGCGCCAGCTTCCATCACTTTTACGTTTCCATACCGAAACATAATTACCGTACAGTAATGTATCACGCAATCCGTCAGGCGTTTTGGTATGAAGTTCGAAGCCGCCAAAGGTATAGCCCAGGTTTCCGCTTGCCTCTGCGCGTAATGGATACCAAATCAGTTTTTCATCACCAGGAGGGTTTTCCTCATACCATTTAATCAATGCAAGTTTCCCAACAACGGGCTGTTTTCCCTCCGCTGGCTTAATCACCTTTTCATCGGCATAGTAAATAAAAGCCTCTGCAATACCCTTTTCACCAGCCATGGAATTAAAAGCCTTATCCGCCTGAATCAACTCATCACGCAGTTCGGCAGTAGTTAAATCACCTTTACAGGAATAAAGAAAGGAGATGGCCAGAAGTGAAAAAATGAAGAATCTCATAGCATGGATGGACTTATCAGAAATTGAATGTACAGGTTTGCAACGATAATCAAAAATAATTTCGATACCCAAACACTTACCCGTTGTGACTTTCACAAAAGCTTCGGATTATTAAGCAAAGATTTTGCCTTTTGTTATCGGATGAAGAAATACGCCATGAGTATACCATTCTCGAAAAATCGAGAAAGAATCCACAGGCATTTGGTGAACTCTACGAAAAATATTTTGACCGGATTTTCAATTTCATCTACCGGCAAACCGATGATGAAGACCTGACAGCCGACTTGTGTTCGCAGGCTTTTTTAAATGCGTTGAACAATGTGAACCGCTTTGAATTCAGAGGCATTCCGGTATCGGCCTGGTTATACCGCATTGCCGCCAATGAAGTAAACAAGCATTACCGTAAGCAAAAATCGACACGCGTTTTCAGTATTGAAGAGGTGCGTGTAAATGAATTAGTGGAACTGGGCACGGATGGCCCGGATGAGGAACTGGTGCAACGCATGATCGGCTATTTAAAAGAATTGCCCACCGAAATGCTGGAAGTACTTGAACTGCGGTTTTTTGAAGACAAAGACTTTAAGGAAATTGCCTACATTCTTAACATCACCGAAAGCGGGGCAAAAATGCGTACCTACCGGGCGCTGGACAGACTGAGGAAAAATTTTAAACTAAGTATCAAGTACGATGGGAAGAAATGAAATACGGCTGCGCAGGAACATGATGAGTACGGGGCGTATTGCACGACACCGCAATTACTCCGAACTCATGCGTCAGCACGATCGCGATACACGATTGAAGCGTATTTTGCGTGTATTCACGTATTTTCTAATTGTGCTCTTTCTGCTTATCATCCTGATTATTGTAATACGGTGGGAGGCTAAGCAAACGGAGAAATCAGAAAAAAAATCAACTTCAGAAGTTTTTCGTTCACCCCGTAGTGACTTTCATACAGTACGTTGATTAAGTAGGTGTATCAAAACACCTTACCTATGGAACCGAAGAAAAATCCAGCAAAAGATGTACATCGCTTTTCCAAGCATTTCTTCATGATGGGAATTTGCCTCAGTACCGTGATGGTTATTACGGCCTTTGAATGGAGAAGTCGTATTCAATCACCCACTCCTCCACCTGACTTGCCCGGAGAATTAATTTACACCTCTGCTGAAATGCCTTTGGTTTTTATTGAATCAACAGAAATACCAAAACGCAAAGAAGTAAAGGTTATTGATCTGAATAAAATTGAAGTGGCTGAAACAGAAACCGTAGCTGCTGATGACATACTAATTGAAACTATTTATGAGGCTCCAATACGATCAGTACAACTTGATATACCCCTTGAAGACCCGATTGATACTTTCTTTATTGTAGAAAAAATGCCGGTACCTATTGGTGGGTTTGACTCATTTTACCGGAACCTGGCGAAATCCGTTAACTACCCCGCCCCTGCTAAACGTTCAGGAACAGAGGGAAAAGTGTTCGTTGAATTTGTGGTCAATGAATATGGTGAAGCCGTAAACTTTAAAATTGTAAAAGGCATTGGCAGCGGGTGCGATGAAGAAGCGATTCGTGTGCTTAAACTTGTTCGATGGGAACCCGGTAAACAACGCGGTAAACCTGTTGCCGTAAGAAAAGTATTACCCATTTATTTCAAATTAAAGTAGACTATTCTTAATACGTCACGCAATATGGGTTCCGTCTTCCAGGCTAACCAGGTAGGTTTTGAGATCAATCGCAAAGGCATCGAAATACGAACGGGTAAGCGAATCGATCACAGCAGGGGTAGCACTTTCTTCAATAATATTAAGGGTGCAGCCACCAAAGCCCCCGCCCATCATGCGGGCACCCAAAACTGAAGAAATATGCTGCACCTGATCAACCAGGAAATCCAGTTCAGGACAACTTACCTCGTAGTGTTTGCTCAAGCCATGGTGCGTGGCGAACATTTTCGTTCCAAAGGCCTTGATATTATTTTCCATAAGGTCATTACAGGCCAATGGCACACGAATAATCTCCTGCACCACATAGTTTGCCCGTTGAAAGAGAACCTCATCAACCGGTTTAACACATTCATAAACCATTTCAGGTGTTGCATCGCGCAGGCTCTGAACAGCCGGATATCGCTTACGAATTAATTCAACACTGGCTTCACACGCTTCTCTTCTTTTGTTATAGGCAGAGGAAGCGAGTGAATGCTTTACCTGCGAATCGAAAAGTACAAGGTTTAACCCTTCAAGTTTTAAGGGAACATATTCATACTCCAGCGATCGGCAATCCAGTTTAATGACATGATCCTTTTTTCCAAACACACTGGCAAACTGATCCATAATGCCGCACATAACCCCGGCAAATTCGTGTTCGGCTTTTTGCGCCAGTTTCACCAACTCCAGCCTGGATAATTTCAAATCAAAGATTTCATTCAGGGCAAAGGCTGTTGCACATTCTACTGCTGCCGATGAAGATAAGCCAGCGCCCAGTGGAATATCGCCCGTAATAATCAGATCAAATCCCGTTAAGGCTTGCCCGCGTTTTTTAAGTTGATCCACCACACCAAGAATATAGTTCGTCCACGGTTTTACAACAGATGGCCTAAGATCATCAACCGTTATTTCCTCAAAATCTTCATACGCCTGGGCAAAAAGACGAATCTGATTATCTTCATTTTTCCGAACTGCTACATACACGGCTTTATCAATGGCGGCAGGCAAAACAAACCCTTGATTATAGTCGGTATGCTCACCAATAAGGTTAATGCGGCCCGGTGATTTAACAACAATGGGGTCGCCTCCAAAGTGTCTGTTGAAAAAATCTACTAAACTGCGTAGTCGATTGCGATCGCTCATGAACTTGGTTGTGAACTAATTATTTCACCCGTTAAATGAATTAAGAAAAGAAGATTTATCCAATGAAATAGTAGATTAAAAGTAAATACGTTCTAAACGCATGAAAGACCAGTAACTACCCTTACCTTTCAGCATAATATCCCCGATTTCATGGACCAGTCCCTTTTTATTATTCTTGGTGTTTCCTTACTAGCCGGTTTTATTTTGTTCACCTATGTAATCCCAATAAGTCTGTGGATTACGGCTATATTCTCGGGGGTGAGAATTGGCTTGCTGGATATGGTGTTTATGCGGTTTAGGAAAGTGCCTCCAGCCTTGATTGTTCAGTCTCTGATTCTGGCTACCAAAGCCGGTATAAAAGGCATTACCTCAAATCAATTGGAAACCCATTACCTGGCCAAAGGTCACTTACAACAGGTTATCAAAGCTTTGATTGTTGCCGATAAGGCCAACCTGAACATGAATTTCAAAGAGGCCACTGCGATAGACCTGGCGGGACGCGATGTGCTGAAGGCAGTCCAATTATCGGTTACACCTTATGTAATCGCTGTGCCGGCTATTATGGGAGTTTCGGTGGAAGGGATCCAACTGGTAGCTGTGGCTCGTGTTACGGTGCGTGCCAACATTCGTCAGTTAGTAGGTGGTTCGGGTGAAGAAACCATTATTGCCCGCGTGGGCCAGGGAATTATTTCGGCCATTGGTAAAGCACCCAGTTATAAGGAAGTACTCAGTAATCCCGACAGTATTTCAAAAGAAGTGTTAGGTAACGGATTGGATGCCGGCACCGCTTATGAAATTCTATCCATTGACATAGCGGATATAGATATTGGTAAAAATATTGGGGCACTGCTGCAAATTGATCAGGCCAATGCCGATTTAAATATCGCCAAAGCTAAAGCAGAAGAACGGAGGGCCATGGCCGTTGCCCTGGAGCAGGAAATGGTTGCCCGTACGCAAGAAGCTCGCGCGAAAGTAATTCTGGAAGAAGTAAAAATTCCTGCCGCAATCTCCGGAGCTTTCAGAAACAGAAAGATGTTTAATTGATTTTTCGACATTCCACGAGCCAGTCCCAGGGGTAAGGGTCTTTCATCCATACGGGTGGAGAATCGAATTCCGTATTCCATGTGTATTCTACTTTTTCGAGTGCAGTAATTTTTAATCCTGCCTGAGGCAACAAAACCTCTAGTTCGGGTTGGGCATAGTGCTTGGTGGGCACACCATTAATGTGCATAATACCGCGTACCAGGTCACGCTTGCTCGCCTTGAAATAGGCAAATTCCGATGCCGGAATATCATTAACCCCAATGCCTTCTTTCTCATACATACGTATTAATTGCCACGATGCATAAAATATGGATTCAAAAGAAGGAATAATAATAACCGCGTTGCCGCCACTTTTCAACGCCTTCTGAATATTGGTAAACATTACCAGGTTCTTCTCGACTTCCGGTAGCATTATCACGTTGCAGCAAAATGCAAACTCAGCAGGTTCGAGTTTTAAGTTCTTCTTTGACAAATCGGCTCGTTTAAATGAAATATTACTGAAAGGAAGCTTTTTCGCTGTAGTCAGGCATTCGGCCGAGATGTCAAGTGCCAGGATTTTTTTAAACAATGGAGAAAGATACGGAAACGCCTTTCCTACCCCGCACCCAAAATCGATAGCGCAATGATCGTTATTACCGTGCTTCTTAAAATAACGGGGAAGAATTTTGTTCTTGTCGCTTTTGAATACATCAAAAATCTCATCTTCATAACTGGGGGCAATGGTGTTCCAATGCATTTCCTGATCCATGTGTGGTTGGGTTAATTACACAGTGAACAAATTTATACTAATTCAACTTACTTTTTGGTTATTTTTATTTCATAAAAAAAGCTGACACCATCAATAAAATTGTGCAGGCCTGCATTTCATCATGCTTTCCTTTCTGTTGGTCAAAGTTTCTGACCCTTATTCGTTATGCAGCGTAACTAAGGCTAGAACTTTAACCATACATCAAAATGAAAACACTCCTTAAAATTTTTACCGGTATAGTTATCGGTACAAGTCTACTGGCTTTTACACCTTTGGGTGGTGAAAGCTTTAGCCTGCACATTAACGGAAAAGAAGTTGTTGAGCATTACTTTACAGCCAAAGCCATTACACCTACTGTAGCGCTAAACCCTGCTAGGGCAAACGACCAGGTTTCGGTGTACTACAATGAATGCGGTAAAATTGGAACAAACCGGAAACTCATGCTGAAAGATGCGCAAAGCCGGGTACTGAAAGAGTGGCGTTATGACAACGCTATAAACGAACATACCCCCATGACGTTTCGGGTAAATGAAATCGTTGCCTATAAAACCTCTGCACCGTTAAGCCTTGTGTATTCGTCCAAAGAAGTTTCAAAAGAACGACTGCTAACGTTACTCACTTTTGATGGTAGTAAAACAGCAAGTAGGTAGCTTTTTTCGAAGCTGCCTGCTAATGAAACAACACGGGAGACAGCTTTACTTTTATAAATTTATTTTACGAAAGTGATTATGGTCTGATTTTTCAGTTGATTTTAATTCCTTGTTCCAACTTCTTTACCATCGCCTCAATAGTTGCGCGTGAGACATCATCAGTAGCCAACGCCAATCCGGATTTCATGTACCTAAGTGCTTTTTTAGTATCACCTAATGCCGCGTAAGCGCGCCCCAGGCCTACATGGGTGTAGTTTTCATTTGGATATTTATCATAGTTGGCTTTGAATATTTTCAACGCTTCGTGAGGCAATTGTTGATTCAGAAGCTGCCTCCCATAGCCATGTACTTCCACCATAGTTCCCAGTGGTGTTGCTTCTGCCATCACGGCACGGGCTTCCTCATGGCGGCCCATTTTGTCCAGCACCGAGGCCTTTGCCTGAAGGGTACGAAAATTTTTCTCCCCCATTACCCGGAATGAAATGGCGCGATCGGCCCAGGCCAATGCCTGCTCCAATTCATAATTATTTTCTACACACCAGTAAATACCCACCAGAAAGTCGTAGTAGTTCCGGGTGGTTCGAAAGTCTTTTTTGAACGCTTCAAGTTGTAGTTTTTTTGTGTCTGCCTCTATCGTGAAGGGAATCATCCGTTTTTCCCACATCAATGCAACGGTTGCCGAATTTTCAGTCTGGTTTAAAAATTCATACTTAAGCCACTCCACACTTTCGGCAAGTTTTATATACTTTACGGTTACGCGTAATGCGTCTTCCCCGGCATCATAATAAAAACTTCCCCACGAATTATTGACTTTCGAAAAAATAAGGGTGCTCTCTTCCTCACCTAAACTGATAAAGAAGCCATACGTACCCGCTGTAATTATCTTACCCTCTACCGTAACCGGATGTGAAAATGATATGGTTGTATTTTCATTCGCACCCGCCCGCCAGGGGCAGGCCGTTGATGTACCATGACCAAGATCAACAAAGCCATAATGCGCTAACGAAGTATTCCATATTTTTCCCTCTCGCCCTTTAACACCCGGCCTGTTGTAACTAATCTCCACCTTTACCACGCCTATTTGTTCGGCTACCCATGCCCGTTTGTTACCGCCATAAGGCTCACGGGTAACCGGCATAACCTGGCTGAAAGCATTTTGGGTAAATAGTATGAAACAGACTAACGTATAAACAATTCGCTTCATTGGTAGTTAATTTTTGGTATAGCTACAGGTACGTAGATTTTTGGTGTAAGGTTCGATAATTATTTTTTTCGGCATTCGCTGTTTTAAACAATGGTTTTAACGTGTTCAATGGTTTCCATAATCTTATAATAAAAATAACAAACCATTCCAACCCACTTCCTGCTTTACGTGTCAAAGCAATTGATATCCAATTTGAAAAGTTATGATCCGTAACCTAATTTATTCCTTTTGCCTGGCAGCCATTGCGCTCAGCTGCGAAGAAAAATCTCCAACCTCTACCGGTGAGTGTATTGCTGTAAGCTACGTGCGCGGCATTTGCGGACAGGCCGTGTTAAAGATTCATGACCCGCGATATTTTTATTTAGGGGAAGATGCCGATGGTGATACAAATGTTTTCCTGGCTGGTTTAGAATGCTTTACCGATTACAATGTGCTTCAGAAACACACTTTTTATGTTGAGTTAAATCCTGCAGATTTCAATTCCAACTGTGCAGTATGCCTGGCGGCTGTAAGTTATTCAGGCTCAAAGCAGTATGCTGTACGGGTACATGAAACCTGCGCGACACCCGGGTTTTAAACCCGTTAAAAAAAATTCATCTTACTGTATGGAAATAATATCCATACTACATCATAGCCATACTAAACCCAACGGCTATGAGCAAAATACTACAACTCACCATTCCCAAGCCCTGTACTGAAAACTGGAGCGCCTTCTCGCCCACTAAACACGGTGGGTTTTGTGAACGTTGCCGCAAGGAGGTAGTTGACTTTACCACCTGGACGGACGAAGCGGTGAAAGATTACTTCAAAACCCTTCCTGAAAATACATGCGCACGATTCAGGTCACAGCAACTTAAAATTTATGCTCTTTCAGAGACGAAACCGTCCGCTCCACGTATCACGTACCTTTCGGTAATTCTCTCGGCAGGTGTACTTTTATTTTCCTCGCGTTACACACAGGCACAAACGCTACCCAAACCACCAGTTGAACAGGTACGCCAACATGCCAATATCAATCAAAAACCTGTTTCAGTTTCACCAACCATACTGTTAAACGGTGTAGTTACAGCCGCTGAAGATGGCTCACCGCTACCCGGGGTGAATGTTTTCTTAAAAGGAACCGCCAAGGGCACCACCACCGATGCACATGGTGAATTTGAATTAGCACTTGAAAAACTTACCGGCACGGAAGTGTTAGTTTTTTCCTTCATCGGATTGAAAACGGTAGAATATCCTATCACCTCTCAGGCACCCGAAAGCATTGCTATAAAAATGGAAATGGATCAAACAGTGCTTGGTGAAGTGGTAATGATGGGCGGTGTTTGTGCCCAGAAAATCAGTGTACGCAGGTTATGGTGGAGAATTAAGGGGCTGTTTTACTGATAGCCATTGCAAACCTGTTCTTTAAAAGTCGGTTTCGACAGGGTCAACCTGACATGAAGATACTTGTTGTAAAGTAACAGTTACCTCCCCTCCTAATTTACCTTGATGTGTATTTATTAAAGAAACAATAATGCGATAGTTAGCAAACCAGTCGTAAGAAACAGCCCCTCCATAGCAATCAAAAATCCAGCTCGCTTAAATTTCTTGTCTCGTTCATCCAACTCTTTCTTCATCCTATCAGATGTGTCAGCATCACCAGCCTTTCGTGAAGCATTTAACCAATTAGCCATCGAAATCGGTGGCTACACATCGGTGTGCAAGTCCGCATAAAACAGCCATGATTAGGAAGAGGCATGATAGGAAGCTCTTCAAGTAAAAACTATCGCTTAAAGAAAATACAAGAGTGTCGTCTGGTGTTTTCTTAGTAGTAATTACAATTATCCATACAGCACCAATAGCGGCCATTGCCAGTTTTACCAACTCGGCTGAAAATTGCGTGTAACGATCAAGTAAAGCAAAATCCTTGTCTTCGGGGGGAATTGAGGCGATTGACATTGAGATAGGTTTTATGAGTTAAATTTCAATAAGTTTCTATTTACCAGATTCATTAGAGTTGTCAAAGAGGGAATCTGCGTTGGACAATTCTGTCTTTGCATGAAGTATCTTGGAAATTTTATCATTTGTAATCTTTTGTAAAGAAGGGTAATGATATCGAAAAACACCAAAAGTTTTAGCATGTAACTCAAGACAATTTTGTACCCACGCTTTGCTACTAATAACATAGCCTAATGAACTCACATAAATTAATATTACTGATGTTATTGAATAGTAAATGCTAACATGAGCCCTCTGACCTGATGCAATTGAAACTATAATCAATGCTACAACTGGAAAGAGTATAAATATCCACGGAGTAACCTTCGAAGAATTAAGGGCAGCAGTTATTAAAAAGTTGATTGAAAGGAATAAAAATAATGGAAGAAAAATAGCTAGAGAGCTGTCTCTTCTTTTATCAAATATGTCACGGAATAAATTAATAAAGAAATTGATATAACAGAGCCCAAAAAAGTATGTAAAATGAAAATGCAAACGATTCAGAAATACCAACCAGTTTCTCCGTTGAAAGAAGATATTCACGCCAAACATCCTTTGTTAGTAATTCATGTCTCGCACGATAATAAATTTCTTTTATTTCCTTGATTTCGAAACATCCATTTGATGAATTGCACATTTCAAGTGAACTAATGTCACCAAATATGTCGCAAAAAGACTTCACTTTTAACAAATCATTTGTGTTCGCTCTTTTCATTCCCTTCTCATCACACTCCTGATTAAATAATGAATAAAATCTGGTTAATGAGGCTGGGTTCCAGAAGTCCTTTAACCCAAGATGAAATTTACTTTCGTAAGAAATCCATTTATGACTTATTGAATGAATCAACGAGCCAAAGACTAGTGCTGCAACAAAAAAAAGGATTCCAAAAGTTAAAGAATTTACAATTAACGGAAATCTAAGTTCATTCCACTTGTTTAAGGGATCATTGTTGGAGGATAAAAAACCAGCTATTGTAATCTTCTTAAAATAATTTTGAATCAATAACCTCAATTTATCTCTGTAGGATTTAAAATTATGCACATCGTTAAAATAACTTCTTTGATCGCTTAAAATCATAAAAAGACCTAGAGACAAACAGATGGAAAAGAAAAATCCCTTAATAAATATTTCGATCGAAAGCACTTGGGTGAAGTAGGATACAATTTCCATAGTTAAAATTTTGAAGAGTTAGAAAATGGAGGAACACCTTACTTGTACTAACCAGTACCCTTCAAATCCGGCTTCAAATCAACGACTTTAGCTTTTAGTCCATCCCATAAGGGTTCTGCTAATCCGTAGGCTAGAGTTGAATTTTTAGGGAGCTTTAATTTGATTTCAGATTCGGAACTTACCGATGGTTTAATGGAAATTTCTACCCCGTTAAGAGTAGAGTCAAGTTCAAACGCTGCACTACTTTTGATCTTGCTGGCAAACTCAGCCGATACGGCTACAAAAATGGTATCGACAACCCTCGGCTTCTCCTGTGTTTTAAGGTAGCTCATCGCAGTTGCATCGGTATTTAAAGCCTCAATAATGGGCAAAATGCTTAGCGAAAACTGAATGAACACCACACTGCCGCTTTTCAGTGCCTCATACGATAGGGTAACATTACCTTGTGCCACTTTTGCATCGGCACTGATTTTAGCATCTGCCTTTTTTGTATTCTTGAAATCAAACTCAAATGGGCCCACTTCTCTTACATCACCGTCCTCAATCTTCAGCTCTGAAAACGCATAGAGGTAATTTGCTTTTAGCGGTGGTGTTTCCTTTTTTCCATAGGAACCTAGCACCAATACTTCAGCCCCTGTGCGGAAGTATTTTTTGTTTCCGGCTTTCAGAAACCTCGGGTTAAGAACAACTTTTGACATATATATTTTTATTTAACGATATGGTAATGAATTAATTCGTGGGTGGGATTACTTTATGCTTACTGATAAACCCTTCAATAAAATCGGTGCCCGCATACCCTGCGGTTAAAAATGCCAGCAGGGTTGATTTGTCGATTGTTTCAAGGTCTGTCATGTTAATAGCGGCCAGCACACCTGCCACACCGCCCACTGCAAAGGCCAACACCAGGCTAAGGGTAGTGCGCTTATAGTCAGGCGCCTCGCCTGAGTCGGCTGCTTTTTTCAAGCCAATAATTACACGAAGTAGTTGGCCGACTGTGCCCACAATTCCGCCAAGCATTATTAGTATCAGGTATTCCATAGGTTGTAATGGTTTTGCATTTGAAGTACGTGCGGCAACAGGCGGTGGCAAAGGAGAAAAAATCAGTCGCTCCTCTCCTGCATCCGTATTGATGGGAGCATTTGTGTGCAGGTACTCTTCGGTAATGTCTTCAAAGCCGGTAACCGGGTGAATTTCCCAACAGGTTTGACGGTTATAACCCGGCACATCCCCACATTTTTCCGGATTGTAACTGCACGCATCCTTCTCATGTTCCGTATCATAGAAAAGCCAGCCGCTTATTCTTACTTTTCTACCCACATAGTTTTGTATTTCACCATGTGTCCAGTCAATGCCCTGCTGGCGCATCAATTCGCGAAGGCGCGGTGTAATCTCTACGGTAATGGTTCTGCCCTCTTTAGGCTCATCGGGGGTAAGTGCAATTTCAATGTGCTGGTCAGTAAAGTATGTACTGGTGCTTTTGCAATTGCAGGTTTCCTTCGATCCCTTTTTTGCGGCATATACAATAAATCCTTCTATGGTTGCCGCCTGATTAACATTGAACTTATTTCGGTCGGGCTTGCCCTCATCGGCCAACATAGCCTCCAGCGTAACGCTGTTGTTGTAATCGGCTGCTGATGGAAATGTATACCGGTTTTTAAGGCGGTTCAGCGCCTCAAGTTGCTGTATTCTTGCCGGTGAATTATTCTGACTTACCTCACCTTCCATCGGGCAGTCATTGTATATATCCATGTTTTGCGCAGCAGCACAGAATGCCACAAGCAATAGTATCAAGGCAACTAGTATTCTCATAGGTGGTTTAGTATCGCCTACTCTTCTTCGGATTTTCGGCTTGCTCCGTCTTTTGTTTAGCTTTCAGCCCTCACTTTCTTGTAGTCCTCCCAATCAAAGTCCTCCAAAAACTTTATTGCCTTTTGTGCACCCAGCACAAACAGGTTCACTTTTTCATTTTCACTCATTTCAAAATTCAGCCAGTTAAATTCCTGGTCGGCATCGATACGGCAAATCAGTTTGCGGTATTCGGGGTTCTTCATCAGAAAGTCGTAGTCGTGTATCTGGCGCATGGTGCTGATCATCGCACCACTAAAGCTGAACAGGTTGTTCACCTTGCTGTAGTTGTCGCGGTACGCACTTAAACGCACGCCAAATGTCGGGCGGGTGGGCAGTTTGCCATCGGTGCGGTGAAACACGTTAATGGGAAAGTTGCTGAGCATGCCGCCATCCACAAATTTTACGCTGGGTGGTATGGGGCCGGTATAGCGGGCGTACTCATCCCACCGCTTCGTCTGTTCGGGCTGGTTGGGTATGTTGTGCACCTGGTACGGTTCAAAGAAAAACGGTATGGACATCGAGGCACGCACCAACAGTGCCGGTGATACCTTCCCTGGGTTTGCCCAGTACAAACTGGCCATGCGTGGAAACTCAACCTTGGTATGCGTGGTGATGTCGGAGGTGATGATGGCCAGTTTGGCTATCGCTTGACTCAAATCTTCCCCGCCCCGGTGGGTTAGTCCGGCTGGTAGTTTGCGCCTTCGGGCTTCCAGGTCGTCAAGTGTAGTAACTCCCGCCTGTCGCAGAGCCTCGGTAAGCCATTGCTCGAACAAGTTGCCGGGGTTGAGGCCCAGTTTGGTTTTAAGAATGCGCAACAACTTTAATGCGTTGAGCGCGAGCGTCACTACTTTAAAGGGAGCATTGCGGATAAATTGCTGCACAAGCTTGCGCACGGAGGCATTACCATCTACAAATTCAAACAGGTTTTGGTTGGCCAGCAATTCCAGTATGCGTTCGGATTTGGCGTCACTTATTTTTCCCAAAGAGGCCAGCAGCAATGTGTTAATAGCTCCTGCCGAAGTACCGGCCAGGCTGAAGAAGCGAATACGGGCTTGCTCCAATACATACGTGTAGCCTACAAGGGCAATGCCCAGCACGCCACCACCCTCCTGCACCAGGTCAACATACTGAAAGCCGTTGTGGTCGGTAACATCACTAAAGCGCCTTCCTTCCAAACGGTGCAGGCGATCGTGGATATCGGTTTGTTGCAAAGCGTTGAGGTAGGCATTCATGTGCAGGGGGAATGGGGGTTGCACATTTTTCCTTCTTCCCCCTCCGGGCCCCGGACGTTACGTCCGGGTTCGGGGGAAAGGAGCCAACTATTCCTATCGCGGAAAGTCTTCGAATACCATGAGAGGGTCCTGTGGTATAGCATATAAGGCTTTGGCGTTTCGTTTCATCAACTTCACCGGCCAGCCCTTCTAATTCTTTCAGTTCATCGACAAGCTTTGCACCAGAGCCAGCTTATCTTCATATTTTATTCGATTCAGTGTTTCCTCCACCAGTGAAGCCAATGACCGGTTGATTTCACTGATCATCAGCAAGCCGGTTACACCCAATGCCTGGCTAAGTCGTTCTATTTTATGGTCAATCTCATCGGCCAGCATAACCAGCGATATGTCGGGGTTACGCGAATTCATGCGCATGGACCGCGCCATTTCAAAACCGGTGATCACAGGCAGATCGGTACCACAAATCACCATGTCGTAATGTGCCATCCGGGCTGCGAGCAGGCCATCCAAACCACTCTCGAAATAACGGATGTAGGGATCACGCTCACGGAGAACCCACTTGATACCTTTAAGCAGGCTTTTCTGCCTGTGAACCACCAGAATTTTCATAAGAGAAATCCACTTATAACCTAAAACTGTCGAGAAGTTCGGCAAAGCGATTTGCACCAAAAGCCCCGAAATAGAGGGTATTCGAATCACGCAAAAGGTGGGGCAAACAAAAACCGGCTAATCGAAGCCGGTTGGAAGCATCTGGTAAAAACGGGGGTGCGTGACTAGTATAATTTGCGTGAAAAAATGATACAAAGTGCCATCGGACAGATCACGTCATCAGGCCGCTTTCGTAGGCAAATTTTACCAACCCCACCAAGGTATGAACACCCGCCTTTTCCATTACACTGGCGCGGTGATTGCGCACGGTGTGATCGCTCACATTGAGTCTTTCAGCAATTTCATGAATGGTTAATTCACGGCAGGTAAGCCGTACAATTTCCTTTTCGCGATCACTTAATTCAATCTTTTCAAAGCCGGGTCGGTGTGAAGCGAGTTTGTTTTGCACACGTTTGCGCAGAATAGACACAACAAAGGTGTTGTGGTAGAAGTCGTTATCATATACGGAGTAGATAGCTTTCTCCAGTTCATCGGGTTCGGTGTTTTTGAGCAGGAAAGCATGCGCACCAATTTCAATCATGTGCAATACATAACGTTCACTGTCGTGCATGGTAAGCACCACAATTTTTACATCCGGAAACTTCTCTACAATTTTCTCACAGGTTTCCACGCCATCCATCACAGGCATTTGTAAATCCACCACCACCACATCGGGGGTTTCGTGTTTCATCAGCGTAAGCAATTCCTTTCCATTTTCAGCGTCCTTCACTGAACCTACGCGCGTGAAGGATTGTATCATGCTCATCATGGCCTTGCGAAAAAGGGTGTGATCGTCCGCGAGGTATACTTTAAGTTTTTTCATAGTTCCAAACGAGTTCAACATGCGTACCGCTTTGTGGCGCACTGGTGTAGGTTAACGTTGCCCCCAATACACGCGCACGGTTTTCCAGGTTGTACAAACCCAGTCCACCATTTTGCTTTTTCTTTTCCTCCACTGAAAAACCAATGCCATTATCCTGAACAACCAATATAAGCTGTGGCCTTTTCCAGGTTAGGGTAATGGTTATCATGCTGGCTTCTGAATGTTTTATGGCATTGTTCACCAACTCCTGTGCAATGCGGTACAGCGTTGATGCTTCGCGCAACGCAATTGGTGTGGCTTCGCCTTCTTCCAAAAATGAAAAAGTTTTATCGGAAGCTTGCTGTAAACGCTCGCAGAATTCGCGCAAGGCCGCACTTAATCCGTAGTGCGCTAAGGTGCTGGGCATTAAATCACGACTTATTTTTCTAACGGAAGAAATTGTTTCATCCAACACACTGCGGGTAAAGTCCTGGTCTTCTACCTTTCCTGAGCGCAACATATTTCCCAGGCCCAGTTTAACAGTGGCCAGCATGGCACCCACACTGTCGTGCAAGTCGGCCGAAATGCGCCTGCGTTCGTTTTCCTGCGATTCCAGGGCCGCTTCGAGCATTTTTTGCTGATATTCCATTTCCAGTGTTTGCTCGCGAAGCTTCATTTCAAGCATGCGCTTTTTATAAAAAATCACAAAAAAAACTATACCGCCAGCCAGGATAAGCATACCGGAGGTACCGAAAACAAACAAAATTGTAAAGTCAGAAAGTGCTTGTTGTTCCACAAGAACAAGTATACAAAGTGAATGCAAGAGCGCCTATGGATTCAACCGGATTTTTCTGCCGCACGAATAGCACGGAAATTAAGGTAGCATGCATACGCCAGCACCAACCAATATAACGCGCTGAAAAAATTACGAAATGCCCAGAAGCCGGCTGTATCGTCTTTAAGAACGAGCACAATATAATCGCGAAAATAAGAGAGTACGAAAATGCCTGAAAAGAAAAAAAGAATAGCGGAATTGATCCAGAACATGGGAAACTTCAAGAGGTCATCCTCCGGAAGCTTGAGCAACAGGTAGGCAAAATAACTGATGGATAAGGCGATCATCAGCAAATCGCGACCTACCCGAATGGCCGAAAACAAATAGGTTTGAAAAAAGAGATGGATGCTTATAAAGTAAATGATGTAAACCAGCGCTCCAGTGATTGCCAACTTGCGCATTTTCGGACTTAATGTAGCCCGGTAGAATAATAACGAAAGCACAAGAACCTCAGCAATAACATAGGTATTGATAATAATATTCGGTTGGCTGCTAATGGTAACAAAATTGTTAAGGGTTGAAAATGTAAAACTGGTTAGGCCGTAAAGACCAAGCACTTTGATGTAACCTGGTCTATTACGATACCGCAGAAAAACGCATGCAATAACCACCAGGCTAACAAACCATTGGAGGTTTACTGAAATCATAAAGACTTCAAGCTTTGTCATAAATCATTACCGGGGCAAACAGGCGGACAAGGTTTTCCATCGTCTTCAATGGAATTAGGATCACCATCGGTACGGAATTCATCTGCCGGCAGCAGGTTGTTGCCCTTTGCATCGGTGCCTACAAGGAACATGGTAAATTGCTTTTTGTCTTCGTCATACGCATTATACACACGTATCCCTACGCACCCGGGTTCTTTCAATAAGGTTTCAAATTGAGAAGCCTCAAAGTTTACCGAACGTGCCGCTTGGCCACCTTCCTTTTTAAACTGGTCAGCCATTTTTTTGGCCTTAGCTTTCGAAATTTTCTTGCTCATAATTGCAGGGTTTTGGTTATTACTTCTGCAAGAAAACTACAAAAAAAACCGGGAAGAATTTTTAGGGTTGTATTCAGGTATACCGCCTGAAAACCTTCTCTACATCAGTATAAAAGAGCTTTTCATTTTTTTCCGTTAAGGAAGCTGCATTGGTTTCGCGCAGTTGGGTGATCAACTCCTTATAATGATTTAGATCAACCGGATGGATGAGCATTTCTTTGAGATCGCGTTTTATGAACTCAACTTTTACAGTCGTCAGCTCCTTGCGGTTGTACACTTCAGAAAAGTAGGAAATCAGAAAGCGTTCGTCTAAAAAATCCTTGATCAGGTTATTGCGCAGGGTGCGGATGTGGTCGAGAATGGCCTCTTCGGTTAACCGTACCCCGGTTGTGTTTGCGTGTTGCATGCGTTTAAAAAATAAGTATTCAATACTAACCCAAAATTCAATCAATGCGAAGCAAAGGTTGTAAAGATTACTGACAGCTTATGTCCTGAAAATGAACAGTTGGTTTGGGCAACAACAGAAAAAAAGCCAAACCCGAAGTTTGTTATTTCCGTTTGATTATATAACTTTGAATTTAAAAGTACTTTTAAATGAAAGAAATACACGACTATCAATCCGACATCGCCTCCATCCGTTCGGTTATGGAGCGGTCTGTAAAGTTTCTTTCGCTCAGTGGCCTTTCCGGTGTATTGGCGGGAATTTATGCGATAATTGGGGCTACCAGCGTTTATTATCTCATTTATTATCCCTACTCTCCGTTTGGTTTCCGGTTTTACTATGCTAACGAGCAGGCCATTGTGGTAAAACTCATGCTGATTGCAGCAACGGTATTAATCCTTTCGGTTGTTACCGCATTTGTGATGAGCCAACGCAAAGCCAAACGCATGGGCACCAGCATCTGGAACAAGACCAGCAAAGAACTTCTTCTTCAACTTTGTATTCCATTAGCCACCGGAGGTTTACTGATTCTCATACTGGTTTCACGCGGTTACTTTGGTATTGTGGCACCGGCATGTTTAATTTTTTACGGACTTGCACTGATCAATGCCAGCGCCTTCACCATAAAGGAAATACGTTACCTGGGCTTTTCAGAAATTTTGATAGGATTAATGGCAGCATTATTACCCGGCTATGGCCTGATATTTTGGGCTTTAGGATTTGGGGTGCTGCACATTGTGTATGGATCAGTCATGCATTATCGTTACGATTCGTGAAAAATCCGTTTGAACAATTGGATCGGGTGTTGGAGCACCGTGTGCGGCTGCAGATTATGTCTGTGCTCATCGCGAATGATTCCTATGACTTCAATTCTTTGAAAGAAATACTGAATGTGACCGATGGTAACCTGGCCTCAAACCTCAAGGCATTGGAAAAAGAAAAATACCTATCTGTTTCCAAATCGTTTGTTGACCGAAAACCGAACACCAAATACAAGGCTACTGAAAAAGGAAGAAATGCATTTAAGAAACACCTTGACGCATTGGAAGCTTTACTAAAAACGCAACGCTGATTTTTTTTTGCTATACACTTTGAATTTAAAAGTACTTTTAAAAAACAAACAATATGGAACCAATCAAATCAACAAACCTCCTCGATCGTTTCAATCAATGGCTGAAGGAATCGATCACCGTAAAGCTAGTGTCCATCGGATTTCTAATTCTTATACTGCTGATACCAGCCGCCTGGATTGAAAGCATGATGGAAGAGCGGCAACAACGTGCCGAGTCGGTTATCGCAGAAGTATCCAACAAATGGTCGGGTAACCAAACGTTGTCCGGACCGATTTTAGTAGTGCCGTACAAACACCGCGAAACTATTAAAGTAGATAAAGACCAGTTTGAAATAAAAGAGAGTACACGAAAAGCGTTCTTTCTTCCAGAAACGCTGGACATCAACGGTACA
>DILT01000018.1:0-79098 GCA_002425185.1 Flammeovirgaceae bacterium UBA5585 | reverse complement strand
ATCAACGGTACAGTTAATCCTGAAAAACTTCATCGCGGCATATTTGATGCCGTAGTGTATGAATCGTCTCTCATGATGAAAGCCTCCTTCAGCAAACCTGATTTTAAACGCCTTGAAATTGCCGAAAACATGATTCTTTGGCCGGAAGCGCATTTGATTATTGCCATCAGCGATCTTCGCGGAATCAGTAAAAATCCACCGGTAATAAAATCCGGTAATCAAAGCCTTACCTCCGAGCCTGCACAAAACATTGGTGTTTCTACCCATAAGTTCGGTCGCCAGGTTCAACCGCAGGCGTATGATGATGGCTCGTACCCTGCTAAGTCGGCAACCGGCATAGTTGCTCCACTAAACTGGAGTGGCGAAGCTGATTTTACAGCCCTTACCGAAATCAATTTTAATTTAAAAGGAAGCAGTCAGTTAAATTTTGTTCCTTCAGGAAAAACTACTTCAGTAAAACTCTCGGGGCCGTGGCCTGATCCAAGTTTTGATGGAGAATTTTTACCGGCCACACGCGAGGTTTCAGAAAAAGATTTCACAGCCACCTGGAACATCCTTCACTTCAACCGGCCGTTCGCACAACAATGGAAAGACAGCCATCAGGAATTGGTAGGTTCGGAATTCGGATTGAAATTGTTAATCCCTGTTGATCAGTACCAGAAAAGCATACGCACCGCCAAGTATGGCATCCTCATCATCATGCTCACCTTTGTTGCCTTATTTCTGGTGGAGATCACACAAAAGATCAGGATACATCCGTTTCAATATATTCTTATCGGGGCAGCGCTCATAATCTATTACACCCTTCTGCTGAGTTTCTCAGAACAAGTTGGCTACAATGTGGCCTATTGGATTTCCTCAATTGCTACGGTTGCACTGATTGCAGCCTACTCAACATCTTTTCTGAGGGACAGAAGGTTTAGCCTAATGTTTACTACCCTGCTGGTAATCTTTTACTCGTTCATCTTCATTATCATTCTTCAACAGGATTTCTCGCTCCTCATCGGAAGTATTGGCTTATTCCTGATTGTGGCTACGTTGATGTACTTCAGCAGGAAAGTGGATTGGTATAAGGACTCGCATACTGTTGAATAAAATCATTAACCACATAGAAACATAGGCACATAGTTAATGGTTAAAAAAATCTATGCGTTCTATGTTCCTATGTGGTTCAATTAATATTAATCCCTATCCAAAAACGGATATCGATAATCCACTGGCGGAACGAATGTCTCCTTTATAGTGCGCAGGGAAACCCAGCGCAACAAATTCACTTTTGCTCCAGCCTTATCATTAGTGCCCGAACCCCTGGCGCCACCAAACGGCTGCTGACCCACCACAGCTCCGGTAGGCTTATCATTAATGTAGAAGTTACCCGCAGCATTGCTCAGTTTTTTCGTAGCCAGTTCAATGGCATAACGATCTTTTGCCAGTATGGATCCTGTTAAAGCATAAGGTGACGTACTGTCAACCAACTCCAGGGTTTGTTCGAAATTTTCTTCATGGTACACATACACCGTCAGTACCGGACCGAAAATTTCTTCACACATAGTAATTGACGATGGATCTTTCGTTTCAATGATAGTCGGCTCTATAAAGTAGCCTTTCGATTTATCGTATTTACCCCCCGCAATAATTTCGTTCATCGGGTTTTTGCGGGCGGTTTCAATGTAGCCGGTAATCGAGTCGAAAGCTTTTTCGTCAATTACCGCATTGATGAAGTTCCCGAAATCTTCCGTGCCACCCATTTTAAAGGTTTTCAAATCTTCCAGCACGTATTTCTTTACATCGTTCCACAAGTTGGAAGGAATGTAGCAACGTGAAGCAGCCGAACATTTTTGTCCCTGGTATTCAAAAGCCCCGCGCGACATGGCCGTAGCCACCTCCTTCGCGTTTGCACTTTTGTGCACCATAATAAAATCTTTTCCGCCCGTTTCGCCCACAATGCGTGGGTACGATTTATACTTCTGAATGTTGTTGCCAATCGTTTTCCACATACCCTGAAACACACCGGTGCTTCCGGTAAAATGAATGCCTGCAAAATCCTTGTGGTTAAAAATTACATCACCCGCATCGGGTCCGCTTACATATACCAGGTTAATTACACCATCCGGCAAGCCTGCCTCTTTCAACACCTGCATAATTACGTTTGCTGCATAGATCTGTGTATTGGCTGGCTTCCATACCACCGTGTTGCCCATCATGGCAGCGCTTGTCGGCAAATTACCTGCAATGGCGGTGAAGTTGAAAGGTGTTAGTGCAAACACAAATCCTTCCAGCGGCCTGTATTCCATCCGGTTCCAGATGCCGGCCGATGATTCGGGCTGCTCATGGTAAATCTGACTCATGAAGTACACATTGTACCGCAAAAAGTCTATCAGCTCGCAAGCTGAATCAATCTCTGCCTGAAATGCATTTTTCGATTGGCCTAACATGGTGGCCGCATTGATCTTATATCGATAAGGGCCTGCAAGTAACTCAGCGGCTTTTAAAAATATACTGGCTCGGTGTTCCCAGTCCAGGTTTGTCCAAAGCTCCTTCGCACCCAAGGCTGCATTAATGGCCTGCTCAACATGTTGTTTGTCGCCAAAATGAAAATGACCGAGTATAAGCTTATGGTCGTGCGGAGGGCTTAATGGTTTTTTATTCTCTGTACGAACCTCTTCTCCCCCAATGTACATGGGTATATCCAGCAACTGGCTGCGTGCTTCCTGAAGTGCTTTCTTCAGCAGCTCACGCTCCTTGCTACCGGGGGCATACGATAAAACAGGTTCATTTTTGGGTACGGGAACATTGAAAAATCCTTTTGGCATAACACGTTAATTTGAATTGAAATAATGCGTTCTAAACAGGGGGCAAAGTTAATCAAAGCAGCGTACAAAGCTCCTTCAAACTCCTGATTTCGTGGTTTACCACCGCTTCATGATCAAGTCCGTCCGGATTAAACAATACCGTATCAATAGAAGCATTTTTTGCCCCGGCAATATCGGTTAGCAAGTTATCGCCAATCATAACGCAGGCGGTGGAATCAATACCATTAATACTCATGGCATACTGAAAAATTTCGGGAGCAGGCTTTTTGTAGCCGGCCTTCTGAGAGGTAACAATATGATCGAAGAAAGATTCAATTTTAGAGGATAAAATCTTGATACGTTGAATATCCTCAAAACCGTTAGTGATTATAGTTAAGGCATACCGGTCGCTTAAATAATCCAATGCTTCCAGTGCGTGCGGCATCAGGTGGCCCTTACGGGGGCATTCATTCAGGTATTGTTCCGACAACACAAGAGAAAGTTCATCATGTTTAATGCCTGATTTTTCAAGAATTTGTTTAAACCGTTCGCTGCGGATAACCTCACTGGTTATTTTGCCATGGTCGTACAAGTGCCATAGATGTTGGTTCACCGCTTTGAAGTTGTTAAGAAACTCATCGAACGCGTTAACCCCTAATTCATGTAACCGGTGTTGGTCATAAAGTTCAGTCAGGGTTTCGCGGGCATTGGTCTCATAATCCCAAAGGGTATGATCTAAATCAAAAAAGATTGTGGAGTAAGCGGAGGCCATTAAAGCGTGTAGTGATGCTGGTACGAAGAAAAACTATTTAAGCCATTGTTCAGCCTGAATCTGAATTTTGTTAATGGCCAGTTCGCGGTTCGAAAACAGCGTTTTAAACAGGGTTTGATCATGTTGAAGTTGTTGGTCTTTATGCAGGAATTGAAAAATCTGGTTTACAATTTCATATACTTCATCTTTAACCTGGTAAAACACCCAATGGTTATACCTGCGAAACGAAAGTATGCCGGCATTTTTTAAATAGATAAGATGACGCGATGTTTTTGCCTGTGTAAATCCCAAAATATGCTCCAAATCGGAGATGCACATTTCACCATTCCTAAAAATTAAATGAAGAATCCGCAACCGTGATTCATCAGCACAGGCTTTAAAAATCTGCGAACCCAGTGTAAGATTAAAATTTTTTAACCGCATGGCAGAACTATCAACAACCGTTCATCATCTCAAAGGTATTGAAATTAGGCTGTTATACCTCGAATCCTTATTTTTGAAACTGAAGTTGAACACAATAGTTGTGAACGTGAAGAGTTATCCGATTTTACTTATTTCCGCATTTTTTCTGCTGTGCGTCCTGAGTTTCCCGGCCTTTGCACAAAGCCAACGGAGAATTATTCAGCTTTCCGGTGTGGTGTTGGCCGAAGAGGATAACGGAAGTGTGGCACAACTGCCCGGTACGCATATTTACGTACCTAAAGCTGGTCGTGGTACGATTACCAATTCAATGGGATTCTTTTCCATGCCCGTGCTGGCGGGTGACAGTGTTATTATCAGTTCCGTAGGCTACGAACGGCAACATTATATTGTTCCCAACCACACCAGCGAATACCTGACCATTGTTATTGAAATGGTGCAGGATGTAACCTTCTTAAAGGAAGTTCAGGTGATGGCTTTCCCTACAGAGGAAGTTTTCAAAGAAGCCATTTTAGCCTTGAACATACCAACCGATAACAGCAAGATCGATCAAAAGAATTTAAACCAGGAGTTGTTGGCCCTGATGCTCAAAACTACCCCTATGGATGGCCCCATGAACCAACGCTATTACCTGGATCAGTGGGCGGCCACGCAAAACAACCGGTTCGGGCCGGTAATGAATCCTTTTTTAAATGTGTTTAACTGGGCCAAGTTTTTTCAATCGCTTAAGCAGGATAAGAAAAAGTAGACTGAGGTTTTTTCTTTTGCTAGTTCAATTGCCTTAACCACCGTGCTGTTTCTGAAGCAAGTACCGGTAGCACATCTTTTTTAGGGATATAAAAAGCGTGATTCGCCTGTTCCAACGCTATCAGTGTTGTGTTTGGTAAACCTGCACAAACTTCAGTGATCAATGGCCAGGTGGCTAGCTCATCACGGGTGCCTTGCAAGAACAACATGGGTACCCGTACTTCTTTTAAATGAGCAGCTCGTTCAATGGCGGGTTTGCCGGCCGGATGTAACGGAAACCCGAAAAAGATAACTCCCTTTACAAAAGTATGCTGCTGAAGCGCAAGCCACTGTGAAGACATGCGGCCGCCAAAGGATTTTCCAGAAGCAATTACGGGCACATGCGCAAACAATTCATGCGCCTTTTGTAGAGCCGCTTCAACAGTTGCATGCGCGATTGACGGTACATCAGGTCGCTTTTTCTTTTTCTCCATATAAGGAAAATTAAAACGCAACGTTCCGATACCTTCTGCGGCCAATGCTTTCGACAGTCCAACAATAAAAGAGTGATTCATGCCAGCGCCAGCACCATGCGCCAACGTAAGTAGGTAGCTCATTTCATCAGGCACCAGCAATTCGGCCGAAACAGTGCCAATGGATTGCGAAACATGAAGTGTAAGGGTGCGGGTATGCATGTTCGAAAGTTACTGGCAATAGGTAAACCACCATGAAATTTCAGGAAAAAAGAAAGCTCAGCCATTTCGACTGAGCTTAAAGTGGTCGGGGTGAGAAGATTCGAACTTCCGACCCCCACGTCCCTAACGTGGTGCGCTAACCGGGCTGCGCTACACCCCGAACTGTAAAATGGGTTGCAATATTAACAAGTATGCCGTGAACTCGCAAAAAAGTTCATCTACACCACAGGTTTTACCTTACTTTGTGTCATGAATTCCATAATTCATACACGCCACCTATTTCCACTGCTTGATAAAAAATTAATCGACTTGCTACGCGGATTAAGCGCAGAAGAATGGAATAAACGAACATTGGCCAAGCAATGGACGGTAAAAGACATTGCTTCGCACCTGCTGGATGGAAACCTTAAGGTGATTTCGCAAATGCGTGATGGTTATTTCGGTGACCCTCCGGGACAAATCGACTCGCACCAGGATTTAGTTGATTACCTGAACAAGCTTAACGCAGATTGGGTAAAGGCAAGCAAAAGATTAAGTCCGGTAGTACTCACAGAATTGTTGGAGATTACAGGCAAGGAATATTATGAGCAACTGAACAAACTTGATCTCTTCAAGCCAGCGCTTTATGCCGTAAGTTGGGCCGGACAAACAGAATCGCCCAACTGGTTTCACATTGCCCGTGAGTACACAGAAAAATGGCACCATCAGCAACAAATCCGCGAAGCTGTAGAAAGGCCCGGCATCATGACGCGTGAATTCTTTTACCCGCTTATGGATACGTTTATGCAAGCCCTGCCCTATACTTATAAATCTATTAAGGCAACAGATGGGACAACCATCCGTGTAACGGTTACTTCAGAAATGGGAGGTAGCTGGCAAATCGCCTGCCACGCCAATACCTGGCGGTTTGTTCAGCTCGGAGCGGAACCTGATACACATATTGTCCTCCATCCGGATACAGCCTGGAAATTATTTACAAACGGTTTAACCACAGCCGATGCCGAAAAAAGCATACAGTTCACTGGCAATGTTTCTCTGGGCAGACCAATACTTTCCATGCTGACTGTAATGGCGTGATTGAAGCAGGCGCTCAACCAAAAAATTTGAGTAAGGTTTAAAGTAGCATTACCAAACCTTTTCAGTGCCAGCTAAGCACCTGCTGCAATTGACATAAACAGCAGCAGCAAAAGGTTAATAAGTATTGAAACAAATGCCATGATTGTTTTTCGTTCCATTGTGTAGGATTTTTAGCAGTATTCAGAATAAAACATTTCGGTTGGCAACTATTAAATTATTGTGCTGACGTTGAAATCCGCTGAAAGTCAGTAACTGGATTTTTGTGATCATTCCAATTTACCTATTTATTTTTAATAGGTATATGAAAAGGGCCAGGTAATACTACCCGGCCCGGCCCAAAAAGGCCCAAACAAATAACTATAGTGCAGCCAGGGCAGACACCAGGTCTTCCGATTTTTTCTCCTTTCGCTGGAAGAATAAATCTTCAAGTGAAATTTTATACAGATTCACATTATGAACGTTTACCTGCCTGGAAAACGTAGCCACAGAGCCACAGGAAGAGATACTGAAAAACTCATCATCCAGCGTACTGTTAACTGCAGGGCCCAGGTTTTCAGGTTCAGTCCAGTTGGTCCACGAATCATCAAGCCTGCGCGTTACAAAAATGTCATATCCACCATAGCCGTTGTGGCCCTTAGAAGCAAAGTAAAGTGTCTTCAGATCATCGGCCAGGAAAGGAGATGATTCCTCAAATTCTGTATTGATAACACCCCCCATGTTGATCGGTTGGGTACCATATTTTCCATTCCAGAAACTTACATATAAATCTCGTTCACCGTAAGAATCAGCACGTTGTACCGAAGAAATGATTACACCGCTTTTTAGTGATACGTACCGGTTGTCGTGTGCTGACATATTATAATCGTCCTGTATGTTGATAGGCATTGGGTATGACCACTGACCCCGTAAGTTAACACTATAGGAAAGACCGGCCTTCATTTTTCCGTTTTTCAGGTACCTGTTGCCTAATATTAACGTGTCACCTGTTTTGCTCACATTATTTACAAAGTTGGGTCCATTGTTGTTGAGGTGGCCTGGCATTCGAATCGGCTCCGACCATTCTTGTGAATCCCTATCATACGCAGAATACCAAATATCCTCCTGATCCATAACACCGCCTGTATTTAGCGGGTGGTTTACACGGCTGAAATAAAGGCGATTGCCGCAAGGAGCTAGCGTTGGCTTAATTTCATGAAAGCCACTATTAATAGAAGCCTGTACCGATGACGCTTCTGCCTGCAGGTTTATTCCTTGCACATGTCGGATTTTATTTCCGGCATTTTTTATACGACTGGTCGGGTTATTGTCCGTGTAATTTACGGAGCTTAACGCGGGCTGTGCGAAGCAGGAATAAATTCCTGTCGTCAGGAAGACCAAACTCACCAGCAGAGCATTGATCACGCGTTCCTTAATGCGAATGTTGAGTGTCATGTTATTTTTTTTAGTTGTTTGTTTGTTTTGTAAAGCAAAGGTTTGAAGAATCCTGATGCTGAAAATCAGGGTGAACCTGATTTGAAAAAAATCAGGGAAAAATCACGCTGTTTGCTTAGAGCTAAGCGGTATTTTCAAATTGGTCAGAAATAATTTCAGGCAAACCCTGATACCGAATTGTAAACACCCTATCAGGAAACACGCTGACGTATCGGGGTAATCCCTGATTAACCAAAACAGATTATCGGTTAGTGAAGTTTGGGCACAGGCCTGTATGGACAAAATACGAATACAGTTTCAGCAGTCTATAGAAAATACCCACACTATACCGAACATAAATTGCCACTTCTCAAAAAATAAGCTATTTTCAGAATATCAGTTAACCGTTCCCCCAAGGTTACATGAAAACAGGTATCGATTTACGGATTGGCTTGTCGTTTATCATCATTATTTGCCTGTTGGGGTATACAACCTACTTTAGTATTTCTACCAACAAGCAGTATTTCTTAACCATTCAAAAAATTCAAGGTATCAATCTGTTCATGATGAACCTGTCGGCATTGAGTTCACATACAGCCGATTTGGTTGCGTCTTATCGTGGCTTTGGCTTTACCGGAACGGGAGCTTACCTTACGGAGTATGAAAGTTCAAAAAAGTTACTTGCACAAACAAAAGAATCCATACGGCAGTACAGTCATCAAACTAACCTTAAAAGAATTTTATCATTAACCGATTCGCTGGAGTCCTTTGCCGGATTGGTAGTTCGCGCACAGGAAAATAAAACCCGGGAAGTAGAAACCCTGCTTGCCACGCAAAAGGGGTTAATATTTAAAAAGGAGTTAGACAGCGTTATTGATAGAATAGAAAATTCCAAGCGGGCGGAACTGCGGATTTTAGAAAACGAACAATTATATCTTTCTGCCCGTGCCAATCATATAATTTACAGTGTTATAAGCATCAGCGCCATCCTGATTTCAATTTTATTTTACCTTTTAGGTCAGGAGTTTATGAAAAGAAAAAAGGTTGCTCATCAACTTAGTATTCTCAACAGTACCCTTGAGACACAAGTAAAGAAACAAACAGAAACACTAACATCAGTACTTGACAGAATTTCGGACGGCTTTGTTGCCTTAGATAAAAACTGGAATTACACCTACATGAATAAGAAGGCCAGCGAAATTGCAAGGCGTGACCCTAACCATGTAGTAGGAAAGCAACTGTTGGCAGAGTTTCCTACACTGATCAATTCTACAAGCTATGAGATTTACCGGGAAGCGATGGAGAAACAGCACTATGTTTTTCATGAGGAATATTTTAATTTTTTAAATAAATGGATTGAGAGTTCTGTGTATCCTTCGCAGGATGGCCTCACTATTTTTTTTCGTGATATTACCGATCGGAAAAGAACAGAGCAACAAAAAAAAAATCTTCAACAGCGCCTCGAATCGGTTTTCAACTTTACCCATGATGCCATACTCTTAGCCGATAATTCATTAAATCTGGTTCAGTGCAATCCGGCCGCATCAGAAATTCTCGGTTATTCGGCAGAAGAACTGACTACACTTGGTGTAAAAGATATTGTTATGGATGACCAACGCGTACTTGTGTTGGAGACACTCTGGCCAGAATTGCAAAAAAGAAAAAAACTGGAAGGAATAGTATTGCTGAAAAGAAAAGATTCACGCTGCATAGTTTGTCATTATAAAGCCAGCGCACATATTTTACCCGGTCTTCATTTGGCTATATTTTCAGATGTAACCTCTCAAAGGAAAGCTGAAAGCGACCTCCAGGAAAGTGAGAAAAAATACAGGCACCTGTTTGAGAATAATCCGATGCCGATGTGGTTAGTAGATGTTGACTCACTTCGCTTCATTGATGTCAATGAAGCCTCCATCAGGCATTACGGCTACAGTAAACAGCAGTTTATGAGTATGAAAGTGACTGATATTGCCGTTGCTGCTGAAAAAAAACCAAGCGAAACTATTTATCACCCTGAACTCGAAGGGTATCTATATGCTGGTATCTGGCGACACCTCAACAATAGCGGACAGCAGATTACAGTTGAAATAATCTCACATTCGGTAAGTATTGCCGGGCAAATAGCCAAACTGGTACTAATAAAGGATATAACGGAGCAAATAAAAGCTGAAAAAAAACTCAATGTGTCCTATCGACAGCTGAAAGAATTAACTGAATACCTTAATAAGGTTAGAGAAGAAGAGCGTACCCGAATTGCACGAGAAATACACGATGAATTGGGGCAGCAACTTACCGGCTTAAAAATGGATGCCGCATGGATAAGCAAAAAAGTGTCGCGGTATGATAAGCCTGTTCAGGATAAAATATATGAGATGATGATGTTGACTGATGAAACCATTCTTACCATACGCAGAATCGCAGCTGATCTTCGGCCCGGTATTCTGGACGACTTTGGGCTTGTGGCTGCACTTGACTGGCAAAGCAAAGAATTTGAAAAACGAACGGGTATTCCTTGCTCCTTTAGCAGTACTGCAGACGACCTGGAAGTGAGTGCCGATTTGTCTACTAACCTGTTTCGCATCTTTCAGGAGGCATTAACCAATGCGGCACGTCATGCAGAGGCTACCGTTATTTCTGCAAGCATTGAAAAAACCAGGAACAAGTTAATCCTTAACGTTCAGGATAATGGTAAGGGGTTTGCCATCGATAAGATTACCAACAACTCGTTTGGTCTGCTTGGTATGAAGGAGCGTGCCCGAATCATTAACTCCATGCTGAGCATTTCCAGTGAACTGGGTAAAGGAACTAACATTCGCATAGAAGCACCGCTCGTATGATTACCCAAAACAACATGAGAATTCTTTTAGTTGATGATCATACAATTGTGCGGAAGGGAATTGCTCAATTACTGTTAGAACAATACCCACAGGCCGAAATCAAGGAAGCATGCAGCGGACAGGAGGCGTTGCAACAAATCATGCAATCGGCCTGGAGCATTATATTGCTTGATGTATCAATGCCTGGTCGAAATGGTATTGATGTACTCAAGCAAATCCGATCGCTTCAAATAAACACACCTGTTTTGATGTTAAGCATGCATCCGGAGGAACAGTATGCAATACGTGCTTTAAAGGCCGGTGCCTCCGGATTCTTAAATAAAGAAAGAACTACGGAAGAATTGTTTGAAGCCATTTATAGAATTCTGCTGGGGAAAAAATACATAACCGCATCGCTTGCCGAAAGAATTGCCGAAAACCTTACTGATCAGCAGCATCTTCCAACGCATGCAGCTCTATCAGACAGAGAGTTACAGGTTCTTCAACTACTGGCCTCCGGAAAAACTGTTTCGGAAGTGGCTGAAGAAATTTTTCTGAACATCAATACAATAAGTACGTATCGTTCCAGGATCCTTAGAAAGCTTAGCTTACAAAATAATGCTGAACTTATGCGCTATGCCCTCGAAAACGGCTTAGTCTAGTGCCTGTGTAGTACAAACCACTACAACCATATCAAATTCTAAGCTATACTTTACAAGTAAAAATGATGCTTGCTTTGCACTAAAGTAATCTGACTTGGCAAAACAACTATCTAAACGCTTTAAAGTCATGACTGTTGATGATTCTCCTTATTTAGTAAGGCGCATTCATCTACTGATGAACGATATAGAAGGTGTTGATTTTCTGGGCAACGCCAGCACTCTACCTGATGCACTTAGGTTAATGGATGATCTAAAACCAGATGTCGCCATTGTTGACATTCAATTAGACAAAAAAAATCCAGACGAGAATGGAATTAGTCTGCTAAAAACAGCCAAAGAAATGTTTCCGGAACTAACCATAATCATGCTTACCAACTTCTCCATGGCACCCTATCGAAAAAGGTGCCTTCAGTTGGGTGCCGATTTCTTCTTCGACAAATCTGTTGACTTTGAAAAAATACCTTCAGTTCTGAAAAAACTGATTACTACGAACTAATCATAGTACTTATGCTGCGCACAGTGGAAGGAAGGATACCCATAATCATTGCCATTTCGTTAAGTGTTGTGGCTGCATTGGGTCTTTATTCATTCTACAATCTTCAACAAATTATCAATACCTCGCGCCTGCTCACACAAGGTTTGCGCATACTAACACACTCCGAACAGGTGCTGAAATTGGTTATCGATATGGAGACTGGCCAACGAGGCTATGTAATAACACAGGATTCGACTTTTCTTGAACCCCTCTTTAGCGGGGAACTGGAGATTTACGGCCGAATCAATACGTTGGATTCATTAACTAAAAACTCACCTCAACAACATCACCGAATAGACACCCTTCGTAACCTGACTGAAAAATGTAAAGCCTGGGCCCGCCTGATTATTCAAGCACGAAACAACAGCTTAGAAGAAGCCCGCCAATTAGTATTAACCAGGCGCGGAAAAGAAATAACAGACAGTATACGCAACCTGGTTCACGCTATACAAAACCATGAGCGCTACGAATTTGCAACCAAAAACACGATAACGAAAAACAGCCTCGGTAATTTTCAATATTCATTGTTGGGTTTCGTGATTATAGTATTGGGCCTCATCACCTATCTGTTTACGATAATAGTTAAAACGCTTAAAATCCGAAATCGCGTTGAGGCCGAACTTAAAGAAAGAATTACCGAAGTAAAAGATTTATATAACTACTCCCCATGTGGATATCTATCCGTTAACCGCGATATAATTATCTCCAATATTAATGAAACGCTACTGAGTTGGTTGGGGTATACCTATCAGGAAGTAGTGGGCGTAATGAAATACGAGGACTTGCTCTCAGACACAAGTCGTGAGGCTTTCATCACATCGTTTGATCAGGATTTTTCGAATTATAAAGAAAAAGGCTTTGTAAATAACCTTGAATTTGAGTTTAAGCGGAAAGACGGATCCACATTTCCGGTAATGGTTAATTCTATTGCCACCTTCAATGAACAAGGTGAATTTATCATGAGCAGAACTTCGGTATTTAACGATACGGAGCGAAAACAGGCTGAGCGAAAATTCAGTAACATACTGGAGTCCACGCCTGATGGACTGGTGATCGTTGATCAGTTGGGCATTATTCAAATTGTTAACAAGCAAACTGAAAAACTTTTTGGTTATACCCGAAATGAGTTGTTGGGGCAGCCCATTGATATATTGGTTCCAGTTCGAAGTTTACACCACCATAAAACCTATGTTAACGATTACTTCAGTAATCCACACCCAAGGCCAATGGGAGCTGGCTTAGATTTATTTGCACGAAAAAAAAATGGCGAAGAATTTCCGGTAGAAATAAGCCTTAGTCCAATCGATCATATTAATGAAACGCTGGTAGCCGCTGCCATTCGTGATATAACTCAACGCAAACACATAGAGGAGCTATTGCGCGAAAAAGACGAACGGTTCCGGTCGGTATTTACATCAACGCACGATGCCATCATCATTGTGGATGAGGCGGGTTACGTAATGGATTGGAACAAAGGTGCTGAAAATATTTTTGGTTATACCGAGGCAGAAATGACCGGAAAATCCCTGACGCATATCGTGCCTGAAACCCTTCGCGCCCAACATCATGCCGGACTTGAACAGTTTAAAAAAACACAACAAACTAAAATAATTGGCAAAACTATCGAGCTGGAAGGTTTAAGAAAGGATGGAACAATCATTCCGTTGGAATTATCCATTGGCGCTTCCTATAAACAAGGAAAACATTATTTCTGTGGCATAATGCGCGACATCAGCCAACGCAGGTTAGCTGAAAAACTTGAGCGCGAGATGGCTGCCATTGTTGAGCACAGCGAGGACGCCATCATCAGCACATCGATATCCGGAGAAATCTACAGTTGGAATAAAGGTGCAGAGAAACTCTATGGGTATCCCGCAAGCGAGGTTCACGGAAAGCCTATCTCCATCCTATTTACTAATCATCGAAAAGAAGAGGATCAAAAAATTATAGAAAGAATTTTAAGAGGAGAATTAACGCATCAATATGAAACAGAAAGAGTAAGGAAAGACGGCACATTGCTATATGTTAGCTTAACCATATCACCCGTAAGAGATAAACATGGAAAGATTGTTGGCGTATCACGTATCTCTCATGATATCACAGAGCAAAGAAGAAGAATCAAAGAAATAGTAGACCTGAATGAAGAATTAGATGCCTTTACCTACTCCGTTTCTCATGACTTGCGGGCTCCACTCCGGTCAATCGGTGGCTATTCAAAGATTCTTTTGGAGGATTTCGCCTCTCAACTAGGCCCTGAAGGTGAGCGACTGACAAACATTATAATTCGAAATACCGCCAGAATGGGATTACTTATCGATGACCTGCTCAATTTTTCACGCATGGGCAGGAAGGAACTTAACACATCATTGGTAAACATGAAAATACTGGTCGAGCGAATTCTCCATGAGCAGTTTGGCGACCGAAGGGCACAGGTTGACATTAAACCACTGCACACCGTATCGGCTGACAGCAGCATGATTGAACTTGTTTGGATCAACCTGATCGGAAATGCTTTAAAGTATTCCTCCAAAAAGCCTCATCCGATTATTGAGATTGGTTCATACCAGGAAAATAAAGAAGTCATATTCTACGTACGCGATAATGGAGTTGGGTTTGATATGCGGTATTACAACAAACTATTTGGTGTATTTCAACGCCTGCACAAAATAGATGAGTTTGAAGGAACAGGCGTTGGACTGGCCTTGGTTAAAAAAATTGTGCAGAAACATTATGGGCGCGTATGGGCAGAGGCTGTTCTTACTGAAGGCTCGACCTTTTATTTTTCACTTCCACTAAAAAACTGAATAGAAATATAAAAAAACCAACACCTCATGAAAAATGTTGTAGAAATATTACTTGTCGAGGATAATCCCAATGATGCCGAACTGACCATTCGCACATTGAAAAAAAACCGTTTAGCCAATAACCTGCTTCATTTAACGGATGGCCAGCAAGCGCTTGACTTCCTTTACCATCCTGACAATAGTGTACCCCGGGTGATACTACTGGATTTAAAAATGCCAAAAGTAGACGGGATCGAGGTAATAAAAAAACTGAAAAGCGATAGTAAAAAAAAGGCCATTCCCATTGTAGTATTAACCTCATCAAAGCAAGAGCGTGACATCATAGAATCCTACAAACTCGGTGTAAATGCTTACATCGTAAAACCTGTTGACTTTGATCAGTTTGTAACTGCCATCACACAGGTTGGTATGTTTTGGTTGGTGCTCAATCAACCCCCTAATTACGTTTAACAAGTCAGATAAAATTAACCGCCATGAGAGACGAAATGAAAATACTGTTGCTTGAAGACCTGGAAGAAGATGCCGGTTTAATTGAACGTTCGTTAAAGAAAGAAAATTTTCAATTTACCAGTAAACGGATTGATACAGAGGAGGAATTCAGGAAAGGATTAATGGAGTTTAAGCCCGATATCGTCCTTTCCGATCACTCCTTGCCTAGTTTCAATTCAATTGAAGCGCTTAAAGTTTGTAACCAATACAATTTCAATGGACCCTTTATTTTGGTCACCGGATCCGTATCTGAAGAGTTTGCCGTTATGTGCCTCAAACAAGGCGCAGATGATTATGTCTTAAAATCAAACCTTTCCAGGTTACCGGTTGCCATAAACACAGCACTTGCCTTCAGAAAAAATAAAATCAAACAACAAAGGCAACAAGAAGCTATACGAAAACAAAATGAAGAGTTAGTAAAGATCAATAAAGAGCTTGACTCCTTCGTTTACAGTATTTCGCATAACCTACGAGCTCCCCTGACATCCGTGCTTGGTTTGGTAAACCTGGCCCGGTTAGAGAGCCTTACCGATCACCAAACATCGTTGCGCTATTTCAATCTAATTGAGCGAAGCATTTTTAAATTAGATGAAACACTAAAGGAAATCCTGGATTACTCACGTAACTCGCGGGGAGTTATTACAGTCGGGAAAATATCAGCTGAACAATTAATACAGGATACTTTAGAGAAACTCAAATATATGGAAGCTTACCAGGCTGTTCAACTAAAAACAGTTATAGAAGAAAATTCACTATGGCTGGGTGATAAGTACAGAGCAGAGGTAATTCTGATGAATTTACTCTCCAATGCTATTAAATACTATGATTGCGCCAAGGATGTTCCTACCGTAACCGTTACGTTAAAGATTGATATAAATACTGTAACCCTTGCGGTTACTGATAACGGAATCGGTATTGCAAATGAATATCTTCCGCAGATATACAACATGTTTTTTAGAGCTACCGAAAAAAGTGAAGGCTCAGGATTGGGGCTCTACATTACAAAAGAAATAGTAGCCCGCCTGGACGGCACGATAACCATAACCTCAACTGTAGGTGAGGGTACACATGTTCTTGTTTCAATTCCAAACGCAGCCAATTTGGGATGGACCTGATCAATTCCATATTAGACAATATTGACGAAGCCGTTATTGTAACAAATCCCGAAGGCATTGTTTTGCTGTATAACAAAGTGGCCCTTGAGCATAGTCAGGACCTGTTAGAAAAGACTTTGCAACTGGATACTTCAATAACAGAATTGCTACCCAATCACCGCAGAGAAATTACACAGTCAATTTTTAAAAATATTCGGCAACATAGAAGGCCACAAAAAACATTCGCTGAGTACGTCTCCAAAAATGGCTCAAAGTACCACCTGGAAATAAACTATGTGCCAGTGGTGACCGAAGGAGAGTTAACATTTATACACATATTCGTACGCGACTTAACCGCCCAGAAAATTTTTGAACGAAAACTGGCTTCTCAAGCCGCTAATACCAACAATTTGATTGAAAAGGCCCATGCTATCGTTATTGGGCTTGATTCACGAGGGTACATAACAGCATGGAATGAACATTGCAGCCGCATTACGGGGTTTGAAAAAAGGGAGGTTTACGCAAAACGCTTTACCGATGTAGTATTGGAAAAACACCAAAAAGAGGGGTTTGAATCAATACTCACGCACGAAGTACTGAGTGATCCTGTTGGAAATTTTGAACTGCCCATCATTACAAAAACCGGAAAATCCGTTGTCCTGCTTCTTAGCTGCACCCTACGAACTTCGCCAGCCGGTACTACTGTTGGTTTTGTGTTGGTTGGACAAGATGTTACCGAATTAATACACTATCGTAGGTCATTAGAAAAAATTGTTGATGAGCGAACTCGGGAATTAAAGATGGCTTTAAAAAAAGAAAAAGATGTTGTTGACATGAGAAGCCGTTTTGTTTCTATAGCATCACACGAATTCAGAACTCCACTATCCAACATTGAGTACGAAACCAGCGCCCTTAAAAAAATCGGGGGAAAAATTGGCCTTGATGAACTTACCGTCAAACTGAATAAGATCGAAAAGCAAATTCAACACATGAATCGCCTACTCGATGATGTGCTTACGTATAATAAAAATGAAGTTGGTAAAATTCAACTCATACTCTCGAACCTCAATATTCGTGACTTTATTCAAAAAGTAGCGGAAGAAGTAGGTCAGAGTACAAAACATACTCATCGTATAAACTTAGAAATTGGGACACTACCAACAAACCTGTATACAGACGAAAAGTTGTTACGAAACATCCTCACCAACATATTGACCAATGCTATAAAATTCTCACCCGGAAAGGAAACAATAAGGTTTATCGTTCAAACCCTGGGTAACCAACTGGTTTTTGTCATTATTGACCATGGCATAGGCATATCACCGGATGAAAGGGACAAGGTATTTGAACCCTTTTTGCGAGGCAGTAATGCAAATTCAATTCAAGGCACCGGTCTTGGCCTATCCATTGTTAAGAAAGCCGTTGAATTATTACACGGAACGCTTCAGTTCGAAAGCCGTATTGGAGAAGGAAGCACCTTTACCGTTAGCATACCACTGGACATAACCACAAAATACCATGTCACAAGTTGTTAAAATTAAAGTATTAATTGTTGACGATCATACACTTATTCGCGAAGGCATTAAGGCAATGATCGAAAAAAACGACACCATAGAAATAATAGGATCAGTTTCATCCGCTGAAGAGTCGATTAACGAAGTAAGACAAAACAAACCTGATGTTATCCTTATGGATATTATTATGTCGGGTATGACAGGCATTGAAGCCACACGATGGATAAAAGAGTTTGAACCTGAAATTAAAGTTATACTAGTTACCATGGAGGTAAGTAAGGAGTATGTTTCCAATGGCATTAAATCGGGGGTAGATGGGTATTTACCAAAGGACGTTGACGCACCTACATTACTAAACGCCATTACAACCGTGCACAGTGGAGGCAGGTTTTTTAATGATGCCATTATGAAGCTTGTATTTGAAGATTTCTATACGCACGAAAAACTAAAGAGCTCAGCAATAAAACTTCCGAATGAACTAACAAAACGTGAATACGAAGTTCTGGGATTAGTAGCCGCAGGCAAAACCAATAAAGAAATAGCCGAGATGCTTTTTATCAGCATAAAAACAGTTGAGACTCACAAAACTCATATTCTGGAAAAACTTGGTTTACGAAACTCAGCCGAACTGGTTAAATACGCTATCAAAAACAATATTCTTTCAATTGAAAATTTATAGGCCGGCTTAGCTTCGTTTGGGATAGTACTGAAACCAGAAGTTTCACCATATCCCGGAAAAAACGAATGGAGGTACATAGGGTCGAGCAACCACTTTACCATGACTTGAGAAGCCATTTAAAGCCCATTTTTCACAAGTTTAATCGAAAATGGCTTTACCTAATCAGAAATGTTGTGGAGAATATCGGAGTCGAACCGATGACCTCTACAATGCCATTGTAGCGCTCTAGCCAGCTGAGCTAATCCCCCATAAATACAGGACGCAAATATATTTTAAAATGCGAAGGTTGCAAAAAAATGCCAGCGGGTTACTGCATCTGGTTCTTGTCAATAAAATCCCGGAAAGCCTTTTTATAACTGTCGCTTACCGGTATCATCGCCTGCCCGATTTGCACATCACTCCGGTGCACCGCATCAATGGCATTCAACGCAATAATAAAGGAGTGATGAACCCGGATAAATTTGTCAGGAGGCAATTGTTCTTCCAGAACCTTCATGCGTTGTAGTGTGGTAATCTTCTTGTCGCGGGTGTGAATGGTCACATAGTCTTTCATGCCCTCTACATACAGTATATCATCCAAACGCACTTTTACCATTTTGGTCCCATCTTTCACAAAAACAAAATCGGGTTTTTCAGAACCGGGCTGTGTTATTAGTGGCACACTCGGCTTATTTTCCAGGTAATGACGCTGAACGGCCTTGTCCACTGCCTTTAAAAAGCGTTCGAGTGTTATGGGCTTAAGCAGGTAGTCTACCACATCAAGTTCGTATCCCTCAAGGGCATATTGTGAATAGGCGGTAGTAAAAATTACCAACGGACGCTTCTGCAAAATTTTTAGAAATGTAATTCCGGTAATCTCCGGCATTTGAATGTCGAGAAAAAGCAAATCCACCGGTTGCTGGCGCAGTAGCTCCATAGCATCCATGGCGTTGGAGCAAGCCTCCACCAGGTGCAGAGAGGGAACCTTCTTCACATAATCCACCAACAGGTTACGGGCCAGTGGTTCATCTTCTACAATTAAACACGTGAGGTTCACGAAAGTGTAATATCCAGTTGTACGGAATAACGATCGGGTTCATCATCAGTTTTTAACTGATACTGACCGGGGTAACTTAATTCTAACCTCCGCGCTACATTCTGAAGCCCTATCCCCGACTTGCCCTCCTTTGAATCTGCAGAAGCAGGAGCTTTGCTGTTTTCAACCGTGTACCGACAGTGCTTTCCCTTCATCGCAATTGAAATATTTACCCATGCCCCGGTGCTTTTATTGTTCACACCATGTTTAAAGGCGTTCTCCAGAAAGGTAATAAAAATGAGTGGAGCAACCATGATGTTTTCAGTTTCCCCCTCAATGTTAAATTTTATGGGCACCTGATTGTTGAGCCGCAACTGCTCCAGGCTAATGTAATTCTGCATGTATTCGATCTCCTTACTGAGCAATACCTTTTCATGATTCGATTCGTAAATCATATACCGCATCATTTGCGAAAGTTTGGAAATAACTTCGGTAGTATTGTCTGATTTGGAGTACGCCAGGTAATAGAGATTGTTTAGTGTATTAAACAGGAAGTGCGGGTTGATTTGGGCTCGTAAGAAGGTCAGTTCAGCATAAAGCTTTTCGTTTTCAACTTCCTTCTTTCGGGCCTCCAACTCAAACCAATCGGCCGCAAACCTTAGCATGCTCACAAATATGGTGATGAACAAAGCGATAGCCGCCACCTGGATGATGTACATGTGCGAACTGAAAAACTCGGCACGGGGCGATCCCTCCATCAATATGCGTTGCACATAAACGCGTAGCATCACCAGCAAAGCAAAGGGGATGATGAACTCAAGCAGGTATCGCCAGATTTTTTTATGACTTAAAAAGCGTGGCAAAAACACGAAATAATTCAGGTAGGCGATGGCAAACGTAAATACAAATTGGATGCCCGTAAACAGAAGTCCGCGGCTCCAGTCATACCCGCGCACTTGCGAATAAAAACTGGCCGAATAAATATTAAATGACAGATACACGCACCAAAAGAGCAGGTGCAGTACAAATATCCGGTTACGCTGAAAGTACGTTTGCATGGTAACAAATTCTTAATGTTTCGCTGAAGGAAACACCACCAGCAGACAAAAGTAGCCGCGAATGTGCTGTGATTATACCAATCAGCCTGCTTTTTATACCGTTTGGCTACTTCAATCGACATGTACCATGACCGAACCAACCATCCCGATCAGTCGGAAAAGCAACAGACTTATCGATGGAAAAACAGAAACGGTCTAATAGTGTCCATGCAGCGGAAACATTATCCTTCTTTTGCAGTTTAAAACGTGTAGGGCAGCATGCTGAGCCGACAAAACCCGAACAATCAATACACTAACCATGAAAAAAATTACCTTTTTACTGCTCATCCTTGTTCAAACAGCTTTTGCTCAACAAGCTGATGAAACCAAAGGGAATGGTAAAATTACAGGAACAATAACGGATGCTGCCTCTAAAGAAGTGGTTGAATTTGCCACCATTGCCCTGGTAACCGCTGACGGTAGAACTATAGACGGTGCAGTAGCGGATATGAAAGGAAAGTTTACCCTCACCAAAGTTCCTGCTGGAAAACACAAACTTATTATTTCGTTTGTTGGGTTCGAAGCGAAGGAGGTACCCGTAGAAATAACCGATAGAAAAAATACCCTCGATTTGGGAACCATTGGCATTACTGCAGAAACTAAAATGTTAAATGAAGTTGTCGTGGAAGGGCAACGCTCACTCATTGAAGAGAAAGTAGATCGCACCATTTATAATGCTGAAAACGATAACACCACACAAGGTGGAGATGCTACGGATGTTCTTAAGCGTGTACCTATGCTCACCGTTGACTTTGAAGGAAACGTTTCGCTACGCGGCAGCCAAAACATAATGGTATTAATTAACAACAAGCCGTCAACCATTATGGCCAGTAATGTGGCCGATGCATTAAAACAAATTCCGGCTGAGCAAATCAAATCCGTTGAAGTGATTACCTCACCTGCCGCTAAATATGATGCTGAGGGAACAGGTGGGATAATTAATATCATCACCAAGAAAACTACGCTGGAGGGAGCTACCTTAAACATTAACAGCAGTGTTGGCTTTCGGGGTTCTAATCTTGGATTGAACGGTAATTACCGCACTAAAAAATTAGGCCTTTCACTTGGTGGCTGGAGCCGTTCCAACTATAACGTTAAAGGTGCGTTCACAAACGAGCAACTCACCGGTAATGTTTTAAACCTCCAACAAGCTGACACACGCAATCAAAATCTTTTCGGAAATATTAATCTTGGTTTCGATTACGACATCAATAAATATAACGCACTAACCGGTTCGGTTCGTTTGGGTGCCCGAAATGGAAAAACATGGCAGGATGGATTATTGACGCAACGCTTCACAAACAATGTTGCAGGTCCATCCAGCTTACGTGATGTGCGCACTGAAGATCTTTCCAATAACCTGGATTTAAACCTGACTTACACTAAAACATTTGAAAAACCGCAACAAGAATTGAGCGTTTTGGGATTATACAGCCGGAATAACCGGAACAATGATTTCGTTAATTTATTTCTTGAAGAAAATGAACTTCCATCATCTATTGGTTTTAAGAACCTGAATGACAGTTACAATCAGGAAGCTACCCTTCAGGTGGACTACCAAACCCCCATTAGCGAGCAGCAAATCCTTGAAATTGGTGGAAAGAATATTTGGCGGCAAGTGTACAGTAACTTCACCACCTTCGCTGACCTTGACGGTGACGGAGTATTTACGGAATCGGGCAGCAGCGACCTCAACAACAACCTGAACTACGACCAAAACATAACCGCTGGTTATTTATCATACACCCTTAATACCAAAAGCGGTTATGGGTTCAAAACCGGGGCTCGTTATGAATACACTACCATTAACGCTTTCACACAAACCGAAGCCAACATTAACATACCGTCTTATGGATTATTCGTACCCAGTGTAAACGTTTCGAAAAAATTCAAGGCAAGCACAGTTAAGGCTGCCTACAACAGACGGATACAGCGTCCATCACTGCAATTTTTAAACCCGAACATCCAGGCTGCCAACCCGCTTAACGTTACCATAGGTAACCCCGAACTGGAACCGGAGTTCACCGACAATTTTGAACTATCCATCAGCAAACCCATCAAGTCTACATCCTTGTCGGTTTCCACATTTGCCCGAAACACAAACAACTCGATTCAACGAATTCGTGAAATCAAAGGCGATACCATCTTAACAACTTTTAAAAATATTGGTAAAGAGAATGCTTATGGATTAAGCCTGAACGTAAACGTGATGGCCGGAAAACTTACCCTGGGCGGTGGTGGCGATGTCTATTATGCCATGCTCAGCAACAACGACCCTAATCCTGAATTTTCAGCATCCAATGAAGGAATCGTGTATAGTGGTCGTTTGTTTGGCGGGTATCAGTTAAAAAATAACTGGGCATTGCAGGCCTTTGGATTCTACCGCGGTCGTCAGGTACAGTTACAAGGCTTTCAGGGAGGCTTTGGTGTGTACAGCCTTTCGTTGAACAAAACGTTTAACAATAAGAAAGGAAATATCGGCTTCGGTATTGAAAACTTCCTGCAAACCTCTATGAAAATCAGGAGTGAACTGAATACCGTAACCATTAATCAGCGAAGCGTAAACGAACTGTACAACTTTAATGCAAAAATCAACTTCAGTTACCGCATCGGTAAAATGAGTTTTGACCAGCAACAGCGCAGCAGGCGATCCACCAGACGGTCAATCAATAATGACGACATGAAAGATGGTGGCGGCATGGATATGGGTGGCGGTATGAATGAGGGCATGCAACAATCCAATGGCGGAGGAATGCCTCGCACGGGAGGCGCCATGCCGGCAGCAAAACCTGCTGCATTGCCCGAAGCAGTAACCGATACCGTATACCAGGCAGCGGGTAATTGGGTGTACACGGTTGAAGGTGGCCAGCCTGGTGGTGGTGGAAAAATTACCATCACCAAAGATGGGGATGTATATAGTGGTACCATCAAGAGCGACCGCATGCCGCAGGAAGTAAAACTTTCTAAAGTTACCGTTGACGGCAACAAAGTTTACTTCGCCTATGCCATGAACTTTGGTGGCAACGAAGTAACCATTGATTGCACAGCAGTAATCAATGAAAACGAAATGACCGGTAACATGAATATTGGTACCTTCAGAAGTTTTCCGATTAAGGCAACGCGGGAATAAATCAAGTTGATATTGATAAGAAATGCCGGTCTGGATTCAGCCCGGCATTTCTATTTTATAGCCTTACCAATGCAATCATGCGCTTTACCCGTAAGGCATTGGTGATGTAGTTTCCTGAATGCGCTGGCAATTCTTCTGTAAACCTGATTCGTGAATCAGCCGCTGATGGCTGGAACTCTCTGGCTGAAAAATGAACTTCCTTAATGCCTGTATAGTCAACAAGCTCAACAAGGTTGCTTTCGTTTACTCCTGAGCCAGCCATGACTTTAATTCTGTTTTGAGCCCGCTGTACCAACTCCTTTATCAACGTTCTGCCTTCCCATGCTGTTGCCTGCTGGCCTGAAGTAAGTATACAGTCAAATCCAACTTCTATACAATCCTCCAGGGCTTCAAATGGATCCCGGGTAACATCAAATGCACGGTGACACGTTACTTTCAGGGGACGGGCCGCAGCGATTAATTTTTTACACCGCTCTTTATCAAGGGAGCCATCGGGCTTCAAAATTCCAAATACTACACCATCCAGGCTTGCGCGTTTGCATATTTCGATGTCGTGCTTCATAGCATAATACTCGTATGCTGAATACATAAAATCACCACCGCGTGGACGAATCATGGCATACACATCCATGGTTACTGCTTGTCGCACAATTTCCATCACCCCAAAAGAGGGCGTTGTGCCACCTTCGGCCGGGTTATCACATAATTCAATTCTATCGGCTCCACCCTTCTGTGCATTCATGGCAGATTCGATGTTATAAACTACAATTTCTACTACTACCGACATTTATTGATTATAAAATGGTCATTGATCGCTAGTCACTGGTTCACTTTATCTATGACTAATGACCAGTGATTGTTGGCCAGTTAAAAATAACTCTCTGATCGGATAACGGAATGCATTTGATCTGGTGTTGTGAGTGTATATTCAAAAACATCGTTAGTTGAATATGCGCCCACCTCTCCGTTCACACTCAATGCCAAAAATGCCACACTCAGTTCTTTGGCCTTTTCTTCGCCACGTTTCCTGATCAACCGTTTAATTGCTTCTTCGCAGGCTGCTTGTGGTGTTAAGCCCTGGCGCATCAACTCCACTATGCTGTTGCTCCCCGCTATCCTTATCATTTCTTCCCCCACTCCCGTTGCCGTGGCTGCACCCACTTCACCATCAACATAAAGCCCGGCTCCAATAATCGGTGAATCGCCTACGCGACCGTGCATCTTAAACGCCATACCACTGGTAGTGCATGCCCCGCAAAGTTTTCCGTTTGCATCAAGCGCCAATATGCCAATTGTATCGTGTTGACCGGGATTGTGATACGGCTTGTACTCGGATTTCTTCAACCACTCCTTCCATGCTTTTTCTGATTCCCTTGTGAGCAGGTTCTCTTTCTTGAATCCCTGTGAAGCCGCAAACTGTTCGGCTCCCTTTCCTACCAGCATAACATGAGGTGTTTTTTCCATCACAGCCCGCGCAATGGAAATCGGATGCTTATAGCCTTGCACAAAAGCCACGGCTCCACAGTTGCTTTTCTCATCCATGATGCAGGCATCTAATGTTACGCAGCCATCACGATCGGGTAACCCGCCATACCCAACAGAAGTATCCTTTGGATTGGCCTCCGGTACACGCGCACCCTGTTCTACGGCATCCAGCGCTCTACCGTTTGCCGCCACCACTTTCCATGCAGCTGCATTGGCATCGGGGTTTCGCCATGTAGAAACAACTATAGGCTTATTGGTTTTTGTTAACGGGAAAGCGGATACGCTGTTAACTGAAAGTACCGTAGCCGAAAGCGCAGATAATTTTAGAAACTCCCTTCGGGATGTTGTAGCTGAAGGTTTCATTATGCTTTATTGATCAGGTAAGATAGTAAACATCAGGAATACCTGCGCATCCGTTTTACTCGATCAACCTGCGGGCGGTCCGGAACCGTTCGATATAGTAAGTGGAGTAAATATTATCTTCCACTACCCCTAAACTTGTAGAAGCATGGATAAATTTCACATTATCTTTTGCCTTCTTTTCAGTAACCAGGCCAACATGGGTAATTTGCCTTTTCTTTTTTCCCGTGGCAAAAAACACCAGGTCGCCCGGCTGAACCTCTTTTAATTTCACTTCCTTTCCAACTTTGCTCTGGTCCTCGGCACTGCGTGGTAAATTCAAATCTAATGTTCGAAAAGAATGAATGGTGAGTGCCGAACAATCCATACCCGCTCGTGTTGTACCCCCGTAACGGTAAGGCGTGCCGGTGTAACTGCGGGCAGTTTGTATAACCTTGTCAACTTTTTCATCGCGTACCCTGGCTTTGTGGGAAGCGCAGGAGGTAAAAAACAGAATCGCCAGAAGAAAAAGTAACTGAAAAGGTTGCTTACCTTTACGGCAAAAAAATAGCATCCCTGAATCGTTTAAAAAATTACCTGTCAAATATATAAAACACATGGCATTTCCTGAAGTAAGCGTTGATATCATAAGCGAATTTGAGGCCATTATCGGCAAGGAACACGTCATTCTTGATGAAGCCAGGCGACAAGAGTATGCGCATGATAAAACAGAAGACTATTCCTTTCTGCCGGCTATTGTGCTGAAACCCGGTACCACCGAAGAAATCAGCCGGATTATGAAAATCTGCGATGCCCACCGTATGCCCGTAACACCGCGTGGTGCCGGCACCGGACTGGCAGGAGCCGCCTTGCCCACCCATCATGGCGTTGTGCTTTCTATGGAACGCTTCAACAAAATTTTACACATTGATGAGCTGAACCTGCAAGCTACCGTTGAGCCTGGTGTGATTACGGAAGTGTTTCAAAATGCCGTAAAAGAAAAAGGATTATTCTACCCGCCCGACCCGGCCAGCAGCGGCTCATGCTTTTTGGGCGGTAATCTTTCGCAAAACTCAGGCGGTCCAAAGGCTGTGAAGTATGGCGTTACCCGGGACTATGTTTTGAACCTGGAAGTTGTACTGCCCAGTGGTGAAATCATTTGGACGGGAGCAAACGTGCTAAAAAATTCTACCGGATATAATCTTACACAGTTGATGTGCGGCAGTGAAGGCACCCTGGGCATCATCACCAAAATTGTTTTTAAACTGCGCGGTTACCCGCAGAAAAATGTGTTGATGCTCATTCCGTTTGTAACCAACGAGGAGGCTTGCCGCGCCATTGCATCAATTTTTACAGCAGGTATACAGCCTTCCGGGATGGAGTTTTTTGAACGCGAGGCAGGAATCAAAACATTTGAATACTGCGACAAGGTGTTGGGCAGTCCGGTAACCACAAAACTTCCGGAAAATATGGATGCTTATTTGTTATGCGAGCTTGACGGCAACGATGAAGAGGTGTTGATGCGCGATGCCGAACGCGTGATGAATGTAGTAGAAAAATTTCAGTCGGGTGAAGTATTGTTTGCCGAAAGCGCAGCACAAAAAGCTGAATTATGGAAAATCAGAAAAAATATTTCACCGGCAGTCAATTGGTATACGCTCACCAAGAGCGATGATGTTGTTGTTCCGCGGGGTAATCTTCCAAAACTGATTTCGGGTATTAAACAAATCGGAAAAGCCTACGGATTTAATACGGTTTGTTTTGGGCACCTGGGAGATGGAAATCTTCATGTCAATATTTTAAAAGAAAATATCAGTGATGAAGACTGGGAAACGAAAATACCCGAAGGTATTGGTGAAATTTTCAAACTTACCGTAAGCCTGGGCGGAACACTTTCCGGTGAACACGGCATTGGTATTGCCAAACGGCCCTACATGTCAATTGCCATGAAAGCAACCAACCTTGAACTCATGCGGGGCATCAAGCGGGCTTTTGATCCGAATAATATTCTTAATCCCGGAAAGATTTTTTAAATAAAAAACCCATGCCCTTTCGTGCATGGGTTCTTCATTTTGTGTGAGTCTTTACTTTCCTTTAAATGAGCGAGTTCCTCCAATTGCATAATGTAAACCCAATTGAACACCTACCAGCAGGTTGGCTCGTGAGCCAAAAATATCACCGCCATTTCCGGCTTTAATCGCATCAATAACATCACCATTACGCATATCGGTAAGGCTATAATTTGCCCTAACCTGCGTTGATAAGTACAGGTGACGCGACAAATCAATATCCACACCAAAAGCCATGGCCAACTGAAACTCCATATTTCTAAAATCATTAGATGCCTTGGTGAATTCTTCCGAGAATGATTGTTCAAGCGTGTAGGTACCATCCTGATTATTTATTGCACCGGTAGGCAATTGAAAATCCGGATCTTCCGGAATCGTGTAGGTTCCTGCTTCAAACGAAACAACTTCACGTGCCTTTGTCAATAAACCTAATTGCGGACCAAAATTGAAATTGGTTCTGGCTTTACCGTTACCACCATTCATAAACTTGAGCAATAATGGAACGTTCAGGTACTGCAAATCGATATTGCGTTTACCCGATACTTCTTTGGCAGCATCAATTACTTCGTAAATCTGCCCCTGGTTGGAGAGAATAGATTCTAACTGAAGTCCAAATTTACGGCCAAAATCCACCCCAAAATTAAAACCCACCGGTGACCACTGATAGGTGTACGTTGAGTTGTACCGTGGATCATTCTTTAATCCCTTATCTAACACAAACGTAGCATTGAGCCCGGTGGTGGCACCAACATGCACTTGCCCGTTGGATAGCAACGGTAGAAATATAATAGCCAGAATAATTACTGTTTTGTTCAGTTTCATATGTTGTCTTTTTAATTTTCAGGCTATATAGCCTCGTAGCGGCTAAAGGTGACTGGTATGTAAGAAAATACCGCAGATTGTAGTATTTTGAAAACAATCACTATAGATGAAATATCAGAATCAAATGAAAATCAGCATATTACTCATCATGATAGGACTTATAGCCTGTCAGCCCACAAAACAGGAAGCTTTAACCGGTAATGAAACAACCACTAACCCAACGAATGGGTGGAAATCCCTGTTTGACGGAACCTCACTGACCGGATGGAGAATATTCAAAAACAAGGCGAATAACTCATGGGAAGTATCAGACGGAACATTGCATTGTAAGCCATTCTCAGATATTGAAGTTAATCATCGGGCAGACTTAATAACCGAAGATCAGTTTGAAAACTTTGAGTTCGTGTTCGAATTCAAAATTGCTGCACAGTCCAATAGCGGGGTAATGTTTCGCGTAAGCGAAGACTATGATGTGGCTTACGCCACCGGGCCAGAATATCAGATTATTGATGATGAAGGTTACCCGGGACAACTAGCAGAAGAAAATAAAACTGCCGGTAATTATGCCATGCACACAGCTGAAAATAAAACCTTAAAACCGGTTGGCGAATGGAATGAAGGAAAAATTGTCGCTAACGGAAATCATATTGAGCATTGGTTAAACGGTAACAAGGTGGTGGAGTATGAACTCTACTCAGAAGACTGGACGGCCCGAAAAGATGCCGGTAAATGGAAAGATTTTCCGGGCTATGCAACGATAAAAAAAGGGCATATTGCTTTACAAGATCATGGTAACGAAATATGGTTCAGAAATATTTCCATTAAGGTATTAGACTGAACCCTGCATTTCATCAATAATAGTATCTTTAACCCAACACTAAAATCTCCAATTCCTATGAAAATATATTTAACTTTTGCGATAGCTTTCCTCATAATTGCTTGTCAGACAAAAACACAGGAAGCACAGCAGGATGAACCAACTATAACCGACAACATGTTAACCGAAGAACAAAAGGCAGAAGGGTGGGTATTATTATTCGATGGAAAAACCACGAATGGATGGAGAAATTTTAACAGTAACACCATTGGCTCGGCCTGGGTTATCGATAATGGTGCCTTGCATTTCGATAATACCAAAACCGAAGGAAAAGGCGACATCATTACCGATGCCGAGTATGAAAATTTTGAATTCCGCCTGGAGTGGAAAATTGATTCATGCGGAAACAGCGGTATTATCTTCAACGTAGTAGAAGACCCACACTATAATTATGTCTGGCAAACCGGACCGGAGATGCAGGTACTCGACAACAACTGCCATCCGGATGCTAAAATTATTAAACACCGCGCAGGCGATTTATACGACCTGATTGCCTGCTCAACGGAAACCGTGAAACCTGCCGGTGAGTGGAACCAGGTTCGTATAGTATCGGAAAACGGTAGCTACCAATTCTGGCTAAACGGAACCAATGTAGTGAACTTTACCATGCACACCCTGGAGTGGGATGCGATGGTGGCCGGAAGTAAATTCAAAGATATGCCCGGCTTCGGCAAGGCAACCAAAGGTCACATTGCCTTGCAAGATCATGGCGACAAGGTGTGGTATAGAAATATCATGATTCGTGTACTGGAATAATGTGATCATCCTTGAGTGTCCGCAATGCCGTTGTCCTCATAGTTGTTCTTGAACTTCTTAGTGCCGCGTTGGCGATCAGCCATTTCGGGTATACGTTAGAAGGGTTACTGGCCGTTACCCGTTACTCCGGAAGGCTTTCACTGGCTATCTTCAGTATCATTTTCATTTTACTGCCTGTACATGATCAGCGGCTTTCAGCTGTCCTTTCCTCACATTACTTTTTAGTATTTGCCATAGCGCATGGTATACACCTGCTTCAGTTACTGGGTTTTGTTTATCTGTCAGGAAATGAATTGATACCGATAAGATTAGCCGGTGGATTCCTGGCTTATGCTTTCATCTTTGCCATGCCCGTGATACATCATTACACGAAAACAGGAAAAGTGAGTGACCAAAAATTCCGTTGGGCGCAGTCTGTTTACCTGTATTATGTGTGGTTCATTTTCTTTATGAGTTACCTGCCGCGTGTTCAGGGAAAACTACCGAATGTTGGCGGAAATTATTCGGAGTTTGTAGTATTATTATGCTGGGTGTGTGCGCTGCTGGGCATGAAGCTACCGGCACTTATTTTCCCTTCAAAAAGGACAGGAACCCCTTGACCCGAAAATCATGTGTGGAATAACCGGAATATTTGCGTTTAACCTGGTAGGCAAGATGAACATGATTCATCTCACCAATGCCACCATGGCATTAGCCAAACGCGGTCCGGACTTTCAGGATATTTACCACGATCAGTTTGTCGGATTAGGGCACCGAAGACTTTCCATCATCGACACCAGTACGCTTGCCAATCAACCTATGTGGGATGAAAGCAAACGATTCGCAATAATATTCAATGGTGAAATATTCAACTACCGCGAACTGAGAAAAGAACTTGAATCAAAGGGCATTTCCTTTTTCTCCCAATCCGATACGGAGGTATTGCTAAAACTCTACATGCTTGAAAAAGAGAAATGCCTGAACAAGCTTAATGGTTTTTTTGCCATCTGCATCTATGATAAACAGGAACAAACGTTCTTCCTTGCACGCGACCGGTATGGCGTAAAGCCCCTGCTCTACCTGCACGATGAGGACAAATTCATTTTTGCTTCAGAGATGAAATCTATTATGCAGTATGGAATCGAAAAAGCAATCGACTACAATTCTCTCTACACATATCTTCAGCTCAATTACATTCCCGCTCCCGATACGATTTTCAAAACGGTTAAAAAACTTTTGCCCGGACACTATTTAAAAATTAACAATCGTCAATTGGCAGTTGATAAATTTTATACAATCCCTTATCAATCTGACCAAACCGTAACGTATGAATCGGCTAAAGAAAAATTTAAAGATCTTTTAGAAGTATCTGTAGCACGAAGACTGGTTGCTGATGTTCCCCTGGGTTGCTTTTTAAGTGGAGGAATTGATTCTTCTGTTATAACCGGGCTTGCCCGTAAACATAAACCCGATCTGCACACGTTTTCTATTGGGTTTAAGGATGAAAAATTCTTCGATGAAACTAATTATGCCAACCTGGTTTCAAAACATTTTGATACAGAACATACTGTTTTCTCACTCACCAATAACAATTTATACGAACACGTTAATTCTATATTGGATTACATCGATGAGCCGTTTGCCGACTCCTCTGCCATAAACGTTTATATACTCAGTAAAGAAACCCGCAAGCATGCCACCGTAGCGTTATCGGGTGATGGGGCCGATGAATTGCTGGGCGGCTATAACAAACACGCTGCGCATTACCGGGTAATCCACAAATCATGGAAAGAAAACCTGGTCGCTGCGCTGGAGCCGATCTGGAAAGCATTGCCGAAATCGCGCAATAATTCATGGGGTAATAAAGCCCGGCAACTTTCGCGTTTTGCAGAAGGCATGAAGTTAGCTTCGAAGGAGCGCTATTGGCGCTGGGCTGGATTTGCTACAAAAGAAGAAACGATTAAACTCCTTCACCCCGATTTACAAACAAACTTGTGGTTAAACGAATTTTATCCAAGACGTAACGCCATCCTTCAATCAATACCCGATAAAGAAACGATAAACGACATCCTGCTTACCGATACCCAACTGGTGCTTCCCAACGACATGCTTACCAAAGTGGATTTAATGAGCATGGCCAACAGCCTGGAGGTACGAACTCCCTTTCTGGATTATGAACTGGTGAATTTTATTTTCAGTCTGCCCGGTGAGTTTAAAATAAACGCATCTATACGAAAAAGAATTTTACAGGATGCCTACAAAGATTTCCTTCCTGAAAAACTTTATAACCGACCCAAAAAGGGATTTGAAGTACCGTTATTAAAATGGTTTCGAAGAGAAATGAAATCATTGATCACCGATGATCTGCTGGCGAAAAAATTTATTGACGAGCAGGGTATTTTTAATTATGCCGAAGTGGATAAATTGAAAAGACAATTATTCTCATCCAATCCGGGCGATGTGCATGCGCGTATCTGGGGGCTGATTGTGTTTCAATGGTGGTGGAGGAAGTATCTTTAGTTGATAGTTGTTCGTTATTGGTTATTCGTAACTATTTTTAAAAATAATCAACACCATGAAAAACCTTCTGCGAATAGAAGAATTGGCCATGCTTGGCCTGGCAATTTACCTAAACTCATTTTTACCCTTTGAGGGTTGGGTCTTTTGGGCTTGGTTTCTTGCACCCGATATCGGCATGTTGGGTTATCTGGTTAACACCAAAGTTGGTGCTATAACCTATAACCTGCTGCATCATAAAGGCGTTGCCATGGTTTGCTACCTGGCAGGTTATTTTCTGATCATCCATGAACTCACGTTGGCTGGTGTAGTGCTGTTCGGGCATAGTTCATTCGACAGGGTTGTTGGATATGGCTTAAAATATTCCGATAACTTTAAGCGTACACATTTGGGCTGGATTGGAGGACAAAGCAAGTAAAAATAAAAAGGGCACCCGTATCGGATGCCCTTTCTGCTGCCAATTAGAAATTCAAAATTTCCCAAACTTTAACGTGACATTGTAACTCCAATTGCTTAAGTCAGCTGCTGAAAGCCCGGGGCTATTGCTGTTGTAACTTTTCCGGTAGCTGATACCCGGGCTCAGACGCATCCAGCGGAAGAGGTTTATTTCAACCTGGGCACCGGGTTCCATTACAAAAGCCCACGTTTGATCATATATTCCATGCGGCTGGTTCCAGTCGTAGTTGGGATTCGACCAATGTTCATACTGATACGAAAATCCTGCACCGGCAAACATGGACAGCACCAGGTGTACAGGCTTGTTCGAGGCCAATACATATTCCGTCATCAATCCGGTTTGTACATACCCATAACTCATTTCTACACCCGGAATGCTGCTGAACTCAGCCGGCACAACAATTTTATTGGTAGTGGAAAATCCACCCACACCAATCATCACTTTGCGATCAATGAATACGCCACCGTAAGCACCCACCATATTGGCATAGTCACCACCAATGGAAGTGAATTTATTGGTAATCGCGCCATAGCCCGTTACCCTTGAGCTTTTGAAAATGGTTTGAACATCGCCTTGGGCTGAAGCGGCATAGGTTGCAGATAAGGCAAAAAGAAGGATTAATAGCTTTTTCATGGTATTTCTGGTTTTTTTCTGCTATGACAACCCAATAATGCCTTACCCCTATAGGGGCTAAAAAAAATTCAAATAACATTCGTCAACTCAATTCTAAGGTATTCGTATATCGTTGTTATCCGCCAGTAAAATATTTTATCTGCCATGGGGGTAAACCTGCCTGAGATTGTCTTACAGCCGATTGAACAACTTATAAATATGAAAACGAATCTTAAAACCCTGATTGGTCTATTGGCATTAATAGCCAGTACCCTGTTTTTCACTTCTTGTCAGATTGACGACCCCGGTCCATTACAATTTGGTGAACGTACCTTTACAATTGAAAACTTTAACCGTCTTGAAATGGGTAGCGCCTTTACGATTATCGTTCGGCAAGGCGCTACCTTCTCAGTAGAAGCTACCGGTGATGTGCGCAACCTGGATGACCTGGTGGTTATAAAAAATGGCTCTACCCTGGTTGCTTATTACGATCGCCACGCCAACCGCAGGCATACCACCACACTGCACATTACCCTGCCCGATTTGGCCGGTGCAAACTTTTCAGGGGCCAGTATTTCAGATATACAAGGCTTTGAACGCAGTGAACAAGTTGAACTGGTTCTGTCCGGTGCTTCAATGTGTAAACTGTATCCCGGTTTTGCCGATGTAAAACTCAACCTCTCCGGTGCCTCTGAGCTTGATGTATCCGGCAATGGTACAAAGCTTCTGGCTGCCTTATCGGGTGCCAGCAAACTAAAAGCCCATGAGTTTGCAGTAGAAAATGCCACACTGGACATATCAGGGGCAAGTACTGCACGGGTTTCTGTACATGAACAATTAACTGTTGTGGCGAGTGGCGCCAGTAGTGTTCGCTATCACGGCAATCCAACAGTTCATTCAACGGTAACGGGTGGAAGCACGCTAATTAAGGAATAAATACACGCTAAATCGATGTGCCGGATGTACCTGTCACAACCAGGCATCCGGCATATTTTTTTTGAAATCTTTTATACGCTATTCGTGTTAAGTAGCAGGTTCCAAATTGTTCAACTGTGACATAAGTCACAAAATAAAAGGGGAATTGCTGCGACCTTTGCATCACAAAACACACAACCATGACGATCAAACTGACCACTGAAGATTTTAAAAACAAGGTTTTCAACTACGAAACCGATAAAGAATGGAACTATAAAGGCACCCTGCCAGCCATTATAGATTTTTATGCCGACTGGTGCGGACCGTGTAAAATGGTGGCCCCGATACTGGAAGAACTTGGTAAAGAGTACGAAGGAAAAATTGTGATCTATAAAGTAGATACCGAGGCTGAACAGGAATTATCCGCGGTATTTAGTATTCGCAGCATCCCGACATTTTTATTTATACCGGTAAACGGCCAACCCGCCATGCAACCGGGTGCGTTACCCAAGCATGTATTCAAGCAGGTGATTGATGAGCATTTAGTGGGTGAGAAGCAGTTTGCCGAATAGTTTACACAGATGATTCATTGAGTTTCTTGCCGCTGGTTAGCGTAAAATCTTCTCCATTTTACGACCCTTCGCCAATTCATCCACCAGTTTATCCAAATACCTGACCTGTTGTGTTAACGGGTTTTCAATTTCCTCCACACGGTAGCCACAAATTACACCCGTAATAAGGTGGGCATTTGGATTTATGACAGCTTTTTTAAAGAATGTCTCGAAGGTTACTTTCTTGTCAATAAGTTCTTGCAGTTTCTTTCTATCATAACCAGTTAACCATTCAATTACCTGGTGCAATTCCGCTTTCGTTCTGCCTTTCTTCTCCACTTTTGTAACATAGTGCGGATAGACTGACGCGAATGTCATCTGTGCGATGCGCTCATCGTGGTGACTGGTGTTGTTCATATAGCAATAGCGTAGGCTTTAATAATCCATACTTATTTCAATGTACTATTCCTGTCGCAGAGTGCCTTGAGGGACACTCTGCGAAGAAAAGAGTGATTCATGACGTCCTTTTCCTTCTCCTCTTCTATTCATCAGTTAAGATTCAATCCCAGGGTTAACCCGAGCCAAGGTTTATTCTGGTAAATCCAAACATCTTTATCACGACCGGCTAAGTTATCCCATCCAAGGCCAACGCCAACAGTAAGTGCATTAATTCCAGCCATAAATGCAAAACCATAGGATAGAACAACCCCGTCATATTCATCGGTAATGTTATTGTTGGTAGTCCATGGATTAACAGCCGTAGAACCCAGACCCCCGAATATGCCATAGGTGATCGCTGTATGACGCAATGTTTTCCGTGTACCAGCGGGTGTTTTCTCAAAATCAAGTTGAAACCGATCTGTTCTATATCCTAAGTAAACATTGCCATTAAAGTTTGTGCTGAGTTGCTGTGGTAAACTGGGTTGGGATGGTCTGTACTTCATTAAGATTGTCATTACATCTACATCAAAACTTCTCTTTCTGAAATACTCATCCGCTGAAGGGATAACGACATCCAACGGTTCGCCATTTAAAGAATAAATTTTTATAGAATCCTGATCAGTAACTATAAAAACCTTTTTATAGGAAGAGCCAGATTGCCTGAATTCATAGTAACTATCCGCGAGTTGGTATTTAGGAGAGTCCGTCAAAGTTGCACAAGATTGCAGGATAAGTATTAAAGCAGTTAACAGAATTGAAGCTCTCATCATTCTAAAATTAGCTGGAAAATAACAAATAATAAATCATGCTACGATACTGTAAATCTCTAAACTTCACGAATCGGTTTGCCTGTATTATTGTTATTACATTTGAGCAAACTTTATGGCTACTGTAAAACAATCCTTCCCCGTTTTGGAAATGACCTGTGCCGCCTGCGCGGTAAGCGTGGAGTCGATGTTGAAAAGTACGAAAGGCGTTAAAGAGGCTTCGGTCAATTATGCCAATCAAACAGCCCTGGTGGAATTTGATCCGGCAACGGCCGGGCCCACCGATTTCCAACAGGCCGTGCGCTCCATCGGCTACGACCTGGTGGTGGATGTGGAAGATCCGCAGGCCGTGAAAGAAGAAGCCCAACGCAAGCATTATCAAGAAATCAAAAGCCGAACGATCTGGTCGGCTGTGCTTTCGGCTCCGGTGGTAATTATTGGCATGTTCTTCATGGATTGGAAAACGGGTACCTACGTATCGATGCTCTTGTCGGCACCGGTGGTGTTTTACTTTGGCCGGTCGTTCTTTGTGCATGCGTGGAAACAAGCTCGCTTCGGTAAGGCCAACATGGATACGCTGGTGGCGCTCTCTACCGGCATTGCTTTTTTGTTTAGCTTGTTCAACACGTTCTTTCCGGAGTTCTGGCATAGTCGTGGTGTTCACGCACACGTGTACTACGAAGCTGCGGCTGTCATCGTCACATTCATTTCGCTGGGCAAGTGGCTGGAAGAACGCGCCAAGTCCAGCACGTCATCAGCCATCAAAAAATTAATGGGCCTGCAACCCAAAACGGTGCGTGCTAAAGTAGACGGTATAGAAATGGAGTTGCCGATGGCCTCGGTTAAACCAGGTTACACAATCATCGTCCGGCCCGGTGAAAAAATTCCGGTGGATGGTGTGGTCATAGCCGGATCATCGTATGTGGACGAAAGCATGATCAGCGGTGAGCCGGTGCCGGTAGAAAAGAAAGCCGGTGAAAAAGTGTTTGCCGGAACCATCAATCAAAAAGGCAGCTTCGAATTTGAAGCACAAAAAGTAGGTGCCGATACGCTGCTCGCACATATCATCAAAATGGTGCAGGAAGCACAGGGCAGTAAAGCGCCTGTTCAAAAGTTAGTCGACAAGATTGCCGGAATCTTTGTGCCTGTGGTCATCGGCATTTCCATCCTCACCTTTATCACCTGGATGGTCATTGGTGGCGATAATGCCTTCACCCATGCGCTCCTTACTTCTATTACTGTTTTGGTGATTGCTTGTCCGTGTGCACTGGGGTTAGCCACACCAACAGCCATCATGGTGGGCATGGGCAAAGGCGCGGAAAACAACATTCTCATTAAAGATGCCGAAAGCCTGGAACTGGCGCATAAGGTGAATGCCGTTATTCTGGATAAAACCGGAACGATTACGGAAGGCAAACCGCAGGTAGCAGCCTTTGCGTGGCTGGAAGGAATTAAAAACACCGACCGTCTCCAGTCAATTTTGTTTACACTTGAGAAAAATTCAGAACATCCGCTGGCCGAAGCGGTAACCGCTTATTTTAAAAATACAGCCGAAACCAAACTGGAGTCATTTGAGAGCATTACGGGCAAAGGTGTAAAAGGTATTGTCGATGGGGTAACGTACTACGTTGGAAACAAGAAGTTACTGGAGGAGGCCAATTGCATGGGCTGTGCCGATCTGGATGCCAAAGCTGAGCAATGGAAGGCCAACGCCAACACGGTGGTATGGTTTGCCGACTCAAGAAAGGTTTTAGCTGCTATTGCTATTGCCGATAAGATAAAAGAAATGTCCAGAGCCGCCATCGAAGCCCTGCAAAAGAAAGGCATTGATGTGTACATGCTCACAGGCGATAATGAACAAACTGCACAGGCGGTTGCTAAACAGGTTGGGTTAAAACACTATAAAGCTGAAGTGCTGCCCTCCGGTAAAGCTGAATTTATTAAACAACTTCAGGCAGAAGGTAAAATCGTAGCCATGGTGGGCGATGGTATCAACGATGCGCATGCGCTTGCACAGGCGGATGTAAGTATTGCCATGGGCAAAGGCACCGATATCGCCATGGATGTAGCGAAGATGACGCTGATCACTTCTGATTTACAATCCATACCTAAAGCACTGAACCTCTCCACCAAAACTGTAATGGGCATCCGCCAGAATTTGTTCTGGGCATTTATTTACAACGTGATCGGCATTCCCATTGCTGCTGGTGTGCTCTATCCGGTAAACGGATTTTTATTAGATCCAATGATTGCCGGGGCAGCCATGGCGCTGAGTTCGGTAAGTGTGGTGAGCAATAGTTTACGGTTGCGGTTCGCGAAAATTTAATCCGTGGTCTGTGTCGAAACAGACCACGGATAGGTCTGTTGTCAATAATGAACCAAGTTGGTTACCTCACGTTGATCCCAGGGCCTACCGGTGTGTCGGGTGGGTGTTGCGGTACTTTGATCTGCCGCAGTCGACACAGTTTTATTTTGTTTTTTAATCCGGAGCTGCGCTCCGGGTTAAAAAACATTAATCCCTTCGGGATTTATAAATATTATTAGAAGCCATCTCAATGACATTCACATTGCGTGGCAGTTCCCCCTCCGTGGATCAGGGGGCGCGGGTGGAGATTCTCGTTTTTCATTACCTTCGCCTATGCACGAATTTGATTCCTTAAAAAAAGCGATCGAGCATTTTACTCCCTTTACCCCGGAAGCAGCCGCTGAATTCTACAACATCTGGTCTAAGCATCGCGTAAAGCGAAAAGAAATTATTACCGCTGCGGGTGATGTGGAAAAATACCTGTACTTCGTTATTGATGGCGTGCAGCGCATCGTGTACCAGGATGATCAAAATCGCGAATCGACTTTGGTCTTTTCCTATGCTCCATCCTTTGGCGGTGTGATCGATTCCTTCTTTTTACAAAAACCCTCTGTCTATTATTTTGAAGCGCTTACCCCCTCTGCTTTTCTACGTGCGCCCTTTGAAGCTGTGAATCAATGCGCACAAAAACATCATTGTGTTTCAGAAGCATTGCGGTTAGGGGTAATACAAGCCTTCTCCGGCTTACTGGAACGCATGGTGGAACTGCAATGCTTTACCTCTGAGGAAAAATTCAAACAACTTTTGAAACGAAGTCCGCATATTTTAACATTGGTGCCTCATAAATACCTGGCCAACTACCTCGGTATTGATGCCACCAACTTCAGTAAACTCATCAATTCGGTGCGCATCTGAAAATCTTGGCAAATACCAAGAATCAATTTTCGGTCAACCTCCACTTTTGTTGCATCAATCCAAAACAACATCTGTATGACAACAAAAGTAATTTACCTCACGGCCAGCAAGGGGTTTATCCTGTTTTCGGCCTTCAGTTTAGGATACGTGGCTTTGATGGCCATCCTTAATCCACAATCCGTCATGGACCTGGTGGGCGTAAAACTTCCCAACACCGATGCCATCAGTTCCATCCGGGGCATTTATGGCGGGGTGGGCCTTACGCTCGTGGCCCTGCTGATTTACCTGGCCTTTTTCCAAACCCTTAACGGCCTGAGTTTTTTAGCCGTATTTTGGGGATCATATGCGCTTTCGCGGATCATCACCTGGTTTAACGATGGCGCGTTGGGCGAATTCGGAACCAACTGGCTTGTGATTGAAAGTTTCATGTGCGTAGTGGGGATCGTGCTGTTGGCCCTCAGTAAAAAAATTAAAGGAAAGTAAACATGACGCACCAGGAATATCTATATACGCTGGAACAGCAAGTTGAAGAACAGTTGAAAGAAGTGATCGCGGTCTTCCAGAACCTTCCGGAAGACCGGCTTCTTCAACCTGCTGCAAACGGTGGCTGGAGCATGGCCGAATGTATAGAACATTTAAATGCCTATGGCGATTTTTATTTGCCGCGCCTGCAAAAGGCATTGAGCAACGCACCCGCACTTCAACAACCCGATCGGTTTAAGCATAGCCTGTTAGGTCGGTATTTTATTGCCATGATGAATCCAGGGGCATCAACAAAAAAGTACAAGGCCATGAAAAAATATCGGCCCGTAAGGTTAACCGATCCGCATGATATAGTTTCGAGGTTTATTCAACAACTGGAAGAACTATTGCAACTTATTATGCAAGCCGAGCAAAAAAACCTGATGAAGGTGAACGTAGCAACCACCTTATCGCCCCTGATTAAAATTCCGGCTGGCGATGCAATTCAGTTTGTGCTGACACACAACCGCAGGCACCTGCTGCAGGCCCGAAAAAACCTGGAACATCAACCCCATGCTTAACCACCAAACCTTCGGTTGCAGCCACTCATAATAAACTGCTGAAATTTTCAGCAGGGCAAAAACCCGGTAATCGCGCTTAACGTAAGAGAGGAGAAATTATTCCGTGCTTTATTATGATGCAGGCAACCCTTTTTGTGTAGCCCCTGTCTTACCCGCAGCTTATTAGAAAAATCATGAAAACAGCACGCTTTTTCACTTTCCTGGCCCTGTTAACGGTGGGCCTGAGTGCCTGCGATGAGGGATTTGAAGACAAAATTCCGGTAGAGTTTTTTATGATCCAACTCAACCCGGACGACATTTTCCTCTACCCCGGAAGTGAATACGGTGTGCGGCTCGATCCGCTCGTAAACGACAGCATTAAAGTGGAAGTAACCATTTCGTACAGTACCCCTTCTTTTGGTACCCTTACCTTCATTCAAAATGAAGGCTGGTTTTACAAACCAAACGATGGGTTTATCGGCATCGACAACATCATCTATACCGTTTGTTATAAAAACAAATGCTACTCTGCTTCCATCACCTTATATGTAGAAGCGCCTCTTGATATTACCAATTGCACCACGGTGGTTAATCATGAAGCAGTAACTACCGCACGAAACCAACCCATCGGCATCCCCATCTTTCAAAATGATGTGGCGTGTCCGTACCAGGGCAGTTCCATTTTTGCACCCTTAAAAGGAACGTTTACCACGTATACGTATTCCGGCAGCTTTAAAAACATTGTTTATGTGTACTACCCGCCAAAAAATTACATCGGCACTGATCAGTTTAAATACCGGCTGTTTACCAGCGATGGATACATAGAGGGAATTTGCACCATTACCATTACCGAATAAATACAACACTACCGCATGACGGAATCGGAACTCATACAGGGATGTTTAGCAAATAAGGCTTCTGCACAGGAGAAGCTCTATGGGCTCTTTTCCCGCAGGATGATGGCCGTTTGTTTGCGGTACACGAAATCACGCGCGGAAGCTGAAGATGTTTTTCATGAAGCCTTTGTTAAGGTTTTTAAAAACATGCACACCTGGCAAGGCGGATCGTTTGAAGGATGGATGCGGAGAATTTTTGTTAACACGGCTATCAATCACTATCACCAGTCTAAAAAATATTTTGATCATGTAGATGCATCATATGCAGAAACCATGGTCGCGTCATCGGATAACATCATTTCTACTTTATCGAACCAGGAATTGATGGAGTTGATTAACGCCATGCCTGAAGGGTACAGGTTGGTGTTTAACCTGTACGTAGTAGAAGGTTACAACCACAACGAAATTGCAGAGATGCTTGGCATTGCCGAAGGAAGCTCGAAGTCGCAGCTTTCAAAAGCAAAAGCTTATTTGAAAAAACTCATTGAGGTCCGCTTAATTTCAGCAGCATGAAGGAAAACGATTTTGATGACATCGGAAAACGCCTGTACAACCAGGAAGGCGAACCGCCACAAGATGGCTTTTCGAAAATCCGGGCTACATTGGTAGCGCCTGCCAGCCCGGCCAAAACCATTTTACTCAAACACGGGTGGAAGCCGTTGGTGCTGCTGATACCGGTAGTCGTTTACCTAACGGTTAACGATACCGGATTTAATCAAACCCTGGCCACCACTTCATTAACCAATGTCGTTAAAACCGAATCATCAAACCAAAAAGAAACAGAAGGAACAACATTTACAAAAACTACCACTGCTGAAGTAACGGAAATCACCAGTGTGCCGGAACAGCCAAAACAGGCAAGGCTGTATAAAAAACAGGCCACATCACATACTGAACATGCTGAAATTGTTCCGAATGAAAATCAAATCGTTGAGAAAAAAGAAACAGCTTCTATCGAAATTTCAGAACAGACCATTCAAACTGAAGAAGAACACGAAACTGAGACAATACAAGCTCCATTTATAATTGCGTTAAATCCTGTAACTGACAGCATTCAACAGGGCTCTTTAATTAAAGAGGAGTTAACCACCGTTGACTCCCTGGAGAAAGAAGTAAGAACCGATGAAAGTCCGGCTGAGAAATCAAACCAAAATGCTAGCACCTGGCGACTTAGTGCTTCCTTTTCACCTCAGTACATAAACAAGAACATCAAACCGATCGTGAATGATGATGTGTTTTTAGCCAGCGCAAGAAAAAACAGCAATACGGAAAATATTGGCTTCTCCGCAGCAGCAGGAATCGGAAGGTCGGTTGGTTCCAATCTGTACCTTGATGCCAGCCTGTCGTATACACAACTTAAGCAGGCCATTAACCTTTCTTATACCACCGGTAAAGTGGACACTATGTTGGCGGTTCAGCAAGCAGATCAAACTGTTGTATTAAAGCCGGTATATCAATACACCAACCGCGAAATTGCCAACACATTTGGCTATGCCGGTTTAAAACTAACCGGAACCTACTATTTCTGGTCGAGCGAACGGAGCAGGTTTAACTTTTCTGTTGCTGCAGGTGCACATTACCTGGTTTCAGCGCAGGCAAAAGAAAAAATTAACAGACAATGGGTTGAGTTAAACGATGACGGCATGGAGAAATTAAATTTTAATCTATCGGTGGGTGCAGGCTATAGTATACTCTTTAACAAAGGATGGGAACTGCAAATCAACCCAACCTTAACCTACTTCATGAAAAATGTTAAAAACGAAACCCTGCCCTATTCGTATAATCAGCAATCCGTTGGCTTACAAATCATGGCATTAAAAAAACTCGGCACACCATAACCAACCCTCAATGTTTGTGCGTGAAAGGCAATCGTAACGGGTTGCCTTTCTATTATAATCTTTAAAAATTTCTTGAGGCCATCTCAAAAAATCTGTTTCAAATGTCAGCCTGAGCTTGTCGAAGGCAATTTCGAGTTACCAAACCGGTTTCGATAAGCTCAACCTGACATTAGGGGGCATTTTGAGATGGCTTCTAAAAATATTTTTTTAGTCAGGCAACGGTTAACCATGGGTTCCTGTCTGACTACAAAACAAATTAAAGAAACCCCATGAAAACTATTTTTCGTCTTGTCTATGCCATCGTCCTGTTCATTTCAGGAGTTGCCTTTCAATCTTGTGAAGAAGCAGATGAATCTGCATCACCAGTTGCTCCCGTTACGGTTAAATTTTCAACGGTAAACCTCGGCCTGAGTGAACTGGCCGGTGCAACCGAGATCACACTTCCGCTTTCACGTCCGGCTCCGTCAGCGGGTACCATTACCATCAATGCCAATTGGGAGAATGAAAACGATTTTACCAGTCAGCCAGCCGTTGAAGATGATAAAATCATTTTACCGGTAGCGGCCGGTCAGTCGCAGGTAACGTTTATCCTTACCCCAACCAATAACAATTTATTCACCGGTAACCGCAATCTTCATTTTACAATTGCGTCTGTAACCGATGGATTCATTATCGGAACGGAAAAATCATTGCACGTTACCATTTATGAAAACAATCAACCCAACCAGGTGAATTTTGTGGCGACACAAGTGTCCGTACAAGAACAAGTTGCTGAAGGGATGATGGTGGCTATTGGCTTTTCACTTCAGGCTGTAGATGCCGGACAGGTTGAGCTTGAGCTATTGAATGCCGCTGGTCTTTACGGAACGTATTTCACTACCGAACCGGAAGCCATCAATGGTAAAATCATGCTGCCCGTAACGGCCGGCACATCTTTTCTTCCTGTTAAATTCATTCCGGTTAACAACACAACCTTGAACGGACATAAGGAATTTGCAGTACGAATTATTGGTGCTACCGGATCGGTTGTTAAAGGAGACAGGCTGGATCTGAACATTACCCTGGTAGATGATGAACTGGCCGGAAAACCAAAAAGCTATGAAACCGGAGCCGGAGAATGGAAGACCAAGCGTCTTTTTGAATACAACGAATCGGGTCAAATCGCAAAAATTCACATTGAACAAAATTCACTTAGCTGGACGGAAACGTATCATTACGATGAGAACAACCTGCTGAAGAAAATTACCAAGTGGACTTCCGATGAAACCATTTTTATACGCGACAACCAAAACAGGATTACACGTTCGGAGGAGTCGAGAGAAGGCGTAATGAAGAAATACACCATCTATTCCTACGATCAGGCGGGTAATATTGGGGAAGTGGCCGTATTCCATCGTCAACCCACCGGTGAGTTTGTAATGTCATACCTGTTTGTATACCTCTACTACAGCAACAGCAACGCGGTATTCAAAAAGTTAACATACTATCCGCTTCCAGGTGATGAATACGACCTGATTCAGGAAGAGACTTTTGAGTACTTAGCGTCAAACTACACACAAAACCCATTCCCGATGGTTGACATTTTACCTGACGTAAGTTCACAACCATTATATCCTTCAAGGTATACATTATCGCGGGATGGAAAAGTTTACACGTACTATTTCAACTATGAATTCAACCAGGTGGGTTATCCGGTAAGCAGAACAATTGGCTCAGGAGAAGCTACACGGTACCACTATTATTGAAGTCATTCAAGTGATTTTTTAATAAAGCCACCACTTACCCGGTGGCTTTGTTTATTTTTGTACCACGTTAAAAAAACGTAAACTAAAAAGGGAGTGAATATGTTTGCAGATAAAGCTGAAAAAATACTATGAGCACCTCGAAGTTTAAAACCAACATCAAATGCGCAGGCTGTGTGGCTACCGTTACCCCCGGCTTAAACCAAACGGCTGGAGAAGGAAAATGGGAAGTTGATTTAGGGAGCCCGGAAAGAATACTCACGGTTTCCAGCGAAGTTTCGGAACAGCAGGTAAAGGAAGCGTTGAAAAAAGCAGGCTATAAAGGAGAGCGAATAGATTAACATTCGATAGAGAATTTTTTTTACCAAAACCATAATCTTATGAAAAACCTTTTTAGCATCACATTATTTATACTGGCTGCATGTTTGCTGCTCGCAAGTTGCAACAAGTCTACCAACACATCGGCTGCTAACGAAACCGCTCCGGTAAATGAAGAATTAAAAACTACACTTACGGCTTATTTTAAGTTAAAAGATGCTTTAGTCAAAGATGATTCAGTTAAAGCACAAGAAGCTGCCACAGCATTGGCTGCCGTAACCGGAAGCTATGCGGAACAATTAAACGAATATGTGCTGGCCGTTGGCGAAACAACCAACATTGACGAACAACGGGAAGCCTTCGATGCACTATCCGTTGCCTTGTATGATTTAGTAAAAGGTGGCAGCCTGGGTATGACGATTTATAAACAATACTGTCCGATGGCGTTTAATGATAGAGGGGCGTTTTGGCTGAGTGGCGAAAAACAGGTACTTAACCCGTACTTTGGGGCGTCTATGCTTCGTTGTGGTTCCGTGAAGGAAGAAATTAACTAAGCCACCGTAAAAACCGATCTTAACTGTCGGTCTGTGTGCTCAACCTGACACTGGGAGTATTTTCGAGATGTTTTGTAACTGCTGCGACTTTACTTCTTCGCTTGAATCAAGCGATGTAAATCGGCTTCGGCTGCAATAAACCCAAAGGCGGCAAAATGTTTTCCGGCCGTTACCTGTTTAAATATCTCAACGGCACGCGTGGTATCCCCTTCGCATAAATACCAGTTGCCAACGCCATACCCTTGTGTGGCCAGTGCCAGGTCAACATCTTCGTTACTACTGCTGACTTTCAACAAATCATCGGGAGGCAACATGCCCTTATACATCTGGTGGCGCAAATAGTAGGAGTCATTCTCGATAATGTTCATATCCTCGCGGATGAGTTCCAGTACTTTTCCCGCTTCTTCCGGTTTTTCCATTCTGCGGTAGGTCATGTACAGCCAATCGGCCGTAGCGGTGATCAGGTCATCGTTATCCGAAACATCAAGACATTGTAAATAGGCCTTCTCAGCACTTTCAAAATCACCTTTTAAATAATGGGCCAGCCCTAAATGATACCAAACATTAAATTGAACATTGGATAATGGTTTGTTGATTTTATTTGGCTGACCGTCTGGTTCGATTTCGAGCGGTTGTCGCGGCATCAGCGAAGCTGCCATTTGTAAATCAGCTATAGCTTTATTGAATTCACGAATAGAAATATAGCGATGTCCGCGGTGCCGGAAGAGTTTATACGAGTTCGGGTACTTCTCCAAACCCTCCGACAAAATCGTTATAGCCTCATTATAATGATATAGGTATCCCTCCCTTCTGCCCAGCCAGACATAATTATCTTCCGATGGATCAGCTTCAAAATTTTTCTTCGCCACATTCAGGTTGCTGTCCAGTTTGGCTTGAGCTGTTTCGCTACGCTCAGGTTCGAAATACTGTTTGCCATCAAGACCGGTGAGTACGGGAACAGGCTCAGATTTTTGATCAGGAGTGGAACAAGCAGAGAGGATAAGCAGGAGTATTGATATCCGTTTAAACATAATTAATGTATTTAGTATGTGAGGTGTCCTACACCTTTAAGGTGTAGGACACCTCATTGCTATTCAAAACTAAAATTTATTACCGAATACGATTCTTCATACAATCTTTCCAAATTCAAATCTAAGCATTGCTTAGCCAACTGTAGGTTGCAAATCGATCTATTTCTAATACCCGCATATTCTCCGAACGAGCTAAATTCCCAATCTTCCAGCCGCTTCACCAAACCCGCTTTCATAGGATTCTGGTGAATGTAATGAAAGGCAATCCTAGGATCATACGTTGAGGTGTCAGAAATATTTACTGCCTTAGTTTTTTGCTGGAACAAACTGCCTGTTCTTCCCTCCTGCTTATTGATAGCTTTTGTATAGGAACTCAGCAATTGTTTAATACCTTTAGAAAATTGTTGTCGCTCAAAGCTCCCGTCTTTGATTACGGGTATTGATTTTTCAGTTGCATAAATAAGAAAATGGAAATGATTTGGCATCAAACAATAAGCTAGCATTTCACAATGTGGAAGGAGGAAGCGACTAACGTTTTTAAGAAAATAATAATAATTGTCAGTCTTAAAAAAGATCGGCTCTTTATTATTGCCTCGGTTAAAAACGTGGTAGATATGACCTTCAGTTAAATGCATGCGGTGTCAGGTGTCCTACACCTTAAAGGTGTAGGACACCTTGTATGAGTTACTGAAGATACACCACCCCCTCCTTCATCACAAAACTTACCTTTTCCATGGTTTTGATGTTTCGCAAAGGATTTTCATCGGTGGCTACAATATCAGCAAGTTTGCCGGCCTCAAGTGTTCCAATTTTATCGCTCATGCCTATCACTTCAGCTGCTACAACCGTTGCCGATTTAATAGCTTCCATAGCCGGCATACCGGCTTCCACCATGTACCCGAATTCCTTTCCATTCTCACCGTGCGGAAACACTCCGGCATCTGTTCCAAAAGCGATTTTTACACCGCGCTTAAACGCTTTACCAAAAGTCTCCTGAATTTGCGGACCAATAGCCAACGCCTTAGGTGTAACCAATGGGTGATAATAGCCCGGCTCCTTTGCTTTCTCGGCCACAAATTTTCCGGCAGAAATGGTAGGAACATAATACGTTCCTTTCTCTTTCATCAAATCCATCACCTCTTCAGTCATCATGGTGCCGTGTTCAATCGTGGTAATGCCCGCCAGCACGGCCCGCTTCATGCCTTCGGTGCCATGCGCGTGTGCGGCAGTGTGCATCCCATAATCCTTTGCTGTCTCTACTATGGCTTTAAGTTCATCCAAGGTAAACTGCGGCCCACTGCCGTCTTTGGCAAGGCTAAGTACACCGCCTGTTGCTGTAATTTTTATCAGGTCGCTACCGTCTTTATAGCGTTGCCTTACGGCCTGTCTTGCTTCCTCAGGTGAATTAATAACACCCTCCTTCGGCCCGGGATCGCCCATTAAATCTTCACGATATCCGTTGGTAGGGTCAGCATGGCCTCCCGTTGTTCCAATAGATTTTCCTACGGAAAAAATTCTTGGACCAACCACAAGACCCTGATTAATCGCATTGCGCAAGGATGTATTCACTCCACTTCCGCCTAAATCGCGCACGGTGGTAAAGCCTGCCATTAATGTTTTTCGGGCATGCACCGTTGAACGAAAGGCTACATCAGCTTTGTTAAGTGTAAACCGCTGTAACGCCTGATCCTTGTTGGTTTCGCCTTCCAGGTGAACGTGCAAATCAATCAAACCCGGCATAACGGTTTTTTTACTCAGGTCTACCAACTTATCCGAACTGCCTGGTTTGGTAAATCCCTTCTCAATTTTTGAAATTACATTCTTCTCAACAATCACGGTCATTTGTGTTTGCACGTCATTCGATTTTCCATCAATGAGGTTGCCGCAATGAATTACCGTTCGCTGGGCAATCAGTTGAATGGACACAACCATCATCGCCAGTAAAAAAAGCTTCTTCATGTTTTCGAAATAAGGTTACTTGGATAGATATTTTTCAGTGATCTTTTTAAGTGCCTGCAACTCGTTGCGTTGCATTTCTTCGCGTACATGCAGCATAAGATCAAACATAACGCTTTGATCGTACCCCAAACGGGCAGCTACTTCCGAACAGTATTTAATCTCTTCTTTGTATAAACGCTCATCAATTTTCATCAACTGAACAAGGCTTACAATGTAATCGAATTTTTCCTGGTTCGTCAGGTGCATTAACCCGATGTTTTCATGATCCTGCCCAAACAGCGGAACGATGTCTTCCATAGGCACACCATTGGCCAGGCCTATGGTGGTAATGTACTTGCGTTCGCGATCGGCAATGTCACCATCAATACGGGCGAGATTAACCAGTAATTTCAGTTGGGAAAGCGCCATAAACTTTCGATTTATTGAACTTGGAAGATGGGGAATTGTTACACGATAGTCAATAGTCCGCAGTCAATAGTTTGTTATCCTCAGGATATGGACTATTGACTATCGACCACTAACTTGACCCTATGAACTTTCTGGCGCACATCAGTCTCTCAGGCAAGAACCCCAAAATAATGGTGGGCAACTTTATTGGCGATTTTGTTAAAGGACGGAACTTACTCGAGCAGTTTGAACCCGGGATTGCCCGCGGCATTGAACTTCACCGCGCCATTGATGAGTTTACCGACAGCCACCCCATTGTTGCAAAAAGTAAAAACAGGTTACGTCCAGGCTACCGTCATTATTCTGCCGTTATAGTCGATATGTTTTACGATCATTTGCTGGCCAAAAACTGGGATCACTATTATGACGAATTTCTTCCCGATTTTGCGGAACGCACCTACCGGACAATAGAATCGTTTGATGCCATCTTACCAACACCTGTAAAGTTTATGCTTCCTTATATGACGAAAGGCAACTGGCTGGTGAACTATGCCCGGTTGGAAGGCATCGAACGCGCCCTTTCGGGCATGGCCAGGCGCTCCAGACACGAATCGAAAATGGAACTGGCCGTAAATGACCTGGTAAAACATTACGATGAATTCACCCATGAATTTTCAATCTTCTTCCCCGAACTACAGCAACATTGTAAAACACTTATTGCACAACAGGAGGAAAAGGAATTCTGAAGTAAAAGAGGTTGCGCTTACCGGCAACCTCATTACGTAGTTAAACATTGTATTAAAATTCTTTACTTAATCTCAATCGCCACTTCGCTGCTCTCAGCACCATTAATAAATCTCATGGTGTACTTACCCTTACCGGCATACTTTATAACAGGCTCCGTTATAACCGGAGTTTTTGCTTTTGATTTTGCAGGTGCCGATACAGCTTCTGCAACCTTCACATCCCAGCTAAAGGTTTGAAAACCGGTGGTTCCGGTTGTGGTGAGTTTGCGCACCAACGTTTTCTTTTCATCATAAACTTCTACAGCAACGGCCGGTGCAGCCTTGCCCACAAAATACAATACGTTTACTTTCGGCTCGTTGGCTTCCGCCCACGGATATTGCTTTTGGCCCCAACGTTCACTGTAACGTATGCTTTCTGGCGTAAATGCCATAATGGATTTGCTTGCATCTTTCAGCGCTTGCAGAGGTTTTACATCGGATACAAAAACACTCCGGCCATGTGTACCCACTACCAACTCGTTATCGCGGGGGTGCACCAGCATATCGTACGAGGCCACGTTGAGCATGCCGTTGAAATAATGCCAGGTGGTTCCATTGTCCAGGCTTGCATAGGTTCCATTATCCAACCCGCAGTACAACAAGCTTGGTTGAACCGGATCCTGAACAATCACATTTGCCACTGACTCCGGTAAATTTCCCTTTACACTCTTCCATGTTTTGCCATAATCGGTACTCACGTATAAATAGGTTCTGAAATCATCATCGCGGTAGCCATTCAGCGAAACATACACAGTACCTTCTGCATGAGACGAAGGCGAAATCGAACTCACCCATTTATTCTGCGGCAGTCCTGTTGTAATATTTTCCCAACTACCTCCTCCGTTTTTAGACACCCACACATTTCCATCATCCGTACCGGCATAAAGCAATCCAAACTTCATGGGTGATTCTTCCAACGCACTGATGGTAGAAAAAGGAACATCGCCCTGCTTTTTATTCTTCGTCAGATCATCGCTTATGGTCTCCCAACTTTCTCCCCTATTTAAACTTCTGAATACTTTTTGTGCCGCCATGTACACAATATCCGGATTGTGCTTACTCAACTGCAGCGGGGTACACCAGTTCCAGCGATATGCCGGCTCACCAATATCATTGCGGGGTGTAATGCGCGCGCCAGGCTTGCCGGGTTCAACCCTAAAATAATTTCCAAACTGAAAACCCCAATACACCAGCTTGCTGTTGCGCGGGTCGGCTGCTACATACATGCCATCGCCTCCGCCAATGGTTTCCCAATGTTTGCTCACATTGGGCACTGAACGGGACGAGCCCTTCAATACACCATTATCTTGTAATCCACCATAGACATTATACGGTGTTTCGATATCAACATTCACCGTATAGAATTGCCCTACCGGCATGTTGTTAATGTGCTGCCAGTACGCGCCTTCATCATAACTCACATATAAGCCGCCATCGTTACCCAGCAACATGTGCTTGCTGTTGTTGGGGTTGACCCACAGCGCATGATGATCGACATGGATGTTCTGCTCACCCCGCAAGGTATCGAGATGGTTCCAGGTTACACCACCATCGTTTGATTTCAGAAGCGGCACACCGTAGATGTACACCTTATCAGCATTGGAGGGATCAACACGCATCTCAGCAAAGTAGTAACCGTAGGTAAAGAACACGCCATCCAGGTCGTAGCTGTTCATTTTCTTCCATGTTGTTCCGTTATCATCCGAACGATACACTTCTGCACCAATAATCTTTTTATTGAACAGGTTGGCATTGGCATCACCACCTAAATAATCGTACAAGGCTGCGGGTGTGTATTTACCATCACCGATCTCTTTTTTAACACGCTTGGCATCATACTTCTGCGGGAAACGATTACTTCGTAAAAATTCATCTAATTTTTTATCATCAACTTTCAGAAAATTCTCTTTCGTCATACCCTTAAAATTTTCTGCCTTAAGGCTGCCATCATCTTTTGGCTTTTCGCTTTGCGGAACTTCCCCTTGATTATCCAGAATGGCATACACCACCGATGGATTTGATGCCGAAACATCCAATCCTATACGTCCTATTTGTGCGCCTTGTGGAAATCCGGCCACCGACTTATACCAGGTTTCACCGGCATCATCCGACTTATAAATAGACGAGCCTTCACCACCTTCTTTAAAATCCCATGCTTTGCGCGAACGATCCCACGAAGATGCCAGCAATTGGTTTGGATTTGATGGATTGATAACAAGGTCAATGATGCCTGTACTGTCGTTCACAAAAAGTGTTTTCTTCCAGGTTTTACCACCATCAATAGTTTTATATACCCCACGCTCAGGGTTTTTAGAATACAATGCACCTATGGCCGCTACCCAAACGGTGTTATTATCCTTAGGGTGAATAATTACCCGTCCAATATGATGCGTTCCTGTCAGTCCGATGTGTTCCCATGATTTTCCACCATTGGTAGTTTTATACATACCACTGCCGGCATAACTTGAACGGCTGCTGTTTTTTTCTCCGGTGCCCACATACAAAATTTTTGGGTCGGATTGCGATAAAGCAAAGTCACCAATGCCCATAGCATCCACATCATCAAAAACAGGTTGAAAGGTTATACCGTTGTTTTCAGTTTTAAAAATTCCACCTGAAGCAAAGCCGAGGTAATACTCATGCGTATTGGCCAGGTTCACTTCAATGTCAACAATACGCCCGCCTTGTACCGTGGGGCCAATGTTCCGCACCGGGTAGTTTTTCAGAATCGATTGGTCGGCCAGTTTTTTCCGGGCTTCAAATGAAGCACGGATTTCAGTTTCGGGGGATTGACCATGCACCGAAAGGCATAAGGCTGACAATAAAAACAGTATAATTGATCTCATTTCAATGGGTTTATGTCCGAAAATAGGGAATTCTTACCTTGATGGCAGGGATACACACTAACATATTATTTTAGCGGCTCATTTTTTACAACTATGCATAACGATCCGGAGCTGAGTGGGAAATACTTAGGCACAATTTCACAGGACTTTGTGAAAGTGGCAGACGCTATTAAAGAGGCTTCATACCAGGTGCGTAAAAGAGGTTTTTCGGAACACCCGGTTTTTCCGGTATGCAAAGAGTCACAGCCTGTCGGTCAGCTCTTATTTGACAAGTTCACTGCTGAACTGGAGTGGAATTACTACATCAGCTATATGGATGAGTTTGTGCAACGTGGATTGATTGATGAAGATAAACAGGATGCTTTTAAAAAAGCCTACAAGGATCCGGATGAGTTCTGCTGCCTGTTTGTGATCGACAAAGCGTTCACCAATTTTGTTTTTATACCCTACCCGGAGGACTAATGCGATTAATCGTTCTGATCGCCTCACTGAGCCTCTTGGCCGGACCTGGTTTATCACAAGCCTTGCCCGAGCAACTTATTTTCGAACAACTTACCATACCCGGCACTATACGCTCATCGGAAATTGTTGATGTACTGCAAGATCCGGAGGGACTGATTTGGGTTGCTGCCGATGGTTTATATCAATACGATGGTGTAAGCTTTACCCATTTTACAACCCTTCCCGATTCCGGTTCCATCAGCGGGCGCGAAATTAATTTTCTCTTCTACGATACGTTTCAAAAGCGGTTGCTTATTGCCACGCGCAATCACGGCATTGTTGAATTTAACTATAACACCAATCAACTAAAAAGACTACCCAACCGGGATGGCATACCCATTGTTAATCATATTGCACAAACAGCCGATGGTACAATCTGGGGAACTTCCTTTAACAACGGCCTCTTTTTTGTAGAAAATGATACACTAAAACAATACACCCGCCAGGAATTTAATACACGCAATGCCACTTCGTTATTTAAATTCGGCAACCGCATGCTGGTAGGTGATGTTCGGAAAATCTATATTCTCGAAAACCGAAATGTTATCGATTCTATTAATCTGAAGTGGGGTAACGTTGAGTTTACCGTTTACAGCCGTGTTACCGCCATGGAAATTGATGCCCACAATAACTTATACATTGGCACCGAAAAACAGGGCGTTTTAATTTATGATTTGAATACCAAAAAATTCGTCCAATACTTCTCCCCGGAAAATAGCCCGTTTTTCAATCGCATTAATAAAATTTTTAAGGATAACCAGGGGTTGATCTGGATACTCACCAAGTCAGGAGGCCTGGTTGTTTACAGTCCGGAGGAAAAGAAATTTAAGACGGCTAAAAAAAATCCTTTATCGGCTTCGTCTATCAGTGGCGATAACTGCACCTCTATAATTCAGGATAAAACCGGAATAATATGGATTGGCGCCACCGGGGCTCTTAACAAGTTTGACCCCAATAAAATAAAGTTTCTGCATATCACAAACGATCCGTTAAACACACGCTCGCTATCCGATAAAATGGTGCGCGGAATATTTGAGGATGACAATGGCAACATATTGGTAGGCACCGATGGCGGATATCTTAATGAAATCAACAGGAAAGATTTTACCGTAAAACGTATTAAAATAGAAGTTGAAGGAGTGGACCGAATTATTGTACCGGTTTATATACAGGAATTGGATAAAAATACACTAATCATTGGTACTTCTGTTGGCGTGCTGACCATGGACAAAAAGACTTCTACGTTCCGGTACTATGAGCCACTCAAAAATCAATTATACAACCGGATGGCCCGTCAGCTTATCAGGCACAATGAAAACCTATACCTTATTTCTACCGGCCACTTATACATCCATAACCTTAAAACAAAAGAAACCCAGCAATTCAAAAACTATACCGATGAACCCGGTAAGCAGATTGCTAACGTAACAGCTATGTATTTGGATAGCCGTGATCGGTTATGGTTAGGCGTACAGGGTGGAATATCCCGAATGAACAAGGATTACAGCTTCACCTATATACCCATTGAAAAAGATTTAACCCGTCCGGACGGCTCGTACTTTATGGTGCTCTCGCTTGAGGAAATTAACGATAAATTATGGATAGGCACTTTCAATAATGGACTGTGGCAGCTTGATCTGCAGGAGGATAATCACCCTGAAAAATCAGTCCGGCAACTTAATATTCCAGAACTCAGCGCCAATACCGTTTATGCAACCCTAAATGACAACGATGGAAACGTCTGGATCAGTACCAATCAGGGAATTTTAAAATACGATCTCAATGCCCAAACTACTACCAATTTTACAATTAGCGAAGGCGTTCAGGATTTGGAATTTAACAGGCTTGCGTATTTAAAAACCCGATCGGGCGATTTGGTATTTGGGGGTATTAACGGCATCAACATTTTTGATCCTGAGAAAATAAATTCAACACTGGCAAAGCCTATAGAGCCCGTTATTCTAAGTATTTCAAACTATCGCGACATAAACAATACTCTATATGTTAATGTGCGCAACAAAAAGGCAATCAAGCTCCCGGCCAAGGAAACCCATTTTAGTATTCAATTTGTTGTTCCGGGTTATCATCAGCCGCCCGCCTATACCGTAGAGTATATGCTTGAGAATTATGATATGACCTGGAATGAAACCATACGCAACGCCATATCTTACTCCAAGCTGAAACCCGGTACCTATACTTTTAAAGTACGGACACGTATCAAAAATGAAATAGCCGAGTCTGAACCGATTCAAATCACTATTGTTCCTCCGTTCTGGCAAACCTGGTGGTTTATTACCCTGGCGGTGTGTTTTCTCTTTATAGCTACCTACGCAGGGGCTCAGGCATACGCTACCAAAACCAAGCACGATAAGGAAAGGCTGGAGCGCCTGCTTAAAGAACGGACCGCTGAAATTGAAAAGTCGAGAGAAGAACTGGAAATACTCAACCAAAAAAAGGATTTGATTTTTTCCATTCTCTCACATGACTTACGCTCACCGCTCACCACGCTTAAAGGATTTCTGTCCATTATTATTGAAAATGTAGATGCACTCCCGAAAGAGGCTATTAAAAAACACGCACGCAGTATCCGCAACTCGGTAAGCAGCTCACTCGACCTCATCGATAATACATTGTATTGGTCTATGTCACAAACCGGAAGTATTTCGTACACACCGGCTAACTTTTCTGTTACAGATGCTTTGCGAAAAATATATAACCTGTATCAACTAACAGCAGAAAAAAAGCGGATTCATTTTCACTTCAGTGTTACGGAAAACATTGAGGTTTATGGCGATGAAAATATGCTGTATGTGGCCCTGCGTAACCTGGTTTCAAATGCATTGAAATTTACAAGCGAAGGAAAAAATGTTCATATCTCAGCCTACCGCAATCATCAGCATGCTATTATCAAAATAGCCGATGAGGGGATTGGCATGGATAACAACTACATCGAAAAGCTTTTGGCCGATGAACAACTGTCGCTTAAAATAGGCACGGCCAACGAAAAGGGAACCGGTTTAGGCTTGATACTCTGCAAAAAATTTGTGCAGCTAAATCAAGGAGAACTAACCATTGTCAGTGCTGAAAATACCGGAACTGAATTTACCGTTAGCCTTCCGTTAGCCACCTGATTTAAAATGATCCCAGCCCTGCGCGCGAAGGGGTACAGCATTTCCATGTTTGGTAACCAGGGTATGTTCATTGGGTTTTTCATGAACGTAGCCAATCATATGAATATCCTGGTGATTTTTGATTTTCTCAAAATCATCCGGATGAATGGTGAACAATAGTTCGTAATCTTCCCCGCCATTCAAGGCACAGGTAATCGGGTCGATCTTAAATTCAAGCGCCATAGCTTCATAGGCGGCTTGATCAATAGGAACCTTATCTTCAAAAATGCGCGTGCCCACTCCGGAATTTTTACCAAGGTGAAAAAGCTCGGAGGCCAATCCATCCGAAATATCAATCATGGCGGTAGGCTTAATACCCAACTCTGCCAATTCAAAAACAATATCGGTTCGGGCTATGGGCCTTAATTGCCGGCCCACCATGTATTCATATTTTTCGAGCCCCGGTTGCATATCCGGATTCACGAGATAAACTTCCTTTTCGCGTTCCAATACCTGCAGCCCGATATACGATGCCCCCAAATCACCGGTAACACAAATAATATCATTCGGCTTTGCACCCGACCGGTATACCACTTTGTCTTTCGGCACGCGGCCAACGGCCGTGATGGAGAGAATTAATCCTGAGCGCGAAGCTGTTGTATCACCCCCAACAAGATCAACCTTGTATTGTTGACAGGCCGCCCGTATACCCTCATATAGTGCATCAACAGCCTCAACCGAAAACCGGTTGCTAAGCGCCAGGCTCACCACCACCTGTTCGGCCTTACCATTCATCGCTGCGATGTCAGAAACATTAACCGATATTGCTTTATGCCCCAGGTGATGAAGAGGTGTAAAGGCCAGATCAAAATGAACACCTTCGGCCAGTAAATCGGTAGAAACCAAAATGTACTCCTCACCACCGTCAAGTACGGCAGCATCATCGCCAATGCCAACTACCGAAGTAGAATTTTGGAGTTGGGTATGTTGGGCTATACGGTCAATCAGACCAAATTCCCCCAGGTCACTTATTTCAGATCGTTTTTCAGTCATGTTGTAAATCGGTTGTAACCGTTCATTCACCGTGCAGGTAAGCGGTTCGTCACACAAAAGTAAGATTATAACCCAATTTAAAAGATTTGAGAAGACCAGCCCCTGTATCTATGCACAACAAGAAGGCATACTATGAGAAAGATATCCGTGTTGCTTGTCTTGGCTTTAATCTTTTCGGTGGCATGTTCAACGGTTCCCAAGCCTTACTATGAAACAAAACTTGGGAAGAAAAAGCAGCGTTACTACAACGCAGTTCAGTACGGTAAAAAGGAGGTTCCTGATTTCCCTAAGAGCCGGTAATCTCTTGACACAATTCAACCAGCACACCTTGTGTTGATTTAGGGTGCAGAAAACAAATCATTTTGTTATCTGCACCTTTTTTAGGCACCGCCTGAAGTGGCTCAAATCCATCCTGCTTGTAGCCTTGCATACTTTTATTGATATCGGCTACTTCAAAAGCCAAATGATGTATTCCCTCCCCTCGTTTCTCTATGAACCTGGCAATTGGTGAATCTGCTCGTGTGGCTTCCAATAATTCAATTTTAACTCCCCCCAGTTCAAAAAAGGAAGTTCTGACACCCTCCGATGCCACCTCCTCTATCTTATAATGTTCTCTTCCTAATAAGCGGGCAAACAAAGCATTGGCCTCGTTCAGGTTTTTAACCGCAATTCCGATATGCTCGAGTTTTTGCATAATTGTTAACTTTGACGTGAAATTGAGAAACTTTTCAGCCTTTTGGAAAGTTTTCTCCCTACCGATTTAAACACATGATGGAGACTTCCAGTGAAATACATATCGAAGCCGCACGAATGCAGCAGGAGATCAAAGATTACCTGGGCCTGCGGTCGTCTGACCTGGTTTTTGAATACAGTACCAAAGATGGTAAGGTACGGCTGGATCTGATCACCATAAACCCCAGGCATAATCAATCGTTTTTATTCCATTACGAAACCGGAACAGACAAACTTGATGCCTTAAAGAAAATGCACGCGTATGTGCAGAACTATAAAGAGAAGGAGAATAGCTATACAATACAGTGGGTTGCCAAAGGAGATACCGAATTGCACACCTCGTACTTCCGCGCGGGAAACATAAACGATGCCCTCCAAAAACTCTATTACGGGCGCGACATGAACACAATAACCGTTTTTAGTGTTGTATTAAATCCTGTGTCTTAATTGATTGAATTATGATTAGCGTTACCGATAAAGCCAAAGAAAAAATTATTGAACTCCGCCACAAAGAAGGTAAAACGGAAGATCCGAATATCCGTGTATCGGTTAAGGGCGGAGGATGCTCCGGATTAATGTACGACCTGGCTTTTGATGAAGCTATAAACCCTGCCGATCAGGTTTTTGAAGATAAGGGCGTAAAGATTTTAGTGGATAAGAAGAGCCTGCTTTATCTGTTGGGAACAACGCTTGATTTCTCAGATGGACTAAACGGAAAGGGCTTCCAGTTTATTAATCCAAATGCTTCGCGCACCTGCGGATGCGGGGAGAGCTTTTCCGTTTAACCGGTTTCGCTCAGAAAATAAGGCGAAGTACCTTTACGCCTGTCCAGAGGGTGGTGGTTAAAGCGTAACCAATCAAAACACTCCAAACTACTACACGCAAAAGGTCAAATTCGCGGATGTTGTTTCCGATAAATTTCATACAACAGTGGGGTTGTTGTTTAATACGGTTTAAATAACAGGAAATTAATCAAATTGTTTGGTATTGAAGCGGACAAACGGTTGAAATTATCCGTCAACCCCTTAAAAAACAGCTAAATGCAGCCTATTCAGCTAGCGTGGCGATGCACTTCAATTCGATGGCTATCGGGGTGGGCAGGGCATTAACCTCCACGGTGGTACGGCAAGGCTGATTCTCCTTGAAATATTCTGCATAAATCCTGTTAAACGTGGCAAAGTCCGCTTTCATGTTGGTAAGAAATACGGTCACATCTACCAGGTTCTCCCACCGCGAACCGGATGCCTCCAGGATATAGCGTACATTTTGAAAAACAGCATGGCATTGTTCGGCTATATCGTAGGCGATAATATTCCCTGCAGCATCCAGTGTTACACCGGGTATCTCCTTTGAACCTTTTTTGCGGGGGCCAACGCCCGATAAGAATAGCAAGCCGCCAACTTTGCGGGCGTGCGGATAAAGGCCTACCGGTTCGGGTGCTTTATCGGAGTTGATAGATTGACTCATTTTTTTAAAGTTAGGTCGGGTACAATTTTACTCTTTAGTGACTTTGTGATTTCGTGGCAAGAAAAATTCCATGTCGTTAAGCCACAAAAACACTATATCACCAAACTCACAAAACAGACGTATAATATCATTGAATACCTGGCTTTTAAAATCCAAACACCAAACTACCCCAATAGCTCTGCCAATCGGCTCCCTCCTCCTTTGCGGGAACCATCTTTACGCAACTTACCATCCATGCACCGGAATTGCTCAGCCGTGTAGTAATGGTTCCGTCTTTTTGGGTATAAATGTTCTGCATAAAAGTTGTGCCGTCTTTACGGTTCCATACTTTTACCATAGTAAATGGCAAGGGCTTACCTTCGAACAGCACCTGAAAACTAATTTCACTACCCTGCTTAAGTGCGTAAGGGTTTTTCACCGGAACAATTTCCAGCGGCAGTCCCACTTGCTTTTTGTACGTATCATCTGTTGTCGCACCTGCCTGTAGCAAAAGCTTTGCGCAGCGGGCGTAATACTCGCGGGCAGGTTTATCCAGTAAATTGTTTTTCTTTCGGTAAGTCAATACATCCTCAAGGCCATCTTCTTCCAGGTAAGCATTGAATTTTTCTCCCTCCAATTCGATAAAGGCATTATTGCTTTGCACCACAAACAGGTGTGTTCCTTCTTTAGCGAATTTAACCATCAGGTTATTTCCGTCTCCGGGATTTACGCTTTCAATAAGTCCATCACTATATGAACCCGCATGATGATCCAACCTCAGCAACCGGTGCTTAGCTAAATTCCACCGCTCGCCTACAAAATTTTCACCCATCATAAAATTGATCTGTGCAGTTTCACCAACCGAAAATTTAAATTTTTGGGGCTGCATCCAGAATTCGTGCGCTTGTGCGAGTACAGCAACAAAAGTTATTAGTAGAAAAGCTGCTGAGAATTTTCGTTTCCTGTTCATTATTTTGAGTTCATCAGGTCTTCAATCTCCTCGGCTTCTATGGGAATATTTTTCATCAGGTCGTGCAGTCCCGTTTTGGTAATCACTACGTTATTTTCCAGGCGGATACCAAGACCCTCTTCTTTAATATAAATGCCTGGTTCTACAGTCCACACCATTCCCTCTTTCATTTTTGAAAACATATTTCCGGTATCATGAACATCCAATCCCAGATGATGGCCGGTACCATGCATAAAATACTTCATCACAGCAGGCTTTTCCGGATGTTGATTTTTGATGTCAGTTTTATCAATAAGCTTTAGCTTCATCAACTCTCCTTCCATAACCTTCTGCACTTCTTTATGATAATCAAAATATATGGTGCCCGTCCGAAGCAATTTATAAGCCGCACGCTTTACGCGGAGTACAGCATTATAAACATCCTTTTGCCGCTTAGTAAACCTGCCGTTCACCGGAATCACCCGTGTCATGTCAGCATTGTAGTTTGCGTATTCGGCACCCACATCTAATAAAATTACCTCACCGGTTTTACAGACACTGGTATTTTCAATGTAATGGAGCACACAGGCATTGGCACCCGAGGCGATGATGGGTTCATACGCAAACCCTCTTGAACCGTTTCGGATAAATTCATGAATAAATTCAGCTTCAATTTCATATTCCTTAATACCAGGCTTCACAAATTTTAACACCCTGCGAAAAGCCTTCTCTGTTATGTCACAAGCCTTTTGCATCAATTCAATTTCGTATTTCGATTTCACTGCACGCAAGGCAGACATAATGGGTGCAACCCGTTCATACTTATGTAGCGGGTAACGCTCCTTGCACGATTGGATAAAGCGCGAGTCGCGGCTCTCTACCCTTACTTCAGCACGGTAATGTTCATTGGTATTTAAATACACATGTTCCACCCCGCCCATCACCATCATGGTGTTGAACACACGGTGAAAATCGGATGTCCAGAGAATGGTTTCGATACCCGTTACTTCTCTCGCCTCCGCTTTGGTTAGTTTGTGGCCTTCCCAGGTGGCAATCTGCTCGCTGGTTTCGCGTAAAAACAATACTTCGCGCAACTTCTTATCCGGATAATCCGGGCATATAACAAGAATAGACTCCTCCTGATCCACCCCGGTGAGATAAAACAAATCGCTGTTTTGCCGGAAGCGCATGGTACCATCGGCATTGGTGGGCATGATATCGTTGGAATTAAATACGGCCACCGAGCCGGGTTTGAGTTCTTTCACCAGTCGTTTTCGGTTTTGAATAAAAAGCTGGTTGTTGATTTTAGAATAGCGCATAGCTTTTACTATATAGGTGCTTAAAATTAAAAAAACCTGCCGGTGAGCCGACAGGTTCGGGTATTATTAATATGGTTAAGAATCAGCCTTCATTGGGCTCATCGGTGTTGATGTAATTGATTAATACAAAGGTTACGAGTAAGCCGGAAAAAACTCCCTCCAGTGCTACAATAAAAGAGACGATATACGGGTTTAAAAAACGACCCATCGGCTCGTTATCGATAATATATTGCATAAACGGCACATCAATAAACGTTACATAAATAAATAAAAAGGCTGCAAACACCAGCGAAGCAATGGCACCCGTAGCTACACCGGTTACCAGCGCCCGAAAGTAATTAATATGTTCACCGTGGGTATGCTGAAATTTTTTGAGGGCCATGTAAATACCTCCCACCAAGATAATCACGTTCAACAAACGCAACTCAACCACATTGAGTAGCCCGGCAAATTTCATAATCAGGAAATAGACGATTAGCCCACCGGCTATCTTTAATCCGTAATTAACGTGGAGTTGGTTGGGGTTGGTGAAAACGTTCATAGCTAAAGGATTTGGTTTACCGAATTATTGAATTTTCTGACAGAATATCAAGTACTTATTGGCTATTATTTTAACTACCTTCGGTTCCCTATAACAACAATCCCCATGAAAATTTTAAAAATCGTTGGTTTGGGGCTACTAACCATAGTGGTTATTGTAGCCGCAGTTATCGCCATTCAGTCGCCACAAAAACACCTTGAACGTTCCGTGGTAATCAATGCTCAGCCTGCTTCAGTGTTTGAAGAAGTGAGCAGTTTTCAGAATTTCAACAAGTTCTCTCCCTGGCACAAACTGGATCCGCAGGCTCAATACACCTTTGAAGGGCCCGCCAGCGGGGTGGGAAGCAAAATGTCGTGGGTGAGCGATCATTCACAGGTTGGCAGTGGTTCGCAGGAAATTGTGGGTGTAGAGGAAAACAAACTGGTGAAAATAAAAATGGATTTCGGCAATCCGGGGCAATACTTCGCGTCCTATGTTTTAACACCGGTAGATGGCGGCACAAAAGTAACCTGGACGTATGACGGTGATGTTAGCGGAACCGGACTGACAAACGCCTCTGTGGGTAAACTCTTTCATATGTTTATAGAAGGTATGTTGGGCGGAATGTATGAAAGCGGGCTTGCCGATTTAAAAGCCATGGTAGAAGCTAAGCCTGTATTCACCGTAAAAATTACGGAAGAAACAATTAACCCAATTAGTTATGTCGGTTTAAGCACTACCATGAGTACTACCGATATGAATGCCGTGAGCCTGCAGATGGGAAAATCTTATGGCGAGCTAATGGCTGTATTACAAAAATCAAAAGTAGAAATGACCGGTGCACCATTCTGTTTGTATCCACGGTGGGATGAGGAGAAAAAAGAAATGGATATGGTGTGTGCATTGCCTGTTCCTGCCGATGCCAAACTTCCACCTAAATACAGTGTCATGCAAATCGCTGGAGGGAAAGCTGTGAAAGCCATACACCTGGGTGATTATCATAAACTGGAAGCCACACATAATCAACTTGCACAGTACATGGAATACAAAAAACTGGAAGCAATAGGAGCACCTTGGGAAGTGTACATTACCGATCCGGAGACAGAACCCGATACAGCAAAGTGGATTACCGAAGTGTATTATCCTGTTAAAGGAAATTAATAGATCAATTTCTTGAAATGGATGAAGGCTGCTAAAAAATGGCAGCCTTTTCCATTTAATAATATCTAATTTTCAACTTCATGAACTCTTACCTTTACCTGCTGCTGTTTCCATTCCTCCACTTCTTTTCTTCGTTGGGCCAGCTCAGCCTCTGTAGGTTTATAATTGATTAATGTTTTCAAATCCGGTTGCCCGGCATCTACCCATGCCGTGTACCAGAAATCACCAATGGCTTTTATGGAAGATCGCATCTGTCTTTCCACCATGCCATTAAGCGCTTCATGATAGGCCTTTGAAAATTCATAGGAATAAACCTTGATGGTCTGCTTTCCGCGGGTTTCAAATGAATACTTCTTCTCGGCCATTTCAGTAGTGAGTTGACGTTCATACTGTAACACATCCTTCAAATCCTGATGTGTTCGTTCGATAATCTTCCAGGCCTCAAGCTGTGGATTTTTGATATACGTGGCCTTGCCTATAAAAAAATCGTACTCGGCTGAAAACAATTCAGGCAACCGCGATTCCCAAAACGCGTGAATACCTTCCTGGCCGGTATATTGTCCGTTGTAATTTTCGGTAGTATGCAAGGGAACATGGGCATCGGCCAGGTAATGACCAAGATCAGCCGAAAGGCTTAAAATCCTGGCCGGGTCCTTTACCAGAAAAGCATCTTTAAGCCGGTAATACATCACGTTGATGTGCCAAGGTAAAATACCGTAGGCTTTCAGGGTATCCTCACCATACCGGTCAACGGCTTCCTTCCAGTAACGGGGCATAGTATAAATGGCGCTGTCGCCAAAGTGGTCGATATCAATATAGTGGCGCGGGGCCTCATCCACTACGGCAAAGCGTCTGCGGTCGGCATTTACAGAAGCTTCTGTTAAATAGCCTATGTTGGCCTTATAAAACCCGATCATTTCAGGGGGAAGGGTAAAAACCGCCAACCGGTTAATCTGTCGGTGGGCATGAAAACCCCAACCTACAAGAAGAAACAGGCTGATCAACATGATTATGCCAATAATCCATCTGTTCATTACCTTAAATTGAAAAAAAATATCCAAATCAGCTCAAAATGCTCACTTTCCATGGCTTTTCAGCAGAATTCATTGATCGTGACCTTTGCAAATAAGACGAATACAATTACCTTTGCAGTCCTTAAAAAGTAAGGTCATTAAGATATGGCAAATCACAAATCAGCAGAAAAGAGAATACGGGCCAATGAGGCTAAGCGTGTAAGAAACCGTTACCAGCACAAAACAACCCGCACATTCATTAAGAAACTTCGTAGTACCACTGTTAAAACAGAAGCAGAAGCCCTTTTAAAGGAGGTTTCGGCTCTAATCGATAAACTGGCCAAGAAGAACATTATTCATTGGAAAAAGGCTGCTAATCAGAAATCAAGCCTGGCCAAATATGTAAACAAGTTGGCTTAACCGGCCCTTAACAATACCCTGAAACCCTGACCGCAACGTCAGGGTTTCTTTTTTCTATAGGATGCCATTCTTTATTTTCGGCAGATGAAGGATGAAAAAAACAGCTTTCTGAACATCAAGAACTGGGCTGCAGAAGACAGGCCCCGGGAAAAGCTACTGCTGAAGGGAACCTCTGCCCTCTCCGACACTGAACTGATTGCCATATTGCTGGGAACAGGCACTGCTTCCATGAGTGCCGTTGATGTAGCCAAAAACATTTTAAAAAGTGTTGATAATAACCTGGATGCACTGGCCAAACTTACCGTTAAAGATCTGATGAAAATAAAAGGCATTGGCGAAGCCAAAGCGATTACCATTGTAAGTGCATTGGAGTTGGGCCGGAGACGCAAAGAGGTGGGCACACAGGAGCGTCCCAAAATATCCGCATCAAAAGATGCCTACGAACAACTAAAAGGTGAACTCATGGATTTATCCCATGAAGAATTTTGGATATTGATGATGAACCGTGCCCATCGCATTATCAAAAAGCAGAAAATCAGTCTGGGCGGTGTACACGGCACGGTTGCCGATCCAAAAATTATTTTCAAAGTGGCCCTGGAAGAATTGGCCAGCGGCATCATTGTGGCGCACAATCATCCTTCCGGAAACCTTACACCCAGTCAGCAGGATATTGATCTCACTAAAAAATTAAAAGAAGCTGGAAAGTTATTAGAAATCCAACTGCTCGACCACCTGATCGTTGCCGGAAAAAACTACTATAGTTTCGCTGATGAAGGATTGTTGTAAGTCGTAATTAATTTTTGTCACTCCGCAATCCCTTCACAAATCAAATGTTGGTAAAATAAAGTTTTTTCAGTGTACTCAGACTGCGCATCGGCCAATCCCTGCCTGTCCGGTAGGCAGGTTCGGACTGGCAGGGGCATGCGGGGATTGGGCGCAGCGCTGGATGAGTACACGGGCCTGCCTGCCGGTAGGCAGGGCCATGCGGCCCGGGAGCAAATTTTAAATCAGCAAAACTCTTACTTTCGTGAATTAGTGTTTAGTGTCCCATTAACTAGCTATCCATAATTTTTCTGTATGAACAGAACTAAAATAATTATCATAATTGCCATAGTTGTTGCTGCCATTACCCTGATCTATTCATTTACCGGGCAAGATGATACCGCCTACATCACTAAAATACAGAAACAACGCGAAGAGAAAGACCGTTTCATGCGCACCGCATCCGACTCTCCCTTTGCTGAAAACGTTGCTGAGTACAAGGGTTTAAATTGGTTTGCCCCTGATAAAAATTATCAGGTTAAAGCCCGACTAATAGTCGTTGAAAACAAAAAAATTGTTGAGCTTCCTACCAGCGATGGTAAAACCAAACGGTACATGGAATATGCTTATGCCGAATTTAAACTGGACGGAAAAGAACACCGTCTATTGATTTTGGAAATTATTGACATGGGCCCCTACAAGGGAACACTTTTCTTAGCCTTTGGTGATGAAACCAGCGCCCGCGAAACTTACGGTGCCGGCCGCTACCTCGATGTAAAAAAACCGCGCGGACAAAATTCTATACTGCTCGACTTCAATGAAGCCTACAATCCGTATTGCGCCTACAACGACAACTTTTCCTGTCCGTTACCACCGCCCGAAAATTTATTAACCATCCCTGTACGCGCAGGTGAAAAAAATTATAAGTAAATATGAAACACCTTATTAAGCTGTTCCTTCAGGTTTGTATTATCACTGCATTCGCACAAAAACCTGCCGATCCTTTAGCCCATACTTTTTCCACTGTTGCCCGCGATGTTAACACGGGTGAAATGGCTGTTGCCGTGCAAAGCCATTGGTTTAGCGTTGGCAGTGTGGTGTCATGGGGCGAAGCAGGTGTAGGTGTAGTGGCAACACAATCATTTGTCAACAAATCATTTGGGCCACGTGGGCTTGACTTACTGAAAAACGGTAAGTCGCCACAGGAAACGGTCGACCTGTTACTCCTCGATGATGAAGGGAAAGAATTTCGTCAACTGGCCATACTGGATAGGCAGGGAAGAGTAGCCACGCATACCGGAAAAAACTGCATCGACATGGCCGGTCATAGTAATGGTGAAAATTTTTCTGTACAGGCCAACATGATGCTCAATAATAAAGTAGTTCCCGCGATGGAAAAAGCTTGGAAAGAAAATGACAAGCTACCCCTGGCCGAACGGATGGTGGAAGTATTAAAAGCTGCACAGAAAGTTGGTGGCGATATCCGCGGCAAGCAATCGGCCGCTTTGCTGGTGGTGGCCGGAGAAGCATCTGCTGAACCATGGAACGACCGGCTCATAGACTTGCGTGTTGACGATGCCCGTGAACCTATTGATGAACTAAGTCGTCTGTTAAAAGTATTTCGGGCATACGAGCACATGAACAGCGGTGATCTCTACGTAGAAAAAAATGAAATGCAAAAAGCTATGGATGAATATGGCAAAGCCATGAAGATGTTTCCGGATAACCTGGAGATGCAATACTGGACAGCCATTACCCTGGCCAACAACAAAGACATCAAACAAGCTTCGGCCATGTTGCAGAAAATCTACAAGGCTGATGCAAGCTGGCGGGAACTTACCCGCAGACTTCCAAAAGTTGGTTTGCTTAACGTGAGCGAAAAGGAGTTGAGTGAGCTTTTACATTAGGTTTTCTATAACCTCCCCCAACCACTCTCCGGCACGGAGAGGGGCTTACCTTGAGATTTAAAAAAACAAAAACTAAATTCATCATTCTCCTCCCCCTTCTCCTCACAGGAGAAGGGCCGGGGATGAGGTTTTTATGGAACTACCCTTTCACCATAACGCCAAACCAAAGATTTTCGAAAACGCACGTTTTCTTAAAAAAGTACCGACTGAAGCAGAGAGGCTTCTCTGGAGAAACCTTCGTAGCAAGAAACTGAAAGGCTACAAATTCAGAAGACAGCATCCAATAGATCATTTCATTGTGGACTTCTATTGTCACGAGTGCAGGTTAGTCATTGAAGTAGATGGCGATATACATTTTCAAAATGATAATCCGGCTTATGATAAAGGAAGAACAGAACAACTAGATGCGCTGGGTGTAAAAATAATTCGCTTTACAAATGAGCAGGTGCTGAAAGACATCTCTTCAGTCTTATCAGAAATAACGAAACATCTAACACTACCAAATTCCTGATCCGTAGACATCATTCAATTTTCCTTCCCCCTCTCGTCCCATGAGAAGGGCCGGGATGAAGTTTTAAAAACAACAATCCTCTTCAATTCAACTCCCCCTTCTCCTCGCAGGAGAAGGGCCGGGGATGAGGTTTAGGTTTCCCTCCTTTTCCTTACTTTTGCAGATTAACCTGCTATTTAGCAATGACTATTTCCTACAACTGGCTTAAAGAATACATCGACATTCCGGAATCACCTGAAGAAATTGCTCAGGTACTTACCGGCACCGGACTGGAAGTTGAATACATCGAACCATTCTCCACCATTAAAGGAGGGTTGGCCGGTTTAGTAATTGGCGAGGTGCTTACATGCGCCAAGCACCCCAATGCCGATAAACTTTCGGTTACTACCGTTGATGTTGGTGGCGATAAAGCATTACCCATAGTCTGTGGCGCCTCCAATGTAAAAGCAGGCCAAAAAGTAGTTGTTGCTGTTCCGGGAACAACCTTGTACCCAACCAAAGGCGAACCCTTCACCATCAAATCCACAAAAATCAGGGGCGAGCAGTCCGAAGGGATGATCTGTGCAGAAGATGAAATCGGGTTTGGCGATAATCACGAAGGCATTATTGTGTTGGATACGAAACTGCCCAATGGCACTCCTGCATCAGAATATTATAACATTCAATCCGACCATGCTATCGAAATCGGGTTAACGCCTAACCGGGCCGATGCCGCATCGCATATTGGCGTAGCGCGCGATATCAAAGCCGCACTCAATCGTGAAATCAAATGGCCTTCAGTTGACGGTTTTAAAACCGATACTAAAAACCTTCCCGTTGCTGTAGAAGTAGAAAATTCAGAGGCATGTCCGCGCTATTCAGGTGTTACGCTTTCGAATGTTACGGTAGCTGAATCACCCGGTTGGTTAAAGGCAAGGCTGCAAGCCATTGGTATTGCGCCCATCAACAACATTGTAGACATCACCAACTATGTGTTGCATGAAACCGGTCAGCCGTTGCATGCTTTCGATGCCAATGAAATTGACGGTAAAAAAGTTATCGTAAAAACGTTGCCACAGAATACCCCCTTTGTAACACTCGATGGCAAGGAACGTAAGCTTCAGGCAAATGATCTGATGATCTGCAACACGCAGGAAGGCATGTGTATTGCCGGGGTGTTTGGCGGAATTACTTCAGGCATTACTGAAAAAACGAAAAACGTATTTTTAGAAAGCGCCTGCTTCTCGGCCGATTATATCCGCAAAACCTCCATGCATCACGGTTTGAAAACCGATGCATCCTTCCGCTTTGAACGGGGTACCGATCCGAACATTACGGTGTATGCCTTAAAGCGAGCCGCCCTGCTTATCAAAGAAATTGCCGGAGGCGAAATCTCATCCGACATTATGGATGTTTATCCAACCAAAATTGAAAACAAAACCATCCTGGTAAAAGATAAAAATGTAAACCGGCTGATTGGTAAAGTCATACCCAGAGAAGAAGCTGTTGCCATTCTCAATCGTCTTGATATCACGGTTGTTGAAACACAGGCCGATCACTACACAGTCTCGGTTCCGCCCTATCGGGTTGATGTAACACAGGAAGCCGATGTGATTGAAGAAATTTTACGCATTTACGGATTCAACAATATTGAACTAAGCGATCATGCCGGTTCCGATTTCATTGCTGAATTCCCGGTTAATGACATCAACAAATTCAAAAACACGTTGGGCGCACTGTTGGTAAACAATGGCTTTTACGAAATATGGACCAATTCACTGACCAACGCAGCGTGGCAGGAGAAACACAAACTCACATTTGATGGAGAGCCTGTTCACATTCTTAATAAATTAAGTGAAGAACAGGGCATACTTCGGCAAACCATGTTGTTTACCGGGCTGGAAGTGTGTGCCTATAACATAAATCGCAAGCAGAAGGATCTTAAACTTTACGAATTTGGTAAAATCTATGGTAAAGTGAATGGAAAATACATTGAAGAGGAGCAACTCGCCCTCTACCTTAGCGGTAATATAGAAACTGAAAACTGGCAGCATAAAACAGCCTCCGTTTCTTTTTATGATATGGCCCAGTACCTTTACCAGCTTCTTCAAAAGGCAGGGCTTGGAGCTATCAAACAACAAGTAATTACCGATCCATTATTCGATTATGCCGTTGCGCTTTCATATAACAATCAGACGTTAGGAAAATTCGGAAAAGTAAAAGTTGCCCTACAGAAAGATTTTGGCATGAAGCAGGACATATTTTATGCTGAACTAAATACACATTTGCTTTTCAGGGAGGCAAACCCTAAGTTAGTAGTTAGGGAGGTGCCTAAATATCCCGAAGTGCGTAGAGATTTGTCCCTCGTGCTGGACAGGAATGTGAGCTTTGAAGATGTGCAGAAACTGGTGCACACAACGGAGAAGCGACTGATACGGGAAATCATTACATTTGACGTATACGAGGGCGACAAAATCCCGGAAGGAAAGAAAGCCTACGCATTAGGTTTTACCTTACTGGATGAGACCAAAACCCTTACGGACGAGGAGATTGACTTAACGATGCAGCGCCTGATGACCGCTTTCGAGCAAAAACTGGGTGCCGTAATTAGAAAATAAAACAATAAAGTTCTGCCCTGGATGAGAAGCACCAGGGCCGGAACCTGAAACCTGAAAACCTTACTTCATGAACCAGGAACTTCTAAAAACCAACCTCAACGGTCTGGAACGCAAGATTTTAGTGTTGGTAAACGAACACAAAAAGCTTAAAGAGGAAATTAAATCGTTAAAAACTGAAAATCAGGATCTTAAAGCGGGTATCCACAGCCGCGATGAGCAACTGCTTAATTTTAAAAATCAAATTAAAATCTCTAAAATTGTGGATAACATTAGTCCGGAAGACGGAAGTGTTTCGGAGCTTAAAAGAAAAGTGGACGATTATATACAGGAAATTGATAAGTGTATCGCGTACTTAAGCCGATAGTAAACTGTAAGAACTTTTAAATGGAGGAATTATCAATACGAATTAAAATTGCTGATCGCGATTACCCCATGAAGGTAAAGGCGCACGAAGAAGAAAGAGTAAGAACCGCAAGCCGCCTGATCAACGATAAATTAAAATCTTACAAGGAACAATTCGGAATTGACGATAAACAGGATTTACTGGCCATGGTGGCTTTCGACAGCCTGGTTGAAAAAATGAAAACAGAAGAAAACCACCAGGAAATTGATCAAAATGTATTTGAAAAAGTAAATCAACTGAATTACCTCGTTTCACAGACTATTCTTTAACGCTCCCAGCCTTCCATACAGTGTAGTACTTCCGGGTTTAGTACAACCCTTAACAACACATGTATGTCTGAATTAGCCATAATTATCTCCGCAAGCGCCCTGGGCGCAATCCTCATTGGTCTTGGATTCGGAACACTGCTTTACAAACGCAAATACAGCAGGCGCCAGAAAGAAGCCGATGCCAAAGCAAAGCTCATCTTAAAAGAAGCAGAAATTGCTGCCGAAAACCTGAAGAAGGATAAAATTCTTGAGGCTAAGGAAAAAATCCTCAAAATGAAATCAGAATTTGAGGAAGAAGCCAACCGCAAGAAAAACCAGATCATATCAAACGAGCAAAAAATAAAACAGCGCGAACAGCAGATAAACCGCGAACTGGAACAGGTAAAACGGAAAGAAGCTGACCTTACCGAAACCCAGCAAAACCTGGCGCATCAACTGGAGCTCGTAAAAAAACGTAAGGAAGAACTTGATCGCTTCAACGTGCAGAAAATTGAAATTCTCGAAAACATCTCCAAACTAACAGCTGATGAGGCCCGCGAACAACTTATTGCTTCCTTAAAAGATGAAGCCCAAACCCGGGCATCATCCTACATTAAGGATATTATGGAGCAGGCCAAACTTTCGGCCACCAAAGAAGCTAAGAAAATTGTGTTGGAAACCATTCAACGCACCGCTACCGAACACGCTATTGAAAACTGTGTATCCGTTTTCAACATTGAAAGCGATGATATAAAAGGGAAAATTATCGGGCGAGAAGGACGCAACATACGCGCGCTGGAAGCCGCCACAGGAGTAGAAATTATTGTTGACGATACACCCGAAGCTATTATCATTTCAGGATTTGATCCCGTACGCAGGGAAATAGCACGCCTATCGTTACATCGTTTGGTTCAGGACGGCCGCATTCACCCCGCTCGTATAGAAGAAATCGTAGCCAAAACCACCAAGAACATTGAAGATGAAATTGTAGAAACGGGCGAACGGACGGTAATTGATTTGGGCATACACGGCCTTCATCCCGAACTGGTGCGCATGGTAGGACGTATGCGGTTCCGCTCGTCCTACGGACAAAACCTGTTACAACATTCGCGCGAAGTGGCTAACCTGTGTGCGATTATGGCTGCCGAACTTGGCCTTAACGTAAAGCAAGCTAAGCGTGCCGGCCTGTTACACGACATCGGAAAAGTGTGGCCCGAAGAATTAGAGAAGCCACACGCCATTGCCGGCATGGAACTGGCGCAGAAATACAAGGAACACCCGGTAGTATGCAACGCCATTGGTGCCCACCACGATGAAATTGAAATGACCAGTCCCATCTCCCCGATCGTACAGGCTTGCGATGCCTTAAGCGGTGCACGACCAGGTGCCAGACGTGAGGTGATGGAACAATACATCAAGCGTTTGCGCGAACTGGAAGAACTGGCCAGCAGCTTTGATGGTGTAGAAAAATGCTATGCCATACAGGCCGGCCGCGAATTACGCGTGATACTTGATGCTGAAAAAGTTACCGATGAACGGGCCAGCCAGCTGAGTTTTGATATTTCACAAAAGATTGAACGCGATATGCAGTACCCCGGACAAATAAAAGTTACCGTAATTCGGGAAATGCGATCCGTTGCTTACGCGAAATAGACGTAAGTAGTAAGACAAGAGAATACTAGATTGAAAGGCTTTTAGCATTTTGCTTTAAGCCTTTTTCTTTTACGATAGTCCGGAATCCTACCAATTATAGTTCGCTATCTTTATTTTTTCAGCATGTTCAGACAACGCCTGGGCCAATCTTTGGTCTGGCAGGAGCATGTGCGAATTGGGCACAGCGTTGGACAAACATGCGGGGCCATGCGGCCCGGGAGCAAAAAAATATCTTGTTCTTTAGACTTATAAAAAGGTTTCATTTGTATAACCCTAAATTGATTACCAAAATAATCTTCAGGCCTTATCAAACATAAACGTGCGACTGAATAAATACACCGCTACTCCACCGGTAACAAACATAATCAGCGAATAAATAGCAGCCGGAATAGACATCTGTGAATTATTTAACAGCATACTGCTGGTGGCTATTGTAATAGCCAGCGTACCATTTTGAATACCCGATTCAATAGCCACTGCCGAACGCTGCGGGTGACTGAGCTTGAAAAATTTGCTGATTCCGTAAGCTAAGACAAGAATTATAAGATTAATAAGCAGTGTAATAAGACCTACCTGCGCAAAAAAATCAACCAGGTTTTCTTTCTCTTTAAGAATAGCGCCCAAAATAATGAGCGTTATAAAAATAGCTGAAGCAATTTTTACCGGCTTTTCTGCCCGTTTTGATGTTTCCGGAGATTTCCACCGCAACAACATACCTATCGAAACAGGAATAATCGTAATAACCACAATTTGCAGCATCGTTTTAAGAACCGGCAACTCCACATACTTACCTTCTCCTATAAAATATTCCATTGAAAGATTAATAAAAAACGGAATAGTAAATACCGTAATCATACTGGAGATGGCCGTAAGCGTAATAGACAATGCTACATCGGCTCGTGCTAAATTGGAAAGCAGATTTGATGTTGCCCCACCAGGACAAAACGCCAATAGCATAACACCCACCGCCAGTTCGGGTGGCAGACTTATTAGTCTAAGCATTAAAAAAGCGATAACCGGCAAAAGAACCAACTGACTGAAAAGTCCTACAAATGTTGCCTTAGGAAAAAGGGCAATTCGCTTAAAATCCTCCAGCGTTAGCGACAGCCCCATACCCAGCATAATAATGCCCAGAGCAACGGGTAAAAATATTTCGGTAAGGATGTTGGCTTGCATAGGCGATGGGTTTTGGTGTTTTAAGTTACTAAAAAATTGCGGTTGTGGCCTCGTTCGGATTTTGTACGCTACCCGGTTTTTCTCAAGGCTTTCATTTCACTATATTCGTCATGCTTTAATCTTAAAACAAAAAATTCTATGTTGGCTAAATCAGTAACGGTGAAGAGAATTCACCATCGTGAGATGGATTGCCTCGCACTTTTCTTTCCTAAAGACCGTGAGGTTATTGATCATGTAAAGAAAATTCCCGGCATAAAATTCAGTGCCACCCACACCTGCTGGTATTTGCCAGAAACAAAAGAAGCGTGGAACACTATTTATAATATCCTAAAAGGAAAAGTGTGGCTTGATTATTCTGGGATTAAAAAATCTAACCAAAAGCTTGAGCAGGAAAATCTGCTAGTTGAAAAAATCATACCGGAGAATGTACTGCTGGTACCCATTCATGTTGAACCAGAACCTGACTTTCAATCTCCTAAGGAGGTACACTTGGCTGCTCTAGAACAGATGCGGAAGAAATTAAAATTAAAGAATTACAGTCCGTCAACTATAAAAACATACACCGAACAATTCAAACTATTCTTACAATTCTTCCCGGAAAGCCATCCGCAGGAATTAGATGAAGATGAAATACTGCACTATATGATGCACCTCGTTGAGCATAAAAAGTTGAGTGTTTCCGCACAAAATCAGGCTATTAATGCAATTAAATTTTATTACGAGAAAATACTGAAGCAGGACAGAAAAGTTTACGACCTTGAGCGCCCCATGAAGGAGAAGAAACTTCCGGAAGTTTTAAGTCAGGAAGAAGTGATGGCCATTTTTGAAGCTACCGGAAACCTAAAGCATCGTACTATGCTTATGATACTTTATGCATCGGGGTTAAGGCGTAGCGAACTACTCAACTTACGTATAGGTGATGTCGATTTTCATCGCAACATTGTGTTGGTGCGGGGAGGTAAAGGCCGAAAAGACAGGCATAGCGTTATGGCTCAAAGCCTGATGCCGCTGGTTGAACAATACCTCGCAGAATATAAACCAAAATTTTGGTTGTTTGAAGGTGCCACTGGTGAACAATACAGTGCAGGCAGTTTACAGCAAGTACTCAAAAGAGCCGTATATAAAGCGCGAATACGTAAAAATGTAAGGCTTCATATGCTCAGGCATTCATTCGCAACACATTTGCTGGAAGCAGGCACCTCAACGCGATACATTCAGGTATTGTTGGGGCATGATTCGCCCAAGACAACAGAAATCTACGCCCAGGTTACCCGTTTTGGTATGGATAAAGTGATGAGTCCGTTAGATCATTTGGCGATCTCAAAACAGTTGCGAGGCGATGATGAATAATGGAGTCATACAAAAAAAATATCCTCAAAATTTGATTGGAATGGGGTTTTTAGGGGTAAAATTTGCCCTGATGCTATATATGAAATATATTCAACACACAAACACAAGTGTTATGCACAATGCCACAGGACAGATTCGGTGCTTCGAACATTGGCACTTTTGCTTGCCGCGCATTTCCCGAGCGACACCAAAGCAAGCAAAAGAGCCAAGAGAGCCCAAATTGAAAGAATAAATTGCGAAATAGAATAAGAGTTACTCCTATCGCAATTCAAGAATTAGAATTGAAACAGCTTATTTGTGAAGTATTAAACAGCGAGCAGTCAAAAGTACTATTGACAAATAGAGGGAATTTATTAATGTTGCGTGCTACTTTTAAAAAATTATGAGTAAAATTTTACACATATTTCTTTTTATACTTTCAACGTATTTCTTATTTGGACAACCGTCAGAAAATTTGAAATTACCCGAACCTAAAAGACTTATTGATAGAGTTGAAATATTTGCAGGATCAAACTTATCATTTAACTATGGAAACATGTTCGTTGAAAATTATCGAGATGATTATGCGGATAATAATTATGTAACAAACAAAAGGCTTTTAAAATTTGATTATTTATTTGGGATTGGGGCCTATCATTCATTTACTAATAGAATTGGATTAAACGTACGTATGCAATACGAACAAAAGGGCTCAAAGAATGAGTTAAATAATCCCTTAAACCCAGTTAATGATGATACTCGTCAAATCACTAAGGATGAATATACTTATAGTTATTTCACAATAAACACATCACCGACTTTTTATTTTGGTCGAAAAAACAGATGGATGATTTCCTTTGGCGCTTACTACAGTAAAATAAAAAATCTAAGAGGATCGAGTGAATCATACAACACACTGGATTTTCAAGCTAATAAAGACTCATTTGAAGGGAGGTACTTTTATCACCTAAGAGAAGATGGAGGCATGGATGGATTTGCATGGATGCCACATCTAACAAGCATCGAAGATTACGACTGGGGTCTTATTACTTCAATTGGTTACAAAATACCTTTCAACCAAAAACACTCAACGTTTATTCAGCTACAGGACAACTTCGGATTAAAGAATATTAATAAGAATAATCCTTACAACTTGGAAGAAAAAAATCATTCGTTTTCCCTTATCATTAGTTATACATATCATTTACCACCTAAATCCTTACGCTTATGAAAACATATTTTTCACTGATTGGCTTGTTACTATATAGCTCTCTACTATACTCACAAACCATCACTAAAACAACCTCATCTGTGGTTTCCGGAACAGTTTGTCCTGTTTCCGCAACATGGTATGAAGTAAGCGTCCCCAGTGGACTTACTAGTTGCCAAATCAATTGGTCAGCTACAAATGGAACTGCAACAAAGGATCCAAATAATCAGAGAAAAGCTAAGGTCGTGTGGAACGATACACCCGGGGCATCTGGCACAGTAACAGCAACATTTGTGAATTGCAGTAACGAAAGTAAAAATGGTACTACTGCAAACAAAACTGAATTGATTCTATCTGTAAAAAATCAGGCATGGGGTTCATACGGAACATCAGTAAATGTAGATTACTGCACGAAAGCACAGGTTTATTTAACAGTGCCTCGCATGTTTGTGCAAGGTACAGGTGGCATTGCGCAGCCACCACGAGTTGAAGTTGCTTATGCGTGGACATTACCTGCTGGCTGGAAAGAAGTGGGTACCGGCAGGACAGGATTTTTTGGTACTCCAACAAATTTCATTACCATAGAACCAATTGACTGCTCGAAGCCTGGCAATGTTACAGTCTATGGTACGTTGGATGGAGCTGGGCCGTTTTGTAATCTAGCTGCACCTTCTGCTACTGCGACAATAAATCTCAACGGACTAAATCCTGCTGTAGCAATAGGTCCACAGCCCGGGTATACCGGAGGCACAATCTGTGATATCACTCCTGTCAATTTCACTGCCTCAATGAATGCAGTCTTCGGCTGTGTAACTGGTTATAAGTGGGAGTTTCCGTCAAGCTGGAAGTGGAGAGACCCAGCAGACGGGCAACTCAAATCAAGTCCAATTACTACTGCTACAAACTCCATTTCGTTGACACCAGACGGCTCTGCCAATATATCCCAACCTATAAAAGTTTCAGCGCTCTTTGCCTGTGGCTCACAGGTGAGCAGTGGTTCATATGTTCCACCATTTAAGAAACCGAAGATTTTAGGTACACCATTAGTATGTACAACAAACACATTTACACTTCAAAATGTGAATTCACTTCCTGTAACCTGGTCCTCTTCCAATAATTTAGGTCTTACCATTAATGCCTCTGGAGTAGCCACTAGGGTAAATAATTTCAATGGCGCTGTAACAATAACAGCCACACTTGGAGGCTCATGCAATCCTCCTTTTGTGTTAAGAAAATCTGTTTGGGTAGGAATACCTACTATTACCTACAATCCTGGAGGACCTGATTTATGCTCCAGTCCACCAACCTATATGGGGCCGAGAATTGAAGGTTTAACGTATCTGTGGTCAATAGACGACCCAAACATAACATTACTCCAAGAAACTCTTCCCATTTCCTTCGTTTTGTCTCGCACAGAAAAATACTTCAATATGAGTTTAACAATAAGTGGAGAAACATGTTCCACTTCAAATACAATTGCCACCTATACTGACGACTTATATTGCCAATGTTTCAGCGATCCAACATGTCCAAATCAACAGTTTTCCAATCTTTTTTATGTTTATCCAAATCCATCTTCCGAATTTGTTGATATCACAGTTAATGAGGCTTCCCCAGAAAATGAAAAAATAAAAGAATTCGAAGTAACTTTAATCGACAACTCCGGCAACAAACTATGGGTAACTCGCTCCATGAGTAAAAAGGCAAGGCTAGCAACCAACAGTTATTTACCTGGGACCTACATTCTTGAAATATCTTATAAGGACGGCAAACAACGTAGACAACTACTTATTAAGCGGTAGCTATGAAAAATAAGCACATGCAGCAACACAGTAATTTATATTCCCACATTCGAACATCAGAAAGCAGATAAGACAGTCATAAAGATATGAGCTTCAAATAGCAGCACCAATGCCAAAGCCGCGCGACCCCTCCCACATCCAAAGCTTTGGCATCCGTGCTGCATGACGGTTGACAGCGGCACTGTGCATAACAAAATGCATATGCCATTGCGGGGTGACGTGTAAATTTGTAGTTTAGTTTTCAAACAACGTTCGGTCTCGTGGGACAATTTCGGAGTAGTCGGGCAAATCAGTCGTACCTCCTTCATTTGCCCTCCTAAGCCCGCAACGTCATATGCACAAACGTTATGCACAAGCATGGCGG
>DILT01000006.1 GCA_002425185.1 Flammeovirgaceae bacterium UBA5585 | reverse complement strand
CGTTTGTAAAGGCTTTATGGCTGATAGCCGGAGTACTCACCGGAGTGCTTATCCTGATGATTTTGCTTTCTGAACTTTTATTAACCTTAAGTCAACCTCGCAACTATGGATGTCATTGTGCTTTCAACTTCCGTTCAATCTCCGCTTCAGGTAAAGTCGTTGTCTCCGGTATTGAACGAATTGGCCGGTCATGGGAACTGGAATTTTGCCCTGGACGATGCAGACCGGATTCTACGCATTGTGTCGGATAAGGTTAAACCCACCGATGCCCTTCATCTGTTGCGCAGTTGGGGAATTGAGTGTAGAGAACTTGAGTAATTATTACCGATATGCGAAAAGTAATTTTAGGAGTAGCCGTGAGCCTCGATGGCTTCATTGAAGGCCCCAATGGTGAATACGATTGGTGTCCACCACCATCAAAAGAAGAAATGGATAAATTTCTGGATAACATTGATGTGGTCTTTTTCGGGAGGAAGAGCTATGCGTTATTCGGTACAGCTGACTATGCTGACAAAACCAGTTATGTATTCTCTAATACCCTAAAATCTGTTAAAGGAAAGAATACCTATTTGCTTGGCGGTGACATCATAACTGCAGTGAAAAGAATCAAAGCGGAAGAGGGAAAAAACATTTGGCTATGGGGCGGGGCAAGCCTGACCACTACGTTTATGAATGCCGGATTGATAGATGAGTTGTGGTTAGGGTTGGTTCCCGTTGTGTTGGGTGAAGGCAAACCTTTGTTTCAGGATATTAAACAGCGTGAGCATTTTGAGTTTACCGAAGTCGACAAGCAGCAGGGTTATCTTTCGATGAAACTTCGCTATAAAGGCTGATGGCGTTTCCGCTATCTTTGCCTCATGACGTTGGAGGAAAAGATACAGGCTGTTGAACAGGTTTTTGAGAAACTCGATAACGAAATTTACCGCTTTCAGGGTTGGTCGGGCCTGAATTGTAAGTGGGGGTGTGGTAAGTGTTGTTTTAAACCCGATATCGAAGCTACCATTCTTGAGTTTCTTCCGTTTGCGCATGCCCTGTATCATGCCGATCAGTCCTTTGCCTGGCTGGAAAAACTTGAACAATCCGACTCATCCATTTGCCTTATTTTAAACCCGACACAAGCCGGAGCAGGCCTTTGTACCGAGTACAAACACCGTGGATTGATTTGCCGCCTGTTCGGATTTTCCGCGCGTACCAATAAATATGATAAGAAGGAACTGGTCACCTGTGAAATCATCAAAACCGAACAAGCCGATCAGTATACAAAGGCATATCATAAAGTTGAGCAGGAAGTAGAATCAATACCCGTGATGCATCACTATTATATGCAACTGCATGCAATTGATTATGAATTGACAAAAGATTTTTACCCGATCAATCAGGCAATTCGAAAAGCCATTGAAACTGTACTGGCTTACTACGCCTACAGAAATAGTTGAACTACCGTTTGAATTTTTTGAAAGGCTGCTTTGAATGAATGCAGGTTTAAAAATGGCTGCGCCTGACCGCCTACTTCAGAAGCTTCGGTGCCGGCCGGGTAAAGCCAAACCACCAGCAATATGATGATGGCCACCATAATGCCAAGGAGAAGGGAGAATTCTTTATAGGTAAATCTGTTGCTCACAGTCACTCGTTTTACGAAAGCTGTGCCAGTCTTAAAATCGCTTAAAACACCCAGTTTCGGTGAATTTTTAGGTAATATGTGTGCGATTCTGGACATTTAGTCTTATTGATCCGTACAGTATACCGGGGTATTCCGGACTGGTTACTCTGATTTCTGAAAAAAGATTAATCTCAAAAGTGAACCTCCTTTCATGCTAAATTTGTTGCTTACTCACGTGAATTATTACAGTATGTCCAGAATTTATATCAGTGTTTTCAGTTTTGCGACCCTTCTTTTTACATCTTTTGATGTACCGGTTACCGAAAGCGCGGTGAAATGGCTCACGTTTGAAGAGGCCGTTGAGAAATCAAAAACAGAAAAGCGTAAGATTTTTATAGATGTGTATACCGACTGGTGCGGTTGGTGCAAAGTAATGGATAAGAATACATTCAGCGAACCTAAAGTCGCTAAAATCCTTAATGAGCATTTTTACCCCGTTAAATTCAATGCCGAACAACGCGAAGATGTAGTGTTTGCCGGAAATACATTTAAGTTTATCGATAATGGCCGCAGTGGGTATCATCAGCTGGCAGCGTCATTACTTAACAATCAACTTAGCTATCCCACAGTAGTTTTTCTTGACGATGAATTCAGGATGATTCAACCCTTGCCGGGATATCAAAAACCGGAAGAGTTTCATAAAATTATTCAGTTTATCGGGGAGGATCACTACAAAAATGTAACCTGGAAAGATTGGCAGTCAAAGTATAAATCTCCCTATTAGCCGGGCGCCAATAAAAATGCTATACCTACAGTGTAAATATGGCATTACAATATTCGTTTAAAAGAATCAGTCCTTCTTTTCTTCCTTTTTTGTTTTCATAAAATCAACATAGCCTAAGGCTGCTGCAAAGCCAATGATTACGGCAACAATGGTTATAAAAAGACTGGCTCCGCTTCCTGTGTATTGTTCAAACATGGCTGATTTCTTTTAGTAAGCAAATGTATAGGTTCTTCATTAATCGGTAAAATTAAAAGTACAGAATTTACCCTGGTTAAATGCCAAGTTCTGCCTTATTTTCCCGTAGTACATTAATTATAAAGGCAATATGGTCGGTGAGTTCAACGCCAAAAAGTTCGGCTCCTTTGTAAACCTCATCGCGTTCCACTTTAGCTGCAAATGTTTTGTCTTTTAACTTTTTGAGCACCGATTTGGGCTCCAGACTGGCAATGCCATCGGGCCTTACCTGGCAGCAGGCAATAATAAATCCCGTCAATTCATCACAGGCCAAAAGCGCTTTATCAAGCGTTGTAACATACGGTACGTTCCATTTAGTATAGTGTGCCGATACGGCATGAGCGATTTTTTCTTCTCCCAGGGTACGCAATTTATCGACAATTATACCCGGATGCTGATCGGGGAAAGCCTCATAGTCGGCATCGTGCAATAGGCCGGCAACAGCCCACTCTTCAGGATTTTCTCCAAGTTTGCCGGCATAGGCCTCCATCACCAGTTCAATGCTACGCATGTGGCGAAGCAGGCTTTGACTTTTGGTCATTTCGTAGAGTATGCTGCGGGCCTCTTCGCGCGTCATTATTTAAAAAGTTCTTTCCGCCTGTTCATGAAAATAAAATTAGCAGCCGCTATGAGCAGGAGTAGCCCAAGAATTATCAGCACAATAAACAGGCGGCTGCTTTTTAACTGAAGACTTTTTACTTCGCTATCTTTTCGTAGAATTTCATATTGCTTTTCTTTCTCGCTTAGTTCCAGGGCTACTTCCATTTGGGCTATTCTACGGGTACTTTCATCGCCATAAACTTTTTCGCGGGCTGAGTCGTATTGTAGTAATTTTTCGTAGGCTTCTTTCAACTTTCCCTGCCGGTAGTAATTATAGGATGTATTCTTTAAAATATCCGGAACGCCCGTGTTTGCCTGTAATTCAACCGAGAGTTTTAAGGCCTCATTCAAGTATTGCTGGGCCGGAACAGGCTGACCAGCCTTAGTATAGGCAATACCAATGTTGGTAATCGTATTAAGCATTCCCAGCTTATTGTCGTTGGTGCGTTCAATTTCAAGTGCGCGCTGGTAGTACTCTATGGCACGTTGATAATTTCCTTGTTTGAAATAGATAATGCCAATGTTGTTAAGCGGATCGGCAAAGGGCTCACCCATCTTTTCGCTTAACTGATACGCCTCTGAAAAAAAGCGCATGGCCTTTTCATAAAGTTGCAGGTCGCTGTTCAGGTTACCCATATTATTCATGGAGCCAATAAGCTTGCGCTGATCACCCAATTGGATAAACATGTTGTGCGATTCTTCCAGAAACTTCATCGCTTGCCCGTAATCTTTCTTAATCGAATAAATAGTGGCGATGTTATTTTTTGTAGTAGCAATACCCTCTTTGTTTTGAAGGGTATCGTAAATGTTGAGTGAACGGATGTAGTATTCCAGGGCCTTATCCAGCGCGCCCTGGTTTCGGTAGGCTACCCCCAGGTTATTGTATGCAGCTGCGGTGCCTCGTCTATCATTAATTTCCGTGGCGAGTGTCAACGCCTCCCGTGTATAACCAATCGCTTTTATGGGATCGGATTGGATATGCTCGCGGAAGAGTTCATTCAGGGTTTTAACCTTTCTTTCGTTTCGGGCGGTATCCAGAACAGCCATTAAACTGTCAACCACCTGTGCACTTGCCGAAAGGCTAAGAAAAACACAAAGCAGGAAAAAACCGGTAATTAACCTCATAGGGGAAGATTTAAAGCATTAAAGTTAATGCAAAAAGCGGTAAATCATGAACAATATCCAACAGGTTTCCGCCTGGATAAAATATCTTTACCTTCAACGTGAGTAAGTTCAAATTTGTAAAAAATAATACGAATGAAAAAATTGATAAGCGCGCTGGTTATGCTGATGGCAATTCATTTTACCATACATGCACAAACCGAAGAGTCCAAAATAAAAGAGGTTATAGAGCGCCTTTTTAAAGGCATGCAGGTTGGCGATAGTGCTATGGTACGGAGTGTTTTTTATAAGGATGTTACGATGGCTACGGTTTACCGAAATCGCGAAAATGTAGTTGTATTAAGACGTGAATCCTCCATTGAAGATTTTGTGAAATCCGTAGGAACGCCACGAGCCGATGCCTTGAATGAAGAAATCTGGGGACTGACTATTCAACTGGATGGCGATTTTGCCCAGGCCTGGTGCGACTATGCTTTTTATATCGGGAAAAAATTCAGCCATTGTGGCGTGGATGCTTTCCATCTTTACAAAACCGAAAGCGGCTGGAAGATCTTTCATTTGGCTGACACAAGAAGATCGGCCAATTGCAATATCCCGGCTGGTATTACCAATAAGTATAAGAACTAATACGTCCTAAGATTTAAACATCATCTGATTATGCTTAAAAAAATATTTGTATCTGTCTTTTTATTTTTAGCATTCAACGTTTTCGCACAGGATAAAATAACCACGTTCATTTTAATCCGTCATGCCGAGAAAGCTATGGAACAAAGTACCAACGATCCGGATCTGGCCCCGGCAGGAAAAAAGCGCGCCCAACGTCTGGCTGACCTACTCAACGAAGGTGAAGTAAATGCTATCTACAGTACGCCCTTTAAGCGAACACGGCAAACCGTAGAACCGTTGGCAGTAAAAAAGGGATTGACCATTCTGGATTATGAGATCAACAAGGAAGAAGAGATTGATAAAATGATTACTACGCATGCCGGAGGTACAGTGGTAGTCGTAGGGCACTCTAACACCATACCCTGGATGGCAAATACATTATTGGGTGTGCAAAAATATCACCCGTGGGAGGATGGGGATTACGATAATGTGTGGGTAATTACGGTTGTTGAAAAAGGTAAATCGGCTAAGCTCGTATGGCTCAATTATTAGATGATACTTCTGCTTTAGTGAACAATTTAGTGTCTTCGTGATTTTGTGGCCTGAAGTGTAAAATAACTCATGCACAAACAAAGCAGTTATTAACCACCAATATTCTTTCTGTACTTTAAAAGCGTTGCTTTGATCTGCTGCCCTCTCTCGTATTTGGTTTTGCTTCCGAAAAGGCCAAAGAAAAAACCTCTTCGTGTTCCTTTTCCGGCAACACCTCCACCGGTGGCTGCGCCTGTAGTCGTTAAGGATATATCATCAAAAATAATGGCATCTGCGCCCTTCTTTTTTACCCGGTCTGTGATTTTTCGTTGAACTTTATCCGAACGCTTTTTAGCACTTACCTCGTAGGTAAGCTTACCCATAATCTCGTTAGGCTCCTGCACATCGCTTTCACGGAAGTAAATATCAACGTGTTCGGTTTCCGCATATTCCCTGCCGAAGTAAATGATTTTATTACCACAGGAAGAAAAAACAAGTATCGAAAACAAAATAAGTGCTTTTGGTATTTTCATAACGAATTGGGTCAACCCGCAAATAGTGAATAGTACACCGTGCAATTTAATTGTTATGCGGTCATATTCATGCTGGTTTAATACGCTGGATTCAAATTTTCTGTCGTAAATTTAGTAATGAAGTTCGCCTTTTTACTTGCGTTATTCTTTTCTGGAGTTGTGGCCTTTGGCCAGCATACGGATGAGCTGCGCAAAAGCATTTACTTTGGAGGCGGAAGCTATTTTATAGATGAATTTCAGGCGGATGATTTGTTTCATTGGTTAGACTCTATACCTAACCTGTTGGATAAGTACGAAATTCATCTGATCAGCCATACCGACCCCATTGGCGGCCGTGAGTATAATGAGTGGCTTTCAAAAATGCGGAGCCAGGCCGTTCAGGAGTTGTTAATTCAACGCGATATTCCGGAGCACAAAATTTCTGTTAAAGATTGGGGCCTTGATAACCCCGTTTTTCGCAATGACTCCCGCAGGGGCATGAGCCTGAACCGCAGGGTGGATGTTATTCTGTATCCGATTATTTTTTAATAACCTGTCCGGTTTCAGACACCTTTTTTCAATAGCGGACGCCCACGCGTGTAACCTGGCCTTAATTTTTGCGCCTAATGCCCTATACAGCCCTTGGCACCATAATTGGCTTTAGGGCAGCTAACACTTACCATCGATGATAAAACTTCGGGATATTGACAAGTTTATTGATTCTCGCTTTCAGCGCACTTTCATTTTAAAAGGTGTTAACCTGGATGTTGAGCAAGGTGAATTTCTCACCATTATGGGCCCCAGCGGGGCAGGAAAATCTACCCTTATGAACATTATTGGTATGTTGGATGAACCCTCAGCAGGTGAGTACTATTTCTACGATCAGCCGGTACATAAACTAAAGGAAAAGCAGAAGTCGGAAATGCACAAAAACCACATAGGGTTTATTTTCCAGGCCTATCACCTCATTGATGAACTTACGGTATATGAAAATATTGAAACACCATTATTGTATAAAGGTGTAAATGGCAGCCAGCGCAAAAGCATGGTTGCCGAGATGCTCGATCGGTTTAACATGGTGGCCAAAAAGGATTTGTTTCCCGAACAACTTTCGGGCGGACAGCAGCAATTGGTGGGTATCGCCCGCGCTATTGTAGGGCAGCCCAAAATGCTATTAGCCGATGAGCCCACCGGAAATCTTCATTCTGATCAAGGTAAACAGATTATGGACATTTTTCAGAAACTGAATGAAGAGGGCATGACCATTATTCAGGTAACGCACTCGGAAGAAAATGCGCAGCGCGGCAAACGTATCGTGCGGGTTGCGGATGGGGCGATTGTATCAGATGAAAAAGTAGGATAAAAGCTTTTAAGAAATCAAGTATGAAATATTCGATAGCCACATTATGCTTTGTTAGTTATGCTGTTGCATCCTTTGCACAACTACAGCTCACCTACAATGAAGCGCTTACCATAGCCCTGAAAAAAAATGTTGATTATGGTATACAACAAAATGAAGTGGAGCGGGCTTCAGCGCAGCGATTGCAACGGATTATGGACATGGCGCCCAGCCTGCGCGCCTCAGCTGATTTTTATGACCGCAGAGGAAGACAACAAATACAAAATCCGGAAACCAATCAGGTAGAATTTCTGGATGTTGTTTCCGATAATATTGATGCACGCATTAGTGCAAACCTTCCCTTATTTGGCGGATTGAATCGTATTCAAACGCTACGGGCCGCCCATAGTAATACACAGGCGCAAACCTACGGGGCTGAAAGAACCAAACAGACTACCATCTTTAACGTATCGCAACAGTACCTTCAGGTGCTGTTAAGTGAAGAGTTGTATAGAATTGCACAGGACAATCACCGGAATCAGTCAGAAAATCTAAAGCGTATAGAAGGTTTGGTTGAAGTGGGTGCCCTGGCAATTGTTGATAAGTACAATCAACTGGCCGAAGTAAAGCGATTAGAGTCCCTGATGATCCGGGCCTGGAACACCTTTGAGAACGATAAACTTATTTTGGCACAAACCTTACAGTTGGAGCCTGGCACTGAATTTAAATTGGTAAATCCGGGTATTTCCATAGAGTCGGTTCTGACGCTTGACGTAGATTTAGATGCGTTATACCAGACGGCTTTAGCCAGCCGCCCGGATTACAATCAACAAAAGCAACTGGTGCTTCGCAATGCGCGTACGGTGAGTGCTTTTCGGGGAAGCTATTTCCCTACCATTTCAGCGTTCTATACACTAGGGTCTTTTTATAATTCACGAATTCCTTTCACGCTAAACGATCAGCTCCGCACAGTTAATCCCTATCATTTTTATGGTTTTTCGTTAAATGTTCCAATCCTCACAGGATTCGCAACACGCACTCAGGTGCAGTCTGCTAAAATTGACAGAGACAATAGTCTGTTACAGGAGAATAATCTCAAAACGATCATCTATCGCGATGTAAAAACGGCCTACCAGAATTTTGAGGCCGCCAAGGCCCAATACCTGGCTTCTGTGGCTCAGTTTGAAGCCGCTAATGGTGCCTACAACCTCGAAAAAGAGCGATATGAGCTCGGATTGTCTGCATTTTTCGAGTTTTCCCAGGCCAGCAACGCTTTAATACAAGGTCAGGCAGCCCAGGCGCAGGCAGAGTTCACCCTCATGTTTCAGGAGATCATTCTTAACTACCAGATTGGCCAATTGAAACATCCTGAGACCAGGTAGGGCTGAATCATATTATTTTTTACCTTTGCAGCCCCCAATAAGTGTTGGGGGCTTTTTGCTGAAAATCAGCTAAAAAGCAGTGTTTAACCAAAATTTGCAGTATGCTGGCCCGGCCACTGCATGTACCATCGGGCACATTTTATTTTATGGCTAAGGAAAAAGCAAAACTGGCCGCTGACGACCAAGAGGAAATCAAAGCGGTAAAAAAGAAAGTAGTGGAGGAAAACATCCCTGTCGAAATCGATGAAATTGATCCGTTGGCGGAAGTTAAGGCACTGGAGAAAGAAGAAATCGAATCGGAGGCTATTCCGGTAACTGAACTGCGTAAAGCTGTTAAAGCTATGGCGGTTCCCGGTGCGTTTGATTGGGATGCCTACGAGCGCAAAGGCTTTGGTGAAGGTTACTCTTCTACCGACCGTGATCAGATGGAGAAACTCTATGCGGGTACAGTTACTACAGTTGATAGTGGTGAGGTTGTGGATGGAATCGTGGTTGGAATAAATGACCGCGATGTAATTTTAAACATTGGATTTAAATCAGATGGCCTGGTGCCATTGGCTGAATTCAAAGATGTGCCCAATTTAAAAATTGGTGACAAAGTTGAGATCTTCATTGAAGAACGTGAAGACTTAATGGGCCAACTGGTGCTTAGCCGCAGAAAGGCGAAACTGGTGAAAGGCTGGGAGCGCATTCAAAAAGCACTGGATGATGATTTAGTGATTGAAGGTTTTGTAAAACGCAGAACGAAGGGTGGTTTGATTGTGGATGTTTATGGTATTGAAGCTTTCTTACCGGGTTCACAAATTGACGTTAAGCCTATCCGCGATTTTGATATTTACGTGAACAAGTCGATGGAAGTGAAGGTGGTGAAAATCAACTACACCAACGACAACGTAGTGGTATCGCACAAAGTGCTCATTGAGAAAGATCTTGAAGAACAAAAGGTAGCCATCCTCAGCAACCTTGAAAAGGGCCAAGTGTTGGAAGGAACAATCAAGAACATGACCAACTTTGGTGTGTTTATCGATCTGGGTGGTGTTGATGGATTACTACACATTACTGACATATCATGGGGTCGTATCAACCATCCTGAAGAAGTGTTGAAACTTGATCAGGTGGTTAAAGTGGTTGTGCTTGAGTTTGATGGCGAGAAGAAACGCATTAGCTTAGGTATGAAACAGCTTACGGATCATCCGTGGGCTTCTTTACCTGCTGACATCACAGTAGGATCGAAAGTAAAAGGTAAGATTGTAAACGTAGCCGACTACGGTGCGTTCCTCGAGCTTCAGCCCGGTGTTGAAGGCTTAATCCACGTAAGTGAAATGAGCTGGTCACAGCACCTGCGCAATCCTCAGGACTTCATGAAGGTGGGTGATGAAATTGAAGCGGTTGTACTTACCATCGATCGTGAGGAAAGAAAAATGTCACTTGGAATCAAGCAACTTACTGAAGATCCCTGGACACGCCAGGATGTACTCACCAAGTACGCTATCGGAACCAAGCACGAAGGCATTGTGCGTAACCTTACTAACTTTGGTTTATTTATTGAACTGGAAGAAGGTATTGACGGACTTGTGCACGTATCTGACTTAAGCTGGACTAAGAAGATTAAACATCCTTCTGAGTTTGTAAAGGTTGGCGATAAATTGCAGGTAGTAGTGTTAGAGCTTGATGCAGCAAACCGCAGGCTTGCTTTAAGTCATAAGCACCTGGAAGAAAATCCATGGGATACTTTTGAAACCGTATTTACCGTAGGTTCAGTTCATAAATGTACTGTTATCAGTAAAAATGATAAAGGAGCTATTCTGGAACTTCCTTATGGTATTGAAGGTTTCTGCTCAACTAAAAACCTGGTACGGGAAGACGAAGGTAAAATTGAAGTAGGTGATTCACTTGACTTCAAAGTACTGGAGTTTTCAAAAGATGACCGCAGAATTTCATTATCGCACAAGGCTATATTCTCTGCAGAAGATGATAAGCAGCCGGCTGCCAAGAAGAAGGCAACGCCTGCATCGAAGGGTAAAACCATCGATAAGATCAATCAGGAAGTGGAGAAATCAACGCTGGGCGATCTTGAAGCATTGAGTGCATTGAAAGATAAAATGAATGCACCAAAAGCATCAGGTGAATCTAAAGCAGAATAAGTAATATTGGGTGTTCGTCATGGAAGCATGACGAATGCCTTTTTGGTCTCGTGGCCGAGTGGCTAGGCTGAGCTCTGCAAAAGCTCCTACAGCGGTTCGAATCCGCTCGAGACCTCGGAAACCCTTGAATTAAAAATAATTCAAGGGTTTTTTTATTTTCCTGTGCTACTGACATAGGGTTGTCCTGAAGGTGAATGAGATTTGGGCATTAACCAAATTAACTACACGCATGGAAAAAACACTAACACACCACGCACCGGTAATTACACCCGCTCAACTGCTTGAGCACTGGCAAGGACACCGAAATCTTACCCGCAGAGTGATTGAAGCTTTCCCGGAGAAAGATTTTTTTGAATTTTCGATAGGTGGTATGCGTCCTTGTGCAGCACTTGTACAAGAACTGCTGGCCATTGCCGTTCCCGGGTTGCGCCAACTGGCAACCGGAGAAACCGAGGAATTAAACGAGCACTTAAAACATGACCAAAGTAAAGCGCGGTTGCTGGCCTTGTGGGATGAAGCTACGGTTGAACTTAATCGCTTATGGGTACTTATTCCTGAAGAAAAATTTCAGCAGAAGGTAATCACGTTTGGCCAGTATGAAGGAACAGTATGGTCTTCTATATTCTATTTTATCGATAATGAAATTCATCATCGCGGGCAAGCGTATGTGTATTTGCGCGCATTAGGTATTGAGCCTCCTCCTTTTTGGGAGCGCTAAAATAAACGGCTTGCGATTCCACGGTAAACACTATTTTTGTGTTTACCTTTTTTTAATGCAGCGCATCAGAACATTAGTTATTCAAGGTAAAGAGATTATAGCCATTGATTATTCTAATCTAAAAGAGGCAGGTATGATAGCCCTGGCCATTGAGGCCAAGGCTTTTATCATGAAAACGGATGTGCCTAAACTGATTATTAATTCGTTTAGCAATACCTATATCACCCCTGCATATGTAAGGCACATGGAGAGTGAATCGGTGGCCATTAAAAAATTTATTGCACGTAATGCATTAACCGGTTTAAATACACCCAAGATGATGATCCTGAAAGGCTTCAACCTTTTGCTGGGAACCGACTTTCGCCCCTTTGCAACCGAGCGCGAAGCAATTGAATATTTACTTGGTGAACCTGTTGTTGAAGAATTGAAACCAATTTTTACTCCACATTAAATCTAAAAATATGCCCGCGTATGTAATTGTTGAGGTGGATATCAAAGATCCTGTTCGGTACGAAGACTACAAAAAGTTAACACCCGCAATTGTAGGCTCCTTTGGTGGTAAGTTTATCGTTCGCGGAGGAGCCACAGAAACGCTGGAAGGTGATTGGAAACCAGGGCGTGTGGTGGTTATTGAATTCCCCAGTATTGAAAAGGCTAAGGCCTTTTATGCATCCAGTGCGTATGCGGCTGCAAAGAAAATCCGCATGGAGGCTTCAACCGGTAAAATGATTTTGGTTGAGGGTGTTTAACTTCAGCTAATCTGGTTCAGGTCAACGTAGTCTTTAATCAGGTTAATGGTATCCTGTATGGAGTTCACGGCAACTACCCGGTAGGTTCCAATCTTTTTGAAAAACATGGTAGACAATTCATCCTGCGCCAGCAGAATTACTTTTTTATTTGCCCGTAACGCTAACGATACCTCTGAAGCTGTTCCGGCTGCCATCCCAAGCACCACCAGCACATGGCTACTGAGTACGTTTATATTATTTCTGGCACTGCCCATGCCGGTAACAATTTTTATCTGGGCGTAGCGAGAAGCGCCTACGGTTGATTCGCCAGGCAATACACCTACAGTAAGACCCTTGTTGTCGGCAGCGCCTTTCAGCACAGCATTCATTACCCCGAATTCTCTTCCTCCTGTAAGCACAACCCAACCCTGTTTGGCAATGGCAGCACCTAAATCGTATGCCAGTTCATTTTCTTCCGGTGTTGCATTTTCACCAGGCCCTAATACTCCGATAATAACTTTTGAAAACATGGTTGAAAGATACACGGTGCAAAAATGATAACAAGCGTTAGGTCATATGGTTAAAATTCATGATCACAGTCGAGGCAATGGCCTGTTTTTTTAGGAGGGAAAAGTACGAATAACAACGAGAGCAATATTGAGGTTAATCGCCAGGATAGTTTCTTCGAATATCCATATTCTACTCGTGTTGACTGACAACGTGGGCAGCGGGTAAGGTCCTCCTCAGCTAAAACAACCGTTTCGGTCAGCACCTCTCGAACCTGGGCTTCATCTTTTTGAAAAATGTGCAACCGAACACTAAACCTGGGGTTTTGAATGGGGTAGAGGCTGGCCAGATTTTCTTCCGTTAAAAAGCAAGGAATGCCATAAGCATCAAGCTTGGCTTTAGCCAGGCTGGCTTCCATACTGTTTTCAAAACTCCCGAATGCAATAATATTATCCCGATCCTTCATAATGATCAGTTAATATACTCAATTAACTTCATTCAAATTCCAGATTGGTGAACAGTAAGATTTTTTATCTTCATGGTATGAATACCCTCCGATATTTTGCATTGCTTTTGTTAGCCTCATCTGGTTTACATGCCCAAACGCTTACAGAGCCACAACAGAAAGCTATCAACAACTACCTTACAATGGTCAATCAATTGACCACCGAGTTGTCGGGATTGGGTCCAACGTTGGTTGCGCCTTATAAACGCATGCAGGAGTTCAGAAGCAAGCCCAGAGTGATAGCACCTTATACCTGCGGAATAGCAGAAAAGAAATATTATTTCGAAGAAGCGCAGAAAACAGCATCAGCCCTGGGCTCTTCCGGAACTTCATTTATAACAAAAGCCGAAGCTGCCCGAACAACCTGGTTGAAGGTGGATGAAACGTGCAAGGCGATTGAGATCTATTTTCGATTGAAAGATTATGAAAAAGATAATTTTCAAAGATTTGAGGAGTTGGTCAATACCATTGAAAAACAGGTAAAGGACTATAGCCATGCGGTAAAAGAGGTTCATATAGAAGCGGAGAAATTGTACACCCGGCTTCAACCCTATAATGCGGCAAGTCCTTATCATAAAGCCAACAAGCTTATGCGCGATCAACTGGTTTTTGAAAAGGAATTACTGGAGGCATGTGTGTTTAATATTCGTGAGGATGTTCATACAGGCTGGCCGGTGGAGAAAGTAGAGAAGCATATTCTTGATGACGTAAATAGAATTGAAGTATTAAAGCATGGAGTAACAGGGATTCAATACCCGGCCTCTTCCATGTATAATTCATTTGTTGAAGGCATGGAGTCATTACAGAGTACCAAACGAAATGGTGTAGATGGTTATACCTATGAAAATCAACAATCTGATGGACACAGCAATAATGTCTACAAAAATCTGATTAACTATTATAATAATGTAGGTGTATCGTTTTATGAGAATTTCATTAAGCAGTCCTCGTCTGGCGGTTTTCGCGGAATCTATTATTTGAATTTTGTTCCGTTGTTCAGCATCCGGTCAGTGGTGAAGGAAATTAACCTGGAGGTTACTCCTTTTGCAGATAAGCCCATTGTTACACTTACTGTATCTCCAGTTACCACGCCCATTACTCCACAGGTTTTCTCAGCACTTTCTACTTATGTAGAATTTATAAATACCGGTATGGCGCAGATAAACCACATGATGAACCCGATGCATAATTTAAACAGTTCGGCATCCTATGGAAAGATACGCTTACGGGAAACTGGTAAGATGAACCTGGAGTATTATTATAAGAGTTTTGAATTACCGGTAACGTTATATCAGCAAACCCTTGAACAGGGTAAAGTATTGCCTTCCACGTATCAAAAACCTTTGAATGACCAGGTAACGGTACTGTATTCTATTTTAACAGAATTGAATCAATGGAACAATGCCCTGTTGGCCAAAGCAGCATCAAAACAGTTAACAAAAGATAGTATGGAATACGTGTACGGTGTAATTGCCCGATACATTGTGCTGGCCGGCATTTTTGATGAAAAGAAAGAAAGACTTTATCAGGATGTGAGAAAAATTTTTGAAGCTTATAAACCGGCCAATCCAAAAAGTTCATGGCAGGTTTCGGGCAATGCAATGTTGTCCTTGTTGGATGAAAATCATAAAGAATTGTTTAAAGCTAAAAAGTATTTGGCTGGCGATTCGCTGCAAAAAGCCACCACAGAAGCTATTGAAAGGATGTCTCGTGAGCTGATCACAAACGAGTATACAAACCTGACGGGAATTCAAAAGTATGGGAGGTCAAATGGAAATTGTCCGTACACCCCTTACGAAGATTTTGCGAAATACTCCATACGGTTTGCTGAGTCACTAAATAAACTTAAACCGGGAAAGCCAGCGTCATCCCATTATCGTCATCCATACAATGAGTTGATTTATCAGTACAATCAGATTCTGGTAAGAGACTATAACAAATTTGCTGAGTTGTCGAAGGTGCCCTTATTGAAATCGGTTATTCAGGTTGAATTTCTGGAGATGGTGCCACACCGTAAACCTGAGCCTAAGAAAGAAGTTGAACCGGTTGCTGCATCAGTTAAAGAAGCAACACAACAACCAATTGATGTTTTACCGGATCCAATGGTAAAAGAAGAAGTTGCGGTCAAACAAAAAGGAAAAAAGAATACACCTGAAAAGAAACCTTCACAACAGGTTTCGGGAGGTGTTGTGCGTGATACAGTTCGGATTACCGATATTATCCGCATTGAAACCATCCGGCAAGACACCGTTTATGTATCGCGGGTAGATACCGTTTATGTAGGTGGGTTAGGCGAAAATGCTATGTCCATGGAGGGCTACGCTACTAATAATATGGTGTTGTTATTGGATATTTCCGGATCCATGAACAGCCCGGACAAGCTTCCGTTGTTAAAAAAATCTGTTTTGCTGCTTATGAAGATGATGCGGCCGGAGGATCAGGTTTCTATCGTTACCTATGCGGGTAAAGCAAAAGTAGAGTTGCCACCTACATCGTTTAAAGAGGAAGCCAGGATTGCGCAAGTCATTGAAAAGTTGAAATCGGATGGAAAAACGGATGGCATTGCAGGCATTAAGTTGGCTTACCAGGTGGCAGATAAAAATTACATCCGGGGTGGTAACAACAGAATTATTTTAGCAACCGATGGCGAGTTTGCCATCGGTAATCCTACCTACGAAATGGTAAAGAAATTTGCCGGTGAAGATATTTTCATCACCGTATTCAATTTCGGTAAAACCACCGCCTCCGCTAAAAATCTTCAAAAATTGGCGGCTATGGGCAAAGGAAACTATGAATACATAACCCGCGAGAATGTAGATATGAAGTTGATTAAAGAGGTGAAGGCGAAGAAGAGTAAGTAATTTAATTAATTTCTTTCGGTAGGCAGCGATCGATATCTGATTTTATCCTCTTCTATAGTGATTAATGAGCCATTCTTAATATAGGATTCCAGATTTTTTAAATTATCTCTTAAAATATTAAAAACTATTTGAGTGTTTAGTTTGTCCAGTCTTAATGTAATGACGGAAGGTTTATCAAGTGCTGATAATGAAATGATTCGACCATAGTCCAAATCATGTGTAATAATTATTAAACCATTGATCTTCGCGTACTCTACAATTTCAACATCAGGTTTACCCACAAGCAAACAGTCATTTACGTGAAGTGCTTCGTAATTTAAGCTTTTGAGTTTGGCTATTAGTCTGGGCGAGATATTCTCGTTAAGCAGAAATTTCATGAGGCTTTTTCAAGCGGAATATATTTATCCTGCATCATAACTGCTGCAAAAGCAATAGCTTCCAGGACATCCTCTTTTGTTAACCAGTTGAAATCATGAATAAACTCTTCAACAGTCATGCCACTTGCCAGATAGGATAATATGGATGAAACAGGCATGCGGGTGTTTTTAATCCTTGGTTTGCCAAAGCAAATCTCAGGATTGGCGGAGATTCTTGGGAATTCAGGGTGAATATATTCCATAGTCAAAAATACGAAATTTGAACTTGTTTGGCTTCGTGCAAAGTGCCTGAAGAAAATATTTCAGCTAACTTGTAACATCCGGTTAACCCCATCGTCTGGTTATTGGATTTTGATTGATGAATCTGGAAACTTTTCAAAACCGTGTTCTTCCTGCAAAAAACAAGCTTTTTCGGTTTGCCCTGCGTATGCTGGGCAGCGAAGATGAAGCCAAGGATATAATACAGGAGGTGTTTATACGGGTTTGGAATAACCGGGCACAAATGGACCAGATCCAGAATATGGAAGCCTGGTGCATGCGGATAACCAAAAATCTTTCACTGGACAGACTCCGGTCGATACAACGAAAGGGGACTTATCCGATGGAAGAAGGATTTGATGTGAAGCACACCGATGCAACACCGGATGTTAAAACTGAATTGGGTGAAAGTATGCTGAATGTAAATCAATTGATTGCGGCCTTGCCAGAAAAGCAACGGCAGGTTATTTACCTCCGCGATGTGGAAGGGTACACGTACAATGAGATCTGCGAAATCCTTGAACTGGATATGAACCAGGTAAAAGTGAGTTTATTCAGGGCACGAAACGCGGTAAAAGAAAAATTGATGAAAATCAATGCTTATGGACTCTAAGAAACTGGAAGAACTGTTAAAAAAATATTGGGACTGCGAGTCATCGTTGGAAGAGGAGGAACAGTTACGTACATACTTTTGTAGTAATGATGTTCCGGATCAATGGCGTGAAACGGCCATACTGTTTCGCTACTTCGATGAGCAAAAAGGTAAATCGGTTGATCCACAATTTGAAAATTTCGTGGTAGGCCAGATTAAATCAACGAAACGCGTGGAAAGCGGAAAACTGGTTAAGCTATTCTATAACACCATGCGCATTGCAGCCGGTGTGGCTGTTTTATTGGCTGCGGTTTATTTTGTCCGGCAGGAACTTCGTAGCGACAATGCAGTAGCCGTTGAAGACACCTATGACGACCCGCAGCGGGCTTTTGAAGAGACGAAACGCGCTTTGCTGATGATATCGAAAGGATTTGGAAATGCCGAACAGCAGGCTAAGAAAATAAACATGTTTAACGAAGCACAGGAAAAGATTCAAACACCAACAACTACAGATAGCGAATTATAATTGAATTAAGAATTTACAACTATGAAAAAAATAATCACACTTATTGTTTTGATTGCTTTGGGTACGGGAGTGTATGCGCAGAGCGAATCGATCAGCAAATTTTTTAACAAGTATGCAACCGATGAATCGTTTACCACCCAGGTAACGATCTCCAGTAAAATGTTTAGCTTGTTTACCAACATGGAGGTTGAAAAACCAGAAGATAAGGAAGTGCTTGAGGCTATCAGTAAACTTAAGGGGCTGCGTATTATTGGCAAAGAAAACACCAGCGATGCCCGTAACTTATATAAAGAAGCTTCCGGCATTATACTTCAAAATAAATTTGAAGAGCTCATGTCGGTAAAGGATAAGGATAAGGACATGAAGTTTTATATTATAGAAAAAACTCCTGGTAAGATCAGTGAATTGGTGATGGTGTCGGGTAGCGCAAAAGATTTTATGATGATGACCTTGTTTGGTGAAATTGATCTTAAGCAGGTTTCTCGAATCGGACAGAAAATGAACGTAGGCGGACTTGAGAACCTGGAAAAGATGGATCAAAAGGACAATAAGAAGAATTAATAGAATAAAATAAAATAAAATAAAATAAAATAAAATAATAGTGAAGCAATCGTTGAACCCAACGGTTGCTTCTTTCGTAATAAGCCTAAACTCATTAATATGAAATATTTAGTTATCATCTTTGTGTTTTTGTTTTCCGCCTTGGTGGCGTTTGGTCAAAGCAAGACAACAGAGAATTTGCAGAAAAAATATTCCGATTCCTTTTCCCTTTTCTTTTATCAGAATACATTAAGAATGATCAATCAATCAGGCAATAAGGAGTTTGATGAATTGATAAAGGATATTGAAAAAATGAAATTTTTAATGGTTGATAAGAAGGAGCAGTTTAAAGCGGCTGATTATTCAAAACTGAAGGGAGAGTACATTTCTGAGACTTTTGAAGAAGTAATGACCACCCGCTATGAGGGTAGAAACCTTGATATTTTAATGAAAGAGAAGGCTGGCAAAACCCAGGGTATGGTCGTTTTGGTTAATGACTCAACCAGTTTATATGTATTGGATGTGGTGGGCAGCATAGCGTTGGATAAAGTAACTACCCTGTATAAAACACTGGATCAGAGCACAGATATCGGGCAGCGAATTAAAAGTTTTGCCGACCGTAATTCAAAACGTAAAGACAGCGACAAACAAGTTGATGATCATTAGTACAGTGCTTTTTACTAATTTCTAAAAGTATACAATTGGAAACCGTTCTCTCCATCCAAGACCTCTCCAAGCATTTCGGCAAAATAAAAGCTGTAAACAACCTGAAGCTTGACGTACAAAAAGGCCAGGTGTTTGGTATGCTTGGGCCCAATGGCAGTGGTAAAACCACTACCCTAGGTATGCTCATGGGAGTGACCAACCCCACGTCCGGAAAGTTTCTGTGGTTTGGTGAAGAGCCAACCCCGCAGTTGCGCAGAAAAATCGGGGCAGTACTGGAGCACCCTATTTTTTATCCTTACCTGAGCGGACAAAAGAACCTCGAACTAAATGCTATGATTAAACAGTGCCCTGTGGAAAATATTCCGAGGGTGCTGGAACTGGTTGAACTTACTGAACGCAAGGATGATAAATACAAAACATACTCATTGGGTATGAAGCAGCGGCTTGCCATTGCCTCAGCCTTACTCAATGATCCTACGGTTCTCATTTTGGATGAACCCACCAACGGACTTGATCCCATGGGTATTGCCGAGATCAGGGAGATCATCAGAAAGATTGCCGCGAATGGCAAAACCATTATTCTGGCCAGTCACCTGTTGGATGAAGTGCAGAAGGTATGTACTCACTTTGCTATCCTAAAGCGAGGTAATATGATATACACCGGCCCGGTTGATGATGTAGGAAAGGGCTCGGAAACCGTAGAAGTAAATGCAGACGTTGAGAACTTCAATGAGGTGTTGCTCACATTCTCCGGAACATCATCAGTTAACCGTGAGAATGGTGTTTACCAGGTTACCATGCGGGATGGTTTTCATGGAAAAGAACTGAATAAATTCCTTTTTGAAAAGGGCATTGTTGTTAATCACCTGGTTACGAAAAAGAAAAGCCTGGAGAAGCAATTCTTAGAAATACTCTCCGAAGCACATTAAGCTGAAAACATATGCTGCAACTACTTCGAATAGACTTAAAGAAACTTACCAGTTACCGCACCTTTTGGATCATCTGTGGTTTGTACTTTTTTACGCTGGGTATGGCCACCGCCAGCGGTATGGAGTTTTTGAAATGGCTGGCCAGTCTCATCGAAGGTTTTGGTCAATCTATTAATATTGATCGCATTCCGCTTTATCATTTCCCGGATGTGTGGCAAAACCTGGCCTGGTCGAGTGGATTATTGAAGATTATGCTGGGTATTATGGTGCTCATATCTATTACCAATGAATATAGTTACCGCACGGTCAGGCAGAATATTATTGATGGTTTAAGCCGCGCTGAATTCCTGTATTCCAAAATAACAACTAACCTGTTGCTGAGTTTACTGAGCATGGTACTGGTTTTTTTTGTTTCCCTGGTTACCGGCTTAATTTATTCCCCTTCCTTGAATTGGCATTACATGTTCAATGGCATCGAGTTTTTTCCGGCATATTTTCTGGAGGTATTCGCCTTCCTTTCTTTTGCCCTTATGCTCGGAATTTTTGTACAACGATCAGGTTTAAGTATTGTGTTGCTGCTCAACTCGTATTTAATTGAACTTATCATTAAGAAAAATATTGACGACTATGTGCCCCAGGTCATTCAATTCTTTCCGCTTGAATCGATTATGAATCTTGTTCCCATGCCTTTTGCCCGTTACGCTTTTCAGGAGATACAAGACTATGTAAGCCTGCCAGCCGTGGGCATTGCGCTGGTATGGACTTTTCTGTTCAATTATTTCAGCTACCTGCGACTTAAGAAGGCTGATTTATAGCCTGATTTTACCGCAATCGTTTTCAACGACAGCATTGCGAAAAATCCTACATCGGGCCAACGTTTACGTGTTTTCACCGTTACTTTGTGGTGAAAACAAAAACGAAAAATGAATACCATTCAGCTTTTAGGATTAGTTGCAGGTTCATGCACCACGGCAGCCTTTATTCCGCAGGTCGTAAAAACCTGGAAAAGCCGATCGGCTAAGGATTTGTCCCTGGGGATGTTTTCAATTTTTTGTACCGGTGTGTTATTGTGGTTGGCCTATGGCTTACTCATTATGGACATACCCGTAATCATTGCGAACATGGTAACGTTGGTACTGGCGTCTTTCCTGCTGGTACTGAAGCTCCGCTGGAAACACTAGTCATGATCACAGGCGCAGTACTTATCGCTACTGGCCTTTTCAAAACATTCCTTTCCCTCTTTGTACGAGAACCACGCCAGGCCAAGTGTGCCGGCCGCATCAATGTAGGGCAGGTGTGTAAGTTCGTACAGCCCGCTTGAGACCAACAGAATAATGGACATGTATACGCACACCAATGTGCAGTTGGCATCGGCCAGTATGGCATCGCTTTTCAAGGCATTCCCAACCTTGCGTTTACCGTAGATAAGCGCAAGCATTACTAAAATGCTAATGCTTGAAATGATTACGCCCCACAACGTTGTTTCTGGTTTTTGTCCTGTGTAGATAACCATGCCAGCCCCAATGATTAAGCCGGCAACCAGCAGATAAAAGGCAGTACCGGTAATCCGTAGGGCGGTGCGTTCAAATCCATCGCGGCTTGCGGTTGGATTATAACGAATGCGAAGAATCATATGCATAATCCCCACACCAGAAATTAATTCGATGAAACTATCCACGCCAAAACCAAATAACGTGAGCGTTTCATCTTCATAGCCAAACCAGGTAGCAATAATTCCCTCAACAAGATTATAGAGAATGGTAAATACCGCTAAGAGCAGTGCTGCAGTGTAGAGTTTATTTTCTTTCGGAGTTACTGTTGATACAGCCATTGGTAATAGTGCAGACACAAAAGTACATCATCAATCGTTTATTGCTTGATAGACGAGCACTTTAAATTTGCTTCCAAGACTCCACTGGGAGGAGTTATACATGTTGGTATAGATTATACCAATGAGTTGTTCTTTCGGATCGGCCCAGTAGTGAGTATTGAATGCCCCGCCCCAACTGAATGAACCTATGGACACAATTGACTGGTAGTCGTTGCTATCCGTTTCTAATCCAAAAGCCAACCCAAATGGATTTGCATCGGGCACGTGCAGTTGATTGGTGAGTATGAGTTCAACGGTTTTCCGACTGAGGATGCGTACACCATTGTACTGCCCTTTATTGAGAAACAAGTGAAGAAATTTGGCATAGTCCTCAACCGTTGAGGATAATCCGGCTCCACCTGAAAAATATTTGCCGTTGGTTTTCGGATAGTCAGGGTTCACATTGTCATAAACAGGGGCCACCTGGCGCGCAAGTTTACCGCCCTGATCAGAATACAGGGTAACAAGCCGATCGTGCTTATCCTTTGGTAAATAGAACCAGGTATCTTTCATGCCTAACGGATCGAACACCCGCTTCTTCAAAAACTGATCGAACGGCATACCTGACCACAGTTCTACCAAATAACCGATCACATCAATGTTTAAGCCATAGGTCCACCGTTCACCCGGTTTATGTTTTAGAGGTAACTTCGCCAGTATCTTAATCTTATCACCAATCACATCACCATCATTACCAATGCCGCTGGGCACACCGGCTTTTGCATAAATAGCTTTGAACTCATTACTGCCAATGGCAGCGTAATCAATGCCCGAGGTGTGGGTGAGCAGGTGCCGGATGGTTATTTCCCTGCCAGCGGGTTCAGTTGTGTAGCTGCTGTCGGCAGCATTAAAGGATTTTAGTACTGTAGGGTTTTTGAATTCCGGGATATAGCGCGAAACAGGATCATCCAGTTGAAATTTTCCTTCTTCCCATAAAATCATAGCCGCTAAGCTGGCAATGGCCTTACTTTGAGATGCGATGCGGAAGATATTGTCTTTCTGCATCGTTTTTTTGGAATCAACGTCACTGTAGCCATAGGCCTGGTGATAAACAATTTTTCCATTTCGGGCGATTAAAACCACCGCCCCGGGTATTGCCTTTGACTCTACCAATTCGTTCACCATTTGATCGATCCGCTTCAGGCGTTCTGGTGAAAGCCCTGCATTTTCAGGTTTAGCCGGTAGTAAAACCTGTGCCTGTACAACCACGAGGATAAATGAAAAAATGGGCGTAAGGATTCTTTTCATGTCAACGCTTTTTAGATTATGAAATTCGTATAGTTAATCTCGAAATTAAATTTTCACATGTCCCCAGTTGATGCCCGACTTAATCCGGTAGAGCTGCATTTCTGAAATACCGAATTGTTTAGCGATAATCTTCATACGGGTTTTGCCCTCCGCTAATTTACGTTTGATCAGTTTAACCCGATCTGTAGTTAACTTCTGCCCGCGGCCGCTAAACTCAGCTTTTGATTTGATATAGTTGGGGTCTTTTACCATGTGGGCATGCATTTCATTTTTAGTTACCCACTTTAAATTCCGGTAATAGTTGTTTTCTTTTTTATGATCATGATGAATGACAAAGCGGTGTGCAGCGGTGGGCTTTTCACAAAAATGCTGGGCTACTAACCGGTGTACGAGAAAGCCTTTACTGGCGCCATCTTTACGCAGTTGGATGCCCGGGTAATTTTTGATGTAGCTGTATTTCAGGAAGTAGCCGGTATCATGCGTACCCCAAAAGGATATAACGCGGCCAAAGTTGGAGATGGCATACCGTTGCCCATCACTGCCTTTAAAGCCACGAAGGGTTTCCCATTTTTCGGAGGAATGGAATTTCAGTTTTTCAATTTTTCGTCCTGTACTCATAATCAAAAGGGTAGTTTTTCAGAATATTTTGGAATTAGTGTTTGAAAGCCCTGCTGTAGCGATTGCAGTATTTTTTTTCCTGCTCGGTTAATTATTTTTCGTCCATCGATTTCGTGTACGGGTGTAAGTTCACCCATGGTGCCGGTTGCAAAAACTTCATCGGCTGTGTAAAACTCGGTGAGGGAAAGGTTTCGTTCCGCTACCGGAATGCCAGATTCCCGACACAAGTCTATAACTAGTCCACGGGTGATTCCGTGCAGGCAAGCATCGGCAAAGGGAGTAGACACCTCCCCATCTTTTACCATGAATAGATTGGTATCGTTCAGTTCGGCAACAAAACCGTTACTGTCCAGCATGATGGCGGCATCAACACCGGCAACGTTGGCCTGTATTTTGGCAAGTATGTTATTCAATAAGTTGTTATGATGAATTTTTGAGTCAAGAAATTGCGGGTTATTTCTTCGCTGTGAAGAGGTGATAACCCGAATGCCTTGGTCGTTATTATAGACTAAGGGTTTCCATTCGGCCAATACAATCAGGCAGCATCCTTTGGTGTTCAGTCGCGGATCCATACCAGATGTTACCTTTTCTCCACGGGTAAGCGTTAACCGGATGTGGGTTTCATCGCGCATACCATTGGCTTGCAGTGTTTCAAAAATTGCTTGTTTTATTTCGCTGCGCGAAGGAACATTGGCAAACGCAAGCGTATGGGCTGAAGCTTCCAATCGGTCGAGGTGCTTATCCAGGCAAAAAATGCCGCCTTTGTATACACGCAACCCTTCCCATACGGCATCACCACCCTGAACGGAGCTATCAAATACTGAAACTTTGGCTTCTTCGCGCGGTAGCAGTTTGCCGCCTACATGAATTTTTATGTAGGCATTTTTAGGATTGTACTGTTGAAGCATTCGCCTTAAAAAATAAATACGAAAATTGATAAGGAGATTTAACGGTATTGTCTTTGGGGGAGAAAGACAGAAATAACGTAAATCAGGGTCTTAGCGCAAAAGGTAGTAATTTTTCGTAATACTTTTTTGCTTCGTTATATAAAGTTATCAAATGATCCGGCAGCGGTCGCTCACTGGTTTGTTGTTTTTCAAATCCGGTTGATTTATGCACGTTCGCATACCAATAGGGTGCCCATACACCATCATATGGCTTAGGCCCTGCTGGCCAGTTGAGCATCGATTTTTCAAACGGTATTTTTAGTTTGTCGCAAAGCCTGGTCAAAACCGCTTCCGGATTTTCAAGCAAAAGTCCCGAATCCAATACCAGGGGTTCTTGGCCGGAAGCGCTCAGCTGATCAAAAAGGTTATACTGGTATTCAATACCAATGTCGCGCATTACCGGCATGGTAATAACCTGAGCGTAGCTGGCTATAATTTGCTTTGGATTTCGGATGAGAATGATATTCTCACAGCGTTCAAACGGAAAGTGATTTAGCACCTCCAGGTGATGCGCCATGTTTTTTATGAAAAAGACAGGTTTATTATGCGGGCTGAATAAATCCTGTAAAACATCTTCTTCTTTATGCGATTGATGGGCTAGCACTTCTTCCCGCCCCGGGTGGACGATGCCCGTTTTGATAAAATAAACAGCATAAAAGGGCTCATCCACAACTTCAGTGTCAGTACGATGGGCAAATGAATACATCAGCGCGGTGGAAATATTTCGCGGACTCGATATTATGTTGATCGTTTTCACGGAGTAGGCAGGGTTAGGTAAGTAATTGGATGGTTAAAATATCGAATATCAATCAAACTAAATATGAATCTTACATGCATAAGGCTGGGGACCAAACCAACCGTACTGCCTGTTTCAATGCCAATACATTTGTGCATCAATCAACAAAAAAACCTGATATGGCACAAAAACTCTATGAATTCTTTTTGAAAGCCGGTGAAATTGGCGGTGTACAAGCCCGCACACGGTTATCCATTCTGTCGCGGATGACATCCACCGAAGCGAAAGCTATGGCTGACACAGATGACAAAATTAAATTGCTTGAAAATCATTTCCAGGCTGTTCAGCGTGAGTTCGGAAAGGGCACCTCCGTTAAAACAAACAGCACTACGGTAAAAGATTCCGGATCAAACAGCACAGAAAAATTACGCAAGCAGATGTCGGTTTTTGCTGACCTTACGGCACAGCGTTCGGTTTATGGCGACAGCCTTCAGGCCACTGCCAAACGTATTACCGAATCGTTGGTGGAAGCTATTGATGTGGAGCGCGCCAGCATTTGGTTGTATAACGATGACCAATCAGCTATCGAATGTGTTGATTTGTACATACGTACCAAGCGTGAGCACAGCGCAGGTGTTGTGTTAAAAGCATCTGATTTCCCAGCCTACTTCAAAGCCGTTGAATCGCAGCGTACCATCGCAGCGGTAAACGCACATACCGACCCTGCTACAAGTGAATTTTCAGAAGTTTATCTGCGACCATTAGGCATCAACGCCATGTTGGATGTACCCATTTGGGCTAATGGTAAAATGGTGGGTGTTGTTTGTCATGAACATACCGGTGATTTCAGAAACTGGACTACTGATGAAGAAACGTTTGCTTACATTATGGGTAACATTGTAGGTATGACAATAGAAAAACTTGAAGCAGTAGAAGTATAGATTTAATTTGGGTTGATTTATAGTGTAGAGAAAGGGCACCGTTTGGTGCCTTTTTTATTTTCAGGGTGCAACACCTTGCATGAGTATTCCGCACAACCACGCACCGTACGTACCCAAAGCATAACCCAACACAGCGAGTAATACACCAACCGGTGCAAGCGATGGATGAAAGGCTGAGGCCACAATAGGAGCAGAAGCTGCTCCACCAATGTTGGCCATACTACCAACCGCTGTAAAAAAGAAAGGAGCCTTTATCAATTTAGCAGTAAGCAGGAGGATACTTACATGTATTAAAATCCATATGCCACCAACCATAAAAAGTTCAATGTTGTAATAGATGGATTTTAAATCCATTTGCATGCCGATAGTGGCCACCAATACATAAAGCAATGCACTTCCCAGGCGGGAAGCACCTACACCCTCCAGGTTGCGGGCTTTTGTGAAGGACAGAATTAACCCAAAGGTGGTGGCCAGCACCACAATCCAAAAAAATGCTGAATCGAGACTGAAGCGATCAAGCTCCCACTCAGCTGGCAGACTTTTTATAAAGGGGACAATGAAATCGGATAAGTAATGCGAGAGACCTGTCAAGCCGAACCCAATCCCAAAAATCAACATCGTATCCGCCAGCTTCGGCATCTTCATCACACTCAGTTGAAAACTTTCGATTCGTTTTTTCACATCTTCAATAGCCGATGAGTCTGCTTTGAATAATTTATCAATTTTATCCGCCCGCCCTGAACCATAGAGCAGGGCTGCCGTCCAGACATTACCGACAATAACATCAACCGTGGCCATGATGGAGAACAAGGCTGCGCTTGCACCAAACACCTCCAGCATGGCCGCCTGGTTAGCACCACCACCGATCCAACTGCCGGCAATGGTTGTCATGCCACGCCATACAGCATCAGGTCCTTCACCACCAACTAAATCAGGAGCAAAAAACGAAACGATAATAATAGCAAGCGGCCCGCCAATGATAACCCCCAGCGTTCCAGCCAAAAACATGATCACCGCTTTTGGTCCTAAGCGCATGATTGCTTTGAGGTCAATGCTGAGCGTTAACAAGATCAAGCTTGTTGGTAGTAAATAGCGCGAGGCAATTTTGTATAACCCTGATTGTTCACCGGAAATAATTCCGGTAGAATTTAATATAGATGGAATGAAGTAACAGAGCAGGAGGGAGGGTACATAGGTGTAAAACTTTTTCCAGAAAGGCTGCTCGCTGCTGGCCGTTTTGAAAACAAAGGCCAGGATGACCATGAGCATGCCCAGTACTACGGCATCGTTGGTAATAAGGGGTTGGTTCATCAGATCAGCGTTAAAGTTTACATTTCTTTCTTTACCACCAGCAGGAAGTAATTCTTATCCATTTCAAGATAGCCTTGTTCGTAGCAATAGTAATAAACGGCACCTTCCTTGGTTTTATACTGGCTGGTAAAGTAACCAAAATCAAATCCTTTTTCATTAAGTTTTTCACGGCTTATCCGTGTTTTGCCGGTAGGGTTAAGCGCCATTAAGATGCGTCTGTTTTTGCGTAAAATGTTATTCACGTTGCGCACATAATTGGTCTCATCGCTGTTTAGTTTGTTATTGTAACTGATGCGGCATTGGTCGGAACAGAATTTTTTATCCGCCCGGCCCTTTATTTTTTCACCACATTCCAGACAAACTTTTTCCTCTGTTTTAGCCATGATTTGAGTGTTTTTCCGTTTTCTTAATCCGTTTATAAACGTTTACAAACGAATATAACCGAAAGTAAGCGATTATCATACGAGTCCGGTTTTTTTCTCCCCACACCTTTGCATCGTCAATCGGCAATAACCGGTTGGCGGTTGCGCTGAGCCTGTTGAAGCGTGACGTGAAGGTGTATGTTAAACCAATAAATTATACAGTTATGAAAAGTTTGAGAAACAGCGTGCAGTTGATCGGTCGTTTAGGCAAAGACCCGGAAGTGAAAGAGTTTGGTGAAAAAAAGAAGGCTACCTTCTCCATCGCTACTACCGATTCGTACAAGAATGCGAAAGGCGAGAAAGTAGAAGATACCCAATGGCACAACATAGTGATTTGGGGTAGCCTGGCTGGCATTGCCGAAAAGTACCTGAAAAAAGGACAAGAGGTGTGTATTGAGGGCAGACTGGTGCATCGTGATTACGAAACCGATAAGGGTGAGAAGCGCTTCATCACCGAGATTAATGTGAATGAGATGCTGATGCTGGGCAGTAAGCAACAGTAATGGGTTGGGTTTAGTTTAGTTATGGAAAAGCCTGGCTCCGAAATGGGCCGGGCTTTTTTGTTAGTGAGTATTTAGTGTTTTGGTGCTTTTGTGGCTTAGAAGAGATCTATATTTCTTTGCCACCACGACACAAAATCACTAAAATGATAAATGTGTAAGGCGTTAGCCAATAATAATTGCTGCAAAACAAGTTTGGCTAAGTTCTACAACTCAGCAATCGAAATATTCATTGGTATTCCCTTTCTTCCTTTTTCATATAACACCCGGTCGGCTTGACGGCTCAGGTCAAGTTTTCGGAATGCCTCGACTGAAATTCCAGCCTGTTCGGCATAAAGTTCATAATACGCAGCCTGAATTTCATCCAGCGCATAAATATAAGCGCGATGGGTAGCGCCCCGGTCTGCCTTCAGTGACACCACCGCTTTTTCAGGATTATCAGAACGGGTTACATCTCGCCCGTTATTCAACACAAAAATTTTAATCTCTTCGCGCAGCCCATCCAATTCAGTTCTCACTTCTCCATCTACCATAAACAGATCAGCACTGTTGACCTGTACGGTGAACAAGTTTCGTTTGTGTACCGGTGCTACCGGAACATTATTGGGTTGTGGTAAAACAAGAGCCAGCCCTTTTTCGTTGGCAATCTGGGTGGTGATCAGGAAAAAAGTCAGCATCAAAAAGGCAATGTCGGCTATGGAACCCGTTTGGAATTCGGGCCGTCTATGGGTGTATTGATGGCTCATAGTATTTTATTTACCATAGAAGCATGAGCCATTCATTAAGTCACCGTTCCGTATGTCAAATTTTAATACTGTCGTTGTGTTATATTTCGTGTTACTTCATCGTAAATCGTAATTTGCAGCAATGAGTTTTGTCTATCCTGCTTTTCTGTGGGCATTAACCGCCCTTTCTGTTCCGGTTATCATCCATCTTTTTAATTTCAGGAAGACCCAAAAAATTTATTTTTCCAGTACACGTTTTTTACGCCAGGTGCAGGAGGCTACATCCGCCAAGCGCAAACTGAAACACTATTTGATCCTGGCCTCACGTTTATTATTCCTGCTGTTGCTGATTTTGGCTTTTGCCCAACCCTTTTTACCGGCTACCGAGCAGGTTGGTGCAAGGCAAAACATTATTATATACCTGGATAATTCATTAAGCATGTCGGTTCCGGTAGGCGAAAAAACGCGGGCATTGGATGATGGCATTGCCATGGCCAACCAGATCGTTGATATTTTCCCTCAGGAAACCCGGTTTCAATTACTTACCAATGATTTTGCTCCGTTCTCGAACACGTATAAAACGAAAGCTGAGGTGGTTGATTTGCTTGCGCAGATTCGCTTGTCGCCAGTAACCAGAACCTTTAAAGAAGTAAAGAACCGCATGGATAACACCAACCGCCCCCGCACACAAGATGAAATTTTTTGGATATCGGATTTTCAGCAATCTACTATGGGTGCACTTTCCGCTTCTATGCTCGATAGTGCCCAACGGTTACACCTCATCCCGTTAACCTTTGAACCACTGGCGAATATCTTTGTTGATACAGCCTACCTCGAAAATCCATTTGTAGTTGGAGGCGAAAAAAACACCCTGACGGTTAAACTTCGAAACGATGGGACAAAAGCCATCGACCAGCTTTTGGTGAAACTTACAGTAAACGGCATTCAAACCGGAACCAGTTCGGTAAGTATTGCTGCGCAAGGTAGTGCATCAACTTCATTCGATATTGTTTCTTCCAATCGGGGTAACAGCAAAGCGGTTATAAGTTTTAACGATTACCCGGTTAGTTTCGATAATGAATTTTACCTGGCGTTTAATTTTTCTGAAAAAGTTAAAGTAGTTGAAATCAAGAGCAGCAGCGGGAAATCACCTATTGAAAAGGTATATGGAAATGCTGAAGTCTTTACGTTTCGCTCGTTTGATTCAAAAAATGTAAACTACTCAACCCTGCTGGAAACAGATCTTATCGTATTAAACAGCCTCGATATTGTCGATGCAGCGTTGGTGGCTTCACTTCGCAACTACGTAGCGGGTGGTGGTGCATTGTTGGTTATACCCTCCGCAAGCCCCGATGTAGCTTCCTACAAAAACCTATTGTCCATTCCGTCATTGAAGTCTGTTAACGAGCCCCAACCCGCTGAACTTGAAAATCCGGATTTCACTAATCCGTTTTTTGAAAATGTTTTTGAGGAACGCTCTAACCGGTTGGTATTACCAAAAGCAAGGCGGGTAATAGACTGGGGTAATGATCGATTGGCTGTGCTGAAGTTTAAAAACGAAAAACCTTTCCTTTCGCAGTTTAACCAGGGTGGGAAAATATTTTTATTGGCCTCTCCGTTACAACCAGAATTTTCTGACCTGAGTAATAACTTTTTGTTTCTTCCGGTAATGTATCGAATAGCCACATCCGCTAAACGAGCAGACTGGAAACCCTATTACAGTTTGAATGAAACCCTGGTAACGTTGCGGGTAGACAGTTTATCAGGTGAACAGCAGGTCCGGTTGGTGGGTCAGCAGGAGATTATTCCGTTTCTGCGAAAGCTAACCGATCGGGTGATGCTGGAGCTACCGCGATTCTCCATGCAGGCAGGATTTTATCACGCTGCTGTGGGGCGCGACACAGTGGGGCTCTTCGCATTCAATCTGAATAATAGTGAATCATTACTGAGGCAATGGAAAGGGGAAGAAGTAAGAGAGCAACTGGGAGGCTCGGATAATATCGCGCTTTTTGAAGCCACTTCGGCCGAGACTTTCAGTAACGAAATAAAAGCAAGATATTTGGGGAAACCATTATGGAAGTATGCCTTGGTTTTGGCGCTATTCTTCCTGTTGGTTGAGATTCTACTGATTCGTTTTCTAAAATGATGTCTGAATGATAACACGCGATGAAGTAAAGGATGAGATCAATAAAGTGCCTGATAAATTCTTGCAGGAGCTGTATGATTTTATCCTATACTTAAAGTACCGGAAGTATCAGCAGGAGGATAGTGTGATGACCCACGTTGCAAGCGAGGATGCTTTAAAAGATTGGAATTCGACTGAAGAAGAGCAGGCATGGAAAAATTTGTAAAGGGCGATATTGTAGTAGTTCCGTTTCCGTTTTCAGATTTATCCTCATCGAAAAGAAGGCCAGCATTGGTTATAGTAAATCTACCAGGTGAAGATATTATCCTTTGTCAGGTTACAAGTCAGCTGACAAAGGACGAGTTTTCAATTTCACTTTTAGATAGTGATTTTGACTTCGGAGGCCTTAAACAGCAGAGTAATATCCGACCAAACCGAATTTTCACAGCAAGTAAATCGATAATTCGATATAGAGCTGGATCAGTTAAGCCGAGAAAACTTTCGGAGGTTCGTAATAAAATTGTTTCTTTGTTGGATCAATAATTTATGAAAATACTCATTCAGGGCGCTAAAATCCTCGATCCAAACTCCCCCTTTCATAAAAAAGTTAAAAATGTACTCCTTAACAACGGCCGCATAGTTGAAATCGGTGATAAAAACTACCAGGCGGATAAGGTAATCAAAGCTGAAGGCATGTTGCTTTCACCCGGTTGGTTCGACCTGGGAACATTCGTGGGTGACCCCGGCCTGGAGCACAAGGAAGATCTGGAGTCGGTTTCCAAAGCGGCTGCGGCAGGAGGTTTCACCGAAATTGCGGTGCTGCCCAATACATCGCCCTGCATACAAACCAAAAATGATGTAAAATACCTGACCAAAAATAACGATAGCCGGTTGGTGCAAATCCATGCACTGGCTTCGGTTACCCGCGACAATAAAGGCGAAGAATTAACGGAAATGATCGACCTGCACGAGGCCGGTGCCGTTGCCTTTACCGATGGCCTTAAAACCATCTGGCATACTGATATTTTTCTAAAGTCGCTTCAATATCTGCAAAAGTTTAAAGGTGTCCTCATCGATCATCCGGAAGATATCTGGCTGAATATGTTCGGGCAAATGCACGAGGGTATTCAGAGTACGCTGTTGGGATTGAAAGGAATGCCCCGCATTGCTGAGGAAGTAGCGGTTCATCGCAACCTGGATTTGCTGCACTATGCTGAAGGAAGATTGCACATGGCCCGACTGTCATCAGCCCGATCGATAAACCTGATCCGCAGTGCGAAAAAGAAATTGCCCGTTACGTGCGACATCGCAGCGTATCAACCCTTACTGGATGATAGTATGCTGGCCGGTTTTGATACCAATTATAAAGTAAATCCACCCTTGCGGGAGAAGCGCGACAACGATGCGTTGATTAAGGGATTGAATGATGGTACCATTGATGTGATCTGCTCCGGCCATGTGCCACACGATGAAGAAAGCAAAAACCTGGAGTTTGATCATGCCGATCCGGGCATCATTAACCTGCAGACGTTTGCCGCGAATTTAACATCACTCTCCAAGCATGTTGACTGGCCTACGCTACTTGAAAAGGTAACGCTGGCGCCACGGAAAATTCTTGACCTTGAATTACCGGTGATTGATCTGGAAGCAAAAGCCAACCTCACGTTGCTTGACCCAACCCGTACCTGGGTGTATGATGAGAAATCAAATTTGAGCAAAGCAAAAAATTCGCCCTGGCTGGGCCAAACCCTTACGGGGAAAGTAGTAGCCGTTTTCAACAACACCAAACACGTGCTGGATAATTCATTATGAAGAAACCTTCACCGTTATTGACCATTGGTGTTCGCTATGGTGCCATTGCAGCCGTGCTCTCCATTGGCTTAAATGTTATGATGTATTACCTGGGCAGGCACCCGGTAATGATTTCACCCTTTCTTGATTTTCGTGTTTTTCTTTATGGTGTTTTTATTTTCTTCACCTTAAAGGAATACCGTGATTTTCATAACGCAGGTGCGCTGCATTTTTTTCAAGGCATGCTGGGTAGTTTTGTAATGGTGGCTACAGCCGGAGTATTGGGTTCGGTTTTGTATCGAATTTTTGGTGTATTTGAGCCCGATTTTGTACCTGAATATATTAAGCTGATGACGGAGTATATAAGGGGTTTTCCTGAAGAAGAGGTTGCGCGCATCGGAAAAGATGTGATTGAGCGTAATTTAGAGGCGCTTCCATCTACTAATATGGCGCAACTCGCGTCCTCATACTTAGTTCAGAGCTTTGGAATCGGGTTGTTTATAAGTATACTATTGTCCGTTGTCTTAAGAAAAGAACCAAAACCCGAATAATTATGGAAAATTCAACAACAAGTAAAACAACATGGATTATGGATGCGGCTAAGAAAGGATTGATTCTTGGAGCAATTCATATCCTGGTAATGCTTATTCTTTATGCATTTTTGCCAAGTAAACTCACAGGATTTTCATATGTATTCTTCATACTGATTCTAAATTTTGGCTATGCAATCTATTCCGGTATTCAGTGGAGAAATGAGATAGGAGGGTATTTGGGTTTTGGAGAAGCATTTAAGTATGTATTTGTACTCCTTTTTGCTAACGGAATTTTGGGAATGATTTTCTCAATTATATTTATACTGGTTGACCCTGGTTACCCTGAAGTAATGGCGGAATCTCAAATGAATACCTCTTTGTACTGGGCACAAAAGTTTGGCGCTCCTGACGAAACGATTGAGCAAATGAAAGAACAGTTTGACCCAGAAGAAATGGCTAAGCAATTCTCCTTGTCGGCTATGCCAAAAGGACTTGGTGTTGCTGTTATTCTATATGCCATTGGTGCCTTGATAATGGCTATTTTTGTGCGTAAAAACCAGCCGGAAATGATTTAAATGAATAACCCTGATCTATCTGTAATTATTCCCGTTTTCAACGAAGAAGAATCACTTCAGGAATTAAGCGATTGGATTAGCCGTGTGATGAAAGCGCACGGCTATTCTTATGAAGTGCTGTTTGTTGATGACGGCAGTACAGATAAATCGTGGTTGAAAATCCAGTCAATCAGCGCAGCCGATCACAATTTCAAAGGCGTAAAATTCAATCGTAATTATGGTAAGTCTGCCGCCTTGCAAACCGCTTTTCGGGCGGCAAAAGGTGAGGTGGTAATTACGATGGATGCCGACTTGCAGGATAGTCCGGATGAGATACCGGAACTTTATGCTATGATCAAACAGCAGGGTTATCACCTGGTATCGGGCTGGAAGAAAAAACGCAATGATCCGTTTACAAAAACGGTTCCTTCCAAATTTTTTAATTACGTAACCCGAAAAATATCCGGTATTAAGATTCACGATTTCAACTGCGGCCTAAAGGCGTACGACAAAATTGTGGTGAAGAATATTTCCGTGTATGGCGAAATGCACCGCTACATACCGTTAATTGCCAAGTGGGCAGGGTTTACAAAAATTACCGAAAAAGCTGTTGAGCACCGCGAACGCAAGTACGGTTACTCCAAGTTTGGCTTCGAGCGTTTCGTTCGCGGGTTTCTTGATTTATTAACGATAACATTTGTAGGGCGGTTTGCCATGCGCCCCATGCATTTCTTTGGTACGCTGGGTACGCTTTCGTTCCTGGCAGGTTTTCTTTTTACTGCAAAGATTTTATGGGATAAAATCGACTCCGTTTATTTTTCACAAATCCCGCTGAAGCGTGATGTTACCCAGCAACCTATTTTCTTTCTGGCCTTGGTAGCGCTGGTTATTGGTGTGCAGCTTTTTGTTACCGGCTTTTTGGCTGAGTTAATAACGCGGCAGTCACTTTCCAAAAAGAACTACCTCGTTATTGATAAAGTAGGTATTGACGAATTGCCCGAAGGATCAAAAATGAAGTTGGCGGCAAACGCCTGAGCGCCACGCTTAAACTTTCATCTTTTCGTAGGTCACTTCTTTGGTGCTTACATCTTCACCGAAAAATTCCACATAGTCAACTTTGGGCCACCAACCGTCTTCGGCAACATGAACGAAAATTTTCTTTAGCCGGGAGGGTTTGCCATTAATATCCATAATGGCGGTTGCCTGCCCGTTTCGATCTAACAGAATTTCGGCTTGGCGAGCTTTTGACGCAACAAACTGGAGTGTATATTTTCCATTTTGTAAGGGAATACACTTAATTCCGTATGCAAAGTTGCGCTCCAGCATGTTAAGATCACGCTTTTGTCCTTTTTCAGCATAACGAATCCAGTAAACCGTAACGGGATTTTTAGGATCTATAGTGGTGTTATTCAGCAGGTTTACCTCATACAGTACCGTATTGCTGTTTACACTCCGGTGGATGTAGAAAAGTGTTTTATGCGTTAGGGGCGGAACAGGAAACTCGTGAATGGGTCCGGGGGAATCCGGTAAGACCAGTAAAACCAATGGCAATAATGTGAATAACCTCATACGAAATACGAATGAAAGCTTTTTTGCAGAGAGATTCAAACCACAGGAACGGGAATGACGGAAATTTGTTCTTCCCCGTTGCGTGTTTTAAAATATATTTGGAACCATGAAACAAACCCTGGCCCACATTGCACTGGTGGTAGATGATTACGACAAGGCTATTGAATTTTATACCCGCAAACTGAACTTTCGGTTGGAGGAGGATACCGTACTTACGGAAACCAAGCGTTGGGTGCGCGTAGTGCCACCCGGTTCGGATGGTTGCAGCCTGTTGCTGGCAAAAGCTGCCAATGACGAGCAGCGAAGCCGTATCGGTAACCAAACCGGTGGCCGTGTATTTTTATTTCTACAGACCGATGATTTTGATCGCGATTTTGAAAACCTGAAGAAACATAATATCACCATTGTTCGCGGTCCTGTGGTTGAAAGCTACGGAACAGTTGCTGTTTTTGCCGACTTGTATGGCAACCTGTGGGATTTGATTCAACCAAATGCATAACACGCAAATCGTATTGTGAAAAAACTTCTCTCCATTCTCAAAATTGCCCTGCTGTTCGCGTTGGTGTATCTGCTTACAGCTTTTGGTTTCTATTTTTTCCAGGAACGTTTTGTTTTTCAAGCTGATAAATTACCTCCGGATTACAATTTTCAATTTGCAGAATCATTTGAAGAATATTTTATTCCGGTACAAGAGGGCATCGTTCTCAACGCACTGTTGTTTAAAACACAGCAACCGGTTAAGGGCCTCATCCTGTATTTTCATGGCAATGCCGATAACCTGCAGCGGTGGGGCAACTATGCGGCAGACCTCACCCAGGTTGGATACGATGTGCTGATGGTGGATTACCGGGGCTATGGCAAAAGCGAAGGGGAACCATCGGAGGCAAACTTATACCAGGATGCACAAGTCGTGTTTGATTGGAGTCGACAGAATTTTCAATATAACCGGTTGATTCTTTACGGTCGCTCATTGGGTGCAGCAGTGGCATCAAAACTGGCCACAACAAATGAAGCTGATTACCTGATTCTGGAAACCCCGTTTGATGAGATTAACACGGTGGCTCACCCGGCCTTTAAACCCGTTACCCGTTTTCTTGCCAAAAGACTCACTTTATCGAATAAGGATCACTTGCATCACGTGAAGTGTAGCGTACTGGTTATACATGGTACAGACGATTGGATTGTACCGCTTGAGTCGGCTATAAGACTCAAAGACTATCTGAAAACAGGCGATGAGTTCATAATCATAAATGGGGGAGGACACAAAAACCTGAATGAGTTCGCGGAGTATCATCGGGCAATTGCCAGGGTTCTTCAATAATTGGCTAAATTAGACCAATCATGGTCACTGCCTTTTTAATTCTGCTCCTCCTTTATTCCGGTATTTGTATTTCCTTTTACTTTTTTCAGCATTACGGATTTTTTCGTCCCGAAATTCTCTCCACGGCATTTCAGTATAAGTATCCCTTTCCGTTTGAAGAACTGGATTTTGATATGGAGGATGGCGGACGAATCAATGCAATCTATTTTAAGGTGCCCAATTCCAGGGGTGTGGTTTACTACTTAAAGGGAAACTCAAAAAGTCTTAAAGGCTGGGGAAAATTTGCCAAGGATTTTTTAAGCAACGGATATGACTTTTTTATGATGGATTACCGGGGGTTTGGCAAAAGCCGGGGTAAACGAAGTCAGACACGCGTATTTAATGATGCTCAGTTTATGTATAAATGGCTAAGTGAATCGTATCCTGAAAATAAAATTGTATTGTATGGCCGCTCCTGGGGCAGTGGTATTGCCGCCCGCATTGCCTCCTGGAATAAACCTGCCTTGCTCATTCTGGATTCCCCATATTTTAGTTTTTTCTATAATGTAAACCGGTACTTGTTTTTCATTCCGTTACGATGGCTGCTGAAATACGATATCCGTACCGACCAATACCTCAAAACGGTTAACTGCCCGGTACACATTATCCACGGCACATACGACAGGCTTATATCCTATGCGCAGAGTGTAAAATTAAAAAACCTATACCCGGATAAGATTACCTTACACAGCATTCAAGGCGCGCGCCATAATAATTTACCGGAGTACCCAGAATTTTTTGATACGCTATACCACATCCTGTATGTAAAACCGGTAACCCGTTAATGGCGCATGACTACTATTACCAAAAGAGCATCCAGTAATTTTCAGCGGGTATTCGATATTGTAACGTATCAACAACAAAAATATCCGAATGCGAATGCGTTGAATTATTATACCGATGCAACGTGGCATGGCTATTCCATCCATGAGGTTCAAAAGAAAGCTGAAGCCCTTGCGTGTTGGTTCATCGAACAAGGTTACCGATCGGGGGAGAAAATCATTTTTGTCCCGGTAACGGGTAGTGCCGATTGGGTTATTCTTGACCTGGCCTGTCAGCAGGCAGGATTGGTAGTGGTGCCGGTTCATCCTACAGCAAACGCGAAGGACATCGAAGTTATTTTTTCTGAAACAGAAGCACGACTATGCATTGCTGCTGATACGGGGTTGTTCTATAAATTTCAATTGGTAATAAAAGGTCTGGCTAAGTCCCTTGATCTTTTTCACCTTGAATCCGGAGAAAAGGGATTTTTTAAACCCATGGCAACGGCTAAACCTTCAACACAGGCAGTGGAGCAATTGAGTGCCATCCGGGCATCAATTACTGAGCATGATGTTTTTACGATCATGTATACCTCCGGAAGTTCCGGTATTCCGAAGGGTGTTATGCTTACGCATCGTAATGTGGTAAGTAGTATCAAGTCTATTTTAACCTTGTTACCGCTTGAACCGAAGCATCGGGTATTGAGCTTCCTTCCGTTCAGCCATATTTTTGAACGCGTGGCTTGTTACGCTTACCTGGCCTTTGGTGTTTCTGTTTATTTCAATCAGCATAAGGATACGTTTACGCATGATTTCAAAACCGTTCGCCCGCACTTTTGTACCAGTGTGCCGCGCGTGCTTGAAAAGATGTACGATTTCATGCTGGAGCAAACGCTGCAGCGCAATTGGTTTAAGCGAAGAGTAATTCGCTGGGCTATGGAAACCGGCAAGCTATACAGGCCAGGAACACTGAAACCGGTATTGTTAATTAAGCTTGCCATTGCCCGCATTTTGGTGTTGAGTCAATGGCGCAAAAAACTGGGCGGAAAAATACGGTACATGGTGGTGGGTGCTGCTTCATTGCGACCTGAAATCGGCAGGCTATTTTCAGCTGCAGGAATTTTTGTGGCAGAAGGTTACGGCATGACGGAAACCGCGCCTTTTATTTCCGTAAACCGCTTTGAACCCGGACTAAACCGGTTCGGTACTGTGGGTATGGCTATACCGGGTGTGGAAATAAAAATTGACAATCCCAATGAGGAGGGAGAAGGAGAGGTTTTAGTGATGGGCAATAATGTGATGAAGGGATATTATAAACGGCCCGAATTGAATGCAGAAGTATTTACTCCGGAGGGTTGGTTTCGCACAGGCGATGTGGGTAAAATAGTATATGAACGATTTCTTAAAATCACCGACCGAAAGAAAGATATTTTTAAGACTTCGGCCGGCAAATACATTGCCCCCCTGCCGTTGCAAAATCATTTCATGCAATCTTCGTTTATACTACGTTGCCTGATCATCGGGTTTCAACGACCGTACATAACAGCATTGATTGTTCCCAACTTTGAATGGTTGGAAATGTGGTGCATCCAGGAAGGCATTCATTGGACCGCTCCTGAATTTATGGTTTATAATATTAAAGTCCGGGAAAAGTTTAAGCAGGAGATTGACTTGCTTAATGAAGAGCTTCCCAATGTTGAACGCGTAAAGGATTTTGTGCTCTGCCACCAGGATTGGAGTGTTGAAGCCGGTGAACTTACCACGACACTAAAACCTGTTAGGCATTTGCTTATGGAGCACTATCAGAAGGAAATAGACCGGATGTACACCTGATGAATATTTTCTGATCTGACAGGAATCAGTTTTTGACTTGATGGTTATCATAGAATAGCTAGTACCAGCCTGGTAGCTTGATGGCCTGATGTAAGGCCTATGCGTATTCTGATTGTTTACATGACCCATCATGGCACTACCGAAAAGGTGGTTGAAAAGCTAATGGAATTAATGGGAAAGTCAGTAACTGATGTTGTAAACCTGGAACATGACTCCATCCCGGATTTATCCCGGTACGGAACAATAATCATTGGCGGATCAATTCATGTCGGGCAAATACAGCTCGGTATTAAACAGTTTTGCAGGGATTATAAGCAGGAACTACTGAACAAGAAGCTGGGCTTGTTTATATGTTATATGAACAAAGAACAGGGAATGCAGGAATTTGAAAATGCTTTTCCCGGTGAGTTACGCAGCCATGCACGAGCAGCAGGACTTTTTGGTGGTGAATTTCTTTTTGAGAAAATGAATTTCATGGAACGTTTTATCATTCGCATGGTGGCTAACGAAAAGAAGTCCAGGTCAGCGATTAATTACCCGGCTATAGCAAAATTTGCTGCCTCATTTGTTGTATGATAAAGACTACACGCATATTGATTATTTTGCTTTTATTGTTCAACGGTATTTCGGCCTGCTTTGGAGGCTATATGCTAATGAGTAAACCGGATGGTTCAGGATTAGATATGCCACTAAATTTGCTGGAACATACACCCTTCTCAAATTACCTGATTCCCGGTATTGTTTTATTTGTTGCCAATGGATTGCTCAGTCTGGTGATTGCTTTTTTTGTGGTGGCTAAATCGAAGCATTACATTAAACTAACCATTCTGCAGGGATTCATTTTAATCGGGTGGATTGTGGTGCAGATGATCATGCTGCAAACCGTAAACTATCTGCACATCATATTTGGTGCTTTGAGTGTGTTGCTGGTTGTTTCCGGAATTTTGCTTACGAAGCGAAATATAGTAACCTGAAACTGGTCGAGCAGCCTTTGGGTGAACATCAATGGCTTTGGTCTCGTGTTATGTGGTATAATTATTTTTTGTGATTTCGTGCTTTAGTGGCAGGAAGCATGTCTATTCTTAGCCACAAAACACCAAAACACCAAATCTTATTACGGCCAGATTAAGCGATCGCATCTTCTGTTTTGTACCTGATTTCAATTCTATAACCAGCGTTAAGCAAATCTTAAGCAATCGTAAAGCTTTTTCTAAGTCGGTAATGCTTAGTTTTGTAAAATGCGTATTCTCGTAATTGAAGATGAAACCGGCATCACTAATTTCCTTAAACAGGGGTTGGAAGAAGAAGGCTATGAAGTAGACATAGCCCCTGATGGGCAAACGGGCCTCCATCTGGCAATAACAGAAACATACGACTTATTGCTGGTGGATTGGATGCTGCCAAAACTCACCGGCATTGAACTTTGTAAAGCTTACCGCAAAGAAAACAAAGAGACACCCATTATATTTCTCACAGCACGCGATACGGTGCAGGATGCTGTTTTCGGTTTACAAGCCGGGGCGAATGATTACATCCGAAAGCCTTTCCATTTCGAAGAATTGCTGGAGCGCATTAAAGTTCAGCTACGCCCCATAGCAGAGCATAATGGTGTGTTTAGGCTTGGCCCTTTTTCAATGAATACAGAAACCCATCAGGTTTTTAAACACGAAGAAGAAATATCACTAACCCAAAAGGAATTTCAGCTATTGGAATACCTGATGCGGCACAAAGGAAAAGTTTGCCGGAGAAATAAAATAATGGATAGTATTTGGGGAATGGATGCCACCAGCGACAGCGGTGTAATTGATGTGTTTATAAATGCCTTGCGCAAGAAATTGAAAATACAAAAAGACGAAGAATACATTCAAACCATTCGTGGGGTGGGCTATATCGCCCGGGAATCATGACCGTTTCGTTCAAAAACCGGATAGCATTTTCGTACCTGGCGGCCACTGCGTTGCTGGTGGCCCTGGTATTTATTACCATTTTTATGGTGATCAGAAATTTAGTCTATGGCGACCTGGAGAATATTTTATCCTACGAAGCGATAAAGCACCAAAAGGAGATTATGATTGAGAGCGGAAGAATACGCTTTATCAACCGAACCGAAATGGAAGAGCGTGAACACCGCGAAGTGGAAGTGAACCCGGTGTTTATTCAACTGGTGGATGCGCAGGGTGTTGTACGCGACAAGTCGCCTAACCTTAAAGAGAACTCGCTTGCGGTTCAACCCGATTTTAACAAGCCGGTAGATTCGGATTACCTTCTGAATGGTAAACGCATCCGCCAGCGCCAGATTCCCGTTACCGATCAGGGTAAAACAGTAGGGTATATTGTTACAGCTATCTCATCTGAAAGTGCCGAACAATTACTTGGTACATTACAACGATTGCTTCTTGGTTTGTATCCTGTGGTGTTGCTCGTTCTGTTTGGTACAACACGCTGGCTGGCCGGGCGAAGCATTGTGCCCGTTAAAACTATTTTAGAAACAACCAATCGCATAACCGAAAGTAACCTGAATGAACGCATTTCCTTACCGGCACAGAAAGATGAATTGTTTCATTTAACCAATTCTATTAATCAGTTGCTGGGCAGAATTGAATCAGCCCTGGAGCGGGAAAAACAATTCACAGCCGATGCCTCACATGAACTGCGTACACCACTGGCTGTTTTAAGAGGAACCCTGGAGGTGTTGATCAGAAAACCAAGAACACCGGAGGAATATGTAGAAAAAGTTGAAGTAAGCATTCGTGAAATTGATCGGATGCATGTTATTGTAGAACAACTGCTGTTGCTTGCCCGGTTCGATCATCCCGCTAAAACCCCCGAATCGGTTGAGATTAATGTTAACGACTTTATCGCAGACTTAATCAACCGCCATCAACCTTCCTGGTCCACAGCGGGTGTGACAATTAAAACAGAATGCTCACCCGACTTAACCGTTCAGTCTGATCCATATTTGCTGGAAGTTATTTTAGAAAACCTAATCTCCAATGCAGTAAAGTATTCACCACAAGGTAAAGAAGTTATTGTTCGAGCAACAACTACTCCGGTGGTACAGATTTCCGTAAGCGATCAGGGTATAGGTATTGATCGGAATGATCATGAGCGGATTTTTCAACCCTTTTACCGATCAGACGCTCTTCATCATAAATCGATAAAGGGTATTGGACTTGGGTTGTCGCTTGTACAAAAGGCATGCGCCCAATTGTCTATCAAACTTACGGTTGAAAGTGAGCTTAATAAAGGCTCAACATTTACCCTTCGTTTTCCGGAATAGTTAATCTTCACCTTTACTCACTTAGTCACTTAGTGTTTAGTGGCAAAAGGAAAGAGTTACACCTATGCCACAAAACACTAATTCAACATATTTTGTATCCTAAGCAAATCTTAAGAAAACGTTAAGGGCACTTTAAGGGGTGCAATCCTACCTTCACGCAACAATTCAGTCACGTGGAAAAAATCATAGCCTTTAGCATCCGGAATAAACTCATCATCTTTTTACTAACAGCCATTATGATGGGTTTTGGTGTGTACTCCCTGTTCAATATCCCAATCGGTGCAGTGCCGGATATAACCAACAACCAGGTTCAGGTAATTACGGTTTCGCGCAATCTTGCCACCGAAGAAATCGAACAGTTCATCACCTATCCTATTGAATTGGAGATGGCGAATCTTCCCGGTGTGCATGAAATCCGTTCCATCTCAAAATTTGGCCTTTCCGTTGTTACTATTGTTTTTGATGATAACATCGGCACCTTCCTTCCGCGGCAACTCATCGCAGAGAAAATAAAATCAGCCGAACAAAAAATACCTGCTGGTTTTGGCAGCCCGATGATGGGGCCGATCTCAACCGGGTTGGGAGAAATTTATCAATACACTTTGGATGTAAAACCTGAGCATGCCAGCAGGTATACACTAACCGATTTAAGAACCCTGCAGGATTGGATTGTTAAGCGTCAGCTTTCCGGAATTTCAGGTGTTGTGGAGATTAATACATGGGGTGGTTTTTTAAAAGAGTATGAAGTGGCAGTAAATCCGGAACGTTTGCGTTCCATGAATCTATCGGTAGCAGAAGTTTTTAAAGCACTTCAATCCAATAACAGTGCTGCCGGTGGCGGGTACATTGAGAAAACAAATGAAAGTTACTTCATCCGGGGCGAAGGGTTGGTGAGTTCCCTGGATGATGTTGAGCGAATTGTCGTGGATGTACGGAATGGCGTACCTGTTCTGGTTAAAGATATTGCCACGGTAGGTTTTGGTCATGCTGTTCGATTTGGTGCGATTACCGGAAATGGTGAAGGAGAGAAAGTACTGGGGCAGATTATGATGCTGAAAGATGCCAACTCCGGAAAAGTAATTGAAGAGGTAAAAAAACGCGTAACCGAAATTCAAAATACATTACCTGAAGGCGTGTTTATAAACCCTATTGTCGACCGGAGTGATTTGATTGGCCGAACTACCTTTACGGTAGCTGAAAATTTAATTCTCGGCTGCCTGATCGTTGTGTTTGTTGTGGTATTGCTCTTAGGAAATTTCCGATCAGGATTTGTGGTAGCTTCGGTCATTCCGCTTTCGCTTTTGTTTGCACTCAGTTTGATGTATTTGTTTGGCGTGGATGCCAACCTGATGAGTCTTGGTGCTATTGACTTTGGGATTATTATAGACGGAGCTGTAATCATTGTTGAGTTTATTGCCTTTCAGATAACGGCACAACAAGCCACCATGCAGCAACTTTCCGGAAGGGAGTTGCAATTATTTAAGGATAAAGTTACTGTAGGAGGTGCAACCAAAATGATGCAGTCGGCTTTATTTGGTCAGCTTATAATTTTGATTGTATTCATACCTATTCTGTCGCTTTCGGGTGTAGAAGGGAAAATGTTTAAGCCCATGGCGCTTACATTTTCATTTGCTTTGGTGGGCGCTATTATTCTCTGCTTTACTTATGTTCCTGTAGTGTCAGCACTTTTTCTGAAGCCTGCCCCGGAAAACAAACGAAACATCTCAAGACGTTTGATGGATTGGATTGAGCGCATGCATGAGCCCACAATGGTGTGGGCACTCCACCATAAGAAAATTGTATTAGGGAGCGCAGTTGTTTTATTATTGAGTGCCGTGCTGTTGTTCACGCGCATGGGCGGTGAGTTTGTTCCCACCCTGGATGAGGGTGATTTTGTAATACAACCCGTATTAAAAACAGGTACAACGTTAAGCAAGACCATCGAGACAATTACAGAGATGGAGAAAATTCTTCTTCAATTTCCGGAAGTGGATCAGGTGGTGAGCCGAATTGGAGCGGCCGAAATTCCTACCGATCCGATGTCCATGGAAGAGAGCGATGTGATCATCAAACTTAAGCCCCGAAAGGAATGGGTAACGGCATCGGATAAAGATGCATTGGCTGATAAGTTTAAAGAAGCGCTCACCATTATACCGGGTATTGAATATGAATTTACGCAACCTATCGAGATGCGTTTTAATGAGTTGATTACCGGTGTTCGGGCCGACCTTGCCGTGAAGATATTCGGTGAAGATATGGATGTTCTCAGTAAAAAAGCTTTTGAGATTGAAAAACTGATTCGCCCGGTAGAGGGTGCTGCTGATATTATTGTAGAGAAAGTATCGGGCTTGCCGCAGATGAGTGTTCTGTACGACAGGGCAAAAATTGCACGTTACGGACTAAACATCCTTGAATTGAATACTCTTGTATCTGCAGGTTTTGCCGGGCTTACAGCCGGAAGTGTTTTTGAGGGCGAGAAACGGTTTGACCTCGTTATCCGGTTTGAGAAACAGTCACGAGCCGATATTGAAAACCTACGCAATATGTATGTAACACTACCCACCGGAGGTCAGATTCCATTGCGCGAACTTGCAGAGATACGGTATTCAAAAGGGCCGGCAAAGATTTCACGCGATAATACCAGGCGAAGAATAGTAGTCGGTATTAATGTGCGTGGTCGCGACCTTGAGTCTGTTGTAAAAGATGTACAAACACTCATTGAAGCCAATGTAAAACTACCCGCAGGGTATTCGATTACCTATGGCGGACAATTTGAAAACCTTCGCAGTGCAAGAGCGCGCTTAATGATAGCTGTTCCGGTGGCCTTGGTACTAATTTTCTTTCTGTTGTATTTCGCCTTTAGTTCGGTGCGCGATGCGCTGATGATTTACAGCGCCATCCCATTATCAGCAGTGGGCGGTGTAGTGTTCTTATGGATTCGTGATTTGCCCTTTAGTATTTCTGCCGGGGTTGGTTTTATTGCTCTATTCGGTATAGCTGTATTAAATGGTATTGTATTGATCGAACATTTTAAAGAACTCAAAGCGCATGGATTGCACGATATGAAAGCCCGGATACTAAAAGGAACAAAAGAAAGATTGCGCCCTGTACTGCTTACGGCATCGGCCGCTGCGTTGGGTTTTTTGCCCATGGCTGTGTCTACCAATGCTGGTGCAGAAGTTCAGCGTCCTTTGGCCACGGTGGTTATTGGTGGTTTGGTTTCGGCTACAGTACTTACCCTGGTGGTACTACCGGTATTGTATTCCATTTTTGATACCAATAGAAGTGTAAAAAAACATACACCTCCTATTGTGCTATTGATACTATTTGCTCTGATTATACCATTTACAAGTTCTGCGCAACAGCCCAGAGTTGTTACGATGGAAGAAGCAATTGATTTGGCAGTGAAGAATAATGCCGGATTAAAGTCTTCTTACTATGCAGTTGAACAAAGCCGTGCGTTGGCCAAAACATCGTTTGATGCCCCGCGACCGGTGGTTTACTTCAGTCGTGATGAAAACAACCTGCCTCCTGTGGGTGATGCGCTGAATGTTTGGGGTATTCAGCAAAACTTCAGGTTTCCAACTGTTTATGCGAAGCAACGGCAAGCGTTTGATGGTGCAACGCGTATGCAGGAGCAACAATATGCTATGGATAGTCGCAAACTGGCGCAGGATGTATCCAAAGCGTATATCACAATTTTGTATGGACAGAACCTGGTGAAGCGCTATTTATTTTTGGATAGCATTTATACCGGATTTTCGCTGGCCGCTGATAAGCGTTTTGCCGTTGGAGAGACCAATTACCTGGAGAAATTAACGGCAGAAACAAAGAAGCGGGAGGCGCAGCTTCAGGTAAGACAAGCCCAGGCATCAATACAGTCAGCATATGCAGAGTTAGCCCGATGGCTCCAGGTAAACGAGGAAATCAGGGTTGTCGATAGTGAGCTTTTAAAAATTGAGTTGGAGCCCATTAATCTGAGTGAGCATCCGGGTCTGTTATATTTTGAGCAATCGAAGCAAACAGCAACACTCACTAATCAAGTAGAAAAAAATAAATGGCTGCCCGATATACACGTGGCTTATTTTCAGGGAAGGAATCAGGCCGAAGATAATAAGTTGTATCCCGGTGTACAGCTGGGCCTGGCAGTTCCCTTGTGGTTTGGCGTACAACGGGCGAGTATACAGGCTACACAAATGCAGGTAGAACGGGTGAATCAACAGGCTGAGGATTTTCGGTTGGCCCTTACTACGCGCTATGTACAACTGCAACGCGAATTGGATAAACACCGTGAAGCACTTGATTTTTATGATACTACCGGAAGAAGATTGGTGGAAGAAACAATTAATACTGCCCAGCGATCATTTTTAAGTGGTGAGTTGAATTTTTTACAATATGTACAGGCCATGGATCAGGCTGTTGTTATTGAGATGAACTACTTGTTGAGTCTTTACCAGTATAATATAACGGTGATTGAATTAAACTATTTGATGTATTGAATTATGCAAATGAATAAAATAGATTATAGCAGAGACTTTTGGTTTTCTAAACAAACTGGAATACTGTATGCTGTACTCATCAGCTTGTTGTCTGCTTGTGGCGACTCAGGAAGTTCTTCCGATGCTATTGACATTACTGAAAACCCCCACCTCAATACCGTAACGGTTACACGAACACAATTTGAAACGTCCGGTATGAAGTTGGGATCGTTGGAGAAAAAGAGCTTTGCTCATAAAATCAAAGCCAATGGTTATATAGATGTGCCGCCCGAACGAAAAGCTTCAGTAAGCGTGAAATTGGGAGGGTTTGTAAAGGGCTTTACTATTCTGCCTGGCGAAAAGGTAGCGCAGGGTGCTGTGTTGTTTACCTTAGAGAATCCGGACTTCATTCAATTGCAGCAAGATTACCTGGAAGCCAAAGCGCAACTCGGCTATCTCAAGTCGGATTACGAACGTCAAAAAAGTTTGGCCGATGATAACATCGCCTCTCAGAAGAATTACCTCAAGGCTGAGTCTGACTTTAAAGTTATGCAGGCCAAATTCAGCGGACTCAAAGAGCGCCTGAAACTGTTAAATATTAACACTACCCAGTTGGAAGAGGGGGTTATCGAATCAACGATAAAAGTATATGCCCCTATTGGCGGATTTATTTCGAAAGTGAATATTACCCGCGGGGCCTTTGTAGGCCCGGCTGATGTTGCTGTGGAAATTGTAAACACCGAGCATATGCATGTTGAGCTTCAGGTTTTTGAACGCGACATTGTTGATATAAGAAAAGGGCAACCCATTACATTTTATTTACGCGGATCAGCCACGAATCCTTATAAGGGTGAGGTTTACCTGGTAGGACAAACCATTGAAAACGATACACGAACAATTAATATTCATGGTCATATTGAAGATGAAGATCAACTGACCAATGTATTGCCGGGCATGTACGTGGAGGCCACGATTGATGTGGCCACCAGCCTGCGCACGGTACTACCGAGTGAGGCAGTAGTATCGCAGGATGATCAATACTTTGTTCTGGTAAAGGTGGTAGATGATGAAGCAGGTTTTTCTTTTAAAAAACAACAAGTGACCATAGGTGAGTTTGATAATGAGTGGACGGAGATTATTAATGCAGCAGATTTTAAAACCGATGATGTTTTTCTGGTAAAAGGAGCTTTCAACTTAATTGTTGAATAGTTCGTATTACACCAATCTCCTCGGTCTGTGTCCCACATACCGAAAGTTTAACTATGATGTAATTCGTGAGGACACAAACCACGAGGAATTGAGTTTTAGAAGTTTAGGCGGATACTCACATACCAGAAGCCATCTCAAAAATAGAAAGATCGTCATTGCGAGGGAGCCTGCCTGCCGGCAGGCAGGGAACGACCGAAGCAATCTCATTTTCAGTCTCAAAATAAGGGATTGCTTCACTGCGTTCGCAATGACGGAACCATTTTTGAGACGGCCTGTAGTATTACACCAGCTTCTGCTGCTTAATTCTTTCTTTGATGTAGGCCTTAAACTCTGGCGGACCAAGAACAGAAATTTCATCTGCCAGGCCCATTACAAATCGGCCAACTCCCTTAAAGTGTAAAACCGGGCCGTTGAAAATGTAGCTTTTTATTTCATCGCCTTCTTCCTTTTCAAGATAGGGTTGCGACAATGGGAATTCTTCACGCATCAATACAAACGCACGCAGGCTTAATCGCAACGATACCCAGATTTCTTTTCGGCCACTGATGCCAAAAATATCAGTGGATGATTTTTTGTGAAGTTTGGAAAACTTATAGGGCTTATCCAGGATAACGACTTCCCCGATACGTTCCAGTTTAAAGTATTTACATTGTTTGTCTTTTGTATCCAACGCCAACACCGACTGAAACCCTTCACCAAACTGGAAAGGCTCAACCAATCGGTCGGTTATTTCCTGGCTGTTGGCCGAATGGTAGTTTTTGAGTACCACCTGACTTTTTTGGTCAACGGCATCGGAAAGTGTGCGAAACATCTTGGCAACACGGAGTTTCAAAAATTGCTCGGGCACATCTTTCGCTTCCGAATGAAAAGCAAGTTTTTTTAACAGCGTTCCCCGCAAAGGATGTCCGCTCGCTCCGCTTTGAATGAGTTGTCGTAAAATACTTACTTCTTCCAGGGTAAACCGATCTTCCGGACTATCACCTTCTTCACGATGAACGAAATAGCGTCCATGAAAATCCTGATCGATGATGAAACCAATTTCTTCCAGCAATTTAAAGTAGCGGTAAATAGTACGGCTGGTGGTGTCTAACTGCTGTGCCAGTTGGTCAATGGTGCGTCCTCCTCCTTTCAATAATCCGATGAGTTGAAAGACGCGTAATATTTTAGCCTGAGGAATCATCTATGTAATTATTTTATCGGAATACGAATATCAAAAGTGCTTCCTTCGCCAACAGTGCTTTGAACATCAATTGAACCATTGAGTGCTTCTACCTGTGTCTTTACCAAAAACAAGCCGAGCCCCTTGCCTTCAACATGATGATGGAAGCGCTGGTAAAGCGAAAACATTTTGCTTTTTAATTTATCAAGATCAAGTCCAATACCGTTATCGGAAACAGTGATATGCAAGTCGTTTCCCATGATGTGGGTTTTGACTTTAATTACCGGTTTGCGATCAGAATGCCGGTATTTGATAGCGTTACTTAATAAGTTATAAAATATACTTTCCATATAGGCAGGCACTGCATAGCAGGTTTTGGCTTCAAATGATTCGTTAATCGTTGCATGTGATTCGGATATTTTATCCTTTAAAATACTTTTTACTTTTTCAAACTGATCGACCAGGTTAATGGATTCATAGGCATGGTGTATTCCCTTTTTCACATCCAGTATGGCATTCAGGTCGTGAATGATGGTGTCAAGTTCGTGGGCCGAAGCCTGAAGTTTTTTCAGAATGTCCTGATCACGTGGCAGGCTAAAGTGATCGGTGTTGCCGGCAATATTGCCCAGGCCCAGAATCCGGGCAACCGGAGCACGCAGATTGTGTGCTGTGATGTAGCCGAATTGCTCCAGCTGAGCATTTTGCTTCACCAGTTCTGTATTGGCGCTCAGTAATTCCTTCGTTCGTTTCTGAACCTGAAGTTCCAGATCCTGATTGTATTGGTGTAATAACGTATTTGTTCGCCTTCGCTGCCGGTTATTCAGGTACATCAGAAAACTGGCGGTAAACACAAAAAGCAGAATAACGCCAAAGGCAACAGCGTATAGGTATTGTTCTTTTAGTTGGGCATCTTTCAGTTCGGTATCTTTTTTTAGTAACTCATTTTCCTGCTGAATGCGTTCAGTTTCATAATTTATTTTCAGGTTTTCGATGTATTGCATGCGGTCTTCACTGAAGATGCTATCCTTATAAATATTAAATTGCTTATAATACTGTAATGCTTTTTCAAAATCACCTTTGTCCTGATAGATTTCATACAAAATTCCGTAGGCCTCGCGGGCTTTATCACGATACAGGTTTTGCGTGGCTAGCTCAATGCTTTGCAATGCAAAAGCTATGGCTTTGTCGTATTCTTTTTTGCGTTGATAAACCCGGGCCAGTCCACTTAGGGTGAAGGTTTTTCCCAATGGGCTTTTCCGTTCTTCTTCCAGGCTGGCCGAAAGATCATAGAAGTGTATGGCCTCATCATACTTTCCCAGTTCAACATAAACTTCGGCCAGGTTATTATAGATGTAACTAAGGCCGTACCCGGGCTGTGGGTAATCCAGTTCACGTTGCATAGCCGCCTTTATATAATAAACGGCACTGTCGTATTGACCTGATTTTCCGTACCCTCTGCCAATATAATTTAAAATGTTAGCTAAGGTGGGCGCATTAATTTTCTCGCCAATAACACGTGCTTGCTTCAGGTATTGCTGACTTTCAGCAAAGTTTCCCATGGCCGAATGAATATTGCCAAGCGTAGTGTAGGCATCGAGCAACTCAGCCGTGTCACGCAATTGTTCGGCAATGGGTAGATTTTTGAGTGTGTATTCAATGGCTACATTGTAATTACCCAGCCTCCTATGAATTTTTCGCAAAATCTTATACGCGTTTTGAATGCCCTGCTTATAATCTTCTTCCAATGCCAGGTCGAGGGCCTCCTGTCCGTAGTCGAGTGATTTGCGGATGTCCAGGTTATAGTGCCATTCCGCTAATTCGTTTAAGGCATTAATGCTGGTAATTTTGTTTTTGCTTTCGGCCAATGCCTTGAGGTTGGCTAATTTTTGCTCGGCATCACCCTGGCTGTATCCATGCGCGGTCAGTAACAGAAGCAATATTGTTACCCGATGATGTAACATTATTCGAGCAGCTTTTTCAGTTTTTGAAGTTCAGCAACATTAGCAGGTGAATTAATATTTTCCACAATGCCGTATTTCTCACGCGTGGTAAGCCTCCAGCTTAAAGACGCCCGCGCATTGTTTTGCCGCAGGCTGTCCATTTGACTGAGTATTGGCGCATAGGATTCCACCTGGTATTGAAGATCAATCCGTTCAATGGGTTTGCTGAACCAGGTTTTTGCAAATCCCAGATAGGTATCATTTCCAATATCCTGAAAGTTTTCAAAGTTGTTGTACACCGTGCTGATGGGTTGTGTCATGGCGTCCAGTATAGACTGACTTTTTCGTTCGGCTATTTGCCCCAGTTTGGGTGAATCACGAATGGATAGTATAATAATGCCGGAAGTATTTTCGGCAATCCATTCTTTGAAGGCATATAAAAATCGAACGGCATCAGAAATTCCAAAGTTGTCGGAAATGCCTGCGTCCATAATTTGAATGGCCGGCTCGGTAGGCAGCGTTGTATTGGGTGTTATGTATGGAAACGTGGCACTCATGCGCAAGGCAGATAAGAAACGCAGGTGCTCTGCACCCTGATCTTTAAACAGCAACTGGTAATCTACACCACCAAGTTTGGAAAGTTCATAATCTGGGAAACTGATAATAACTGAATTCAGGTAAGATACGCGGTGTGCCGCAATGTAAAGCTTGCGGCCATCGTTAATGATGGTGGGAGACAGCACTACCATAGGAACCAACGCTTGTTGTTCGGCATCGCGATAAGCCGTTACCGGCTTATCCATCAAACCCTCGGTAATTACATCCAGTTGTTCCTCAAATGTATAGCCGCGGTCGCGCAGGTAATAATTTCCCGCATAATCGAATTTGGAGAAACCGACAAACAAATCATTGGCGAGCAAACTGAAAATTAAAGGGTTCAGGTTATCGGTTGATAAACTGGTTCGGTGTTTAGCAGCATAGGGGTTTATGGGTTCGCCCAGTTTAGCACGAAGTTTCAGTTCCCGAAAAAAACTGGCGCCAATCAATCCACCGGATGCGCCTGAGATCATAATACTTTTCTCAGTCAATCTTCCGTTGGTAAGACTATCAGCTACCTGAAGGGCATTGAGTGTCCATAAGGCTGCGCGTTTACCGCCACCACTGGCACAGAGAAAAACCATTTTTGGTTTCTCTTCGGCAGGAAATTTTTTCCGCCAGTTCTCCAGCATCTTTAACGTTTCCTGTCGATCAGCTTCAAGAGCGGAACTGTCATGGAGAAGCTTGATACTTTCATTCGAATACGGTGCGGGCTGTGTTTGGTAGTTGAGGCCAAAGGCTTCATAACGCTTGGAGAAAAAATCTTTACCGGCCAGGTAATTCAGTACCAGAAAAATAATTATGGCTGTAGTAGCTGACCAGCCACCGAACCAATAGCTGAATGCACCTGAGATAATGACGAAGATGGTAAGAAAAATTGTGGCGCTGGCCGCGGCCGGAAGCTGAAAGGTTGGATAATCTTTGAACAGGCCGAGCACCAATACAAGCCCGACAATAAACAACTGAATGATAACCAGGTTAAGATGGTTTTGATCAAACACCTGGATTATAGTGTTACGATCGTAGAAACTACTATCGTCTACTTTTTTTATGCGGAAATCGTAGTCAAGATAATGATCAACCCGTACCTGCCGCTTTCGCGCGATATCCAGTTTTTTCATAGCACTGGCCCGCGTTACCTGCATGTTTTGTTTGATCTTCTCATCAATTCGGCATACCACATACCGGAAAATATCTTTGTTGGTGAGCCAGAAGTAGATGAAGAAAATCAAGGTCATCAGAAAAAAGCCGCTAAGCAAACCGGCCAGGTTCCAGAACAATTGTGAAGCAGAGGTGTACTGGTTGTCAAGTTGAAAGCTTAGAATGTAGAAAATGTAGAGGGTTAAAAAGAGTAGTGGAACGATACTGTTGTTCAAGGCAAACTTGGTGAAGGGGCGTGACAGGGCGCCAACAAAAGAAAAGCGATGCCCATCGGCTATGTAGCCTGTAATATGAAAAGCAACGGTGAAGGCGGCCAGCGAAATGCCGAGAATAAAAAAGCTGGTGAAGTTTACCTTATTCAGGTATTCGGGGTCGAGAAAGAGGTAAGGAATACCCAGGTATTGCCCGAAGTTTCCGGTAATCATCGCAAACAGGATGATCCAACACAGCATCAGCACATGGTTGCGCCTGAAGTTGTTGAACAGCAACTGCAGGGGGAAGGAATACCAGAGAGCAACCAGGAAATGATAAAACCTTCGCATAGAACAGTCAGGGGCTTTTCCTGACAAGTTAAAAAATGAACGGGAGACATAGACATAAACTGTCATTTCATTTTTCTTTCTTGCCGGCATTCGTTTACTTCAACACCCGTGGTAGAAAAGCCCTTAATTATATACAGAAGCTCGGCCGGAAGCGGTAAAACCCGCACCCTGGCAAAGGAATACCTGAAACTGGCGCTCCGGCACCGGTCGGGGTACTTCCGCCATATCCTGGCGGTAACCTTTGCGAACAAAGCCACCCAGGAAATGAAGGAGCGCATTGTGCGTTACCTGAATGATTTTATAGAGGGTCGTGAAAATTCGCTGGAAAGCGAATTGAAACACGAACTGCGCCAAAGCGACAATGAGTTTAAGGAGAATTGTAACGAGTTACGCTCGCAAATTCTGCATCAGTATTCACAATTTTCCATCAGTACCATTGATGCGTTTTTTCAGAAAGTCATCCGCTCGTTTACACGCGAGGCGGGGTTATCCGGTGACTACCGATTGGAGGTCGACAATGAAGCCGTGCTCGAGGAGGTGGTGAATAACCTGATTGATGACATTGGTGAGGATAAAGACCTGAAGCGCTGGATAGTGGATTTCGCCACCAAGAACCTGGAAAGCGACAAGCCGTGGGACATGCGCAGGGCATTACTGGATTTTTCGAAAGAGATTTTAAAAGAAGACTTTAAACTGATTGAAAAGGATTTTAATAAAAAGACGAGCAACAGAAAGTTTTTAAAAGATCTTCTGGCTGAGTTGGGTAAGACAACCGGATCGTTTGTCAACCATATCCGTACCTTGGCAAAACAAGGATTTGATCTTATAGAACAACATCAACTTGAACCTGGTGATTTTAAATATCAGGGTGGTGCAGGGTATAAGTTCTTTAATAACCTGACCGGTCTATCTAAGGTTAGCGACTTCAAAGAACCTGGTGTTCAGGTTTTAGAGAATTTACAAGATATTAATAACTGGCCGGCACCAAAAACACACCGGAAAAGTGATGTTTTTAAATTGGCCTCTTTAAAATTGTTCCCTTTGATGCAGGAAATCCTGGACTATCGGGAGAAGTATTACAAACAGGCATTATCGGCAGAGGTCGTATTGCAAAACTTTTATGCCTATGGCCTTATGGCCGATATTTCTAAAAAACTACAGGAGTACAAAGCAGAAAACAACATGATGTTGCTGGCGGATGCGCCACAGTTCTTACAGGAATTAATTGGTGACAGCGATGCACCTTTTATTTATGAAAAAACAGGGTCGTTCTTTAAGAATTACCTGATCGATGAATTTCAGGATACTTCAAATTTGCAGTGGCGAAACTTTGTGCCACTCATCAACGAAAGTTTAAGCAGTAACAACCGAAACGTGATTGTAGGCGATGTGAAGCAAGCCATCTATCGGTGGCGCGGAGGTGATCTTACATTGCTCCAGGAAAAACTGGAACAACAGATGGGTGAGGATCGGGTTGCGCATGTTAATCTTTCCGATAATTACCGGAGTGCGGCTACTATTATTTCGTTTAATAATCAGCTGTTTAAATCCGCTTCAGCATTTGTATCGCAGGAAACCGGAACAACATTGGCGAAAGATGCCTACATGGATGTAGACCAGAATATCAAAAAAGAGATGAAGGGCTTTGTTGATATTCAATTTATTGAAGAAGAAAAGGACCAGGAGCAAAAGTGGAAAGCGTTGGCCAAAGAGCAATTAGTGAAAACTTTGGAAAACTGGCAGGAAACGGGAGTGAAGATGAAAGACATTGCCATTTTAGTTCGCACCAACAGTGAAGGTCAGGAGATAGTGGCGCATTTACTTAACTACAAAAATTCTACTGAAGCAAAAACTACTTTAAATTACAATGTCATTTCCAACGAATCGTTGCGTATTGATGGTGCAGCTTCGGTAAACCTTATCCTGGCGACCATGCGCTACCTGCATAATCACCTTGATGTGGTAGCCCGTGCCGAACTGGCGTATGAGTTTGCGCGCATCCATCAGTCAGGCATGGCGTTATCGGATGTTTTCTCGGTAACCAGCGAAGTAGTTTTTGAAAGTTATCTTCCGCAGGACTTTACGCAACAAAAATTATCGCTGAAAAAGCTTCCGCTCTTTGAAATGACGGAGATGCTCATCCGCATATTCCGGCTTTCCGAACAGGAAAAAGAACTCGCCTACCTGCAGGCCTTTCAGGATATTGTACTTAATTTTTATACGCGTGAGCGTAACGACTTACAGGCCTTTCTGGAATGGTGGGAAGACCATAAGGACTCCGATAAAACTTCGTTGAAAACCTCCGGCTCAATTGATGCTGCGGAAATATTGACTATTCATAAAGCCAAAGGACTTCAATTCAAATATGTAATCATTCCGTTTTGTTCGTGGCAGCTTGATCATTCAGCGTTTAAAGCACCCAATCTTTGGGTACAAGCTGATTCAGCTATGTTTAAAGATGCCGGGTACTTATCAGTTAAATATGCTACTAAATTGGAAGAAACGGTTTTTGAACCTTACTACTATCAAGAACGCACGCAGATTTTTCTGGATAACATAAACATCCTGTACGTGGCGCTTACCCGTGCTGAGCTGGGTATGAAGATTATAGCACCATTTAAAAGGCCGAACAAAGATGGTGAGTTCAAAATTGCAGAGGTGAGCTCTTTACTTCAATATTGTTTAGGTAATAATGATTCATTGTCTGCTCATTGGGATAAGTCCGCTTTGCGATGGCAGACCGGAACGTTGCAGGCTCCATCAACTGCCAGCGATGACCACAACGAAGAAATAAAACCGGTTTCTCTTACACATTATCCTGTTTCGCGTTGGCGCGATAAGTTGGTTATCCGGCAGGCCGGTAAAACTTTTTTTGATTCCGATAAGGAAGAGAAAGTGAAGTATGGTATCCATGTGCACAGTGTGCTGTCATACATCCATACCAAAAATGATTTGGATAATGCACTTCAGCGTGCAATACAGGAAGGGTTACTCACCTCTTCTGATATCAATCAGGTAAAAACAGAGTTGAACCAGTTGTTGAGTGTGCCGGTAATTTCATCATGGTTTGATGTGGGTTGGGAAGTGCGCACAGAAGTACCCGTGATTTTACCGGGCGGAGAGGAGAGTAGGTTTGATAGATTGTTGATAGAGGAGAATAAAGCCATTGTCATTGATTTTAAAACCGGTACACCCTCCAAAGCTGATCAACAGCAGGTACTGGCCTATATGGATATTTTGCGAAATATGAATTTTACAGAAGTAGAAGGTTACGTGTTGTATGTGCGCACCGGTGAAGTTGTGGAGGTTAGGGCTGGGAAAATGAAGGTGGTAAAGAAAAAGGATGACAGCCAGTTGGAGTTGGGGATATAATCCCCACTAAAAAAGATAATATATGACACCATTTCTCCTTGAAACCGCACAAAAGATACTTGCTAAACATCCCCGCCTGGAGGAGGTGACCCTCGTGTTTCCAAACCGCAGGGCAATACTTTTTTTTCGAAAACATCTCGGAACGCTTCTGCACAAGCCTGCATTCGCACCAGCCATGCTCACCATTGAAGAGTACATCAAAAACTTTTCAGGGTTGCAGGTGCCGGATAAACTCGAATTAGTTCACCGGTTGTATAATGCCTACACAGAAACCGTAAATAGTAACGAGTCGTTTGATCGCTTTTATTATTGGGGCGAAATGCTGCTACGCGATTTTGAGGAGATTGATAAATACCTGGTAAATGGTGAAATGCTTTTTCGTGACCTCAGCCATCAGAAAGAGCTGGATACCAGCTTCGATTACCTGACTGAGGAGCAAAAAAAATTCCTGCTCGATTTCTGGGGTAATTTTGATGAACATCAAAACGATAAAAGAAAGAAATTTCTGGATGTATGGAATCATCTTTTTGATGTGTATACCAACTTTCGTTCACAATTAGAAAAGGAAGGCTTGGCTTATGAAGGTATGGTCCACCGCCAGGTGGCTGAGAAAATTTTAGGTGGCAACACAATTCGTAAGGGTAATGAGGTTTTTGTCGGCTTCAATGCGCTCACCAAAGCAGAAGAAGTGATCATGGCACACGCGGTGGAAGGTAATGCTACTGTCTGCTGGGATGTGGACGAATATTACCTGAACAGCGCAGCACAGGAAGCAGGGGATTTTTTCAGGGAATACCAGGAGCATAATATTTTAGGAAAAACTTTTGAACCACAGGTACCCGCTAACTTTCGAAACAAAAAAAATATCAAACTCTATGGTGCGGCACAACCGGTAGGACAGGCTAAGCTAATGGGGCAGGTTCTTAAAGAAAATATTGGTGCTGGTGCGCTTCCGGAAGATACACTCATCGTATTACCTGATGAAAAATTATTGCTGCCCACGTTACACAGCGTTTCCGACAGTGTGGAAAAGTTAAATGTTACGATGGGTTTCTCACTCAGTTCAACACCCATATTCAATTTCGTGGAATTGCTGATTGAATTGCAGATCAGCCGTAGGGAAGAATACTTCCATCACCGTCCGGTGTTATCATTGCTTAACCATCCGTACACGGTATCTGCAGATCCTAAATCCTCCCAAAGCAAACAAAAGGAAATGCTTAAGCACAATTGGGTATCCGTGCCGAAAAATTTCCTGGCCAGTGAAACAGAGTTACATCGCGCGATGTTTGTTCCGGCTGATGTAACGAACATTACACGCTACCTGAAAACCTGTTTAAATGTGCTGGGTGCACGAAGTAACCTATATACCTTTGATAAGGAGTACATCTTTCAGATGCTGAAATGCCTGAACCGCATGGAAGAAGTATTGGGCGATCAATATTCCGACTTGCGATCGTTCCTTCGGTTTTTCCGGCAGTATGTGCGCACCGTGCGCATACCATTCAGTGGTGAACCGCTGCAAGGCTTACAGGTTATGGGTATGCTGGAAACCCGTAACCTCGATTTTAAAAATGTGTATATCCTTTCACTCAACGAAGGATCGTTGCCTTCGGGTGGAGGCAAAGGGTCGTACATTCCATACAATATCCGAAGAGCGTATAGCTTACCCACATTGCAACACCAGGATGCAATGTATGCCTACCTGTTTTACCGTATTATTCAACGGGCAGAAAATGTCTTCCTCTTTTACAACACCGAAACCGACATTTTAGGGCAAGGTGAAATGAGCCGCTACCTGCAACAACTGATGTTTGAAAGCGGAAAGAAATTTGATCACCATGCATTGCACAATGCCATTGGAATAAATGAGGTAAAGCCGATAGTTATCCAAAAGGATAAAGTTGTTCTGGTGGCATTGGCTAAATTGAATGAACAAAGCGAGCATCGCAAATTCAATGGTCTATCACCGTCAGCGCTGAATACTTACATCGAATGCCGGCTCAGGTTCTATTTTCGTCATGTTGCAAAGATCAGAGAGGCTGATGAGATTGAAGAAGATATGGACGCACGTGTTTTGGGGAATTTTGTCCATAATGTAATGGAGGCTTTCTATAATAAGGTGGTAGAACAGAAAAGATCATCCATTATTGAAGCGAAAGATTTGGAGAAGCGCGAGAACCTTATTCAAGCACTTCTTGACCAGGAAGTGATTAAAACCTATAACCTCGATCCAAATGAACCTGTTGTATACGAAGGACAATTGATATTGGTGAGTGAGGTGGTGAAGAGCTTCATTGGGAAAATACTGAAGCACGATAAAAAGCATACCCCTTTTACATTGGAAGGTGTGGAGCAAAATATGGAATACGCGTTTTCCATCAACGCCCCAGTTGGCAGTGTACTGTTGGGTGGTAAAATTGACCGCGTTGACCGTAAGGACAGTTTGTTGCGTATAGTCGATTACAAAACCGGCCGCGATAAACTGGAGTTTGATTCGATTGCTTCGTTATACACGCGTGACGGAAAACGCAACAAGGCTGCATTTCAAACATTGATATATGCATGGTTGTATACAAAAGCAAAAAGCACAACTGACCTTAGCGTTATTCCCGGGCTGTTAAATGGAAAAAACCTGTTTGATGAGGATATGGAATTTGGGTTGAAGATGGGCAAACAGGTATTAAATGATGTGCATACCGTATTGCCCGAGTTTGAAGTCAGACTGAAGGAATTACTGGAAGAGCTCTTTAACCCCGAAACGGTATTTGATCAAACAAGCGAAATCAAGAACTGTGAGTATTGCCCGTACAAGCGGATTTGTTACCGGTAAAAGCCGGTTGTACAATACTCAGCGATTGCGTAATTTCCATACTAACGTGTTTTCAAAAGTAAATAAGATCATGAAAAAGAAACTACTGTTATTACTAGTCCTGTTCACCCTGTCGACCGGATCAGACGCTCAAACTAAAGCCATCCAATAAAAGAAAGTGAAGTTCCTGAAGGGGTGAAACAAGCCTTCAATGATGCGCTTGGCTATCCGGTTGAAGAGTGGATAAAATTTTCAGTTAATGAGTCGTCTCGTTATGTGGCTGTATTTAAGTTGTTGGATCCGTCTACGGGAAAAATAATTCAAAATCGTTACCGTTACACCAACACGGGTTGGCTTACTTCGTTTTCGCAGTATCGCGGAAATGGAAGGGGAGTAAATGATTTTTTACAAGACTACCTGGGTGAGGTATATGAAGGTACTTTCAAGGCGAAATTAGATAAGGTGCTTAAGGAAAATACCCTTATAAGTTTTGAGGCCTTCTATTTTGTGCCGGGTAATCAAAATCAAGAACATCCAGGCGTATATACAAATAGATTTGTATTAATGGACAAAAAAGGAAAGCGATTCGCGATTTATTATGATTACAAAGGAGTAGAAGTTGACATAACAAAATACCCTGTAAGACGGATAGAAGCTGAAGAACTGGACGAGCAAGGATGATAAAAAAGCCGCCCCGTTTCCGGTGGCGGCTTTCACTCAAACCAAACCCCACACATTATACTGGCCAGTCGCTAACGCCACCCGCCAGGTTATGTACTTTAAACCCCTGCTTGGCCATCATGTTACAGGCCTGTCCGCTGCGATTGCCGCTGCGGCAAAACAGGAAGTATTCTTTATTCTTATCAAGTGTTGAAATTTGTTGAGCAAAATTTGCCGACATAATATCGATATTCCGTGCCCCGGGAATACTCCCTGAACGGAATTCACCCTGCGTGCGCACATCAATCAGCACCGCGCCTGGCGTGGTCTTGTATTTTGCTTTAAACTCCGCACCGCGAAGTTCTTCGTAGTTTTTGGTCCCTAATCCAAATAATCCAAACATATATTTATTCTAAATTTATTGTTACAATTTTTTTCGGGTTAAACATGATGCAAAGATCAACAGAGTTCCCTTTCTGATCGGTGACTTTTGTCACGTAAGTCAAAAAATGAGCCTGCCTTTTTAGTTAGGATTTGCCGGGAAGATGATGTGCCAGATACCGCGCAATTCGCCTTCGGCATAACCGGTGGCTTTATCCTGCGGATAAGTTTTTTGAAGGGCGGCCTGGGTTTCCGGCTTGATGTCTGTGTTGGGTGAGCCATGGCAATTCAGGCACATGGCCTGAGTAACAATAGGTTTTATGTAGTGTACTTTACCGGGTGTGTGGATTAGTTTAGTGTGTGAGCCTTCAGTTTGAAAGGCTTCAAGAACAGTTTGCTCCAGGCTATCCGGTTGGTTTGCCGGATTCCGGTATCGTGCCGAAGTTCGTTTTAGGATAATACCGTTAGTGGCATAGCTTGCGGTTAGTGGATAAGCCCTTTCGTTGCAGAACTTCGCAGCATCGGCAAACCCTTGTTGACGAATGGCGGCTAACAATGAATTGCGAAGCGTATCGAATGTTACTGCAACAAGTTGATCGCCCCTTTTCAGGTAGATCGAATCTGGCAGTAAACTTATGGTACTTTTTTCTTGCCGGGTTTGATTACAGGATAACAGGGCAAAGAATGAAAACAACACACCATAAAAGAAAGTGGTTTTCATTTCCTGACTTTTGATTTTTTTGATTTCGTCAGCTTCTTTTCAATAGCGTTGATTTTCTTTTCCAGTTCAAGCAGTTTATTGATAATAATGATGTGTGTGTGGCGCGCATCAATACCCACTACACTTTCTTTGCTTTGAATGTAATTGCCAATGGCTTCGTAAACCGGGTATTTTTTACTGATCAGATGCTTTTCCGGTTTCATTGGATTGTTTTTTAGATTCGAACGTATTTAATAATAATCCACCCATAAGCCCGCCATATAAGGTGCTGTTAACAGCCGAAGAAGTTATGGCACAGCTTCCGCTGGTACAACCGATGTAGTACCAGTATAAAAAGCCGGCTGCGGCCCCAAGGGCGATTCCGATTGACCATTTCAGGATAACTGTTTTCATTGGAAGGATAACGTTTAATTAATCTCAAAGCTATAAATGTTCAAAATAACTATGCGTGATTTTGGTTACATAAGGGCTTTTTAAGAGATTCTGCCCTCAACAGCCTAATTCGTAATACCTGTAATTCGGATATTCCTTTTCTTTTACCCCGAAATTTGTGAACTTTCACGCTAAATGCTTTTTTTAAAAAAAGCATAAGTCTTAATGCTGGCGCCTCTCAAGTTATTTTTTCCGCTGGGTTAAGGTGAATGAATGGATTTTTTAAACGAATTAAGATTTACCTATCCTTTACGGTAATGAAAGTCAGGGTTCACTGTGTGCTCGTTTTACTTTTTGCCTTGGCGTATGGTTACTCATTTGGGCAAAATTGCGATTGCCCCCCGGTGGCCAGTTGCGGGGCATGCGTTGGCGGGCTAAAGAGCTTATCGCTTCGGTACACTGGGGCAACCGGGGCCACCATACGGGTTACGGATGGCGGTGGAGAAGTTTTCAATGACTTTGTATTGGCCGGCCAAGTGTTCTCTTTTGCGGGCACAATTCCCAACGAAAAGTTTGTCGGGACAACCATCTCAATTTTTATCAGTGGTTTTCTGCACACAACCATTCAATCGGCCTGTTCCGGTGGAACCTTTGTAAATAGTGTTTATGGTTTGTTTACGGTTACAAGCGGGACCAGTGTAAATGGGGGGGCGCTTTGCTGCGCCCCGGGCACAACCGATCAGATTGCGCCAGTAATAACCAATTGCCCTTCCAACATAACCCTGCCATTGGTTTCGGGTTGCTCGCGATCCGTAAGCTGGACACCACCATCTGTTTCCGATAACTGTGGCGTGGCCAGTTTTACCAGTACGTTACCAGGTAATATCATTGTGTTTCCAGGCAGCACGTTCCCGCTGGGAACAAGTACGGTAACCTATACCGCATTAGACATCTATAATAATTCCGCTACCTGTGTTTTTACGGTAACCATAACCGACAATATTCCACCGGTAATCAATGGGACATTGAACAACCTAACCTATTCTGCAAATGCTGATTGCAAAGCTATTGCTACATGGACACCTCCAACCGCCACCGATAATTGCAGTGTTTCAAGTTTGGTGAGCAGTCATTTCCCCGGACAAGAATTTAATGTGGGTTCAACAGTTGTTACGTATACCGCACGGGATGGCTCTAACAATGTTACCAACCGTACCTTTACCGTAACGGTAGTGGATAATACAGCACCGGTAATAACCAATTGTCCTTCCAATATAACCCTGCCGCTTGTCTCGGGTTGTTCCCGTTCGGTATCGTGGACGCCCCCGTCTGCTTCCGATAACTGTGGTGTGGCCAGTTTTACCAGTACGGCTTTACCGGGCGCTATATTTTCATCAGGAATTACAACCGTTACCTACACCGCTGTAGATATCAATAATAACTCCACTACCTGTGTGTTTACGGTAACCATAGAGGATAATACTGCCCCCGTAATTGCCAACTGTCCGGCATCCATTACAGTGCCGGCCGGTGCTAACTGTTTAGCAGTTGTAAACTGGACCCCGCCCACGGCTTCCGACAATTGCGGGGTGACAAGTTTTACCAGTAACCGAAATCCCGGCACCGAATTTCAGATTGGGACAACTGTAGTTACTTATACCGCCCGCGATGCCCGCGGCAATGAAACTGTTTGCCAGTTTAATGTAGTGGTAGAGGATGTAACCCCTCCTGTAATTTCTAACTGTCCTTCAGCCATTACGGTACCGGCTGGTGCAAACTGCTCTGCCACTGTGAACTGGACACCACCTACTGCTTCTGACAATTGTGGAGTAACGACTTTTACCAGTAACCGAAATCCAGGTAGTGGATTCCCAATCGGAACAACTATAGTTACTTATACCGCCCGCGATGCCCGTGGAAATGAAACAGCATGTCAGTTTGCAGTTGTGGTAGAGGATGTAACCCCTCCAATAATTGCAAATTGTCCTTCAGTCATTACCGTATCGGCTGGCGCTAATTGTTCTGCAATTGTAAACTGGATACCACCCACTGCTTCTGATAATTGTGGTGTCACAAGTTTTACTAGCAACCGAAATCCGGGTAGCGAATTCCCAATCGGAACAACCTCGGTTACTTACACTGCCCGCGATGCACGTGGAAACGAAACCGTATGTCAGTTTACAGTTGTGGTTCAGGATGTAACCCCTCCAGTAATTGCCAACTGTCCGTCATCCATAACAGTACCGGCCGGCACTAATTGTTTAGCCATTGTAAACTGGACTCCGCCCACCGCTTCAGATAATTGTGGCGTTACAAGTTTCACCAGTAATCGAAATCCTGGTACGGAGTTTCAGATTGGAACAACAGTAGTGACCTATACGGCCCGCGATGCCCGGGGTAATGAAACCACATGTCAGTTTAACGTTGTAGTAACCTACAATCAGCCACCCCAGCTAACAGGTTGCCCTGAAAGTATAAATGCCACCGCAGAAATAAATGGCGAAGCTGTTATAACCTGGGATGAGCCTGTGTTTACTGTTGCGTGTGGTACCCTTACAGTTGAACGATCGCATGAGCCGGGAAGTAGCTTTGGTATTGGCACCACGGAAGTGGTCTATACAGCTTCCGATGGATTGGGCAATTCAGCGCAATGTTCCTTTACGATTACGGTAGAACCTGGCTCATTTGAGATAGAGATCCCCAAAGTAATTACACCGAATGGTGATAACGCCAATGATACCTGGGTGATAAAGAATATCCAATACTCATCCTCCAATTCAGTAACGGTGTTCGACCGGTGGGGAAGCGTGATTTACCAGGCTACTGGTTATAATAATGATTCGGTTGTATGGGCCGGGCAGAACAAAAGCAATACGCTGGTTCCTACGGGCACTTACTTCTATATTATTGATGTAATAAGCGGCAATAAAAAATTACGTTGGGAAGGTTTTGTTGAATTGGTACAATGAGTGGCTTAACTAAAATATCGATCCGGTATTGTATCCTGGTGTGCCTGATGGTTTTTGCTACAGTTGCAAGCAAGGCCCAACAGAACCCGCATTTCACACAGTACATGTTTAGTGGATTGGTAATCAATCCGGCCTATGCCGGTGTAGATGAAGCCCTCAGCGCTATGGTTATCGACAGGCGTCAATGGACCGGGTTGGAAGGGGCACCTAAAACACAAACTCTTTCCCTGCACACACTTACCGCGAAACGAAAAGTTGGCCTGGGCTTGTTGGTGGTGAATGACAAAATTGGCATTCATAAAAATCTAACCATTCAGGGGAGCTATGCGTACCACCTGAAAGTGGCCAGCAATTCTTTTCTTTCGTTTGGCTTGCAGGCCGGTGCGTTTAATATCCGATCGGATTATGGATCGATACAAAACGGAACACCGGATCCGAAACTAAACAACGCCACCATTAACGAACTTTTCTTTGAAGTAGGTGCAGGATTGTATTTTCGCAGTAAAAGATTTCATTTTGGCATTTCCGCTCCGGAACTATTACCGAAAACAACTTCATTAAATGAAACGGAATCGGTAGACCTTAAAAACGTTAATTTATTTTCTTTTTTAAAATACAGGTTCGGGGTCAGTCCTGCCTGGGAAGTTGAACCGGCATTTTTAGTAAAGTATGCGAATGATTTACCACTTTCTGCAGATGCAGCCGTTACCTTTATTTACAAGGATATACTTACTGCCGGTGTTTCGTACCGGTGGGATGCTTCACTGGGTTACTTGATGAAGCTGCGCCTTACACCACAATTGCAATTCGGGTATGCCTACGATTTTCCCATGGGCTCACTCACACAACTCAATAATGGTTCGCATGAGTTGATGGTGCAATACCTGTTTCGGTTTGAACGGTCGGGTATTAAATCTCCACGACTATGAAAATAATGAAGGTGCTTGTTGTAGCAGGAATGGTTTGGGTAATGGAGTTATGGCTCCCTAATGGTGTTCTCGCACAGCAGTCCGTTGTTCAGTTATTTAAATCAGACCGTGCCCTTGCAAACAAACATTACGAAAAGGGAGAAATAGTTCCGGCCTTGAAATTATACGAGCGCTCCAAAAGAACCGGCAATACCTACCTGATGATGGGACGTTGCTATTTTATGCTTAAAGAATACCAACCGTGTGCCGATGCTTATGCACGGGCTTATTCACGCGGAGATCAGTTCGAACGCCAGGATTATCTTAACCTGGCCGAAGCACAGCTTTCGCTAAAGAATTATGAGCAAGCTGAATTGAATTATCAAAAGATACTGGATCAGGAACCGGAAAACGAATGGATTCAAAAAAAGCTTTGGCGCATATCCAATATGCATTACCTGTATGAAGACTCCATCCATTTTGCCACCCGGCTGTTATCCATTAATACATCAGCCGCTGAATGGAATGCCGTTTCATTCGATAGGGGAATCATATTTCTATCCAATCGCACGACCAACAAGCCGGTAAAAAATATCGATGCTTCTACACAACAGGATTTTTTCAGGTTATACCAGGCGATGGAAAAGCCCGACTCGTTGCAGGAAGGCTGGGGCAAGCTCTTCAGTAATCCAGCTGTATACACCAACGCGGTAAGCGTGAATGGAAACATGGGATCGTTTTCACTTTACGACAACCGAAAGAAGATGGTGTATACCGCATCGCAGGTAGTAAAAAGTTCGCAAGGAATACGTATGCTGGGATTATATTTTGCCGAGTTGCGCGATGGTAAGTGGCATGCTACCGGTTCATTTCCGTATAACGAGGCATCGTTTTCATGTATGGATCCCTTTATCGATGACACAAACAAAACACTGTATTTTTCTTCGGATAAAACTGGTGGGAAAGGTGGGATGGATCTTTATCGATCGGAATGGGTAGAGGGTAAATGGACTACTCCGGTAAACCTGGGCGATGCGATTAATACACCGATGAATGAAGTTTCTCCGTATGTCCATAATGGTATGCTCTATTTTTCCTCCAATGGCCATGCAGGTTTAGGTGGGTTGGATATTTTTAAAACCGCTTTTTCAGATTCTTTTTATGATGAACCTGTTAACCTCGGGCATCCGCTTAATTCACCATTAGATGATTTTGCTTTTACCTTTTCTGATCCGTCCGGTTTGCGGGGATTTTTAAGTTCAAACCGAAAAGCAGGTAGACTCGATGATGATGTGTATGAATTTGATATGGATATGCAAACCTATCCGTATATGGTGGCGGGTGTACTTAAACAAATGGATCACACGTGGAGTGACTCCTCCAGTATGCGCATTATGAAAAATGCGCGTATCCGGTTGGTAGATACAGTTCGCAAAGCTATTGTTCAGGAAATTACTTCCGATGCTGACGGTAAATTTTCACTAAGCATACCGTATTTCAGTAAATATGGAATTTACGTAATGGATGAAGACGGTGTAGAGAATATAGCGGTATTTGAAATTCCCCGACAACGAAAGGAGACCACTCTTCATGAAGTTGTAATAATTAAAGATATTTTTCAAACACTTAAGAACTAAGAGCCAAAGTAACGCTGATGCTTGTTGTGCGCATCCTCTTCAGAATTTTGAATACGGCCAGTAAGCTCCTGTTTATGTTGTGGTGTATGTTCGTGGTTACCATGGCCGTGGCGCAGACTAAACAGCGGGTTCAGGTAAAAACATTTGATCTGCAGTTAAAGCCATATAAGAACCTGGAATTGCTGATTAACAATTCGATTAAAGTCAACACGGGCGAACGCGGAGCAAATTTTGTTGAAATGAATGAATCGGATTTTCCTATTCGTTCAGTACAGATAAAAAACGAAGGGCTTGAGCCAGCCTCCTGGAATTTCAGTAAAGGTATTTTGGAAATCACCGTACGGAAAATGAATTACAGGTTAGTGCCGGTACTTGTACTTACCGATCAGCAGCAACCCGTGGTAAAAACGGAAATAACCTATACCGGAGTGCGAAGGTTAAAGGTTGTTACCAATGACGATGGCCGCCTTGAACTTCCCCTGGATCCGGATGAAAAAATAACCGCTACCGATCAATTTATTATAGTGGGCTACAAACCCGTAAATCTGATTTCAGCAAATAATTCGTATACATTGATCATCAGCCGCATTCGGCAGGATGAAATCAAACCCACGGTGCCTGCACCGGAAGCTACGCGGCAGTCTTATCAGCGAGCGCTTGATCAACTGGATACGGCCAATAGCTTAAATTCCTTTTACCAGGTTATTCGCGGTATTCCTATGGATAACTTGCGCGAAGAAGACAGGCGCATAGTGGATGGACGTTTTAACACCCTCATGCGTGCGATGCAGGAATCATTACGTGCTGAACGACCTGCGCAAATTTATATTTCAGACACCTCTGCAGTGGCAGAAGATATTCGATTATTAATTGAACAGGCCAATCGTGAAAGTCAGGCGTTGGAAAATCAGCGTGCCGAATTTGAAGTGCAAATTGGTGCGCTGACCCGAAAATTTTCGTCAGGTCTAGTGGATCTTGATTCCGCCTCCAGGGAAAACCTGTTGAATGAAATCGCTGTATTAGAAAGGATAATACGGGAAAACGAAAGCCGCTTCACCTCCAACCAGGGAGAATTCAAACGAATACTGGATGAGCTGAAGGAAAAATATTTTGACATCAGCACACTGGAAACCCGCTTATCCGAAAGCGAAACGCTACGCTTACAGGAACAACGTGAATTCCGGCAGCGCATTTTTATGGCGCTTGGTGTGGTGGTCTTGTTCAGTATCCTCATTGTTTTGTTGATACGACTAAGTGCCCGGCTGCGCAGTCAAAAGAGAAAATTAACGGTTGCGAATAATGAAATTCGCATGATCAATGCCAACCTTGAAAGCATTGTTTCCAAGCGTACCAAAATGCTGCGTGAGGCAAATGCCGAATTGGATACCTTTTTATATAAAGCTTCTCACGATCTTCGAACACCCATTGCCTCAATCTATGGGCTTTGTAACCTGGCCGACCATATTCCTAAAGAAGAACTTCTGGATAAAATAGTGGGTTCTGCCGAACGGATGGATCGCCTGCTCACCAGCCTGAACGTGATTAGTGAAATCAATCAGCCCAGTGATTACGGTCCGATTAATTTGCGCGACACAGCGGAAAGAGTTTTAAAGAAATTCACGGCCGATATAAAGCGAAATAACGTGCAGGTTCTTTTTTCCTGCCCTGACGTGATTACCATTACAACCTATCCTCATCTTTTGGAGGTAGTAATCGCCAACCTGATAGACAATGCAATTTTTTTTGGCTCGTTAAGCGATGTGGCTGAACATCGATTGGCAGTAAGCATTGCACAGTCGGGTGAACGGATTGAAATTACGGTGGAAGACAACGGTATAGGTATTGATGAGAGTGTGCGTCCAAACATCTTTAATATGTTCTTTAAAGGAACGGAGCAATCGCGTGGCAACGGCCTAGGTCTGTATATATTGAGCAGATGTTTACGGCCAATGAAAGGTAATGTTTCGGTTGATTCAAAAACCGGTACGTACAGCCGCTTTACTGTTCAGTTGCCACCGGTATTGAAAAGTTAGGTATCCTGCACATTGACGCGCGAAGGATACCTGTTTGTTAGAAGCCATCTCAAAAATAAATTGCACGTCATTGCAAGGGAGCCTGCCTGTCGGCAGTCAGGGAACGACCCCCGCCTGCAGCACGGGCAGGGAAGCAATCCTGAGCTAATAATCGCAAATCGAGATTGCTTCACTTCGTTCGCAATGACGCTAACATTTTAAAGATGGTCTCTAGTATTTCGCAGGCTGACCTTTCTTCGGAGTTGATTTCAAAATAAAATCGCGGATGTGTTCATTGGAAGTAGCCAGGTCCTCTTCGCGCAGGTACATCATGTGCCCGCTGCGGTAACCTTCAAAGCGAAAGCGATCCCTGAATTTGCCGCTGGGATCCAGTTGCCACATGGTGTACTTGGCTTCGAAATACGTGGTGGCTCCATCGAAATAACCGCACTGGAACATCACATTAAGGTACGGGTTCTGTGCCATGGCCTGGCGAAGATTGACACCGGTATTATCATTGCTGCGATCCCACGGATTAACCGGACCAAACATGTTATACTTCACATCGGTTTTATATTTCAGCACCTCGCGCAGATAATAGTTGATAGCCGGGGTAAAGGAATGAAGCCATGACGTAAGTTCCGAGTTATAGTCGGGACGATCGCCAGCATCTTTCCGGTCAATGCCCAGGTAACGCGAATCTAACCGGCCAACGGTATACCCTTTATCCCGCAGTAATTCCTTCCAGAAGAAAGCGGTTGGAACATCGAGGTTGTGCTGCAGAATTACCGTTTCAGAAATGCCCGAGTAGTACGCCATCTTTGCGGCTACTTGCTTACGTTTGGCATCATCCAGAAAGCCCCCGCGGGCAATGGCCGGTATTACTTCATTGATGGTGTATTCCTCTACTTCAGGCAACAGATCAGTTAAATCCCTGCGTTGTAATTCCTGTGGCAATGCTTTTTGATACCAGGCTGCTGCCGTAAAATAGGGCAGGCGGTTGGCAGCTTCTACCTGGTCACCACGGTTAATACCTAAACCTGTAGGCGAAACCAGGATTACGCCATTGAGGTACATCCATTGTGCGTTCTGCAATTCAAGGGCAAGGCCAGATACCCGCGTTGTGCCGTAACTTTCACCAATTAAATATTTAGGTGATTGCCACCTGTTTTTCCGTGAAACAAAAGTTGTCATCCATTCAGCCAGGTATTTGATATCGGCATTTACACCAAAAAATTCTTCACGCTTGGCATCCTTGTCCAGAATTCTGGAATAACCGGTGTTTACCGGATCGATGTAAACGATGTCGGCAACATCAAGAATGCTATGCGGATTTTCTTTTACGCCATAAGGTTGTACCGGATAACCTTCCTTATCGATTTCAAGAACACGCGGACCCGTATAGGCAATGTGCATCCACACTGAAGCAGAACCCGGACCACCATTATAGGAGAATATTAACGGCCTGGCGGCCTTGTCCTTAATGTCGCTACGTTCGTAATAGGTATAGAATAGTGAGGCAATCGGTTTTCCTTCGGCATTCCATACAGGTTGTGTACCAGCCGTGGCGGTGTAAGGAATAATTTTTCCTTTTACCGTAACGGTGCCGGTACTTGTTACAGCCGATTCGCCCTCGAGTATGCGTTGGGCAGCGGAGGAGCCGGCAACCAGAATCAAGAGAAGCAGGGTACAAAGATTTTTCATAGGTGTTGGTTTAAGTGCTTTCAGCACCGAATGTAGAGGTTAATATGAAAATCTTTATCAGGAATTTTTGTGAGCGGTTTTTAAGTACTTGAATCAGTCGAAGCGGATACAAAAAAAGCCCCATTCCGTTACCGGAACAGGGCCATCATCCTAAACCTATCCTTATATTCTCTTACGCTTTTGCTAATTCTGCGTTGATGTGAATTTTCACATCTTCACTCACCACCATTCCACCGGCTTCTGTCAAGGCATTCCAGTTGAGGCCAAAATCCTTGCGGTTGATTTTACCATTAATTTCAAAACCCGCTTTGGTGTTACCCCAGGGGTCAACCATAGTTCCACCAAACTCAACATCTAATACGAGGGCTTTGGTTGTGCCGCGTATGGTCAGTGCACCATCCAGTTTATAATCGTTACCGGATACCTTTTTTAAGGTACCAGTGAAATCAATAGAAGGAAATTGCTCAGCGGCAAAGAAATCGGGAGATTTCAAATGCGCATCGCGATCGGTGTTGTTGGTATCAATGCTGGTCGCATCCAGGTTGAAGTTTACAGAAGCGCCATCAAAATCTTCGGTTTCACTTTCTACACTTCCGCTGAACTTTTTGAAGAAGCCCGTTACGGTGGCAATTACCAGGTGCTTTACTTTAAATTGAACCTCGGTGTGGGTGGTGTCTAAATTCCACTTCGTTGCTACTGCTGTTGTTGTCATAATGTTATTGTTTAATGATTAGTATTTGTTTCAAAATGATAATGCAAAGGTAGATCCATCGATTCCTCCCCGGGGTTGAACCAGGTTAAGAATGAAGCCGTGATGACTTAAACTAGATTAAGAAATTACTTATCCATCCGCTTTCTGCGGATTTTACTGAGAAACTCGGGCGTCATGCCCAGGTAGGAGGCAATATATTTTAAGGGAACGTATTGCTCCAGTTGCGGATACTTTTGTTGAAAGTTTTCATAGCGCTCTTCCGCAGTAAAGGATAAAGATTGAACAATCCGGTTTTGGTGGGTGACCAACGAATTCTGGAACATGATTCGAAAGAAGCGCTCAAATACCGGGTAGCGCTCCAGCAGTTCCTCCAACCTTATTTTTGAGAGGAGGAAAACCTCACTGTCGGCCAACGCCCGGGTGGAGTAAATGGAAGGGAGTTGATGTGTAAGGCTGTGCAAATCAGCTGTCCACCAGCCGGCCGTGGAAAACTGAACAACATGGTCGTTGCCATCTTTATCGGTATAGTACGTCATCAGGCAACCTGAATTTACATGAATAAAGTTGGTGGTAATTTCTCCGGCCTCCTCAATAAATTCGCCTTGCTTAAGTTTTACCGGTATAAGCAGTGATGTAAAAAATTGTTCTTCTTCCGGGGTAAGAATAACCTGTCGTTTTATATGTGATAAAATTCCCTGCACATGCATACGCACGAATATAAGACGGAGAATTGATTTTGGTTGCTGAATTTTTTTAAACTCCCTGCCGATTCTTTTGTAACTATGCAGGATGCTGGATGTAATCATTATAGGCGGTGGACCCATTGGGCTGGCGTGCGGGGTAGAAGCTAAAAAGGCTGGACTTAATTACGTTATTTTGGAAAAGGGTTGCCTGGTTAACTCACTTTATCATTACCCGCTAAACATGACCTTTTTCTCTACCAGCGATCGGTTGGAGATTGGTGGGGTTCCTTTTATTTCACATGGCTCAAAGCCGAATCGGGCAGAAGCACTTGAGTATTACCGCAGGGTTTGCTCTTCCCATCACCTGAGTATCCGACTGTATGAAAAGGTGGAGCAGGTTGCTAAAGCGGATGATGATTTTATTGTGAAAACCTCCAAAAGTACCTACACGTCAAAAACTGTAATACTGGCATTGGGTTTTTACGATTTACCCTATTTGCTCAATGTACCGGGTGAAGACCTTCCCAAAGTAAAACACTATTACGATGAGCCCCACCCGTACTTCGGACAAAAGATTGTTGTAGTGGGTGCTGCCAACTCAGCGGTAGATGTTGCGTTGGAAACGTACCGAAAGGGAGCTGAGGTAACCATGGTTATTCGCGAGCCTCAACTGCGCGATAGTGTAAAGTATTGGGTAAAACCCGATATTGAAAATAGAATCAGTGAAGGGTCGATTAAAGCATTTTTTAATTCGGAGGTCGTTTCTATCACCCCCACCAGAGTAAGCATCAAAACACCTGCGGGTGAAGTACAGCTTGAAAATGATTTTGTATTGGCTATGACGGGCTATCAGCCTCCCTTCGACTTTATGAAAAATGCCGGTGTTCGCTTTCACCACGATGAATTCCAAACACCGGTGTATGATGAACAAACCATGGAAACATCAACCCCGGGTCTTTACCTGGCGGGCGTTGTTTGTGGCGGGCTGAAAACCAATAAGTGGTTTATTGAAAACTCAAGGATCCATGCTGATGTGATCATCAGGGATATTGTAAGCAAGGTCAAGTCATGAAAGAAAAATTGGATGTAAACGGTTTTCAGAAAAGAGCAAAAAACCTTTCGGTTGAAAATAGGAAATTCTTGTTGGGGCTGAAGAAAAAGGATTCCCGCAGGGTAGATACTATTTTTCATCAACTTCACGATGCGGTATTTGAAGAACTAGATTGCCTGACGTGTGCCAACTGTTGCAAGACAACCAGCCCAATTTTTTACCAAAATGATATTGAGCGCGTGGCAAAAGCGCTGCGCATGAAACCGGGTGATTTTATTGAAAAATTTTTGCGAATAGATGAAGACAAGGATTATGTGTTAAAATCTTCTCCTTGCCCTTTTTTAGATGAAGATAATTATTGTAAGGTGTACGATGACCGACCGAAAGCTTGTCGTGAATATCCGCATACCGATCGGAAAAAGATGACACAAATCATGGACTTAACGTATAAAAATACATTGGTTTGTCCGGCCGTGCTGGAGATTGTAGAGCGAATGAAGAAAATGATTTAATGCTAACTTAGCGTCTCCGCGTCTTTGCGGTGTGTATACGCACTGAATTTTTATAATGAAGAGCAAACTTACCTTTATAATTCTGCTTTATGGCGTATCACTTTATGCCCAGCAGCGCACCCGCGACCTGGGCATAAAAATCGGAGTGATGCAAACCGGTAAACTGAATTCTATTACCGATGTGCAGGGTGTGAAGGTCGGGCAGGTAACCTTGATTGAGGGATCATCGGTACGCACCGGTGTTACGGCTATATTTCCACATTCGGGTAATCTTTTCCAGGATAAAGTTCCGGCCGGAATATTTGTGGGCAATGGTTTTGGTAAACTTGCCGGTAGTACACAAGTGAAAGAACTGGGCACCATTGAAACGCCCATTGTACTTACCAATACATTGAGTGTTGCTGTAGCCATGGAGGCGGTGATTGGGTACATATTGGATTTGCCCGGAAACGAAAAGGTGCAATCGGTAAATGCTGTAGTAGGTGAAACCAACGATGGTTACTTAAATGACATCCGTGGAAGGCATGTAAAAAAGGAACATATGCTTGATGCACTTCGGAATGCAACGGGAGGAACCGTTGCAGAAGGTAATGTGGGAGCAGGAACAGGTACCGTGTGCTTTGGATTTAAAGGCGGTATTGGTACAGCTTCACGTGTTTTACCCATAACTTCCGGTGGATACACGGTTGGCGTTTTGGTGCAAACTAATTTTGGTGGTGTCTTGCAAATTGATGGTGCCCCTGTGGGGGAAGCATTGAAAAAATATTACCTGAGCGGACAGTTACAAAACGATGTGGATGGCTCGTGTATGATGGTGGTTGCAACTGATGCTCCGCTTGATGCTCGTAACCTGGAACGGTTGGCGCAGCGGGCTATGATGGGCCTGGCCAAAACCGGTGGCATAGCCTCCAATGGCAGTGGCGATTATGCAATTGCTTTTTCCACTGACGAGCGTGTTAGGGTTAAGCATGAAAAGGCATCGCTTACCGATGAAACAATAGTTGTTCGAAATGATGCGATGTCGCCCTTATTCATGGCCGTTATTGAAGCTACGGAAGAAGCGATTATTAATTCTTTACTTGCGGCCAAAACAATGACCGGCAAAGACGGAAATAAAGTTGAAGCACTTCCGCACGATGAAGTGATTAAAATTATTAAAAAGCACAACCTGATTGAGAAGTGATGTATACGTTTTTAAATGATTCTTTTGTTCCTGATGATAAAGCCTTTCTTCATGTGAGTGATCTCTCCATTCAACGTGGGTACGGCATCTTCGATTTTTTCCGGGTGATGGATAACTACCCGCTTTTTATTGAAGATTACCTGGAACGGTTGTATGTGTCAGCAAAGGAAATGCACCTGAAAGTGCCTTACAAACCCGGGCAACTAAAATCATTAATATTTGAGTTGATTCAAAAAAATAATATCCCAATGTCGGGTATAAAGGTGATCCTCACCGGTGGTTACTCACCCGATGGCTATCAATTGGCGGATAAGGCAAACCTGATAATGGTGCAAAAGCCAATGAACTTTCCTCCTGCAGGGTTTCCAACCGAAGGCATTAAAATCATAACCCACGAGTACCTGCGCGATAAGCCACATGTAAAAACCATAAACTATGTGGTGGGTATTTGGATACAGAATAAGGTGCTGGAGAAAAAGGCAGCAGATGTACTGTACCATTATAAAGGCGAGGTGTCAGAATTTCCGCGATGCAACTTCTTTATAGTAAGAAAAGACAACACGGTTGTTACCCCCGGTGAAAATATTCTGGAAGGCGTTACCCGAAAGCATGTGCTGCGGTTAGCGGCTAAGAAATACAAGGTGGAAATAGGAAGGGTTACGCTTGACGATGCACGAGCGGCAAATGAAGCTTTTTTAACCAGCACCTCAAAACGTATTGTACCCATTACGCAAATAGATGAGTCGATTATTGGTGAGGGCAAACCAGGAAGGGTTACAAATGATTTATATGATGATCTTGTAGCGTTGGAGCTCAACGAACAGGCAAAAGCCAGATAGCAAAATCAATCTTCCGTAGCCTACTTTATTCAGTTCACAATTAGCTTCAATGTCTTAACGGTGTCGTTATAGTAAACTTTAATAAAGTACATACCTTGGGGCAAGGAAGATTTTAGCTCAGTGGAAAAATCAACAACAGAAGCTGACTGAATGACTTGTGACTCCAGGGTAATGCCGTGTTGGTTGAAGATGTCGAAACTGTGTAACTGAAATGGTTTACTATTCAAAGAAAAGTTAAGTACCTTACCTTTGTTTGGATTAGGGTAAACCGTCAGTACTACGGAAGGATCTTCATCTGTTTTTACATGAACAATTTTCGAATAGGTAACGGTACCATCAAAGTCGGTTTGCTTTAAACGATAATAAGTCTTTCCATAATAGGGCGAGGGGTCAATTTCGAAGTAATTGTTTCTTTCGCTGGTTGTTCCGGCTCCTTGAATAACAGCCAGCCCTTCAAACTGCTCCCCATTGGACGACCTTTCCAGCGTGAAGTAATCGTTATTTAATTCACTTGCAGTGGCCCACGAAGTTACTACAACAGGCTTTTCATACTCAGCCTTAAAATAGATTAACTCTACCGGTAGTGGGGTTGAAACATCATTAACCGATCCGATGGTAAAGAAATCGTTATGTTGGAAATTAACTCCGGTTACGGTAAATATCGTTCCAGCTAATGTCCCGGCTAAGGGTGTTACATCGTTATCGGCAAAGCCATCACCATCCCGATCAATCAGCAACCGTAAATCAGCTTCTTGTTTTGGCCCGGGTACATTGGCCAGGTCAACACTTATGGTAACCGTTCCAACCTCCCCAGTTTCAGCCACTTTCCAAACCCGGCTTAACCTCACTTTTACCAATGTTCCGTCTACATCAATAGAATTCGGTGCGGTAAGACTACCGTTGTTACTACCCCACATTAAAAATTCCAGGTTATCCAGGTTACTTGGGTTTTGCATACGCACCATGGAGTTTGGATTTGCGCTTTGCGAATTTGTTTGCAGCAAGCGCGAAACATTATCGCGCCCAATGCCTGCTATATTGCTTACGTATCCGCTATGTGTGCTGGTTGCCGGGTACACCGTTGTCCCATTAGAGGCCGTATAATTGGTAAGCGTGGTTTGGTCTAAGGTTATGCCGTATTTAATCGCCAGGTACGAATCAATTCGGTTACGTTCCCCGTTTGTTAATGACCTGGTGTAAAAAATAAATTCACCAATATCGCCATCAAGTCCGTTTGCTCCGCCTTCACGGGCGCCAATTCGTAGGGTTGGAAATGTTAACGCCCCACCTGCCTCGGCCTGAATGTCTTCCAGTTGTCCGTTATAGGCGATTCCAAATCTTACTGCGTAATCGCGGAAGTAGTCAATGATCTGAGGTGTAGTGGTTGAAAAATCACTGGTTGTTACGGGGCCTCCCAACGGGGGATTTGAATCAACCCGCTGCTGAAAGCCAACCTTGTTGTTGGATAATATTTTAAGCGACACTACGGGTGTTGTTGCTGATGTTCTGTCAACTATATAGCCTCCGGTTGTGTTGCCAATTGTTCCACCATTATTTGTAGCCGGCCGGAAAACGGCCGACATGGCGAGGTCACTGGTTGATCCAACACTCAACGCACCAAAGTTTAGAAAGCGTGTTGTAGCAAACCGAACTACCGGGTTGCCATTGGCTATATTTGTGAAAAATGTTGGGCGATTGCCGGCAGTGGCTTGTGTAGCATTGGCACCCGAAAAACCACCGCGTGTATTCCATTGTTGCACGGTTTGTCCGTTGGTAGCCAGGGTTGTTCCTGCATTTACAAATACATCTTCATCTGCACGCAGCCAGATAGTTGTTCCGGCCACACCACCTGGCCCCGGAATTGGAGCTGATGCAAGTGAAAAATATTGATTGGTGTTGATACTTGCCCCTGTAAACGTAACAACATTTCCGCTAATGGTCCTTCCGGTGGTGTGAACCGTTGCATCGCCAAAATTTCCATCGTTATCAACCAATAATGCAAACTGATTCGGGTCCGTCATATCAACACCTAACCCGGTTAAGTCAAATGAGATGCTGAACGTGCCAACTTCACCGGTTTCAGCAACACGCCACACCCGAGTTAGCCGGTTGGTATACGGTGCCGGAACATTGTTGGAGTTCCAAATAGTAGGGGCATTATGGCCCCACATCAGAAAATCCCCATTGTCAAGAGAAGATGGATTGAATATCCTAACCATGCTTAAGGGATTTTGACTTTGCGATGAGGTTTGGTTGAGGGCCGAACCATCATCGCGCGCAATGCCGGCAATATCGAAATCATAATCGTCATGCGTTGTAGCTGCCGGGTAAACGACAGTGCCTGCCGAGCTCACATAATTTCTGGCAACGGTTTGATTGAGGGTAATGCCGTATTTTATGGCCAGGTATGATTCAACTTTTTGACGATCAGCGGTTGAAAGATTTGTATTGTAAACTACCATTTCAGCAAAGTCGCCATTGAGGCCTCCGTTGGCAGTTGTTGCATGACGGCCAATGCGAATGATTGGACCGGTAATACTGGAATTGTCGCCTCCGGCAGTAACGTCCAAGCGGCCATCAATGTAGATGCCGAAACTCACATTAACTTCCCTGAAATAGTCGATAATGGTAAACCTGTTAGTAGGTGCGGAGGTAATGGAAACCGGACCACCTAAATTGGCACCTCCGTCCGTTCTCTTTTGATACATGTACTTGTCTGTATTAACAATCTTAAAAGAAGTAAGGTTTTGGGTGGCAGTAGGGCGATCTATAATAAAGGTTCCACTTCCATCATTTGTTGCACCTGCTACATAGGAGTTTTGACGGAATACTAAAAACATATAAAAGCTTTGGGTCGCACCAATGCCGGGGGCTGCCAGACCATCCAGAAATTGATTGCTGGCAAATCTTAATACGGGATTGCTATTGATAACATTTGTTCTGAATTCCGGCTTGTTTGCGTTTGTGGTTTGCCGTGCATGGTTGGCAATGGCGCTTTGGTCGTTCCATTGCTGCACCAGTTGCCCTTCTGTGGCAGGTGTTGCTCCGTTGTCGGTAAAGGTGCCTGCATTTGCTTTCATCCACCACCTAAGGTTAGTGGAAACACCTCCTGGAGATTGCGCAACTAACTGCAAAAAATAGCATGAGCACGCAAAAAGAGTGATTAAAGCCTTTTTCATGATTAACCTATTCGGTAAAGATAAAAATTAACCACGAAATTAGCGGTTAATTCATAGAGCAGTGTGGTATACCTGTAAATGAAAAAAGCCATTGGCACTATGCACACAATGGCTTCTTGGATTTTGAAATTTATAAGTGCTTAAACCTGGGCAGCTAATTTTTGAGCGAGCACCGATTTAGGCACAGCACCAATTTGTTTATCTACAATCTGGCCGCCTTTAAAAACCAATAAGGTAGGAATGGAGCGAATGCCAAACTTCGCAGCTGTTTGCGGATTTTCATCCACGTTAAGTTTTGCCACAACGGCTTTGCCTTCGTATTCTCCGGCCAGTTCTTCTACCACCGGACCAATCATTTTACAAGGTCCGCACCATTCGGCCCAAAAGTCTACCAAAACAGGTTTATCGGAATTAATGGTTTGATCGAAAGTTGAATCAGTGAGTTCAATAGTTTTGCCCATGGTATCGTATTAAAGTTATTGATTAATTAGTTCTGTTGAGTCCAACACAAAGGTAGAAGAAATTGTTCCATCTTCATCCAGCACCTCAAGCTTATCTTCCTGAACGATATCACTTAACCACCGTACCTGGGCGTTGGTTGTGATAACCCCAATTTCTGCATACTTTTTAAATTCCTGAACCAGGGCATTGGTGACATTTATGCGATAGGTACGGGCCAACAACTCAACTTGCAAGGCTTCGTAGTCATCTTTAATAAAGAGTTGCAATGCAGCCTGACCCGGGTTTTTCTTGCAAAGTTCTTCGATTTTATCGACCACGTCAGCCGTAATAGCATGAATGGGCAACCGTAACGCAAGGCCCTGTAATCGCTTTTGAATCAACTCGTTTAACAGTTCAATACCGCGGATTTTGAATTCCACATCCATTCTTCCCCAATTATTCCGTTGAATGATGCCTTCAATGAACAAAAACCAACCTTGCATCATGAAGTTCTTGTACTTCAGATAATCTTCACCGAATAATGTGAAGGTGAAATTGCCGCTATAGTCCTCAAGGGTAAATTTTCCAAATGGTCTGCCGGTCTTGGTGGTGCGGTGCTCAACCGCGGTAACAATACCACATATTTTTGTCTCACGCCCGAGTAATGACTCCAGGTCGATGAGCTGGTTGCAAAGTGTATTGCAGAAGGCATCCATTTCAAACCGGAAATTGTCCAACGGGTGGCCGGATATATAAATGCCAACCACTTCTTTTTCAAGATTCAGTTTTTCAAGCTCATTGAAGGGTTCAACCGACTCAATCTTGGGCTTTGGCATGGCCGTACCTGTTGTGCCACCAAATAAACTTACCTGCGAGCTCTGTTCATCCAATTGTGTTTTGGCAGCATACTTTGCGGCCTTTTCAATCAAACTGGCATCGCCATCTTTGGCATATACGTACTGCCTTCGATGGATACCTTCAAAGCAATCGAACGCGCCCGATAACGCCAGGCACTCAAATGTTTTTTTGTTTACTGATCGTTGATTAACACGTTTCGCAAAATCAAAGATATCTTCAAATGGTCCGTGTGCATCGCGTTCCTGTATAATGGCTTCAACAGCGGAGTCACCGGCACCTTTAATAGCACCCAGCCCGAAGCGGATTTCTCCATTTTTATTTACTTCAAAATAAACTCCTGATTCGTTTACATGTGGCCCCAGCACGGGTATGCCCAGGTTGCGACACTCTTCGATAAAGAAGGTAACCTTATCAAGGTTGTTTTGCGAATGCGTTAACACAGCCGACATATATTCTGCCGGATAGTTGGCTTTGAGGTAAGCCGTATGGTAAGCCACCAGTGAGTAACAGGTGGAGTGTGATTTATTGAAGGCATATTGTGCGAAGGCCTCCCAATCTACCCAAATCTTTTCACAAATTTCCTGTGCATGTCCATTGGCTTTACATCCTTCGATAAACTTGTCTTTCATTTTATCGAGAACACTCTTTTGCTTTTTGCCCATGGCCTTTCGCAAAACGTCAGCATCACCTTTGCTGAAGTTGGCCAGCTTTTGCGAAAGCAACATTACCTGCTCCTGGTAAACGGTGATACCGTATGTTTCAGCAAGAAATTCTTCTACTTCAGGTAAATCGTATTTGATGGGCTCGCGACCATGTTTGCGGTTGATGAATGCCGGAATGTATTCCATGGGGCCCGGTCGGTAAAGGGCGTTCATGGCAATCAGGTCTTCAAACTTATCGGGCTTTAACTGGCGTAAATATTTTTGCATCCCCGGACTTTCAAATTGAAATGTTCCGGAGGTTTCTCCGCGCTGAAAGAGTTGATAGGTTTTTTCATCATCCAGGGGAACTGAATCAATATTGATTTCAATGCCTTTACTTTTCTTAATATTTTTTAAAGCCGTGTTGATGATGGAAAGAGTGGTTAAACCTAAAAAGTCCATCTTCAAAAGCCCTGCACTTTCCACCACGCTGTTATCAAATTGCGTCACCAGCATGCTGGAATCTTTTGCCGTAGCCACCGGAACAAACTTGGTGAGGGCATCGGGCGTAATGATAACCCCACAGGCGTGTGTACCGGTGTTGCGTACGGAGCCCTCTAACACAATGGCTTGTTTAAGAACATCTGCTTTCAGGTCAGTGCCGTTTTTAAAATCGGCCAGCTCTTTCACTTCTTTAAAGGCAGCATCGAGTGTGGTGCCTGGTCGTTCCGGTACCATTTTGGCCAGAAAGTTGGCATCAGCCAAGGAGAGTTGCATGACACGCGCACAATCGCGTATAGAGGACTTTGCGGCCATGGTACCGTAGGTGATAATTTGGGCTACCTGGTCTTTACCGTATTTATCAATTACATAGTCTAATACTTTATTGCGGCCTTCATCATCAAAGTCAATATCAATATCCGGCAGTGAAACCCGATCGGGATTTAAAAAGCGCTCGAACAGTAAATCATATTTGATGGGATCAACATTGGTAATGCCAATGCAATAGGCAACCGCTGAGCCAGCTGCCGAACCACGGCCGGGCCCAACGGATACACCCATTTCGCGGGCTTTGGAAGTGAAATCCTGAACAATTAGAAAATATCCCGGGTAACCGGTTTTCTTTATCGTTTCCAACTCAAAATCAATTCGCTCCTTTAACTGGGGAGTAATTTCGGCATACTTCTTTTTAGCGCCTTGGTACGTAAGGTGTTTGAGGTAATCATCTTCTGATGCAAACCCTTTTGGGATTTCAAACTTTGGAAGGGCTACCTGCCGTTCGAGGGAGTAAGCTTCAATCTTGTTGATGATTTCCTGGATGGTTTCTATGGCTTCAGGTAAATCGCGGAAAATGGATTTCATTTCATACTGCGATTTAAAATAAAATTCAGTATTGGGGAGCCCGTACCGGTGTCCTCGACCTTCCCCGATCGGAGTGGATTTGAATTCGCCTTCTTTTATGCATAACAGTACATCGTGCGCATTCGATTCTTCTTTGTCGATGTAATATGTTTCGTTGGCTGCGAAATATTTTACATTATATTTTTTTGCGAAACGGAGCAACACTTCATTCACATGATCCTCTTCAGCCAGGCCATGGCGGTTCAGTTCAATATAAAAGTCTGTCCCAAACTGTGTGTGCCACCACACAAAAGCTTCTTCGGCCTGACGTTCGCCTACATGTAAAATCAGGTGTGGAATTTCGCTGGAAAGATTTCCGGTAGTGGCAATAAGGTCGTGTTTGTATTGGGTAACAAGTTCTTTATCAATGCGTGGATAAATACCATACAACCCCTCGGTAAATCCCAGTGAACTTAATATGGCCAAATTTTGATAACCGTTTTTATTCTTTGCCAGTAATACTTGTGTATAACGTTTATCCGGGTTGTCTTTGGTGAACTTTAGTTTTTTACGCTCTTCGGCCAGGTAAAATTCGCAGCCCACAATGGGTTTTATTGCGTGTGCCAGCGCTTCACGAACAAACTTAAACGCGCCATACAGATTTCCGAAATCGGTGATGGCAACAGCGGGCATGTTACACGCTTTGGCTTTAGTAATTAATGCCTTGATTTCCGGAGTAGCCTGTAACACTGAGTATTGCGAATGAACATGTAAGTGACAGAACGGACTGTCGATGGTTTCAACCTGATCGTCATCCAACGAGTAGCCCGCATCTTTTTTTCGTTTGCGCTTTACAAAATTGGCTTCATCCAGTGTAGGCTCCTCATAAACAATTGCTGAAAGCGGAGTGTCATCAAACGGTTTAACTACTTTTTTCTGAAGCAACCCAAAAAAGCACCGGGCCGTGGCGGCAACATCATACGCGGCATCGTGTGCATCGCCAAAATCTTTTCCAAAAAGCTTTTCGTGGAGTTCGGTTAGTCGCGGCATTTTTAGCCGGCCGCCAATACCACCCGCCAGCTGACAAAATTCAATAGATGATAGCCCGGTGTCAACTTTAGCAAGGCTGAGAAATTTTTCCGGATCAATACTTTTTCGGATGAGTTCCGCGCCAATAATATTGATATCGAACTCAATGTTATGACCAACCAATACTGATGTCCGTTCCAGATCAATCAAGAATGAATCCAATGTAGTTTTCAGATCGTGGCCCTCTTCCATGGCTCGTTGAGTTGAAATCCCATGGATTTGTTCAGCCTTGTATGGGATGTTAAACCCCTCGGGCTTGATCAGGTAATTGTTTTGTGTGATGAGTTTACCCTTGTGGTCATGGAGTTGCCAAGCCAGTTGAACGAGTCGTGGCCAGTTATCGAGGTCGGTTATGGGCGCAGTTTTGTTATGCGGAACCCCGGTGGTTTCCGTATCAAAAATCAGGTACATCAGGTCGTTTTCGTAGTGGTTGAAAAGTGTAAAAGTAATGGCTTTAACAGATTAAATCTATTCCCAATAATGAATTTTTGTTTTAAAATGGGAATTAAGTCCATTTTTTGAACAGGCTATAATACCATAACTAACTGATAATCAAACGGTATATTTTTTTGGCTTCTTTTTAGAAGGTGAAACAGCTACAAACTATTTGACCCGATGAAACGCATAGTTGAAAAGGCAGTAAATTTTTTAAAGCGCGAGTGGTTTTTGCTGGTAATGCTGGTAATTATCGCGCTTATCGTTCTCGTCTTCGAGTGGATGCGTTAAACAAAATTCATTTCCTGAATTTAGATTTCCTTTAAACTAAAGTCATCTTTGGTTAGTAAGCCTTCCAGAAGTATTTTTATGCGGTTGCATCTTTTGACTTAAGCATACAAATATCTATGACGTGGTTTACAAAGTTTTTGTCAAGTTCCCTTGGCAAAAAAATCCTGATGGCCCTGACGGGTCTCTTTCTCATTTTATTTCTGGCTGTTCACCTGATCGGCAATTTGCAGTTGCTGAAAGATGACGGTGGTGAAGCATTTAATGTATACGCAGAATTTATGAGTACCAATCCGTTAATCCAGACGGTATCAAAGGGGAACTTTGCGTTCATTGTTATTCATATCGTGTGGGCGTTAATCCTTACCATTCAAAACAGAAAAGCCCGCGGAACTGTTGGCTATGCCCAAACGTCAGGAAAATCCTCCATCTGGGCTTCCCGCAACATGGGTATCCTGGGCACAGCCATTCTTATCTTTCTGGTCATTCATCTTAAACACTTTTGGGCCGAAATGCACTTTGGATCGGTACCCGTTGTAAACATTGATGGTAAGGAGGTTAGAGATTTGGCCGGTATTGTTGATTATTGGTTTCATGTGAATTGGTATGTGGCCATTTATGTTGTTGCCATGGCGGCCCTTGGGTTCCATTTGTGGCATGGCTTTGCCAGTGCTTTTCAAACCTTGGGCTTAAACCATCTGAAGTATAACGCTGTTATAAATTTTGTTGGTAAAACCTTTTCGGTGGTTGTCCCGGCTTTATTCGCCTGGATTCCAATTGCTACGTTTTTTGATATTTAAACTCACTCGAAATCAATACTATGAATTTAGATTCTAAAATACCGGAAGGTCCGCTCGCGGAAAAATGGACAAAGCACAAGTTTAATTTGAAACTTGTTAATCCGGCTAATAAAAGAAAGTATGATGTAATTGTAGTAGGTACAGGCCTTGCCGGTGCTTCTGCTGCGGCTTCACTGGCGGAATTGGGATACAATGTTAAAGCATTTTGTTTTCAGGATAGTCCACGCAGGGCTCACAGTATTGCCGCGCAAGGGGGTATTAATGCCGCAAAGAACTACCAGAATGACGGAGACAGTGTCTATCGTTTATTTTATGATACGATTAAAGGCGGTGATTACCGGGCACGCGAAGGAAATGTGTATCGCCTGGCTGAGGTAAGCGTTAATATCATTGATCAATGTGTGGCACAGGGTGTTCCGTTTGCCCGGGAGTATGGCGGATTGCTGGCGAACCGTTCGTTTGGGGGTGCACAGGTTTCGCGTACATTTTATGCACGTGGCCAAACCGGGCAGCAATTGTTGCTGGGCGCCTACTCAGCCATGAACCGACAGATCGCCAACGGTAAAGTAAAAATGTACAACCGCACCGAAATGTTGGATGTGGTGTTGGTTGATGGTAAAGCACGGGGCATCATAACCCGCGATTTGTTAACCGGAAAAATTGAAGCCCACAGTGCACATGCGGTGTTACTTTGCACCGGAGGTTACGGTAACGTTTTTTACTTGTCCACCAATGCAAAAGGATCGAATGTAACGGCCGCGTGGCGTGCACATAAAAAAGGAGCATTGTTCGGCAATCCATGTTATACACAAATACATCCAACCTGTATTCCGGTATCTGGCGATCACCAGTCAAAGCTTACACTAATGTCTGAATCGTTGCGCAACGATGGCCGGGTGTGGGTGCCGAAAGTAGCCCGCCCCGGGCTGCGGGCGGCTGATGCGGTTAATATTCCTGAATCCGAAAGAGATTATTTCCTCGAACGGAGGTATCCATCCTTTGGTAACCTGGTGCCCCGTGATGTGGCTTCACGGAATGCGAAGATGGTGTGCGATGAAGGCAGGGGTGTTGGCCCAACCGGGCTGGCAGTGTTCTTGGATTTTTCCGATGCCATTAAGCGCGATGGAAAAAAAACGATTGAAGCCAAATACGGTAACTTGTTCGATATGTATCAGCAAATTACGGGCGACAATCCGTACGAAGCACCGATGATGATCTTCCCGGCCGTTCATTATACCATGGGCGGACTGTGGGTCGATTACAACCTGATGACCAATGTTCCAGGCTTATATGCTTTAGGTGAAGCAAATTTTTCAGATCATGGTGCCAACCGGTTAGGCGCCAGCGCGCTGATGCAGGGATTAGCGGATGGTTATTTTGTGATACCCTACACTATTGGCGATTACCTGGCCGGTATGTCGTACGAAAAGGTAAGTACCGACAGGCCGGAGTTTCAGGAAGCTATCAGGCAAACCAGTGAACGCATCAATAATCTTTTGTCGATCAAGGGAAAGAAAACAGTTGATGAATTCCATCGCGAACTGGGACTGACCATGTGGGAGTATTGTGGCATGTCGCGGAATGAGCAAGGCTTAAAAACAGCCAAGAAAAAAATCCAGGAAATAAAAGCAGAGTTCTGGTCAAATGTTAATGTGCTGGGCAGCGGCAATGAACTTAATATGGAGTTGGAAAAAGCTAATCGGGTGGCTGACTTTATTGAATTGGGCGAACTTATGGTAGACGATGCGCTTAGCCGTTCCGAATCCTGTGGTGGTCACTTCCGCGAAGAATCAGCCACAGAAGATGGTGAAGCCAGACGTAAAGATGATGAATTTGCCTATGTTTCGGCATGGGAGTATAAGGGTGATAATCAACCTGAGGTACTGCATAAAGAGCCTTTGGTTTTTGAAAATGTAAAACTTACTCAACGTAGCTATAAGTAATATTATGAAGGTTACATTAAAGATCTGGAGACAAAAAGGACCAAATGATAAGGGAGGTTTCAAAACCTATCAGCATGATCACGCATCACCGGATATGTCCTTTCTGGAAATGTTGGATGTGTTGAATACAGACCTGATTAAGAAGGGAGAAGAACCCGTGCATTTCGATCATGATTGTCGTGAAGGTATTTGCGGCATGTGTTCCTTGTATATCAATGGTCATCCACACGGTCCGCTGCAAACCACAACTTGTCAGTTACACATGCGTAGCTTTAAAGATGGAGAAACCATTACCATTGAACCGTGGCGCGCGAAAGCTTTTCCGGTTATAAAGGATTTGGTCGTTGATCGTACTGCCTTTGACAGAATTCAGCAAGCGGGAGGATATGTCTCTGTAAATACCGGTGGCGTTCCCGATGCCAATGAGATTCCCATTCCGAAAAAAATTGCCGATGAGGCTTTTGATGCGGCAACCTGTATTGGTTGTGGCGCTTGCGTGGCAGCCTGCAAAAATGCTTCAGCCATGCTCTTCGTTAGTGCTAAGGTTTCGCAGTTTGCTTTATTACCACAAGGAAAGCCTGAACGCAAAGAGCGTGTAGAGCGTATGGTTGCACAAATGGATGCTGAAGGATTTGGTGCATGCACCAATACCAAGGCTTGTGAAGCGGAATGCCCTAAAGGAATAAGCGTAACGAACATTGCCCGTATGAATCGCGAGTACTACTCCTCGATGGTGAGTTCATATGAATGGCAAGTTGGAGGAGGCGAATAAAAAAATGCCCTGAAATTTTCAGGGCATTTTTATTTATAATTTAGATTGGTGTTTATTCACTCTTACAAACACTTATACTCATTCTTCCTCCATCACCGCTTAGTGCTGCTGTACCAATGTTTCCTCCGGCTAAAATAATGTCACGGTCAGGTCCAGTTTCGGCAAGGTGAATTTTTATGCAAGCCTCCAGAGCGATTAAATCTGCATAAGCAATGGGTTCTTCATTCGCTAATTTAATTAGCCGTGTTTCACTCTTACCCGTTGTTCCGTTTACCGGATTAAGTAAAGCTGCCACATCGGCATCGGCTGCACTGATATTGCCTAAATGAAGGTGTACTGGTAATTGAACATTACCTTCGGTTCCGTCCAGGTTAACAACAATGGTAGTCGAGCCATCTTTTCGTTCCTTAAAAGTTACTAAACCACTAATCGGGTATACTGAACCCGGTTGCAGGGAATAGCTTATTTCATTCCCGGTAAATTCGGATAATGCAGGTTGATTTTCCTGGCAACTTGCCAATACACTTAATCCAAAAACAATCGCCACTAACTTTTTCATATTCCGCTTATTTTCACACTAAATTAAAATATCTGCCGTCAAGATTATAATCATTTTGGCTTAGATTTGTCTAATGGCCTGATTTTTGGCACAGAAGTAGCATTAAGATAACGTGTTGAATCAAGGAAAAATTTTTGTGAACCGCATTTTAACATTCTTTTTTATAGTTTTTTTTTCTTGCAGCCCCAAGGTGCAGCCTGCCGACCCAAAGCCGGCCTGGCTTACGGGCCAGTTAAATGAACCGCGCTATTATACAGGTGTAGGTCAGAGTTTTAAAGACGGTACAAACAATTACGTTCAGGCAGCCAAAAAGAGTGCCTTGGATGACCTCGTATCCCAAATAAAGGTTACCGTTTCCAGTACGTCCATCCTCAGTACGCTGGAAGAAAACCGGAAAGATTTTCAGGAGCGTTATGAGCAAATTATTCAAACCTCAGTAGCTGATGAAATTGAAGAATTTGAGCAGGCCGGAGCATACGAAGATGATAGGAATTACTGGGTTTATTACAGGTTGTCGAAAGAACGGTACCGCCAGATAAAAGAGGAGCAAAAGCGTAATGCCGTAACACTCGCCACCGATTTTTTAACAAAAGCGCGCAAGGCCGAACAAGAGGGGGCAAGATTGCAGGCCATAGGATTTTATTTTCAGGCTTTCCGCAGTGTTGAAAAATACCTGGGCGAGCCCATACCGGTAAAAATTGACGATCGTGAAGTTTTATTAACCAATGAAATTTATGCCTCCATAAAGGCTTTACTTAACAAAATTCAGGTGCAGGTTGATCCGGCTGAGATGTTGATTAATCGAAGAATGAACCTCAACGGTCAGTCCGTAACAGCCCATGTATTTTTTAATGACACACGCCAACCTGCTGCTTTTTTCCCGTTAATGGCGGCCTTTGAAAAAGGGCAAGGTGAGGTCTTTCCAAATTATACCACCGATGAACAGGGACGGGTAAAAATACTCATCAATAAAATTACCTCACGTGAGTTGGAGCAAACAGTAGCCGTAAAACTTAATCTGGATGCCATGAGTGGCACAAGCGGTTCATTGGTGTATACTTTAATTTCTTCTACGCTAAAGCCCCCCGGGTCGCAGGTGATACTCAAAGTTCAGCGCCCGGTGGTTTACCTGGTGGGATCTGAAAAATCGCTGGGAATAGGCAAAAACTCCACTCAGATTTCCAATCGGTTGAAAAATTTGCTTACCAATGCCGGCTTTGAGTTTACGAATGACAGCCGTAGAGCCGATTTAATTATGGAGGTGAATGCCGACTCTGAAAAGGGCTCCATTTCCGGAAGCATTTATATTACTTTTCTTACCGGGGTTATTCGTGTTACTGAAGCCCGAGAGGGCCGGGTGATTTATGCCACAACACTTGACCGTATAAAAGGCTATGGCCTGGACTACGACCGGTCCAGTCAGGATGCCTATAACAAAGCCATAGAAACCCTTGAAAAGGAGCACATGAATGAACTATTGAATAATGTTTTACAATAATTAACAGGCTTTGTCTAAATTGGTCTCATAATTGTTAAGTAGTACGTAGAACCAAATTTGATCCATATGAAAAAGTTATCGTATTCATCTCTCTTCCTTTTTGCACTGGCAGGTGCCGTAATGATTGGGTGTAAGGGGAAAGAAAAATTGCCAAAAGGCGAAGTCGAAGTAAACATACCATGTTCAGGCTCTGACTATTTTACTAACAACAAATTCTTCCGTGCGAATTCATTAGGAGAAAGCATGGACCTGGTGGCCTCTAAAAAGAAAGCCATGGATAATGCCCGTGCAGAACTGGCGGCCAGTATTCAATCCACTGTGAAAACGGTAACTGACAACTACCTGGTGTCAAGGGAATTTAACAACAAGGAAGAATTGGAGGAACGTTTCGAACAGTTAAACCGTACGATCGTGAATCAAACCTTGTCAGGAATTAAAACTATCTGCGAAAAGCAGGTGAAGACCGATAAGGGAAATTTCAAGACCTACGTGGCTATTGAACTTTCAGCAGGTGATATCGTATCGAAGTACCACGAGAGCTTGTCAAAAGAAGAGCGCCTGAGGATTGATTATGACTATGAGAAGTTCAAGGAAACCTTTGAAAAGGAAATGGATAAAATGGGCAATCGATAATCCCGACTCTCTTGATAAAACTCCAACCCTGACGGAATTCCGTCAGGGTTTCTTTTTTGATTATGGCTGGATACTCCGGAACTCCGTTGCTTAAAAAACTTGGTATCAAGGCAGGGTATCAGGTATATGTTTTAAACCCTCCACCCGATTATTTTGATCTGATAAGCCCCTTGCCGGATGATGTTCATGTTATGGAAATGTTAAAAGGTGAATCAGACATGATTCATCTTTTCACAAGCAGCAGAAGTGATTTTGAAAAAGCCTTCCTCCGGGCAAAAAAGCATCTGAAGAAAACCGGTATGATATGGGTTTCCTGGCCAAAGAAATCTGCTAAAATACCTACCGATCTGGATGAAAATGTTGTTCGGGAATTCGGCTTAAAGCATGGATTGGTGGATGTTAAAGTGTGTGCCGTAAATGAAATATGGTCTGGACTTAAATTCGTTTTTCGGGTAGCTGACCGCTGACATAAATCAGCAGAGAATCTGACCTTAGGTGTTAGGTGAATTCAGCCTTTTTCTGCAATTTGGAAGTACCAAAACTAAAAAGCAATGTTAAATATTTTAGTTCCCACCGATTTCTCTGACCTATCAAAAGTTGCCATCCGGTATGCTTTGGACATGGCCAAAAAAATGAATGGAAAGGTAACCTTACTGCATGTTATTGATATCGCTCAGCATGCGGCAAGCATGCGCCTGCGGCTAAGTTCACTCATTGATGAACTGGTAAAAATTGCCGATGAAGATTTTGAAGTCTTGTTGGCCGAAGTAAGTAAAATGAACAAGGGAGGTAAACCCGTAAAACATGCTGTTGTACAGGGCGCTTCATTTGTGGATACCGTGGCGAAGTTTGCCAAAAAAAATAAATCGAATTTAATCATTATGGGTACGCATGGGGCCTCTGGTTTAAAGAAGGTTGTTATGGGAAGCAATACGGCCTCCATGCTGGAGGCCAGTAACATTCCAGTACTGGCCGTACCGGCCGATGCGACCTTCAAAAAATTAAAGTCGGTGGTATATGCTTCTGATCTATTAAATATTCAAAAAGAATTTAAAGCGTTGTTGGGTATTGTTGGAGGTGAAAAACCGGTTATTCACATCATACATGTTGCTGAAGATCGTGTTGCTGCCACAGCGGCAGAAGAAAAGATTGATAAGGTGGTAACCAAATCAGGATATAAAAACGTACTGGTTCGTGTACTGATAAACAAGAAAGCCGTGCCGCCTATCAGTGAGTATGTAACCAAGATCAAAATTGATATGCTTACCATGTTCCCGCATAAGCATACGTTTTTTGAAAAGCTTATGAAGCCCAGTGTGACCAAGCAGTTAAGCTTTTTGAATAATGCACCACTGCTGGCTTTTAAAAGCAAGTAGAAGATTTAGAATTCTGCATTTCCCGGGAAGCGCGGAAACGGTATAACATCCCGAATGTTAGTCATGCCCGTAACAAACTGAATGAGGCGCTCAAAGCCTAAACCAAATCCACTGTGTGGCGCTGAACCAAACTTGCGTAAATCCAAATACCACCAGAGTTCCTTTTCGGGGAGACCCAGCTCTTGAATACGTTTCACAAGGTTGTCGTAGCGTTCTTCGCGCTGTGAACCACCAATAATTTCACCAATACCCGGAAAAAGAACATCCATCGCGGCAACGGTTTTCCCATCTTCATTCTGACGCATATAAAATGCTTTGATGGCGGCAGGATAGTTATAAAGAATAACAGGTTTTTTAAAATGTTTTTCTACCAGGTAACGTTCATGCTCCGATTGTAAATCAACCCCCCATGCTTCAATCAGGTATTGGAATTTCTTCTTTTTATTCGGATTGGAGTTTTTTAAAATTTCGTAGGCTTCTGTGTAGGTAAGCTTTTGAAACTCATTCTCTGCTACAAATTTTAACCGGTCGATCAAGCCTAGTTCACTACGCTGATCCTGTGGCTTGCTCATTTCTTCTTCCTTCGCACGTTTATCTAAAAAGTCAAGGTCTTCAGCACAATGATCCAGTGTATACCGGCACAGGTATTTTAAGAAGGCTTCGGCCAGGGCCATGTTATCCTTGATGTCGTAAAAAGCCATCTCGGGTTCAATCATCCAAAACTCAGCCAGGTGGCGCGTGGTGTTTGAATTTTCGGCTCGGAAGGTGGGGCCAAACGTGTAGGTTTCTGACAAGCCCATAGCGTACGTTTCTACCTCAAGCTGCCCTGAAACTGTCAGGTTGGTTTCGCGGCCAAAAAAATCTTCGTTAAAATTAATGTGGCCGTTTTCGTCTTTTGGAGGTTTGTTTAAGTCCAGCGTGGTAACCCGAAACATAGCTCCTGCACCTTCCGCATCTGACCCGGTAATGATGGGCGTATGGATATAGAAGAACCCCCGATCGTTAAAAAATTTATGAACCGCGAAAGCCATAGCATGTCGTACACGCATAACAGCACTAAAGGTATTGGTGCGCGAACGTAAATGGGCAATCTCCCGCAGAAACTCCAACGAGTGCTTTTTGGGTTGAAGCGGATATTTCTCAGCATCGCAGTCGCCCAATATTTCAAGATCGGATACTTTCAACTCCATCGTTTGCCCTTTGGCCGGAGAGGGTATAAGATCCCCGGTAACGGAAAGGCAGGCACCTGTAGTTATTCGTTTCAGTGTGGCGTCATCAAATGTATTGAGTGCAACAACGGCTTGCAGGTTCTGTATGGTTGAGCCATCGTTTAGGGAGATAAACTGGTTGTTGCGGAACGTACGCACCCAGCCTTTTACGGTAACGGTTTGCCCATGCGGTGCTGAGGTTAGAAGTTCCTTTATTTTGGTACGTTTCATAGCAGATAATAATGACGCGCAAAAAACGGCAATTTGTAAGTTTATTCAAAAGAATGATTTAATACTCTTTTCTACCAAACCCATCAACCTGGTATTTTCAGGAACAAGCCGAAATGATAACTTTGCGATACATGATGGAAACAGTGAAACCGGAATACGCGCAATGCAAAAATTAGGGTTAAACCAGTCGCTACAACAGAAGCTCTCTCCGCAGCAGATACAGTTTATTAAGCTTCTGCAGGTGCCAACGGCTGAGTTGGAAAGCCGTATTGAGGAAGAACTTGAAATAAACCCGGCTTTGGAGGAAGGACAGGAGGAGCCTGATCAGGATGATAAGCAGGATGGGGAGGACTACCAGGAAACTTCAGGCGGGGAAGAGGAGGTGGATATCAAGGATTACCTGCGCGATGACGAATACAGCAGCTATAAAACGCAAAGCGATGGCGGGGGCGATGACGATGACGACCGCGAAATGCCCATTCCCATGGGCACCAGCTTGCATGAGCAGTTAATGACGCAATTGGGCTACCTGGGATTGAACGAGCACCAGGAGGCCATTGGCAGGCAATTGGTGGGAAGTATCGAGGCGGATGGTTACATACGAAGAGACCTTGAGGCGATTGTCAATGATCTTGCCTTTTCCCAAGGTATTGAAACCACACTTGAGGAAGTGGAAAGCATACTGAAGAAAATTCAAAGCTTTGACCCGGCCGGTATTGCTGCCCGAAACCTTCAGGAGTGCCTGTTGCTTCAACTCGACAGGATGGATAATGGCCATGACATTGATGTGGCTGTGGCAAAAAAGATTCTTACCGAATCCTTCGAAGAGTTTACCAAGAAACACTATCAGAAAATACAAAAGAAGCTGGGTACAGAAGATGAGGAGTTTGTGCGTGATGCAGTTGAGTTGATCATCCGCTTAAATCCAAAACCCGGAAGTGGAAGTTCTTCGGGTATGGTAAAAAATCAAGTTATTATTCCGGATTTCATTCTGACCAATAACAACGGTAAGTTAGAGCTGGCCCTGAATTCACGCAATGCACCTGAGTTGCGTATCAGCCGCTCGTATACCGATATGTTTAAGGCTTACGACAAAGGCGATAAGAAAGATAAAAAGCTGAAAGAGGCAGTAACTTTTGTGAAGCAAAAGTTGGATGCAGCCAAGTGGTTTATTGATGCCATTAAACAGCGGCAGCAAACATTGCTCAAAACCATGAAAGCTATTGTTGATTTTCAGTACGAGTTCTTTCAGGAAGGTGATGAGACAAAACTGCGGCCTATGATTTTAAAAGACATAGCGCAGATGATTAATATGGATATCTCCACGGTTTCACGGGTAGCCAGCAGCAAAGCCATACAAACCGATTTTGGAATTTACCAATTGAAGTATTTTTTCTCCGAAGGCATTTCAACCGACTCGGGCGAGGAAGTGAGCAGTCGCGAGGTGAAGCAGATTATTAAAGATATTATTGAGGGAGAGGATAAGAGCAAACCTTATTCGGATGATAAATTGGAAACCATTCTTAACGAAAAGGGCTATAACATTGCCCGAAGAACCGTAGCCAAGTATCGCGAACAATTAAATATTCCGGTAGCACGGTTACGAAAGGAAATGTAACGTGAATAGGCTGGCGTATTTTGTTTCTGTTATTTTTCATCCGTTGCTGATGGCCACTTATTTGTTTACTTTGTTGGCCTTTGTATCTCCAGCTTTGCTTTATCCATTCGTTCAGTCCATCAACTCATTTATTTTTCTTTTGTTTTTGATGACCTTCTTGTTGCCTGCTGTGAATATTGGAATGTTCCGGTTGCTGGGTGTTGTTAAAGATATGACAATGAAAGAGCGTGAAGAACGGTTTAAACCCTTTCTCATGATTGCGCTATTATACGCGGTATTCACGTATATGCTGGCAGCAAAATTTAAAATCAGTGTGGGCGATAACGTATTCAACCTTATCCTTATCATTGATGCCTTTGTGTTATTTGCTTTGGTGATAACATTCTTCTACAAAGTCAGTATTCACAGCCTGGGTATTTGGGGGGTTATTGGCATTTTGTTTCCGCTCAATAAAGTAATTGATGATCCCGCAATTTTTGTTGCAACACTTGTAGCTTTGGTAATTGCAGGAGTAGTTATGTCTGCCCGATTGCAACTCAATGCGCACACTCCGCGCGAGGTACTGGTGGGCGCAATAGCAGGGTTTTCAATCGGTTTTTTTGGTATGTTAATCTTGTTTTAGAAAAGTAAGTACACTATGAGTAGTTTTCAGTTTTTAAAATATTCCGTGAACGAGGGAGTTGCCGTGATAACCCTGAATCGTCCGGAGGTTTACAACGCCCTGAATGATGAAATTACTTTCGAACTTCAGGATGCCCTGAAGGCAGTGGCTAAAGATGATCAGGTAAGGGTTGTTGTAGTAACCGGTGAAGGCAAAGCGTTTTGCTCCGGCCAGGATTTGAAAGCAGCATCGGGCAATCAAAAGCGTTCGTTTCTTCAATCGCTCCATAAGCGTTATAATCCCATCATTCGCGCCATGCGCGAATTGCCCAAACCAATTGTTGGTCGTGTAAACGGGGTGGCAGCGGGGGCTGGCTGTTCGCTGGCACTTGCGTGCGATGTGATTGTGGCGGCTGAAGAAGCTACGTTTATCGAAGTGTTCATTAATATCGGCTTGGTTCCTGATTCAGGTTCTTCATACTTCTTGCCACGAATGGTGGGCACGGTAAAGGCCTTTGAAATGTGTAGTATGGGATCGCGTGTAGGCGCAACTGAAGCTCAGGCAATTGGCTTGATCAATAAAGCGGTGCCCATGGCTCAACTTGACGAAGCGGTGAAATCGTACACCGATTATTACGCCAAGGCTCCAACGAAATCTATCGGCATCATCAAAAAGATGTTGAATAAATCAACCAGTGCAACGCTCAACGATATGCTCGATTACGAAGCCTACTGCCAGGAAATTGCCGGCACCTCAGGCGATTACCGGGAAGGTGTTAGTGCTTTTCTGGAAAAACGAAAACCAGATTTTTCAGGAAAGTAATAGGGCTAGTGCTAGAAACCTGCCAATGAAAGACCAACGGTGAAGTTGGTTAATTCCGCCTGATCAGGGCCTTTTTTATCCGTGAAGATAGGTGAAAGGCTGTAGTAGCCGAACAGATTAAAATTGCCGGCACCTATGCGCAAGGTTGCACCATAGCGAAACGGATTCAGGTTGAAATCCTGCTTGCTTTTGAATTTCTTGGTCTCCCCATCCTCGCTGTATTTTAGTTTGGTGAATGAATCGAACAGTACACCTGCCTTGAAACCTAATGCAACTTTAAAACTTCTTGCTGGATCATTTGGATTGGTGCTGAAACGAACTTCAACGAGGGCATCAATATAATTTGTGATTAACTGCGATTTTTTGGTTCCCACTGGACCGGGTATCATCCGTAATGTATCGAATGGACTGTTTGGTCCGGGTACGTAGCCTAAGGTTCGGTTGTTATTGAATTTATATCGCTCCAACCCGAAACCACCACCCGGATGCACACTGAACTTAGATTGACCGATGCGCTTATCGAGCATGTAGTATAAGTTAAGGGTGCGCGAACCCCACACACCTGTATTGAAACCAATGGTATCGTTCGAGGGAAAATTGAGGCCAAAGTCGATCAGAAACGTACCTGGTATATCGGGCCTTCCTCTGCGTACTTTCTCTGTTGACTCGATGGTTGACTGACCAGTGGCCGACAGTGTAGTTGCGGCAATCAAAACAACAAAGGCTATCTTTTTAAACATTGCGTTTTCCTCAGGTTAAATAGGCCTCAAAAATAGGTTTTTTGTTTGGTGGGGCAAAAACTGTTTTTTGCCGGTTAAATTTATTATTTACATTTGCAGTCCAAATTTGGAGCCTGCACTCGTAGCTCAACTGAATAGAGCATCTGACTACGGATCAGAAGGTTCGGGGTTTGAATCCCTGCGAGTGCACACGTTATCCCGGTTATCAAACGATGGCCGGGATTTTTTATTTTGAAAGTTGATTGCCCGCCCCAACGAGCAGAACTAATCTTTTGCTGGCATGCTGTATAAGCACTACTCGGCAACAGGGTATTAGTTAAAATAAAAAAGAGGCTGCCTCTTTTTGAGACAGCCTCAGTTTTACGCTCCTCCTCTTGGACTTGAACCAAGGACCCTCTGATTAACAGTCAGAT
>DILT01000005.1 GCA_002425185.1 Flammeovirgaceae bacterium UBA5585 | reverse complement strand
TATTTATTTCAGCAACTCCACTCTTGGCACAAAACCAAACTGCAAAAATAACACCCACCAGCCAGATTGGATATTACGAATACCTTCCCCCAGACTATAACTCAAATTCAAACAATTATCCAATTGTTATATTCTTTCATGGAATGGGCGAAAGAGGTAATGGAACCACAGATCTACCTATGGTTGCATACAATGGTCCACCACGCTATGTAGTTGAGGGATATAAATTCCCTTTCATTTTAATATCCCCTCAATTGAAGGCCAGCTTTGGATTTTGGCCAGTATGGTATATGGATGAGGTTGTTGAACACGTCCGAACATACTTACGTGTTGACCCATCAAGAATTTACATCACCGGCTTAAGCTTAGGTGGTGGCGGAGCGTGGGAATATGCTTATAACTTTCCTCAAAAAGTGGCTGCATTAGCCCCTATTTGTGGTGGCTACAATACTCTTTCCTGGGCCTGTACCTATCGGTCGAACAATATACCCATATGGGCATTTCATGGAGATGCAGATTCGGTGGTTCCGATTTCAAGAACCACGAATATGATTAATGCTATTAATGCCTGCACACCAGCCATTATTCCACCACCTATTTATACGATATACCCTGGTGTGTGGCACGATGCATGGAACTACGCATACCGGACAGATAATTCTTTGCATACGCCAAACGTATATGAATGGATGATGGGAAAAGTTAAACAAGGTGTTGCTGTAAATGCCGGACCTGATAAAAATCTTTCCTTGCCCACAAACTCAACTACGGTTAACGGAGCAGCCTCAACTACTACAGGATCTATCACATCATATGTATGGACCAAAGTAAGTGGACCTGCCGCTACCATGACCAATGCCAACACTCCTACTTTGTCGTTGTCGAACCTGGTTGAAGGAGTTTATACATTTAGACTTACAGCAACGAATAGTGCTTCACAGACTGGCTTTGACGATGTTAAAATTTCAGTTTTTAGCGGTAATCAAAATCCAGTTGCCAATGCCGGTGCAGATAGAACGATTACCCTACCCACAAACTCCCTGAATCTGGTAGGAAGTGGTTCAGATCCTGATGGATCAATTTCAACTTACCTCTGGACAAAAGTAAGTGGTCCCGCTGCTACATTAGGAGGCACAACAACCTCCACTCTTATTTTAAGTAATCTTGTTCAAGGAAATTATGTTTTCAGGCTTACCGTTACAGACAATTTAGGAGCCACCGGATCTGATGATGTAAATGTTACCGTTAATCCAGCGGCAGTCAATCAACTTCCTACCGCACATACCGGTGGTAACAAAACGGTTAATTTGCCTACCACTACCGTTACGTTAAATGGTTGGGGAAGTGATACTGACGGTTGGATTGCCTCATACCTGTGGACAAAAATAAGCGGACCAACAGCCACGCTCACCAATACCACTACCCAGAACTTGACCATGTCAAGCCTGGTGGCGGGTATTTATGTAGTACGTCTTACCGTAACTGACAATAGTGGAGCCACAGCATTTGAAGAGGCTACTGTTACCGTGGTAGGCACAAATCAATCACCTGTTGCTAATGCCGGAGCAAACCTTACACTTACCCTACCGACTAACTCAACAAACATTGTAGGATCAGGAAGTGATCCGGATGGTTCAATAACCGGATATTTATGGACACAAGTTAATGGACCAAATACTGCAACCTTAACGAATGCTACCTCACCCACAGTCACTGTAAGTAACTTAATACAAGGTGTATATACTTTCCGGCTTACCGTTACTGATAATAACGGAGCAACGGGTTTTGCGAATGTTACCGTGACGGTAAATGCTGCCCCGGTAAATGTGACTCCTGTGGCTAATGCAGGACCCGACCGATCGATTACGTTACCCACTAACTCCATCGTGATCAATGGATCCGGAACGGACGCGGATGGAACCATTAGTACCTATAGCTGGACAAAACAGAGTGGACCGGCAGCTACACTTACCAATCAGACCACGGCTAATCTTACCGCTTCGGGACTTGTAGAGGGAAGCTATGTTTTCAGGCTAACCGTTACTGATAACCAGAGCGCAACCGCATTTGATCAAATGAACTTAACCGTTTTGCCGGCTGCCATAAATCAATCTCCTATTGTAAATGCCGGAGCAGATGTCAGCCTCACACTACCCGCTAACAGTACTATACTTCAGGCCACGGCAAGTGACCCTGACGGATCAATAGCCTCTTATCAGTGGCTAAAAATCAGTGGACCAACTTTTGCAGGCACAGGTAATACAACGGCAAATTTTTCCTTGAATGACTTGCAATTAGGCACTTATGTGTTCCGTATAACGGTAACCGATAACCAGGGGGCCACGGCATCCGATGAAGTAAATGTTTTTGTTTTCGCTGCCAATCAACCTCCGGTAGTTACTGCCCCGGCAGACCAAACTATTACCCTGCCAACCTCAACGGCTAACCTGAATGCTGTTGCATCAGATCCTGATGGCACCATTGCATCTTATTTATGGACTTATATTTCCGGGCCGGCAAGCCCTACGTTAAGCGGTGCCACGACAGCATCCTTAACAGCAAGCAACCTGATTCAAGGAACCTATACATTCAGGATAACCGTTACTGATAATGAAGGATTAACAGCGTTTGACGAGGTAAATGTTGTTGTGCAATCAGCAACTAACCAATCGCCTATCGCCAATGCCGGCTCCAACAAGTCGATTACTCTGCCTACCAATTCTACGAACTTTACAGGTTCAGGAGTTGATCCCGATGGTACTATTGTGAGTTACGCGTGGGTACAAATCACCGGCACAGCTGCAACTCTTTCCAATTCAACTACACCAACCCTGACTGTAACGGTTCCTTCAGCGGGCTCTTATACTTTCCGGCTTACGGTTACTGACAATGATGGAGCAACGGGTTCCAGTAATGTAACATTAACCGTAAATCCAGCCGCAGTTAATCAACCTCCCATTGCTTCTGCCGGCTCAAATCAAACCCTTACCCTTCCTGTTAATTCTACCAACCTTAACGGTTCAGGCTCAGATCCGGACGGATCAATTGCATCGTACCTGTGGAGTCAGATCAGCGGACCTGCCGCCACACTAGCCAATACAAGTTTTCCCACTGCATCTGTTAGCAATCTGGTGGAAGGCATTTATGTGTTCCGGCTTACGGTTACTGACAATGAGGGGCTTACTGCATCTGCGCAAACTACGGTAACCGTTTTACCGGCCGCAGTTAATCAACCCCCTCAGGCTTTTGCGGGGCCCGACCAGGTGCTAACCTTACCTGTCAATAGTATCACCCTGTTTGGCTCCGGTAGCGATGCCGATGGTATTGTAGTTTCTTATCAGTGGACCAAACAAAGTGGCCCGACTGCAACGCTAACCAATACAGATAATGCTACACTCTCTGTTGCTGATATGGTTGAGGGTATTTATGTTTTGAGATTGACCGTTACAGATGATAAAGGAGCAACCAGCAATGACGATGTTACCGTTACCGTAAATGCGGCTTCTGTAAACCAACCCCCCATTGCAAATGCAGGACCTAATCTAGTTATCACCCTACCCACCAACACCGCAAACATTAATGGTTCAGGCAGTGATGCCGATGGTTCTATTGCTTCCTATTTATGGGCCAAAGTTTCAGGACCAACCGTAACATTGGGTGCAGTAACTAACCCTACCCTTTCCGTGTCAAACCTGGTGGAAGGTATTTACACATTCAGGTTACAGGTGACGGACAACCTTGGGGCCATCGCTACCGATGATATGACCATTACGGTAAATCCGGCTTCCGTAAATCAACCTCCTGTAGTTAGCGCTGGGCCTGATAAAACCATTTTCTTACCCATCAACACCGTTCAACTTTCGGGTAGTGCCAGTGATCCGGACGGAACGATTGTCACCCGTGTATGGACCCAGGTGAGCGGGCCGGCCGGTGCTGTATTGGTAAATGCTACTACAACCTTGCTTACCGTCAATAACCTTGTTGAAGGAGTTTACCGCTTCAGGTTTACCGCTACGGATAATCAGTCGGCTACCGGATCAGCAGATGCGCTGGTAACGGTAAATGCTGCATCCGTTAATCAAGCACCTTTTGCCAACGCAGGTTCAAACCAAACCATAAAACTTCCAACCAACAGTGTAATCCTCAACGGAACCGGTAACGATCCGGATGGCACCATTGCAGGGTATAGTTGGGCTAAATTGAGTGGACCATCCTGCACCTTAGCCAATGAAAATACCGCTTCGTTAACCGTTACCAATATGGTTGAGGGTACCTACCAATTCAGGCTAACCGTTACAGATGATCTTGGCGCTACCGGATCAAGTCAGGTTTTGGTAACTGTTTTACCTGCTACTACCAATCTTCCTCCAACGGTTAGTGCAGGAGCCGATATTAATGTTGTTTTACCACTTACTACCGCAGTGCTAACGGGTAGCGCTACCGATGATGGAACCATCGCCTCTGTTAGCTGGACAAAACTTTCCGGTCCTGCCGTTACCATGAATGGAAATACAACCACTACTTTATCGCTTTCCAATTTAATTGAAGGGATATATGTTTTTCAATTAACCGCTACCGATAATGACGGGTTAACAAATTCCGACAATGCAACGGTTCATGTTTTTCCTGCACAGCCATCAAATTTACCACCCGTTGTTGATGCAGGAGGCGATCGCATGATCCAACTCCCAACTAATTCAATTAAAATTACAGTCAATGCCTCCGATCCCGATGGAATTATTTCGTCTTATTTATGGACACAAAACGCAGGAACGTTGGTAACGATCAATCCAAATGATACAACTTTTCTGGAGTTGACTAACCTTATCCCCGGCATGTATCAATTCACGGTAACCGTTACAGATGGTGAGGGATTAGCCGCAAATGACATTGTAAACCTGCAGGTTCGCGAAGAAGATCCAGTAGTAAAGCCTACTAAAACATTCTCACCCGATGGTAAAGGTGACATTTCAACCGAAACCTGGCATATTAACAATGCCGATTTGATTGATGACTGCTTTGTCGAGATTTTTAACCGCCAGGGACAAAAAGTGTATTCATCTAAAGGATATACAACCGAATGGAATGGAACTTTTAATGGCTCGCTACTTCCACAGGGCGTTTATTTTTACGTAATTCGATGTCCTGATAAAAAGCCATTAAATGGGTCGGTAACCTTAATCCGATAGCTTGACATGACATTCTTAAGACCCCTCATAGTTTTCACGCTCTTTATGGTTTTGGTGCGCCCAACAGCGGCTCAACAAAACCTTATCTATAATCACTATTTCCTTAACCCGTATTTACTAAATCCCTCGTTTATTGCTCCAAATGGTTATAGTGAACTAAACCTGAACTTCCGAAAGCAATGGGCACAGTTTGAAGGTGCACCAACCACGATAACCGCTAATCTACAAATGCCGGTTAATTATAAAATGGGCTGGGCAGTAAATGTATACAACGACCAGGCAGGTGTACTGCAGACTAATACAGGTGCTGCTTCTTTTGCCTACCAGGTCTACTTGGGAAGAAGCACGGAAGTAAATCATAAAGTTGGTTTTGGTTTATCGATGGGGTACTCCATGAGCCGCGTTGATTTAAGTAAAGCAGACGACCCTACTGACCCCTCGTTGACCAATTCCAATACCTCTAACCTTGATGGGCAATTTGGTATGCACTATCAATTTAACAATTTGAAAATAGGATTTGCCTTGCCCAGCCTGTTTGCCACCAAAGTTATTTCAGAAGATGCTTTTAATAAGCCCGAGTTCGATGCATTGAAAAATACCTTCTCTTCCATCAGTTACAATTTCAAATTCGGTGACCGACTTGCCTTTGAACCTTACTTTATGTATCGAACAAATGCAATAAAAGAAAGTCAATTTGAGGTATTAGGAGTTTTAAAAATTGATAACCTGCTTTGGGCAGGAGGTTCTTACAGACAGGATTACGGACCTTCGGCCTTTATAGGATTCTTCCTTAAAGAAAAACTACGAGTAGGTTATGCCTACGAATTTGCTCCGGATGTCGTGGAGGGTTTTGGCACAGGATCGCACGAACTGCATGTAAGCTTACGCCTGGGTAAAAAACAGGTGAGCCGACCTACACCAACGACAAAAGCAACATTGCCGGTGGAGGAGCCCGCTAAACAAGAAAAAGTAACCGAGAAAACTGAACCCCAGGAAATACCAGCCGCAGTGGAGCAGCCTAAAGAAGAGGTACCCGTGCAACAACCGATAGTAACCCAGGAAATAAAAACGGAGGAGCCTAAACCGGTAGAAAAAGTTGTAGAAGAAAAATCAGATTTACCGCCTGGCTATTACGTTATTGTGGGCGCATTCAAATACGGTACCAATGCCAATAAATACGCCAATGAATTAAAGGCCAATGGGTACCCTGCCATAGTAACGTATTCAGCTCTCAGAAATTTCAGCTATGTACATGTGGGTACCTTTACAACATTAGAAGAAGCCAGAACCGTGCGTGATGAATACCGTGCAAAAAGCAGGTTCTACTTTAGAGATACATGGATTCTATTGGTTAAGTAGAAAGGCATATTAATTAAACGGCTGTCTCAAGGTCAAACTCAGGTTTCTAATTGAACTGACCTTGAGACAGCCTGTATTCTATAATTCGTCAGGGAAAATTACCCAGTTATATTCATCGCGTAGCCTGCGCAATTTAACTAACGATTCGGCTGAGGGAGGACCTAACAGGGTAGCCTCTTCAGGAATCCAGTTTGTTGATAATGTAAATTCACCTTGCCTGTTGTTTTTAACCACAGATTTATATACAACGTCAACAATCTTATCGACCGCAGCCGCAGAAAATTTATTTGGACCACTAATACTGACAAACGTATAGATGCCGTCAGTAGGAAGAATCAGATTTTCCAAATCTATTAACGCAGGTAACCAAACTGATTCCAGCTTAGCATTATGACTAAGATCAATTACTTTAGGCGAGAAATTTAATCCCATTGAAAATTCCTTCAATTCTGTTAATCCCTGAACGTTGATTGTATTTAGACCACCGTTCTGATAGAATGCAGAAAAACCTGTAATCATATCAAGATCTCCTGTAACCGAAATCGGATAATATGTATAAGCTGATGGGTAACTATGATCAAGCTGAATGCTGGATGGGCTTATGTTATAGGTATCACTCGTTCCATCCCCCCAATCCACTTTAACAATACCCGAATGACCAGTTATGAAGAAAGAAAAATTATGAGAATTAGGGTTTACTGTATAAGCATAAGCCAACATAGTAAACACAGCTGGCACGAGATAAACTTTTAGTGGAAGATTGCCTAATGATGCTTTCAGTTCCCTGGGAACAAACCATTTCCGGTATGTAGCATAACCTTCTCTCTTTACTTCCAATAAATAAGTATCATCTGGATTGCCAGGAAAGGAAATCTGTCTGGTCTGAAAATTAGTCGTCCACTCAGCAGGTAAACCGATCGGCAGTTTCACAACCTCACCATTTTTAAGAATTCGAACTTTTGCATCAGTTAACGAATAGCCTTGTTCGCTTGTAGTGAAAACCGCTATGTCAAACAAATTTGTCACATTGATAAAAAATGAGGCGTAGCCAAAATCCTCCGGCACTTGCTGTGTAACATCAATCACTTCCATTGTGACAGTTAAAGATCTTCCTTTACTTACCCATAACCCGAAGGGTAACGGACTGTTTACTGACCCGGCTAACGGTGAGTCTCGTCTTGGTGTAGCGTATTGAACCTGGTTACCAGCAACAAGTAAAAAATCAGTAATCCTGTAATAGCCTTGTAACAATTCAAGCGGTTCGGTAATGTAAGCATCACCGAGCTTAAGCAGTTGAATTTCCTTTAGGGTAAACACAACATTTCCGTCATTGTCTTCCAGACTAATGCGTAATGTAGTGGGCTCTTCCCCGTGCTGCCTGCCTCCTTCCGGACTCTGTCCTGATAACATGCAGGTAAATTGAACAGTTAAGGGATTCAGGTCTTGACCTTCCTCCACACAGTGCTGTAATGTTGCACCCAGCAACACCAGCCAGAAAATGGGTCTTTTCATAATGGTTTTGATTTTGAGGGACAAAATTGATTCGTATAGAAAGTTAGGGAATTCTTCCTATAACTTTTCTAGGCACAGCTACTTAAAGCCAGCATACAACACAGATAAGTTGCAACCTGAAAATAGGATGTTTGCAATAATTTCGTAAACAGAATTAGCGCAAAAAAGAGTCAATTCGTTAAAAATATATTCAATTAACATTCACCTACGAGTCTGCTTGCTGATGTACAAACTCGGATTTAGCGATGTAAGTGATTTTTAAGGATGGCCTCTATTTTCTGAGGTAATGATTTTCAATTAAATACCTTCCAGTTTGCGCGGCAATTTCATGGTAGCCTCGTTCATTGGGGTGTCCATCATATTTAAAAAAGTACTTATCCTTTTCTGGGAGGTCCTTAAAATGGCGTGTAAGCTGAAAATAAGGAATCTGATTATGATCAGCGATGGCCGAGTAAATAGTGTCAATACGGTTGTTTTCCATGAAGTAGTCGTTCAAAACATCCGAAGGCATGCGTTCAACCTTATGACCCGTGAAATAATTCATGGGTAAATTAATAAAAATCAATCCGGCATTATTTGCTTCGCTTATCCTTTTCATATCAGCAAAGTCTTCATTCATCTTCTGTATGGCGTACTGCGTGGCCGAATTATCCGGGGTATTAAAAATAGTTACCCGGTCAGGGAAATCAATATAGTTGTTCAACAATCCAGGATTGAGATTTCCGGTTTTGAATAACGTTTGTACGGTATCAGTAAGTGTGGTAAAACGAAGCTTTCGCAAACCCCTGAAGTCGCGGATCATCTTCTCATTACTTTGCTCCCATGCTGCTTTAACGTCTACAACATCTTCATCCTGTCGGTTAACCATTCCGAGATAGTTGCCGAAAGAAGCCGACAAAAAAGATTTTAACAGGTATTTCGGATTAGCAATATCTCCTTTTGGTTCTTCCAATAATTTATTTTCGAAGAGTTGTGCCAGATCATCGAGTTGAAGTACACCCACCAGAACAAGATCTGGTTTCAACAACGGTACAGCATCTGCCATAAATTGTTTATAGGTAGTGGTAAACTGACCGCCTTGTCCACAGTTAATAACTTCAACATGGGTATATCCATTTTCTTTCAGGTAATTCTCCAGTTGCATGGGCCAGCTAAATTCAAGGTCAACACCCCAGCCAAACGTCCAGCTATCACCAAAACACAAAATTCTGTAAGTGTCCACGGGCTTCTGAATTTCTACTTCTTTGTTACGCAGCCCAATGCTATTAATGGTAGCCGTATAATCAAACTCAACTGTTTTATAAACAGCAACTGAATTGGGTTTAAAAATCAAACCATCACGTTTCACATCGTGATTAGCAATACTTTCTGTTTCAGAACGACTAAATATTCCAATTAAACAATTAATGAGTATAAGAAACCCAAGAATAATCGTAACATAGGAAGCATTAAAAATCAGACTCTCTGCTTTTTGCGATAAACTCTTTTGTCGTCTTACATACCAGATGGCCAGCATTCCGATGATTGGTATCAGCCAAAAAATCAAACTCAATATTTTTGATCCGTATACCTCATGATTGGAGTAATAGAGACGGAACGTCAATGGATTCCATAACAGGATTAAAACGGAGATAAAGAACAACAGTATATTCTTCGAATTTTTCATATCAACCTGCTTGCTAATAATCGTTCTAAATTGAACCTAAAACCATAAATGAGTGTCTGTTTTTTTCGCTAAGGCGCAAAGAAAAGGAATATTATTAAAAACCACGGGGAGAATTTTCCCTGATCACCTTGCCCGGAACGCCTACCACCACTGCGTTATCAGGTATGTCGCGCGTAATCACGCTTCCTGCACCAATAACAACATTCGCTCCTACTTTTATATTCGGCAGAATAACAGCGCCACTTCCCACGCTGCTAAAGTCACCAACAGAAGACCCCCCCAGTAAAGTAGCCCGCGGTGAAATTTCACAATAGGAACCGACTTTCACATCGTGATGTATGGCTGCAAATGCATTGATCAGGCTACCCTCACCAATTACCACACTACTGCTGATCAACACAAACTCCATGACATTAACGCCTGCCCCCAGCATTACCTGAAAGTGACCAATGCGAGCCGTCTCGGCAATAACAGAATGTAAACTTCCACCTGCATGCTGCAGTTTTTTGGCAACTATAGCCCTGGCGCTTGTGCTACCTAATCCTAGTATAAATCGATTATCCGCTTTGAAAATTTCCTGAACATCATTCACGTTATGAATGATCGGAAAGCGTTCATAAAAAAATTTGGGGCCATTTATATTGATATCATCAAAAAATCGCAGATCATCAAGTTGATTCTGCCGATGAAGTATATCAAGTACTTCCTTTGCATGTCTGCTGGCTCCGGCTACTAACACGATCAGTTATTTTGAACCCTTAACATGATCCGCGCCACGAAATCAATTTCTTCGAAGGTAAGCGTATGGTACAGTGGCAAACACAACACCCGATTACAAACCGATCGGGTTATGGGTAATTCAGCCCTTTCTACATACGGCAATTCGTCAAGGGAAGGGAAAAAGTACCTACGCGGATAAATCAAATTTCTATTTAACTCCTCAACCATCCGAAGGGTAGTTTCCTCTGTAGGCAACACCACGGCATAGTAGGCGTAATTGAATGTAGCTTCTTTCGCAATAGCAGGCTTTTGACATTTCAGGTTCTTCAGCACCTTATCGTAATATTCGCTTTGCACTTTGCGTGCCTGGCGAATAGCTTCAATATGCGAAAGATTAACCAACCCCATGGCCGCGTGATATTCAGAATTTTTTCCGTTGATTCCTACCTCGGCAAATTTTTCAGGACCATCGTGCCCGAAGTTGCGCATATAGGCCATTCGCTTAAGTAAGGCTGCTGAGTTGGTAACAACACCCCCACCCTCAATGGTGTGAAAAAGTTTAGTAGCATGAAAACTCGCTGTGCTTACATCTCCGAATTCAAAAACTGATTTTCCCTTGTAAAGTGTACCAAACGCATGCGCTGCATCATAAATCACTTTCAACTTATGCTTTTGTGCAATAGCCTGTAGCGCATCAATGTCGCATGGATTTCCATACACATGGGTGGCCAGAATAGCCGAGGTATTGGCCGTTATAGCTGCTTCAACTTTTTTGGGATCGATGTTGAGCGTATTCTTGTCTATATCAACAAATACTGGCTTGCAGCCTTCCCAAACAATACTGCTGGTCGTAGCCACATACGAAAAAGGCGTAGTGATTATCTCCCCCGTCAGGTCCAATGCCTTTATGGCTATTTGAATAGCAATGGTTCCGTTGGTGAGAAAAAGCAAATGATTAACCTTCAGGTATTCTTTCAGCTTTAATTCCAGCTCATTTACCAACGGGCCATTATTAGTCAACCAATTACGCTGCCAGATGCCATCCAGGTATTTTTCGTACTCGTGTTGGGGCGGAAGAAAGGGTTTGGTAACAGGGATCATAGGGCAAAACCGAAAATTAGGTAACTTTTTTCTCTTATAAAATTTCGTGGCCTTCGACAAGCTCAGGCGGACACTTCACAAGCTCAGGCTAACACTCCTCAAGCTCAGACTGACACTCCACAAGCAGGCAGGCTCAGGCTGACAACAGGAATTGGAAATGCCGCTTACATATTCCTTAAAGCCCGCTTTACATTCCTGATCGCTTGAAAAAAACCGGGATTTATGGTAAGCAAGGTTGTGCGCGCAAAGTCTTTTAAACTTGCTGAACTCCACGGAGCACTCCGAAAGGTATCGATGCTTAATTTAAATGCTTCCTTTTTGTTTCCATTCAACGCATGCCCGTTGGCAATATCATATTGCTTCAGCAACATCGACTGTTCAAGTGCTTTCTTCTTGCTGTCGTCAAGGTTAACCAACTCTCCCTTCTTCACCAATTCCATAAAACCCATTTCCTTTTTGGCAATGGTAAGCCGGTTGGTTCGTCCGTTAATGCTTCCTTCATTTATGCGGTACACGGCAAACACGTTATTGAGGTACCGTATTTTTCCGTGACCAAGCAACTTCATGTAGGTGTACCAGTCGCAACTGATGATTGAAAAAAAATCAGGTGTAAAATCTTCGCGCTTCAACACGTTGCGAAACATAATGGTGGCCGTAGTAATGCAATTGAAACGGATGAGTTTCTCAAACGCAATGTCATGATCGTTAACCGAAGGCGCATCGCCCCGGTCGAACCGGCCAGTGTTCTGATAATACTTTTTATGGTTACCGCACACCAAAACATAATCGGGGTTTGCTTCCAGAAATTGATATTGGATGTCTAATTTATTGGGGTTCACCCAGTAATCGTCACCTTCGCACAGGCAAAGGTATTTGCCCCGGCAACTGAACAGTGTACGCAGGAAATTTTCATGCATGCCCACATTGGTGGTATTTTCAATTACCCTTATTTTTTCCGGGTAGCGTTCTTTAAAACTGGTAATGACTGCTCGGGTGTTGTCGGTTGAACAGTCTTCGCCAATTACCAACTCATAATCCAAATCGGTTTTTTGATCCAGAATACTTTGTATAGCCTGGGCAATATACGGCCCATGATTATAGGCCAACATGAAAACACTGATTACGGGCGTTTGGGGGGACATTGAAATTCCTTGTATTTGATTTACAATATTCCTACTAGTTACTATGTGTCATCTCAAAAAAAAAAAATCCAATACCGCTGCAGGTACCCGCATCCTTCGCTAGTATGTCACCGATAGATTTAAATGTCCACCGAGTCCTTTTTGAATAATTCTCATCAAAGTCGATAGCCTGATGTCGCTTGCATTGTTCTCAATTCTTGAAATATAGGATTTTGTAGTCCCGCATTTTAAAGCTAATTGTTCTTGTGTCAAATTTTGATGCTCCCTCATTTCTTGAATGAGTACACCAAGTTTGAAGGCTTCAAACTCTTGTTCATAAGCGTTTCTTTTTGCAGAGCCTTTCTTTCCGTATTGCTTGTCAAGGTGATCAGCAAATGAAGTAAGGTTTTTATTTTCCTTTTTTTTCATCGAAGTATTGTTTTTTCAATTTCTCAGCAAGTTCAATTTCCTTTTTTGGTGTTTTCTGTGATTTCTTCTGAAATCCATTGACTACAATAATCAGTTTTCCTTTGTCGAAGAAACTGAAAGCTCTAAATATGTCACTACCAACTTCGACACGGATTTCAAAAATCCCATCAGAGTCCTCCATGTGGTTAAAGTACTTTTTAGGAACCATATCGAGGGTTTCTATTAGCCCCATTGTCCAGTTGAACTTTGCTTTAACCTCTGGTCTGAGAGATTCAAAAAAGTCCAGGTAGTACCGCTTGTAGTAAAATATTTTTCTAACCGTGTTGCCCACCAGGCAATGTTAGCTAATTAGGAAACTATCTCCAAGGCTGAAAAGTTCAATTTTGAACCAAATCTCAACCCCGCCCCTCTCCTTCATCAGCGGAGTGCCCGAAGGACGCGGGGAGGATTTGCCTGATTATTTACTTATCCTACGCGCCTCTGGGAAAATACTGCCCCAACCTTACATCATCTAAAAACACGCATTTTACCCCTAATAGCCCTGCAATTAACAGATAAGTGATTTTTAACCTTTGAGGACGCATTTTTGTTAATAATTTAATGTTAAATAGTACGCCAGGGGTTGTCACTTTTGCGACCTTTGTCGGATATTAGTAGGAGCTTTAATCGATCACCCCGTCTATGAAATCACTGGCTAAAATCGCCATTTTAATTGCCGTTTTAACTTCCTTTTGCAATCTTTCCTATTCGCAAATTGACACAACGTGGACTTATTTCCATTATAAAAATGATGGAACACGAGGGGCTGGGCCACTCACTTCCGGCACGGGGATTAACATTGACATACGCCTAAGGGATTACGACCCAGGTACGGAGCGAAATTATTACCTGCTTGAAAATAAAACCTTCAGCTTTCGCAGAACCAATGGGGTTCTTAACGATAGCTATTATGCCATGGCAGGTTTTACCTCTACAAATTATACTCAAGGTCAATTACGGGAAACTGCATGGAGCGACCGGTTCCGGATGAACTACCGGCTGTTATTCCCACGCAACTACAACTCAAACCCAAATGTAGAAGGTGGTTACCCGCTGATTGTAATGGTACACGGCTTTGGCGAGCGCGCAAATTGTTGGGGCAACGATTGCTATTGGGCAAACGGGTTTTGGCAGCCGAATGTAAATACTTTAGGTAGTAGGACAATTACATCTGTTACAAATACAGGAGGTTCAGCATTATTTACTATTTCTGGTACGTTTTTCACTGATGCATTACAAAACCCACTTAATAACGAAGTTGTGTTTGTCCGTTCTGATGTACCCGCTTACAACGGTATAAGAAGAATTGTAGTGGTCAATGATACCCAATTCAGGCTCTCAAATAATCTGACGGCAACTACTTCAACAAACTTAATTGGATTTACAAGTAATATTACCTCAGGTTCAATAGAACGTTACCAGGCAGAAACCTACCGAATTGTTTCTGCAGCCAGTGGCGGAACCGGAAGTACGACATTTACTACCAGTACACCTCACCAGTTTATGAATGGTCAGTCGGTTGTGATAAGCAATTCTACTGTATCCGCCTATAATGGCACAAGAACCATTTCTGCTGTTCCCTCATCCACAACCTTTACGGTTAGCAGCACAAATTTTACATCTTCAGCACAAGCTGATGCTTCATTGTTAAATAACCTGCGTTTGTTAAACAACGATCACAGCATGACCCACGGTGGTGCAGTACACCAAACGGCAGTACTCACCACCACCCCTCTCGGTATGGCGCCAAACAACCCAAATATGCCCGCCCGCGCATGGCCGGGCTTTGTGCTTTTTCCACAAAACTTAAATGGTTGGCAAACAGGGGCAGAGGATGTTGTGCGCATCATCCGGTTGCTGATAAAAAAATATAACATCAACCCAAATAAAATCTACATCCATGGACTCTCCGATGGTGGTGCAGCAGTATACCGTGTAATACGAAGTGCGCCATGGTTGTTCTCGGCCGCACTGCCCATGTCGGCTGTAAATGGGGCAGAGATCAACGAATGGAACCTGGAATCATACGTATCGAGTATACCGCTGTGGATTTTTCAGGGGGGTACTGATGGAAACCCAAACCCTGCACTTACCATGGCAAGGGTTCAGGATTTCAGGAACAACGGATTGAATGTGCGCTACACCCTTTACCCGACTTTGGGGCATGGGGTTTGGAACAATGCCTATGCCGAACCGGACTTTTTCAGTTGGATGCGTACTAGGGATAAGGCCAATATTCATGTAAAATTTGGCACCCCTTCGGTTTGCAGTACTTCTGGCACGGGTGCGGAACTGATACTCGCACAGGGTTTTTTAGCTTATCAATGGGAAAGGGATGGTGAAATTATACCAGGAGCTACCTCCTATAGCCATACCGCCACCTTGCCCGGAACCTACCGTGCACGCTTTAGCCGCAAATTAAACCCAGGGCCGAACGATTGGAACCGGTGGTCCGATCCGGTTATCGTAAAGGAAAGTGCACCGGCCAAGCCAACTATAACAGCTTCTAGTTCAACCATTTTCGCTACCCAAATCACCGGTGCGACCAATGTGGTGTTGAAAGCAAATCCGAAAAACACTAAATACTACTGGTACCGTAATGGAAGCCTGGTTACGGATGCCAGAACATATAATGGTGCATTTAGCCTGGTACAGGATACATTATCCATGATTATGCGCAATGACACGGATGCCGGATCGTATACCTTGCGGACAGCAGATATTAGTGGCTGTCAGAGTCAAAGTTCGGACCCTGTATTTGTTGGTTTTAGTGCGGGCACAAACTTAACAGCACCGAGTAACTTTAACGGAACTGCACAAAACTCCGCCAGCATATTTTTAAGCTGGAACGACAATTCACTAAATGAAACCGGCTTTGAAATCTGGAGGAAAGATGATGATGATATTTTTACCCTGGTGGCTATTACCCCGGAGGATGCGGTAGCCTATTTAGACAATAACCTTTCCCCAAACACCACTTACCGTTACAAAATACGAGCTATTGGCAATAACATAAATGCCTTGCGCTCGAACTACGTGCCCGGCAATGAAAATGAAAACGTATACCTGGAAGTAACCACCCCCGGTGATGGTATTGCACCAACCCCTCCTCAAAACCTGCGCGTTACACTCAACACCCTTACCAGCATTTCTCTGGCATGGGATGCCGGCACGGATAATACTGCAATCAGGCAATACAAAGTAAATTTCGGTGCTTCTTCAACGTTTACAGATTCAGATAAAACAACCTTTACCATTGAAGGGCTATCTGCTAATCAAGCCTACCCCATTACGGTGCAAGCAGAAGACCTAACTGGCAACCTATCGCCACCGAGCAACTTGGTCATAGGTACCACTGTTGTTGAGGGGCTTTACTACGAACACTCCACTGGTGCGTGGACTACGTTATATCCTCAAGAGTCTTCAAGCAGAGGTGAGACGCCCCCAATTGATTGGTTGACAGCCGAGTTTACTGGTAAGGTCACCAACTTTAATGTGAACCCCATTAATGTGGAGCCTCCGGCAACACCTGGAATTGCTACCCAGCAAGACTTTTACAAAATTAAATTTGAGGGATACCTCCTTATACCAACTTTTTCACCTGCTACTGTTGGACCAAACCACTGGCAATTCCGCTTAACTTCTGATGACGGAAGCATGCTTTTTATCTTTTCAAAGAATACTATAAATTTTAATTACAATACACTCAATAGTCCAGCACCATTACTTATCAATAATGGGATAAAAGAAGATGGCCCTGTTGCAGTCGCTACAACTATGGGAACCAACGTAACACTTGCACCTGACTATTATCGTATAATTGTCTTATTCAATGAATTTACCCAAAATCAAATATTAACAGTTGAGTATCGTAGAAAGATCAGTTCAGGAGATAATGATGCCAACTATACAGAGTGGGAACCGATACCAGATGATTGGCTTCGCTCAGGTAATTTCACACCCCCTGCTCCACTTGCGGCTGCCACAAGTTTAGCAGCAGTAGCCAATGGCATGACCAGCATTAACCTTTCGTGGCAATATGGAGGGCCACCGGCACATCAATTTGAAGTTTACCGCTCACTTGCTGTTGATGGAACGTTTGAGGTTGTTGGCCGTGCCTCAGGCCTGGCTTTTAGCGATAACACAGTGCTGCCCGGCACTACCTATTTCTATAAACTTAAAACAGTGAATATTACCACCGGTGCAACCTCTCCTTTCAGCACCTCGGCCAACGCTACAACCGATGTGGATAACATAACGCCTTCCGTTCCTTCCGGCTTAACCTTAATCGGCAAAACATTTTCGAATGTAGTCTTCAACTGGACAGCCTCAACGGATAATGTTGGTGTTGCCGGGTACGAAATTTTAATTAACAACATTATCGTTGACTCAACGGCAGTTACCAGTTATGTGGCTACCGGCCTTGAACCCGGTACACTCTACAACTTTACAGTAAAAGCTTTTGATGCTTCGGGTAATAAATCGGCAGCGTCTTCGGCATTGGCGGTAACCACAAACTCGGGTGTTGTCTACTATTCAAAGGCGGCCGGAGCGCTTAACAATGCAGCCACCTGGGGCACCAATGCCGATGGAACAGGAACTCCTCCAAATTTTACTTTTAATGGTCAGTTTTACAGGGTAGCCAACCGCGCCAGCACAGGACTCGGTGGTCAGCTAACCATTGGCGGCAGCGTTTCCAAAATTATTGTGCCCACCGGCACAACCCTTACTGTAGACAATGCCATTTCAGCCAAACTGGAGGTGCAGGGTAACGGAACTGTTAATTTGAACCACGCCACCACCGCGCCTGAGTTTTTAAGTGTATCCCCTGCCAGTACGGTTAATTTCAATGCGTATAATTACATACCAGCCGGCAGTTATGGTAACGTAAACCTTACCGGCACGGGCAACAAAAATTTTGAAGCCGGTGACATTACCATTATGGGCAACCTCACGGCAACCAATGGCATTGCTTTAAAAGGCGCACCATCCAATGCCTCAAAGGTTACTGTGCACGGTGATGTAACGCTGGCCGGCTCACCGGCTACCGTGGCCACCGATAACGCGCTGGATGTAACGTTTGCCAAAGCCGGCACCCAAACGTTAACCGTTAACGGTGCGCTGGATTTGTATAAAATTTCAACCGCGGCCGGCACCACGGCCAACGTGGTAAACGGGGGCAGTGCCGCAACCCTTAACCTTGGCTCGCCAAACGGTGGCGGGCTGGCCCTGGCCAACGGCAGCACGCTCAACCTGGGCAACAACCACCTGGTAATGAAGAATGCTGCTACTATAAATGCTGGCGGCCAAACCGGCAGGCTGGCCCTTAGCGGCAGCAACTTAACGCTGAACAGCAGCAGCACACAAAATTCCAATTTGTATTTGGATAACGTGTTGAATACAGCCGGCATGGTAACCACCACCTATAGCAGCACCGGAGACCTGGTGATCCAGTCACCGCTGCGTATTACGGATGGTTTAAAAATAAAGGCCGGTGAAGTAAATTCAGGCGGTAACATCACGCTGGTTTCCACGCAAACCAAAACGGCCTACCTGCAGGAGCTTGAAGGCAACGGAAGCATTACCGGTGCCGCAAAGGTTGAGCGCTGGGTGAGCATAGCGAGAAAATACCGGTACATGTCATCGGCCGTGGCCAACATGACGGTGGCCATGTGGCAACAGAGTGGTATGCCCATTACAGGGCCTTTCACCGGCAGCAGCCCCAACTCGTCCAACCCTTCCATGTTTTATTATGTAGAAAACCAGGGTGGTTACAAAAACTATCCGCACAACGGCAGCAACAACACAGTAACCTTTGAACGCGGCCGCGGGTATTCGATTTTTAATTACAACGGCAACGACCCGCTTACCCTTACCATGACGGGCAACCCTTACCAGGGCAGTGTGTCGTACACCTCGATACTTACACCGGGTACAGGCGGTAACGATGGCTGGAACCTGATAGGTAATCCATACGCCTCAGCCATTATGTGGAACAACCTGGCAAGTGATTGGACCAGAAGCGGCTTGTCACCGATTGTTAGCGTACCCGACAATACAGGAGGCACCCTAGTTTTCAGAACCTACAATGCCAGCAATGGACTGGGAACATTAACAGGAGGTATTATCGCCCCAGGGCAAGCCTTCTGGGTTCAGGCCGTAAATGCAAATCCTTCCTTAACCATTCACGAAAAAGCAAAACGAACCAACACCTCTACGTTTTTCCGTGAAGGTGAGTCAACTGTGAACAGCATTACCATGCGACTGTCTAACGGAACATTAGAAGATGAGGCGTACATAATTGTTGGCGATGAATACGCGGATACGTATGAACCCGGCATAGACGGCATGAAATTTAAGAACCAGATACTGAACCTGAGCTCGCTATCGTCTGAAAATGTAAAACTCATTTTTAATAATGTCTCAAACAGTTTCTGTGAAAAGACTATCGCGCTAAGCGTTGAAGATGTAACACCGGGCAATTATACACTCACGTTCGAGAACATTGAAAACCTGGTGGGTGTTGGTGCAGTTACCCTTACCGATCATTTTACCAACACCACACAAACGCTGACAGGCGGTGATCATTATAACTTTGCGGTTACCTCCAACGCAGCCAGTTTTGGTGCCGGCAGGTTTACGCTCACGCTCAATCGCCCAGCGCTTCAGAAAAATGCAGTGGCTACGGTTGAAAATGTGTGTGGAGGAACTTCGGCCACTATTCAGCTAACCAATGTACAACAAGGTGTATTCTACTATGCATCTTACCTGAACGATGAAACACCGTTATCGGAATTACAATCAAGCGAAAATGGAACCATTACCCTCATTGTTCCGGTAAGCGCGTTGCAATCCGGAACAAACAACCTGGTTATCCGCACCGGTTTTACCGGCTGCAGCAACGAATTGCTTTCGGCCACACCGCTTGCGTTCACGTACACCCCTAAACCACAGGTAACGGTAGACCGGCCGTACTATACACTTTGCGATGGCGCCCAGGTTACCCTGAAGGCAGAAACCAACCCGGAAAACAGCTTGCGTTGGTATAAAGACGGCCAGTTAATACCCAATCAAACCAGCGCAAGCTGGGTATCAGAGCCCATTGCCAGCACCACGCTTTTCCAGGTAGCCGCGGTAATCAACGGCTGTGAAGGGAACAAAGCCTCCACCTACGTAGAAATAAACCAGGTGCCAGTGCCACGGATTGAATTCAACGGTGATGCGCTGGAGATTGTAAACGCTATACCTGCCGGAACGTTTATGCAGTGGTACAGAGACAACGAACCCCTGGATGCTTACGACCGGGGCATTAAACCTGTTGAGGCCGGTACCTATTCGGTGTTGGTTTCAAAAGGTGGCTGCTCCAAAGTTTCTGAAGGTTTCGAATACCTGGTTACCGGCACAGAAAATCCGGTGTTCGATGGATTTAATGTTTACGTGTATCCAAACCCGGCAACGCATGACCAGCTTTATGTGAAAGTAGAAACCACATCAACGCTGGATGCGAACATTGCCATTGTTGACCTTACCGGGCGTAATGTGTTTGATGCTTCCATAAAAGGAACGCACGTAAACGGTGTTCATAAATTAAACGTATCGCAGGATACAGCCCCCGGTATGTATATCATGTTCATCCGGCAAGGTGATGCTGTGCTGCAGCGTAAAGTGTTACTCCATTTTGAGTAACTGAAAATAGAATTATTAGAACAATGAGCCGGTTCAAGAACCGGCTCAGTTTATTAAACTTCCCCCCTTCCCCTCTCCTGCAGGAGAGGGGAAGGGGGGTGAGGTCTACCCCACGAAGGAAGTGCTTAAGATTGGTAAAACATATTGCTACACAATTCTGCTTACCTTTCTGGTAAGCCTCCCTATTGTGCTATATGCGCAAGCGCCCTGTCCATCATGCCAAATTGTTATGACAAGTCCGGGGGGAACCCAATTTCTGATTTATACGCCACCTGGCTACAACGCCAACACTCCCGCTCCCTTATTGGTTAACCTTCATGGACAAGGACAGATTAATCCTAATCCTCAATGGCCAGGTTGTTTCTCTATTGAATGTTTACGGACTCAAGGAAATGATGCAACCCCGGCATATCTTATCCATCAGGGTCAATGGCCGGCTTCAAGGCCTTTCATCGTAGTATCCCCGCAGATGAAACGCGATGCTACCCCTAACATTGCCGATCAGGATTGGTCGCCAGCATACATAGATGAGGTGATTGAATTTGTAAAAACCCAACGTACCATTAATGCAGATAAAATTTACATCATGGGCTTAAGTCTGGGTGGCCAGGGTTGTATGCTCTATAGTGCTGCCTATCCGCACAAAGTTGCCGGTATGGTACCGATGTGTGGCCGCACAGATGATGTTATTGCAGATGGAATAGCATGTTCATTGGTAAACATTCCGATGTGGATTTTTCACGGAACAGAGGATTTGCTACTGAATTATAGTAATGCTACCAACATGGCCGCAGCCATTAACGCCTGCCCCAGCCCGGGAAGCATCAGGCCGCATGTAACCTTGCTGGATGCCGTTGAGCACAACGGCATGTGGAATCCTATCTACAATTTATCCGCAGGCTATCCGGTTTACGACTGGCTATTACAATTCACCAAAAATTCAACGGTTAATATTCCACCGTATGTTAATGTTGGAGTAGATAAAAAGTTTTTGCTTAGTGATGGTACCCTTTACCTGAACTCAGAGTTTTTTGATGCGGATGGTTCCATCGCTTCCGTTCTTTGGACACAACTACAAGGCCCAGCGCTTACCCTGGAACAAACCAATACCCGCATACTTAAAATCACTAACCTGCAGGCGGGTACATTTCAATTCAGGCTTACGGTAACCGATAACCTGGGGGCAATCAGCAGTGATGATATTACGGTTCAGTTGCTCAGTTCCGTTGGATCAAACAATAGTGTTATCGGCTTTACCCTTACTAATGCTGCAACAAATAACAGTAACATTGGCTCCTTAGTCAATGAGCAGTTGATAAATAAAAATGCACTTGGCACAAATGACTTAAATGTGAGGGCAGCTATGGCCAACCAAGGCGGAAGTTTAGTTTTCAAAGTAAATAGTAACCAATTTACAAGACGATTAGATGGCTGGGGGAGTTTTAACACTCTTTACGTATATCCGCATGATTATGCACCTTTTGGTTGGAAAATTTTACCAGGCGATCATGTACTGTGTGCAACACCCTATACTGGTTCCAACGGTGATGGAACGGATGGAATTTCAAAATGTGTAAAACTTTCGGTAGTAACCCAAACACCAGTGAACTATTATCCTAAGCCAGGCCAGGATTTGAGTTTGCTAAGTTCGTGGGGTACTAATAGTAATGATGGCAGTGGCTCTTCACCAAGTTCATTCAGTGGCAACTTCCAGGTATTCAATGTTAACCGGCCAGCATCGCAAAGCGGAACGTTAACGATAAGCGGCACAGAGTCCGCACTGTGGGTAAAGAATGGCGGTGAGATGACCGTTAGCAATACCTTTACCGGGGTTATAAATGTTGAAGGGAATGGAATCGTAAATATCAATACAAGTCAGCCGGTTATATTTGGTTCCGTATCACCAACCTCTACCGTTCGCTTTGGTGCCGCTGTTACAACCATACCGGCACAAACTTACGGACACGTAGAAATCCTTGGCGCGGGTACAACCAAAACATTGGGCAGTGGTGCTACCATCATTACCGGCAACCTGACCATCGCCAATACTGTAACGGTAAATGGCGCTGCCAACAATACCAGCAACATTCAGCTCACGGGTGATCTTACCCTGCACGCGAGCACTGAATTTAATCCGGCTACCAAATTTGCGCTCACATTATCGGCCAACCGGCCGCATGCCATAAACTTCTCAGGTACCCGGGCCGTGTTTAATCAACTCACTATTTTAGGTAATTCGGCAGTGAGTGTTTCGCAAGGCACCTCACCTTTTACGCTGGAGCTTGGCTCGGCTACTGGTGGCGGGCTGATTGTTCAACCGGGTAGCGAGCTGGGGCTTGGAAAAAATCATTTGAGCATTACAGGGTCAGGCTCGATAAATAGTCAGCAGCAAATCGGCCGTATTGCTTTTGATAAAAGTAACTTAACCATTACCTCACAGTCATCCGCTAACTCTTATCTATATACTAAACCCACCCAGGATGTTATATCCTCGGTAACGGTAAACCTTACCGGCAGTGGTGCGCTGATTCTACAGGATTCATTGTTTGTACTCGATTTTGTTAAAAACTTTAATGGAACACTTAACGCAAACAAAGTACTCACACTGGTTTCGTCAGCTACGCAAATCGCCCGTATTGCACAAACGGAGGGCACGGGAAATATCACCGGTGAGGTTCGGTTTCAGCGCTTTGTGCGCCCGGGCAGGATGTACCGCTACCTGGGCTTTCCGGCTCACAACGTGAGGGTGAGTGACTTGCAAAAGCAAGTTCCGGTAACGGGCAACTTTATGGGGCGTTCAACCGGCCCAGGGCTAACTACCAATCCTTCGCTCTTTCTATACAATGAACCAAGCGGATGGCTGCCATTTCCTACTACATCGAACACCGAAAATTTTGTGATGGGAAAAGGGTATGCAGTATTTATCCGGAAGTCGGATGAACAACGTTAATAAGGATGGCTGGTGAAGTGCACACCGGTAATTTTACTTTTCAACTGAATCAAGGCTCCGCATTACCAAACGCGGGCTGGAGCCTTATCGGTAACCCCTATGCATCGCCTATTCAATGGGGCGGTTCAGGTTGGCAAAGCAATGGCGTTAACCCAACTGCGTATGTCAGGGATAATGAAGTGGGCAATGGTCGCTTTCTACAGTGGAACGGTACCGTTGGCGATCTGGAATTTGCCGGATTGATTGCCCAAGGGCAGGCATTCTGGGTAAAAGCCACCGGGGCGAATCCCTCGCTCACTATTCAGGAAACCGCCAAAGCAAATGCACAAGCCAACCTTTACCGGACAAAACAAGAATCAAATTCAACCCTCGCCATTTCGCTAGACCACAATGGATTAACAGACCGTACTTATCTGGATTTTAATAATCAATCGGGATTGAAGTTTGATCCACATTGGGATGGTGTAAAGCAGCAAAACAGTTACTACAATTTAGCCACGCTTACGCCCGATTCAGTGTTGGTAGCCATAAAAAATATGCCCGATACATGCCATGTTACAATGGGGCTTGCCGTACACGATGTAAACGTTGGAACGTATTCATTCGCGTTTTCCGGATCAGCACTTGATACCGAGCGGAAATTTTTCTTAAAGGACAATTATCTTGATGCGATTACACCCATACGTGCCGGTCAGAACTACACCTTTCAAGTAACCGATGAGGCCAGCACCTTTGGTAACAAACGCTTTCAACTACTCGCCATGGTTGAAGTCGCTCAACCCGAAATTTCAGTTGACGAAGATAACCTGGTTTCCAGTGCGGTTTCGGGTAATCAATGGCTGTTGAATGGCGAGGAGATAGACGGAGCAACCGAACAGCGCTATACGCCTGTGGTTAGCGGTAACTACCAGGTGCGGACAACGAAATCATCGTGCTCAAAAACCTCTCCACCCTTTTCCTATGCCATTACCGGTACTGAACCCAGGCAGCCTCCCATTCAACTGCATCCTAATCCTGCTCAACATTCGGTCTCTGTTAACGGAATTTCAAAAGCTGCAGCTTATACCCTACTCAATAGCTGGGGCCAGGTTGTGCAAACAGGTCTGTTGACCGCTGACCACAGGGAAATTGAATTAAGGTTTTCCTCCGGTCTCTATATACTTGCGCTTGAAGGGGAAACAGGTATTCAACGGCACAAACTCATCATTCAGAAGTAATACCCAGCCGGTTTTATATTCCCCACTACCCTGTTAAATTTACAGCAAGTCATCGCATGAAAAAATTACTTTCGTACCTCAAAAGCTTCTCCATTAGTGTTTTTGTATTTCTTATACTGGTGGCCCTTACCAACTGGGCGTGCGGCATTTACCTTACTAAAATAGGTGGCGAAAAACGCCACCTCCTTCCGGGTTATGCAGAAGATCCCGCCTATGCAGAAGCCATCTTTAATGACTACCACAGTATTGCGCATCGTTATAAACCCTTTGCCGAGTGGCAAATGTTGCCCTATGAAGGAAGGACTTTACACATTACTAATGAAGGGCTTCGGTTTCATACGCCACCTTCGGGTGCAACACCGGCACCCATCATTCGCTTTTTTGGAGGCTCTACCATGTGGGGCGAAGGGTCGGACGATGACAATACAATTCCTGCATTAGTCCATCAGGCAATAAATACAGGTACTGTTATTAATCATGCGCAACTTGCCTACAACTCCCGGCAAAATCTGGATGCTTTAATCTCCACGTACGCAAAGGGTGAAAAGGCGGACGTTGTTATTTTTTATGATGGTGTAAACGATGCCGCATTCCTATGCCCTAAGGAAATTCAGGAACTTCCCGGGCACCGGTTAATACCGTTATTTCAAAAAAAGATTTATGGCGGTGGCAAACAACTGATTTCAACCGTACTTAATAACCTGTTCACTAAAAATATTTTGTTGTTAATCCAGTACCGCCAAAATACGGGTGATCAGCAACCTTCCCTATACGATTGCCTGAACTCCGGTAAAGGGCTAAGTGTAGCGCACATGCTTATGGCAAACTGGGAAATGGCCCATGAACTGGTTAGCAGCAGAGGCGGTAAGTTTATAGCGGTTTTGCAACCCGTTTCCTATATCGGCTCACCCCAGGTGGAGCATCTTCAACTCCATGAAGAGTTGGGGGCAAACTTTCGATTCGTCTATGCTGAACTGCAGAAACTCATCCGGGAAAAAAATTATCCGTGGGTATACGACTTTACCACAGCGTTTAATGGAGAGGAGTATATCTACATTGATTTTTGTCATGTCACCAAAGCAGGTAACAAAATCATTGCCGATAAATTATCCCCTATTGTGTCGCAAGAATTAAATCCGGTACACTAATTCACAACAAGTTTATTTCTATATTTCAAATCATAAAACGTTTCCATACTCAATGAGTTCAGTTAAAGTTACACATCAGGATAGAATTCAGGACGGCATCAAATACGCAGAAGAAACCTTGCTCGACCAGGGAGGGCACCTTGAAATTGATAAACGGTTATTAAAAAAACATTTCGACTTCAACGGAAAGACCGTGATGGATTTTGGTTGCGGGGTTGGGGGCATGAGCATATGGATGGCCAATCATTTAGGGGCCATTGTTGACGGCTATGATATCGATGAAAAACATATTGAAGTAGCATTTGCCTTGCTGAAAAAGTATCCAACCGAAAACGTAACCTTTTCGCAAAAAAATATAATCGAGAATCCTATTGATAAGGAATACGATGTAATCATTCTCAACGATGTGATTGAACACATCAAGCCCGACTGGATACCGGGAATTCTCACTATCCTGGTAAATCGAAATTTGAAAAAAGGAGGTTTACTCTATTTTAGTTACCCACCGTGGGAAGGCCCTTACGCCAGCCATATGCAACGCGTCATCAATGTTCCCTGGCTTCAATACATGCCACAAAAAATGCTGGTGAACATGATCCGTAAACGAAACCAGACTACCCTTGGGCAGTATGATCTGGTGCAGGAATACCTTGAACTGAATCACATGACGCACAAAAAGTTGATGAAATTTATGGAGCCGTTGCCCGTTGAGCCTGAGTTCAGGTACAGCCATACGAAGCTTAATAAAATTAACTTGTTCGCCAACACGTCCTTTTATTGGTGGCCGGCCAAGCACCTGATCTCCAAAGAGTTTATAACCTTCAGAAAGAAATAGTCAGAAGGCAAGACTCTATTAGAAGTCATCTCAAAAATATTATCGTCCTTGCGATCCGCCACAGGCGGAGAAGCAATCTCGATTTATGATGCTGAACACGGGATTGGCTTTAGTCACCGCGGGCTTTGACCCGCGATCCCTTTCTATCGTACGGATAGAGGTGAACGTATTTGAGATTCAATTTTAAAAATCTTTAAAGCTTAAGCTTCTTAAAAGTAAACTCCGGAATATTTCTGATGATTAACATGATCCATTTCCATACGGGCAAAACATACACAACATCCTTTTTCCGCTGCATCGCCCGGATGATCAACGCGGCAGCCCTTTCAGGTTGAGCCGTAAGAAACGCAGATGTTTTCATGCCCGCAAGCATCCTTGTTTTCATGAAACCTGGCTTTACCGTAATTACCCGTACACCGCTCTTGAAAAGTCTGTTTCTTAACCCGGACAAGTAAGCTGTAAAACCGGCCTTTGCACTTCCATATACGTAATTGCTTTGGCGTCCGCGTTCCCCCGCCACCGAACTGATACCCACTATCATGCCCTCCTTTCGATTCTCAAAATCATTGGCGATGACATTGAGTATTGAAACTGCCCCTACATAATTTGACATTACTATTGTAGCACTTTCTTGCCAATCAACCATTGCTTTGGTATGATCTCCCAAATAACCAAAAACACAAATTGCCGTGTCCGGTTTGGGTTCAAGGCTTTCATAAAAATTTTTATGTGTATCCGGGCGCAATGCATCAAATTCGGCTAGCGTTACGTTAATCCCGAAGCGTATGGCTAAATCACTTTTTACAGCCGCCAGCCGGTCACTGTTCCGTGCAGCCAAAATCAATTCACACGATTTTGCAGCCAATTGATTTGCAAGGGCCAGGGCTACTTCGGATGAAGCACCCAGTATAAGGACTGTTTTCATAGGGTTATTTAATTTCAAGGCGCCTGGAAAGCAAGGATACGATTTTCTTTTCCGGGTCAACTTTATTTAAGAAAGATACAAAGTTCGATGCGTTAGGATATGTGCTGTGGAAAATTTCAGGCTTCATCCGGGCATCTTTCGTTAAATAAATACGGCCGCCATAATCCTTAACCATCAGATCAAGTTCATCCAAAAAGGAAAACAGCTTATCATTTATGGGAATGTCAAGTGCCAGGGTATACCCTTCCATATTGAAAGAAATGGGACCCTGCTGCGTTCCAAAAAGTTTAAGTACCGCTAAAAATGAACCCCACCCCTTGCTGCTTATGCGGTTAAGGATATTGCGCACGCCTTCTTTGCCACGCTCCTTGGGAATTACAAATTGATATTGAACAAATCCCCGTTTCCCATAAATCCTGTTCCAATGTAAAATAGCATCCAATGGATAGAAGAAACTTTCACAGGTGGCCATTGAGTGCATCTCCTTCTTATAATTTTTTCCATAAAAAACAGAATTGAACGCCTTTACCGACAGGCCGTTCAATACAAAGGAAGGAAAATAGAATGGTACCGAAAGTGTGCTTGATTTTTTGGGAAATGCGTGCCGGGCTCCATTCAATTCAGGAACCGTTGCATGTTCGCCTAACATAAGTATGCTCCGCCCAAAATCAGAACCTGTTTTCAGGCAATCGATCCATGCCACAGAATAGGTGTAATGACCATACTGTTCGAAAAGATCTAACACCTCATCAAGTCCACCCGATTTTATTTGTACCTGCCTGATATACCCTGTTTCAATCTTTTTTAATGAAAAGGTTACCTCCAAAATAATTCCGGTGAGCCCCATGCCACCACAAGTAAACCAAAAGTATTCGCTGTTCTCCGAAGCGTTACAATAAATTACATCACCTTTTGGCGTAAGAATCTTCAATGAAAGTACATGCTGCGAAAATGATCCGTCCTTATGATGATTCTTCCCATGTACATCCGATGCAACAGCACCACCAACAGTGATAAACCGTGTGCCTGGTGTAACGGGTAAAAACCAGCCTCTCGGCATAATCACATCCAAAATATCGGTCAGCAACAGTCCGCTTTCACAGGTGATGATACCCTTGCGGTCATCAAAATAAATAATCCTGTTAAACTTAAGTGTACTGGTAACGGATGGTGCCAGTGATGCATCGCCATAGCAACGGCCATTACCACGTACAATGAAAGGAGAACCAATAGACAGTTGGGCACTAAAATCTTCAGCCAATACAGGCGAAGAAACATTCGACTTCGCTAGTGGGTAATTGTTCCAATTTGTAATAAAATCACTCGCCATTCTATCAAAATCTCATAACTTTAACACCGATAGTTACGCTTTAATTCACTGTTTATGAAGCAATTCGTTCACGAAATTTTATCCTTCCAACAACTAAAATGGCAGCATTGGATTTTAATTTTTTCATTTTACCTGCTCTTTCATATTCCCGTAATACTAAAAAGCGATTATAACTCAAATCTTGCCGTAATGCAGGCGCAAGCCTTTCTTGAAGGAAATCTCAATATTGAAAACTACTTCTGGGACGCCTCCGTATTTGAAGGCAAATATTACGTGTGTTTCCCCCCCTTTCCTGCTGTTCTGGTAACACCGTTGGTAGCTATGTTCGGCAATCATGTAAACACTATTTTTCTAAGCCTGCTGATTTCCTGTTTAAGCATGTATCTTTTGTACCAGTTGTTACTTAAGTTGATCGGGGATTCAACTGGTAAGCTTTGGGTATTTCTCGGGTTCTTTTTTGGAAGCGGATATTGGTGGGTAGTACTTACCAGTGACCATATTAATGGGTTCGCCCATGTAGTTTGCATTTGCCTGCTTCTCATGCTGTTACTTGAATTACAAGGCAAAAAAAGATCCCTGGTAATTGGTGTGCTTTGGGCATTGGCCTTTTTAACCAGGCAGATGACTATCTTCTATGGAATTCTAATTATCTATTTTCTTTATGCAGACCAGCCCGATAAAAAAACTGCATTCAAGGATATTTCAATAGCTTTTGTGACAGCCTTTGTTTGCGTTTTTCCTTATTTCATTCTTAACTATTTAAGATTTCATAATTTTCTTGATACGGGTTATCAATACCTGATTTATGCAGCGCCTATCCAGGAAAGAATTGATCAATACGGGTTATTCAGTACCAAATATTTTCTTTATAATTTCTATCATTTATTGATAAAAGGACATAACCTGATCTTTTCCGGCAGCATGAATTTACAGGTAGCTGGTATCGATCAATACGGAACTTCACTTCTTGCCGCTTCACCCTTTGTTATTTTTTCGTTTAAAGCACAACAAGAATTCAACTTTAAAATTGCTTTTTGGAGCACAATAGTATTAATCCTGGTCAGTATTCTACTTTATCATAATAATGGCTGGATGCAGGTGAATACACAACGCTTTTCGCTTGATTTCTTTCCTGCTTTGCTGGTGCTTATTTCACTTAGTTACTCTTCTATTCCCAAGTGGCTTTTTAAATCCTTCATTCTCTACTCGATCGCCTTAAATTTTTTAAGTTACGCAATCCATAGCCTACGCTGACATGAAAAAATGGATTCTTCCTGCCATCGAATTACTACCGATAATTGGCTGTTCGCTATTTCCACTATTTTTTGATTTATCCTACCAGATAAACTTATACATGATATGGGAAGGTGCTTATCGGCTTTATCTTGGGGAGCTACCTTATAAAGATTTCGGTATCCCGATGGGGATATGTTCGTGGTTAATCCCGGCACTATTTTTTAAACTCTTTGGGCCCACACTTTTCACCTTAGCCAAGGCGCAGGCATTTATGAACATCATTTCAGGCCTGGCCTTTCGATGGATACTGGTGAGTAATGGAGCCACATTTTATACACGATTTCTTAGTCTAGTTATTTTCTCGTTAACATTTATACTTGGATTATATTGGCCACAATACAATCACACCGTTATAATTTTTCAACTCATTGCCATAGGCTTGCTGTTTCACTATTTTAAAAATAAAGAAGATAAAAAATCATGGCTCATTCTGATAAGCTCTGGATTCTTTTTTACTGTAGCTTTTTTTACAAAGCAAGATGGTGGGGGCCTGGCGTTGCTTATTGGTTTAATAATTGTGATCGTTCACTCGTATCAAGTACGTACTCCCAAACCTGCAATTTTATTTACGACATCACTTATCGTGTTCTTCTTAGTATTTATACTTCCATTCCTGCACTATGATTTCGCCTACTGGTTCAACTTCGGCCAACCACCGCACTATGCACGCATAGCTATTCACGATCTTCTCAGAATTAACATGGAAGAATCACGATGGGAAAAATTCTACCTCATGGCTATCCTCATACTTTTCTACATAAGATGGCGTCAAGGAGGTACTACCCAAAAGGATTTTCTGTTTACACTACTGGTAGTGGGTATTCTTGTTCAGGCGATGATTTACCAGGTTACCAGCTATGTACCCAAGGATAACAACATTTTTTTTCACGCCTTTTCATGCGCGTTTATTCTCATCCAGCTACAACAGGAAAAATGGTACCAATCGCGCACCGCATTTGTATTACTCGCTATTCTAATAAGTTTTTGGTGGTCAGAAAAATACTGGAAATATGCTGATAAAATCATTGCCAGAGTCGTACCCTTAACTACCGCAAAGGATGTTGTCTCCATAAACACTTATATTCTGCAGCCTGCAGAATGTAATTACTATGCCGATCTTTCTACCTGGAAAAAATCATCACTTCCGTCCTTTGAGCATATTCGGATGCCGGAAAGTACGGTTAACGGTTTAGAACGCATAGTATCTTTGGTTGACAAAGTACGGAGCGAGAAAAAGCCAGTTATTTTAAATATGTCGGAGCTAACACCGCTGGCCCATGAGGCAAACTTCGAACTTGAAAAGGGACCTCTGTGGTTTCACCTTGGTGTAGGTATGTTTGAACGGGAACTTCAACATTTTAAAACTCGAATAAGTGATCAGTACTATGATCTGGTGATATTCGAATATATACCTACGCTTAACAATTTCTACCCATTTGCAATACGAGAAAAATTGCAAGAAGATTATCATCTACTTGATACTTTTGAGGCGCCTCGGATTGTCTATCCGGGCACTATTGAGGTTTACTCCCGAAATAAATAATCTTCCTTATACGTTCAGGAGGCACAAACAGCGAATTAAATCCAAGTCTGATTAGAATACGGTAGCAAAAAATAGGAATAACCACACCTCCAACTATAATTAAAATCAGCAAGACGAAAGGTTCTATAGAAGGATATATCCTTAGTACGAGTACACGAATAGCACTTGTAAAAATCAGGTGCATGATGTATATGTACAGCGAGTGGCCGCCAATGTACTTAAGTGTTTTCAAATAACCCCATTGATCCAACTTATAGGAGATAAAAAACAGCAGTAAGGCTCCGATGATTGTTATCGGTACAAACAAAATAAAACCGATATAATCCAAATCCTTTACAAAATGAGCATTAGGATAGTGAAAAAACCAGTACACCTGTAACAAAACAAAAAATGGAAGAACATAAAACAACCATTTCCCACGAAAAAAAATACCGTTAACATCAAATATTGTATCGGCTATCAAGAAACCGAAAACAAGGAATATGTAATAGAAAAATGCATCATGTACCGCAAAATAATTTGTTTCAACGTAAAAAGAAATGAAATAAAGCGCAATTGCTACGAGCAGATTAGCGAGAGAATTAAATTTCAATATCTTGAAATTAAGTACAGCAAACAGAAACATGACGGCAAACAGTGTATACAAGTACCAAAACTGATCGATTGCCCTTGGGTAAATAAATAAGTAGACAAAATAGTATAAATCCTTATCAGAATTTGAATAACTATTGAATGCAATTTGAATGGTGAGGTGAATGGCTGCCCATACCAAATAGGGATACACTAAAGATTCGAATTTAAACCTAACAAACGTGTCAAGCCCACGCTTCAAGGCACTCGATCGAATAAAAATTCCTGAAACAATAAAAAAAACCGGCATACTTGATTCCTGAACCAAATAGATAACGTTCGCAATATCTACTCCAGAGTTCAGTAATCCGGTCAATGCGTGCCGGTAAACAACATAAATGATGACAAAACCTCGGGCGTAATCAATCCAGCCGCGTCTATTTGGTTTAGTCGTATTACTAACAGTTGAACTCATCCAGAAAGTCTCTAAATAAACTTTAAAACCAATCAATAATTTACTCAGTGCTTTTTAGGAAATACTGAATTAACTAAAATTATCTTACGAAACAGAATAAAACTTTTTAGAGACCAAATATACACTAAACAGAAAATGTTTAAAGCAATAGTGGAGACTTTGTTTAACTTAATCACATCACATCTTCGAGTCTTAAGCCAATCAATTGCTCCAGATCAAGCTTGGAATTTTTAAAATCCCGATCAGCCTCCAGTAAGAGAATTGAAGCCCGATTAAGGTCAGTTTGGCTTGCTGTATAAACTTCAAACGTTATTTCGCCATTCTTAAATCTTTGCTCCACCAATTTGAAGTTACTTTCAATATCAGAAAACTGCTGGGATTGAATTTTAAATACCTTTTCCCGCAACTGGTACTCATTGTATGCTTTTAGCACCACCCTTCTTACTTCAAGCTTCTGGGCATTCAATTCTTCCTGTGCAATTGACAAACGCTGTTTGTTTTGCTTAGTCTCATTAGGATTGGACACAAAAACCCCGAGGGGGATTAATATTCCAAAATTATAACGAGGAAAGAAAACAGGAACATTCCCATCCGGCTCGTTAATGTTGTATTCATTAAGGTTTCCTTGAACCGTTATCATTTTTAGCCAATCAGCTGGTGCCTTACCTAACTGGTATTGAGCAATCAGCAATTCATGTCGCAAAATTTCATTTGTCGGATGATTTTTCCAGGCTAATTGAACTAATTTCTCACCAAAGTCCGTATTTTGAACTCTATCAGGCAATATTACTTTATTGTAATCAATATTCTGTGCTTGGGACGATAACCATCCAAGCAATACTAAATAGGTAAGGAATCTCATAGTCGTTATAGTTTAAACAAATTTATCTGTTTTTAGTCTGTCGAATTGGGGTAAGCGAATTAACAGTGCATACGTAGCAATAACAATGAGGTTAGCAGGCCTTGAAAACATTGCATGTTGGGTAAAATGTCCCACTGATAAAGCAAAAAACGGCACCGTATACACCAGGTTTAAATTCCGAAGCAATGGATCCATGATTAAAAATTGGTTGTTTATTCCCTTAATCATCACTATAGCAAAGAAAGATATAAAAATTATTAATCCAATCCATCCAAGCTCCAGTGCGGTTGCAAGATAACCACTATCGGGATCCCAATCTCCTGCCAATGGATGCCCTGGAGAATAGGCCTGCCCACTTAATCCAGTGGTCATTAACCCACCACCAATTGGATGCCGCTGAATATAATATTGCCAGCGGAGCCGCTTATAATCCCGGACGCCCATAGAAGCATCTTCAGATGGGGTAAATGTAGAGCGGAGTCGAATTATTTCAGGACTATAGAAAGGCCCGAAGAATACAATTCCACCCGCAAATACAATAACCATAGAAAACAGGATGACTTTTGTGCTGTTAATGTTTAATAAAATCAAAAACAAAAGCCCTATAGCTACCATAGCAGTTGCTGTGCGGGTACCGGAATAAAGCATGGCTATGAAAACAATAATTGATGCTGCAATAAAAATAAATTTCCAATGCAGCTTATATGGGCCGAATGCCAAAGCTATTAAGGCTAAACAACTAAAGGAAAGAAACATGCCATAGGCAGCAGGATCAGAAAGAAAAGAAAACTTTCGCATAGTGCCCCAAACAAAAAAAAGCTCAAAACGACCAGGTGCTTCATAAATCCACCGCCATTCAAAACCCGTTAACCCGAACATTTCCTGGTAAATCCCATAAAGCGCAACAATGAAGGCAATACCCAACCAGAGCACGGTGAATGACTTAATATTTTTTATTGCTATGAAGAGTTGAAAAAAAATAATGTATAATAACAGCGAGGTATTATTACGCATAGAAACCAACCAACCACTTATTGAAACTGCATTTGGATTAAAAAGCTGGAGTATTTGATATGCGGTAATAACAATAAAGAAAAAGGTAAAAACATTATTAAAGGAAGTCCAGTCCTTTTGTTGTTTGATGTTCAGGAAAATACCCGCAAATGTTATCACAACCAAAGCATCATAAAAAATACCAAAGGGAATGGGTGTTGTTATAATGCGGGCAACATAAAACATAAATGTGCCCATCAAAAAAAGTATATATACTCCAATGCTAAAGTCATACACAATAGCACTTACAATAAAAAAACCAAAAACTCCCAGGATTATCAACGGCCCAATTATAATTGTACCTGTTGCAATAAAATAAGATACTGCTACTGAGATAACAGCTACTGCCAACACGATAAGGAAGGTGATAGCACGCGACTTCATTTGAGGATAACAATTTTGAGTAGCATGAAAAGGTAAACCGTTATTACAAATACAATAACCGCTACCCTAACCAAGTCCCTTTCTGTAAATTTTTTGCTCAAACAAATTGCAATTTTAAAACGACACCTTTTCTATCTTAGGAATAAAATACAAATATCCTATCAGCTTACCTTACCGCTTAACCATGACCTCAAAAAATGCCATCCGTAAGTATACCAAGAGATTAACTCTACAAAAACTTTCAAGGTATTGATTTTAAATTTGTAATAAAGAATAGCCTGACAAACAATAAAAATAAAACAGAACGATATAACTGTACTGTACGCGGCACCAATCACACCAAAAGATTGTAATAAATAGTAGTTCAACACAACATTAAGAATGGCCATAAGCAAGGATATGTAAAAATTCAACTTTGGCATCTGTAACGCATCCATAATTGTTCCAAATTGCCGACTAAAGGGCACAAGAACGGTGTAAAAGATGGTGACTTGCAAGATAGGAACCGCCTCCATATACTCGGCACCAAAAAGGATCATAATTATGAATTCGGCCATAAAGTAAACCGGAAGCACTACAGGTAGCATAACGGCCAATATTAGGCTAACCGATTTATAATATATTGCTTGAACACCTTCAACCCCAGACTCGCGCATTTTATTTCCAACTTGCGGAAATACAATATTAGCAATAGCCAGTGTAGGTACTTCAACAATGTTTGAAATTCGCAATGCAGGATTATACATGGCTACTCCAGCAGTAGAGATTAATCGGCCAATCATCCAACTGTCGGTATTCTTAATGAGCATTGAGCTAATATTTGTTCCAAACGTGTACTTACCCAAATGGAACAATTTTTTAAGAATAGCAATATCGAATAGACTCCTGGTAAGCGTGGGCATCTGGCCTTTTATCAATTGAAATGAGAAAACAGAGGCTACAATTGTAGAGAAAATTTGTACGCTGGCTAACTCAACCAATGAAGGCTGCTTGTCAATAATATAATAGCCTAAGATATAGGCAAAAAGTATAAACAACCTGACAAAATTTGCAATAAAGATTGCTTTGAACTCAAGTTTTGACTGTAATAAATATTCAAAATGAAAAAATGCAATTAAAACAAAGGAATTGACTGAATAAATATAAAAAAGCAGTTCAAGGTTTTCGGCATACCAAAACTTCGCCAGCAGTTCTGCGGATGCAATCAACAGAACACCAATCAGGCAGGTCAATAAAATATGGAGAATAAGTGAGTTCAGGATAATTTTTGAATAATCCCGCTCGTCAGCCACAACCAACATACTTACAAAAGGAGTGCGAATAAAACCGATTCTCAACGTCTCCAATATACCTCCCACACTGGTGAACAATACCCAAACCCCAACTTCAGAAGGAGGTATAATTCGTACCAAAAAAAAGATACTACCAAATCCTAATAGAACAGCAGATACCTGATTTAACAGAGAGAATGCTCCGTGATTTATCCAATTAACCGAACGCCTATGTGCTGCCAACATGAACAGATTTATGGCAAAGATAATCCTTGATTCTGTAACTTTGACAAAAATCTATTGTAACCATATATTTATGAAATCAAATATAGTTACGTACACTTAAGACCAAATCGCAACGGCTTACATTAAGCATTTAATTAACACGGTTTTGGTTATAGTAAGATAAACATGAGCATGATAAGCAAAAAAATAATATTAGTTATCGTAATTCTCGCTACAATTACATTGATAGGATATGTGTTATACAAACAGTATGCCCCAACAATAATAGCAAATGAACTTCTTAAGGAAACTGAGCCTGCCTTTCTACCCAAGAAGATTTCGGAAAAAATAAAAAAAGTAAAGACTCAAACAAACCAGCTATCAAAAGATGTTATTAAAGATATTCATGCATCAAACATTACACTTGATCAACTTCTAAAAGCGATAGATGAAGTAACTGAAAATAAAGCCAATTTACTGCTAGATGATCTTAACAGGTTAGGCGAAATAAAATCTTCAGACCAGGTATTTGATCTGGCCAAGAAGCATTTTCCTGTTGATTTTGATGTTGAGCTTCTTCGAGAGCCTTTCCGAAAGAAAGCAGATGTTCATGTACTTCAAAAAGCGATTCAAAAAGCAAATGAATACCGGAATAATAACCTAATCGATTTTGAAACAGCTAAGGCAATTGTTAAGCGTGTCCTCACGGAGAAGGAGAAGGAATTTAATCAACATATTGAATCCAACTAAAATAGACCCTACAATTTATAGTCCTTTGGATCAATGCGGTTAAGAATGCAGCCACCAAATTTATTGCCTAACGAATTCAGGTAATGGGTTGATTCGCGATCTTGTTGAGATATAACCGATTGCGCAGAGAAAATTGTAATAACTTTATCCACGTATTGAACAAGCTCTTTTGTGTCAGCATAGTCATTTAAGGCACCACCTTCTAAAATAATGTAATCAAAATTTGCCTTAAAGCCGTCAATTAAACTTTTGAAATTTCTACCGCTTAGTATTTCAGCCGGTGAAGCAGCGCCACCGCCAGCATTTGTTACAATGAATACATTCTTATAAATTGTTGGCGTTATCAACTCGTAAGCCATCTCGTTATCCTCTTCTTCATCCACTTTTTGCTGTGTAGCTGAAGTCAAAAAACCAGCGACAGGTTTTCGGTTTTCTATGGATTTAATTTTTGCCTGATCTTTAGGCATCGTTCGCGAAAGAATGTTATTCCTGAAATTCGTATCAACAATCAACACACGTTTATTGACCAAACTCAATATATATGATAAGGCGATGATTATGAAGGTCTTTCCCTCACTTTTACGTAAACTCGTCACTAACAGTACAGAGGAATTAAGCGAAACGATTTCATGCCGCAGCTTTCGTAAAATTGACTTGAATAACTCCCCTTTTTCACTTCCTGATTGATTGAAGACTTGTGGTATGTTAAAATTATTAACATTCAATTTGATTACAGAACCAATCAATGGTAGATTGACAATTGAATTAAACTTATCTACAGATCGAATGGATTGATCAAGAAACTCTAGCAGCACAATAACAAAAATACAAAGTGAAAAACTGCTAAATCCAGCCAACCCAACAATCATTAAACGTTTATTTGATATTGGATCCTGAGGAGGAAATGCTGCTGAAACCTGTCTAAGTGTATTTGATGCCAGGAGCTTATTTTTTGCTTCATTAAATTTTCCGACTGCTTCTAAATATTCCTGAGAAGCAAGATCAACCTCTTGCTGAATTGCAGCCAGTTTCGCTTCCTTGGACGCATAACCGGAAAAACTATATTGCAGATTTCTGATCTTTGCTTCAACCGTATATAAATTCGTTCTCGCTACCTGATACTCTACGTCCAAATCATTAAGGCTATTTTGAATCTCAACCTTTGACAAGGAGGGGGTAGCCTGACTATTTCCGCTATTCATGGTTTGAATTCTCAGCTGCTCGCGCAGATAACTGATGGAATCTCTTAACATATTATCCACTTGACCCCCGGTAATGTATCGATCATTTAACATGTTGATCGTATTCCGCAATTCAATGATCTTCTGATTATCAGGAAGACTCGCAGAGTTTCCACTTAATCCATTTAGCTGCCTCGTTAAGTTTCCCCTGGTTAGTTCAATACGGTAAAGTGAACTTCTAATTTCATCACGCTGCTTCTCAAGATCGGTTAGTTGTCCAAGTTTATTCTCTCCTTCCTTCTCAACGCTAAAAAGACTATTACTGGTTTTAAATAATCTTTGGGTTTCCAGCTTTTCATCAAGTTCGGATTTTTTTTGGATAACCAGATAATTCAAGAAATCCACTGATTCCCCGGCACGTTCTGTTGTTAACGAACGACTAAATCGAATGAATTCTTCACAAAATGCATTGGCGGCTAATGCTGACAACTGTGGATTATCAGAAACATAATCCACCTGAATAAAGTCAGTATTTGGAATACGGTTTATAAATAGGTTTGATCTTATGACTAAATAATCATAGCTGTATGCCGACAAAAACTTTCTGATAACCGGATAACCTTGGGATGAGGTGGACAAAGGTTTCAAACTATCCAGCATTGAAGTTACCAGATTTCTGACATAACTGATTTCCTCAAGATCAGTTTGAAGTTTCTCCGGATCAGGCCGATGAAAAGGAATATTCTTTTCATTCAAATCATGCAACAATAATCTATACTGAACAAAGTTGATGGGTGCCCCCGCATTCATTGAACTCAAAAGATTACTGAATTTTATGTCAGCATCCCTTGGATTAAACCACTCCTCTTTCAAATGAACCTGATCGTTCATGGTAAATCCGGTGGCCAATTGGGTTGATGCCCTATATTTGTGAACTTGATTAAGAGTAAAGAAGTAGGCAGCACCACTGGCAATAATTGGAATGATTATCCATAACCACTTCTTTCTCCAAATGACCTTTAAAAGAAACAGAATATCCATATTAGCCAACTGTTAACCGCTAGCAAAGATACCACATTTTTATGCCATTGTATACCCCTTTTAGAGGACCACAACCGCCCGACTATACTTAGTACGGAATCGATTGAAAACTGGCTCAGAAAGATTCTACCTCGAAAGAATCTGATTTCTTTAAGCTTACAATCAAATCCATTAAATTCGCAGATTAATATATGCTTAAAGTCCCCCTATGACATAAATGAACCATGTAAATCAACAAAATAATTCTTGCAGAAGTTTTAATATTCTCTCTTTGTACCTATTTAAATCATGAAAATCCTAGGCATTTCCGCATTCTATCACGACTCCGCAGCTGCCATTATTGAAGATGGTGAAATTATAGCCGCAGCCCAGGAAGAGCGTTTCACCCGTAAAAAACATGACCCGGGATTCCCGTCAAATGCCGTTAAATTTTGCCTGGAATATGCCGGTACCTCCCTGGATAAACTTGATGCCATCGCCTTTTACGACAAACCTCTATTGAAGTTTGAGCGTCTTCTGGAAACCTATTATGCATTTGCCCCCAAGGGGTTATCGTCTTTCATTACCGCCATACCTGTGTGGTTAAGGGAAAAGATGTTTCTCAAAAGGCTCATTATGGAAGAACTGGGCAAGATTGATGAAAACATGGATAAGAAGAAGATTAAACTTCTTTTCCCGGAGCATCACCTCTCCCATGCTGCCAGTGCCTTTTATTCTTCGCCCTTTGAGGAGTCTGCTATTATGACGATTGATGGCGTTGGGGAATGGGCGACAGCATCCATTTGCCACGGCACCGGAAAGGATATTAAAATTCTTAAAGAACTTAAGTTTCCCCATTCCTTGGGCTTACTATATTCTGCCTTTACCTACTTTCTTGGCTTCAAAGTCAACTCAGGAGAATATAAACTCATGGGGTTGGCCCCTTACGGTGTACCGGATAGTGAGGAAGTAAACCGGTTTGTTTCCATTATCAAGGAAAAACTCATTTCCATAAAAGAAGATGGTTCTGTCTGGTTAGATCAGGAGTACTTTAATTACTCTACCGGGTTGCGGATGGTGCACGAAGACAAATGGGAAAAGCTGTTCGGCTTTAAAGCCCGCAAGCCAGAAGATGAACTTCAGGCCCATCATTGCAATCTAGGGTTAGCTATTCAAAAAATTACGGAGGAATCGGTCATTTTAATGGGGAAGGAAGCGCAGCGACTTACCGGATCAAAGAACTTATGCCTGGCAGGAGGTGTAGCGTTAAATTGTGTGGCTAATGGTAAGTTACTGAACACCAAAATATTTGACAACGTGTTTATTCAGCCGGCAGCCGGGGATGCCGGTGGTGCCCTTGGTGCTGCACAAGCCGCGTATCATATTTATTTCGGTCAAGACCGGAAAATACCAGCTGCTATGGATACCATGAAAGGCTCCTATCTGGGACCTGAATATTCCGACTTTGATGTAGAAAAGGTAATCCGGAAATACCATGGCAAAGCGCAGCATTTCTCAGACTACAGCCAACTCACTGAGTATGTGGCTAGAAAGATAGCCGAAGATAATGTTGTAGGCTGGATGCAGGGACGCATGGAATTCGGACCGCGGGCGCTGGGCGGACGAAGTATTTTGGGTGACCCCCGAAGTGCGGAAATGCAACGGAAGCTCAATGTGAAAATTAAATACCGCGAATCGTTCAGGCCGTTCGCACCATCGGTTTTAGCTGAAGAGTGTTCCACCTATTTTGAGCATGATTCAGTTTCTCCTTACATGCTACTCGTTCAACCGGTTGTGCAAAACAGAAGAAAGCCGCTACCCAAAGGCTATAACGCCATGTCCTTAAAAGACAAGCTCTACCATTTACGTTCCGATATGCCCGCGATAACCCATATCGACTTCTCGGCACGGATTCAAACTGTTCATAAAGAGACCAATCCAAAGTATTACCAACTCATTGAGTCGTTTAAAAAATTAACTGGCTATGGGGTTGTGGTGAACACCAGCTTCAACGTTCGTGGTGAACCCATCATCTGCACACCCGAAGATGCCTATCGTTGTTTTATGCGCACCGAGATGGATTATCTGGTCGTTGGGAACTATGTTTTTGATAAAAAAGCTCAGCCCGAATGGCAAGAAAAAGACAATTGGAAGGAAGAATTTACCTTGGATTAGGGTATATTTGCAGGTCTAAAATCTAGTTGGTATGGAATTCCTTAAAGATATTCTGAAGTTTATGGCAGCCAGGAAAAAATGGTGGTTAACGCCAATTATTCTGCTGCTCATTTTCATTGGCGTATTATTGGTAATTGGTGGGGGATCTGCAGTTGCACCTTTTATTTATACACTTTTCTAGCCTTCACCGTGCAAAAGCAAGACAGATACAAAACCATTCTGGTCATTGTTACCGGATTTCTGGTTATTGCCTGGATTTTATTTGTAAAAGAATACATCCAAGCAGCGGAAGTCCTGGCTAAACTAGCTGTTGGTATAGGCCTGTTCTCCGTATTTATTCCCATTGCAGCAAAGGGAATTGAGTGGGTATGGTTAAAATTTGCACATGTACTGGGGTGGATCAACTCAAAAATTCTACTGGGTGCTATCTTCTTTCTGTTTCTATTGCCCATTGCTTTAGTGTCCAGATTATTCACAAAAGATCCTTTGAAATTAAAGGGGCGTGAACTGAAAAGCATGTTTACCGACCGCAACCATTTGTACACGAAGGAAGATTTAGAAAACATCTGGTAAGTCTATATGCGGCCCGTTTTAAAATTGATTCGGCCTGCCCATTGGATTAAAAATCTTTTTTTACTCATCCCCACTTTCTTTGCAGGAAGTATCTTTCAAGTTGAGCGTCTGGAAATTATTATCCTGGGCATTATAGCCTTCAGTCTGATTGCATCAGCGGTTTACATTCTAAATGATCTTAAGGATGTTGAAGTTGATCGTATCCATCCTTTAAAAAAGGATAGACCGCTGGCATCCGGAGCCGTTAGCCGTTCAACCGCAACCGTCCTGCTCGTAATTTTCACAGCAAGTGGTTTGTTGCTTTCTTACCTACTGAATCCTGTATTCCTCATCCTGCTGAGTATTTACCTGGTGCTGAATATTGCGTATTCTTTCGGACTGAAAAATATACCCATTGTAGATTTATTCATTGTTTCGCTTGGGTTTTTAATCCGCATACACAGTGGTGGAATTTTGTCAGGGGTTGAGGTGTCGCATTGGCTTTCGATAATGGTGTTACTCCTCTCGCTATTTCTTGTTCTGGCAAAAAGACGCGATGATTTGGTGCTTCAAGCAACGTCCCATTCAGTAATCCGAAAAACTTCCTCCAGTTATAACCTTGAATTTATTAATGCCTGTCTTACCATTTTTGCTGCCGTTATCGTGGTGTCCTATATTATGTACACGGTATCAGCAGAAGTTATCGCACATTTCAACAGTTCTTATCTCTTCACCACAACCGTTTTCGTTATTGCCGGTATTATGCGCTATCTGCAAATTACTATGGTAGAGCAAAATAGTGGCTCACCTACCAGTATTCTGGTAAAAGATAAATTCATACTGATTACCATCCTGTTGTGGATTATATCGTTTTATATAATCATCTATAATTAGTGTGAATAATCTCATTCTTTTTGATTTTGACGGCACCATTACCACCCGGGATTCTTTGAAAAAATTTCTGATCTTTTACCATGGATGGTTTAAAGTATCAGCTGGTTTACTGGCTCTGTCTCCTTTTCTTATCCTTTATGTGCTGAAAATAATATCCAACAACACGGCCAAACAAATCTTACTACAATGGTTTTTCAATCATGAACCAGTAGACATATTCAATCAAAAGTGTAAAACCTTTGCACTCCAGTGTATTCCAAAAATGCTTCGCCCCGCGGCTGTTGAACAGATCAATTATCATAAAAATAACCAGGAAACAATCGTAGTTGTAACGGCTTCAGCCGAAAACTGGGTTAAGCCCTGGTGTGAAGAGATGAACCTCCTTTGCATTGGAACAAACCTTGAAGTAAAGGCAAACAAACTTACCGGTAAATACCTTGGCAAAAATTGTTACGGACCAGAAAAGGTTAATCGGATTAAGGAGCAATTCAATTTATCAGCGTTTGACAAAATCATTGCGTATGGTGACTCCCGAGGCGACCGGGAAATGTTTGCGTTGGCCAATCCATATTACTATAAAACTTTTCCGCTTACCTGAATAAGAGGATTTCGATCACGCCTCCCCCACTCTTACTGACTTCTGGCTTTATGCGTTGGGTGGAAACAGCTATTCTGGATTCATCAAAACCAACCAATTTTAACGCTCGAAGAATTTCGGCCGTCCGCTCCAGCGTATTTTTACTGTCCTCTTCCTCTCTTACCCAAATCAGGATTTGAATGTTGGTTTTCGACAACACCCGATTGGCCACAAACCAAACAATTTCATTTTGATCATTGGACAAGGTTGAGATGCCCTTATTAAAATCTAAACGGGTAGAAATACGTTTTGGATAGATCTCATTTAACTCCTCTTCAGTAAGAAAACTGGCACCTGAAGGCAGCACGTTACTAACATAGGAAACCTTAAGTGTAAACAAATCAGTTCCCTTACCACCAAAATTACGGGCATAATAGGCTACAGTATCGGCATAGATTGAAAAATAGGAATCAAAACCTGCTGAATTGATTTTTACACCCAGATTTCTTGGCACCGACCAGATATCCCATGAGCCGTAAAGTCTTTCACTAACCAGAATATCGGCATCACCGTAACCTCCATGGCCATTACTGGAAAAAAACAATTTTGATTTATCAAGTGAAAGAAACGGTGAAATCTCAAACCCCGAAGTATTAATAGAAGGCCCCAGGTTTTTTGGCATTGACCATTCGCCTGCCGAATTCTTCAGGCTAACGTACAAATCCTCCTCCCCTTTGCCTCCGGCTTGCCTGAGCGATAAAATGATCACTTCAAAATCCGGTGATACATAAGCTCCTAAAAACCCTTCTGTCTCCAAGCCCGGAATTGGAATAAGTTCTGGCTTTGTCCATTGGGTCCCTACTTTCTTCGAGAAATAAATTCCTTTTGTCTTTTTATCACTACGGGTGTTCAGCATGTATAAAATATCTCCTTTTCCGCTGATGCCCACCACTGCATTATTGCTCTTATCATTAAACAGATCGCGTATGTTAGTAGCCTTCCCCCAATCCATAAGGGTCACATCCCAATCACTTTTCCAGATGTCGCTGCCGGAATAGCGGCCGCCTACATTTTCGGGGGAACCCGCCCGTACAAAATATAGTGTTCTGCCATCAGGTGAAAGTAACGGCATAAGCTCTTCGGCATCACTGTTGATCCGGTTTGATAATCGTCTGGCTTCCCCAAAACTCAATTCCTGTGCGCTCAGTAAGCCCGGTAAACAAAACAATGCTATAACCATTAACCTTACCATACCTGCGATTGCATCCGTTTAAAATTATTCAACCGCAAACCGAGAATAAGTTCATGGCTTCCATCACCAAACTGCTTCAGGCCGTTGGTGGATCGTTCAAATGAATACGAAACCCCTAAAACATGATTGAAATTAAAACCGGCCATGGTCACCATGCTCTCTGTTCCCCGGTAGGTTAACCCTAACCACAATTTATTCTGAATATAAAGCTTCAGGTTATAATCGATAATAAAATCATTGTTCATCTGCCACAAGGCAAATACACTCGGACGCACATCCAGGTTTATGCTTAACGGAAATGAAAAACCAAGCTGTGCAGACCCTTTATAAAATGGTTCTGCGAAATTTACATCCGATGCATTGATTTGCTTGTGTAACAGATCGAAATAAGAGAATCCTACGTAAAACCTTGAAGAATAAAGCAGTACTCCTGCCCGAACATTTAAATCAGTCTGGTTTACACCATTGGTCACCAGATTGTCGTAATACGAGTCTGGGTCAGGGTTAATCCCCAGGTAAAGTTCATTAACCCTTACGCGGGTATTATCCAGAACTGCCGCAATGCCACTGGCGAGATAAACCTTTTTAGTCACCGGATAATGAAACGAGTAGTTTATGCCCCCACCAATCCGATCGATGATGCTGATTTTCTCGTTGAATACATTCACCCCGAAGCCATGAATGATGCGTTTTCCCTTTGGAAGGTTTTCGGGCTTAAGCAAATCCGACTGACTGGTTCGGAGGGCATTGTGCGTGAGGTCCAACGGTTGCTTCAGGCGTGTGTTAAAAGCCATGTTCACAAACTTGGGGCCTTCACTGCCAAAGCCTGTCCATTGGGCCCTGTACCCCAACCGCAGGTCTCCAAAAGGATCGACACCGGAAAAAGCAGGGTTATAAGAAGAGGCGAATTGAAACATTTGATTGCTGTAAGGCACAAATTGCCCATGCACACCTGCAACAGCAGATATGAAAACAATCGCTATACTGTAAATACGCCTCATTGCCTATTTCAAAATTGTTACCGTTCCCCTGTAGCGGATATTATTGTACAATAAATCAATGGTGTAATAATAAACATCCGAAGCCAGCTTCTCTCCTTTGGATGTTCCATCCCATGGATTTTCAAAGCCGATCATCTCATGCACCAACTGTCCGCGTTTGTTGTAAATTCTGATCACCGCATCGCTGTACTGCTCTAATCCAATAGAAGATGTTATTTTCCAAACATCGTTAGCGCCATCATTATTTGGCGTGAAAGCTGTGGGAATGTCGAGTTCTTCAAACGTATAGGTTAGCCTAACGAGCCTGTCGCGGGTCTCACTTAAGTTCTTACCATCGGTAAGGGTAATGTATATGCTGCGGGTATCCAAAATAAGTTCATCGAAATTGATATAGCTAAATTGGATAGAGCGGATAGCTTCCACATAAGCTGCCACAGGTGCTGTTCCGGTAAGGATAAGTATCCCTGCCTGGGCGTCATACGATCCGGTTATTTCCGGTGTAGATGTAAAAACGAGTCGATCATTGGCTGCCCTGAAATTCTGCCTGCGAAAACCAATCTCTGCACCTGCAAGCGTTTCATCGTCAACATCAATTGCGTTGAACACCGTTGTAAGCGGAACCAAAGTACCCCTGCCAACTTCATATTTCAACGTGTCGCCTTCGAGTTGGGTTATGAGCGGTGGATCATTCACCGGGTTAATGGTGATGGCTGCATACGTTTGGTTTAAGCTGAAAAATGTTCCATCTCCACCGTTCCAGTACAAGGTATCTAAACCAAAATAATCTTGCTGAGGAGTATAGGTTAATGCATTCAACGAAGACGCTGCAATAACCTGGTTGACGGCAACATTAACGCTGTTGAAGCGAAGTACACCGTGCTTAGGCAGCGTTGTTATTTTCACTTCAGCCATGGCATTGCCATCAGCATCCGAAAAAGCATTTGCGAATTGTGCCGTAGTAAATGTATGCGTAACGTCTTCATTAATCGCGATAGCAAAAGGACTAACTACTGGACGTGAGTTGACAAAAATGGTAAAGTCCTGATCGACAGGTGATCCAACACCATCACTGGCACGCAGTTTCACAGGATTGTTCCCCGCAGCAGCAACCGTGGGGGTTCCATGCAATCGTGCACGGCCATTGCTCAGGGTTGTAAGGGTTAACCACGAAGGGCGAACAGGTGTGGTTAAGGTAATGGCGTCACCATCCACATCAATAGTTTCCGCTATATATTCATATAGGGTGCCTACCTCTGCCAGCAGTACCGGTGTTGAGGTAAATTCCGGTAAATCATTTACGGATTGTATAACCAGATTGAACGATCGGGTGATAAAATTCACATTGGGCGGAGTATTCAGGCCGCTGTCCTGAACCCGCACCGTTATGGTAGCGGTGCCATGCTTGTCCTTAGCCGGCTTAATACGAAGGGTACCGGTAGCTTGCGGGCTTGTGTATTGAACATCCAGAGTTTCGAAAAGCTCCGGACGGTTTGTAGTTACTGTAACCGTTAAATCCTGTGTCTCTCCCGGACCTGCTGTAATACCGGTTAGGGGTACTAATTGAAGGGGTGCATCTTCCGGTATGGGACCAAAAGAAATTGGATTCAACGTTGGAGGGTCGTTGATTTCAGTCACCGTTATAGTAAAATTCTGGCTGTAGGTATTCTGATTGGGTACCGGAGTATTGGGGCCATTGTCGATGGCGGTAACGGTAATGGTCACCACTCCGGTAGCGCTCGGTACAACCGTAAATGTAAGCTGCGCTGTTGTCTGTCCGTTAGGACCTATGGTAGAAGGATTTATGGTAGGCGTTGGTATGATGTTCACATTACCCGATGATACCACAAAGTTCAACGTCTGCGCTTCCTCAAATGGCCCTTTTGAAATATTAGAAATTGTTATGGTTTGCGGGCCCACATTTTCACTAACCACCTGGTTGGGAATTGTATTGAAGCCAGGTGCATCATTAATCCCCAGGATGTTCACCGTAATTGTATTCTGAACAGAAAGCCCGCCTGTATCAGTGGCCCGTACAGTAATTACCGTTGTGCCAAATACATTAGGTTTGAAAGAAAAGCGAAGGTTACTCTGATTGATGGTTGGGTTAACCTGGTAGAAGGTCGGGTTAGTAAAGGTGACCACGGAATAGGCAAGCTGAGCCGGGGCATCTTCAACATCACTAAATCCTACCAGTAAGTTAACTACCGTCTCATTGGTATCATCCTCGGTTACGGTTACTGCCTGAAAAGGAATAGCAACGGGTGCATCATTAACCGGATTAACTTGTATGCTTACATTAAAAATATTACTAAACGCCTGACTATCATTTACCCGGACCGGAACGGTGAGGTTACCAAAGAAGTTAAGCGCTGGAGTTACTGTATTACCCGATACCGAATAATTTGCACCGCCCTGTACATTCATGGTGAATCCGGTTGGGTAAGGATTATCCGGATCGGTGACTACCAGATTAGTAAACTGAATGGTAATGGGTGTATCCTCATTAGTAACCAACGGGTTTGGTGTCTGGGCAGTAATTACCGGTGGATCATTGACCGGGGCAACCTGAACGACCACTCCGAATGCAGGACTATCGGCAAGGCCATCATTAACCCTTACATTTACGGTAAGTGCTCCAAAGAAGTTTAATGCCGGAGTAATTGTTGTACCACTGAAGGTATAATTGGTGCCGGGTAAAATGGTGAGGGTAAATGTTGTATTGTCCGGATCGGATATGATCAGGTTAGAAATCGAAATCGTGAAAGGCGTATCTTCTGTTGCCGGTAAAGGGTTTGGTGTCTGACCGGTAATCGTTGGTGGCACATTAACAGCACCCAGATTTACAATCACACCAAATGTATTGCTGTTTGCCTGCCCATCACTGACACGCACATTCACAGTCAAAATTCCATTGAAGTTAAGCGCAGGGATAATGGTGTTGCCGCTAAAGGTGTAATTGGTACCGGGCAGAATAGTTAGCGTAAAGGTTGTATTGTCCGGATCAACAACGATCAAATTGGAAAGGTTAATGGTAAACGGAACATTTTGTGTGCCTACCATAGGATTGGGAACCTGGCCCGTTATTACGGGTGGATCGTTTACAGCAGCTACCTGAACGGCTACACCAAATACATTACTGTTGTCTGTTCCATCACTTACCCGAACATTTACGGTAAGCGGACCAAAATAGTTCAAGGCCGGTGTAATGGTATTTCCACTGAAGGTGTAGTTTGTCCCGGATAAAACGGTAAGTGTAAACGTTGTGTTATCCGGATCAGTAATGATAAGGTTAGACACCTGGATGGTAAACGGGGTATCCTCAGTAGCCAACATTGGATTAGGTGTCTGCCCGGCAATAACCGGGGGGTCATTTACCGGGACAACCGTAACCTGTGCATTAAAGATGGGGCTATTTAAACTTCCGTCATTTACCCGCACCGGCACCGTAAGCACACCATTAAAATTTAAGGCAGGTGTAATGGTTGTGCCCGCAAACGTATAATTGGTTCCCGCTAATACGGTAAGTGAAAAGTCATCAGGATACGCATTATCCGGATCATCAATCGTAAAATCAGTAACTTTTAAGGTCAAGGGCGTGTCTTCATTGGTGCTTAATGGGTTCTGCCCCGTAATGGTTGGTGCCTTATTGGTATAATTAACCTGGATGGTAAGATTAAAAATCGGACTGTTTGCCTGACCATCATTAACAAAAACACGCACGGGTAAATTTCCACTATACCCAACATTCGGGGTAATGGTAAGTCCTGAGACTGAATAATTTGCACCCGATAAAATAAACAACTCAAAGCCTGTCGGATAAGTATTGTCCGGATCGAAAACAATCAGGTCACTAAATTTCAGGGTAATCGGTTGACCATCTCCTGTGGTTAACGGCACCTGGCCAGTAATAATAGGCGGATCGTTCACCGCAGCCACCTGTACGGCAACACCAAACGTATTACTTTCCGCTTGTCCGTCACTTACCCGTACATTAACAGTTAGAGGTCCAAAGTAATTTAATGCAGGTGTAATGGTGCTGCCACTAAAGGTATAGTTGGTACCAGCCAATACTAGCAATGTGAATGTGGTATTGTCAGGGTCAGTAATGAGCAGGTTTGATGGCGATAAAGTAAACGGTGTATCTTCAACGGCATTAATTGGATTAGGCGTTTGGCCGGTTATTAAGGGGGCATCGTTTACCGCTGCCACCTGAACCGCAACACCAAAAATATTACTGTTTGCCTGACCATCGCTTACACGTACATTCACTGAAAGGGAACCAAAATAATTCAAGGCTGGCGTTACTGTGTTTCCGCTAAAGGTATAGTTCGTGCCCGATAATACGGTTAGCGTAAACGTTGAGTTATCCGGATCAACAATAATCAGGTTAGAAACAGCAATCGTAAAGGGTGTGTCCTCGGTGGCCGGTAAAGGATTAGGCGTCTGTCCGGTAATCACCGGAGCATCGTTTACCGCTGCCACCTGAACATTGACCCCAAACACGTTACTGTTTGAAGTACCATCACTCACCTGTGTGTTAACAGTAAGTGGACCAGAGTAATTAAGAGCCGGTGTAATGGTGTTTCCGCTAAACGTATAATTGGTACCTGGTAAAATTGTAAGCGTAAAAATGGTGTTATCCGGATCGGTAATGAGAAGATTGGAAACAGTTAGTGTAAAGGGCGTGTCTTCGGTGGCGTTAATCGGATTCGGAGTTTGACCGGTTATTACCGGAGGATCGTTTACTGCTGCCACCTGAACCGCAACACCAAATGTGTTACTGTTAACGGTACCATCATTTACCCGAACATTAACAGTTAGCGGTCCGGAATAATTTAATGCGGGTGTTATGGTATTTCCGCTGAAGGTATAATTCGTTCCCGCCAGTACAGTCAGGGTAAACACGGTGTTATCCGGATCTTCAATAATCAGATTGGCGGTTGTCAGTGTAAACGGAGTGTCTTCTGTTGCATTTACCGGGTTAGGCGTTTGTCCGGTGATCACGGGCGGATCATTTACCGGTGCAACCTGTACAGCCACACCAAACACCGGACTATCTGCAGTGCCATCATTCACCCGAACGTTTACCGTAAGTGGCCCGAAATAATTAAGTGCAGGTGTCACTGTGTTTCCGCTAAACGTATAATTCGTACCTGCTACAACTGTTAGTGTAAATACAGTATTATCAGGATCAGTGATTACCAGGTTAGAAAGCGCTATGGTAAAAGGGGTATCCTCAACAGCATTGATGGGATTAGGATTCTGCCCGGTGATTACAGGCGGATCATTAACAGGCGTTACAGTAAGTTGCAACGCGAAGGTATTGCTGTTTGTTGCACCGTCATTTACACGCACGTTGACAGAAAGTACCCCATTAAAATTCAACGCGGGTGTAACCGTATTTCCGCTGAAGGTATAATTGGTTCCTGCAAGAACAGTCAGTGTAAAATCATTGGGATAAGTATTATCCGGATCGGTTACGGTGAGGTGCGACAGCAGTACCGTAAACGGTGTATCTTCCGGGGTAGATAACGGGCCTACCTGACCGGTGATCACGGGAGGATCATTCACCGGGGTGACGGTGAGTTGCAGGCCAAACGTATTGCTGTTATCGGTACCATCGTTCACACGCACGTTCACCGTAAGCACACCATTGAAG
>DILT01000007.1 GCA_002425185.1 Flammeovirgaceae bacterium UBA5585 | reverse complement strand
AGAGTGGAGTTGCTGAAATAAATAGTGCAACTAGCATGGATGCTACTCCACGGGTAAAGCATGATCTGTAGGACATGGTTAAGCAGGTTAAAGTTTACGGTGCATAGCAAACTTCTAATAAGCCAAAGTAAATCAACACTAAATCTACAATTTTTGCTTTAGGTAAACAAAATTGACCTGGGTTTATGAACTTTAATGCCAAAATGCCGATTTGCACGCCTAAAAGCGCAATTATTCTCTAAATTGAGAGATATCCAGTTTATAAAGGTCTCCGCCCAGAATACCGAATTCCTTTTCATCTACGATATATAATTCATGAAAGGATGTGAAAGTTACACCGGCTTTGTGGGAGTAGTTACCGAGTTCTATTCTCAGGACAGAGCCGGTGGAAAAACGACTATTTTGAAAATCACGAATAAGCCAAATCCTGCTGTGTCCCAAAAGCGCTAAGGTAGTACCATCTTGGCTTATGTCGGCCCCGGTAATCCAGTCGTCCATCATTGGTCCTTTTCCAATGTATACACTGTCTATTAATTCAGCTATGTGGTGCCCAGGGGTCTTCGGTAAACGATACACTTTTGTAAATCCTGTAAACGGTAAAGTTCTGTTTTTTGTAAAAATGTATAGCGAGTCTTTAAATGCTATCAGGGCATCCGCATCAAAGTTACGGTTGCCCGCAGTTGGGGGATACTCCTTCTGATCCTCATAGGTGAAGTTTATAATTTCTGCTGTGTAAATCTTTTCAGAGATGGATTCTGGATTCTTAACAAGTAATATTTTCAGATCTTTTCTGTCGTTTTTATTATTTCCAAATGCGCCAATAAAAAGATTGCCTTCTTTGTCCCGTGCCAGATCCTCCCATCCTTTGTTTACATTATTTAAATATAAGGTGCGGATCAACTTACCCGTCCTGTCAATACAGTAAAGAACAGGAATACCATCATCATTGTGTGTCCAGAAATTTTGTTGATCCGCAAGTGCAAGACCAGAGGCTTCGTTAACTTGACTTGGCAGTACTCCGGTTTTACTTAAAGAATTTTTTGAAAGGGTTATGGTTTTCATTGTCTTTCGCGGCAGAGAGTCAACGACAAATTCATTTCCTTTACAAATGGGAATTTGCGTAACAAAAATTACTAAAGTCAAAAATGCAACCGTTGTAAGGTTCATACTACTGTTTGTGGTTACCGCGATTTTGATGTTTCATGATAAACTCGTTCGTATAGTTCAATAGTTTTCTCCGCAGCGTACTTCCATTGAAAATTTTGAACATGCTTTAACCCTTCAGTGCGTAACTTCTCCAATAAATTTGAACTTTCTAATAGTTCCAGCATGGCTTCACTTATGGTTTTTACGTTATAAGGGTCAATTAGTTTGCCAGCATTTCCAGCGATCTCAGGTAATGCCGAAAGGTTGGAGGTAATGACGGGTACGCCACAGGCCATGGCCTCCAGTACAGGCATACCAAAACCTTCCGATAGCGAAGGGAATAAAAAAAGCTTGCTTAACGAGTAAAGGTGTACCAGGTCATCCTGCTCGATGTATCCCGTTGAATAAACTTGATTTTCAAATTGGGCAGCACCTGTTTTCTTCAAATGCTTTGTAACGAAATCTTGCGGTAATCCCGGAGTGACCAGCGCGAGAGGTTTTGGTGATCGTTGTGCGTAAAGTGTATAGGCCTCTAAAACACGTTCAGCGTTTTTTCGGGTTGATGTATTGCCAAGGAAAAGTATAAAATCATCAGGCAGTCCGTACTTTATCCGGGTATTTGTCAGAGTTTGATGATCAGTAGTCTTTTTAAATTGTGAGCTTACACCGTTGTGGATAACATGAACTTTTCTATCATCGATTTTTAATCTTTCCACCATTCTCTTCTTCTCGTAATGAGAAACTGTAATTATGGCTTTGCTTTTTTTGCATACACGCGGTACAATAAACCTTCGGTATAGGTTTCCGTATCGTTGATAAGCCGAGTCGGAGGCAGGTATTGGATCTAAAAAAATGATATCGTGAAGTGTTTGAATGACAGGCTTTGCGCAGTAGAGTGGAGTGGTATTTCCGGTGCAGTGAAGTATATCAAGATGTTCGTAACTCGCTGCAATAGGAAGAAAGATTTGTTCAAAGTCAAAAAATAGTTTGCCTTTAACCAGACGAATATTAAAATCCGGGTAATTCTTTATTTGGTTTTCACTGTTTGCTTTCGCTGTTAAGATGATGAATTGATGATTGGTTTTTAGACGGCATAACTCATTAATAAGCTCATGGGCTGCTATTTCGATACCAAATTTTTTATCTCTGAAAAGCCGTTGTACTTCAATTCCAATTTTCATAATTGATTTTTTGTAAACAGCTTTATTCTTGCTCCATGTTTATGGTGAAAAATGTTCCATAGGATCCCACTGTAGAACGCCTTGAGATGCTCAAACTCTTTCTTAATTATAAATGTAAATGTATTCTTTGGCAATGAAACGAAAATCAGGAAAAGTGGCCAGAAAAGATTATTTAATCCCGACACATTTCTCCGCATAAAAAGGATGCGGTTCCGGGTTAGGTAATAGGTTTTAAGAACTGAGTTTTTCCCAACCGACAATGATTCTTTGTGGTAAATAACAGCACCCGGTTCGTAATAGATTTTGAATCCCGCTTTTAGTATCCTGGCCGACCAATCTAGTTCTTCATAGTAAAGAAAAAATACCTCTGCAAAAGAACCTGTTTTATCAACAACCTCCTTTTTTAAAAACATAGCTGCGCCATGTGCATATGCAGTATAGCCGGGTACATCATGCTGGCCCCTGTCTGGTTCGTGGTCACCGATGCATTTGTTTCTTCCTGTGAACTGATTGATGGGCGTGAAACCGGCATATTGAATAATATCCGGATGTGCAAAGTATTTTATTTTTGGACTCACAACACCAATCAACTCGTCAGTGTAGAACGGGGCAAGTAACTTTTCAAGTAAGTCAGGTGTTACCTCCGTATCATTGTTTACAATAAACAGGTATTCACCTTTTGCGGCCGCAATTCCGGTATTATTTCCACCCGAAAATCCAAGATTCTTATCATTTACTATTAGTCTGACTTCAGGATAGGTTTTAGTAATGATAGGAACAGGATTTTCTTTGGAGGCATTATCAACTACTATAATCTCAAAATTTTTATACGTTAGCTTTTTTGTCGACTCCAGAAACTCACAGGTAACCTTAACGTTATTAAAATTGATGGTTATAATGGATACAAGCGGGTCTTTCAAATTCATTTTGAGAGAAAGGTTGAGTCGATTTCTCTTTGCTTGTGTTCTGTATGGATGAAAGTTTTAGACGCATTTCTGGATTGAAATAATGACTGGATAGTCCTTACAAAAACAACAGGAATAATGGAAAGAGATTTTATGAGCTTTTTAGTGAAAAAGATTCGTGGGGTAGATAGTATCAATGCAAATGAGTAGATAAGTGTGAGCGCACACCATCTGATTGTAATCCCGGATATTTTAAAAATAAATATTGAAACTATAGAAATAGCTAAAAGACTTGTTAGGCTTATTATTCTTGAAGGAAATACATTTTGAATAAAAGCAGAATTAAAGAAGTTAATATTTCCTTTGAAAAGCAGAACAAAGCTTTTTACCAGATACTTCTTAAGTACACCATACTGACCCGCAATCCATCTTTTTCGCTGATTTTTATAAGCTTCTGTAGACTCTACTTTTTCATCGTAAACAAGAATTCCTTTTTGGTAGGTAACCGTATAACCTTCTTCAAGTAAGGCTAGCTGTAACTCTCTATCCTCAACAACAGAATCTATTTTTGCTACTTTTTCTTTTAATAGTTTGTACGGAAAGGCCATACCAGATCCGATCAGTGCGGCTGAAAGTCCTAAGGCATTACTCCCTTGCCTGAATAAGTGGTTATTGATGGCCTCACTCACTCCATCAAGCATGGCCATGGGTGTATTTAAATTTTTTGCTACTCGTTGCGATTGAATTATCTGGTACCCTGCGCAGAATAAGTTATTAATATCGTTAAGAAAGTTTTTTGACAATATATTATCGGCATCTGCAATAATGGCAATATCATAGGAACTGTCAATGTGATTAAGCGCATGGTTTAGAGATCTGCTCTTCATGCTTTTTTCGAAAGCAACCGGGATTACAATTGCATCAGTTTTTTTTAGGGTCTCAATAGTCTTATCCTCCAATGAGTCAGCAATAACTATGACATCGTAGTTTGATTTTGGGTAATCCAGTTTCAATAGTTCCGTTGTGGTGTGGAGAATTACCTTGTCTTCTTTATAACTAGGAACAAGTATGGCAATTCTGTTAAATTTTGAAGCTTGCGGAACAACCTTCTTTTTGTAAAAGTGCCCGGCAATGGAGAGGATTAATACATAAACTGTATTTAATAAAAAGAAAGTAAAAATAACGAGTTCAAACATTAAGGGTTTGCTACAACTATCCCCGGGTTAAACCTTCTCCTTTTGCAACAGCGCTGGAAATGTCATAAAAATGATTTTCATATCCCCCCAGAAAGAATTATTCATGGCATACTCCATATCCAGTTGGATGCGCTCTTCGGGCGACATATCATCTTTTCCGCGCTTGGTAATTTGCCATAACCCGGTTAACCCGGCAGGGGCGAGAAAGCGCCAGGCGATTTTATCTTTCGTAAGTTTTTCAGCCTCATATAACGGTAGTGGACGATTACCCACCAACGACATATCGCCTTTTAATACATTCAGCAATTGCGGAATTTCATCTAAACTTGTTTTTCTTAAAAACAAACCAAACCGTGTAATGCGTGGATCGTCTTTAATTTTATAGAACACGCTATCGCTTTCATCTGTGCCGTACTGGTTGAGTTCGGCAAATTTCTTTAGCTCTAAATCAGCGCCCGCGCGCATCGAGCGAAATTTGTAAAAGTTAAAAATTTTGTAACCACTTCCGGCACGCTTGGCAATGTAGAATACCGGCCCCTTCGACTCCAGCTTAATGATAAGCGCAATAAGAAGAAGTACGGGTGATAAAATCAGCAATGCCCCGAAAGCCACCAAAATATCAACCGTACGCTTCAGTCTCCAAAGCTTGATTTTAGGTACAGGTTTAGCGTGATGGCTTTGAAGCAAATGCTCCCGGTTGCTGTTGTATATTTTTAATTTCTTTATTACCTCCAACTGCTTAAACAGATGGCTGTCAAACCCTCCAACTAAATAGTCATCAACCTGAAGTGAAGCAGCTTTTAATTTTGCTTCTGACTCGAACTTCCCGGTAAAGAGGATGAAGGGTATACAATATTGTTTTAGGATGCGCGGCAAATCGCCCAGGTCGGTAACTTCAAAATCAGTGTCAATAAAAACAGCCATGGGGGTTTCACCATATTCTATAATCTGCAAGGCTGTTTCTTCACACGTCAGGAAGGTAATAGAAATACTTTCATGGATTACCGCATCCAGTGGTCGGCTGTCAGGTTTTCTTAATTTTACAATGGTTCCTGTTTGCACACGTGTTTCCGTTGTGCCCGAAAGAGCTTCTTTAGTATAAAGCGGTGAAGATGGTGAAATATTTAACACGTCCGCACTCATTTTTTAGACATCATAGAGTTTACAAAAATTTCTTTTACCCGGCTCACCAAATGTTGTGGCTCAAAAGGTTTTATAAAGTAGTCAACCGCACCAAGATCCAGGCACTCTTTTCGTTTTCTGGGGTCTTCAAAGCTAGATAAAATTATTACAGGAATATCGCGGTAGAGGCCACTTTGCTTTAAATTTTCCAGCAATTGGAGCCCATCGAGCGATGGCATGCGGATATCTGAAATGATTAAGTCTGCGGTGTTACCCGATGAAAGCCAAGAGAGTGCCTCCATACCATCGTTCATAATAGATACTTCGTACTTATTGCCGAGAATTTTCTCCAACAGCCAGCACAAAGGTTCGTCATCTTCGATGACCAGTACCTTTTTCATGGTTCACAGTTAAGTAAAACAACGTGCTTTAAAGCCCTGGATTAAAGGCGGGGATTTAAAGCCAAAACCTATAGACAAACAAACTTACTAAAAATTTCGATTTATTGAAGCCGCTGTGCATTCGTTTTACCCTTAAAAGGTAAGTCCGAAAGCGAGTTAAATTTAGCTGGTAGGTTAATAACTGGGGTTATTATAGAGTTATTAATGGGTTACGAATTCAGTAATTAGCCTAATATTCCCTTCTGGTATCCTTTTTCTGATGATTTTACCCGTTGGCGTATACTGGAAAGCAGCTATGGTTGCTGCTTTACGGGGCCTTTCCAATTTTTCCGGTAGCTGATCGATTCCTTTCTGAAGCCTTAAAATGTCACTTTTGCTGATATCGCTGCCTTCTATAAACAAGGTTACAGCTTCACCCAGCCGCTCGTCAGGCAGGCTACCAATAAAATACTTACGGGGTATTTCCAGGCTTTGGAATACATTTTCCAAAGCTGATTCCACCTTTTCAGGATAGATTTTGAGGCCACCAGAGTTAATCACGTTGTCGGCCCGGCCTAACCAGCGGAAGCCATTTTCATGCAGCTCAACTACATCGTTGGTAATGAGGGGTTCATGTTGAATGCTGTCGTGAATAATCAGGCAGTCACGGTTATCATGTGAAAGTGTTATACCCGGCAAGGGAGTAAAGTAAACGGAGGTCATTGCTCCATTGAGGTGTTTGAGGGCAATGTTTGATAAAGTTTCGGTCATGCCGTACGTTTCCAATACCGGGCAAGTCAAGCTGCTGATGGCAGTTTTTAGCCTAAGGTTTACCGGTGCCCCGCCTACCAATATTGCTTTCATTGAATTCAAGCGACTAAAATACTTTGGATTATCCAGCAAGGTTTGCAGTTGTAGTGGCGCCACAGCCATGAAATCTATTGTTTGGCTTGCCGATATCTGCTGATAGGGATCTGAAGCTGGATCTACGGCTATGATTTTCAAGCCATGTTCCAATGCCCTTACCAGCATCATTTTTCCGGCAATGTATTTCGTGTTCAAACAGACCAGGGAGGTAATACCCTGTTCAAGACCAAGCGCTTTTACGGTGCGGGCTGCACTGGCCTGCATTTGGTTTCGCGTAAAGGTTATGTTTTTTGGCGGCCCGGTAGAACCACTGGTTTGCAACGTGAAGGAATCTTCACCCTTTAACCACGCGCGGATAAATGTAAAGGTTGATGCCTCGTGTTCGGATGTTGTATTAACCTGACCCTGTAGAATAGCATCAAGTAAAACCTTGCGTTGGTTGATCCAAATAGAATCAAAGGGATAGCTCAAAGCATTTAGTATTTACAATTCATCCAGGTCGCGTTCAAACCGGGTAAGAATCAAAGCTTCTTTAGCCGAGAAACCGCAACAGGATTCAGCCACTTGCTTGACTACACGTTTTGCTTTTTCTTTCAACGCAGGTGTAAGATGGGTTTTATAGCGTTTAAAGTCTGCCATGGCCTCCCGGTAGGCGGCTTCCAACGAAGGTTGAGTAACTTCATCCAGCAACTCAAACCGGCTTTGCGCTACCCATGAATTGTAGTCAAGTTCTTTTTGGATGATGTCGTTGAAGGCCATTCGCTCGGTTGCGCTCAAGCCTTTATCTGCTTTTGCGATAACGTAGGCTACCTCAGCAATGGAGCGATAGATTTCGCGAAGTTGGATGTTCATAACTACCGTTAGCTATAAAAATTACTCAATGATTTGAAAATTCAAACTGACATGGTGCTGTTGGTTGGGTCGCTTCATTTACGCTTTCTAAATTCCTCTGATTTTTTTCGAAAGTACTCTAACTCCTGCTCCGGAGTCATTCCCTTTATAGCTTGGGATACCCTGTCCCGTTGTTGCCTCATGAACTTAACAGCGTCAAATTTCTTTTTTTTTTCTTAACTTCAGTTTTCATAGTGAGAAAACGTCAAATTCAAGGTCATAAATTCCTCCAATAACTGAAGTATCAATATATACCTGCTGAATCATACTTCAATTTACTGATTTTGAGTAAATCCTTTGACGCAAACTCAGTTTACCCCTAAAAGTTAAGCCATACCTTACTTTGAATCTCCATTACCAACTGGGTTAGACATTGGAGAATTCCTGCCTGTTCATGATTGCTAACCTTTAAGGAAACTTAGGAAATTTATCCCAGTCGGGCTCACGTTTTTCCAAAAAGGCATTCTTGCCTTCTTTTGCTTCGTCACTCAAATAATATAGAAGTGTAGCGTTACCGGCAAGCTCCTGTATACCGGCCTGCCCGTCAAGTTCGGCATTAAAGGAGGCTTTGAGCATGCGGATGGCCAACGGACTTTTAGCGATAATTTTTTTGCACCAGGCTACGTATGTTTCTTCGAGTTGTTCCAGCGGAACGACTTTGTTAACAAGCCCCATCTCCAACGCCTCCTGTGCATCGTACTGATCGCACAAGTACCAGATTTCACGCGCTTTTTTCTGACCTACAATCCTGGCCAGGTAGGAGGCACCAAAACCGCCATCGAAACTACCAACTTTCGGTCCGGTTTGGCCGAAGCGTGCGTTTTCAGCAGCAATAGAAAGATCACATACTACATGAAGAACATGCCCGCCACCGATAGCCCAACCGGCCACGGCTGCAATTACGGGTTTAGGAATGGAGCGAATCAGCTTTTGCAGATCCAAAACGTTCAAACGAGGCGTGGCGTCCTGTCCCACATAGCCGCCATGACCGCGAACACTCTGGTCGCCACCGCTGCAAAACGCCTTGCCACCTTCACCGGTTAACACCACGACACGAATGTCCGCATCTTCGCGGCAGATGTACATGGCATCAATCATTTCCTGTACGGTAAGTGGTGTAAAGGCATTGTGTACCTGCGGGCGGTTTATGCTGATGCGCGCAATGCCTTCATATTTATGAAACAAAATTTCTTTGTATTCTTTAATGGGTTTCCACGGATACTTAAGATTCATAGCTCGTTTTTATTTTCTTCTTTAACGCTTCAAAAATAGACTTGTTTAATTCATGTGTAGTTTCGATTTCCAGAATTTTTGTGCTGCCGTCAAATTCAAAAAAATCTTTTAAGGTGTTCTTGATTTTTCTTTTGTTATCGATTTTCAGGTAATCGAAACCAAACTCTTCACAAAGTTTTTTGGCCGATAGGGCCTGTCGTGTAATAAAATATTCATCCGATTCGGGTAATGCGGATGGCCCATCAATCAGATTAAAAATTGTTCCTCCATGATTATTTAAGACCACCGCCCTGAAGTTAGCTATTGGATAGTTGTGCCAGAATGCATTGCGATCGTAAAAGAAGGCCATGTCACCGGTAATTAAAATATTTGGTACAGTACTGACCAATGCATGTCCAACTGCAGTGCTGGTGCATCCGTCAATGCCGCTGGTGCCCCGGTTGCTGAAAACCTCAATTCCTTTTTGTTTGGCAGGTAGTCCGATGAAGTTGGCATACCGTACACTCATAGAGTTTGCCAGGTGAAGATTGCAGGGAGAGGGAAGCTGTTCCAGGATTTCTTTTACAAGTTCAAGTTCGCCAAAATTTTCTTGTGGATAGAATTCCTGAAGCAGGCGATTGGTTTTTCGTTCTTCCACTTCCCAGAGTTTCTGGTAATTACTTCTTTTTTGCTGATCAAAATTTTCAGATATATCAAAAGAGTCCAGAAAATTAAAAAACTCGGCAGGTTCAGTATGAATAATGCGTGTCAGGCTTTGAAAGCTATCGGAAGGAATGCCCGATGGTTGAATGTGCCAATGGACTGCTGCCGGGTACTGGCGCAGGAAAAGTTTCAGATTTTTTGAAATAACAGATTCTCCGAACGTAATCAGCAATTCGGGCTGAAGTGATTTTTTGATTTCGTTATTAGCCTGCCCTAAAAACAGATCGGCATGACGCGCCAGGTCTTCTATGATGTGCAGGTTACAAATAACATCACCAACAAGTGGAAGGTTGTGTTTGCGGCAGACCTGCTCAAGTAGTTTAGCGGTAGGTTCGTGATAGGCTTGCTGCCCGGCAACGATCAATACTTTATGATAACCCGACCATTCTTTAACAAGCTGTTTGCGTAATGTCTTTGCTAAACTAAGTTCTCCGCTAGCGGCATCAATCGTCCGGACAACTTTACTATATGAAAAATCTTCCGAAGCGGTTGGGTACAAGGGTTCGCGAAAAGGTGCATTTATATGAACCGGACCTTGCGGATATTGGTTTGCCTCGTTAATCGCTTCATTTACGATGCGGTTAATCGCCCACTTACTGTCGGGATGATCGTAATCCTGTGGGAGTTGAAAGGATTTCTTAACGTGTTTTCCGAAGATGTTTTCCTGATAGATAGTTTGACCATCCTGTTGAGCGATCCATTCAGCCGGACGATCGGCCGTAAAAATCAAGAGCGGTGTTTTGGAGAAGAATGCCTCTGCTACGGCCGGTGCAAAGTTGTATACCGCAGTTCCGGATGTACATACAAGAACAGTGGCTTGCCTGGTTTGTTGGGCAAGACCTAACCCGATAAAAGCGGCACTTCGTTCATCACTTATGGTTTTGCAGTCAAGTTGTGGATGACGGGAAAAGGCAAGGGTTAACGGGGCGCAACGCGATCCGGGAGAAAGTACAACATGTTTCAGGCCCTTGCGAGCACCAATTTCGGCAATATCATATATCGGCTGAAAACGGGTCATGCAGGATTTAGCGGATTACCTGAAGCAAGGTATTCATTTTCATTTCTGTTTCTTCCCATTCTTTTTCCGGAATGGAATCGGCCGTAACGCCTGCGCCTGCATACAACCAGGCCTTATCAGCAAAAAGCTGCATACACCTCAGGTTGACAAAGAGGTGACTGCTTTCATTCATATTCACAGGACCAAGAAACCCGGCATAAAACTCCCGCGGATAACCTTCGTGTTCCAGTAGAAATTTGCGTGACGTTTCTAACGGAGTTCCGCACACTGCTGAGGTGGGATGGAGCAGTCGCAGCATAACCGAACCCAATTGTGGAAAGTTGGTGGCTTTCATATCTACCGCGAAATCTGTTTTCAGGTGCATCAGGTTTCCGGCCACCACGGTTTTCGGTCCATGTTCTTCAAATTCGCGAAGCCTGATTTTCTTAAAGCAGTTAATAATGTAGCGGCTCACCAGGGCCTGCTCTTCAATTTCTTTTTGTGTCCAGGCTACGTGCTTCAGGTTAGTGCCCGTGGAGTAAACCTGTGTCCCGGCAAGAGCAACTGTTCGAAAAATATTTTTTTCAACAGAAACCAATATTTCAGGAGAAGCCCCCAGCCACGCACCATGTTTCGGTGTATAGACAAACGACACCAATGCATTAGGATACGCAGCCTCCAAATGTAAAAAGGCGTCCTGAAGGTCAAAGGCAGACGAAAGTTCTACTGCTTTTAACCGGGAAGGAACAATCTTTTCGGCATAGCCATGTTCAATCTGGTGTATAGACTTTCGTACGAGCTCAACAAAATCAGTTGCGTGGTTTAATGTTTTCGATGCAGGGAGCTTAGGTTTTTTATCAGGTGCTGCGTGTTCAGGTATATTCTTTATCAACCATTCAACGGCTTTCGAAGATGTGGGCTCATCGGTTTTTAGCTTTCCGCGAGCAAAGGTGAAGTGAATATCGGATTTGATGAAGATTCCAGGCTGTTGAGCATCAAAAGGATGAAAGATGAATCCTGATCCAATCTCCTCAAACGAATCAGTCAGTTGATAGTAGTCTGGTTTAATGGTTAAGATAATTTGCGTGGCAGCGGATTCAGGCAGGCGCCAGGCGGCAAGGGAGTAATTGTGTTCGGTTGTAAACACAAAGAGTCGTGCTAATAAATCCTCCAGATCAACAGGAATATCGGTGGTTTCTGCTATCGTTTGTAGGTTACTCATACTCCTAACGCTTATCAATAACCGCCATGGTGATGCGGCTGATACAGATCAACTCTTTCTTTTCATTGGTGATCCGGATTTCCCATACATGGGTTCGTTTGCCGATGTGTATTGGTCTTGTGGTACCGGTGACAATACCTTCTTTAATTCCTTTAACGTGGTTGGCATTGATATCCAGTCCAACGCAGTATTGAATGGAAGTATCAATACAACAATGCGCAGCAACGCTTCCAAGTGTCTCGGCAAGTGCTACGGAGGCGCCCCCATGCAGTAAACCGTAGGGTTGATGCGTGCGATGGTCGACTGGCATAGTGGCTGAAATGTAATCATCACCGATTTCCGTGAACATGATACCAAGGTGTTCAACCATGGTGTTTATTGACATCCGGTTTAAGGCTTCACGTGTTACGTCAGGATTAAATAAGGGCATTCGTGATTACTGAAAGTGGTAAGGTGGATTCTTTTTCTATTTTTGCGGCAGTTTTTAGGTTTTTCCCTCAAAACCGGGCCAAAATAGCTACAAATTGAACACGAAAAAAATATACATTGTTCGTCATGGACAGACTGATTTTAACCTTAGGGGCATTGTTCAGGGCAGTGGTGTGGACAGCAGTTTGAACGACTTTGGAAGAGCACAGGCGAAAGCATTTTATGAGGCTTACAAACACGTAAAGTTTGATAAAGTTTATACCTCTGTTTTAAAACGGAGCATTGAATCGGTTGAACATTTTATTGCAGCCGGGATACCTCATGAACGCCTGATCGGCCTGAATGAAATATCATGGGGCAAGAAGGAGGGGCAGTCTATAACACCCGAAGAGGACGCCTACTATCACCATATGTTGAAGCAATGGCGTGAGGGTGAAACACAGTTACGTATTGAGGGCGGAGAAAGTCCGGAGGATGTAGTGAAGCGAATGAAGCCGGCCGTTGATCACATCATGCAACAACAAAATGAAAATACTATTTTGATTTGTATGCACGGTCGCGCCATCCGCATACTGCTGTGCCACCTGTTGAATTATCCGCTACGAAGCATGGATATGTTCGAACACGAAAACTCGTGTTTGTATTTATTGAACTATACCGGATCTATGTTCTCTGTTGAGCGTTACAACGATACGGCTCATTTGGCACAGCTAAAGCGGGAGCTTTCAGTAGCGTAGTCGTTATTTTGTTTTTTTTAATTGTGCCAACGCTGACTTAGCCTTACTATCAATACTGTTTTTGTAGGCATGCTTTTTATAGCTCATCGCCTGGGTAAAGTATTTTTGGGCATAGGTAACATTACCCTCATCCCTGAAAATATAGCCCAGTTGCAGGCATGCATTCGGAGCGAAATACCAACCTTCGCTACCGGCTAAATCAATGGTTTGTAAGTAAAATTTCTTCGCCTCGGTTAGCTGATTGAGTTTATGGTGCAATCGCGCAAACCGATAATTGTATTCGGTCAGGTCTCGCGTTGATGATAGCTCTTCTTTTTTAATGGATTTCAACAACCGTATCGCCTCGTCATAATAGCCGCCATCCGTGCTATATCGGGCTTTGGTTAATTTTATGTTGGAAAAATCATGCTCAGTCAGACTTCGCGCGGCATACTTGTCGGCTTCCGTAGCTTCTTTTCCATTTTTTCTGGCGAGGTCAAAATTGATCTGCGCCTGGTCGGGCAGGTTGAGCAGCCAATACCCAATGCCTATTTTATAATAGGCATCTTTAATGTAGTTACTTCCTTTATAGGTTTGAATAAAACTTCGGTATGCCTGAATGGATTTCTGGTAATTACCCTGATGCAGGTATACTTCGCCCAACAGGTAATCGGCATAGAAAATGGTAAGTCCGCCAAACCGACTTTTTAATTTCTCCAGTATGATCATGGCCATTTCGCTTGATGAATTTTTTATGGCTAGCGATGCGCCCAGAAACATCACCAATTTATTTTCAGGATTTTGACGATGAAGAAGTTCCAGCGCCACCAGCGCTGAATCGGTTTGCTGCAGCACGAATCCTTCAATCAAATGATAGAGCAGATTGGTTTCAAAGGATAGGGATGCTTCACTTTGTTGGACCATCCTAAGTTGAGCGAGACCGGTTTCTACTGATCCTTTCATCCCCAACATATTTAATACCCATTGATATTTTTCGGGCACAGAGCCCAACATCACTTCCAGTACACCGGAAGTTTTTTGAATGGGAAGAAACTCAGGAAATTTTCGCTGGCATTCCTGGGTGAGGATGTGGGCTTGGCGGATGTTCCAGGCCGCTGTGAAGTCGTGCCCAAACTTAAGGTAAACAAAAGCCCATTGTAAGCGAAGTTCAGCAAGAGTAAAAAGACTTTTATTCGTTGCCGGGCTTATTTTTTTTAATATCTCAATGCGTTTTTCATACTGCTTTTCCAGTTCGCTAAAGCGGGTGGCGTCTTCCGTTATCAGTAATTCCAGAATATCGGCTAACGAACTAATGTAAATGGCCTCAGGGGTTGTCGGTGAATGCAAAAGTGTCCGACTTTCATCAAGCATTAGGTTGAGACAAAGATCATAGGCCTTTTTGTAGGGCTCCTGACCCAACCCTTGCTGTTGCCGGGCATAAAGGCCTGAGCATGCCCATAAAAAAAGGCAGGTCAACAGGCCTGCCTTCTTGAATGATATCGGAGTGAGTTTATCCAACCGCTTTTCTTCTGCGGACAGGCGTTGCAGGGGCGCCAGCCTTTTTAGGTTTATCACTGTCATCCAGTGAATCCATGTCCACATCAGCTAAGATACGACCGGAATGCTCATCAATAACAATTTTTTTCTTCTCGCGGATTTCAGCGATTTTTTGAGGGGGGATAACAATGTTACATCCTTCTGCCGCGCCACGTACTACACGCACAACAGCCAGGCCATTGGTAAGGCTTCCGCGTAAGCGTTCGTAGTATTTTAGAAGTGCCTTGTCTTCAATTTTTTTAACAGCCTTTTCGCGTTCGGCCAGCAATCTTTTTTCTTCTTCCTGGCTTTCGGCCAAAATTCCATCCAGTTCTTTCTTTTTAATATCCAGGTGTTCGCCACGCTCGGCAATCAAGGCTTCAGTTTTGGCTATTTCATCCTTTTTCGCCTGCGTTAAGTCTTTGCCTTCTTTAATGCGCTTTTCGCATATCTGGATTTCGAGTTCCTGAAGCTCAACTTCTTTGGTGATGGCATCGAACTCGCGGTTGTTACGAACGTTTTTCTGCTGTTCGTTATACTTTTTGATAAGCTTTTCAGCTTCCTTAATGCCTTCTTTGCTTTTTTTAATGCCCTCTTCGATTTCCTTCAACTCGTTTTCGTGGCGTTGAAGGCGGGTGTTGTACCCGGTCATTTCATCTTCAAGATCCTGCACTTCATCGGGCAGATCGCCTCTTAATTTTATCAGTTCGTCTAATTTGCTGTCGATGGTTTGCAGTTTAACAAGTGCTTCGAGTTTCTGTGCTACGGTCTGAGTTTCCATTTAGTATTTTAATCTATAAGATAACGTACTGGATTCGTGCTAGTTCCGGAAAAATTGACTGCAAAAGTAGGAAATTTTTCTTTCAAAATATCGGTAAGTAAATCTTTCGTAAAAACCTCACTTTCATAGTGTCCAATATCTGCTATAATGATCTGATTATCAGCATCAAAGAACTCATGGTATTTGAAATCTGCGGTAATAAACACCTGGGCTCCTGAACGAATGGCGGCTGGAAGCAGAAAGCTACCCGACCCACCGCATAAAGCCACCTTACGAATGGGTTTTTCCAGTATTGGGGTATGGCGGATTACCTTCAGGTCCATGCTTTTTTTAAGATGTCTCAGAAATACGGTAGGTTCCATTTCAGTCTCCAACTCACCCACCATACCCGAGCCTACCTCTTGATTTTCATTATTCAGCGTTGAAATATAATAGGCCACTTCCTCGTACGGGTGAGCTTTTTTCAGGGTTTGAATAATCCGGGCTTCCAGGTGTGATGGAAAAATAACTTCAGCCCGTACTTCATTTACCAATTCCTGCTGATGAACTTTTCCTATGTGCGGGTTCGCCTGATCGTTGGGCATAAAGGTACCGGTGCCTGTTACCTGAAAGCTGCAATTTTTGTAATTCCCGATTTGCCCTGCACCTGCTTTGTAGAGTTCAGCAAGCACGGCTTCACTATTGGTAAGTGGAATAAAGGTTACCAGTTTGGAAAGGGTATTGGGTTTTGGGGCGAGTATTTTCAGGTTTTGCAAACCAATTTTCTCCGCAATTTTTTTGTTTACGCCCGTATGTACATTATCCAGGTTGGTGTGGATGGCGTAAATGGCGATATCATTTTTTATAGCCTTGATTATAGTTCGCTCCACGTAGTTACTGCCGGTCAATTTCTTCAGTCCTTTAAAGATGATCGGATGATGGGCTACGATCAGGTTACAGTTGAGCTTAATAGCTTCATCCACAACCGTCTCTACACAATCTAACGAAACCAGTATTCCCTTAACGGCCTGATCGGGGCTACCCGTTAATAGACCGGAGTTGTCATACGACTCCTGGTAGGAGCGGGGCGCCATGGATTCCAGGTAGTGGGTAACATCAGATACTTTCATGAATCACTGAGTTAATCGTACTTTTGATTTTTAACTAACAAAGCTACACTATTCATGGCTGTTTTGAAGCTTTTGCTTTGGCCACTGGCGGTTATCTACGATGTGGTGATGAACATCCGTAACCGGCTGTATGATCTTAAGCTTAAACCTTCGGTGTCATTTGCTATTCCGGTAATTGGTGTGGGAAACCTGGCGGTGGGTGGTACGGGTAAAACCCCCATGGTGGAGTATTTAATACGTCTGCTTGGCGGATCGCATAAGCTGGCCACCTTAAGTCGCGGGTATGGAAGAAAGACTAAAGGCTTTCGGCTGGCAACAAATAATGATACAGCAAAAACGCTTGGCGATGAGCCCTTTCAGTTGGTTAGAAAATACGGCAATTCGGTAATTGTTGCTGTGGGTGAAGATCGCACATTTTCCATTCCCCATATTCTTGATCAGCAACCGGATGTTCAGGTTGTTTTACTGGACGATGCGTTTCAGCACCGAAGGGTAATTCCCGGATTTTCAATACTGCTCTCCGAATATAGTAATCCCTTTTATGCGGATCATGTAATGCCGTTGGGCCGGTTGCGGGAGGGGCCGGAAGGGGCAAAACGGGCGGACGCCATCATCATTACCAAATGTCCGGCAAACCTCAGCGAAAATGACATGATGAAGATGATGCACGAGGTTCATAAGTTTAGCAATAAACCTGTTTTCTTTGCAACCATCCGGTATGGTGAACCACAACCCGTAATGAATAACCAGAAGCCTTTTGTTAACCGGGTGATTTTACTTTCGGGTATTGCGCTTGCCGCTCCACTCAAAGAATATGTAGAGAAGAATTTTACCCTGATCAGACATCTGGAATACCGCGATCATTATTTCTATACTAAAAACGATTTACTGGAATTGGAAAAGTTAATAGGTCACGAAAAGGAGGGTCAGATTTGTATACTAACCACGGAGAAAGATAAAGTAAAACTGGAAAGTGGTGAGTTAAGGGAAATTACTGCCCGGTTACCTGTTTTTTATTTACCCATTGAAATGAAGTTTATCGGAAATGGTAAGGATTTTGATGTGCTTGTACGCGATTTTGTAAGCCGTGGCTAAAACGTTGATCAGTTATTCATTACCCCGTCTATCTTTGCAGGTGATTTTTTCAAGACGTATCCTTTTTGTTGTTGCAGTGCTCGTCAGCTCTTCACTTTATGCGCAGGAAGAAGAGCGTGAAACCCGCACGCGATCGTCTATTATCGATGACAGTACCAAACAGGTTTACGGTCCAACAACATCCCGGGTTTTTTATGAGGAGGATATTTTCTTCAACCGGTGGATTTCTTATCCGATTGATACCGTGATCCGTAATTTTCACCGGTTCTCTTTTGTAAATCGATTTGATAATTTATTTCAGGATTTGGGAAATATTGGAACCGCCATGCGGCCAATCTACAACGAGGTACCTGCTGCCATTGGTGTTACTTCAGGGTTTGATGCCTATGATGTTTACTGGGATGCCAATGCACCAAAATATTACAACACCCGTTCACCGTATTCCAATTTGAATGTACTGCTGGGGGGCAACGGAAGATCACTCACCAACATTCGCTATGCCCGTAATATTAATCCGCGTTGGAACTTCGGGTTTAATTACAACGGAATTTTTATTGATAAGCAAATTCAGCGCCAGGGAAAGGGTGACCGAAATGCGCGAAGCGAATCGTATGATCTCTTTATGAGCTATCATAATAAGGATAGTTCCTACACAGCGTTGCTTGGTTTTAAGCGCATGTATCACCGGGTTTTTGAGTATGGCGGAGTTAGAACGGATGATGAATTTGTTCTGGCTGATTTGTTTGAAGAAAATGCCCAGCCCTGGTTGATCAATGCAGAAAGTAATGTGCTTAGAAGAAATTACCATCTGTATCATCAGTATAAAGTAGGCGAAGCACTGCAGGTCTATCATCGGTTTGATAGCGACCGAAGAAGACATCGGTTTTATGATGATTTTTCTACTGAACCCTTCGCGAATTTTTTTGATGCGGTTATTATCGACAGTGCCCTTACCCGCGACCAGGTAAAATTTAATACCCTTCGCAATGAAGGGGGTATAAAAGGAAATCTGCTGAAGTTGTTTTACAATGGTTATGTGGCCCTGCGAAATTATAATATGGAGTATAGGTACTTCATTCAGGATGATTTTTATATCCCTACAAAGGGGAGTGAATTCTATGTGGGAGGAAGAATGGCCTTGCAACTTGACTCCCTCATTGAAGTTCGCGGCTTGCTGGAGTCCATGCTGGATAGCCGCTACCGGGTAGAAGGTTCAATTAAAACCAAATGGTTTTCTGCATCTTTAAAGCGATCGGTAGCCAGCCCCACCTTTTTGCAACAAGCTTACCGGGGGAGCCATGATGTTTGGTTGAATTATTTTAGCCCGGTTGAATCTAGTGAGCTGCGTGGTAATTTGATTTATGAATCCAATTGGCTTTCGCTGTATCCGGGCATTCGGCTTGCTACGTATAGAAATTATGTTTTCTTTAAGCAGGGAGATTTTGGTATTGACCAAACGGTACTGCCTGTTCAGTCTTCAGGATTTCAAACCCTCGCCCTGCCTGAATTATCGGTGCGGGTTAATCCTTTTAAAAACACTACACTAAGCAGTCAGGTGATCTACGCAAAGATTTTAGAAAATGCAGACAATGCCATTCAATTGCCCGAATTTTTTGTGAATGCCCAACTGGCATACGCCAACATTTGGTTTCATGGTAACTTTGATTTTCAGGTGGGAGTTGATCTTCATTGGAAGTCGGCCTATTACGCTTATGGCTATGATCCTGTGGTGCAACAGTATCATACACAGCAAAATTTCAAGAGCCCCTCTTTTCCGCTTATGGATGTATTTTTAAATGCAAAAATTATTCGTGGCAGGGTGTTTTTTAAATATAATAATGTGTTGAAAGCTTTCAGCTCATTTGGAAACGTACCCACGCCTTTTTATCCGGGTGTGGTAAATGTATTCGACTTTGGATTTGATTGGTCGTTTTTTGATTAGGTTTTGCTACTGCATAAAATTCGAAAAGTTGTATGAAGGATAAATTTACCCTCGGGCTTGAACTGCCAACCGATCCGCGGTGGGTTAATATCGCTGAAAAGAACATTGAAGATATTTTAGTGGATCATGCGTACTGTGAACAAAAAGCGGCCTCAGCCTGTATTTCTTTAATCGTTTTGTATCCTGAAAAGGAAAAGCTGGTGGAAATGTTAACGCCAGTAGTGGCCGAAGAATGGGGGCATTTTGAACGCGTAATTGTAGAATTAAAAAAGCGTGGCTACAAACTTGGCAGACAGCGCAAGGATGAGTATGTAGAAGCGTTGAATAAAGTTTTAAAAAGCGGAGGAAGCCGGGAGCAACAACTGGTAGAGAAACTTTTGATGAATGCACTTATTGAAGCGCGCAGCGCTGAGCGGTTTAAAATGCTCTGGAAAAATATCGCTGATCCTGAACTCTCAAAGTTTTATTATGAACTGATGGTTTCAGAAGCCGGACACTATAAAAATTTTTTGCAATTGGCTAAGGAATACATGCCTGCTGATGACGTAGCGTTGCGTTGGCGGGAACTGCTGGAAGCTGAAGCCGGTATCATGGCTAATTTAAAAGTTAGAGGAGACCGGATGCATTGACCTGCATCATGTTTTCTGCTTTTTCTTTTTCGCAGCCGGAAACAGAACATTATTTAAAATCAGCCTGTAGCCGGGTGAATTGGGATGCTGATTAAGATCTGTATGCTCCTCACCAACCTGGTGTTGGTAATCTTCCGGATCGTGTCCGCCATAAAATGTCCAAAAACCTTTGCCAAGAACACCATGCAGGTATTTGACTTCCTTGATGTCTTTATTCTCCGCCATAATAACTGCCTCAGGTTTAATCAGATTCTTTTTAAATCCGGTAGTCTGTCCGAAGAATCCCTTAATCACCCGCGAATGATTTTGCGTTAGCATAGTGGGGATGGGATCCCACTTGGCCGAAAATTCAAAGAGCGAAAAATAATCGTTTGCCTGGCGAAGTCCGCGTTCATTTGGCGGGTTGTCAATTGAGGAAAATTCATATTGGTACGGATCGCGTACCAGTTTAAAATCGGTGAAGGCTAATGTTTTTTCAAAGTCGATTTTTTCCTGCGCCTGCGGATCAGCCGGATCGCCATCGAACATGCGTTCGCAGATGTCAACGCCTTCAGCGGCCAGCGCTATGTCGTAACTGTCGGTGGCTGAACACATGGCAAACATAAAACCACCACCGGCAACAAACTCTTTTATCCGTTTGGCTACGGCCAGTTTTAATTGTGATACTTTATGAAAACCGTTTCTGCGCGCTGTTTCTTCAGCATCGCGTTGCGCTTCAATGTACCAGGGCATATTGGAGAATGAGCCATAGAATTTTCCATACTGTCCTGTAAAATCTTCATGGTGAAGGTGAAGCCAATCGTATTTGGGTAAAACACCGGCTAGTATTTCGTCATCATATACAACGTCATAGGGTATTTCGGCATAGGTAAGAACAAGAGTAACGGCATCGTCCCACGGTTGTGCGGTTTTTGGCGAATACACCGCTATGCGCGGATACTTTTCCAACTTCATAATGTCGTAGTTCACGGCAGGGCTTGCAATTTCGCTGATGATCTGGTTGGCCTGCGCATCTGAGATTACATCGAAACTTACGCCCCGTATGATCAACTCATTTTGGATAGCCGGGTGAAATTTTACCATAAAACTGCCACCCCCGTAATTGAGCAACCAGTCAACTTCTGTTTCGCTTCGCAAAATCCAATAGGCAATACCATACGCCTTTAAATGGTTGGATTGCCGATCATCCATTGGAATGAACAGGTAATTGGCCTTCACCAGGCTGCCAACCAGTAATAATCCAACTAAAATTATACCCCGCATCTTATCCATAACCCAATACATGTAGTTTTACGTTTATTACTGCTATCAAATTTAGGTCTTTTTGTAAAAAGTGCCTCAAAAAATAAAAAAGCAGGCATGTGTGTAACATTTAGCCCGTATTGATCAACGTATTGATGTATTAAAACAGTTTATGAACGTAATAGAAAATATGCGGGAGGGTTTACGGTCGGTGCAGGCTAACCTGCTCAGGTCTGTGTTAACCGCACTCATTGTAGCCATTGGAATAACTGCCCTTGTAGGAGCGCTAACAGCTGTGGATGGTGTTGAGAAGTCCATTAACAGCAGTCTTTCTTCCCTTGGCGCAAATACGTTCGACATTACTTCTAAAACCAACCGCGGAGGGAGCACACAAGGTGTAACTGAAAAACTATACCCAAATCTTAAATTTAACGAGGTAATTCGCTTTACTAATCAATACAATTTTCCGGCTACAGTAAGTTTATCGGCTAATTTAACCCAAATAGCAGAGGTGAAGCGTTTGTCGAATAAGACGAATCCCAATGTTACAGTTTTGGGGGCAAATGAAAACTACGTAACCATTAAGGGGCTTGACATAAAGCAAGGCAGAAATTTTTCTCCGATTGAGATTGAGTATGGAACGCAGGTGGTAATTATCGGGCACAAAATATTTACCACCTTATTCAAAGAAAATGAAAATCCGATCGGTGAGAAGATATCCTTTCTCGGTGGGCAGTTTAAAGTGATTGGTGTAATTATCGAAAAGGGACAATCCTTTGAAGGTAATTTTGATAACATGGTTATCGTACCTATTCGTGTGGCCAATCAGATGGCGAAAGGACGAAGCTTATGGTATCGTTTAACAGTAGGGGTAGAGGATATTAACAATGTTGATGATGCCATGGGCGAAGCTACCGGTGTTATGCGCAGAATCCGGCAAGACCATGTGGGTAACGAAAATTCCTTCCAGTTGGAGCGCAGTGTATCGTTGGCTGAGCGAACCGCTCAGTTAGCCGGCTATGTACGCACGGCCGGTTTTTTAATTGGCTTTGTAACATTATTGGGCTCATCGATAGCGCTCATGAATATTATGTTGGTTTCGGTAACAGAACGTACGCGTGAAATTGGCGTACGCAAAGCATTGGGGGCAACGCCCCTGCGCATCCGCCAGCAGTTTGTAACCGAAGCTATCGTGGTGTGCCTGTTGGGTGGCGCGTTAGGTGTGTTGTTGGGTATTGGTATCGGCAACCTGGGTGCGCGCTTTTTAGGCATGGAAAGCTACATTATTCCATGGGTGTGGATTTTCTTCGGGCTTTTTGTTTGTGTTTTGGTTGGATTACTGGCAGGTTATTACCCTGCACATAAAGCTTCCAAACTCGATCCTATTGAATCGCTTCGGTTCGAATAGTGCCTTATCTTTAACGGATCAGGTTAATGATGCTGTTAAGGAAATAGTTGTGTTCAGCAATTTCGAAATGGGGCAATTGGCCTTTGCATTCTCCGCACACTCATCAAATTTTTCCTTTGAAATGCCGGGAACGTTAGCCTTCAGCACCAGGTCTGAGTTTGTTACAGCCCCGTTTTCCAGTGTAATGGTGCAGGTGGTTGATAATTCGTTGGGTTTGAATCCGGCCTCGCCCAATACAAAACTTAACTTCATGGTAAAGCAGCCTGCATGAGCCGCAGCGATGAGTTCTTCGGGGTTTGTACCAATACCTTCTTCGAAGCGTGAGCTGAAGGAATATTGCGTTTTGTTTAATACGGTACTTTGTGTGCTCAAATGACCGTTGCCTTCTTTACCGGAACCTTGCCAAACGGCTGTTGCTTTACGTTTCATAGTGGATTTTACTTTTGAATTGGATTTGTGAAGCTAACTTTAAGTGCTGAGAAAACCAAAGGAGAGATGCCAGAGTGGTTGAATGGGACGGTCTCGAAAACCGTTATCCGCGTAAGTGGATCCAGGGTTCGAATCCCTGTCTCTCCGCCATTTTTAACGCGTAATTACACGGTATCGGCCAGGTAGTTATTCCTGTTAAGTACTTTCAGGGCTTCGTTTTTATATAGCCTTCCTATCGGTATTTCAAATTCATTAAGCCGTACATGGTTCATGGTGTAAGAAGTGACTTTTTCGAGCGAAATAATGTACGATCGGTGTACACGCAGGAATTGCTTTGCGGGTAACTTATTCTCCATGTGTCCTATTTTCTGGTAAGATACTACTGGTTTTCCGGTTGTTTTTACACGAATGTAATCGCGCAAGCTTTCTATGTAAATAATATCGTGCAACAAAACCTTTACCATGGTGCGTCCATCTTTTAAATAAATGTAAGCGCTGTTGTGAGCATTTAAGGTTTCAGGTTGCTCGGGTACCTTTGCTGGAGGTTGGGAAAGCTGATACACCTTACTGATGCTCCGCAAAAACCTGTCGAATGAAATGGGTTTCAATAAATAGTCAACCGCATCCAAATCGTATGCTTCGTATGCAAAATCGCGGTAAGCCGTGGTAAATATTACCCTCGGTTTTTGTTTTAACGAACTGATCAGTTCAAGCCCTGTTATTTGGGGCATTTGGATATCCAATAGAAGTAAGTCTACCGGTGTATGCTGTAAAAATGAAAATGCTTCAACAGCATTCGGAAAACTTTTAACCAGTGAAAGCCCTTCTACACGATTAATATATTTCTCCAACAACACGCGGGCTAATGGCTCATCGTCAATAATCAGGCATTTCATAGGTAGCTTGAGTTTGTTCTTCAGCAACGGTTATTGTTTGTGGTTCGCCTACGTTAATCTTTAGTATTACCGAATGCAGTTGTCGTTCATTAACGATGTTTAGTGAATAACAATCGGTATAAATTAAATCCAAACGGCTACGAACATTCTGTAGCCCAATCCCCGATTTTGGTAAGTATTTTTTTACTGAATCAGTTTTACTGTTTTCTACCTTAACCGTCAACCACCCGGCTGAATAGTAGATATCAAGGCGCAGCCACCCTCCACTAAGTCCTGAACTTAATCCGTGTTTGAACGCATTTTCAACAAAGGGTAACAATAAAAGGGGTGCAATCTGTATACCTGAAATATTGCCATGAATGGTTAACGCTATATCTACCGTAGAGTCGTACCGTATTCGTTCCAACTCCATGTAATTTTGGATGTAGTGCAACTCCTGCTCCAGGCTTACCAGTTTGTGGTTTCCTTCGTGAAGCATATAACTCGTTAATTCTGACAGGCGATGGATCACTTCAGGAGTACGCGTGGATTGATCCAACGCAAGCACATACAGGTTATTGAGGGTGTTAAACAAAAAATGAGGATTGATTTGAGACTTTAAAAACTTCAATTTGGCCTCCAGCATTTCATTTTCCAAAGCCTGACGTGAACGCTCAAATTCCTGTGCAGCTTGTTGGTTCCTGTACCAATGACGGATCAGGTGGAATGAAGTAATTATACCGACCAGGGAATAAATGGAAAAAATCATAATCAATATTTTAGGCAGGTAAAACAATGGAACGGCCGTGGCATCAGGATAAAACATGGGGTAGATGATGTAGTAAGCCAGTATGCGCGACAATACCCCAAATCCAAGCATGGAGGTAAATAACAGAATCAGGAAGGCGGTGTACTTCTTTTTAATGAGGAACCGATCAACCAATATGTACAATGTGAAATATGCTGCGCTGATTTTCACAGGCAGATCAACCAGCGAGCTCAGCAGTCGCTGGCCGTACTGGCCATCCACCAAGCCCCACACTAATCCTTCATAGGCAACAACCCCAAGCCAAAACAAAACATGAAATACAATCCTGAACTTTTCAAGCCTTAGGTCTAGTACGGTGCTGTCGTCCCTCATTATTTCTTTTTTTACGATGAAGATCAGGAAAAGATACCGATTGATTCAACTTTCTTAGACAAACAACAAAATCACCCTACGAAAAGCATTTGCCTGCCGAAATATTCCTTTTTGAAATTTTCATGTAGTATGTCCTTACAGGGTTAGCGTTAATCTAATACCACAGCATAGCAATTTAGAAGTTTGCTTTTTTAAGGCGCTAATAAATGATGTTATGGTGCAATGCATTGAAAGATCAGTTCGTGCAGGTGAAGTTAAGGATTCATTTGCCAAATGGTTGATGATCCTGTTGTTGGTGTTTGGTTATTACCCAACCCCGGCACAACGTGTACATGGAGATTCCAACTATAGCGCACTTCCCTTTCAAACTTTAAATGGAAAAATACCAATTGTAAAAGTACAGATTAACGGAAAGCCGGCCTGGATGATCGTTGATACGGGCGCATCCATTACCATTGTCCATGCTGCCAAAGCATCTTACTTTGGGTTTGAGATCGCGCGGCAAGATAAAATGGACATGACCGGCCTTGGAGGCTCAACCGAACTGTTGGAAACTTATGGCTGTAGCCTGAAACTGGGCGATCTTACGATAAAGCAAAGGCCCAAGGCGCAAGACTTATACCGGTTGCTTTCAACTATAAAGGCTCATGATAAAATAACTATTGTTGGCATTCTTGGGGCTGATGTGTTGTCGCGCAATAAAATGACCATTGATTACAGCAGTAACAAAATTTTATACCCTACGCCAAAAGGGAATCGTGAAGAAGAAATTAATGTATGTCAGGTGCAGGAGGTGTTTTAATCAACGACATTCAGTAGTTCTGGTTTATAAAATCGTCAGTGCCTCATCCTTTTTTTCGGCTTTATCGATTTCAGCCAGGTATTTTGAAATGGTTGACCCAAGCCCATCAATGGTGGATAGGTCCATGTCCCACAGGGATATGTTAGAAAGAATACGATTAACTGTTTTTTCAAGTGTGGACTGGTTCCATGCTTTTGCGAAATGACCAAGAACTTCAGGCGTGTCTTTCACGGGCAGTTCTACTCCTTTCCAGCTTCCATTATAAAACCTGATCATGGCTGCAAAAGAATATGCCAGCCTGTTCGGTATTTTGCCGGTCCGTTCAATGTATTGAAGTAAGGATGGAAGCACACGTACTTTAAATTTCGAGATTGAGTTTAATGCAATGGATGCCAGTTCATGGCGGATAAATGGATTCTTAAATCGCTCCAATACGCTCGCTGCAAAATCATCGAGTTCTTCTTTGGGTAAATCAAGTGTAGGGATAATCTCCTCATAGATTACCGCTCGAATGAATTCACCGGTAAAATTATTTTCCACAGATTCTTGAACGGTACGCAGCCCGTGCAGGTAAGCAACCGGCACCATGGCCGTATGTGCTCCATTTAATATCCTTACTTTTCGGGTACGGTAGGGTGACTGATCCGTCACAAATTTTACATCGAGCCCGGCTTTATCGGCAGGAAATTTATCCTTTAAAGCGGCAGGTCCTTCAATTACCCAAAGGTGAAAGGGTTCGGCCATAACCACCAGCTTATCTTCAAAACCTGTCTGATCTTGAATGGTGTTAATGGTTTCTCTCGGGTAACCCGGTACAATTCTGTCTACCAGGGTATTGCAGAAGGTGGTGTGTTCGGTAATCCATTGCTTAAAAGCTGAAGAAAGTTGCCAGTGTTCAGCGTATTGAAGAATGGTTTTTCTCAGCTCATCACCATTTTTATCAATGAGTTCACAGGGTATAATCGTGAGTGCTTTATCATGTTGGCCTTTAAAGAATTGAAAACGATGCTCAAGTAACGCAGTCAGTTTTCCTGGAAAGCTTTTGGGTAAATTATCTATTGATTGATCACTGCTATCAAAGGCTATCCCCGCTTCCGTTGTATTGGATACAATAAATTCAAGATCCGGATTCTCAGATACCTTAAGAAAAACAGAATAATCTTCATAAGGATTGATAACCCCGGTAACACTGGTAATTAACCGGGTTTCGGTTATGGCTTTTCCATTCTGTATTCCATTCAGCACAACATGATACAGGCCATCCTGATTGTTTATAAGTTCACCTAAGCCGTTGGCCAGGGGTTGTATGATTTGAACCGATCCATTGAAATTGGTTTTTTCATTCATTACATCAACCATCCAATCCACGAAGGCACGCAAAAAATTACCCTCACCAAACTGCACTACCTTTACAGGATGTTGATGAGTACTACCGGTTGTGGCACGATTTAGTTTTTTTAACATCAGAAAACATTAAGCATTAAAATTGAAATAAGCTTTTGCGTTGTAGTAGCAGATGTCGGAAACAATTTTACCCAACCATTTCTCGTCAGCAGGTAACTCACCCTGTTCAACATCTTTGCCAATCAGGTTGCAAAGTATTCTTCTGAAATATTCATGTCGCGGGTAGGAGAGGAAGCTGCGCGAATCGGTAAGCATGCCGATAAAACAACTTAACAAACCAAGGTTTGATAAGGCATTGATTTGTTTTTCCATTCCATCCTTTTGATCAAGAAACCACCAGGCCGATCCGAATTGTATTTTTCCTTTGCTTGATCCGTCATTGAAATTTCCAATCATGGTGCCCATTACTTCATTATCGGAAGGATTTAAATTGTAAAGAATAGTTTTGGTGAGTTGATTGGTTGAGTCCAGTGCGTTAAGAAAACGGGCCAATGCCACCGCTTGTGAAAAATCACCGATCGAATCAAAACCAGTATCGGGGCCTAGCGTGCTGAGCATTCGGGTATTGGTATTGCGCAGGGCACCTAAATGGAATTGTTGTGTCCAGCCCTTTTGATGGTAAAGGCGACAAAGTTCAAGCAGGGTGTTGTATTTGAAGTACTGAACTTCCGAAGGGGTAAGGGTTTCTTGTTTTTTTAACTTCGAAAAGATTGCATCAATGGATGCAGGTGGGTTGTCAAAGAAATACAGTTGCTCAAGTCCGTGATCGGAAAGTTGGCAACCCTGCGCTGAAAAGAATTCAATTCTGTTTTTCAGGGCGTCCAGTAAATCGGTGTAGGTATTGATTTGAATACCGGTAACCCGGGTAAGTTGGGCGAGGTATTGGGTATATGCGACAGAATTTTCAACAGCATAAGCTTTATCGGGCCGGAACGTTGGCAGGATGAGCGTACCGAATTTATCGCTTTTTATTTGCTGGTGATATTCGAGTGAATCAACAGGATCGTCAGTGGTGCACACCACCTCAACATTCATTTTTTGTAACAACGAACGGGTAGCGTATGCAGGCGTCTTGAGCTTTTCTGTTGCTTCTGAGTAAATCTTATCTGCTGTATCCGGATTCAGTAAATCATTAATGGAAAAATAGCGCTGTAGCTCCAGGTGTGTCCAGTGGAATAACGGATTCCGAACCGTATAAGGAACTGTAAAAGCCCACTGATTGAATTTTTCACGATCAGGCGCATCACCGGTAATATATTCTTCTTTAATACCCAGGGTGCGCATGGCCCTCCATTTGTAGTGATCACCTGCCAGCCATATTTGCGAAATGTTTTCAAATTGCCTGTTATTGGAAATTTCGTTTGGCGGCAAGTGGCAGTGGTAATCAATTATGGGAAGGTTTTTGGCGTAATCGTGATAGAGGGTTTTGGCAAAAGTATTTTGCAGTAAAAAATCCTCAGACAGGAATGATGCTTTAGTTGTTGTGTTCATAATGCAAAATTATGATTAACCCTTCTTTAACGAAGACTTGCGAATAATCAATTCTGGCTTTAACACCGTTTTCTTTGGGACGAATGGTTTTTTACCGGCCCCTATTTGTTCAAAAAATATTTCAGCCGCGGCATTGCCCATTTCCTTACTACGCTGATCAACAGTAGTAAGTTGTGGTTCTGAAAACCAGGTGAAAGGTTCGTTTCCAAAACCTACCAGCGCAATATCTTCCGGTATACGTATTCTTCTTTCCTTTAAAACCTGCATGGCCCCCATGGCACTGTAATCACTCGATGAAAATACCGCATCGGGTGGTGAAGCCAATGATAGAAGTTTTTTCATGCTTTCTATCCCATCTTCTAATTGCATATTACTTCCGATCACTAATGATTCATCAAAGGGTATACCATTGTCTTGCAACGCTTCGCGATAGCCCCGTAAGCGTTCACGATAGATACTGATTTTTCGTATTCCGGTAAAATGCGCAATACGTTTGCACCCTTGGTTAATAAGATGGGTAACCGCTTTGTAAGCACCCTGGTAATCATCCAGAATTACATTGCTTACCTCCAGGTCTTCGTTCGATCGATCGAACAGAATGAGGGGTATACCTTTATCTCTTACTTTTAGAAAGTGATCGAAATTATCAGTGCCCTTAGCAAAGGAGGCAACAATGCCGTCAACCCGGGCATTCAGTAAAGCTTCCACCGTAGCGACTTCTTTGTCGTAATTGTCGTACGACTGGCAGATCATCACATTGTATTTTGATGCGTTGGCAATTTCTTCAATACCCCGAACAACTGAAGAGAAAAAACTTCTATCGGCAGTGGGCACGATGATTCCTATAATTTTGCTTCGTCCATTACGCAAGGCAGCAGCTATGTGGTTTGGTTGATAGTTTAAAGTTTGGGCAGCCTTCAGCACAGCCTTTTTAGTAGCTTCGCTAATGCGTGGATGATCTTTTAATGCACGCGAAACGGTGGAGGCTGTTATATCCAGTTTTTTTGCGATGTCATGAATAGTTGCGCGTTCTCGTTTCATAATTCATTGACAGGTTTACCAAGTGTGGCCAAAATACCACCATCAACATAAATTATCTGACCATTAACGAAGTTGCTGGCAGTAGAGGCAAGAAAAATTGTTGTTCCTGCCAGGTCATCCGGTACGCCCCAGCGCCCTGCCGGTGTTCGGTTAATAATAAAGTCGTTAAATGGATGACCATCCACCCGGATGGGCGCTGTTTGTTCGGTAGCAAAATATCCGGGGCCGATTCCATTCACCTGTATGTTAAACCGCGCCAATTCGGTGGCCATATTTTTGGTTAACATTTTCAATCCACCCTTAGCGGCAGCATAAGCGGAGACCGTGTTTCTACCCAACTCGCTCATCATGGAGCAAATGTTTATAATTTTTCCGGCATTACGCTGCACCATGTATTTGCCAACATGCTTTGAAACGATAAAGGGGCCAACCAGGTCTACCTCAATCACACTGCGGAAATCCTCAACCGTCATATCAAGCATCGGCACACGTTTGATAATGCCGGCATTGTTAATCAGGATATCAATCGGCCCAACTTCTTGTTCTATTCGCTGAACCGACTCCATAACATTCACTTCATTTGTTACATCAAACAAATAACCGTGTGTTACGAAGCCCTCTTTTTTATACGTGGCGATGGCCTTCTCAAGTTTATCTGGTGTATGGCCATTGATGATAAGTGTAGCACCTGCTGAACCCAGCGCATGGGCCATAGCCATGCCCAGTCCGTGCGTGCCCCCGGTTATTAGGGCTCGTTTACCGCTCAGATCAAACAGTTCAGGTGCCTTCATCATCGTAAGTTAGCAGGTTGCACGATATCCATATCGCTGTAGTCAAGATTTTCGCCTGCCATTCCCCATATAAAGGAATAGTTACTCGTACCAGCACCGGAGTGAATTGACCACGGTGGGGAGATAACAGCCTGGTGGTTTTGCACCCAAATATGCCGGGTTTCTTGCGGCTCACCCATAAAATGACAAACAGCCTGTCCTTGAGGAATATTGAAATAGAGATATACTTCCATTCTTCTGTCGTGGGTGTGGGGCGGCATGGTGTTCCACACACTTCCTGGTTTTAATTCGGTAAGCCCCATTTGCAATTGGCAAGTTTCAATAACGCCTTGCACCAGTAATTTTCGGATGGTGCGGTGATTGGAAGTTTCCTGTGTGCCAAGTTCTACCGTTTCCGCCTGATCCAGGGAAACCTTTTTAGAGGGATAGGCATGGTGGGCAGGGGCTGAGTTAAAGTAGAAAAGAGGTTTACTTCCAGCAGGACCACTACTGAATTGTACTTGCTTTGTTCCTCTACCCAGGTAAAGAGCCTCTTTATTATGGAGTATGAACTGCTGGCCGTCAGCTTCCACGATCCCGGTTTCACCGATGTTTATGATGCCGATTTCTCTTCGTTGAAGAAAGAAATCGGCTTTGAGATTGTCGGGGGTCTCCAGCGACAATGCACCACCTGTAGGCTGAGCGCTACCTACTATAAATCGATCATATAAGGTATAGAGCGTGGTAACCTTTCCGGGGATAAAAAGATCTTCAATCAGAAAGTTTTCCCGTAGTTCTTTAGTGGTGAAGTGGTTGCTTTGTGACGTGTGTATAGCATGCCGGACCGAAGAAGTGGGGTTCATAGGCTAGTTGTGTAATCGTTTGCGCAATATTATCATAATATCTCGGAACTGACAGTTTCGTATTGTCAATAAACTGGCTTCAGAAAATGCCTTAAATACAATTGAATGGCATTATATATACAGAAAAGTCAAATTTCTTTTGGTAAATATACAAGTACTTTTTAATATGCAATCGATTGCGCATAAAATTCCTTTAAATCGATTGAAAACGGATAAAAAATGGGGCAAGTGTTTGACAACTCCGCTAACAAGAACCAAATCTTAACTCTTTAATATATGAATCAAACTTTACGATTATTCAATCGGATCCCCATCTTGGTTTTGCTGATGCTACTCATCAGCGTAACCGGACTCTTCGGTCAGACCAGGTCTGTATCCGGAGTGGTAAAATCTGAGGGCGAGACACTACCGGGTGTGTCGGTAACCGAGAAAGGTACTTCAAATGGTACCGTTACGGATAGTAATGGAAAATTTTCCATTTCGGTATCCACTAATTCCACACTGGTGTTCAGCTTTGTTGGAATGGCTCCACAGGAAGTTGTAGTCGGCAGTCAAACCAATTTTGATGTGGAGCTTCTTCCGGATATCTCGCAGTTGGAAGAAGTGGTTGTGGTGGGCTACGGTACTGTAAAGAAATCGGATGTAACGGGCTCCATTGTCTCTATCGGTGGTGATGACTTAAAGAAAATGCCGGTGGCTACGGTGGCAGAATCGCTTACCGGACGACTGGCCGGTGTTCAGGTAACCTCTACAGAAGGTTCACCGGATGCTGAAATTAATATTCGGGTGCGGGGTGGAACTTCCTTATCACAAGATAACAACCCATTGTACATGGTTGACGGTTTTCCGGTTAACAGCATTTCAGATATTTCACCTTCCGACATTGAAACGATTACGGTACTTAAGGACGCTTCATCAACCGCCATTTATGGTTCACGTGGGGCTAATGGTGTTGTAATTATTACAACGAAAGGCGGAACTACCGATGGGAAAATTTCAGTGAGCTATAACACTTTTGCGGGGTTTAAAAGAATTGCCAAAACCCTGGATGTACTTTCCCCTCAAGACTATGTGAAGTGGCAGTATGAATATGCCATGTTGCGGAACAACATCACATCGTATGAGAATTTTTTTGGCCCCTATCAGGACATCGATCTTTATACTGGCCTGAACGGTAACGATTGGCAACGTCAAATCTATGGTAGAACAGGAAAGGTTTTTAGTAATGACCTTAGTGTAAGAGGCGGGACAGACAAATTTAATTACTCAATTAATTATGCCCGTTTTCAGGAAAAGGCCATTATGATTGGCTCTGATTTCGTGCGTGACAATATTACGGTGCGCTTGAACAATAAGCCAAATAATAAAATCAATATCGGGTTTTCACTACGGTATTCAAATACTGAAATTAATGGAGGAGGAGCTAATGAACAAAATGAGGTTTCATCTGCCGATTCACGTTTGAAACACAGTGTAGGGTATTCGCCTATTCCTATTCCGGGAATCACCACCGATGCCAACGATACGGATGATCAAACAGCCGGTGACTTAGTAAATCCGATTGCCGCTACGTACGATAACAATCGTTACCAGGAACGTAGGAATTTCAACATCGGTGGAAGCTTTTCATGGAATATAATTGATAACCTGCAGCTGAAAATTGAAGGTGGCATTGATACTTATAATTACCTGGATAACCGTTTCTATGGCTTAACAACCTATTTTGTTGCCAACAGGCCCGCATCCGAAAATCAAAACCACCCGGCCGTAATCCTGAGAGACAGGAAGGAATTTCGGCTCAGGAATACCAACACACTCAGCTACAACTTTAAGGATATACTGCCCAGCGATCATCAGGTGAATGTTATGGTGGGGCATGAAGTTTTAACGAAGGAAGTGAACAGAGTGACCTCGGAGATTCATGGATTCCCCGATTTCTTTAAGTCTGAACAAGCTTTCCGGCTTACTACGCAAGGGGTACCCGTATCGGTAGATAATTACTTCGATCCCGATGAAAAGTTGCTGTCTTTCTTTACCCGTGCAAACTACTCCTTCAAAAATCGTTACCTACTTGAGGCCGTTTATCGTGCGGATGGTTCCAGTAAATTTTTAGGTGATAACGTTTGGGGATTTTTTCCATCCGTATCCGGTGCCTGGAAAGTGTCTGAAGAGGATTTTATGCGCGGAATTGCTGACATGGTTAGTAATGTAAAACTTCGTGCAAGCTTTGGCGTTGCCGGCAACAACAACATTCCGGTAGGTCAAACGCTTACCATGTTTGAATCGCGTACCAACACGTGGATGAGCGGGTTTGATAATTTTTGGGCGGCATCAAATATCATGGCTAACCCCGACCTGAAGTGGGAAACAACGTATACACAAAATATTGGTTTGGATTTCAGTATTTTGAAAGGACGTATCAGCGCCACTGTTGAATACTATAAAAACAACACAAAGGATTTGCTGCTGGAGTTTCCTACACCCGGCACAGGGTATGCCAGCCAGTTTCGTAACATAGGTGAAACTGAAAATAAAGGAATTGATTTATCACTTACCTATGTTGCGATTGACCGTAAGGACTACGGGCTTACGTTCTCCTTTAACACAAACATTAACCAAAATCGAATTGTATCACTGGGTGAACTTGAGGCCATTACAGCAGGTACAAATTCAAACTGGGCATCGACTATGATTGGTCGTGACTATGATGTGCGCGTAGGCAGATCGTTAGGCGCTATGTTTGGGTATGTGAATGACGGCCGGTATGAAGTCTCTGATTTTGAAGGTTATGATGAAACCACAGGCAGGTGGATACTGAAAGCCGGTGTTGCCGATGCTTCAGGAATTGTAGGACCAGGATTGAACAACGCGCGCCCGGGTATGATGAAGTTAAAGGATATGGATGGTAATGGCGTGGTTAACCTTGATGACCAACGCGTAATCGGAAGTTTTTTACCGAAACACTCCGGTGGTTTTGTGATAAATGGTTATGCCTATGGCTTTGATCTTACTGCGGCATTTAATTATAGCTACGGAAATGATGTGTATAATGCAAATAAGATAGAGTTTACAACAGCTAACCCCAACACGCAATACCGTAACCTCATTGATATCATGGCTGAAGGCCAGCGATGGACCAATATTAACGCTGCGGGTCAGCTTGTAAATGACCCTACCGAACTGGCCGCCTTAAATGCTAACACCACCATGTGGTCGCCTTATATGAATCGGTTTGTGTTTAGCGATTGGGCTGTTGAAGATGGTTCATTCCTTCGATTAAACACGCTCACACTGGGCTACACATTGCCTGCAGGGCTTGCATCCCGTGTTAAGCTAAGAAACATGAGATTCTATGCTACCGGATACAATGTGTTTCTGATTTCAAATTACAGCGGATTTGATCCGGAAGTATCTACCCGCAGAAGAACCCCTTATACACCAGGTGTCGATTATTCGGCTTACCCGCGAAGCCGGCAGATTGTGTTTGGTTTAAACTTTAATTTTTAAAGCCAGCGAGCATTAAAATATGAAAACGAGATTAATAACCGTACTAATTTTAGCGAGCATACTTACCGCGTGCAATGACTTTCTTGAAGCGCCAACCAAGTCTTCGCTTGATGAATCCATTATATTTTCTACCCCTGGCCTGGCCAGAGGTGCAGTGAATGGAATTAAGGTACCTTTTGCTGAAACCAACTCCTACCGGGGGCGCTTTCTTCCGTGGTATGGTATGAATACCGATGTGGAGTGGTATAACTCTTCACAAACCGTGGGCGATAACTCTGATCTGGCCGTTTACAATGCCAAACCTAACAATAGTCAGATGAATACTGAGAATAATGCATGGGCCATGATGTACTCCGGTATTGAACGGGCCAACTTGTGTATTCGGGGAATAAGAACCTATGGAAATCCGCAGACCAATGCGCAAATGGGTGAGCTATTGGCTGAAGCCCTTACACTGCGCGCAGTGTATTATGCCGATTTGCTCAAAGCCTGGGGTGATGTACCTGCCCGGTTTGAACCGATCACCGCTGAAACGGTGTATATCGAAAAATCTAACCGTGATTTAATTTACAAGCAATTACTCGATGACCTGGGTGAAGCAGCCGCGTTGGCTCCCTGGCCAAATGAAACGCCTTCTACTACTACTGTTGAAAATGTGAACAAAGCTTTTGTGAAGGGGCTACGTGCCCGTTTAGCATTGGTGGCTGCTGGCTATTCGCAATACCCTGATGGAATACGAAGAGGTGAAATCCCCGGTTACTCCACGCAAGAGTTATACACCCTGGCATTAAATGAGTGCAGAGATGTAATTGAGAGTGGTAAAGCCCGCCTCGAAAATTCTTTTGAAACGTTGTGGAAAAAGTATAACCAGGATAATGTTGCTGCTGGCGGTGAATCCCTTTGGGAAATTCCTTTTGCTGATGGACGCGGCCGTATGCTTTTCACCTTTGCGGTTAGACACAACACCAACAACCAGCATCATGCCAATGGAGCAAATCGGGGCGGACAGGCAGGCCCCTTACCTCACGTATTTTACGACTATGATGAAAAGGATACAAGACGTGACGTTACATGCGTTCCATACCGCTATGGAAATGCAGTGAATGGATGGGCCAGGCAGGAACTGGTTGATCTGAATACGTGGTACTTTGGAAAATATCGCTACGAATGGATGAGCCGCTTCGTGACCTCTACCAACGATGATGGTGTAAATAAAATGTACATGCGGTATGCCGAAGTTTTACTCATGGCAGCTGAGGCCGCCAACGAATTAGGTGATCAGGGAACGGCTAAAAATTATTTGAAGGAAATACGCAGAAGAGCTTTCCCGGCTGCTGAACATGCAGCCAAAGTAGATGCTTATGTTGATGCACTGGGCTCAAAAGAAGCCGTATTCAACGCAATTATGGATGAACATAAATTTGAATTTACAGGTGAGTTCGAACGTAAACAGGCACTTATCCGCTGGAATAAGCTGACAGAAAAAATGGATGAGGCCAAAGCCAGGATGCTTGCACTTCGCAACCGAACAGGGCAATATGCTGATGTACCGGCATCGTTATACTACCAGTTGGCCGCGGATGATGAGTCATTGATGATTTATGGCCTTAATCGCGGTGAAACAACACCACCGGTTGGCTGGACACAAAAAACATGGGGAAACCTGAATGATGCTAAAATCAATAGTCTTTATACGAACGATCCGAATACAAAACAATTCTGGCCTATCTGGCAGGTATTTCTGGATGGCAGCAATGGTAAACTGAAAAACGATTATGGTTACTGATAATTTGAGCGCTATGAAAAAGTATTTGGGAATAATTTTGCTTACCGGATTGGTCGCACTCAATTTTGTAGCGTGCGATGATAACATCGATCCGTTGATTACCGATTTGGAACTCAGTCGTGCGTTGACACCCACCCGACTGGAAGCCAGGATAAGAAACTTAACCACCATTGAGTTAACATGGAACTTACGTGACGATGTAGATCATTACGTGGTGGAGTTTAGTGAGGATAGTCTTCAGTTTAATACAATCATTTTTACCGATGAAGTAACAGCAGAAGAACTTCCGTACCAGCGAACATTTGATGGTGATACCCGTTATTCCGCACGCGTAAAAGCGGTTAGCGCAGGCGTTGGTAACTCCAAATGGGCTGCGGTTACCATCGTAACAGCACAGGAAAATATTTTTCTTCCTATTCAGGATGGTGATATTGATGCCACAGAAGCAACAGTAAGATGGCCTGCTGGTAGTGATGTCACTCACCTGTTGATTAATCCCGGAAACATTACGCGTAACATCTCGGTAGGGGAAAAAGCCGCTGGTATGGCAACTGTTACCGGATTAACGGGCGACACGCACTATACGATTTCGCTAATGCGAGAAACAAAATCCAGGGGTACGCTAACCTTTACTACGCTTATTGATGTGGGCGATGCGTTCCGGGTTTATCCGGAGGATGACCTTAGTGCTGTAATTGCAGCGGCAACACCTGGCGAAGTGTTGGTGCTCTATCCGGGTGACTACACGGTGTTTACCGGGCTAATTGTAATTAACAAATCAATTACCCTTCGCGGACTCTATCCATTTGATAAACCAAAAATACATGTTCAATTCTCGCTAACAGACGGAGCATCTAGTATTGAGATAAAAGATGTTGATATTTCGGGTGATGGCACCTTAAACGATGCCTTTCGCTACAATACCAACAGCGTAACATTCGGAACCCTCGTAATTGATGGGTGTTATGTACATGACTTCACCCGTTCCTTTATTGCAGGTAATGCATCGGCAACAACCGTGCAATCGGTGGTGGTTAACAACACGATTGTTAATAATATTGAAACAAGTGGAGGTGATTTCATCGATTTCAGAAATACCTATTTGGCAGACCTTAAACTGACGAACAGCACATTCAACAACAGTTCAACGGCCAGGGATTTCATACGAATGGATGGTGTAGCTCCTGCAAACGGACTGTCGGGAACGGGTTTAACGTCAACCGTTTTGGTAGATCATTGCACCTTGTACCGCGTATGCAACAGCGCTTCGGTGAGTACACGCAGGTTGTTGTATGTGCGGTTTAATGCGAATGTATTAACCGTAAGAAATTCTATTATTGCTGAATCAGGTGGATTTTTCTCTAATCAGACAACCACGACTCAACACGCCAGTCTTAACAATAACTACTTTAATGCGCCACGGTTTTTTGACGCAGCTTTTGAAGTTATTGCAAACTTAAAGGTGGATATTTCGGGTACACACAGAACACTTGATCCCGGCTTTGTAAATGCAGCAACGGGTAATTTCAAAGTAACAAATCAGACTTTATTGGATAATTCAGTTGGTGACCCGCGCTGGCTGCAATAATTTGTTAGGTTAAGTTTAATACCAGGGTAGCAATGCAAATTGCTACCCTGTATTTTATTACTGAAAGGCTATGGTTAAGTTTCTTCATTTTTTCTTAGTTCTGTCCATCATTCTTTGGTTAGGTGGTTGTAATACAGACGTTGAACCTGAAATTGATAACAGCCCCAAGCCGATTGTTGAAGAAGCATTTGCATTTCCGGGTGTGGAAGGTTCTGGTAACAAAACAACCGGGGGAAGAGGAGGAACAGTAATAAAAGTAACGAACCTGAACGATTCCGGCCCAGGTAGTTTGCGTGCTGCCATCAATACATCAGGAGCGCGTATTATAATTTTTGAAGTATCAGGAACAATTAAATTATTAAGCAATCTCAACATCACACAACCCAATGTTACTATTGCCGGGCAAACCGCTCCGGGCGATGGCATAACCATAAAGAATTACCCGGTATTTGTCGGGGCCGATAATGTGATCATCCGCTTTTTGCGTTTTCGCATGGGTAACGAAAAGCAGGTGGAGGGTGATGCCATTTGGGGACGCTACCGGAAAAATGTTGTCATCGATCATTGTTCGATGAGTTGGTGTACCGATGAAGCTGCCTCATTTTATGCCAATCAGGATTTCACCATGCAATGGTGCATCATTTCTGAAAGCCTGAACAAATCGCTTCATGATAAAGGCGAACATGGCTATGGTGGTATCTGGGGAGGTGATCGTGCAAGTTTTCATCATAACCTTATGGCACACCATAAAAGTCGTACGCCACGTTTTAACGGTTTTCGTTCGGGCACCTATAGTGCCAGCAATCCCTATCCAAACGAGCATGTAGATTACCGCAACAATGTTGTTTACAATTGGGTAGGTGAGGGTACATATGGCGGTGAAAACGGTAACTACAACATGGTGAACAACTACTATAAACCGGGTCCTGCTACTACCTCTAATCAGTCTCGTATTTTGGTTGCCTATAAAGAAGTATTTCAAGGCCACCCCGGAGACGGTAAGTTTTATATCGATGGAAATTATGTTCACAGTAGTGCTGCCGTTACCGCTAATAACTGGCTTGGCGTAACGTATAAAAATGGTGCTACAGAAATTGCCTCTAAACTGAATGCACCCTTAGCATTCATCATGACTTCCCAGCATACGGCTCAACAAGCTTACGATAAAGTATTGGCCCATGCTGGTGCCAGCCTTAAGCGCGATGCTGTTGATGTGCGCGTGATAGAAGAGGTGAGCACGGGCACAGCAACTTACAATGGTTCTGAAACCGGTCTTCAGGGTATCATCGACAGCCAGGAGGATGTCGGAGGATGGCCTCTGTTAAACAGTTTGCCTGCACCTTTGGATACTGATGGTGATGGAATGCCGGATGCCTGGGAAATTGAAATGAAGCTTGATCCCAATACGCCTAACGCCAATGGCCGCAACCTGAGTACCGCCTATGATAATATTGAGGTGTATATCAATAGCCTGGTTAAGAGTATCGTTGAAGGTCAAAATCCATAAGGCATGAAGCGTTCATTGCTGTATGTTTTGGTCATCTTTTTAATACTGGCTTTCTCCGGTAAGCAAAACAGAATAACCGTATACCTTATTGGTGACTCTACCATGGCATCAAAAGCCAGTACTGCTTATCCTGAAACCGGGTGGGGCATGCCCTTTTCATTTTTTTTCGATTCAACCGTAGTGATTGAGAACCATGCCATGAATGGAAGAAGCACACGGACGTTTATCAGTGAAGGGCGTTGGAATATCGTCTCCTCAAAGTTGAAAACCGGTGATTATGTTTTTATTCAGTTCGGTCATAACGATGAATCGAAGGAGAAAACAGATCGCTATACTTCTCCGGAGGAGTATAAGAGGAATCTTATGAAATTCGTGATGGAAGCACGTTCGCGCAAAGCAAATCCGGTGTTGATAACTCCTGTAGGCAGAAGGCGGTTTGATGCTTCAGGTAATGTTCAGGAAACACATGCTGAGTATTCGCCTTTAGTTCGTGAAGTGGCTAAGCAATTGAATGTGCCGTTGATCGACCTTGATAAACGAAGCCAGGCATTGTATCAACAGTTTGGTATGGAAAATTCAAAACTTTTGTTTCTTCACTTAAAACCAGGTGAACATCCCAATTATCCGGAGGGAAAAGATGATAATACGCATTTTAATGAATTGGGTGCACGGCTCGTAGCGCAAATCGTATTGGAAGAAATACAAAATCTGAAACTTGAACTTGCAAATCGTATCATTAAAAAGAAGTAAACGATGAATAAAAAATTAGTTGTATTTACCGCGCTTATTTTTGTGTTGAACGCTTGTTCCAACAAATCTGCGCCCGTGGCGGCCGATCCCTGGTTGGAAGCGGAAACCATTTTAGCACGTATCGTTCCACCAACGTTTCCGGATAAGAATTTTCTGGTTACCGACTATGGCGCTGTGGGCGATAGCATTACCGATTGTACCGATGCGTTTGCCAAAGCGATTGCTGCCTGCCATGAGGCAGGCGGTGGAAGAGTGGTAGTGCCGGCAGGAGATTTTACAACCGGGGCCATTCACTTAAAGAGCAATGTAAACCTTCATGTTTCAAAAGGTGCGCGGCTTCTGTTTAGTCGCGACCCGAAAAAATACCTGCCACAGGTGTATACGCGCTTTGAAGCCGTTGAACTGATGAACTACTCACCATTGATCTATGCCTATGAACAAGAGAATATTGCCATTACCGGTGAAGGTGAATTGAATGGCCAGGCTGATGATGATCACTGGTGGTATTGGAAAGGCAAATGGGGGCATGCCGGTGTAAACCGCGAAGCACGTGAACACCAGCAGAAACCGGCCAACGAACGCTTGAAAAAAATGGCGGAAGAGGGTGTGCCGGTAAGTGAACGCATATTTGGTGAAGGCGATTTCCTGCGCCCCAGTTTTGTACAGCCCTATAAGTGTAAAAATGTTTTGATTGAAGGTGTAACGATTAAAGATTCACCCATGTGGGTGCTTCACCCGGTGTTAAGTGAAAATGTCACCATTCGCAATGTTACGGTAATCAGTCATGGCCCGAACAGCGATGGATGTGATCCGGAATCTTCTAGAGACGTATTGATTGAGGGCTGTGTTTTTGATACCGGTGATGATTGTATCGCCATTAAATCAGGGCGAGATCATGATGGCAGAAGGGTAAATGTACCAAGTGAAAATATTATTGTGCGCAAGTGTGTGATGAAAGATGGACATGGTGGCGTGGTTATCGGGAGCGAAATATCCGGTAATGTTCGCAACGTATTTGCTGAAGATTGTGAAATGAACAGCCCATACCTGGATCGGGCTTTGCGCCTGAAATCAAATTCGCGAAGAGGAGGGATAATCGAAAATGTGTACATGCGCAATGTTACTATTGGCGATGTGGATGAGGCTGTGGTACATGTGTATATGTTTTATGCCAATGAAACCGGAGACAATCATCCGGTGGTAAGAAATATCCAGGTGAAGAATGTCACCAGTAAAAAGTCGCAGTACGGCATATACATTGAAGCGGAAGAAGATTACCCGGTAGAAGATATCCTGATTGAAGATTGCTCGTTTGACAACGTTCAAAAGGGAAATGTGCTAAAAGGCTATAAGGGCCTTACCATTAACAATGTTAAGGTAAACGGAGAAGAAATTAAGGCGAATCAGTAGTTTAGCTAACTCAATCTTTATGAAAATGAAAACCAGATTAATGCTCAGTTTGCTGCTGTTAGGCATAGCTTGCGAAGTGGCTTCCCAGAAAAAGGAATTCAGCGAATCATTTACGGTTAAGGTTTCTAATCCTGCGGCATTCGACCGCACTGATGTTTTGGTTATCGTTCCTGAAAATCAACTGCCCAAAGGTTTCAATGCAAAAGGCTTCGCTGTATTTACTGGTACTGTCGAAATACCCAGCCAGTATAATGCAAAGGACAAAGTAAACAAGGGTATTGCGGTTGTGTTGGATAAACTGAGTGCAAACCAATCGATTGTATTAACCGTTAGTTATTCCAAAACTGGTGAAGTTAACCGAGCTTATCCAAAACGCACACAGGCAGAACTTTCGCCCAAAGTTGGTGGTGAGTGGAAAAACCGCGAATACATAGGAGGCGAGTTTAAGAATGTAGATTATTTGCGTGTGCCAAAGCAGCATAAAGACCATTCCTGGTATATCCGTTATGAAGGCCCGGGTTGGGAATCGGATAAGGTTGGGTATCGGTTTTATCTTGATCAGCGCAATGCCGTAGATGTATTTGGAAAAACCACATCAGCGCCATCACTTCAAAAAGCTGGCCTTGATGGTTTTGATTCCTACCACGAAATGCAGGAGTGGGGCATGGATGTTTTAAAAGTTGCCAAGTCGTTAGGGGTTGGGTCCATTGGTTATTTTGACGGAAAAGCAGCGCACCGGGTTGAGATTACCGATAGCGTTGAGTGCAGCATCACCGAAAATGGAGTTGTTTATTCTTCTATACTAACCAATTACTACGGTTGGAAAGCAGGAGCAAATAAAACCAATTTGTCATCCCAGCTTTCTATTCATGCCGGAAGCCGGTTAACAGAAACCTCGTTGACGATAAGCGAGACGTTGGATAATATCTGTTCGGGTTTAATAAAGGATCCGAAGGCCAAACTGTTTTCCAGTAAGGGGACTGCCGGTGAGTACGGATACCTGGCAACCTATGGTAAGCAAAGTCTGAACGATGATAACCTGGGGATAGCCGTATTATTTAAAGCATCAGACTTTATCGAATTTACTGAAGATGAGTTCAGCCACATTGTAAAAATGAAACCATCCAGCGGAAAATTAACGTACTACTTTGCGGCAGCGTGGGAAGGTGAACCCAATGGAATTAAAACGGAAGAAGCGTTTCTGAAATATCTGGAACAAGAAGCAAAAAAATTGGCGAGCCCAGTACGTGTTGAAGTGGTTAAGAAATAAGCAGGTTATGTACCGATTACTTTTTTTTGTAGTTGCACTCGCACTGGCTTGCAAGCCAGCTTTGGATACGGATTCAGTATTGATTACCGTAACCCGTAACTATGAAGTTCCTAAAAAGGCCGAACAGGTTGTAATCTCTATCCCATGGAAGGACGTGATTAAACGTGCCCCGGGCCTGCAACACGCCATGCCTGTGGTAACCGACAGGAATTTTGGTGTTGAGGTGCCGGTTAAACTAATGGACACCAACAACGACACTTCTCCTGATTTCCTGGTTCTGGACTATGGGTTAAATTCCAGTGAACCGATATTCACTTTTTTGATAGAAGCCGGAAAAGATAAGCAGGAGGTTACTGGTTCAACACTGGAGGTTGATGTCCGGTTTGAAATTTCATTTCTTACCCCGTTACGCGAGTATGAAAAGAAGAATGGAACTGTGGCTGATTTTTCATCTGCTTTGGTTAACAGCACCATGAGCCAGTATCCCGACCTGAAAGATTTTCCGATATATGCACCGAATCGATGGAATTACGAATACAGTTTTTTTATGGCGGGCGTGTATCGTCAAGGAAAAAAGGTTAATAATCCTGAATACGTTTCGTATGCAAAGCAATGGATTGACGGATTTATTACCGAAGAAGGAACATTCAGGTCGGGTGTGTATACGATGAAGGAATACAAACTGGATGATATTCTTCCCGGTCGGGTTGTACTTTACCTGTACGATGAAACCGGAGAGACAAAATACAAATCCATAGCGGATACATTGATGCTTCATTTGTCTCAGCAACCCAAAACGCGTGATGGCGGATACTGGCACAAGGAAATTTACCCTTACCAGATGTGGCTCGATGGCATTTTTATGGCGGATGTTTTTTCGATGCAATATGCCAATACCTTTAATGCACCTGAATGGTATGATGAATCTATTCATCAGATTAAATTGATTTATGAACATACGCTCGATCCGGCAACCGGCTTGTTATACCACGGGTGGGATGAATCCAAAAATCCGGTTTGGGCACATCCTGAAAGAGGTACTTCGCCTGAGTTTTGGGGAAGGGCAGTGGGCTGGTATCTGATGGCATTGGTGGAGAGCCTGGATTATATACCGGATAATCATCCGGAGCGTAAGAAGGTAATCAACATATTACAAGACTTATCCGCTGCCGTAAGAAAGTACCAGGATTCTTCATCGAAACTTTGGTACCAGGTAATGGACAAAGGAAATCAACCCGGCAACTGGATTGAAACTTCCTGTTCGGCAATGTTTGCGTATGCCTTTGCAAAAGGGCATCGGTTGGGATTTTTGGACAAAACATACTTAGCCACCGCGCATGAAGCATTTGATGCCCTGCTCGATCAGTATGTATTTGTAGATGATGCAGGAAACCTTCACCTGGATCAGACCGTGAAGATCGGAACACTGAATCCAAAGAATTCAAAAGGAGATTTTGAATACTACGTTACCACTGAACGAAGAATTAACGACTATAAAGGATTGGCTTCATTGTTGTTTTTAAGTATTGAATTAAATCGATAATAATCGTCATTGCGAACGGAAGCGTTGGAATGTGTGATGGAGCGAAGCAATCCCAATCTTAACGCTTAGTTAGCTAAGTAATGAGGGATTGCTTCGTCACGTAACGTTTTGAGAAGTTAATTAAATCACTTCAACGTTCCTCGCAATAACGAAGAAACTTTAATGTTATGCGCAATAGATTATTACTAGTTTTCATTTCATTTACGCTAATCGGATGCGCCCAACATAGCACACCTCAACAAGAATTGAATCAACCCCTTGCTTTTCCCGGAGCTGAAGGATTTGGTAAGTATACCACCGGTGGCCGGGGAGGCACAGTAGTCGTTGTAACCAACTTGAACGATGATGGCCCCGGTAGTTTGCGCGAAGCCATTCGCAAAAAGGGACCACGTATTATTGTTTTTGCAGTTTCCGGATACATTGATTTACAGTCACCACTCTTTATTAATCACCCCGATGTAACGATTGCCGGCCAAACAGCCCCTGGAGATGGTATTACGCTCCGTCATTTCCCATTAAAAATCAGTGCCGACAATGTGATTATCCGCTACATTCGGTTTAGGCTTGGCGATGAATCGGGAACGGAAGATGATGCCATCAGCGGCACACGGCAAAAGAACATCATCATCGATCATTGCTCCATGAGCTGGGCCACGGATGAATGTGCTTCATTTTATGGAAATGAAAATTTCACCCTTCAATGGTGCATCATTTCAGAAAGTCTGAATAGTTCGGTGCATGCCAAAGGTGATCATGGGTATGGCGGCATTTGGGGCGGAAAGAAGGCCACCTTTCATCATAACCTGATTGCTAATCATAACAGTCGCCTGCCTCGTTTCAGTGGCTCGGCTACCGTTCCAAATTCTCCTGACGAGTTGGTGGATTTTCGGAACAATGTGATCTACAACTGGATGAACAACAATATTTATGGTGGTGAGAAGGGACGTTACAATGTGGTAGATAATTATTTCAAGCCAGGACCGGCAACCTCAAAGAATAGAAAAGATCGGATTTTGAATCCGAGTGAACCTTACGGGAAGTTTTTTGTAACCGGAAATGTGCTGGAAGAATCCGATGCCATCAGCGCGAACAATCAATTGGGCGTGGTGGCCGCACAAGTTGAAGCTGCTTTAACAGATACACCATTTCCATTCGAAAAAATAACTGACCAGGATGCCAAAACTGCTTATGTGCAAGTGCTCTCCTTTGCAGGGGCCAGTCTGAAACGCGATAGTGTTGATGTACGGGTTATTGAAGAAGCACGTTTAGGAACATCTGCATCGGGGAAAAGCAGGAACGGAATTATCGATTCACAGAACGATGTTGGCAGCTGGCCTGAATTGAAATCAACGCCTGCACCGATGGATACAGATGGTGATGGTATGCCTGATGACTGGGAGCGGAAAAATAAACTTAACCCTAATGAGGCATCGGATGCTGCCCAACATACATTGAGTAAAACCTACACCAACATTGAGGTGTATATCAATAGTCTGGTGGAAGAGAAAACCAACATGTTGAAAAAACCGAAGTGATGTGGTTCGTAAAATCATATCGGTGCTTTATGGTTTTGTTTTTTCTGATTGGTGGTAACGCCTTCGCCCAGCCTGAAATACCGAAGGACACTACCTACACCATCTGGAGCACCTATACCAAATTAAGGAAGGATTATCCTCATATTCAGGTGGTAGAGTCATTTCGAAATCCAAAAATTATTCAGGAGAAGGATGTTACGTATGCGATGCTTGCCAGGAGTGGAAACAATCGCGCATTAAAAGCTGATGTTTATTATCCGAAAAAGTTTAAAGGAAAATTACCGGCAGTCATTATTGTACATGGGGGTGGTTGGCGTTCGGGCGATAAATCGATGCACGCACCTCTGGCACGCCAGCTTGCGTTAAGCGGATTTTTTGTAATGTGTGCAGAATACCAATTGTCGCTTGAAGCGAAATATCCGGCTGCCGTACATAACCTGAAAGCCGCTGTCAGGTGGTTGAGAAGTCAGGCCGGGGAATATGCGCTGGATGAAAGTAAAATTGCCATCATAGGGGGTTCGGCTGGGGGGCAGTTGGCATCACTAGTCGGTACGACCAATGGTAATACAGCATTTGAAGGAAGCGATGGCTATGAGAAATTCTCAAGCAACGTTCGGGCAGTAATCGATTTGGATGGCTTGCTGGATTTCACGCATGCAGAGAACCTTGCTGTTAGGCGAAATGATTACAGTGCCGATGTGTTTTGGTTGGGCGGATTTTATGATTCCATTCCTGATCGATGGAAAGAAGCATCACCGATAACCCATGTTACAGCATCAACGCCACCCTTTCTGTTTATCAACAGCAGTCAAACCCGGTTTCATGCAGGTTGTAAGGAGATGGTCGAACAGTTGCAATCACTTGGCATAAAAGCTGAAGTCGTGCAATTGGAAGGCGCACCACATTCGTATTGGTTTTTTGAGCCGTGGTTTACCCCGATGTCGGATCATATCAAAGCATTTTTAAATCAAACATTGAAGAAAAGATGAAACCACAAAGCGCACAAAGGCTTGCACAAAGTACACAGAGGATTTTTTTCTCACCATTTCTTTGTGTCCTCTGTGTTTTCTCTGTGTTCTTTGTGGTTAATACTGAAACGCATGCCCAACAAATTCATCCAACGAGCATTACTGTGGCACAGGACGGAAGTGGTGACTACACCACCATTCAGGAAGCCATCAACGCTTGTCGCGATTTGGGCTACGCACGCGTAACCATTCACATCAAAAAGGGCATCTATATGGAGAAGTTATTTATCCCCTCCTGGAAAACAGCCATCAGCTTGATTGGTGAAGATCGCAGGCAAACCATAATCACGTACGATGATTATTCCGGAAAAGACAATGCCAACGCAAGCGAGCCGGGGGCTAAACCAAAGCTCAGCACCTTTACATCCTACACGATGTTGATACAGGGCAACGACATCTCCCTTGAAAATTTAACTATACAAAACACGGCCGGCAGGGTAGGGCAGGCTGTAGCGCTGCATATTGAAGGTGACCGTGTCTCGGTTAAGAACTGCAGCATTACCGGTAATCAGGATACGCTGCTGGTTACACGCGATGGCAGCCGGCAATATTTTAAAGATTGCTACATAGAAGGTACTACCGATTTTATTTTTGGTGAAGCCACGGCATTGTTCGTTACCTGTACGATTAAAAGTCTGTCCAACTCATTTATTACCGCAGCTTCAACGCGTGAGCACACACCCTATGGTTTTGTTTTTCAGCACTGCAAATTGATAGCCGGGGATGAAGCAACATCCGTTTACCTGGGCAGGCCATGGCGTCCGTTTGCCCGCACTGTTTTCATGCAGTGTGAACTGGGTGGTCACATCCGTTCCGAAGGGTGGGATCCCTGGAAGGGTGATGCCATGTTTCCCGATAAAGACAAGACTGCTTTTTATGCTGAGTACAAAAATTACGGACCAGGAGCGAATACCACTAAACGAGTTGGCTGGTCGAAACAGCTTACAAAAAAGGAAGCGAAGCAGTATACAGTGAAAAATATTTTCCGGGATTGGAATCCCGAAGGTACACAGTAGGTAAATGTTCTATGTCAGGCTGAGCTTGTCGAAGCCTGACGTGAAGTAGGGTCACGCTTCGACAGGCTCTAGCAAACAAAATTTATGAATTGCATATGCAAATGAAAATCAGAAGGTAGTTTATACTTATTGTTGAATTGTTTAGCGTTCGAGAAGGCACCACGAACGATGCCGACCATTTAGATGGGGATTGGTTCAGGGTGGAGTAGATGACTCGTAATTACGTGCACCACAACGCGAAACAATCGAAAAGGTGAGGGTAATTCCCCACCTTTCTCTCCTGTAAAAGTTAAATTTGGTTAGCCCTCTTCCTCTTCCTCGGTAGTAGCCTGTTTCACCCCAGAAGGTAACGATTCAAGTTCTCCTTGTACAGCAAATACCCGTATGTAATAAGTTGTGCCGGGCTCCAGTCCGTCAACGGTCTCCGATAGGCCTTCAATTTCTTTTCGGTTGTAACCGTCAACTTTGTTATCAAAGTCTTCATCGGTGGCAATATCCAACAAGTAACCGGCAGCGCCTGGTACTTCCAACCACGAGATTGTGAAACTACTTGAGGTGATTTCCTGCGCATCATTTAGTTGGGGTGCGGTTAACTGTACCGGGTTATCATCATCATTACACGCTCCAAAAAATCCGAGCAATAACACCAACCAAAATGAGCGATTAATTTTTGAGTACTCCATTCGTAAACAGTTTTTAGTTAAACATAAATTTTCTAACAAACCATTAGACAATAGAAATACCTTCAAGGTTGGTACAACAACATCTTAACCGACAAAAAATCAGATGAATGGTTGTGATGAGGGATAAGCTGCACCGGTTCGGTAATTATGCAGCGAAAAAATAAAAATTTTTTAAAATCTGAAATTCAGTAGTGGTTTTTTCGGGTGTGACATTAGAAAAATTTAATCTACGAAATAGAAGCATGAAACTTTGCCGGAACATCAGGGTTAAACCTGTAATATGCCTCTGAATCCCCGTACACCGTAATACGATTCGGCTCCGTTGTGGTAAATGAAAACGCGGCCGAACCGATAGTCACCAAAAATGGCGCCACCAAGTTTACGTATGGCGGTTGGGGTTTTTAACCAGCTTGAGGTTTTGGTATCAAATGGTCCGAGTTTTTGCAACGCATGGTATTGTTCTTCAGTCAGCAGTTCAATGCCCATGTCTTCGGCCATTTGCACAGCACTGTTAGCCGGCTTGTGTTCCTTCCGCGATTCCAATGCTTCATGGTCGTAGCAAATGCTTCTGCGGCCTTTGGGTGTTTCGGCAGAGCAATCGCAAAAGGTGTATTCGCCTGTTTTCTTGTCGAAGGAAATTACATCGGGCTCTCCACCGGATTGTTCCATCTGGCTAAGCGACCATAATTTTGCCGGATTCGCCTCCAGCCTCGCTTGCACGTTGACCCAATCAATGCCTTTGTGCCGATTCTTGTTTTTTTCAAACCTGGCATTTAGCGTTTTCAGTAATTCTTTTTGTTGGTCTTGGGTTAATTTCTTTTTCATGTTTTATTATCTGAATACAAATAAGACTCATTTAAGTTTTCGGTTGGCCTCGTATACCCGACACTATATCCCCCGTTAATTGACCAAATTGTCCGGAACCTATTACTGCCAGCGTTTTGGGTTTGTTTAGTGGCGGATAAATCCGGAGGATTTGTCCGCCTACACCGAAGGTAGTAAAAAAACGAAAACTACGGGCGACTGTGTCGCCCGCCATTAAGCAAACCTGGTGTTGTGCACAGTTTTTTGTACTTTGCAATCCAAGGTTATGTTGAAGATCATTTCTGTTTAAGATTTGATGTAATTTTTCGAATTTTAAATTTAGGATTGTACGCCTCTCTTCCGTCAGCAATTATTTGTAGAGTACCTATCCCATTGTTAGATTGGATGATGACTGTTGCATTTTTAGATGATTCAATAATATGGACTTTGTATTCTAAGTAGCCAGTTAATTCGTCAATATCCTCCCAGGTGCACTTGCTGCTTATAATGCTATATTTTACTTGCTGATGACTCATTTTTGGATTAGCGTTCCTGATAAATATTGTGTCCGGCTTAATATCAAAGATCAACGGAAAGTACATTTCTAAATTTGTATTTGGATCTTCGTAACCTGCTGTTCGCCATTGATGTATAGAACTACATTGACTGTAACCACTTAAAAAATTTACAACAAGTGATAGAAAAAGCACTATACTGAATTTTTTGTGTATTAAGGTGCACATCTATTAATTAAGTCTATTATTTTACTTGCTTGGAATACTCAAAAACAGACTTAGATTTTGTAATATAACGATCGATAGAATTATTACGTCCGTCTTTAATTCAGGAAACCTTTTTTCTTTTGTAATTAAATAATATGCATATATCAGTATACTTATTAGAGTTATAGGAATAAAGAAGAAAGCCATAGTTATTCCCCATCCCCAAACCGCTGATATATCGAGACTATTTATGATCAACAACATACAATACTGTGTAAAAAGAATATTTACAATTAAACAAATTCTAAGTAATTTTTTCATCATTGTCGCATTATTTGCATCCAAATGTGTCAATTGTTGCATTGTAGTTAAGATAGTCTCTCACTCTATCCCAATTCGGCCTAAATGTTTTGGTATTGTCTTGACTGATATTTGCATTCCCTCCATGACTATTAACGTAGTTGGCGATACCAACTTGTAAGCTTGACCAAAGTTCATCAGCTTTACCAAAGATTAAATTCCAGTTTTCTTGTAGGAAATCATCTATGTAGCCAGTCGCTCTATCTACTCCTCGTGTGTAAAATGTGTAAGTGCCGTTTCGATTTTGAATAAATCCAAATTGTCTGTTTCCACTTACTGGATGCTCACCATCTCCCGGAGCAGTTATGGTAGTAAATATCCAATGATCAGATTGGGCTTTAGTACAGATTACTGATCCGTCATCTGGTTGTTTATATGGAAAACTAGGACCCCATGCTGTATTGTTTCCCATATCAATATGAATGATTCCCCCAATGTAATTATTTGAATTCCAAGTCAAATATTCAGAATTATCGAAGGGCTTAAAGCTTGCTTTTGTTTGATCAATGAATGAATTAATATTTTTTCTTATGTATTCTAATAGTTGTGGTGCTGTTTCTCCTCCAGGTAATTGATTAATGGTAACAGAATAGTAGTCCATATTTACAACCGTGCCTTTAGCTTCATTCAAATCCTGAACCCGCCAGCCGTTATATGGTACTAGAGCAGACCAGAAACTTTGATTTTGGCTCAGACCATTTAACTTATCGAGAACAACTGTCGGAGCTTGATGAGTCGCAACTTGTTGCCACATTGGGAGTTGGTCACATGGAATTTCAACTAAGAAGAATGGGTCTTCTCCCAGTACCATATTGAGAGCGTCTTTATTACTTAATGTTGGTGGTAATACTCCTACACTACCTTCAATATTAGGGTCGCCTTCTGGAGGCGTTGTTGATCCACCCCCTGAACCAGATCCACCGCTTCCCGGTCCGCCATAAGGATCAGGAATATAAGTTCCAAGAGTATGCCAACCTCCTGTAGCTCCACCCGAACCACCAGTCTATCGTGATAATTGTTACGTATTCTTCGCAAGGGGTATAAACAGTCGCACCAGTTGATTGATCCCAGCCATTAAATTCTCCCCCTCTAATACATTCGACAGAGACATCTGCAAAGCAAGCCTTAATCCTTCCGCTTGAATTGGAAAAATCAGCTTTGTCAATTGAGACTTCTGATAAATAATTACCTTCTAAATCATATTTCTTAACTAACCCAGTAAATGAACTATAGTCAGTAGATTCTTTAATGGATTTATACTCTAAAACATACCCAAGAAAACCGTTTGAGAGTCGGCTAAAAACAAGATTTTTAAAGACACCAGATTTTGTTTCGTTATAAAGTGAAATAGTATAGGAATAATTTATACTATCAGCTTGAATCACCTTTAATATCGAATCCGTTTTGATTACACTGATTCCAGACATTAATCTTCCAGAACTATTGGTGTGGTTAAAAAATCCCACCTGCTCCAATGCTTGCTTTAATTTCAACTCATTGTCAAGAGAAGTGAATTCAATTTTTGATAGTTTGGCTTTTTTAAAAATCATTTCATGATCATCACACGAAATCGTGAGTGATAGAAATAAAAATAGGTTAGTGACTTTATTTTTCATTGTATTTTAGTTTTGTGGTCTAAACTTAATAAAAAAATTGTGCACAACGTTTGTGTTTGCGCAGTGGTGGGACATTGAAACGCTTCATTGTCCCACGTGACCAAACGTTGAACGAAGATAACACTATCAACTTACACGTCACCCCACCATTGCGCAAACATTTT
>DILT01000019.1:404582-408660 GCA_002425185.1 Flammeovirgaceae bacterium UBA5585 | reverse complement strand
GTTTTTTATCAAAGCCCCGTATGATCATTAGGGGGCTTTTTTTATGCCTTATCGCAAAAATGATTCGTCCTGACACGAAGCGAGGGATGCTTAGTTGTGTGATTACCCAACAGAAGTTGTATAGAGGTCGGATTCTGTGAGGTATTTTTGGGCTAAACTCTGAAGGTTTTCTGTACTAATCTCCATCATGGTATTAATAAGTTGTTGATAGTAATCAGTTTTAAGAGTGAAGAGTGAAATTGTTTTGATTTTATCAGCATGGGCAAAGGGTGTGCTCATGTCGGATTGGAGGCTTCCAATAAAGTGATTCCGTGCAACATCAAGCTCACTTTTGCTGATTGCCTCCTTTTGCAATTTTTCAAATTCGTTTTTGATTTCGTCAATGGTGATTAATCTGTTCTCTTGATTGACATCGGCTCCAATAACAAAATAACTTTCGTGTTTTAGGGCATGTATGGACGAGTGAATACCATAGGTTAGTCCTTTATCTTCCCGAATATTTTTCATCAGCCGGGAGCCAAAGAACCCACCAAGGATATGATTTAGTAGCAAAAGACCTGGATAATCGGTATGATTTCGATTCACGATTTGTTTTCCTAAACGCAATGAGGTTTGAACGCTGCCCGGTTTATCATAGTGGTTGTTGTGCTGGGCTGAGGGAGATTTTATATAGTGCTTTGCGGGAATATCAAGGGGTTTGATCTGATTAAGTTTAACAGCTATATCTTGTTTTAATTTTTCAGGGACTTTTCCCGAAACAAAAGCGGTAAAATTTTTATAAAAAATGTTTCGAAAATCAATTAGGCAAGCTTCATCAATGTTATTTACATCCGATAATTCAAAATCCTTACCATAGGGGTGAGCGTCTCCAAAAAGGGTTTTTCTAAAGGAACGTGCAGCCAGGTAACTTGTTTTTTCAAGGTTTATTTTGAGTCCCTGCGTGTATATATTCTTGGCTTGCTGAAGTTCATTTTCAGGAAAGGTTGACGAGGTGACGATGTCAACTAAAAGATCAAGGACAACGGGAATGTACCTGGAGAGTCCGTATAGGCTAACAGAGGTAAAATCCATACCCGGATTGATTTCAAGGTGAATTCCGTAAAAATCGAAGATGCTGGTGATTTGGTAGCTGGTTCGACTTGTTGTTCCCTTTGGGAGGAGAATTGCTGTGAAATGTGAAGTGCCTGGTGTGCTTTCAAACCAACGACCGGCATGAAAAATCAATTCAATTTTGACGACATCCTGCTCACCGCCATTTATGAAAAGGAGTTGGTTATCTCCTGCGAGCTTTTGATTTTCGGGACGCGCTAAATTAAATGTTGTTTCCTGATTAAATGCAGGCGGAATTTTCCTGTTGAGCATGAATTAATCGGTCACAGATTTTTTATCCCGTTCACTGCCTTCCACCTGAAGCAGCAAGGAGAAACGTATAGTTTCTGCGAGTGGATGCTCTCTTTTATTTGTAGGAACTATATAAGCAACATCTACACCGAATCGGTCTTTACGGAAGCCTACTCCTACGGTCATGTATTTTCTGTTGCCTTTTTCACGAGCTTCGAGAAAATAGCCGGCCCGGCCTGCAAAGGTTTTATTGTACCAATATTCAACACCCATGTTAACAATGAACTCTTTCATCTCCTCAGCAAACCCTCCTGGGGCATCAGTAAAAGAACTGAACATTCCGCCCAGAACTGTCTGCCCATTATCGATGGTTGGCACCATGAGTTTGTTAAAATCCAGAATAAACGAAAAACTGTTGAACATATCTATTTCACTGGTATAAGATCCGCCAAGTCTTAAGTTTGTTGGGAGGAAATCGGTGTTGTCATTATCGGTATAAGAAAGTTTTGCACCAATGTTAGAGATCACCGCTGCCAGTGCCAGTGTATTGTTCTTGGTTCCTTTCATTGGTTTGTTATAATAAACACCGATATCGGCTGCGGCACTTCTTCCTGGACGTGCATCAACTGCCCCACCTTGTGCGGTAAATGCACCTGTGAGGTTAGAGTGAATATACCGACCTGTTAACCCGACACTTAGATTTTCAGTGAGCATTCGGGAGTAGGTAAGATCCAATGAAAATTCTCGTGGTCTGAAATCTCCAAGGGGTTCATTGCCTGTTCCTCTGAAACTGATATCGCCCAAATCGAAATATTTCATGGAAAGTGCAACGGCTTGTTCACGGGTTATTTTATAATACCCTGTCAGGTAGGATATCCACATATCATTAATAATCTTACCAAGCCACGGTGTGTAGGAAATGGAACCACCATAGGCCTGATCTACGAAGACCAGCTTGGCGGGATTCCAGAATGCTGAATTAGCATCGGGTGTGGTAGCAGCTCCTGCATCGCCCAGTGCTGCACTGCGTGCATCGGGGCTAATGGTAAGAAATGGAACGGCTGTGGTAATAACTCTATTGGTCGAATCGCGACCAGTAATGGATTGCCCAAACGATATATTACTCAATACTATGGCTGCAAAAATGGCAAGACCTTTTAAATTCATCTGCTTCTTTTTCAAGGGCTTAAAGATAATCAATTCGATATAATAAGTTTTGTAACCCGCTCATTTTTAGAGCCATCGGCTAAAGAACGTACAATTAACCGCGCTAAGTATAACCCCGGATTAAGTTTTTTGTTGATGTCATCTCCAAGGGCTAATTCCAGTAAGTTTACCTGATAACTGCTTTCCTGCACCATAAAGCTATGGTGTTGTACAGCTTGCCCTGTGTAATCGTAAATTAATAGACTCGCTTCTAAATCGCTGCCGGCCTGATTATGGGTAAAACTAAACTGTGTTGAGGTATAAACGGGGTTAGGGTAGTTCATAAACTGTTCAATAATAATTCCATCGCCATCCGTAACCATAAAGTCAATTCGTGACTGCCCCGGGTTGTTAAACGTATCCCAGGCTCTGAGGATTATTGTGTGTTTTCCGGGTTTTAGTCCGGTTAGGGTATACTGTATTTCACCACTTTTGAAATCATCGGTATTTGCTTGGTAATAATCATTTAAAATAAAGGTTTCATTTTCATCAAGCACAGCAACAATGCTGTTACCAATTCCATATCCGGAGATGTTAATTCCACTTTCGTCAAATAATGAAGCAACCAATTGGGCGGTTGATCCGGTAAGGCCACCATTTACAAACGTTTTATCATTCAAATAAAGTTTAATTACCGGTGGTGTTGTATCGCTTCCCGCATCGACTTCACTTGACCCAACTGTAAAATCCTTTGAGTAGCCTGATGCATCTGAACGCGTATTTTCATCGAATGCATATAGACTTAATTTTCCTTGACCAATGGCATAGGCAATATTTTTTGGCACCATAAACTCGAATTCAAATGCGCCCTGTGTCACACTTGCCTTTCCGCGAAAGAGCGCATTGTACCACTGTGTGTAGGCAAAGGGTGGATTTTCATTTCCAAGGGTGATGAAGGAAGTTTCCTTATCAAATAATGTAGAATGTAGTGTTCCGTTAAAACTTGCTATCCGTTCCGAACCGGCATTTACAATTTCTCCTTTTACCGTTACCCGCGAAAGCGCTTTTAGCAGATCGCTATTATCGGATGTTTCGATGTTGTTCACCTGTATGTCGTATTCTGGCATAGCCAGGTAAAGCGAAGGATCTCCGATAAGTGAAAAATTTCTATTAGATACACCTGAGATGCTGTTGTTTTTTGTTCTTCTGAAGATTTCTCCCAACGAAAGATTGTTGCCATTATCCTTTTCAAAGAAGGCCTGGTAAAAAGCCTGATTCAGTTCAAAGTTTGTGCTTGAACTTACCGGACGCGCGGTGGTTACCAAACCGATAGCCCCACCTTTTGGTTGGAGCAGGCAAAGTTCGCCACCCGATGGAAAAACCGGATCATCCTGACGGCCAAATTCACAAGTTGCTGTGACTAATAATGGGAGTCGTTCATTTTTCAAGTTTTGTATCTGCACCTCATCAAAAATTCTTTCTTGTGCCCATTGTCGCTCACTCCCATGGCCGGTGTAGTTAATGACCAATGCTCCATCGCTAAATGCTTTTTCAATTTCTTTTTTTGCTTCCGGAGAAACCTGGCCACCGG
>DILT01000019.1:303-404411 GCA_002425185.1 Flammeovirgaceae bacterium UBA5585 | reverse complement strand
CTTCCGGAGAAACCTGGCCACCGGCTCCAGGTAGTTGCGGAAAAGCATCGAGGTAGATTTTCTTTATATCGTATAGCGCGTGATTCAAATCAATATTTCTTGCCATTTGATCAGCCTGGTTTTGATGGATATTAAAATCACCATCATCGGCTACGAATACAATATTTTTTCGCCACCGATGAAAAAGTTTTGAATCGGTATCGTATCCGATTATTTTATCAACTACATTTTTAGCCTCGGTGAAGGATTTTACAGGAATTCTACCGACACCAATTTCCATCGTATGTTGGTCGACCGGGCTTTCGCGCCACTCACCCTCATGATCTTCCATGAAACCAAAAAAATCATCAGAAGAATATGTTAATAATGGGTGGAGAGAATTTACGGATTGATAGGTGGGTACAAAATTTTTATTGTCGACAAGAATGTCTTTGTAATCGTAAGAGCCCTTGCCGAACAGTAATAATGATTTGAGTTTGCCCGGGGTTTTGTCGTAGAAATGTTTTGCCAAGTCGCGAATGGCGGTAACATCTTGTTTTCCTCCTGAAAACTCATTGAAAACCTCAACCGTAGTTAGTACCAGTACGGTAAGGTTGTTGAAACTTTCGCGGTGAGCCTTCAGCCGAAATGCTTCCGACTTAAAATCTGGATGGGTTACAATGAGCAGATCGGGAGACGATGATCCTCGAAGATTTTGGTTTGGCACAGGGCTGATAAGTTTAGGTGCCGGAGCACTGGGCAAGAAGACGATAAATTGTTTTAAAGATGCTGTAGGTGTTGCAAACGAAGTTGCTGAACCGCTAAATGACGAAATCTGAATACGTGCTTCTAAAGGATTTGTGATGTCCCAAGCTAAAACTTGCGGATTGGTCTGATTAATTTCAAATTTTGACACCGGCTGAAGTAAACTTGCTGCCGAACGAAAAATTGTTTGTGTGCCGTACAGGCGCAATTGCTGTTTAACCTGTAGCAGACAATAATCAAGATAGCCAACAGCATTGGCGGCCGTACCTTTTACATATTGATAGCGCAATTCCTGTGTATTGCTACCGACCGCAGATACTAATGAGCTTGTTGTTAAAAACGTGTCGACTGCATGCCTGCCTTTTACACCATACTGCGCATTCGGAATGGATGCAATGGTATGTTGTCCAATTTGAATATTGTTTAAGAAAACGTTGAACGAAGTGTTTGAAAAAGACTGCGCCATAACATCGGAGATAACTTTAATCGGAGTGTTATCCATAATGTTACTCAGGTTAAAGCGAATAATTTGATCCGTTGTCAGTTCAAATCGTTCGCCAAACCATTCCCTTCCGGATTTCAGAATATTATACTGATCAATTTCGTGGTATAGATAGTTGTCAAACTCCTGAACAACGGGAAAGTTGCCGGATAAATTTTCAGAAATTGAAATTCGCTTACCGGGCGTATCGCCCACAGTTATGAAGTAGTAGTTCTCTTTGGCATAACGGTTTTTTTCGTACTTGAAGACTTGACGGGATTCATCAAAACTGACGTTATCGGGTCCTTGTCCAAAAAACAATATAAAATCAGATGAATTAAATACACCATCCGCTTCGCCCTGGATAAAAATTGCACATTCAAGTAAGTCTGCCGGTCGTGCCTCACTGTTTTTTTGTGGAAGCATACCCGCCCCCTGTGTGTAAATTTTAATCTTGCGCGGATCAACCTGGCCAGTATTGAATCCCATTTTTCGGAACAGGCTTTGATCAATCCGGTAAACACCGTCTTTATCAACGGCCATTTTGTACCAGGTACCCGTAGCCAGAATGGAGTTTTGGGCGAAGCCCTTAAACGGCAGCGCCACACTTATCATTACGAGGAGCGAACAATGATAGAATAAGGCTATGATAGCTTTTTTTAACACCAATGGGGAAGTTATCTTCTTATTTATAAAACACCTGTACACCTAACGACAAAGTGATATATAAAATTATGACCAAGGGCAGTGCTGGTGCCTGCCAAATGGCCAGTACTAATACCGATAGAATAAGGAAGGTAAACCTGATTTTGTTTTCCTGCCACGCGAAATTTTTGAATTTAAGGGCAAACAATTCAATTGGTGAAACCAGCACCCATGACGATAGCAAAATGATTGTTGTGAGTATATATGGGTTTGTAAGCCACTCCAGTATAAATGGTGATTGCAGCGGAAGGGCAGTTAACATCAGTGCATTGGCCGGAGTGGGCAGGCCGCGAAAGGAATCTTTTTGTGTATCGTCAATATTGAAAATGGCCAGCCGCACAGCGGAGAAAATTGCAATTGAAAACGAAAAGAAAGGCAGGTAATCTCCACCATCAGTATTCCAGAATTTATACATCACAATGGCCGGTAATAAACCAAAGCTCACTACATCTGCCAGTGAATCAAGCTCTTTGCCAATGGGAGAACTTACTTTTAAGCTGCGGGCTGTAAAGCCATCGAAAAAATCGAACATGCATGCGGCCCAAACAAAATAAGCTGCCGGTACAGCGCGATTTTCCAACACAAAAACAATTCCGATGCATCCGCACAGCAGGTTACAGCAGGTAAGGAAATTGGGGAGATGTTTAATCATTGCGTTACTGTTCAAATTACAGCGCAAAACGGATTGGTTCTTTTCTCGAAGCCAATGGTGGTGGTTGGTCCATGTCCGCAATATACGGTAACATCATCAGGCAGGGTAAAGAATTTCTCACGAATGCTGGCAACCAGGGTATCAAAATCACCACCGGGTAAATCGGTTCTTCCTATGCTATTCTGAAATAATACATCACCACCGATGAGTGATCTGGTTTGTGGGTCATATAAAGCAATGTGGCCGGGGCTATGGCCTGGAACAAAAAGAACCTGCAGCGATTGATTACCAATAGTAACGGTAGTTCGCTCGTCAATGAATTCATCGGGTGTTGAATCTTGATACGTTGGAAATCCATAATTAGGCGCATAGGTTTTTACAGCCCGTAACATGGGTTCTTCTTTTGGATGAATGAATAACTTTACATGGAAGTGATTTTTTACGAAGGCATTGCCCAGCACATGATCGATGTGACAATGCGTATTAATAAGTTTGGTAACCGTTAGTTCATTTGTAGTTATGAAATTGACCAGGGCAGCTTCTTCCTTTCTGTCAGAGCACCCCGGATCAATGATGATACACGCTTTTGTTTCGTCAAAGAGCACAAAGGTATTCTCCTGGAAGGGATTGAATTCAAAACTTTTAATTTGCAGCATCGTGTAGAGTTATCCGTAAAATTAAACCGGATTTTGTTAGCATGTTTAAAAGCAGTGCCAATTTGACCTGATGACAGACAAAAATGTTGATTATATTATTGTAGGACAAGGATTGGCAGGTTCTTGCCTGGCCTTACAGTTGCTCTTTCGCCAAAAGCGCGTGTTGGTGGTTGACCGGGTGAGGGAGCATGCCGCCACCCGGGTTGCAGCCGGACTATTTAATCCCATTACCGGCAGAGCTATGACTAAAACATGGATGGCTGATGCGTTATTTTCCTATCTCCATTCATTCTATTCACAAGCAGAATATTTTTTGAAAGCGAAATGCTTATCTTCAATGCCTTTGTACCGACCATTTGTTTCTATTGAAGAGCAGAATGAGTGGATGGGCAGAAGTTCAGACACAGATTACGTAGGCTATATTGAGAGGCTGCATACAAGCCCCTTTTATGCACACCAGGTAAACAATCCGTTCGGAGGCATGTTGCTCAAACAATGCGGGTATGTTGACACGGTTTTGTTTTCAACAGCCTTGCGCGATTATTTGAAAAACACTAGTGCCTTGCTAGACGAAGACTTTGATGAAGATGCGTTAAAAATTGAAACCAGCGGCTTAACCTATAAAAGTTGGCAGGCCAAAAGAATTATTTTTTGCACAGGAGAAAAGGTAAGAACAAGTTCTTTTTTTTCCTGGCTTCCCATCAGGCCACTAAAAGGTGAAACATTAACCCTTGCTACGGATGAGCCGGTAAAGGTTATTTATAACCGTGGGGTTTATTTGGTGCCTCACCTGTGGAAAGTTGGCGCAACTTACTCGAATGATTCCACGCCCTCCATTAGCGAAGCAGGCAGGCAGGAATTAACCGAGAAACTTAATAACCTTATTGCTTTTCCGTACGATATCGTGAATCAGCAATGGGGCATCCGGCCAACTACGCCCGACCGCAGGCCTATAATAGGGCCACACCCTGCTTATGAAAAAATCATAATTTTTAATGGTTTGGGTACCAAAGGTGTAAGCCTGGCTCCCTATTTTTCGGATGAATTAACCCGGTGGATGGAAAATGGGCATCCCATAAACCATTCCGTGTCGATTAGTCGTTATAAATCATTATATTCGAAATCTGCTTAGCATGATAGTTTTTGTGAGATCTGTACGTGTAGTTTTCCTGCATATTTTAATGGTATTAATGGCCGGCACCTGTGCAATGGCTCAACAGGCACGCGAAGTTTATGGTAAGAACCGGCAACAATTCCGCACCTTCGATTGGCAATATTTAAGTGGAGAAAATTTCGATGTTTATTACTATGATAACCGAAGGGCCATTGCCAACGAAGCGCTGCAATACCTGGAACTTGAGTTTGATCGTATTACGGACCTGATCGGTTACCCACCCTACTTTAAAACCAAAGTTTTCCTGTACAACTCACTCACCGACTTGCGCCAGAGCAATGTTGGGCTAAACAAAACCTACTACAATATTGGTGGAGAAACGGATTTTGTAAAGCCTTATATTGAAGTAGCCCATATGGGCACTGCCCAGGAATTAAAAGGCGAACTCCTGTATAAAATAAGCGAACTCTTGCTTAATGAAATGATGTATGGTGGTAACCTGAAAGATATCTTTCAGAGTGCGCTGCTTATGAATCTGCCCGAATGGTTTGTAAACGGAGCATCCTTGTATGTTGCCCACGGATGGACAGCCGAGATGGATGACTACTTACGCCAAATTATTAAAACCAGAAATGTAAAAAAGATCAACAAGTTTAGCGGTTCAGAGGCTGCATTTGTCGGCCAATCGCTATGGAATTTTATTGCAGAGCGATATGGCAAGAGCAGTATTTCCAACATACTTAATTATACCCGCGTTACCCGAAATGAAGAGAAGAGTATACTGATTACCCTGGGGGTTAATTTCAATCAGTTGATTAACGAGTGGTTTCAGTACTACCACCAAATGAGTGAAACAGTTAATAAATCCTACACCAGGCCAGTTGACTCGTTAAAGTTTTCGAGAAATCATAATGCAACAACTGAATTTACTACGCTTAAAATCAGTCCGGATGGCCGCTACCTGGCGTATGCCGAAAATGACCGGGGAAAGTATGTGGTAAAAGTGCAGGAGTTATCGAGCAAAAAGGAAACAGTTGTTCTTTCCGGAGGTACCCGGGTAATTGGTCAGCGCGTAGATTACCGTCTTCCAATCATCAGCTGGTCGGATGCGAATACCCTGGGCGTTGTTGGCGTAAAGCGCGGGGAATATACATTCTGGCTGTATGACCTTACAACAAAAACCAAGTTGCCCCGCGAGCTCGACAGATTTAGTAATGTGCGGAGTTTTACATTTTCTTCCAATGGAAGACTGGTTGTTTTAAGTGGGGATTTTGAAGGACAAAGCGATTTGTTTTTGCTGAGCACCCGTAGAGACCGGGTGCGCAGGTTAACCAATGATGTTTATGACGATCTTGACCCTTCCTTTATACCCGGCACCAACCGGATTGTATTCAGTTCAAACCGGGTGTCGGATACGCTGACCGTTGGTGAGAAGAAATCATTGGGAGACCTCACCAATAATTACAATTTATTTGTATTCGACTTAGATACCACAAACCTTATTGTTTCACGCATAACCAATACCCTAAGCAAGGATTACGCACCTAAGGCATTAAACGATAATGTATTTTTTTACCTGAGTGATCAACGCGGCATTATAAATCTTTTCAAGTTCGATCGCGCCACCGGAATTTATACACAGGTCTCTAACTTCTCTTCCAGCATTCGCGAGTACGACTTTAATTTTGATCAAAATACGTTAGCCTTAACACTTCGTACCGGAATGAAAGATGATATCTACCTGAGTAAGGTGTATAATCTTAACCGAAGTGTGTTTACCCCCGCCACCCGTAGACGTGAATTACAACAAGTTAAAGTACTTCAAGACCGCAGGAAACAGGAGGAGGATAAGAAAATGAGCATAAAAGATCTGATCAATGCTCGGTTGAAGGAAGCACAGGGAAATACCGATACCACTGCCGTTCGGAAAGATTCATTGCCGGTACTTTCAGATACCGTAAAAGTGAAATTGGATACTTCGAAAATAACCGTCAGAAATGACTCTGTCGAAACAAAAAAACCTCCTGTTATCAATACCGATAACTATGTTTTTGAAGATGAGGTGGTACGGCAGGCACAACCCAGTGAAACGTTTTTGAACCGGTATATGCGTGCCCGTGAGAAGAGCCGGATTATGGGCCCCTTTCCGTATGAATCAAAATTCAGTGCCGACAATATTGTTACTTCGTTTGTCATAGATCCGCTGCGTGGGTTGGGTTTTTCATTGGAAACCCAGATGAACGATATGCTTGAAAACTATCGTTTTTACGGAGGGCTTATGTCTTCTATTGATCTGCGCAATGCCGATTTCTTTGCCGAGTTTCAATACCTGCCTTCCTTCATTGATTTCAGCGCACGCTTCGACCGCAAAGCTATCCGTTGGGAGCCTTATCGCGATGCCAACATTTATCATTATTCCTTGCAAAAAATTGAAGTAGGAGCCGCCATACCCATTACCGATCGCTTGCGTTTGGCCTTTAAGCCATTTGGTGCACTAACCCGCTCGGTTAATCAAGGTCTTTCATCCTTCCCGATTAATCCGCCCTCGGCCATACCGGTTAATCACTACTATGGTGGTGTTCGAACGGAATTAGTATATGATAATTCGGTGACCAGTGGCTTGAATATTATTGAAGGAACACGCGGGAAATTTATTTTTAATCATTTTCAGGGCATTGATGATTCCGAAAATAGTTTTAGTCAAGTATCGCTGGATATCCGTCACTATCAAAAAATATACAGAGGCATTGTGTTTGCGGTTCGTGGATTTGGCGGTTCTTTTTTTGGTCGTTCACCCAAGCAATATCTGCTGGGCGGTATGGATAACTGGGCGTTTAACAGAATATCAAACCGGGGCCGTGACAGCGAAGGAAATGAAAACGTAGTAGGTACCCGATCCGAAAATCAAGACATTCTATTTGCCGAATTTGCCACTAACCTGCGTGGATTCCGGTACGCCACTCTGTTTGGCAATAATGTAATGTTGATGAATGCCGAATTCCGCGTACCGCTGGCCCGGGCATTAAGTAACTCACCTATCTCCTCCAATTTCTTTCGCAATATGCAATTCATAGCTTTCTATGATATCGGCACAAGCTGGTCTGGTCCAGCCCCATTCAACTCAGGTAACAGTGTTCGGATTGATCGTATCAAGAATGGCCCTTTCGAAATTGATATTAAGAATTTCTTAAATCCGTGGCTATACAGTTATGGCGCTGGCATGCGTACGGTTATGTTTGGGTATTACATGAAGTTTGACCTGGCCTGGCCGGTTGAGAATTATGAGGTCGGTAAACCACAGTTTATATTCACCCTCGGTTTTGATTTCTGATACTTTCTTGAGCGGTGCGTAAGCTTCCTCTTTAGGATTAGTTTACCTTTGTGCGCACTACATTCTAAAACTGCAGCTATGATAAAATCCATGACAGGTTATGGACTGGTTATTCATGACGATAGCCAGGTAAAAATCAGTGTTGAGATAAAAAGCCTTAATTCTAAATTTCTCGATCTGATGTTGCGCCTTCCTAAATCTTTCTCCGATAAAGAGATTGATATCCGTAACCTGATTAGTGAAAAACTGGAACGTGGGAAAGTCTCCATAAGCGTTGACGTACAGCGCTACAGCGAAGGAGAGATTAAGCAATCCTACAACGAAGCATTGTTTACCGCTTATTATGCCGCTTTGAAAAAACTGGCCGATAAAGTGATGGCTCCCTACGAACAACTTTTTGAGCTGGCGCTAAACTCACCTGATGTTATTCAGAATAAAGTGAGTGAAGAAGGAAATGATGAAGAGTGGCGAAAGCTCAGGAAGGTAATAGAGGAGGCCATAACGAAATGTGATGTTTTCAGAAGGGATGAAGGAAATTCACTGGAGGTAAAGCTAAAAGAATATTGTTCATCCATCAGTAGTTCACTTACCGAAGTGGAACGACTGGATGCGGGACGGGTTGATAAAGTGAGGCAAAAATTAAAAAACAATGTGGTTTCTTTCTTTGGTGAAGAAGGTTTTGATATGAATCGGCTGGAGCAGGAAATTATTTTTTACATTGAAAAGCTGGATATTCATGAAGAGCGTGTGCGGCTTAAAACGCATTTGGATTATTTTATTCAGGTTTTAAAAGAACCTCAGTCGAACGGTAAAAAGCTGGGCTTCATCACACAGGAAATTGGTCGGGAGATCAATACTATAGGGTCCAAAGCCAATGATGCGGCCATGCAAAAGCATGTGGTAGCGATGAAAGAGGAATTGGAAAAGATTAAGGAACAACTGGGGAATGTGTTATGATTTCCGGACTTCCAGCACTTGCCTGTTGATGCAGTTCGGCACCTCTCCCGATTGGTAAAATGAAATAATATTTTCGGCTGCAATTCGTGCCATTCCGGTACGGGCCTCAACAGTAGCCGAGCCAATGTGTGGCAGCACAGCAACGTTTGGCATTTCGAGTAAAGGATTGTCAGGCTTCATCGGTTCGGGATTTGTTACATCCAATCCCGCACCCCATATCAGTCCTTGGTTAAGCGCCTCAATCAGGTCTGCTTCGTTGTGAACGCCACCCCTTGAGGTATTAATGAATATTGCAGTAGGTTTCAGTTGCCTGAACACGTCCATGTTGAAGAGTCCGCGTGTTTCATCACTTAAAACGCTGTGTACAGAAAGTACATCGCTTTCGCGGATCAGTTTTTCAAAGCTTACATATTTTGCGCCAAATAATTTTTCGGCTTCCGGGTTGCGTGAGCGATTATGATAGATGATGTCCATATCAAAAGCGCCTTTACAGCGTTTGGCCATTACCATGCCAATGCGCCCCATGCCGAAAATGCCCAGTGTCTTTCCGCTCAGTTGAAAGCCCAGATTTTTTAAAGGTTCGAACTGTTTCCATTCACCACGAATAATCGTTTTGTGGTTATAGAACATTTTGCGCGACACGGCTATCATCAAACCAAACGCTACATCGGCTGTCGCTTCGCTCAGCACATCGGGTGTGTTGCTTACCGGGATGCCGGCTTTGGTGGCTTCTTCTACGTCAATGTTATCATACCCAACGGCAAACTGCCCGATAATATCCAGGTGGGGACATTGGCTGAAGAAATGCTTATCCAGTTTATCTGCGCCTAACGACAGTAAAGCATTTACCTGTTTGGCGCGCACAATCAATTCTTGTTGCGACATCGGGCCATCGCCACTCCACTCCACCACCTCCAGGCCGGCATCGGTCAACATCGTTTTGGCGATGGCAGGGATTATGCGTGTGATTAAAACTTTTTTGAGAGGCATGCGATGAGAATAAGATCAAATATAAGCTATACTGAAATTGCAATGAAGATGAATTACACGGGTGGAGTTTGTATGCTGCTGGTTCTTCAATTCATTTAATTTAAAATCTCTGATCCGTGGGAACACAGATCAGAGATTAGTAAAGCATGATACGCACCAACAGGTAGAGCAATATCCAGATCAGGCCGATCATCCACCGGTTAGATTGTAAAAAAAAATGCTAACCTTTTCTTCCGGCACCTTTTAATGCCCTCCGTAAGGTTGTTGATTTCAAAGCTATTTATAGAAGCCAACGTAGCTTCTTTGTATGCTTTGATGGCTTTACTGAATTCACCGCGCAGTTCGTACACCTGTCCGATGCATTCGTTAAAAGCCACCCGGTTAGCGTTGTTTTTTAAAACGCCTTGCTCCAGGTAACCCAATGCATCGCTGTACCTTCCGTTACGCAGGTACAAAGTACCCAGGTGCAGGTAAGGAGCGGCAAAAGCAGGATCGAACTGAACCGCCATTTTCAGGTGAAGTTCAGCTTTCTCTATTTCAGCTGTGTAGTACAGGTATGCCCAACCCAAATGGTTGTGCAGACTACCGTAACCTGGCTCATCGTACAACAGGTTGTTCAGCATAGCCAAACCATCGTTAACCTTATTGTCGTAGATGAGCCTTTCAGCTTCCATCATGTATTGTTCCATCCATTCAATTCTCATTCCCATTTTTTTTAGGGTGACTATATTCTCACCCGAAATTCTCCTCTCTTTTCAGAAAGGAGTTAGGGGTGAGGTTAATCTTCTGCGGGCGAATCATCGCCACACATGCGTACAATCTTCGGAGTAAACACTCCGAGCACATCTACCAGCTCGTGCTGGTAGCGCATTACGTTTCGGATATCTTTATACACCATAGGTGCTTCATCCAATCCGCCACCGATCAGTTCAACGCTATATTTTTGCAACTCCTGCTTCACCATTTTTTTGGTGATTACATTCTTGGCTGCACTTCGCGACATCAACCGGCCCGCACCATGCGATGCCGAATTCAAGGATGCTGTTGAACCCTTGCCTCGAACGATGAAACCAGGAGCCGTCATAGAACCGGGAATGACACCCAGTACATTTTTACCGGCTGGTGTTGCGCCTTTACGGTGCACAATCACTTCGGAGCCATCTTGCAGTGTTTCCTTCCACGCAAAGTTGTGGTGATTCTCCACCATCAACAGCGGTTTTTCACCCAGACTTTCAGCTATCCGTTCGTGAATCTGGTGATGATTAGCCGAAGCATAATCACCCGCCAGGTTCATTGCGATCCAATACTCCTGGCCCGCTTCCGTGTTCAGGTCGAGCCAGGCCAGGTTGGCGGCTTCTTTCGGTAAGTGGCAAAGTTGCTTGGCCACCCGAGTGTAATGCCGCGCAATTTCTGCACCCAATCCGCGCGAACCTGAATGTGATAGCACAGCCAGGTAATTTCCACCTGGTAAATTCCATTCGTTGTTGTCATCAATTTCCATCAACCCGAACTCCACAAAGTGATTTCCGCTACCCGATGATCCGATTTGTGTGGCTGCTTTTCCTTTCAGGTTTCGCAGTACCGCGATTTCATCGAACGTTTTGCGATCGAGCACTTCATGTTCCTTCGGGCGCTTGAATGTTTCGCGACCGAAACAGGTATTGCTTAGCAACAGTTGTTTCAGGTTGCTGCGATGTCGCTCAAGAAATTTTTCATCCAACGGATAAGCCGTGAGGCACATCCGGCAACCGATATCCACACCAACACCGTATGGAATCACTGCGTTGTGTGTTGCCAGCACACCGCCAATCGGCTAACCATAACCCTGGTGGGCATCGGGCATCAATGCACCAGCCACTGTTATTGGCAACTTCATGGCAATTTCCATCTGATTGCGCGCGCCCTCTTCTATTTCAACAGCACCGTAAATCGGGTATTCCAACCGGTTTTTCAACAGCTCATGCACGCGCGACTTCTTTTCAGAAGGCACCAATGCCAATGCAGTTTTATTCCATATGGAATCATCAACATACGCTTTCGGACTGGCGAGCACCGCTTTCAACAGGGCGTAGATTTCCTCTTTATCGCTTTTGCGAAAATATTTCAACACCGTGTTGATGGCGATGCCAATCGCTTTACCTTCCGGGTAACCTAACTTGATCAGGTCTTTCCCGCTTAATACTTTTCTTTTCATACATAACTCCTTTCTGATTTTGCATAATCTCGTTCAGATAAAGCAAAATCATTCCATGCGTCTTCGCAGACGTTTAAATTTTTTAAATACAGTCCGGTGTAAAATAAAAAAACCCGGACGAACCCGGGTTTTCAGTTGGTGATCAGCTTAGGATCAACTGAAAAACCAGGGCATAAACCGAATATCGCTATTCAGTAATTCAAAACGATATGTCTCTTTTTGTTTTAGCATGATGCAAAGATAAAGCAGAAGTGAAATGATTTCAAAGTCGGTGTGTGATAAAATGTTTGTAAAGCATAATACAGAATTATTCTACATAAACTTTTCCATGGCCGTCTTCCGGATGAAATCCCATCACGGCATCATAACAAAGTTCACAGTAGAATCCCAGCTCTCTCCCCGAGCGTTGATCGTTATTTTGGCTGACGGTTACACAAGCATCGAAGTTGTAACGTGATTTTAATTTTTCAACATCCAGCACGCAGTCATAATATACCCATTCGCGACAGTTATCCGACCAGGGTTGGCCACGATAGGTTTCTTTTATCCCTTTTGTTTTAAGTTCGTTGTCAAGCGTAGTTAGATGTTCGCACATAGATGAGTCTTTTTAACAGAACATGTTCAAAAATCAATTAAAAACTGGATATGTATCTGTTTTATGTTCATTTTTATTCATGCGCCCACCTTCCAAACTCTCCAGCGTTATCCTCTATTCCGTTATCTCAGCTGCGTTTATCGGGCCGGGCACCATTACTACCGCCATTACTGCAGGCGCCACTCATCAGTTACAGTTGCTTTGGGCAGTGGTGTTGGGTACGTTAGGTTGTTTGGTGCTGCAGGAAACAGCTGCACGTATTGTGATCAGCAGCGGATTGAATCTCGGACAGGCCTCTCAAAAGTGTTTTGGCAACACGTGGGGAAAAGCGTTGATGGTTTTGGTTGGTGTTACGGTAATGCTGGGCTGTTCAGCGTATGAGGCTGGAAATATTCTCGGTGCCGTTTCTGGATTAAACCTTCTCAGCGAAATCAACACAAAAATACTTACGGTGATCCTTGTAGTAGCTGCTTTTGTTGTGCTATGGACGAATAAACGTCAGGTAATTTCATGGTTGATGACGGCATTGGTAGGGCTAATGGGCATAGCCTTTTTTATCATCGCCCTGCAACAACCATTTTCGGTTGTGCATGTGCTCAAGCAAGCTGTTGTACCAACCTTTCCTTCCGGAAGCGCCTTGCTGATATTAGGCCTGGTTGGCACCACCATTGTTCCGTACAATATTTTTTTAGGCTCAGGCATCAGCAAGGGAAAGACCATTCCGCTTATGCGCGTTGGGCTTACGGTTTCGGTTTTGGTGGGCGGTTTCATTACCGCGGCCATTCTCATAGCGGGCACTTCGGTGCAGGCATTTTCTTCATTTCCGGAAGTGGCCGGTTCCTTGCGTGAAAAACTTGGGCCTATTGGCTCGCTTGCGCTGGGCGCTGGTTTGTTTGCTGCCGGATTTTCTTCTTCCATCACGGCACCCTTTGCATCCTCCATTATTGCCTCAACCATTTTTGGTTGGAACGATCATCGCAGGCTGCGGTGGGTGTGGGGTGCCGTGTTGTTGATTGGCTTTTTATTCGGTATCAGTGGTGTGAAACCCATACCGGTAATTTTAGCGGTGCAAGCATTAAACGGATTGATTTTGCCGTTGCTGGTGGCGTTGCTCATCCTGCTGAGTAACCACAAGAAGTTAATGCATGATACGCATGCTAATGGATGGTTTTTTAATATTGTATTGTTGCTGATTTTTGGCAGCGTAGTGCTTATTGGATTGAACCAGGTTGATAAAGCTTTACAAGCGTTGGGAATTATTTCGGTAAGTTATTTTACCGGATTACTTTGGGTAAGTGCTGTTTTGGTGCTGACTATGGCCGCGCTTGCTTTTCGCAAGCGCCTTTAATGCTCCTTTTTGTATCGAACGGCTAGAATTATTCACCTACATAAGCTATATTCATTTTTTAAAATTCAATCAATTAGAATGCACGAACGACTGTTAAGCAGTATTGGAAGTAAGATTGCGCTGAATGAAACAGCAATGAATAAATTGAAGCAATTCTTTATTCCTAAGAAAATCCGTAAACGCCAGTATATTTTAAATGCAGGTGATGTTTGCCAGTACATCACCTTTGTGGAGAAGGGAATGCTTCGATCGTTTACCGTTGATGACGAGGGGCATGAACATGTCGTGCAGTTTGCTGTTGAAGGCTCATGGATTTCGGATATGGCTAGTTTCCTCTCAGGGAAAGAAGCCCTGTACAACATCGAAGCCTTGGAGGACTCGGAAGTATTGAATTTGGGCACGCAAGCAATGGACGACCTGATGCATCAGGTACCGGGTATGGAGCGGTACTTCCGGTTGCTCATGCAGAATAATATTATAGCCCTTCAGCGAAGAGTAGTTGCTTACATGAGTTTGTCGGCTGAAGAAAAATACCTGAAACTTATGGAAGTTGCTCCGGACATTATGAACCGGGCATCACAACAACACATAGCATCCTATTTGAGTATTACACCTGAAACGCTGAGCCGGATCAGAAAACAGGTGTCGAACAAAAAGTAATTGCCCGAATTTTCTTAAAAGGTGCATGAAAGTGCTTGATCTGCATCAAGTACTTTCTTATCTCACATCAATGCCTGCGCGGGGTAGCCGTCCTAATTTTGTTTCATCCAGCAAGACGAAATTATGGCAACAATAAATACTATTGCAATTATCGGGGCCACCGGAAACATGGGCTCTGCTATAGCAAAGAGCCTTTCTAAACCAGGCTCCTATCGGTTGCTGCTCATGTCGAATGATACTGACGAGCTGGCACAACTGTATTCACAATTGAAGGAACCAAACACCGGCACGGAGATCTATTCGATCAGTTGTGCACGGGAGGCATCCTGGGAAGCCGACATCATTATTGTGGCCACTCAGAATGATGCCGAAAAGGAAGTAGCGGAAAAAATCCGCGAGGTGGCTACTGGAAAAATTGTGATCAGCATCTCCAATCCGCTCAACAGCGCATACCGTCAGCTGATTACTTCATCCGATACCAGTGCTGCAGAAGAACTACAAAAGCTTCTGCCTAACTCGAAGGTGGTAAAAACATTCAACACGACTTTTGCAGCCGACTTTATATCGTCCGTGATAGACGAAAAAACAGCTGATGTCTTCATTGCGGGTAATAATGGAGACGCGGTGAAAACAGTATCGGAAGTGGTGAAATCGGCTGGCTTCAATCCGATTATAGCCGGTGATCTGAGCGTGAGCCGTACGCTGGAACGCATGCAGTTGCTGCGGATCCGGTACACTATGAACAACAGCTACAACTGGTTAGCAGGTTGGAAGATTCTTCACAACTGAATAAGCGCTTGATCTGGATCAAGTTCTTTCTTATCCGGTATCAATGACGCAGGCGACTTCATACAATAGCTTTGTACCAACAAAATGAAATAATTAAAACTAAAAATTCAAAAACACAAATATGGAAACGACAGCAGTAAAAACCTCAGCAAAAGCAAAATGGGCTTTAGACCCAACCCACAGTGAATTGGCGTTTAAAGTTCGCCACATGATGATCACCAATGTAAAAGGTGAGTTCAGAAAGTTTGATGCCAGCATTGTATCGGATGGAACAGATTTTACAAAGTCCTCTATTGATGTGACCATCGATGCAGCTTCAATTTTCACCAATGAAGACAAGCGTGACGGCCACCTGAAGAGCGCAGATTTCTTTGATGTTGAAAACTATCCAACACTTTCATTCCAGGGTAAGTCATTTAAAAAAGAAGATGATGATGAGTACAAACTCACCGGCACTCTTACCATTAAGGGTGTGAGCAAAGAAGTAGAACTCGATGTAGAATTTGGCGGCATCAACAAAGATCCGTGGGGTAACGAAAAAGTAGGATTTTCACTCGAGGGAAAAATCAATCGTAAAGATTTTGGGCTGAACTGGAACGCAGCCCTGGAAACAGGTGGAGTGTTAGTAAGTGAAGAAGTTAAAATTAGTGCAGAAGTGCAGTTTGTAAAGCAGGCTTAAGTAGCCTGCTCCTTCCGAGTTTATTCGAAAAATCATAAAACATTAAAAACAATTGTTATGAGCTTAAAAAGTAAATCCATCATTATAACCGGAGCTGCAATGGGTCTCGGTTTAGCAGCAGCAAAAGAATTGGCCGGTCAGGGTGCAAACCTTACTTTGGTTGATTTCAATGAAAAATCGCTAACGGATGCACAGAAAGAACTCTCGATAGAATTCCCTTCTGCAAAGATCATAACCGTAGTAGGGGATGCTTCAAAAGAGGAAGACGTAAAGAAGTATGTGGATGCAGCCGTGAAGGCCTTTGGCAGAATTGACGGTCTTTATAACAACGCAGGCATTGAGGGCAAGCAAGCACCGATGACAGAATACGATATCAATGTCTTCAAGAAGGTAGTTGACATTAACCTGATGGGGGTGTATTACGGAATGCGGTACGTTATCCCTGTAATGCAAAAACAAAAGTATGGCCGCATCGTAAACGTAGCTTCCGTAGGTGGCATACGTGGTGTTCAAAACCAGATCGCATATGTTGCTACCAAACATGCTGTAAGTGGTATGACAAACAATGCAGCCCTGGAGCATGGCCGTGATGGCATAACAACGAACGCCATTGCACCAGGAGCTATTCTAACGCCTATGGTGGCTGAGGCATTCAAACAAGTTAATCCTGCTGATCCGAAAAAAGCAGAGTCGGAGTATGCACAACGAAACCCGACTAAGCGATTAGGTCTTCCTCACGAAGTAGCGAAGTTAGTTGCCTTCTTACTCAGCGAAGATGCTTCCTATGTAAGCGGACAAACTATTGCCATTGATGGAGGTGAATCTAACATTTACGGTAACTCATAGAATAAGAAACTATCTGGCAGTGTCATCACATTGGTAGTGACACTGCCAGATAGCTATTTTAAATAAACATTAAAATGCAAGCACAAAATAATCCGCTTTTATGCGACATTGAAACGGGTATGTGTGGAATACCTGTAGATAAAGTAGGCCCAACTGGTCATGAGAATATTCAAGCCGCAGAGAAACCCATTAAAGTCATTTATTTTACTGACCCAATTTGTTCATCGTGTTGGGGAATAGAGCCGCAATTGCGAAAGTTGAAATTGGAATATGGTGATTCCGTTGAAATCGAGTATCGTATGGGTGGCTTGTTGCCGGACTGGTCTTACAACAGTGGCAGTATCAACAAACCTTCCGATGTAGCGCATCACTGGGATGAAGTGAGTGTGCATTATGATATGCCAATAGATGGAGATGTTTGGTTGGAAGACCCATTGCATTCTTCTTATCCGCCATCCATTGCCTTCAAAGCAGCGCAATTACAGGATAACGACAAAGCAAGTTCATTTCTGCGTGCGATTAGAGAAATGGTTTTCCTACAAAAGAAAAACATTACCAAGTGGGAACACCTGGAAACGGCAGCCAAAAATGTGGGCTTGAATCTGAAGCAGTTTAAAGCCGACTATGAAAGCAGCGCAAAAGAGCTATTCAACGAAGATTTAAAACTGGGCAAAGAGCTTGGCGTAAGAGGTTTTCCTTCTCTGTTTTTCATGGACAAGAATGGCAAAAGAGAATTTGTTTACGGTTCAAAACCCTATTCAGTATTTGAAAATGCTGTTCTAAAAATGGCCTCATCTGCTAAAAAAATTGAATACAACAAGAGTTGGGAAGCATTATTTAGCAAGTATCCCACACTCACGGCCAAAGAATATTCTGAATTGTCAGGAACACCTAGAAATAAAACCGAGGCATTATTGGACGACTTGAAAGCGAAAGGTAAATTGGAAAAGCACACAACTAAAAATGGGGCAATGTGGCTTTTGAAGATGCAAGAATCAATCAACATCAGATGATCCAAGAGTTGATCTACATCAACTGCTTTCTTATTGCAAATCAATGCCCACAGTAAATCGAAGAAGTAGCTTTGTCTTATAAAATTAGAACACAAAAAAATGAAAACACTATTCAACAAGTCGCTGCAACTTGGCAATACCGATGCAGCTTTATTATTTATTCGCGTTAGCATTGCGCTATTAATGCTTACACATGGATTGCCAAAACTAGCGAAGTTCTTTGCAGACGAACCCATAGTGTTTGCCAGTGTATTCGGAATGAGTCAATCCCTTTCGCTTGCGCTTACTGTTTTTGCTGAAGTATTCTGTGCCATTCTGATTCTGGTTGGATTAGGGACGCGTTTCGCGACCATTCCCATTATTATTACAATGGCTGTTGCAGCCTTCTATATTCATGCAGCCGATCCTTTCTCAACAAAAGAAATGGCGGTGATTTATTTGCTTGGCTTCACATTCCTGTTGATTTCAGGAGCAGGTAAGTATTCACTGGATAATATAATTGCAAAGCGAAACTTAAATCCGGTTCGCACAAAAGGAAGCGTATTTCAACTATAATCTTTAACACATAAAAAAATGAAAACCTTAGAGAACAAAGTAGCCATCATTACCGGAGCAGGCTCTGGAATTGGTGAAGCCACCGCAAAACTTTTCGCCTCAGAAGGTGCAAAGGTTGTGGTGAGTGATATTTCAGAACAAAGCGGAAAGCGCGTTGTAGAAGAAATAAAGAAGGCCGGAGGTGAGGCTATCTTTGTAAAAGCAGATACGGGCAAGGCAGTCGATCACGAGAACTTAGTAAAAGAAACAGTGAAGGCTTTTGGTAAACTGAATATTGCTGTAAACAATGCTGGCATTGGTGGTCCATCTGTGCCAACGGGGGAATATCCTATAGATGGATGGCAGAAAGTGATTGACATAAACCTTTCAGGAGTATTCTACGGCTTGCGTTACCAATTGCCTGAAATGGTGAAAGCTGGCTCTGGCAGTGTGGTTAACATTGCTTCAATTTTAGGACAGGCTGGATTCGAGAACTCAGTTGCCTATGTAGCATCTAAACACGGTGTGGTTGGACTTACAAAAACGGCTGGCATTGATTACGCCAAGAAAAACATAAGAGTGAACGCCATTGGCCCTGGCTTTATTTATACTGGTTTGGTCAATGAAGAAACAATGGGGAAAGAAGGTATATCTTTACTTGAACAAAAGCACCCGATCGGCAGATTAGGAAAAGCACAGGAAGTAGCTGAATTGGCATTGTTCCTGGCATCTGACAAAGCATCCTTTATTACAGCATCTTACTATCCGGTTGATGGTGGATACTTAGCAGTTTAAAATATTTTAAAACAATTAAACCAACTTAAATGAAAACAAAATCACTTACCCCAGTTGCAGCGATCGTTTTTGTTGCAATTCTCGCAACCTTCACAAGTTGTACAAACAACTCATCGGAGCTTCAGGCAAAAGTTGACTCCTTGCAGAATGAACTAAAAAAGTTCACAGATGAAAAAGCGCTAACAGAGCAACGTCTGCTGAAATTCGATACGCTTGATTACGAATACTACAGCCATCAGAAATGGGATATGTTCAAACATAACCATGCCGATAATATAAAAGTATACTATCCTGACGGATTTGTCACCGAGGGGTTATACCCACAGCACATTGACATGCTCACACCCATGTTTGTGTTTGCACCCGATACAAAAATTGAGCAACACCCGGTAAAATTCGGCAGTGGCGACTGGACAGCCGTAATCGGTGTAATGGAAGGAACGTTTTCAAAGCCTATGCCCATTGGTAATGGAAAAACCATTCCTCCTACCGGAATGAAATTTAAACTCAGCATGGCCACCATTGCTCATTGGGGGCCAGATGGAAAGATGACTGAAGAATATTTGTTCTGGGATAACCAGTCGTTTATGAAACAGATTGGTTTAGCGAAATAACTTAGGTTACCTTTATTCTGGCGATGAACCGAAAAACATTTCTTCAAACACTGGCTTTACTACCCTTAACCGGAGGAGCAATGAAACTGAAAGAATTAAACAAGATGACAGTACCCCTGAGCAGCACGGACAAGATGCCCGTGCTGTTTCTGGGCCATGGCAGCCCGATGAATGCCATTGAAGAAAATGAATTTGTAACCGGATTCAGAAACGTAGCGAAGGATATACCTAAACCCAATGCAATACTATGTGTATCGGCACATTGGGAAACACGCGGAACGTTCGTGACTGCCATGGAAAACCCAGTGACCATTCATGATTTTGGTGGCTTTCCAAAAGCCTTGTTTGACGTGCAATATCCTGCACCGGGAAGTCCGGAATTGGCGAAAGAAACGAAGTCGATTATTAAAAAAACTGAAGTACAACTGGACGATAAATGGGGACTGGACCATGGGGCATGGAGTGTGATCAAGCATTTATACCCGAATGCGGATGTGCCGGTTATACAAGTAAGCCTTGATTATTATCAGACACCACAGTATCACTATGAGCTGGCTAAAGAACTGGCAGCGTTGCGTGAGAAGGGTGTATTGATTATTGGCAGCGGTAACATGGTGCATAACCTGGGGTTAGTTTCGTGGCAAAATCTAAATAAAGTATACGCTCACGATTGGGCGCTGGAAGCAAGTGATAAGATGAAGCAATTTATTTTAAATGATGATCATCAATCGCTCATTAATTACTCCTCGCATGGCAAAGCTTATAGTCTGGCCATACCATCGCCAGAGCATTACCTGCCGCTGTTGTATACAATGGCCTTAAAGGACAAGACTGATAAAGTGAGTTTATTCAACGACAAGCCAGTGGCGGGTGCTTTAACGATGACTTCCGTGAAAATTGAAGCAGCATGATCGTTGGGGTATGCCGTAGCCAGATCAAGTAATTACGTGTTGAGATAGGATCAAGTTGTCTGATTGTAGTATACCAGATCAAAGTAGATAAGCTATATCTTGAATGAGTGATTAACCTGTTCTAAACTAACCCAACTTTGCCACCATACTGATGTATCGCTCTGGTACTTCACCCTTAGTAGCAACTTGGTAATCGTTATAGCTGCATGGGGCAATGCTGTTGCGCGCATAGCGTTCCAATCCGCCCGGGTAGGGTACTTCCATCCACCAACGTTCACTGAGTTTACTTTTGTAAAAGGTAATGGTTTCGTTTTCCACCGGCATGGCTACCACATATTTTAAAAAGTCGTTACTACGGAAGTTCTGTTCTTTTTTACGGTGATAGTATCCCTCAATAAAATACCACACCATGGTAGCCACTACGCTGGCTGTTTTCTTGTGTACATCATCGAAGTCGGGATTGTATTCATAAAAACCGACTGAACTTAATTTTTCGTTTTGCCCCGCATACCAGCAGATCTGGCAGGCTTCTTCCCCGGATAGTCCGAAGGGTTGTGCGTTGGCATTGCCGGGGGCATCAGCCGATTTGATGGCGGTGATGTCGAACGAAAGCATATCGGCATTGCGGATAACGGGCTCCATTTCCTGCAGGTTGGTGCGCATTTGCCCGATGCGGAATGCTTCGAAGTAGAGTTTTTCCAGCACAGCCACCGAAGAGGCATCAATCAGGTAGCTTTGGTAGGCCAGGTGTGTATAACTGAACAGATAGTTTGGCTCGTGTAATAAAATTTTATGAATATGCTGGCGATGCGCGGGGGTATCGCGACTGTCTTCCAGGTCAAGAAACGCATCAACATTTAATAAGCTGATGAGTTTTTCCATGGTTTCATAAGCTGAATACTGACCATAGTCGAGATCGTGTGAACCACCCAGGATAACAGGGAGTACGTTGTTCTCCAACAGGATGCGGCACACCTCACTGATGCGCGTGTAGGTTTCCTGTAAATCGTGCCCCGGGTTTAAATTGCCCAGGTCAACAATCCGGTATTTGCCATTACCCTTTTTTAGGGCGTATAGTTTTTTTCTTATCTCATCGGCTGCCTTGGCGGTGCCCGTGTTATCACCTGCTCCTCTGTTTTCTTTTACACCCAGCAATGCAATGTGGGCATCTTTGTAGTCGGGCATTTTGTCGCTGAAGACGCGTATGCTTTTGTAAAAGGAGGAGGTAGAAGCAATGTTTGAATAAATGGATTCGTCAAGCGGGGAGAAGAAGATGGTTAAATCCATAGGTTAATTCTTAAATCGAAGTTTGATTTGTTCTATTTGTGTTTTGAGATGAGGTAAATCCTGGTGGATAATCTTCCAAATGCGATCGGGCTTCACTCCAAAATAATGATGTATCACCACATCTCTTAGTCCCGCAATTTTTCTCCAGGGCACATCAGGAAAAGTTGATCTAACTTCATCAGGTATATTTTTTACTGCTTCACCTATTATTTCAATTCTCCTGATTATTGCATCCTGTTTTTCGGTATTGACTTTAAATTCATCCTCCTTTAGGTTTTCTGAGTATTCAAGAATTTTCACAATAGAATCATGTATATCATCTACAAAATGCCGTATCTCTCTTTTCTCACCCATAAATTGATACTTCGCTTTTGAGGATGGACTTTCGTAAAGCTGGCTTAATAGCATCGTATTCCACTAAATCCACTTTTCGTTGGAGGGCATCTTCCAATTCGAGTTTAATACCAACAAAATCCAATAAACTCATGGAGTCGTCTAACTCAACCAGTATGTCTATATCACTATTAGGGTGATTGGTTTTTTTAGCATGTGAACCGAATAAGGAAGCTCGCTTAACCTGGTTCCGGCTAAGGATGGGTTCAACAATGTGCTTAATTTCCTCAACTGTCATCATGCGAAGTTAAACAAAAAGCCCTTGAAATGTTCCAAGGGCTTTTTGTATGGAAAATTAGAATTTTGAATTACCCACCAAAGTCGTCAAAGCGGATGTTTTCTTTAGGTATGCCCATGTCATCCAGCATTTTTAACACGGCAGCGTTCATCAACGGAGGTCCGCACAGGTAGTATTCGACATCCTCTGGTGAAGGATGATTTTTAAGATAATTATCGTATAAGGATTGATGAATAAAGCCAATGTACCCGTCAGCTTCTTTATCATCCAGACTTTTTTTCACTTTCCAGTTGTCATCGGGAAGTGGCTCGGACAAAGCAATATTGAACTGGAAGTTCGGGAACTGCTCTTCGATTTTGCGGAAGTGTTCAACATAAAATAGTTCTTTCTTGGAACGGCCGCCATACCAGTATGATACTTTACGATTTGTTTTTTCAGTATGGAATAAGTGGAAGACCTGGGCCCGCAAGGGCGCCATACCGGCACCACCACCAATGTAAATCATTTCGCGCTGGGTAGGGTTTATATGAAATTCTCCATAAGGACCTGAAATGGTTACCTTATCACCAGGCTTACGGGAGAATACATACGATGAACAAATACCCGGGTTAACATCCATCCATTTATTATTGGCGCGATCCCACGGTGGCGTGGCGATACGAATGTTCAGCATTACAATATTTCCTTCAGCCGGGTGGTTAGCCATCGAGTACGCGCGGAAGATGGGCTCATCGTTTTTCATTTTCAAATCCCACAACTTGAACTTATCCCAATCGCTTTGAAAAACATCGGGTTTATGACCCAGTTCAGGATGTGGTGCAATGTCCATGGTTTTGAAATCCACATGTACAGGAGGAACGTCAATTTGGATATATCCACCGGCTTCGAAATTCAAGGTTTCGCCTGCCGGTAATTTCACTACAAATTCTTTAATGAACGTTGACACGTTGTAGTTGGAGACGACTTCACATTCCCACTTCTTGATACCAAAAATTTCTTCCGGAATGCGAATGCGCATATCCTGTTTTACTTTCACCTGGCAGCTCAGGCGAACATGGTCAGCTTTTTCTTTACGGCTCAAGTGGCCGAGTTCGGTGGGTAAAACATCGCCACCGCCATCTTCTACCACGCACTTGCACATAGCACAGGTTCCACCACCGCCACAGGCAGAGGGGATAAATATCTTTTGGTTGGCCAGGGTGGTCAATAAGGATGATCCGGCTGAAACGGTAACCGGATTTTGCTCATCGCCATTAATAATGAGTTTTACCGGGCCCGACTGCACCAATTTTGTCTGCGCAAACAGCAACAGGGCAACCAATAGAAGAATAATGAATGTAAAAGCTAGAATTGACGTTGCAATGACCATTGAAAATCAGGTTTTATGGGTCACAAATATATTGTACCCTGGCGTTAAACTGTATATAAAAACACAGTTTTTTCAAATATGTTCCCAATATTCCCTTAGCAAAAAGTCGATTAGATAAGTCGTTTTTATTGCTATTTTTGAAGATCATCCAGAATCCTTAAATGGATGCCAACCGGGTAAAACCACCACGGTGGCGAAATGATGTGAGCTTCTGCTAATCAACGGTTTTCGCTTAAGCCTCATACATGATTTAGTTTCTGGATTTTCAAATCTAAAATTGATATTTATGATAAAGCAATTCACATGTCCCTCAGAATTCAATTTAGAGCAGGCTACAACTTTTATTATTTCCAAAAATTATAGAGAAGAAATAATTTATGGAGATAGCAATATCTCAGTTCTTTCCTTGAACAATGAATCGCCAAAGTATTTTAGTGCACAGGGCAAACTTTGGAAGGAACGTAATTTTCCAAACGAACTGATATTTGAGGAAGTTGATTGCATTGCTGCAGGAGAAAATAACAGAAGGCACTTACATACTCAATTTCATTTTGGCGGCCATGTGGTACATATTGACTATGTAGTTGTTTGGAGTTACGGGCCTTATATCGCCCAACATTGTGTGAAGATTTTTGAGGATCAACGGCTTAAAAGTACTGCTATAAGAGGCGGAACTTCATTGGGTGCGAACTGGGCCAGAGGGTGGCCGGCTACTTTGGTTACTGATACATTTTTAATTCGTTTCAATGGAAGATTTAAGAGTTACAATCAAAGACTTAATTTTAAAGCCGGTGAGGCTGATTTCCCTTTTATATTCTGTGTGCCCGTCTCCGAAGATGTGCTTCCATATAGAATTTTTGATTTCGGAGATCTGGAATTTGTTAAAAACAAATTAATTACTGCAATAGATGTTAGTGACATTAGCCATCCTTTTATTATTAAAGAAGGAATAAATTAGATTTTATCAATAGGATTTTAAAGCGACTTCAAGGTCATTACCTAAGTAAAGAGGCTTTGCAAAATGAAATTAAAAACGAATTTTCTCTTACTTTTAATGGCCTCTATACCAGTAATTGGAAACTTGAAAGAGAACAGATGAACTTTATCCAAAAGCTGCAAGAGAAATTTACTTCAAATCAAATTTTTGAAGATAAAATAAAGGCAAGAAAGGGGAGGATATAATGGATTTGAGATCCATTGCCCAAAGTGTCATGAACGAATTCCAGGTCTAATTTTATTCCCCTCTATTGCTGAAACATTTGCCCATGGTTCTGAGGCAGATAAACGAGCCGCATCAGTTGTAATGGCCTATAGGGAAAAATGGCGAGCTTCCTTGCTGACAGACATCAGCCATTTGCCCGATTTGAATGATAGTTTTATGGCTTTCATTTTAAGGGAAACCCAGAGGGGTGATGAAAAATTTATTGAGATCACACATAAAGGTAAATTAATTTGGAAAGAAGTATTGGCCTATGAATATTTTGAGAGGTTTATTGAGTTGGGAAAAATTTTTAAGGTTAAGTATGGTAGCAGAATGATTGATCTGGTTCCAGATGTTGATGGTGACTACCTTTATGGCGATAGGATTGATGCAAGAAAAAAAATTGAGGATTTTCGAAGAGGTTTACGTTTTGAATAATTGAAATTAAGTTAAGGGATGATTGATGTTTTGTTATATCTGACTATTTATTGAAGTCATTCAATTTTTTTGATATAAGTGAAAGAAATTTTTTATAAAACGGGGTAAGTATATAGTAAAAGAAATTATTTACCGTCAGTACAAATACTATAGTCAAAATCCCTACAAGAACCACGAAAAGTGGGATGCCTAAAATCAAGATAGGCATAGGGTAAGAGCGTTTTAATCTTATTAAAGTAAATATCATTCCTAATAGTATCCCAATTGAAAAAGAATAAATAATAATTCCTTGCAATGCTGCAAGTAATAGATAAGGTGAGTGTGGCTTGTCAATTGCCCTAAAGTTGCTTTTTATAAAATCAATTACTTTTATCAAGAATATCAAATTAATTTTTCTCCTTCAATCTCAATATCTTAATTGACCAAATTGTTAAGCGGATTGGGTACACGATAATTAGCATGCACAGAAATGCTACTAAGGTGAATTGCCTGATCTCATCCATGGTCAATCTCTTGGTAGAATTTGTTTTTAGCTGTGCTTCCAGATTATGTAAAGTGTTATGAAGATTGTTCGAGCGTTGAAAATTCGCCCAGTAAATACTGTCTTCATTAATGGGCTTTTCATCTGTTTTTGCAGGTGTGAGAATACCTAAAGGATCATTAAGTTGACTTGATTCAATTTTTCTTTTTGTTGCTGATGATAGCAATTGAATATTTTCAATTTCATATTTTGTATTTTCAATTTCATTTTTGATTTTATTACGTTTTTGAAGGAACATTTCATTTCTTATTAAAAGGACCGAAAGAAAAATTGCAGCGCCAGCAACTGAGCTAACAATTAATAAAAACTCTCTCGCGATAATTTTTTTATTAATCAATTTCATTTGAAAGTTACATTTTTATGGGTTGATCAAAAGTCATCCCATTCGTATCCAAGTTTACGAGCTACAGTATAGGATTCTTCCGCTTTTTCGCTAAAACCGATCTCATCAAAAATTACTCCCCTAATGTAATGCGCCCTTCCGTACTTTGGTTTAAGTTCAATTAGCCTGTTTATTAATTCAAGTGCTTTTTCAAAATCGTAAAGATCAATATAAGTGACCGTAAGATGTTCTAAGCCGGCTGCATATTTTGGATTTAATTTCAGGGCCTTTGTCCATTGCTCAATAGCTTTTGCATAGTTTTCCTGGTCAACATAGTAAAACGCCAATGCATTGTAAATCAACGTATCCTTATCCTCATATTTTTCCAAGAACTTTATTGCATTAGCATCGTTAGTGATATTTGCCATACAATATGCAATATTCACAATAACATCTTTACTATCTGGGAAGTGAACTGTATAAACTTCAAAGTCTGAAGCTGCTTCTTTGTACCTCCCCCAATTCATCCATGCGAATGCTCTATCATAATAAATTTCGATGGCTTCCGGTGCATATCTGAGCGCAAGGTTAAATGAATTGATGGCCTCCGAATAGTTTTTTAAGTAATAATGAGATAATCCATTAAGCCTTTGTATTCCGGGTTGCAGCGAGTAATATTTTGATGGTAGTTTTTTCAGTTCCTTAAGAGTCTCACTAAAATTGTTTGCATCAAAAAGCGAAATTGCCCGATTGATAATCAATGTGTCTTTCGGGTTCTGCCAATCAATATCCGGAGTTTGTTGTCGGGCAACGAGCTGATGACACAAGGCAATTACAAACAGATAGGTGATTACTTTCATTCATTTATTAACGGTTTTGATGTCAACTTAATATAACAGCACTCAATTTTCATTTCAAGCAGCTGTGTATTCTAACATTTCACTCTTCACAGGTTTATTTACAAATAAAGCCTCCGGGGATAATATAATACCAACATTTTCCCACCGCGACCACTCCGCTAGCTTTTCAAGGCTCACCCTTCCCAGCATATAGTGCTGGCCGTTTGCCGCATAGCCCGACTGGAATTCCTCAAAGTCTTGAATGGAAATTTTGGTTCCGTGAGGAAACCGCACAAAAGACTCAATGGAAGCACGGGTGGAATATTGAATGTCCTCTGCCTGATGCAGCTTTTTGTACTCATACCGGTAGTCGTACGTCAACGCTGAAATGTCTGAGAGTACTGCTGATCCGGTTGGGTAGCTGCCGGCACCTTTACCAATAAAAAGTTGCTTTTCAGAAAACGCCCCTTGCACAGTTACTGCATTAAACTCATTACGCACAGAAGCTAGCGGATGATGGGCATCGATAAATTGAGGGGCCACCAGTCCGAATACCTGATTGTCTGTTTTTACGGCTCGGGCAATCAGTTTGATTCCATATCCTTTTTCCCGTGCAAATTTTAAATCCAGATCGCTGATAGTGTTAATACCAATATTCAGGATGTTTTCAGGTTTAACGAACACACCAAAGGCATGCGTGATGGCAATGGCCAGTTTGAATTTAGGATCGAATCCCTTTACATCCAGGCTCGGATCACTTTCGGCAAAGCCAAGTTCCTGTGCTTGTCGTAAGGCATCAGTATAATTTTTTCGCTCTTCAAAAACTTTGGTAAGGATGTAGTTGGTCGACCCATTGAAAATCCCCTCTATGCCTGAGATCAGATCATTGTCATAATATTCTTCCAGGTTGCGAAGGATGGGAATACTTCCGCAAACGGCACCCTCATAAAGCACTGAGCGATCAAACTGCTGCTGGAGTTGAAAAATCTCTTCCAGGTTTTCGGCCAGCATTTTTTTGTTGGCCGTAACCACATGTTTACCGTTTTGCAGGGCCTGCCTTACAATTTGATAGGCTGCGTTGGCATCATCAATAAGTTCCACCACTACATCAATTTCCGGGTCGTTAAGAATATCTTCTTTGGCGAGCGTAAAATATTCTTGCGGAAGTAAACGTGATTTCTCCGGATTTTTAATGCAAATCTTTTTGATGGTTGCTTTAATTCCGTGTGTCTCGTTTAACACATGGTATAACCCCTGTCCTACACATCCGAAACCGAACAGGCCTAATGTTAAATTCTTTCTCATGTTGAAATAGTACTTAGTGACTTTTTAAAAAATTGATTTATGCCTTTTTTTAACTGATCGGATTCAATCAGGAATCCATCATGTCCGTGTGTTGATGAAATGATCTTTAACTCGGCTGAGCGTATGTGCCGTTGTATGAACGCTTGTTCTGATACCGGAAACAAAAGATCATTGTCTATGCCGATAACAAGTGTTCTTGATTCAATTTGTTTCAGGGCTTGTTCGACAGAACCTCTTCCCCTGCCCACATTATGACTGTCCATCATTTTTGAAAGTATCCAGTAGGTATAGGCATTGAAACGCATGGAAAGTTTTTCTCCTTGGTAGCGCTGATAGGTGGATGCACGAAAACCATCTATCAATTCAGTATTTTTTTCCTCCTGAGTTTTAGCGAAGGATGAATACTGTCGGTACGAAAGTATGGCGATTGCCCGTGCTGCCTTTAAACCTTCCAGCCCTGCGCGCTCATCGTTGTTTTTCCACGATGCATCCGCTTCTATGGCCATGCGTTGAGCTTCATTAAATGCAATGCCCCAGGGTGAGTGAACGGCATTGCACGCTATCAGTATAGCCTGTTGAAAAACATTTGGCCGGTAGATAACCCACTCCAAGGCATGCTGTCCGCCCAATGATCCGCCAATGATGGTATGGATATTGGTAAGTTGCAGGTGCTCGCGTAACAAGTCGAAGGCTTTCACAACATCGCGGTTTGTGAGCAATGGAAAGGAGTGAAACCAGGGCTTTCCGGTTTCGGGGTTAACCGATAAGGGGCCTGTTGACCCATAACAACCACCCAACGTATTCGCACATACGATCAGGTTGTGTTCCGGATCAAAGGCACCTTCTTCTTCAAATAATTCTTTCCACCATTGCGTAACATCAGCGCTTCCGGTTAAGGCATGACAAACCCACACTACATTGGAACGATTGGAATTTATTTTTCCGAGGGTAGTATACCGCAACTGGAAGCCGGGAAGTTTTTCTCCCGACTCCAGTTCAAACGGTTGATTGTAATGAAAGGTATGGTTTTGTATTTCCATGCGCTAATTCGGTTGAGCTTAGTTTTCGACAAGTTCCTTTGAAAACACTTGTTCAAAAGCCTGTTGAAGATCAGCCTTGATGTCGTCAATGTGTTCGAGCCCAACAGAAATCCGTAATAGTGTTGGCAACACCCCGGTTGAAAGTTGTTCTTCTTCGGAGAGTTGCTGATGCGTGGTTGCCGATGGCTGAATGATGAGCGTTTTTGCATCGCCCACATTTGCCAGATGGCTTACCAATTTCAAACTGTCAACAAATTTTGTTGCGTTGTCTTTGGTTCCTTTAATGGTGAACGACAATACCGCACCAAATCCATTGGTCAGGTATTTTTTAGCCAGGTTGTGGTAAGTGCTGCTTTTCAGTCCCGGGTAGTTTACACTTTCAACTTTTGGATGTTGCTCAAGCCATTCAGCCAGGTTAAGTGCGTTGTCAACCGCACGTTGTACGCGAAGCGACAGGGTTTCAAGTCCTTGCAGGAAAAGGAAGGAGTTGAACGGACTCAGTGCCGGTCCAAAATCGCGCAGACCTTCTACACGGGCCCGTATAATAAAGGCAATATTGGGTAAGCCAAGGGGATTTCCCTCGCCAAAAACATCCCAGAATTTCAATCCATGGTAGCCTTCGGAGGGTTCAGTAAACTGCGGGAATTTGCCATTACCCCAATTGTAATTTCCACCGTCTACAATCACTCCGCCAATGGAGGTGCCGTGGCCGCCAATCCATTTGGTAGCAGAAGCCACCACCACGTTGGCACCGTGTTCAAGCGGTCGGAATAAATAACCGGCCGCACCAAAGGTATTATCCACGATTAGTGGCAGATCATATTTTTTGGCCAGTGCAGCAAGGGCTTCAAAATCGGGGATGTTAAAACCCGGATTACCGATTGACTCCAGGTAAATCGCTTTTGTGTTTTTGTCGATCAGTTTTTCAAAGGCTTCAGTCTTATCACCTTCTGCAAAGCGCGCATCAATACCCAGCCGTTTGAACGCGACTTTAAATTGGTTGTAGGTACCTCCATATAAAAATGAAGTGGTGATAAAGTTATCTCCGGCCTGCAGAATGTTGTTAAGCGCAATAAACTGTGCGGCTTGCCCGGAGCCAACGGCCAAAGCGGCTACGCCACCTTCCAATGCGGCAATTCTTTTTTCCAGCACATCGGTGGTCGGGTTCATAATGCGTGTGTAGATGTTTCCGAATTCTTTCAGTGCAAAGAGATTTGCTCCGTGTTCTGAGTTTTTGAAAGCATACGAAGTAGTTTGATAAATGGGCACAGCCCGTGAACCTGTAGTAGGATCAACCTCCTGCCCGGCATGAAGTTGAAGTGTTTCGAAACGATAGTTTGACATAGTGATAGTTGTTTAAAAGTTGACAATTGATATTTTCTAAAAGGAACAAAGCAGACACACCGATGACCTGTTCGGTCAGTGCGCTGATCGTGATGTTGTTAGGCTACGAAAAAAAGGTGCTTAACAACACGGACAACAGATACACATACAACAAGGCTGCTGCATGTCGGTTGTCAGGTTGTAGTAAAGAGATGTGAAGGGGGCAAGTAAAGCACGCAAGCCTTGAAGGCTCAGTTCTGAAAGTGTGTTGATGATTGTTTTCATTTATTAATCGGTTTATAGTTCTCCTCGGCTCCTTGCCGGGAGCAGGAATTAGCACCTTTTTCATTTTGAAATGGTTGCTAGCGCTTCACCGAGCCTGTTCTCTCAGCGCTTCTTTATAAATCGATTGAGCGAAATGCTTTCCTCGACTTGATAAAACAAACGTAGTGTTCATTCATTCGGTTTCCAAAAGTTTTGAATTAATTTTTTTTGTTCAACCTTTCGAACACTTGTTAGCAAGGGTATCTTATACGGGTTGTTTGATTTTAATTTTCAGCTTTTCAAACGTTAGTTTAAAATCAGCAATCAAATCTTCTGCATCCTCAATGCCACAGGAAAGTCGGATAAGTGAATCGGCAACGCCCGATTGCAAGCGCTTTTCCCTTGGAACTGATTTATGCGTCATCTGCGAAGGATGACAGATCAGACTTTTCACTCCGCCCAAACTCTCGGCCAATTTGAAGTAGCGGGTAGTGGTAACAACAGCAGTTGCTGCCTCTTCTGTGTCGTCTTTAAGGGTAAATGAAACAACTCCACCAAACAAACCATTTTGCTGACGGGCAGCCAGTTCGTGGTTTTTATGATGGGCCAAACCCGGGTAATAAACTTTATCTACATCTTCACACTGCGTCAGAAATTCGGCAACGGCCAATGCGGTTTTACACTGACGCTCCACACGCAGGGTTATGGTTTCAATGCCACGAATGGTTAACCAGCAATCCTGCGGGCCAAGTATTCCTCCGGAAGCATTTTGAATGAATTTTATTTTTTCGGCTAATGCTTCATCTTTTACTACTACCAATCCGGCAACCAGATCAGAATGTCCGGCCAGGTATTTTGTTCCGCTGTGAACTACAATGTCGGCACCCAGTGCCAAGGGTTGTTGTGCAATGGGTGATGCAAAGGTGTTGTCGACTACTACCAACGCATTGTTGGCATGGGCAATAGCAGCAATTTTTTTAATGTCAGAAACTTTAAGGGTAGGATTAGTAGGGGACTCCAGCCACACAAATTTTGTTTTCTTATTGATGTAATCCACCACGTTATCTGCATCCGTTGTATCGACATAATGAATTTTGATCCCAAACTTTTCGTAGACGTGTGTAAACAGCCTGTAAGCTCCTCCGTACAGATCATCAACAGCAACAATTTCATCACCGGTCGACAGAAGTTTTACAACGGCATCGATCGCGGCCAGGCCGGTGGCAAATGCAAATCCGGAATGTCCGCCTTCGAGTTGTGCAATAATTTTTTCCAGTGCCAGGCGTGTTGGATTGTTGGAACGACCATAATCAAACCCTTTGTTTACACCGGGTGCTTCCTGCACGTAGGTGGCGGTTTGATAGATAGGAACGGAGATGGAGCCGGTTAATTCGTCAACCGGAACGGAGTGAATGAGGTTTGTTGTTGTGCCCATAGCAAATGATTTTTTTGGTTTTACAATTTTTAAAATCACGTACCAGAAGGCTATCGGAAAAAGCGCTTATGCGTGAGCATAAAAAAAGCTCTTCCGATAAATCAGAAGAGCTTTTTGATATTTTTTGAAGAATATTTTGGAGCTAAACTCTGACTTATCTTTCCTCAGTTTCCCGAGGTTGGAGTTGGCACCTTATCCCGATTACTCGGAACAGGTTGTCAAGGCTTCACAGGGCCATTTCCCTCTGCCTTTCTTGATAAGTGAAATGATAAAGAACGATGCAGCACCTGCTGCTTGATGAATCAAACGTAGGTGTTCGTTTGATTTCTTGCAAACGCAAGACGGTATTTTTTTTAAAAATCAGTCTAACGAATGTTAGTGAACATACTTTTTGATGAGTAGTATTTGTCCGATGTGATAGATGTCATGATGGATAATTCCGTGCAGCAGCACATAAAAATCGTATTTTCGGCTGGCTACTTGTTCGCGTAGTTGATCGGAGGTAATCGTTTCAATAGCCTTTAACAATTCTGCCTGACTGGCTTCAAGTTTTGCCAACGCGGTAGCCCAATCGGTAGCAGCAGGGAAATTATCCTCATCGGATAGCTCGAAAGTTGTATCGCCCAACAGCCGCCTGGTAACAAACGTGCGCCACGAAACCATGTGCAAAACGAGCTGAACAATGCTATGGCTGTCACCAATTTTTTTTCTGGCAATGGTGTTATCGATGTCTTTTAAAACATCTATAACACATGGGCCGTGCCATGCTTTGCCATTATAAACACGTTGTACAAGTTTACCCAGGTTTTGTACTTCAGTCATGCCATCAGGTTAACATACCACCATCCACCTGCAATACCTGGCCGGTAATGTAGGCAGCCATATCACTTGCCAGAAACACACACGCATCAGCAACATCTTCAGGTTTGCCACCACGTTTTAAGGGGATAGCATCGCGCCAGCTTTGAACCGTTTTTTCATCCAGTTTGCCGGTCATTTCAGTTTCAATAAATCCGGGAGCAATAGCGTTGGAGCGGATGCCACGAGAACCTAATTCAAGCGCTACGGATTTTGTAAAGCCTAAAATACCGGCTTTCGAAGCGGCATAATTTGATTGCCCTGCATTTCCTTTTAATCCCACAACCGATGTCATGTTAATGATGGAGCCACTCTTTTGTTTCATCATCGGTTTGGTAGCAGCCTTCACCGTATTGAAGCACGACTTCAGGTTAACATTAATGACTTTATCCCAGGCTTCTTCGGTCAATCGAAGCAACAAGTTATCCATGGTAATACCGGCATTGTTCACCAACACATCAAGCGAACCGAAGTCGGCAACTATATCATTGATGAGTTTGTCGGCTTGTGCAAAATCAGAGGCATCGGAACGATAACCTTTTGCCTTCACCCCTTTGGAGGCGAGTTCAGCTTCAAGGGCCTGGCCCTGTTCAACACTTGACAAATACGTAAAAGCAACATTGGCGCCCTGTTCGGCAAACTTAAGCGCAATGGATCTTCCGATTCCTTTTGATGCCCCGGTTACGAGTGCTGTTTTTCCCTGGAGTAATTTCATTGATAATCTGGTTTGGTGGTCAAAATTAGCCAATTCCGTCAAAATTCATGGATTTTTATATAGTCTTATGAGTCTCCGCAAAACCCTTTTTATTTGAAAGAGCCACGACTGGTCTTATCTTTGGCCACTTAAATATTAACCTGATTCGAATATGTCTAAATACGATCTCATTGTTATTGGTTCTGGTCCGGGTGGTTATGTGGCAGCGATCCGCGCCTCTCAATTGGGTATGAAGGTGGGTGTTGTTGAGAAAGCCGAGCTCGGTGGTGTGTGCCTCAATTGGGGATGTATCCCAACCAAGGCCTTACTGAAGAGCGCCAATGTTTTTGAGTACATCAAACATGCTAAGGACTATGGCATTGAGGTGAAAGATGCAAAGGCTGATTTGCCAGGCATGGTAAAAAGAAGCCGTGATGTTGCTGCCGGAATGAGTAAGGGTATCCAGTTTTTATTCAAGAAAAATAAAATCGACCATATTGCTGGTCACGGCAAATTGAAGAAGGGTGGTAAAGTAGAGGTAACTGCGGCTGATGGTAAGAAGGCAGATTATGAAGCAAAGCATATTATCGTAGCCACCGGTGGTCGTTCACGTGAGTTGCCAGCGTTGAAAATTGATGGCAAAAAAATACTTGGTTATCGTGAAGCGATGGTCTTGGAAAGCCAGCCTAAAAAGATGTTGGTAGTAGGTTCTGGCGCAATTGGTGTTGAGTTTGCCTATTTCTATAATTCAATCGGAACAGAAGTTACTATCGTTGAATTCATGCCGCGTATTGTTCCGGTGGAAGATGAAGAAATTTCAAAAGCACTGGAGAAATCTTTCAAGAAGGCTGGCATGACGATTCACACCAGTTCAGAAGTAACAGCTGTTGATACAAAAGGAAAGGGTTGTGTGGCTACAGTAAAAACTCCTTCCGGTGAAATTAAGATTGAAGCCGATGTAGTTCTATCTGCGGTTGGTGTTAGTACAAACCTGGAAGGTATTGGCCTGGAGGATGTGGGTGTTAAAACCGATAAGGGCAAAATACTGACTGACGATTTTTATAAAACCAACGTAAACGGTGTGTATGCCATTGGCGATGTTGTTAAAGGCCCTGCATTGGCGCACGTTGCCTCCGCTGAAGGAATCATCTGTGTTGAAAAAATTGCGGGACATAATCCAGAGCCATTGAACTACGGTAACCTGCCCGGTTGTACGTATTGCTCACCGGAAATTGCCTCGGTTGGGTACACGGAAGAAGCTGCAAAGAAAGCAGGCTATGAAATTAAAGTAGGCAAGTTTCCGTTTACGGCTTCAGGCAAAGCAAAAGCTGCCGGTGCTCCCGATGGTTTTGTGAAAGTAATTTTTGATGCGAAATACGGTGAATGGTTGGGAGCACATTTCATTGGCGCCAATGTAACCGAAATGATTGCCGAGGTTGTGGTTGCCCGAAAGCTGGAAACAACCGGCCATGAAATTATTAAATCGGTTCACCCACACCCTACCATGAGCGAAGCGGTAATGGAGGCTGCGGCCGCAGCATACGGTGAAGTAATTCACCTGTAAGAAAGATTATACGCCTTAAGGTTAAGGGGTGCTGTACTTTTACGGCACCCTTTTTTATGTTTAATCAAGTAGCCTAATTACGTTTTTTGGCGTCTTTAAGGCAATTGGCCGATCAATTTGTGTGTTGGCAGAACAATTACTTGTATTTAAAGTTATACTTTAATATATTAGGTGTTATAATCTATGAAAAAGGTTGTTCCGATTGGTTTTTATTTCTTCAGGGCAAAGGCGTTTGCTTACCTAATGGCCATTTCTGCGGTTACTTATTTTCTGTTTTGGGTTTTCACCAGCATTAGCCGTTAGGCTCTAAAATCATGAAAAAGCAATTGCCTCTTCATTCGTACTTTTCGCGTGCTCGCGTGTTTGGCTACATGGTAATGGGTATCCTGTTGCTCATTGCTGTGTATTTGGTCATTTCTCTTTTCATCGATTAATCCTGCTCTTTTCCTTTAAGTTAGTTTTTTGCCCTTTTTTAACTATTTCCCCTTCATTGATTTAATACTTTTGTTCTCATGAACATTCACACTATGAGAAGTCTTGTTTTTGCATGCTGTTGTTTAGTGTTCGGGTATGCATACGCTCAGAAATCAGATTCACTTTTTCAGGTGCAGTATGCTGCCGCGCTGGCCAAATTGAACGATGGTGCTTACCGTGATGCCTCCGGGCAATTATCACAACTCATCAATGCCGGGTTTACAAACCCAGAAGCATACCTCAAGCGAGGAGTTGCCTATGTTCAGTTGAGGGATTACGAGAAAGCAAAAACCGATTTTGATCAGGCCTCAAAAGCCGGAATTGCCACGGCAGAATTATTTGAGTTTCGTGGCACTATGCGCTATGCACTAAAAGACTGGAAAGGTGCTGTTGATGACCTCGAAAGGGTTATCTCAACGGGCCGGTCGGATGTTGAGATTTTTCAAAAGATAGGAACCGCAAAATATTCAGCCCAGGATTACAAAGGCGCTGCCGATGCACTGGCAAAAGTAGTTCAGCGTGGTGTAAAGGATAAGGATGTTTTCAGTATGCTCGGCTTGAGTCTTGGTAAACAGGATGATTGTAAAGGTGCATCGCAAGCGTTGTCTGCAGCTACCTCCATGGGCGCCAGCAGTAAGGAAATTTTTACCCAACTGGGAAATTGCCAGTATGCGGCAAAAGATTATTCCGGTGCTGTTGAGTCGCTAAGCCGTGCGATTGGACTTGGTGAAAATTCCAAAGAGATATTCATAACACGAGGGCACAGCCTGTATGTTCAAAAAGATTATGATAATGCTGCGAAAGATTATGAGAAAGCGGTTTCATTGGGAGCTAACGAGTTTGAAGTATTTAAAAATCTTGGAGACATCCGGTTTATGAAGAATGACTTTGCCGGAGCCATTAAACATTACGATCAGGCAATAAAAATTTCTGATAAAGATGCGGTAGTTTTTAATAACAGGGGTAAGGCAAAAAGTAGCACAGGCGATAATAAAGGTGCACTTCCTGATTTTGATCGTGCGTTGCAATTGAACCCAACCTACACGAAGGCCATGTTTAACCGAGGCATGTCCCGTTTTGACGTACAGGATTATACCGGAGCAGTCGAGGATTTAGAGAAGACAAAAACAACAGAAGGTGATTCACCCGAACTGCAGCGCAGACTGGGCATTGCCAAGTATAACTTGGGTATGAAAGATGCTGCACGCATTAATCTGGAGGCGGCTATAAAAGGTGGTATAAAAGATTCAAAAGTATTGTTGTTTACCGGCTACTTGCGCTTTGACAATAATGATTTCAAGGGAGCCTTTGAAGCACTAACGGCAGCAGAAGTGGGTGGTGAGAAGGAAGCTGGTATTTATGAAAAAAGAGGCAAGTCCTCCTTTCAGCAAAAAGATTATGCGGCAGCCGTGGTTGATCTTGAAAATGTAGTTAAGAAAGGCAATGCTGATTTGGCTACCTACGAAGCACTGGGTATTTCTTATTTGAATCTTCAAAAAGATAAAGAAGCTGTTCCGGCCCTGGATAAAGCTGCTGCCATGGGAAGTAAAAACAAGGACGTTTACTACCAACTGGGTAACGCCAGGTTTAAACAAAATAATTTTGATGGTGCTATTGAATCCTATGATAAGGCGGTGACACTTGGCGCTGGCGATGAGGTGATTTTTAATAATCGTGGTAAAGCCAAACTGAATAAAGGAGAGGCAAAGGAAGCCATTGAAGATTTTACGCGTGCACTCAGTATTAAACAGGATTACATACTGGCTTACAAAAACAGGGCAAAGGCCAGGTATCAGTTAAGCGAGTATACCGGTGTTATAACAGACATTGCCGTGGTAGTTGCCCGTAACCAGGCGGATGCTGATGATTATGCCTTACTGGGGTTATCCCGGTTTAATATGAAAGATTATCCGGGCTCGGTTAATGATTTAACTAAAGCCATTGACGGTGGAAATAAGGATATCAAAGTCTTAAGCGCCCGGGGTAGTTCATTTCTGGAAATGAAGGCATACGAAAAGGCAGTAACCGATCTGACCATAGCAATTGATGGCGGAGAAAAAACTGCAGATGTTTACGCCAAACGAGGCAAAGCAAAATTTTTGTCTAATGATTTTACCGGAGCCTTACCTGACCTGGAAAAAGCTATTCAGCAAGGCGAATCAGATGCTGTACTCTTTGACATGCGTGGCTACTGCAAATACGAAGCAAAAAATTTTAATGGAGCCATTGAAGACTTTTCAACTGCCATTGCAAAAGATCCGAAACTGGCCCTAGCTTACTTTCACCGCGGTGATGCACAGTTCCGTTCAGCTAACTGGAGTGGAGCGATACAGGATTACACACAAGCCATTGGGCTAGGCATGAAGGATCCGATATTGTTCAATAATAGAGGCAAAGCTTTTCTTGAACAGGAAAGTTATACGGAAGCCATCAGCGATTTTTCGGCTGCCCTGGTTATCAACAAAGAGTTTACAAAGGCATATCAAAACAGGGGACTGGCTTATTTTAAGATGAATAAGTTTGCAGAGGCATCGAAAGATTTACGGGCGGCTGAAAAACTGATGGAGAAACCCGATCCTGATTTATACAAACTTTTGGCCGACTCGTACTTTAACGCTAAGAACTATATAGTGGCGCTGGAGTATTTTGATAAACTTATTGCGGCCGGGTACAACGATAAAGAGGTTTACTACAAGAGGGGCCGCGTTTTGTTGGAAAAGGAAGATTATGCAGCAGCTATTAAAGATTTTGACGCTGCTCAAAAAGCCGGAGATAACTCTATTCAGTTGTTGCTGGATAAGGCAAAAGCTTATCTGGGTATGGGCGATGGAAAGGCAGCTATTGCCGAACTGAGCAACGTTATTGCCATCGATAAGAATAACACCAACGCCTATTTCAATCGTGCCATGATTAAAGAGGACCTGAAAGACTTTGAGGGTGCCGTACTCGACTATAACCGTGTGCTTTCCATCAATCCTGAGGATGGCCTGGCTTACTACAACCGCGCCAACTGCAAAGCTGAAATGGATGATATTGGTGCCGGCATTTCCGATCTGGATGATGCTATTCGCGTTGAACCTAAAAACGCCTCGTACTACAAGCTGCGCGGTAACTTTTACTATCAGCTAAAGGAAACCGACAAAGCCTGCTTCGATTGGCGTAAAGCGGTTGAGTTTGGTGATGCGAAAGCGCGTTTTCAGGTTGACCAATATTGTAAAAAGAAATAGCCCATAACGCTCCGGCTTAACACCTAAGTTGGAATTCTATTCTCTTTTTTGGAATGAAATGATCCATAAAGACGGTTACATCAGGGTATTGCCTTTTTCTCTGTTTTGGAATCATTCTTGCAGTCATCCTTTTTGATAAAAATCTTACACGCGCCTGTTGATGAACAACACTTCACCGCAGCGTGAATTCCCCACGTGTACTTTGCAAGTGATTTTAAAAGAGGAGGGAATATGAAAATCTTTGGCGCAATTGTTATGATGCTTCTAATAGGCTGGAATGCAGTAGCCAATACCGTTAAGGGCAAAGTTGTTTCAGTTGTAGATGGTAACACCCTTGAAATTGTTTCAGAAGATAACGAAACATACAAAGTTGTTTTAGCCGGTATTGATAGCCCGGAGTTGGAACAGGAATTCGGTGAGGCGGCAAAGGAATTTTTGGAGAAGTTTATTAACGATAAGGCCATCCAGGTTCAATTGCAGGGTAAGGATCGTTGGGGAAATTATGTTGGTGTTGTTTACATCAATAAGGGAACCGACCTTCGGAAAGCACTCCTCTCCAACGGTTTTGCATGGGTAGTGGAGAAAGAGGCTACGGAAGAATTCAAAAAACTTGAACAAAAGGCCCGCGAGCAAGGTACAGGCCTATGGAAGGCCGAATCACCAACGCCTCCATGGGTATTCCGCAGACAGCAAACCATGATACAACCCAAAGCAGGCTAACCTGCAATTCAACTGGCAATCCTGACCGTTAAGCGGAAGTCTGGAGTATAGAACAATTTTCACACGTTCTTTCAGTTAATATCTTTGTGCTATGAGCAGGATGTTGATTTTAGTATTCATTGTTGCAGGCCTTTTACCGGGGTTTGCCCAATCTTCAAAAAAGAAGAAGAATGCCGCAGCGCCTTCTGCCCAACCAAGTTCAGTAGAACCGTATTATCCCAAGCGAACCTACGAACCGCAAAAGAAAAAATCTTCCGACAAAGTTACTTACGATGCACGCGACCGCTTCTATGATCGCATGGATCAAGTAGCGAAAGCGCACCGCAAATCCGAAAAGGAATTATCGAAACCCCAATACTCTGATCCAACCTATTTTGGTCATAAGCGCCCACCAAAGAGACGCCCGGTTGAGAAAATGAAATACTGCAAAGAGTGTGGCATTCGCCATTAGAAGCCCTTTTCAGGTTGAGCCTGTCGAAACCATTTTTGTCTTAACTTCTTGGTCTGTGTCCTCACAGACCAAGTTAATTCTGACTTCAGAGGAACACTGAATAATATCAATTTCGTGCGTAAATTTCAGCAATGAACCTTGCTGATTACATCGAACACACCAACCTGTCACCAACGCTTACCATCAGGGATATTGATAAGCTGGTAGAGGAGGCCGTTCAGTATAAATTTTTTGGTATTTGTGTTCCACCTTTTTGGGTAAAACGAGCCCAACGCGAAATCGGAAAAAATAAAATTACCCTTGTTACCGTGGCCGGATTTCCATTGGGCTATAACATGACCGAAACAAAACTTGATGAAATAAAGCGTGCAATCGATAACGGTGCAGACGAAGTAGATGTGGTGTGGAATGTAACATCATTCAAAACCGGTATTCCCTGGACTAAAATAGAACTGGCCAAGTGCAGCAAGTTATGTCACGATCATCAAAAGCTTGTTAAGATTATCATTGAAACCGCGTATCTTTCAGGAGATGAAATTATCCAGGCGTGTAAACTTTGTGCTGATTCGGGAGTAGACATTGTGAAAACTTCCACAGGCTTTGCGCCCGCAGGTGCCAAGGTTGAACATATTCGTTTAATGCGAAGTGTTCTTTCTCCGGAAGTGGGCATTAAAGCCTCCGGTGGAATCAAGACAAAAGAACAGGCAATAGAAATGATTAATGCAGGAGCCGATCGGCTTGGTACTTCATCCGGAGTAGCCATTGTAAATACCCCTTAAGAAAGAACTATGAATAATTTGTTTGATAATGTTTTCCCGGAGGCTTCCTCTATCCCGGAGAAATTTGATGTTTCCTATGTTGAACAACGCGAATACCTGATTAACGGAGAACTCAGGCACTGGCCTGGTGTGCTAAATAAAGTTCAGAGCCCCGTATACGTAAAGGATAATGACAGCTACAAGCAAAAGGTAATAGGGGCAACACCTTTGCTTACCTCCATTGAAGCCTTGCAAGCGCTTGATGCTGCGGTTGAAGCCTATAATCTGGGTCATGGTCTTTGGCCCACGTTATCAGTAGCAGATCGCATTGCACACATTGAAAAGTTTCTTTCCCTTATGCGTGAGCAACGTGATGAGGTGGTGAAGTTGCTTATGTGGGAGATTGGTAAAACCCTTAAAGATTCAGAAAAGGAATTTGACCGCACCTGCGATTACATTGTTGATACCATTAAGGCATTAAAGGAGCTTGATCGTAACTCGGCCAAGTTGGTAGAAGAGCAAGGCTTTATGGCACAGATCAGACGCGTGCCATTGGGTGTAGCGCTATGCATGGGTCCATTTAATTACCCTTTGAATGAAACCTTCAGCACCTTAATACCGGCATTGATCATGGGTAACACAGTGGTGTTTAAACCGGCTAAGTATGGCGTGTTGTTGATTCGTCCTTTGTTAAAAGCGTTCCAGGAAAGTTTTCCTCCGGGTGTTGTCAATATTATTTACGGGAAGGGCCGCGATACCGTTGGAGCTTTAATGGAAACCGGTAAAGTTGATGTGTTTGCTTTTATCGGAACCAATAAAGGTGCAAATGATTTGAAACGACTTCATCCCAAGCCGCACCGGTTAAAATCAATTTTGGGATTAGATGCAAAAAACCCGGCCATTGTTTTGCCCGATGCTGATTTAGCCAGCACCATAACAGAATGTGTGGCAGGATCACTCTCTTTTAACGGGCAGCGGTGTACCGCCTTGAAAATTCTATTCGTTCACAAAAGTATTGTAGATGATTTTATAAATCGGTTTACTGCCGAAGTGGCCAAACTTAAGCCGGGCATGCCGTGGGAAAATGGTATTCAACTCACACCTTTACCTGAGCCCGGCAAAACTGATTACTTGCGTGGATTGATGGAGGATGCCAAAAGGCACGGAGCCAAAGTTATGAACGAGCAGGGCGGTGAAATTTTAAACTCATTTTTTTATCCCGCTGTACTCTATCCGGTAAACGAAAAGATGAAAATCTACCATGAAGAACAATTTGGTCCCATAATTCCTGTTGTTCCTTTTGAGAAGGATGAAGAAGCTATCCGGTATGTGGTGAATTCAAACTTTGGTCAGCAGGTTAGCATTTTTGGTAGCGACAGCAAAAAGATTGCCTCTTACATTGATATGTTCACCAATCAGGTGGGCCGTATCAACGTAAACACACAATGCCAACGTGGACCCGACACCTTTCCATTCAACGGCAGAAAGGATTCAGCCGAAGGGACATTGTCGGTAGCCGATGCCTTGCGTGTGTTTTCCATTCGTACGTTGGTGGCTACAAAGGCTACTGATGGCAACAAGCAAATTATCAGCACCATTATCCGCAATCGCGAATCTGTGTTTCTCAGTACAGATTATATTATGTAAGGCCATCTTCATGAAGCGCGTATCCATCTACGTAAGGGGAAAGGTTCAGGGTGTGTTCTTCAGAGCTTCCACTGTTTCGGCTGCCCAACAAATAGGGGTTAAAGGTTTTGTTCGCAACGAACCGGACGGCAGTGTTTATATAGAGGCCGAAGGTGATGTAGAAAAAATAAATGAACTGATTGCCTGGTGTAAAATCGGACCTCCCCGCGCACGGGTAGAGGCGGTTGAAGTAGAATCGTTAGCAACATTCATGAACTTTACCGACTTTTCGGTTTCGCGCTAATCTATGGATGTTCGTGTAAAATTTTTGGGAGCAGCAGGAAGTGTAACCGGCTCGCGCTACCTGGTGGATGCGGGTGACTTCCGTTTTCTTTTTGATTGCGGTTTGTTTCAAGGGCTAAAAGACTTGCGTCTGCGTAACTGGGATGAATTTCCGGTTGATCCGTCCACCATACAATGCGTAGTGATCAGCCATGCACACATTGATCATATCGGCTATTTACCAAAGCTCGTAAAAGAAGGTTTTAGCGGCCCCATTTATTGCACACACCCCACAGCCGATTTGATGGAAATTTTACTTCTTGATTCAGCCAAACTGCAGGAAGAAGAAGCGTTGTTTGCCGAGAAGAAGGGGTATTCAAAACACGAGCATCCTAAACCCTTGTATACAGAAGAAGATGTGAAAAGAGTTTTTCCGCTACTGAAATCGTATGGTTACAATGAGCACATCTGGATTCACGACACGATAGAAATTATGTATCACGATGCGGGACACTTGCTGGGCTCTGCCATAACCGAAGTTTTTATTTCCGGGGATTCGCAGAAAAAAAAGCTTGTATTTTCCGGTGACATCGGCCGGTATACCAGCGCCATGCTCCACCCGCCAACGGCTATTGAGCAAGCGGATGTGCTTTTTGTGGAGTCAACGTACGGCAATAAGGAAAATACCTACGATGATCCTACCGATGATTTTGTGCGCATCGTAAATGAAACAATTCATCGGGGGGGAGTATTGTTGATCCCTGCCTTTGCCGTAGGCCGAACGCAAGGTATTTTATATTACATGCGGCAGTTGATGAAGGAAGATAAAATTCCGGATGTGCCCGTGTACATCGACAGCCCGATGGCGATTTCATCTACGTATTTGTTTTTCAAGCATCCAAAATTTTTGAAGGAAAGTTTTAATCTGGAAGAATTTGCCCGCGAAGCGGAAACCAACATGGTGGTGTTTGTCCGGTCCAATGAACACTCGAAATCGTTGAATGAAATTAAGAAGAACGCCATCATCATTTCTTCCAGTGGCATGCTTACCGGTGGACGTATACTGCATCACTTGTATCACCGGTTGCGCAGAAAAGAAGACACTGTACTGATAGCCGGCTTTCAGGCGGAGGGAACCCGGGGAAGACGATTATTGGATGGTGAGAAGACCATTAAAATTTTTGGCGAACAGGTTCCGGTTAATTGTAAGCTTGAATACATCAGCTCCATGAGCGGCCATGCCGATAAGGGTGAGTTATTTCGATGGCTGGGTAATTTTAAGGACAAACCAAAAGTTACGTTTACCATACACGGTGAAAGCCCGGGTATTGATGAGTATGCCAATACTATTCGAAAGGAATTGGGTTGGAATGTGGTGGTACCAGAGTATCTGGAAAGCTTTGATTTATTCAAAGGAATATGATAGTTTTATTTTGTACGTATATATATTATATTTGTGACGTATAAAATAAAAAATGATGGACACCAAGATTACACTTCGTTTTGATCAAGAGGTTATCCGGAAAGCCAAGCGATTTGCTGAATCAAATAATATTAGCCTTTCTAGGTTAACTGAACTTCTATATAAAAAAATAACCAGCGCAAAGTATCAGGAGTTGGAAGACCTGCCGGTAGCCGATTGGGTTCAACATTTGGCAGAAGGAGAGCTTGAGTACAAAACCAATAAGCGCACGCGCAAAGCCGCTAAGTCAGAATTCCACATTTCCAGAAAATGAACATTTTTTTGGATGCTAACATATTAATCTCCGTCTTTAACAGGGAGTACCCACTTTTTATACATAGCGCACGCGTATTAAGCCTCGCAGGCGGTTCACATTTCAGCGTGTATACATCACCATTATGTTTGGCCATTGCATACTACTTTGCAGAAAAGAAGAGTGGGGCATCCCTTGCGAAGCAAAAGATCAAGTTGCTAACCCAAAAAATTAAGGTCACCACTATTGATCAAGAAGTTGTTTTGTTTGCCGCCAATGACAAAGCAATTCATGATTTTGAAGATGGGGTTGAATATTATGCGGCTAAGAAAGCAAAATGTACCTGCATTATTACTGAAGATGTAAATGATTTTTATTTTTCTAAGATTGAAGTGCTGACAGCTGAACAATTCGTGAAACACTACTTACTTTGATCAGGCGCTCTTAATAATCCCTTTTTGCGGATGAATTTTAACTTCGAAGAACTGTGCAGCAAATGTGGTGAGCCGGTTACCGATAAATTGTGCTTCTGCTTCATGCGGATAAAACACCGTAAGTTCGAGCACACCCATGATAAAGTTGTTGTGTTGCGAAAAGGTTCTTACCCACTTTTTAAACTCCTCAGTCCACTCCCGGCAGTAGCGATCAAAGGGTTCTTCGCCTGAAAAAATAAATTCAAGCTGGTTGTGGTGGTAATATCGGAACCGGAATATCCCTGACAGGGTAAGGTAAAAATCGTGGAGTTTGGTGAAATCGCTCGATTGATGTTGTTGAATGCGTTGGATGGTCTCGTCCACCAGGCCTAGGGGGTTGTGTTGCAGCATGTACTGCACTTTAACATAATCTACCAGGTATTCGAGGAGGGAATTTTCCAGCGACAGCTGGGCCTGTTCTAGAACATAATTCTTATCAAGCGGAAAGAATTTGCGCACCACGGGCGTAAAGGTTTTACAAAAATAGTTAATTCAACGTTCAAAATTCAATATTTAACCAAACTGAATTTTTGGATAGCTTTTAAATTCGGAACCTTGAACTTTGAATTTTGATATAGTTCAGAACAAATTTGCTTAATTATAACTCTTGCTGGCCAGTTTCCACCCGAACAATTCCTTTACCCACAGATGGGAGTATTTCCGTTCAACCTGTGAATCAACCCGGCTGCCTTCCATTATCGCTACAGCGTATTCTGTTCCTGAAACATAGGCATGATCGCCTGTCACAAAAATTTTTTCAATTCTTCGATGCAAGGAAAGGTAGTGGGGCAACAGATTACGATCATGATGCACCTTGTTGTGCTGTTCATCAAAGGTAAAGTCCCGCAGCCAGATACGTTTTAAGGCAACAGTATCGTGTTTCACCACCGCCTTGATCTCCATCGACTCGGCCCTGGCCAGTGTTTCTTCAACCGGGGTCAAAGCAATATTGGAGGTTTCAACAACAACGTCATCAATTTTTACCCATCGTTTTTGTTTCTCACCGATGAAGTTGCTTAGTCCGGTTGTGTTTATGGATTTGAATGAATGGGTAGTGAAAGTAATTTCCTTAGTTTGCCCAAAAGCATGATCAATCAATAAGACTGAAAAGATTGATAGAAAAACATATTTCATATTCAGCCAATTGAACATTGTTAGGATTCGGGCTTTACTTTTCCTGATTAATTTCCGGTCTCTTTACTAAATAATATCCCAACGCCAACGCGATGATGATAGCGGCTATTCCCATGTTGCTGATTCCATCGGCATGGCCGATATCCAAAATGAAAATTTTCCGACACATCGAAATCAGGGCAATGAGTAAAATGCCCTGCACCTTAATTGTTTGCTCCTTAACATAGATACTAAACGTATGAATTAGTCCAAGGGCAATGAGAATATTAAAAAATACTGGCAATACCTGCGCTGTCTGCTCCTTGGTAATTAAAAGTCTGGTGCTATCAGCATTTGAAACAATCAGTGCGCTGCCAAACTGGTAAATTAGTTCTATTATTTCCACAGCAATGTAGAGCAGAATAATCATGGTTAGCAGATAGTGTACGCCCAATTCAATCCTTTTAAGTAAATTCTGACTCATAAAATTTTAGCTTTTATAGAATACTTTCCGCAACCCTATCAGTTAAGCTTGCTTTTAACAATTTTTCCGTCTTTTAGTATCAAATGAAACTTGTCCTCCGGTTGCCCCAGCAATTCAATATGCTCAAGTGGATTACCATCGACCAAAATTAAATCGGCTAATGCTCCGTTTTCAAGTACACCAAGTTTACCCGGATAAGGACTACGCAAACCTGATAACGCCAACAATTGTGCATTATCAAATGTCACCATTTTAAGAATCTCAAAGGGTGTAAACCACTTGTTGAGCTTTAGGATATATTCATTTTGTAGCTCGTTCAGTTCGGGTTCAAAAAGAAAATCTGTACCCCACGCCAGTTTCATGTTTAGTTTTTTTGCCAAGACCCAAATCTTTTCCTGTCCTTCAATAACAGGTCTGCGTTTTTCTTTGCGCAACGGATCCATATCGGGTGTACTGTCCACCAGGTTTTGACAGCTTAACCATACCCCTTTTTTCTTCATCAACTTCAGCGTAGCTTCATCCAATAACTGGCCATGCTCTACGCATTTTACGCCAGCCTCAACGGCTCGTTTAACAGCTCTTGGTGTGTAGGCATGAACGGTAACATATGTTCCCCAGTCTTCGGCAGCTTCTACGGCAGCTTTCATTTCATCAAAAGTATATTGCGTTACATCAACCGGATCATAGGCAGAAGATGTGCCGCCACCTGCCATCAATTTTATCTGGCTTGCTCCATATCGCAGATTTTCCCTAACTGCGGTTAACACTTCATCGCGCCCGTCTGCAATGAACGTAGCACCATATAATTCAGCATGCGAAACAGAGCCGAAGAATCGTCTGGATTTTTCTGTTGGTGACCGCAAATCGCCATGGCCTGATGTCTGACTGATGGTAGCCCCGGAAGGCCATATTCGAGGACCTTTTACATGGCCATTGTCAATAGCTGCTTTTAGTGGAAATACAGGACCACCAACATCTCTTACAGCTGTAAAGCCCCGCATCAACATACGCTCGGCATGTACTGCTACTTTTTCCAAAATTTTTTCCTGATCAAGCCCAGGTTGCATCATTTCCTGCATGCTAAGTGAACCAAAAACCAGGTGTACATGAACATCGATTAAGCCGGGTATCGCATATTTATTCGCTCCATTGATAATTTGCGTGTTACTACTTTTATCCATCGGAATGGGTTTATCCGAAATTGTTTTTATAAGGTTTCCTTCAATAAGGATATTCCCTCTTGTGATTTTGTTTTCCTTACCGTTGAAGATGTTGACATCATGTATCAATATTTTGGTGGGTAGTGGTTCACTCTGCGCTCTGACTATAGATGGAAAACAAAAAAGAATAATGGCAAAAAGTAATTTTGTTGTCATCGTGGTTGTTTTCAGTAAAATGCTTTTACGATCAGATTATATTTGCGCCTGCACACAATGTTATACATGGTGCCCTACGTACCAAAACTCTCTGCCCTTGCCTGGCTTAAGTAAACATCAAATTCAATTGGAGAGTCAGCCATGTCGAGCAGGCAACCTGTTGGAACTGGCGGATAAATTTCTGCATAGGTTTTTACCATATTCATAAACACCCTGCGGTACACGTGTGTGCGGTTAATTTTATCGGGGCTGTCTAAACCAGTTGATGAGAGCAGTTCTACAAAACTATCTACCGTGTGCTTGTGAAAATTGGCTACGCGTGCTTTCTTGTCTTCTACTACCAGCCCTTTCGCGAAATAAGGGTCTTGTGTGGCCACGCCAACGGGGCAGGTGTTTTTGTTACACTCAAGCGCTTGAATACAACCGAGCGCCATCATCATCGCCCGCGCGCAATTGGTAAAGTCGGCACCCAGGGCCATGGCGCGGAAAATATGAAACCCGGAAAGAATTTTTCCGGAACAATCCAGCTTGATATGCTCGCGAATACCGAACCCTCGTAGCGCATCATCAGCAAAAGCAACAGCATCCAACAATGGCATACCTACAAAGTTGGTAAACTCAGGTGGTGCTGCACCCGTTCCGCCTTCGCCACCATCAATGGTAATAAAGTCGGGGTAGGTGTTGAGTTGTACCATCGCTTTGCAGATGCCCAGGAACTCACTCTTCCTTCCGATACACAGTTTAAAGCCAATTGGCTTTCCGCCTGAGAGTTCGCGCAGTTGTTTCACAAACTCTATTAAGCCAATGGGAGTGCTGAATGCACTGTGAAACGGTGGCGAGAAAACCGTAGTGCCGGGCGTTACGCCACGGATAGCGGCAATCTCCGGTGTGTTTTTCTTGGCCGGTAAAATACCGCCATGCCCCGGCTTGGCGCCTTGTGAAAGTTTTATTTCAATCATTTTTACTTCGGGGCGCGTAGCATTTTTCTGAAAAGCATCGGCCGAAAAATTTCCTGCCTCATCGCGTGCGCCAAAGTAACCGGTACCAATTTGCCAGATTAAATCACCGCCATACTTGAGGTGGTGCGGGCTTATACCACCCTCACCGGTGTTGTGCGCAAACCCTCCGATTTTGGCGCCAGCATTCAGGGCTTCAACAGCATTGCCGCTAAGTGAGCCAAAACTCATGGCCGATACATTCAGTATACTGGCCGAGTAGGGTTGTTTGCAATCTTTATTGCCTACCAACACTCGTGGGCTATGGTCCAGCTTGTGATGGTCGAGCGGTGTAACCGAATGCGTGATCCATTCATATCCTTCGGCATAAACATTGAGTTGTGTACCAAACGGAACCGTATCCAGTTGTTTTTTAGCGCGCTGGTAAATAACGGACCGATCAATCCGGTTGATGGGTGCACCATCCGTATCGGATTCAACAAAATATTGCTGGATTTTTGGTCGTAAGTCTTCAAAGACGTAACGGAGCCTGCCGGCCAGTGGAAAATTTCGCTTTAGCGACTGGCGGGTTTGAACCATATCCGCTACACCCATATATATAATGGGTGCCACGAGTATAAACGCAAAGAGCGCATCTCTCCAGAAATAGGCCCAAACCAGGATTAGTGCAGTAACAACAATGCTGCAGATAATGAATAGCTTTCTCATAGGGTTTTTTTGGTCACTGAAAGAATCAAGATAGTGGGTACACAGGAAAACAGCAAGCCTGTGATTTATCTTTCATTTACCTGGCATTTGGAAAGGCAAGGTTTACAGTTATTTACCCTAGTGCGGATTTAGTGCTTTAGTGTTTTCGTGGCAGTGAGATAGGCCTTTCTTTTTTTGCCACAAAAGCACAAAATCACTAAAAGAAAAAACCTTTGTAACTTCGTTTACCTAAACCATAATTCTTATGACTAAAAAAATCATCATCGGAGTGTTGATGGTACTGTTGGTCATGCAACTGCTCCAGCCAGAAAAAAACAAATCAGAAGGTATCGCTGCGGATGATATTTCCAATACATTCAAAATGCCTGAAGCAATTCATGTGGTGTTGGTTGAGAAGTGTTATGATTGCCATAGCAACAACACGCGCTATCCATGGTATGTGCATGTACAGCCCATCGGTTGGTGGCTCGCTTCGCATATTAAAGAAGGAAAGGATCACCTGAATTTTTCTGCCTTTAAAACTTATTCTGCAAATAAAGCGACAGACAAGCTGGAAGAGCTTTCCGAAGCCATTACCGAAGGCTGGATGCCATTGGAAAGTTATCTGTGGCTACACCGCGAAGCAAGGGTAACGCCCGAGGAGACGCAATTAATAAATAATTGGCTTGATTCGATCGGCATACCGGTAAAGGGGAAAAAAGATTAATTATACTGAATGAACTCCGGCCGTTTTACAAAGCCGGCACTGAACTTAACCCGAAGATTAGAGGCTACTGAAATCCGGAAAGTCGACAAGTCTTCTGTTACGCGCGGGAACCAATAAGCTTTTAGCTCAATGGTACCAAACACCAGGTTTTCATTTCGGGTGCGCAACCCACCGCCTAATCCGGCATACGGTTTTTGCCGAAATATAGATGCATCTTTAGGCGCCACCATGGAAAGTTCACCGAATACCAGTGGGGCAAACCGAAAGCCCAGGATGGAAAATGGTGTGAAGATTATGGTTTGGGAATAAATAGAAAAACGTTGTGTGCCTAATACACTATCGGCCCGAAATCCTTCCAGTCCAAAATCGCTGTTTATCGTAAGTGGCACTTTTAAACGTGAATTAATTTGTGTGGCGTAGTTTATGCCCAGGTATTGCCGGATTTTCAGTTGCCTGAATTCAATGAGTTTACTAAAGAGTGTAGCCGAAGCCAATAACGTTATATCCTCAAGTTTGTCATTTCCTAAAAATCCTTCGGCCTGTAGTTTGTATTCGTGGAAGTCACCATTTTTCATAACCAGGGTTTTGTCAAACTCAGCACCTATGTACGGCCGTGTCAGATCAAACTGCCTTACACTGCCGGCCGTTACGGTAAGGTTTCGTCCATAAGGCACATCTTCCGTGCGGCCGAAGCCATAGACATAGCGTGTTTTATAAAAATTCTGATTAAAAAAAGTAACAGCACCCAGCACAAAGAATTTATCATTATAAAGCGGGTTGGTTTGCTCTGAAAGTTGGTTAGGTAGTTTTATAAATTGTTGATGGAACGCACGCAGCGCAATAACGTGGCGGTTTCGGTTTTCGGTTTTGTTGTTAATACCAATGTTATACCCAACCCATGCATCCTGAATGTTATAACCATATTGCCGGAAGGCCGTATCGGGTTTTTGAAAGACATTGGTTGACCAGTTGCGGCTAAATTCCATTCCGCCTGTCATGCGGGTATAGGGTGATACGAGCGGTCGCGTAAGCCTTACTAACACGGCCTGTTCATTTTCTAAACCTAAGCTTGAACCATTGTCAATTTGGGTATACGATAGGGTTGCATCAATCAAGCTGCCTTTAATACTGTTTTTTGTATACAAAAATTGATACCCTATTCGTGGATCCCTGTCGGGATTAAATACACCGTTAAACTGAATGCGTTGTGCACGACCGTCAATATTTACATCGTATAAACCAAACCGGTAGGTATTAAGTGATCGTGGGGTGAAGGTTCCACCCAGGGCAAATACATCGCGAGTAAGAATAAACAGGTCCACGGAGTCGGAATTGCCATTAACCGGTTCGGCAACAATACGGGCATCCAGAATAAAATCAAGGTCGCGCAGGTATCGTTCATTGTCAGCAACTTTATAAGGATTAAGCTTTTGATGTTTATATACAAACAAGTTGTTGCGTATGGTGCTTTCCCGCGAATTCTGATGAAGGTTGTTGGCAAGCCTACCTATTTTCTTCACCATGTTGGTGCTGCTGGTATCGTAGATGCTTCGCTCAAAACCAATTTGGTCGATAATAATATTCCGGATTATTTTTCCTTCATAGGGAAGAAAGGGTGTTTCGCTTTTCTTTTGAAGGATGCTGTCCTGTACGCCACGAGTTATGCTTTTAATGGCTTTTGCTCTTGCTTCCTGCAGGCGATCGCGTGCACTCTTACGCTCCTGCCCATGACATACCATTGCCCCAAAACAAAGTAGAACTGTCAGAAAAAATCGTACATGATTCATGTGCCCCCAAAGCATAGCTGTAGTGCATTAAATACGTTCGTATTCAACTGCTAAAATCAGCTTTTGTTGTGTTCTTTAAAAAGCGCTACCGTGAGGCACCACTGCTTAATGTATGCCCATAAAAAATGGCATTCATCAGCATTTTATTGCTGCCAAACCAAAAGGCACGGAACGCCAGGTTTTCGGTAAACCCGATTACGCGGCCTTGCCCCAGGGAAGTGCTTCCGGTAAAGGAGGCATTCTTCAATTTATCTAAGCTGGTCTTTGTAATGTACCCGCTTAGCAAAGGATTTGCGGTAAATACTCCCGGATTTCCGAACGCACTTTTTGAACGCTCCATGAAAAGGGCTCCGCTTTTGAAAACCGGTAGCCGCGAACTGGTGTATCCATAAAACAACGGGTGCGACAGGTCGGCTTGGATCTCAAAAATGGCTCCGCTCAGTGCTTCGGCCCCTGCTGAAAATGCAATGTCGGCATAGGGTTTAGGTTTGGCGGGTTCGTCTTTCTTCTCGTCTTTTTTCATTTCAAACTTTCCAAGTCCGGAAGCATTCAGCCAATTCAGCGCTGTTTTTAACCCGATAATTACACCACCGTTTTGCACCCAGGTGCGCAACCTTTCCTTGGCAGCATCATTCAGACTGGTGTATGAACCTGTGCTCATGATAAGCGTGTTGTATTTATCGTAATTGATTCGATTAAAAACATCTACCGGCACAAGGCTAACCGGAATGTGGAAACGCGTGTCCAGCAAATGCCAGATTTCACCGGCATCCAACGGGCTAACACCATCGCCCACCAACAGGGCAATTTTTGGTTCGCGCAGCACAGCAAAGTTGCTGCTGCCTAAACTCAGGCCTTTATAGTCTAACCCGGTACTGAAAGCATAAATATCAATACCGTCTTCCGTGGCAATCTCTTTTATCAGGTATTCGATAAGGTCAGTGCTTTTATCCTGAATGCCCAGCGGAATAAGAATAGAACCGGCCGAAAACTTTTTACCATCCGGAAGGTGAAAATCGCCATTGGCTACTTTTACACGAATACCTTTGCTGAGCAGCCTGTACATGGCCCGTGGTGCATAGTATCCGTAGCTTTCAAACACGTAGGCATAATCGCTGCTGCCGCCTATAATTTTTCCCACAGGTTTTTTAGTTGGGTCAAAGCGTTCACCTTGAATATTCGCTGAAGGTGTTTTCAGTTCTTCGTAATCTAAAGCAAAGGCAAGCGGGAGTGTCCAGCTTGAGATGTCGTAAAACAGGCTGTCCTGAAAAGAGGTACGTTTCTCAAACATGGATTTGATCAACCGGTATTGCTTTTGGTTAAGGGGCACAACATAGCTGCCATCGCTTTCGTAACGTTTGCCATTAATGGTTTGGCTGGTGCTGAGTTTATAGATATCAATGTCATGCCGGGCAATGATTTCGGCAAAGTGAAAGCTTCGGTACTTATCCTGATTCGCTCCGAACACATATGCCTTCACCGGATCCTTGGCTGCTTCGGCAATATTGTTTTTGAAGAAGTCACGCTGGTAGTTCAATAATTCTTCGCGCATAGCCTGGGCAGCCTCCAGTGTTGAAAGAGCCGTTACGAATTGATTACGAACGGTAAATGGAAATGTGAGTACACCGTTAATGCTTTCCTGGGCATGGCCGCGTGAGCTGGCTTGTTCAAACAAAATACCGATAGCACCCTGCACATCCGGAAAGGTTGAGCCCTTTCCGTAATAGAAATCATCGTAGCCCTCCTGCGTGTAATAGAGTGAGCCGATTTTATCTAAGGCCTTGGCATGGTACTCACCGATTTTTCGGGTGAGCGTCAGGTTTTTTTCGGGTGTGAGTGGATGATTGCGGGAGGGCACACCCGGTTGGAAAAAGAAGGTGGCGTTGGTGCCCATTTCATGATGATCGGTAAGCACAGTGGGTTTCCATAAATGGAATTGCTTAATGCGCGCCTGGCTTTCGGGTAATTGCGCCACCAGCCAGTCGCGGTTCAGGTCGAACCAATAGTGATTAAACCGCCCACCCGGCCAGGCTTCGTTGTGCTCGGTGTCGTTCGGGTCGGTAGAGGTTTGCATACTCTTGCGCGAATTTACCCAGCTTGAAAACCGCTGCAGGCCATCGGGGTTAAAACTTGGGTCGAACAGGATCACCACATCATCCAGCAACTTTTCAATGGCTGCCCCTTGTGCTGCCGCCAGGTAATAGGCAACGGCCAGGGAGGCATTGCTGCCGCTGGCTTCGTTACCGTGTATGCTAAAGCCCATATACACCACATTGGGCATGTTTTTTATTTCCAGGCTTCCTGATTTTGTCGGATCCGTCAGTTGCACATGCTGCTGGCGTATTTCCTCAATGCGTTGATGATTTTTGGGCGAAGTGATGGTAAGGAGTAACAAGGGCCGGGTTTCATAGGTGCGCCCGGTTTCCTGTATGCTGAACCGGTCGGAGGCTGCCGCGAGGGCATACATGTAGTTAACCAGCCGGTCGTGGGTAATGTGCCATTCGCCCACTTCATGCCCGATGATGGATTTTGGGGTGGGAATATTTTGATTGTACGAAATACCTTCAGGCAGATAATAGGATAGATCAGGTTGGGCAATCAAGGGGTTAGCCAGCAATAGGAGTAAGGCGATAATGCAGGTAAGCGGCTTCATTAGGAACAAGGTTTATCTGTTGAAATAGAGTAAACAGACGGTTTTTAATCAAGCCTTTTAGGTACATTTTTACAGACGGTCAACCTGTAGGTTGTTAATTAATTGTGAATAAAATTGTGGAAAGATTTAAAGGGCAATTAAAACCATATCCGGTAAATCGGGATATTTTTGTTGCCTAATACTAAACAACTTAAATCCAAAACTATGAGGAGAATTTTACTACTCACAACCTTTGTGCTGGTGGCCATTGTTGGGGCCTTTGCACAGGGGGTAACAACGGCCTCAGTCTCCGGTGTTGTGGTCGACACAAAAGGTGAACCTTTACCTGGCGCAAACGTCTTGGCCGTTCACTTGCCATCGGGAACTGAGTATGGTGCTTCTACATTAGCATCAGGACGTTTTAATTTACCTGCTGTTCGAATTGGTGGACCTTACCGGATTACTATTTCTTTTGTTGGGTACGAGAATTACGTTCGTGAAGACGTTTCATTAAGCCTAGGGCAAAATTTTGATTTTCGAGCGGTCCTGATCGAATCAGGAACAGAATTAGCTGAGATTGTTGTGACCGGTTCCAGTATTTTTAATGCTGACCGTACCGGTGCTTCAACAAACATTAATTCTACTCAATTGCAAAGATTACCTACGTTAAGCAGAAGCTTTACGGATATGACACGCCTTACACCTCAGGCTTCTGGTAATAGTTTTGCCGGTAGAAACAACCTCTACAATAACCTTTCAATTGATGGATCGTTGCTAAATAACTCTTTCGGATTAGCCTCTTTACCAGGAGGTCAGACAAACTCTCAACCAATCAGTTTGGATGCCCTTGAGGAAATTACTGTAAATATTGCACCTTATGACGTTCGGCAGGGCGGTTTTACGGGTGCTGGTATAAACGCAGTTACACGCAGTGGGACAAATGATTTTTCGGGTTCAGCTTACTACTTTACCAGAAACGAAAAGAGTGTAGGTAGTAAAGTGGCAGATGAGGACTTCAATCAACCTACATTTTCCAACACACAATACGGACTACGAGTAGGTGGCCCGATTATCAAAAATAAGTTGTTCTTTTTCCTGAGTGGTGAATTGGAAAGACGTGCAGATCCTATTGGGCAGTTTACAGCAAAGGAAAGTTCAACGGAATCGGGTGCACGATTGACACGCACAGAGATGAATGCAATTCAACAATTTTTAAGAGATGCATATGGTTATGAGCCTGGTCCATATGAGCGCTATGATATGCTAACGGAGAGTGACAAAATTACCGCTCGATTCGACTTTAATATTAATAAAAATCATAAGCTCTCAGTTCGTTATAATTATCTAAAATCTATTCGGGATACCCCAATGAGTAACTCCGGTTCTCAAGGTGGAAGACAGAACACCCAAAACAGTTTGCCATTCAAGAGCGCCAACTACATTATTAATAATAATTTCAACTCATTCGTGGCTGAATTAAACAGTGTAGTCGGAAAGAATTCAAATAATTTGATTATTGGCTGGACAGGGTTCCGCGATTTCAGAGACAGCCCGGGTTCTGTTTTTCCATATGTAGATATTGAAAACGGAAACAATCAAAATGTTACTTCATTTGGTTATGAACTTTTCTCGGCTAACAACAGACTTGATCAGGATGTATTCCAAATATCCGATAACTTCAGCATTTATCTTCCTAAGCATACGATTACTATTGGTACAGCAAATGAATTTTACAAATTTGCTAATGGTTTTATGCCTAACTTCTATAGCCGTTACAGATTCCGGAACTACAATGAATTCTTTAACAGTGCTGAAGTGGGAACAACAATTCCGGTTTTGACCCCTGATGGTTCTGGAGGATTTACCGTAACGCAAGGTGTTAGTGATGGTTCTGGAAGACCCACCCTTTTTAATTATCGTTATTCGGCTGTTGATGGAGTGGAGGTTCCTTTGGCTGAGATGAAGGCTGCACAGGTAGGATTTTATATTCAAGACGAATGGACTGCCTCTGCTAACTTAAAAATTACAGCTGGGTTGCGTGTTGATATTCCTTATTTCCCTATTGATTTACCTAAAAACCCAGCATTGGATACAGTTTTATTCACAAATGCTGAGAAAATTGATGTTAGCAGGTTGCCTGATTCAAAATTAATGTTCTCTCCGCGTATTGGCTTTAATTGGGATGTAAAAGGTGATAAATCTGTTCAATTACGTGGTGGTACGGGAATATTTACTGGAAGAATTCCTTTTGTATGGATGTCTAATCAGGCCTCGAATAATGGTGTTCTTTTTGGAGTTCTTGAGGAGCAAGGTACGGCCGCTGTGCCTACTTTAGCGAACAGGCAATTTAATCCGGACGTTAATGCCTACAGGCCCGGAACGGTTACGCTACCAAATACCATTCAGTTAGCATCAACCGATCCTGACTTCAAATTTCCACAGGTGTGGAGGAGTAATCTAGCATTAGATTATAAACTTCCGTTTGAAGTTGTTATGACTCTTGAAGGTATCTTTACAAAAGATATAAACGCTGTATATCACCGTAATGCAAACTTAACAGCACCGGTAGGGATTTGGGCAGGTGATGGCAGGGTTCGTTATGCCGGCACTGATCCGGGTACACGTGCTGTTCGATATACGGATAATACGGCACAGGCTAACGTAATTTTTCAGGTGAGTGATGCTGTTGTGTTGGATAACACAAACAAGGGTTGGTCTGCAAGTATGTCTGCTTTATTCAGAAAGGACTGGAATCGTGATTTCTTTGCCACAGCAGGGTATAATTATGGCCCTTCTTACGATTTGACCAGTAACCCAGGTTCTATTGCATTCAGTGCATGGTCGGGTAACCAGGTAGTAGGTGATCCCAATCAACCACAAGTATCATTCTCCAGCAATCAGCAATTACACAGAATCATTGCTTCAGCATCGTATAGAAAAGAGTATGCTTCTTATTTTGCATCGGGTATTTCTATGTTCTATGAAGCTCGTTCAGGATTCCCATTCTCTTATGTTTATGCTGGTGATATGAACGGTGATCGCATAAATGGTAATGATCTAATCTATATTCCTCGTAATAAAGATGAAATAGTTTTAGCGACATCAGATGCCAACGACACACGCACTATTGATCAGATATGGCAGCAACTTGATGCATACATCAGTCAGGATAAATACCTGAGCAAGCATCGTGGCGAGTATGCTGCCAGAAATGGAGCGCAGGCACCTTGGTCAACGCAATTAGATTTGCGCATTTTTCAGGATTTTTACCTAAACGTTAATGGTAAGCGGAATACACTTCAGGTAACCTTTGATATTTTTAATTTTGGTAACCTGCTGAATTCTGATTGGGGAGTACAACAAACCCCGCGCAGAAACCAATTGTTATCATTTATAGGCCAAGAGTCGGTAACAGGAAGACCTGTTTTTGCATTCCCGCTAGATGGTGGTCAGCCTTTAACAGAAACATTCCGAAATTCATTAACGTTGGGATCAGTTTGGCAGGCTCAACTTGGTATACGTTACATCTTTAATTAATACGAATTATGAAACAAAGAATAATATATTCAATGATATTACTGGCATTTGCAGTAATCTCATGTGACCCGGAATACCCAACACCAACACCAGCGTCTACACTTAACCCGGTAACTGGCAAACCTGCAGGTTTTCCGAATGCAAATATTATGGCAATTCATGCATCGCCAAATGCTGGTGCAGTTACTTTGTCAGTTGATAATAGTGCGGTAGATGGATCCTCTATTTCGTTTGGGCAAAAATTTCCTGCAGCAGGAGTCTATTCAAGTGCCGTTCCGGCTGGTTCCCGTCAAATAAGAGTTGTTTCTGGAACTACATCTGTTCTTAGCACTCGTCCTTTTTTGAATGGGAATACTAATCATTCATTTTTTGCAATAGGTAGAGCAGGAATTACTAGTTCCTCAAGGGCGGATCGCCTTCGATTAATCGAGTTATCAAATGAGTCGTTACCAGCGCTACCTGTAGGAACACCAAATACAGCTCATGTACGTTTTTTTAATTTTGGCTTGGTAACTCCAACACCTGCTGATGCACCTACAACTACGACACTTGCTGGTATTTCACTAAAAATAGATGCCGCAAGTCCAATTACTGCTGCACCTGGTGGAGGATTTTTCCTTGCCCCTGCCGCAACGTTTCCTGCTTCAGCAGCTAACACCAGAGCTTATGCAGCTACCACAACAACATTTACAGCTTTTACTGTTCCCGCTGTTGGTGCAGGAGGAAATGACTATTTGCTTGACGTGGTTCAGTCAACTAATGGCAATATTATTTTGGATGATATTTCTATTAAGCTGGTTGCAGGGAAAGTATATACAATAGCGTTAATCGGAAGTAATGTTCCGGAAGAACAATCTTATCAACTTTATGTAATTACTCACCGGTAGTCGAAATAAGCATTTTAAAAGAGGCCCTTCGGGGCCTCTTTTATTTTAGCCCCATTATGCTTACTTTCAATGAGCTATGCAGCGCTCCAAAAAACTTGTTTTTTCCCTTGTTTTCATAGGGGCACTTCTTTCCTGCAACCCCTTTGCCCGGCACCAACCGGAAAGTGAACCACTGGTAGCGATTGATCTGAACGAGATTAAGGAGCGCGGGTTCATTAACGCGTTGGTAGATAATAACTCGTTCAGCTATTTTATTTACAAAGGCCGCTCGATGGGCTACGAGTACGAGTTGTTAAAATTACTGGCCGATCATTTACAGGTTGACCTGCGCATACGGGTAACGTCTGGGATTGAACGAGCCATCGAACAATTGAATAAAGGCGAAGGGGATATTCTTGCTTTTCCGCTTACGGTAACAAAAGAGCGAACCAACAAAGTAAGCTTTACTCATCCACAATTTGATTCGTACCAGGTGCTGGTGCAACGCAAACCCGAGAACTGGCGACAGTTAACGCGGGATCAGATCAATGCTCAGCTTATTCGAAAACCAGCTCAGCTTATTGGCAAAGAGATTTACGTTATGCCGGGCTCTAGTTTTGCGCAACGGTTAAAGCACTTATCCGAAGAAGTAGGCGGGGAGATCATTATCAATCAGGATAGTACGAATGCTGAAACCGAAAACCTTATTCGCGCAGTGGCCATGGGCGAAATTGAGTATACCGTTACCGATAACATTATTGCCCGTGTTAATGCCGCGTATTACAATAACCTGGATGTTGAAACCATAATAAGCCTGCCGCAAACCATTGCCTGGGCGGTGCGAAAAAATTCGCCTGGGCTGGAAGGAGCAGTAAACGAATGGCTCGCGATGGTGAAGAAGGAGCCAACCTTCATGGTTATTTTTAACCGGTATTTTAATAGCCCGCGAACGTCCATCATACGGCTTACCAGTGACTACTCTTCGTTGGCCGGAAATAAGATTTCACCATTTGATGAGTTGATAAAAGAAGGTGCAAATGAACTTGGCTGGGATTGGCGGTTGCTGGCTGCTGTTATCTATCAGGAGTCACGTTTTGATCCGCAGGGTGAATCGTGGGCCGGGGCAAAAGGATTGATGCAGCTTATGCCTGAAACAGCCAAGCGATTTGGTGTCAATGATCCGGACAATCCCCGGCAAAGCCTCCGTGGAGGCGTACGTTTTTTAAAACATTTGGATAAATACTGGTCGAAAGATATTCAAGATCAGGACGAGCGGTTGAAGTTTGTACTGGCCTCGTATAACGCTGGCTTAACGCACATTATTGATGCACGAAAACTTGCCGAGAAGTATGGTGAAGATCCAACCTCATGGGCTATAGTGGAGTCGTACTTATTAAAAAAATCAGATTCAAAGTATTATCGCGACCCGGTGGTAATGGCAGGTTACTGTAAATGCGAAGAGCCGGTGAACTATATCAAAGCAATTTTAAGCCGCTACGAGGAGTATAAACTTTTGATTACGGCATGAAAACCTCACCCCTAACCCCTCTCCTGCAGGAGAGGGGAATCACAAATGCAGGTTGACAAAGTTTGGTTTGGCGTTAGCGTGACTGGGGCGACTAAAGTTTATTGACTATTTCCTCCAGGTTTATGGTCTCCCAGTTTTTGACAATACCGGGTCTGCGCAGTACCTCATCCATAATGGCTTTTTGTTTTCTTCCGGTTTCTAATGCGTACGAATACCGTAAGTCATCGCGGAACGTGACCATGGTGTAAAGCGGAATCCATTTGTCGGGAAAGCGCTCGTGTAAACGGGCTTCAATTTTCTTTCGCAGGATAAAGTCCTCATCGGCTACCAGGTCGCGCATCTCAATAAAATTATCGAGTGCCAGTTGCGCTATGGCATCAGCATCGGGCTTGCGCAGTTCCTGAAATTCGGGCAGTACTTTTTTCCATTTATCATCATGCTTATCCAGCAATTCATTTAATACTCGGCAATCTTCAAAGCCGGCATTCATGCCCTGGCCGAAGAAAGGCACGATACCGTGCGAAGCATCTCCGATGAGCAGGGTTTTATTTCGAACCCAGGGATAACAGCGGATGGTGACCAATGATGCCGTGGCGTTGTCCCTGAAATCTTCCTGTAGTGTTGGCATCATGGGCACCGCATCAGCAAAGTTCTTTTCGAAAAAATCCTGGATGGCTTCTTTTGAATTGAGCTGTTCGAAAGAGGAGGGGCCTTCAAATGGTAAGAATAATGTGCAGGTAAATGTTCTGTCGGGGTTAGGGAGGGCGATAAGCATATAACTTTCGCGTGGCCAGATGTGTAAGGCATTCGGCTCTAACAGGTAATCTCCACTATCGCTGGCGGGTATGCGCAGTTCTTTGTAACCGTGCTCAATATAAGTTTGATGATATTCAAAACGATCGGTGAATTGCATGGCACCCCGCACAGCTGAAAAGGCCCCATCAGACCCGATAATCAAATCGAATGATTTGTGTTTCACCGCTTCATATTCCTGAAGCGTTAATTCTGTTTTGGCAAAATCAACCCCGAGGCATCGGTGTTCAAAGAAAAATTCCACCCCGTGTTTTTCGGCTTCGGTCATCAGCACCATGTTTAATCCACCCCTTGAAACCGAGTTGATAAACTGGCCGGTTTTTCCATAGGGCTGAAAGTTGAGGTTGCCGGTTTCATCGTGGATCATGCGCCCGTGCATGGGTATGGCGTTTTGCCGGAGTACTTCGGCCAGCCCAACGGCTTCAAGGGCGCGAATGCCGCGGTTACTTAACGCCAGGTTAATAGAGCGGCCACCTTCAATCAGGTGCTTGCGCATATCCAACCTACGTTCATATACAGAAACCCTGTATCCGCGTTTTGCCAGGTAAATGGAAAGTAACGAGCCAACCAGTCCGGCTCCAACAATGGCGATGTGCTTGGTTTCTTTCATCTTACTTAAATCATTGCGGAATATAGCTTTTCAAAGCGATAAAAAATCTGATAATTATCAGTGAATTGGGTAAACCTTAAATCGCTTTCCTGAAAATTTCGGCAAATCGAAATACTTCTTCAAAGGTATTGTAAAGCGGTACTGGCGCCACGCGTATTACATTGGGTTCGCGCCAATCGGCAATAACACCGGCTTTGCTTAACGCGCTGAAAACCTTTTTACCTTTTTGCTTCATGTAGATGGATAGCTGGCACCCACGTTCATTAGGGTTTGATGGTGTGAGCAGGGTAAAGAATTTTTGTTCAGCGTCAATTTCTTTAAGAAGGAACTCAAGATAGCCGGTGAGCAACAAACTTTTCTTTCGCAGGTTTTTGATTCCGGCCTGTTGAAAAATTTCCAGTGATGCTAAATGGGCTGCGCCCGATAGCACCGGGAAGTTGGAGAGCTGCCAGCCGTCAACTCCGGGCATGGGTATAAATCCCTTTTTCATTTGAAAGCGTTCTTTCTCGTAGTGCCCCCACCAACCTGAAAATCTAGGCAGTTCAAAATTTTGTGCATGACGCTCATGCACAAATGCCCCGGCAATACCACCAGGCCCGGAGTTCAGGTATTTGTAACTGCACCACACGGCAAAGTCTACCCCATCGTGGTGTAAGGTTAACGGAACATTTCCGACAGCATGAGCAAGGTCAAACCCCACATACGCACCAGCCTGATGACCGGCTTCTGTTATTTTTTTGATGTTGAAAAATTGCCCTGTATAATATTGCACGCCTCCAAAAATAACGAGGGCAAGTTGCGCTGCATGGGATTTAATGGCCTGAAGGATGTCTTCGGTACGCAGTGCATATTCGCCTGCCCGCGGTTTTAGTTCAATCAGCGCTTCATCGGTATTTTGATGATGCCATTTTAATTGCGACTCAAAGGCATATTGATCTGATGAGAAGGCACCCGCCTCTGTAATAATCTTAAAGCGCTCTTTCGTTGGCCGGTAGAAAGAGACCATCATTAAATGAAGGTTCACCGTAAGCTGGTTCATCGCTACAACTTCTATGGGTTTTGCCCCGACAATTTCGGCTAATGCTTTTTTGGTGAATTTATGATAGTACAGCCACGGCCTGCGCGAATGCAGGTGGCCCTCCACACCGAGTTTTGCCCAATCCTGAAGTTCTTCGTTTACAAACTTTTTGGTTGATGTGGGCTGAAGCCCAAGGGAATTGCCGGTGAAATAAATGCATTTCTTTCCGTTAACCATTGGCATTTCAAAATGCTTGCGAAACGATTTCAATGCATCAGCTTTATCGAGCCTTTTTGCAAAGCTTAGCGAGTTTTCGAATTTCATAGTGGATGAACACGTTGCGATTTAGTCGTTTCCTTCAGGTTGGCTATAACCTGTTTATGATGATGTTCAACATGGTACGCGGTGAAATACAACATCTCACGAAAGGTAAGCTTACCAAGCAAGGGATGGGGGAGGAGCAGATTGTCGAGTTGAGCTTCCGTATATTTTTCAGCTCGCCTGGTCAGGGATTGAACAATGCGTTCCAATTTCTTTATGAGTTGATTGCGTTGGTTTACAGACACACGCTTCGGAATAAACTGACTTGGTGCTTTGCCACCCAGCGCCAACTTGGCTTGATATTTTTCAACTACTCCATCATACGTCCTGGATGGCCGGTTGGCTTTTCCAAAAGCAAGGGTCAAAAAAAATCCGGGAAGGGAAAAGGCAAGGTTCACCGGACCGGCACTCCGGACAATGTGATCAAGCTGCTGACCGGCTGACCATTTACCGGATGGGGCTACTATGAAATCGTTATCCGACAAGTGTTTGATTTCTTCCATAAAGGCATTATGCTTCTGCGTAAGCAAAACAGTGATTTGCGTTTTGTTCATGTAATTATACGAAGCGTTGATCAGCCTCCATTACAGTACCACATTTCTTACACGTACGCAATTCCTGTGAACCGTAGAATTCGCGGAAGCGTGGCAAGAAATCCTTCTCAATATTATCCAGGTGAAAGCGGTATTCATGCAACTTGTTATTGCATTTATCACAGTACCATTGCAACCCATCCAGTATGTTTTCTTCCGGTCGCTTGCATTCAATTACAAGTCCTACCGAATTGGCGGGGCGTTCAGGCCGATGCGGTACACGTGCGGGCAATAAAAACATCTCGCCTTGTTTAACTGGGATATCCACCGGCTTGCCGTCTTCCTGAATGCGAACGTTTATGTCCCCTTCTAACTGGTAAAATAATTCTTCGGTTTCATTGAAGTGATAGTCTTTGCGGGCATTGGGTCCGCCTACGATCATGACGATGTAATCGCCAGCATCGGCATATAAATTTTTATTGCCAACAGGCGGTTTAAGTAGCGATCGGTTTTCGGTAATCCATTGATTCAGGTTAAACGGTCTGCGTATGGCCATATTTTTAATAATTAGTCGGTGATCAATTGAAGAATTGCTAATTTAAGAACATTTCAAGGTAGTTTTCTAACACTTTAACAAGCTGTATGGATATTGATTTAAGCGGAAAACACGCAGTAGTTTGCGGAAGTACACAGGGTATTGGAAAGGCTTCAGCCATTGAGCTGGCCTCATTGGGTGCATCGGTTACGCTGTTGGCCCGCGATGAACAAAAATTATTAGGCGTACTTGCTGAACTGCCGGTTGGCCGTGGTCAGCAACACGGTTTTTTGAAAGCCGATTTTTCCAATGTTGATGAGGTGAAGCGTGTCATCACAAAATACGTATCATCAAACACGGTTCACGTTTTAGTTAACAACACGGGTGGTCCTCCGGGTGGATTGGCGATTGATGCCCGGCAGGAAGAATTTGTTAAAGCATTCGCTGCTCATTTGTTGTGCAACCAGGCGTTGGTTCAGGCCGTGGTTCCATCCATGAAAAAAGAGAAATACGGGCGGATTATAAATATTATTTCCACATCGGTTAAAATTCCGTTGAAAGGGTTGGGTGTGTCAAACACCATAAGGGGAGCAGTTGCCAGTTGGGCCAAAACATTATCAGTTGAATTGGCACCATTTGGGATAACCGTAAATAATGTTTTACCCGGGGCCACCATGACCGGTCGGTTAGAGGCCCTGGTACAATCGAAAGCTGAAAAATCAAAACGTTCCTTTGAAGAGGTTATGAATGAAATGGTTGCGGAAATTCCTGCCGGCCGCATCGGTGAAGCACGTGAAGTGGCAGCAGCAGTTGCTTTTTTAGCCACTCAGGCAGCGGCTTATATTAACGGAATAAATATTCCGGTGGATGGCGGCCGAACAGGTTCGTTGTAAGAAATTTAATTTATGCCTATGGTAAAAGGCCATTTAATTCCTGCCTTACTGTTGAGTTGTTGTTTCGTTGTGCATGCGCAACTTACTGTATTGGTGCTGGAAGACTTCAAAGACAACCATTTGGGTTGGCATGAGGAAGCGGATGACAGCCACTCTATTAAAATCAAAAACGGACACTATGAAATTATTACCCCTGCCGGTGGATGGATGACGTACATCTATCCGGGACTGGATGAACAAAAGGATTTTCTATTTGAAGCAAGCTTTACCCAAACGGAAGGGAGTACAGACAATGGTTTTGGTTTTATCTGGGGGTATGACGAGAAATCGAAAATAAATGCCTTTGTTATTTCAACGAATGGTTATGCCAAAGTGTGGACATACGATGAAGCCCGCAAAGATGCCAAGGAGTGGAAGAAAATTGAAAACATAAAACCGCTCGGCCTTGCCAACCGGTTAAAGGTTGAACAACAAAGGGGATGGATGAAATTCTTTGTGAATGGTGAAGAGGTATTTAACATTAAAGCTCTTCCCTGGTATGGAAAAACCCTGGGTTTTGTTACCTACACCAACATGCGACTACTGGTGGATGATTTTATTTTAAAAAGTGACATGGAAATAAACCTGCCGGCCAATATGCCAAAAGGGTTGGTGAAAGAAAACCTGGGTGCAATGGTGAATACGGAATACGATGAAGTTACTCCGAAGATTTCAGTAGATGGAAAAATAATGTATTTCGCGCGTAAGCATAGTACAGAAAACACAGGTGGTGTGCAGGATGCTTCCGATATCTGGTTCAGCACGACCACCGATGGTATAACGTGGACAAAAAGTAAAAACCTGGGCGCACCGGTGAATTCTGAACGTGTGAATAATATTGTCTCCATCGGGCAGGATAACAACAGCATACTCATGGCTACGGCAACCGATTTTGAGTTGTTTGAACGAACCACGTCAGGGTGGCGCAGTGCGGGTCTGTTGGGCGTGCACTATGAAAATGAACATAAATATTTTGAAGCCTCCCAATCACCGGATGGAAAATCTATTGTGTTCACCGCAAAAAATAAACACAACTTGTATTACCGGGAGGACCGTGAGGAGAAGGATGTTTTTGTTTCACTTAAAGACAGTGATGGAAAATGGAGCTTCCCAATAAATCTTGGCCCGGTTATAAATACCAATGGCAACGAAGCTTCGCCCGTGTTGGCAGCGGATGGCCGCACACTTTATTTTGCTTCCGATGGCCACCCCGGCTATGGCGGATTGGATATTTTCATGAGCAAGCGCATTGGCGACTCATGGACCAACTGGACCAAGCCGATAAACCTTGGCCCGGAAATTAATACGTTTGGTTTCGATGCCTACTATACCGTGCCTGCATCCGGGGATGTGGCCTATCTCTGTACTTCGGCCGGTGGTTTTGGTAAATCCGATATTGTACGGATAAAGTTGCCGCTATCGGTTAAGCCCGATCCGGTGGTGCTGGTTTTCGGCAAAGTGCTGAATGCAAAAACCAACAAGCCCGTGCAGGCAGAAATTATTTTTGAAAATATCGTTACACGAAAAGAAGCAGGCGAGGCTAAGTCCGATCCGGCAACAGGCGATTACCGGGTGGTTTTGCCGTACGGAACAAACTATGGGTTGCATGCCCGGGCTAAAGGGTTTTTGTCTGTTAATGAAAACCTGGAACTGATCAGCATAAGCACCTATACGGAATTAAAAAAGGATTTATTGCTGGTTCCGATTGAAGTAGGAGAGGCCATTGCCCTTAATAACGTTTTTTTTGAACAAGGTAAACCTGTGTTAAAGCCCGAATCCTATCCCGAACTTGACAGGCTGGTGGCTATTCTTAAAGAAAATACAACCATGGAGATAGCCCTGAGCGGGCACACCGATAATGTTGGTAATCCAACCAGTTTGATCGCACTTTCGCAGGCGCGTGTAGGTGCAGTAAAAGATTACCTGGTAAAAAATGGCATCGCAGCTTCCCGTATTACCGGTAAAGGCTATGGTAGTGAAAAGCCGCTGGTCAAAAATGATACGGAAGAGCACCGCAAAATGAATAGACGTGTAGAGTTTAAAGTGACGAAGAAATAAACCGACACCGGTGAGAATTTTCTTTGTGAACTTTGTGCCTTCTTTGCGTCACGTTGTAGGTTAATAATTTAACAAGGCGACATGCAAAAAATAAGCAACTATATAAACGGGATAATGACTAATCCCGCTTCAGGAAATTACCTGGAGAATTACAATCCCGCTGAGGGTAAGCCCTATAGTTTTGTTCCTGATTCCGATGTTGAAGATGTTCAGCGCGCGGTTGATGCGGCAAGTCTTGCTTTTCCGGCCTGGTCGGCTATGCCGGTGGAGAAGCGTTCGGCTATCCTTCAAAAAATTGCCGACCTGATTGATCGCGATTTGGATCAACTTGCTTTGGCCGAAAGTGTTGATCAGGGTAAACCGGTTAAGTTGGCCAAAGTGGTTGACATTCCCCGCGCTTCAGCCAACATGCGCTTCTTTGCTACGGGTGCTATTCACTTTTCATCCGAGGCACACATTACCGGACAGGAAGCAATCAACTATACTACGCGCACACCGGTAGGTGTAGTGGGTTGCATTTCTCCATGGAACCTGCCTCTTTATTTATTTACATGGAAAATTGCACCAGCATTGGCATCAGGTTGTACAGTTATAGCAAAACCTTCAGAACTTACACCCATGACGGCTTTTTTGTTTTCTAAACTTTGTATGGAAGCAGGTTTACCAAATGGGGTATTGAATATTGTTCATGGTCTTGGGCCTAAAGCCGGTCAGGCTATTATAGAACACCCGCATATTGTTGCCATTTCATTTACAGGCGGAACGGTTACCGGAAAAAAGATAGCCGCCACCGCAGCGCCTATGTTTAAAAAACTTTCGCTTGAACTGGGCGGTAAAAATCCGAACATCATTTTTGCCGATTGTGATTTCGAACAAGCAATACACACTTCCATACAGTCATCTTTTTCTAATCAGGGCGAAATCTGTTTATGCGGCTCACGGATTTTTGTGGAACGAAGTATGTACAATCGCTTTGTAGAAGAATTTGTTTTGCGTACAAAAAAACTTACGGTTGGCGATCCGAACGATGAACAAACCAAAGTGGGTGCATTGGTATCGGAAGCACACATGAAAAAAGTACTTGGTTATATTGAACTGGCGAAACTGGAAGGTGGAACAATTTTAACCGGAGGAAAACAAATAAAACTAAATGGCCGTTGTGCGGATGGTTATTTTGTAGAGCCTACGGTTATTACCGGACTCGATGCGTTTTGCCGTACCAACCAGGAAGAAATATTTGGCCCGGTAGTTACCATTATGCCGTTTGATACTGAAGATGAAGTGATTGGTTATGCCAACAGCACGGGCTACGGTTTGTCGGCTACTCTCTGGACAGAAAATTTAAAATGCGCGCATCGTGTTGCAGCACAACTTAAGAGCGGTATCATTTGGGTAAACTGCTGGTTGTTTCGTGATTTGCGCACACCCTTTGGCGGCATGAAGCAAAGCGGTGTAGGCCGTGAAGGCGGTTGGGAAGCATTACGGTTTTTTACCGAAGCAAAGAATGTGTGTGTGAAGATTTAATCCTCAACCTTTACGACTTCACAGATACACCTGAAACCTAACCATGCAGTAGGTTCTTCATAGTATAGTTCTGAGCTAATTGAGCTTTCATTCAAACGATGAGCCCAACTCCCCCCTTTGGCAATTCCTTTTTGAGCGGTCATCTCAGCAACATTTCCAATCATATCATATACGTTAAGATTGTTAGGTTTGCTATAAGGATTTCCAAACCTTGGATCCTCTTTTTTAGTTTTCGTGGATAGTGGAGTTAAGGCGCCATAAGTAAGCACTGAATTTATTTCTTTGAGACAATTAAAAAATGGTTCCTTTCCGGATTTCTTGAAATCCATGAATTTCGTTTTGAAATCCTTTTCTGAAATCGAGGGTTGTTTTATAGCATGGTAATATGATTTCCAATTTTTATTTAGCGTAGGCCGTTGATATATATTTTCGAACCCATATGGGTATTTTGAAAGAAGGAGACCACCGGATGCAGCAAATTCCCACTCTTCAGGGGTGGGTAGTCTGAAATGAAAGTTAAAATCCTCTGGAATGTTAAGTCTTTGTCTTTGTTGATGATTCTGAAGGCTTAGCTTAACGGCCTCGCCTCTCCAGCTGCAGTATGCCTGCGCTTGTTCAAAGCTTATTCCAACTACCGGATGCGTTCTATATGACGGATAACGGAGGTAATTCATCCACTTGACAGAATCATTGAGATTCAACCAGACAGATGTGTCAGGCAATGCATTTATATAGTGGTTTTCAGAGGAATCTTTATGAAGATAATGTAAGTACTCAAGCCAGTGGATATTTGAGATTTCGTTTTTGTCTATAAATAAATTACCTCTTAACCAGGTACAATTTGGTGGTGTGGGTAATTTGGTTTCACGTACCCCTTGTGCAGTGGCCAACGTGATAGTGTAAAATAAAACAAGTATGTAAACCAACCTTTTCATAAACTTGCGCATTATGGCAAGTTTCTTCGACATCAACAAAATCTTCTTCGAACTCTGGGGCTACCAGATGAGTTATCTGGAGTTCTTCGGAACCCTTGCCGGTTTTGTAGCAGTTTTTTTGGCTTCACGGGCCAATATCTGGAGCTGGCCAATTGGGTTAATTAATGTCACCCTTTTCTTTTTCCTGTTTTACCAGGTGCAGCTTTACCCGGATATGTTTTTACAGGTGTTCTTTTTTGTTACTAACCTGATGGGTTGGTGGCGATGGGCACACCCCAAACCCGGGGAGGAAGATCGAAAGAATGAGTTGCGTGTTAGTTATATGAAAACACCACAACTTATCCTGCTTTCTGTATCCGGACTTGCCGCTACCTTTGCGGTGGGCTCACTGGCAAGTCGCTTGCATGAATGGTTTCCTGTTGTGTTTAGTCAACCTAGTGCATTTCCGTATCTTGATTCATTCGTAACGGTAATGAGCATCATCACCACGTTTTTGATGATCCAGAAAAAAATTGAAAGCTGGATTATCTGGATTATTGTGGATGTGGTGGCCACCTACATGTATTTTACCAAGGGAATAAAATTTGTTGGCTTTGAATACCTGGTGTTTTGTTTTATTGCTGCCTACGGACTTTTTAACTGGGTTAAGGAGTACAAAAGTTATCCTGCCGTAAAATGAAGCGCGGATTAGTCATCGGTAAATTCCTTCCAATCCATAAGGGGCATATTGCACTGATTGAATTTGCAGCTTCGCAGTGCGATGAGGTAATTGTTTCCATGAGCTATACACCGCAGGATCCGATCGATCCGGAACAACGGTTTACGTGGATTCAAGATTTGTTTGTACATAATCCGGCCATAAAGCCCGCCATGGTCTTGGATAATTTTGATGATGAGTCTTTACCAATTGGGCCGCGCACCGAACGTTGGGCTTCATTCATCAAAAAAACATATCCACCAATCGATGTAGTATTTTCTTCTGAACCGTATGGAGAACCTTTTGCTACTCATCTTGGCGCACAACATATTTCTTTCGATTCAGACAGAATGAACTATCCGGTTTCCGGCTCTGCCATTCGTCAACATCCTTTTTGGCACTGGGATTACATACCGGATAATGTCAAGCCTTTCTTTGTAAAAAAAATCTGCTTTTACGGGCCGGAGAGCACCGGAAAATCCATGATGGCCAAAAGAATGGCCGAGCATTATCATACTGTAAGTGTACCGGAAGTTGCGCGTGAGTTGATTACCTCCAATGAATTTAACCGCGAAGACATCATTACCATTGGCCGTAAACAAACCGAACGCATTTTCAAACAGCTGCGTCAGGCCAATAAGCTTCTTTTCTGCGATACAGATTTAATTACCACTCAAATCTATTCCCGGCATTACCTGAACGTAGTCCCGCCTGTATTGTATGAGTTTGAAAAGATGGTACAGTACGATCAGTATTTTCTGTTTGAAACCGATGTGCCCTGGGTAGGTGATGGCTTACGCGATTTAGGCGAGGAGAATAAGCGGAAGAAAATGTACGAAATCTTCAAAGATGAACTTGAACGGAGAAACATCAGCTTTATACCTGTAAAGGGCTCGTGGGCAGAACGCGAAAAAATCATTACCGACTACTGCGACCGTCTTTTGTCATGATCAGGCGTTCTTTACTTTCCCTGCGCGATGGCCGAGAATTGAAAAATAAAGAATGTAGATATAACATGGCAGCACACACCAGAAGAAGGCAGTCTGTGAATTCCACGCCAGGCCATCGGTATCAATTAACCTGCCGTATACCTGGGGTATAATCGCGCCACCGGCAATACCCATAATTAAAAGTGCTGATCCGATCTTGGTAAACCGCCCAAGCCCATCAATGGCTAATGGAAAAATTGCCGGCCACATTAATGAGTTAGCTAGGCCTAACAAGGCTATGAAGAGAATGCTGAGGTAACCGGTGGTAAAAAACGCAAGCACCGAAAAAATTATTCCGGTAAGGGCAGAATATTTCAATGCATCTTCCTGCTTAATGTATTTTGGAATGGTAATGATGCCGATGATGTACCCCACCACCATTGACCACAACGTGTACGAGGTGAAATTTTTTGTTTCATCCAGGCTCATGCCCAGTGCTTTCCCGTAAGGCCCGATTACATCACCCGCCATTACTTCGGCACCCACATACACAAAAATGCAAATGGCACCCAATACAAGATGCGGGAATTGAAGAATGCTTGTTTTGTTTTTAGATACTTGCGTGTCTGATAATTCTTCCGATTCGGTTTCAATTTCCGGCAATGACGACAGGCGGATCATCACGGCCAGCAAAATCAATACACCGGCCATAATCACATAGGGCAGAATAACCCGCTGGGCCAATGAATCCATTAATTGAAGTCGCGTTTGTTCATCAACCGCGGTATTGATTTGTGATTCAATTTCACTTGCTCCGCTCAAAACAATGGCGCTGAGTATAACGGGGCTAAGTGCTCCGGCCACTTTATTGCAAATGCCCATAATGCTGATGCGTTTCGCTGCCGATTCAATTGGACCGATAATGGATATGTACGGATTAGATGCAGTTTGCAGCAATGATAATCCCATGCCCTGCACAAATAACCCGGTAAGGAAAAGTCCGAAACTTCGGCTGTTCGCTGCAGGCACAAAAAGCAGTGCGCCAACGGCCATAATCAATAGTCCCAATGCCATACCTTTTTTGAATCCGGTTTTGGTGAGAATAAAAGATGACGGAATAGCCAGAAAGAAATAAGCCATATAAAAGGCAAAGGTTACCAACAGCGCCTGGGCATCGGTTTTTAAATCGCAGGCCAGTTTTAAGAAGGGTATTAGCGTTCCATTAAGCCACGTAACAAATCCGAAAATGAAAAATAAAACACCGATAATGACAATCGAGTAGGTATAACGGTTGGCCTTTTGATCCATAGCGTCTATTTTTAACCTTCGATAATAAAGCAAATTAACTGAAACACCATGAGCACTTCGAATAAACTAACATTACTGGTATTGGCCGCAGGTATGGGCAGCCGCTACGGAGGAATCAAACAAATTGATGGGTTTGGCCCGGGCGGGGAAACCATTATGGATTACTCCTTATATGATGCCGTGCGTGCCGGGTTTACCAAAGTGGTGTTTATTGTGCGTGAGGAAATACTGGAAACAGTAAAAGAAATTTTTTTGCCGAAGCTGAAAGATAAGGTGGAGGTTGAATTTGTGATTCAGGCATTGGACACACTGGTACCAAAGGAATTTCAAAATACCGAACGGCAAAAGCCTTGGGGAACAGGGCACGCCATGCTATGCGCTAAAAATGTTATTCACGAGCCTTTTGCCGTAATCAATGCCGATGATTTCTACGGGCCGGTGGCTTTTAAAAATGTGGCTAAATTTTTCAATACACCCGATGGTGGGGCAGCCGGGGGAGTTCATACGTTGGTAGGGTATACTTTAAAAAATGTATTGTCCGATTACGGCAGTGTTTCGCGTGGTGTGGGTGAAGAAGACGCCAACGGTTATTTAACCTCTGTTGTTGAACGGACCAATGTAGCCCGTGTTGATGGTAAAATAATTGCAAAAGAAAAAGATGGTGATGTGGCGCTGAATCCGGAAGCAAAAACCTCCATGAACTTCTGGGGCTTTCATCCTTCAATTTTCGCAGCCACGGAACGCATGTTTCATGATTTTTTAAAGAACAATGCCGGCAATATCAAAGCAGAATTTTTTATACCGCTGATTGCAAACGAACTGGTGAAATCCGGTGAAGGAAAAATAAAAGTAATTTCCGGAGGCGATATTTGGTTCGGTGTTACTTACAAAGAAGACAAAGAGGAGGTATCCAGAAAAATCCGGGAACTGGTAGATAAAGGGGAGTATCCTCAGAGGCTTTGGTAGGCAGTCAGTCTTCGGTCCCAGTAGCTATCTTGCGCGCTTTTGGTATCCGTGAAGGTGTGCCCATTCAACCTTTCGGTTCCGGGCATATTAACCGCACATTTAAAATTGATGATGGTGATGTAAGTTTTGTCCTTCAGCGTGTTAATCATCATGTATTTCAAAAGCCTGAAATAATCGCGGCTAATATCCGGTTAGCCTCCGACCATCTTAAAAAAAATCACCCGGACTATCTTTTTTTATCACCCCTTCCATCACAATCAGGACTTGACTTGGTGTATGATGAAGAGGGATACCCGTGGCGGTTAATGCCCTATTTTAAAAATTCTGTTACACTCAATGAAGTGGAGACACCCCTGGAAGCTTATGAGGCCGCAAGGGGTTTTGCGCTACTTACAAAAAATCTATCCGGATGCGATTTCAGTAAATTTAAACCCACCATTGATCGCTTCCATGATTTAAACTGGCGTTTCGAACAATTTAAAGATGCCTTAGCGGGTGCAAAACCTCATCGGTTAGAAAGAGCAACCGAAGCAATACAAGCGTGTAATAATTTTTCTTATCTGGTTGATGAATACAGCAACCTTCTTGCCGATGGTTTTTTGAACCAGCGGGTAATGCACAACGACACGAAGATCAACAACATTCTTTTTGATTCGCAATCACGAAAAGTTGTTTGCGTGATTGATCTGGATACGCTCATGCCCGGCTATTTTATTTACGACCTGGGCGATATGGTCCGTACTTTTGTGAGCCCGGTGAGTGAAGAGGAGCAAGATTTAACTAAAATTACTTTCCGGAAAGATATTTATGATGCGCTGCTGCAAGGCTACTTATCGGAAATGAGAAGTGAGCTTAGTGAGAAAGAAATTCAAGCCATTCCTTTTGCAGGCTGTATGATGACCTACATTATGGCATTGCGATTTCTGGCCGATTATTTAAATGGTGACACATACTACAGCATTGTATACGAAGGCCATAATTTAGTGCGGGCAACAAATCAGTTGAATTTACTGGAGAAGTTGAGGCGGCAGTTATAGAAAGACAAGCTTAGATCATCCTCATCCCAGCGAGTACCAGACAGGGTTAATAAAATTTCTTCATTTATCTGTCATATTTTGAAATGGACACTTACTAATAGGATAAAGCATCAAAGAACTTATGGAAGTAGCCATTGAGAAAGTGTTTCTGGAGCTTCTGGGAGATAATAAAGCCCAGATTTCAAGGATTTGTTCTGTGTATTCACGTGATGAAGATGAGAAAAAGGATCTTTTTCAGGGAGTGGCATTCAATCTCTGGAAATCTTTACCCTCGTTCAAGGGTAATTCAGCACTTTCCACCTGGGTCTATCGCGTAACCCTAAACACCTGTATGCAGGCAAGATTTAAAGTTAACAGGCATGAATCTGCGCATGTAAAACTAAAAAGCATACATTTTGAATTAATAATGCAGAGCGATGACGATGCCGCGAAGCAAGAGCGAATAGCTCTGTTGTATACCTGTATTAGAAAATTGAATGATGCTGATAAAAATCTGGTAATGCTTTTTTTGGAAGATTTGCCTTACAAGGAAATTGCTTTCATTACCGGAGCAACCGAAAATCATGTGGCGGTTCGTTTGAAGCGAGTACGGGAAAAATTATTCAACTGTTTAAAATAATTAACTATGCAAGACAAGGAACTTAGAAAAATTTGGGAATCAATCAATGAATTTGAATTGATTAGCCTTGATAAGGAAATTCTGAATAGAGAAGTTAAAGAACATTCAGCATCAATTGAAAAGAAGATTGTAAGCAGAAACAGGCTTGAAATTTTTGTGGCTGTGTTTATGATGCCAGTGGCTGCATTCATTGCCTACTTACACCCTAATCTTTTGGCAAAAACTGGAGCGTTATTAATGTTTCCATACCTTTTTCTTGTCATCTACAAATTGCGGGCGGCAAGAAAGGGCAGAAAGCGTGTAGAAGAATTTTCTGATAATCTTGAATTTCTTAAACATAGTCTGAGTTACTATCAAAATGAGAAGCAATTGCTTGATACCGTATTTTACTGGTATGTTTTGCCGTGCATCCCTTGTGTAGCTTTCATTTTATTGGGAAGCGGATTGAGTGGTTTTAAGCTGGTTTATGCGGGAGCAATTACCATAGGTATGAGTTACTTGATTATTAGAATTAATCAGTTAACCGTAAAGAGAAAGATTGAACCACTTATTGAAAGATTGAAAAGTGAGATTGAAACATATAATAGTTGGCACTAATCACAAATGATTTAAACACAAAAAAACCCGGAGCAATCCGGGTTTTAATTTCTATTAGCTTTCTTTCCTTAGAAGCACTCCGTCTTCGCAAAAAAGAAACTGCCTTCAATCTCAGCATTTTCATCACTGTCTGAGCCGTGGATAGCATTGGCTTCAATAGACTTCGCAAATAAATTACGAATGGTGCCCGGTGCAGCTTTTTGCGGATCGGTTGCACCAATCAGTTTGCGGAAATCCTCAACGGCATTTTCTTTTTCAAGTATCATAGGAACAATAGCTCCGGAAGACATGTACGAACAAAGATCCTTGAAAAAGGGTCTTTCTTTATGGATCGCATAAAATTGTCCGGCCCGTTCAGGGGTTAATTGTGTCTTTTTTACGGCTACGATGCGAAAGCCCGCTTCTTCAATCATTTTGGTGATTGCCCCGGTATTTCCTGCGCTTACCGCATCGGGTTTTATCATGGTAAAAGTTCTGTTGGTTGCCATTTTTTGTCGTATTTCTTTGATTTCGGCTGCAAAAATAGAGGATTAGTTCATAGTGCATAGTCTGCAATCGCTATTTTCTAAGGTTTTTGACTATCCTCCCAAAATGTGTCTATTGACTATGGAGTATTTTCAGCATTTTTGCCCCTTGTTTTTCGAGCGATGACGCATTTGCAGGAGTTTAATGAGCTTTTACGTGTGCCCAGGCGGGTGGTAATTGTGACACACCACAAGCCTGATGCGGATGCCCTAGGCTCATCGCTGGGCTTATCGGCCTATCTCAAAAAAAGTAATCACCAGGTTTCAGTTATTACCCCAAGTGATTATCCTTCGTTTTTAAATTGGCTGCCGGGTAATGATGAGGTAATCATCTATAATGACAGGATTGAAAATCAAATTGCTGAACGAGTTGCTAAAGCTGAGATTATTTTTTGCCTCGATTTCTCCGCCTTAAGCCGTATCAATTCCATCGGTGAGATGATCCGTAAATCAAGCGCGAAAAAAGTATTGATTGATCATCACCTGGAACCTGAAAAGTTTGCCGATTTTGAACAGTGGGATCCTAAGGCCGCTTCCACAGCCGGGCTTGTGTATGAACTTCTGATAGAACTTGGTGATCGTGCAAAAATTGATGCTGACATTGCCGATTGCTTGTATGCTGGCTTGTTAACCGATACCGGTGGTTTCCGTCATAACAACACCAGGCGCGAAGAATTTATGATTGCCTCCGATCTGGTATCCCTTGGGGCAAATCCAACCAAGGTTTCCAAACTCATTTATGATACGAATACCCTTGAGCGTTTACGGTTGATGGGGTATGTATTAAGTGAGAAGTTGGTGGTTTTGCCGGAATACAAAACGGCTTACATGACTTTAACCCAGGACGAGTTAAAAAAATTTGGTTCACAATCAGGCGATACGGAAGGTTTTGTGAACTACGGACTTTCCATTGAAGGCATCCGTCTGTCGGTTATGATTTATCAACGCAATGATGAAGTAAAACTTTCGTTTCGTTCATTAGGCGATTTTTCAGTAAATGAAATGGCACGAAAGCATTTTAACGGAGGGGGGCATAGAAATGCATCGGGAGGAACATCGTCTTTAACGTTGCAAGCCACGCTCGAAAAATTTTTGAGTATTTTGCCAGAATATAAAGAGAAATTAATAAGTGAAAATAAAATCTAGTATCAACCAATTAAATTTAAATAAATGAAAATTCTGAATGTTGTATTTGCCGTTGGTCTGGCGCTCCTTTTTTCATGCGCAAGCAGCAATGAAAAAGAAACGCCCAGTGGGATGAAATTTAAAGTAGTAAAAAAGGGAGACGGTATTTTGCCAAAACCGGGAGAAGTAGTGGTGTTTCAGTTTCTTTTTAAAGACTCGAAGGACTCTGTGTGGGCTCAAATGACCAAGGATATGCCGGCTGCTGTTTTAACAAACGACAGCTCCGCTCTTGTTTCGGAAGACGGTATGACGCAAATGTTGCGCATGGTTTCAAAAGGTGACAGTGTGATTGTAAGTATGCCCATCTCCAAGTTCTTTAAAGACCTGGTGAAGTCGCCTATGCCTTCGGATGTAGACAGCACACTAACCTTGAGCTATCACATTCGTGTGGATTCTATTATGCCACAAATGGATTTCATGACCTATCAGCAGGAGATGATGAGCAAATTCAGAGAGAAACAACTGGCTAAAGACATTGCCATTATTGATCAATACCTGGCCGATAATAATATTGAAGCAATAAAAGTTGAATCCGGGTTGCGTTATGTCATCACCTCGCCCGGTAAAGGGGAGAATGCAAAATCCGGCCAGACGGTAAAGGTTAATTATTCAGGCTATTTGCTCAATGGTGAATACTTCGATTCCAGCGTTCAATCCGTAGCGGAGGCAAAAGGCCTTTATAATCCGATGAGGCCCTATGAGCCCTATGCTGTTACCATTGACCAAACAGGTGTAATACAGGGCTGGCATGAAGCGTTAAAGTATATGAATGCGGGTGCTAAAGGAACTTTCTATATTCCATCATCTTTAGCGTACGGTCCACAGCAACGCAGCGAAGTAATAAAGGAGAATTCAATTTTGGTTTTTGATTTAGAAGTTATATCAATTAATTAAGGTATGGTAAGAATGAATTCTTGCTTGGGTTCGCTTGTGTGGGTTATTCTTTCTGTTGCCTTATTTAAATGTGAAGCGCCTTGCACGCGCACGGTTTCACAATCCAGGATCAATGCGGTTGATCAGAACCGACTTGAACTGGACATAGCAGCCATTGATACCTATCTTGAAAACCAACAGATAACAGCTATCGAAGATGCGTCCGGCATTCGCTATACCATAGAATTGGAGGGTAGTGGAGTTAAGCCTTGTATTGAGAATAGTGTAACGGTAAACTATAAAGGTAAATTATTGAGTAATGGTAGCCAGTTTGATGCATCTACCAGTCCGGTTTCATTTCCTTTGGATAATTTAATTTTAGGATGGCAAATCATTCTGCCTAAAATAAAATCCGGATCATCAGTGACCGTTTACATTCCTTCCGTTTTTGGATATGGTGCTAGGATGGATATCCCAAAAATACCTGCTAATTCCAATTTGATTTTTGAAATTGACCTTATTAAATGATGACTGATTGGTGTGATTGATAATATAAAAGTAGTTTGACTATGCGAAGTTTAATTTTCATTGGTGTACTGTTTTTGTTGAATTCGTGCTTGGATGATGCTCCTGAGTCACCCTTGGAACGCTGGCGTAATGATGTAAAAGCCATTGATGCTTACCTGACACAAAATAATCTTGTTGCTGTAAAGGATGGCAGTGGTGTTCGAATTGTTGTTGATGAGTTGGGCTCCGGACTCCCGCCAAATAGTGACAACGATATTCGGGTCAAGTATAAGGGTATGCTCTTTTCAAATAGGTCTGTGTTTGATGAGGGCACTACAACTGGGAAATTACCAGATTATATTGCAGGCTGGCAAGCCGGCCTTTCTTTGCTGCCCCCAGGAAGTATTGCCACCTTATTTATACCCTCTGGTTATGCCTATGGTGCAGCTGGAAGAGGTTCAATACCGCCTAATGCTATTTTAATATTTGATGTTGAAGTAGAAAGTGTAACCCGTACTGCAGCACAAATTTCACGCTTAAAGGCTGACAGTATTGCAATTGATCAGTACCTGGAGACCAATGAGATTGAGGCAATAGAGGATCCAAGTGGCATACGCTATGTAATAGAAGAAGGAAGTGGTGTGGTTTCGCCCTACATCCATAGCCAGGTTAGAGTAAAGCTTGTGGGTAAATTAATGTCTGATGGATTTAAGTTTTTTGATCAGATTTTGCAGCCAGAGAATGATTTCAGTTCGTTGGTAGGTAATTATCCTCATGGTTTGATTGTGGGTTTGCAGCTAATGAAAGAAGGAGACAAAGCAACTTTTTATGTTCCTTCAGGATTAGCGTATGGTACAAGAAGTTACACGGGTATACCGCCTAATTCCAACATTATTTTTGAAGTTGAACTTTTGCAAGTTTATTAATGAAAGTTTGCTTTGCAACTAACAACCCGCACAAGATCAAAGAGATGGGCGCCATACTGGGCCCATCTTTTTTATTAACCGGCCTGGCGGACATTGGTTGTGCGGAAGAATTACCGGAAACACAATCTACCCTGGAAGGAAATGCCCTTCAGAAAGCTCAGTATGTTTTTGATCATTATCAGGTCGCTTGTTTTGCTGATGATTCAGGTCTTGAAGTTGAAGCGTTGAATGGCGAGCCGGGAGTTGATTCTGCCCACTATGCTGGTAAGCAACGTAATGCCGAAGACAATATGAATTTATTGCTGCAAAAGTTAAGCGGCCTACCTAACCGCAAAGCGCAATTCCGTACCATCATAGCACTTGTAGAACCAACGGGTGTCATGCTGTTTGAGGGTAGTGTACAGGGCGAAATACTTATGGAGAAAAGAGGAATAGGAGGATTTGGCTATGATCCCATCTTTCAACCGGAAGGGTATACCCGATCATTCGCTGAAATGTCGATGGAAGAAAAAAATGAGGTCAGCCACAGGGCACGGGCTGTCAAAAAGCTGGTTGATTATCTTCAGCAAACCTATAGCAGGTAATCGGTGATGTTTGTATTTTCAAGCCGTTAATAAGTATGGCCAAACCCTATACCATAGGCATTACCGGGGGAAGCGGTTCCGGAAAAACATATTTCCTGAAGAACCTGGCTGATCGGTTTACGGATGATCAGCTATGCCTTATTTCACAAGACAATTACTATCATCCGCGCGAGCGGCAAAAAGAAGATGATCGTGGGGTTAAAAATTTTGACCTGCCGGAAGCCATAGATCACGTGCAATTCCATAAGGATATTCTGCAGTTGAAAAGTGGGCAAGAATTGCACAAAACAGAGTATACGTTTAATAATCCTAACGCCACACCAAAAACACTTGTATTCAAGCCTGCTCCTGTACTTATTGTTGAAGGGCTGTTTGTTCAATATTTCCCCGAAATCGAAAAAGAGCTTGATCTGAGTATTTTTATCGAAGCTAAAGACTATGTGAAACTATCCAGGCGCATCAGGCGCGATAGCGAAGAGCGCGGGTATGATCTTGATGATGTACTGTACCGGTATCATCACCATGTAATGCCGGTATATGAGCGCCTGATTGAACCGATAAAACACAATGCCGATCTCGTAATTCCCAATAACAGCCATTTTGAACGTGCACTTCACGTATTGATTTTGGCTATTCAGGCAAAATTGAACTGATTTTCAGCTAGTTGTATTTTTTTTAGCTACTTCTTTCATTTTTGGCCCAATTCCATACTTTTGTAGGCCTTTATGAAAACCTCGGAAAAAACACGTTTATGGAGTCTTGCGCTGGGCGTATTCACGGCCTTGGTGATCGTGTTTTCTCAGGTTCTTTATGTACCAAATGCAGAGCAGGCAGCTGTAAACCCGGAAACTGAACAACAAAGTTCGGAGGAGGCCAATTTTACACTCTCAACTTACTCTTTGCCTTCATCTTCCACCTCACTCGTGTTAAGCCACGATCTTTCTTTTATTCAGGAAATACTTTTTGGTGAGCGCAAACCTGATGCTACTCCAGCTACCATCCAACTTTCCGTTGGCAGATTATTCAAGGCGCTCTTTCAGTTCGTCATCGCTCCGAACGCACCCTGATTTTTACCCCATTTCATTTTGTGATTGAATGCCTTTAACAGGATAAATCAATCTTTTTTCAAAACCTTACTAAATGAATTTTAACTAAACACGATATGCAAAACAAAGGATTTGTCATTGTACTAACACTCATTGTTACAGCATTATGCCTGTATTACCTGTCGTTTACATTTGTATCGAACAAGGTACAGCAAGATGCTATTGATTATGCCACCGATGCAAACGGTATTATTGATCTGGGTAAAAAGCAAGCCTACCTCGATTCTGTCTGGAGTAAGCCAGTCTATAATTTATTTGGTATTGAATTCACCTATAAAGAAGTTAAAGACAACGAGCTTAGCCGTGGCCTCGACTTACAGGGGGGTATGCACGTTACCCTGGAGGTTTCTCCTGTCGACATTATTAAAGGCTTAAGCGGCAACAGCAAAGACTCAGCCTTCGTGAAAGCCTTGACAAAGGCACAAGTACGGGAGAAAAGCAGTCAGGAACGTTTCAGTACATTGTTTTTTGCAGCCTACCGCGAAGATAATCCTGGGGCTAAACTGGCTCCAGTGTTCTCTTCCACGACTACGCGTGGCCGTATTAGCCTTAATGATACTGACGAGCAGGTAATTGCCGTGGTTAACGAAGAAATTGAACGCGCCATTGATCGTTCGTACACCATTCTGAAAAACCGTATTGATCAGTTCGGAACATCACAGCCAAACATTCAGCGCTTGCCCGGCACCGGCAGAATTCAAATTGAAATTCCAGGTGCAGATAACCCGGCCAGGGTGCGCAAATTATTACAAGGTGTAGCCCGACTGGAGTTTTGGGATGTAGTTGAACCCAATGATATCAACAGTTCTTTAATGGCCATTAATGCCGCACTTGTAAAAGAACAGCAACTTCAGGCAACAAAAACGGCCAGCGCTTCGAAAGAGCCAGTTAAAGTTGAATCAACAGAGCCTTCACAACCTGATGCACTGTCAGAATTAGAGAAGCAACTTCAAACCGCATCAGTGGGTGACACTACGCTTCAAAGTCTGGATTCCCTTCAAAACCTTGGGGTGTCAGCACTTTTTGCAAAGAGCGTACCCCAGGGAACTTTCCGCTATGCAATTAAAGACACCGCTGAGATCAACCGTATTTTCAGGAGAACAGAAATTAAAAGTCTGTTGCCCCGCAATGTGGGTGTGTATTGGGGTAACAAGCCCGATAAAGATTACGGACCAACGGAGGCACTTCAGCTTTATTTCCTTGAACTGGGTCGCTCCGGTCAACCGAAATTGACCGGTGAAGTAATTAACGATGCCCGTCAGGATCTGGACGAGTATGCCCGTCCTTCCGTAAGCATGACCATGAATGCGGCCGGCACGCGTATTTGGGCAAAGATGACTGCCGAAGCGGCCAGTAAAACACCGCGCGGTCGTATCGCTATTGTGTTGGATAATGCTGTGTATTCTGCACCGTCTGTAAATGGCGAAATTCCAAATGGGAATTCACAGATCTCCGGAAACTTTACGGTAGATGAAGCAAAAGACTTAGCTAACATATTAAAGGCGGGTTCGCTTCCTGCCCCAACTAAAATTGTTGAAGAGGCAATTGTGGGTCCTACGCTGGGTAAGCTCGCCCAAAGACAGGGATTACTTTCTTCGCTCAGTGGTTTGGCACTGGTTATCATATTTATGATTGTCTATTACTCCAAAGGTGGTATTGTAGCCAACATTGCCTTATTGTTTAACATCTTTTTTATACTGGGTATTCTGGCGCAGTTAAATGCTTCGCTTACGTTACCGGGTGTTGCCGGTATCGTGCTTACCATTGGTATGGCAGTGGATGCCAACGTGTTGATTTTTGAGCGTATTAAAGAAGAGATTGCCCACGGACGGAAATTAAAAGATGCGATCAGAGTGGGCTATGAACGGGCCTTCTGGACCATCTTCGACTCCAACCTTACAACTTTATTAACGGCATTCTTCCTGTTTATGCTTGGTCAGGGCCCTATTAAAGGTTTTGCCATTACGTTAATGATCGGTATTCTAACCTCCTTCTTTACAGCGGTATACGTTTCGCGGGTAATCGTTGAGTGGATGACCCGTAAAGGCGATGCCAGTAAAATATCGTTTGATTCATTCATCTCCCGTTTGATCAAAAAGCGTAAGCATTTTGAATTTGTAAAAAACAGCCGGTTAGCCTACATAACATCTTCCATTATTATTGTGTTGGGGTTAAGCCTCTTGTTGGTGAAGGGATTGAACCTGGGTGTTGATTTTAAAGGAGGCCGCTCGTATGTGGTTAACTTCAGTAAACCGGTGGTGGCTACCGACCTTAAAATTAAACTTACCGAAAGCTTTGAAAATTCCGGTACGGAAGTAAAGAACTATGGATCAAACTCTTCGGTAAAAATTACCACATCCTACCTGATTGAAGATGACAGCGATACAGCGGACGATAAGGTTAAGCAAACCCTCATCGAGAGCCTGCAAACCATAACCGGGAAGCGTTATACTGATCAGGATTCAAAACTTGATGATGAACACTTTGTAGTGGCGAGTTCATCGAAAGTGGGCGCAACAGTAGCCGATGATATAAAGAACTCGGCATGGGAGGCCAGCTTGTTTTCACTGGTGGGTATATTCGTTTACATCCTGATTCGGTTCCGCAAGTGGCAATACAGCGCAGGTGCTATTATAGCGACTATCCATGATACACTCTTTGTATTTGCTGCATTCTCAATAGCAGGATTTTTAGGTTTAAACTATGAAGTTGACCAGGTATTTGTGGCAGCCATTCTTACGATCATCGGTTACTCCATTAACGATACGGTGATCATCTTCGATCGTATTCGTGAATATATTGGTTTTGGTGCAACGCACGATCGGGAGAAAATTGTTAACGATGCCATTAACGATACGCTTGCACGAACCATTATCACAGCCGGAACAACCTTGCTGGTGGTAGTTGTATTGTTGATTTTTGGCGGTCAGGTACTTTCAGGTTTTGCATTCGCCTTGTTTGTGGGTGTCGTTATAGGTACGTATTCCTCGGTATTTATTGCAGCACCGATTGTTATTGACCTGGATAAAAAAGAAATTGAGAAAAAGGATACCAAAAAGGTAGCTGTACCAGCGTAAGATAAACTTCAATGAATAGCTCAGGCACTGAACGAAGGGTGAACCTCAAGTTCAGTGCCTGATTTTTTTAACGGGAGTGTGACAAGCGCAGGTGTTTAAATTGATTTTTTGGAATTTCGGTTGTGTTTGAAAATTAACAACCTTATTTGGTATTGACTTTTTCAACCCGTAACCCAACAGACACTACTCCGCGAAGGGTATCAGTACGCATAAATTGTTCGTAGCGAATTGCATAAATGCCGGGATGTTGAAAAGTATAGCTTTCCAGTAAGGGGAATTTATGTTCATAGATATACCCTAATCCGCTACTACCAAGTGGTCTTCCTGTTTTTTTATCGAAAAGAAACTCAGCGGTAAGGTTTTTTTCTAAGGTCGAACCGGTACTGTCGTTGAGATAGAAAGTAAAATAAATATTGGAGTTTGGATAATCTGACTCATTGCGAAGGGTCATGTACAGATTATACTTGCTTGCAGTGTCCTGAATTTCGAAGTCGAAAGAAGGCGTATCGGTAACGACCCAATAGCGCTTTTTGAAATCGGTATTTTTTTCATAAAGCCTGGTATTGTCGCAGGCACTACAGGCGAGAATAAGAAGAGAAATAATCAACAGAATTCTCATCCCTGGTTGCGGGGTTGGTTAGGATTTCTTTTTTTGTTTTTTCTTTTCTTGTTCTTCTTCTTTCCGGGGCGCTGATATTTCTTATCCAGACGTTCCAGGTCACTGTTAAGGGTTTGAACCGGAACTTTTGCCTCCGCTACATCGATGATGAGGGTAGCGGGTTTTTTACCGGCCCGGTTTAATTCCAAAATCTGGTTTACCCGATCGACATTTAACGGATACCAGGTGTTTTCTTCACTGAAGCCAAACCACATTATTTTTTTAAAGATGTCTGTTTTTTGAAGCCTGGCTTCCCCTTGTTCGGTTAACAGGGGAGTTTCAATTTTCGGAATATGCTGGAGGGCCTCCATGTAGGTTTCCAGCTCGTAATTCAGGCAGCATTTTAACCTACCGCATTGGCCAGACAGTTTGCTGGGATTGAGCGATAAGTTCTGATAGCGGGCAGCGCTCGTGGCCACATTTTTAAAGTCACCTAGCCAGGTTGAACAACACAACTCTCTTCCGCATACACCAATGCCCCCTAAACGACCGGCTTCCTGGCGTAGGCTTATCTGCCGCATCTCCACGCGTATTTTAAACTCACCCGCTAAAATTTTTATTAACTCCCGAAAGTCTACGCGATCTTCGGCAGAATAATAGAAGATTGCCTTGGTATTGTCGGCCTGGTACTCAACATCCGAAAGCTTCATGTTTAATTTAAGCTCGCGAACAATTTCCCGGGTGCGGTATAGTGTGGGTAACTCTCTTTTCTTTACTTCCTCAAATTTCTCCAGATCTTTGGTGTGTGCCAATCGATAAATTTTTTTGATTTCGTTATCGTTGGCAATTTTCTTCTTCTGCATTTGCAGCCGCACCAATTCGCCTTGCAGCGATACATACCCTAAATGATGGCCATTCGGTATTTCAACAATTACAGCATCGCCTGTCGTCAGGTTTAGTTTATCGATATTTCGGTAAAAGTCTTTTCGGCCGTTTTTGAAGCGAACTTCTACAACGTTAAAGGCATCCTGCGTTGGCATCTCCATGTTGGAAAGCCAATCGAACACATTCATTTTATTGCATCCGCCTGTTTGGCAGGCTCCGTTATTGTTACAACCGGCTACTTTCCCATCCTTTGATGTTCCGCACGCACAACCCATATCATGTTTTTTGAAAGACTGAATTTAGAATTTAGCTGAAGCATCAGGCTGGAAATTCAGCAAATCCTGCCCGATATCTTTTCTGAAATATAAGCCTTCCCAGCTTAGTTTGGCAACTCCCTGGTAGGCTTTTTCAAGCGCTGTGGCCAGGTTGCTTCCCATGCCGGAAATGGCCACCACACGGCCCCCATCAGTACCTATATTTTCACCTATCCGTTTGGTCCCCGCCTGAAATACGAGGGCATCGACAGGGCTGTTTAGTCCGTTAATGATTTTTCCTTTTTCGTAATCTCCCGGGTAGCCGCCCGAAACCATGACTACCGTTACTGCGGTTTCATGGGTAACCTCAATGGTTTCGCGTTTTAGTTGCCCCGCTGCTGCAGCGAGCAGTACAGGTACTATATCACTCTTAATTCTAGGCAGTACTGCCTGCGTCTCAGGGTCGCCCATCCGGGCGTTGTATTCAATTACGTAAGGGTTGCCCTGGCAGTTCATCAGGCCAATGAAAATAAAGCCCCGGTAATCAATACCTTCTTGTTGCAGTCCGGAGATGGTGGGCTTCACTACGCGCTCTTCAACTTTTTTCATAAAGTCTGCAGTGGCAAAAACAACAGGCGATACTGCCCCCATACCTCCCGTATTTGGTCCGGTATCACCTTCACCTATGCGCTTGTAATCTTTTGCTTCCGGTAAAATGATATAGTCCTTGCCATCCGTTAGCACAAATACAGAAAGCTCGATGCCGGATAAAAATTCCTCTACCAGTACTTTTGTGCTTGCCGCGCCAAATTTTTTATCCACCAGCATTTCGGTAAGGGCTTGTTTGGCTTCCGATTTACTTTCGGTGATGATCACACCTTTTCCAGCGGCCAGTCCATCGGCTTTTAACACAAGAGGTGGTGTACACGTATCCAGGTACTTAATAGCCTGGCTGATTTCGCTTGCACTAAAAGTTTTTGCTTTAGCTGTTGGAATACCATGACGAAGCATAAACTGCTTGGAGAAGTCTTTGCTTCCTTCTAACTGAGCACCGGCTTTACCGGGCCCTACCATCGGAATAGTTTTTAGTTGAGGGTGGTTGTCAAAAAAGTCGCGAATGCCATTTACCAGTGGAGCCTCAGGCCCAACCACCACCAGCCCGATTTTCTGGTCGATACAAAGTTGCCCCAGTTTCTCAAAGTCATCAGCCGCTATGGGAATATTTTGTGCAATGGCTGCGGTGCCTGCATTACCGGGTGCTACAAAAAGATTTTCGCACAGGTTACTTTGCTTAATCTTCCAGGCGAAGGTGTGTTCACGTCCTCCATTACCAATTATCAGAATATTCATGCGTAAATATAAAAGGCCTCAAAGATAAGAACTTGAGGCCTTTTTTAGGGAAGACTGCGCTATTATTAATGGGCGTACTCACTCATGAAATGAATGCGCATCAGCCTGATTTCTTCTTCGGTGTAGTCGGCCAACGACTCATCATTGAGTGCGGCTTCCAGGCTGTCGGTTTCAGCATTCATAAAGTAGTCGTGAATATCATCCTGCTTTTGAGGATCAATCAAAGCCTCCAGGTAATAATTCAGGTTCAATTTGGTGCCTGAGTAACAGATGTTTTCTATTTCAGTCAGTAACTCCTCAAATGAAAGATGGGTAAGTTCCGCTATTTCTTCCAGGTCAACCTTCTTATCAATTTGCTGAATGATAAAAATTTTGGTTTTCGATTTGTTGACGGATGATTTTACTACTACCTCTGTGGCCGTTTCAATTTCATTTTCGTCAATGTAGTTCTGGATTAACTCAAGAAACTCTTTTCCGAATTTGTTCACCTTGCCCATGCCCACGCCATTAACCGAAGCTAAATCTTCCTTGGTGGTGGGGTAGGTAGTGGCCATTTCTTCCAGCGATGGATCCTGGAAAATTACATAGGGTGGAAGATTCTTTTCTTTGGCAATTTTCTTCCGCAAACCTTTGAGCAATTCAAAGAGCGCGCTGTCATACGATTTAGCGTTTGCCGGTGCTTTATCAGAAGATACTTCTTCATCTTCAATGTCCGTAGTGAAGTCATGGTCACGTGCCAATTCAATGGGTGCTGGCTTTTTCAGAAAAGCTTCGCCCCGTTTGGATATTTTAAGTACGCCCACATTTTCAATATCCTTATCGAGCAACTGATAGATGAGGGTTTGCCGGATAATGGATTTCCAGAAATCGGCATCTTCGTCTCCGCCTGTTCCGTAAACAGGAAGATCAAAATGTCCATAGCTTCTTACGTATTCATCTTCTGTTCCGCGAATTACATTCACCAGGTGATTGAGCCCAAAGCGTTCGTTGGTTTGTTTCACCGCCTGCAATACGGTTTTCACCGCCTCAGTGCCATCAAAGCGTTCGCGGGGATGCACGCAGTTGTCGCACATGCCGCAATTATCTTCCTTGAATTCTTCACCAAAATAGTGAAGCAGTTGTCGTCTTCGGCAAACCGGTGACTCGGCATAGTACTCCATTTCCTGTAATAGGATGCGTGCATTTTCACGTTCCTGTACCGATTTATCTTTATTGAATTTTTCGAGTTTATTCAGATCGTTATGGCTGTAAAACATTAAGCAATGTCCTTCCAGTCCATCGCGACCGGATCGACCGGTTTCCTGGTAGTAACCTTCCAGCGATTTGGGAACATCGTAGTGCACCACAAACCGAACATCGGGTTTATCAATGCCCATACCGAAAGCAATGGTGGCTACGATGATGTCGACTTCCTCATTCAAAAAATCGTCCTGATTTTTTTCGCGCACATCCGGGTCCAGACCGGCATGGTAAGGGGCGGCCTTAAATCCATTAACGGATAGCAGGTTAGCAATCTCTTCTACTTTTTTACGACTCAAACAATACACAATACCCGACTTGCCCTTGTTGTCGCGCATGAATTTGATGAGTTGTTTTTTGGTTTCCTTTTTCGGGCGTACTTCGTAGTAAAGATTTTTGCGATTAAAGGATGACAGAAAAATATCAGCCTCCTCCATCTGAAGGTTTTTCTGAATGTCAATCTGAACCTTTGGTGTGGCGGTAGCGGTTAACGCAACTACGGGCAAGTTACCGAGCTGCTGAATCATGGTTTTTATTTTCCGGTACTCCGGTCTGAAATCATGGCCCCATTCCGATATGCAGTGGGCTTCATCAATGGCTACAAAAGCTACATTTACCTTCTTCAGAAATTCAATGTTTTCTTCCTTTGTCAGTGATTCGGGTGCTACGTACAGAAGTTTAACCTCTCCGTTTACACAATCCTTTTTTAGTCGTGTTATTTCGCCCTTGCTTAGGGTTGAATTTAAAAATCGGGCGTTAACACCATAACCAAACAACTGATCAACCTGATTTTTCATCAACGCGATAAGCGGTGATATCACAATAGCCAGTCCGTCCGACATCAAGGCCGGTAGTTGATAGCAAAGTGATTTACCGGCCCCGGTGGGCATAATTACAAATGTATTTTTACCGTCCAGTATATTCCGGATAATTGTTTCCTGGTTACCCCGAAAGGTGGAGTAGCCAAAAACCTCTTTAAGCTTAAGTTTTAATTCATCTTTCTCTTCAACCACCATCATAATCTTCTATTCCAAATAGTTACTGTCAATTCTTTATATCTTTGTCTGTATCAAAGCTATTCCCGAAACAGAATTGAATATAGCAAAAAATATCAAAAACATTGCACAGGAAGTTTTATTAAATGAATCCCGTGCGATTGAAAACCTGATACAGTTAGTTGACAACGACTTCGAGGCGTGTGTTAAAGAAATTTATTCTTCAAAAGGCCGTGTTGTCGTTACAGGCATTGGCAAAAGCGCCATAATTGCCAATAAAATTGTGGCAACGCTTAATTCCACGGGTACACCATCTGTTTTTATGCATGCTGCCGATGCTATTCATGGCGATTTAGGCATGATTCTAAAAGAAGATATTGTCATCTGTATTTCAAAAAGTGGCAATACTCCGGAAATTAAAGTGCTTGTACCCCTTTTAAAACGCAGAGGTTCCAAACTTGTTGCCTTGGTAAGTAACACAAGTTCATACCTGGCCCAACAGGCAGATTACGTTTTAAATGCCACTATTGGTGAGGAGGCGTGCCCGAATAACCTGGCACCAACAACCAGTACTACTGCACACCTTGCCTTGGGCGATGCCCTGGCGGTGAGTTTACTGGAACTGCGGAATTTTACCAGTACCGACTTTGCCCAATTTCATCCGGGTGGAGCTTTGGGAAAACAGCTTTACCTTAAGGTTTCCGATATTGTAGCCGGTAATGCAATCCCTGTGGTGAAGCCTGAAGCCCCCTTAAAAGACGTTATTATTGAAATTTCATCAAAACGCTTAGGGTGTACCGCTGTGGTGGATGAGCAGCATAACTTACTGGGTATAATTACGGATGGAGATTTACGAAGAATGTTGCAAAAAGATATTAACCTAACGGGCATTCAGGCGTCTGATATCATGACCGTCAATCCAAAAACCATTGCCACGGATGAGTTTGCCGTTAAGGCATTACACCAAATGCAAGAAAACAGCATTACGCAATTGGTGGTGGTGGATAACAATCAACTGGCAGGGTTTATTCATTTACATGATTTATTAAAAGAGGGAATTGTATAATTCCTTATACGATCGTCAACCATGAAAAAGAATCTTTACGTAGTGTTAATGGCTGGTGGCGTGGGTGTGCGCTTTTGGCCGTATAGCCGCAATGCCAAACCAAAGCAATTTCTGGATGTGCTTGGAATTGGCAAGTCACTTCTTCAATCTACGTATGAAAGATTTTTGCCCATTTGTGCCAAGGAAAATATTTTTATTGTAACGCATGAAGAGCATGTTCACCTCGTAAAGGAGCAACTTCCGGAGGTTAATGATAAGCAGGTGCTGGCTGAGCCGATGCGAAAAAATACAGCTGCGTGTATTGCGTATGCCAGTTATAAGATTTTACAACACGATAAGGATGCGGTTATTGTGGTTAGCCCGGCCGATCACCTGATTTTGAAAGAAAGTGAATTTATCAGTACCCTTTCTAAAGCCATAGACCAGGCGCAGGATCAGGATAAACTTATTACACTGGGCATAACGCCCACCCGGCCTGAAACGGGCTATGGGTACATTCAGTTTATTCCCGAAAAGAAAATCTTAAAAAAGGTAAAAACCTTTACGGAGAAACCGGAACTATCATTGGCGAAGAAATTTCTGGAGAGCGGAGATTTTGCCTGGAACTCCGGCATTTTTATCTGGGGTGTAAAGGCCATTATCGCAGCCTTGCAAGAGCATTTGCCTGAAATGGCCGAAGTGTTTGAAGAAAACTTGGATCAATTCGGCACCGATCAGGAGAAGAAAGCCATTTCAAAAATTTATACCCAGTGTAAAAGCATTTCCATCGACTATGGCATTATGGAAAAGGCCACCAATGTGTATGTATGCCAGGCTAACTTCAGTTGGTCTGATCTGGGTTCGTGGAATTCTATTCATGATATCTCGGCCAAAGACAAAGAGAATAACACCACAACCGGACAGGTGTTAGTGTATGATACGCGCAACTCAATAATCCGTTCTTCCACACCGGGGCGACTGCTGATTGCCCAGGGGCTAAACGGCTACCTGGTTGGTGAATTCGGCAATGTGATCATAGTTTGTGAGAAAGAGCGGGAAGACTTATTCCGTCAGTTTGTAAACGATGTAAAGGCGATGAAAGGCGGGGGGGAGTTTTTGTAGAAGATTTACGAATTTCGAATTTTCTGCCTCACCACCTCATACATCGCTACCCCTGCAGCAACGGAAACATTCAATGAACCAATTTCTCCCTTCATCGGAATTTTTACCAGTTCATCGGCACTGCGAAGCAAGGCATCCGATATTCCGTCTTCTTCCGAACCCATAATCAAGGCGACAGGGCCTTTAATGTCAACTTCGTAGATGAGTTTGGTGGCTTTTTCCGTACACGCAATAACGGTAATTCCGCTTTCGCGCAGGTAGGTGATGGTTTTTTTTAAATCCCTTTCGCGGCAAACCGGCACGTGGTTAAGTGCCCCTGCAGAAGTCTTCATCGCATCGCTGGTAATTGGTGCATTACCTTTTTCGGGAATAATCAGTGCGTGAACGCCAGCACACTCGGCTGTGCGGGCTATGGCTCCAAAATTCCGTACATCGGTAATTTGATCCAGCAACAACAAAAATGGTTCGCGGCCTTCACTAAACACGGCATGCACAATATTGTCCAGTGAAGCATACTCCACCGATGAGAGGAGGCAAATTACCCCTTGATGGTTTTTGGTTGAAAGCCGGTTAAGTTTTTCTTGCGGAACGTAACTGAACGAAAGATTTTTTGCACGGATTACCTGAAGGAGTTCCCTGATCAGGTCGTTTGAAATACCTTTTTGTATTAGGATGCGCTCAATTTGTCGCCCGGCCTTAATTGCCTCCATTACGGCACGGGTGCCGTAAATCATATCGGATTTGGTCATGGCTCAAAAATACGAATAACCAGCAACGATCAACGCCTGCTTGCTGCAGGCATGCGTTACCTAAAATCTTGCTTTCCGCCACAGGTCAATCATCTCGTACCATTTCGCTTCATAAGCTTTATCGCGTAGCAACACAAAGTTTTCCGGATCGAACACGGTGCCCGCTTTAACAAACGTAAACTTCCCATTAAAATTAATGTTCTTGTACTCCCAGACTTCGCGGTCGTTAAAGCGATATACTGCTTGCGGCAAGCCAAAAATAATGTATATCATACCACGGTCTGTTTTCCAGCCTTCTTTATATGAACTAAAATAAAGGTTGGCTAACTCAACTTGCCTGAAGTAACTGCGCATAAATATTTTGGCGCGGTCGGTATTGCCGGTAATGCTTAAAACAACTTTATCGAACTGTGCTTTGTCATTACCCGCGGCTGCAAGCCGGCTGTATTCGGTGTTACTGCAGAGATAAACCATGGGTCCCACCAAACTTTGCAGTTTACCCAGTTTGGGGTAGTCGTCCTCAATTCTGAAGCCTACGCCAATGGCTGAGGTGGTATCTTGCTGGGCCAGGTACAAACCTCGCTGACTAAAGGAAATAGGTGAATCAGGAGCAATGGTGAAAATGGTATCCGGTTTAAGCACTGGTGAAACGCGTGCTTGCGCCTTTGAAAAAGGCGGTGCAGCTGGCGGAAAAGCATCGTTATAGTATGATAAAATAATGGGTCTTTCAGGTTCGAATCCTAACAGCGCTATTGGGGTGTTTACCGGAGCATAGTTTTTTACGTTGGGATTATTGTTTTGTACAAGGTAGGGAGTAGCATCAACGGGTACCTGCTTATAGAAAATAGTCATTACCTTTTTTAGATTATTAACAACCTTAGCTACTGCATATTGGCCTGCTGTGGATGGTTCCAGAATAACCTTACCCGATTTTTGAGTTGCCGTGGTTACTTCGGGTTTAATCGTGGAGAGCGTGCGACCTTCCTTTTCAGAAAGATCTTTTCGGATTTCCCACAAAATATCATAGTGGGAAAGATCCACCGCTTCACCACCGCGCTCCAGCGCATACTGAATTTCAATTTGTGCATTTCGGTGCGTAATCTTCCAGTACAGAATAAATTCCTGGTCGGGATAATAAATGTAGTTGTAATTGATATTCTGAAGCGATTGTGCCCATGATGTTACACTTATGAGCAGGAGTAAGGCTACTGAAAAGAATTTACGCATAATCATTATTCCGCTATTTTTGCGCACGTTATTCATATGGCTAAGATATACACAACCGAAATAACATCCGAAGATATTCCTTCGGATAACCCCATTCATCAACGTTTATTTAAAGCCTATGTTGCGGCTGAATCCTATGTTTTTGGCGATGTGCTGGAAGTAGGTTGCGGTGAGGGAAGAGGGGTAGCAGTATTGAAACCGAGAGCGATAAGTTTTACAGCCGTTGATAAGATTGATGAAGCCTTGAACACACTTCGTGTAAAATTTCCGGATGCTAAATTTATAGCCATGAATCTTCCTCCTTTGCATGGTTTACAAGACAATACCTACGATTGTGTTATAACGTTTCAGGTTATCGAGCATATCAAAAACGATCGCTTTTTCTTACAGGAGATTCACCGTGTACTTAAACCAGGCGGGTTAGCGTTGATCACCACCCCGAACCGAAAGTTATCACTGAGCCGGAATCCCTGGCATATACGCGAGTACCTGGCCGATGAATTGAAGCAATTGGCTGCCACTATTTTTCCTTCCGTTGAAATGAAGGGCATTACCGGCAATGAAAGAGTAATGGCCTATTACCAGGAGAATAAAAAATCGGTTAACCGGCTAATGCGATGGGATATTTTTGACCTCCAACATAAACTGCCCGCCTGGCTGCTTCGCTTTCCGTATGAATTACTGAATCGTGTGAATCGGAATAAACTTCAGTCGGCTGATCATGAACTTGTTCAGCGTATTAGTCATGAGGATTACCTCGTTACCGACAGGGCTGATGAGGCGCTGGATTTGTTTTTAATTGCCCGGAAATAAATTTTTAGAAAAAAAAATAAAACCTCCAAGGTCTTTAAGACCTTGGAGGTTTTAAGAAAACTACCGTTGTATTTCAGCTGCGTGCCTTTCGTAGGCATCTTCAAAGCGTTTGGCAAGATCGCCCTCGCCATATTTGTAGAGTACTCGCTGCAGTTCGCCTAAAACCGCTATGTTGTTGTATAAATCGCGATTGATTTCTCCCCTGCGGATCATATACGCGGCCATTTCATCTACCCGGTTGCCAACAACGGTGGCTATTTCAACAGCCTTTTCCGTTTCACCTATCTCCATAAATAATTCAACGCTAAGCGCATTGGTGAAATCATAGGGCACACCCTTATCAGGCATTTTTTCCAGGCTAAGCAATAAAATTTCCCGTGCGCGTTCCTTGTTATCTTCGGCAATCAGGGCCCCGGCCAGTTCATTAAAGGTAGAGCGGTGGTTCTGAACAAAGCTTCTGTAATCCACGCTGAAGAATGCTTTCGGATCATCCAGTCCGCGGAAGCGGAATTTTTGCGTGAGATTAGTATAGGATACTTCCGTGTTTACTAACCTGTTTTGCGGAACGGGATTGCGGATGGGTAAAATCCTGAAGGCGTTACCCTCAATCACAATAAACGGTTTTAAATCAATATTGAATTGTTCAAGCGAAGTGTTGTTCACATAAATGGGGCGCTCCCAATTGTTGGTCAACAGTAAATCAAGCAGGGCTAAATCCTGTTTCATCAGGCTGTTGCCTTTTACCCGAAGTCGCATTTCAGAAACCATCAGGTCTTGAATATTAGCCGGAACAATACCTAACAATTTTACATGCGTTGTATCGACTTTAAGCACCAGTTCTTTTGAGGGAACCATGTTGGTTGTGCCGTACTGCGGGTGGATAAGATTTTTACTTTCTTTTTTAATCAGATCAATGTATTGCGCCAGGTCAATGCTCTTAATGCCGGTTTCATAATACATCAAGCCATCATTGTATCCGCCCTGCCGATAATGCTTTTCGGTAAGGGTGTAGGGAAACGGTTCTGACTCATAATGTCTGCGCATGCTTTGCGCGATGTACCAATCGGTATTGTAGTAGCTAAGTACCACAACACGAATATCTGTGCGTATACCTTCAACTTCCTGTGCGTACCATAGCGGGAAGGTGTCGTTATCACCACCGGTAAAGAGTATGGCATTGGGCGCGCAGGATTCAAGGTAGTTGTTAGCTGAGTCTACCGAAAAGAAACGATTAGAGCGATCGTGATCATCCCAGCCTTCGGCCGCCATAATGGCCGGTGCCGTAAGGCCGATGAAGGTAGCTAAAAGGGCTGCTGCTTTTTGATTTTGAATAAACCTGCCGATGCTTTGCGCCAGCGCAATTACACCAAAGCCAATCCAAAAGCAAAAGGCATAGTATGAACCTGCATAGATGTAATCGCGTTCGCGAGGTTCACTTGGTGGTGAGTTGAGGTAAACCACTAACGCCACACCGGTAAGAATGAACAATAAACCCACTACAGCAAAATTTTTCCTGTCGTTTAAGTAGTGATAAACCAATCCAATAATTCCGATGACAAACGGAATCATAAAAAAGTTATTACGTGCTTTATTGTAGGATATCATTTCGGGCACTTCTTCAAACCAGCTGTTGGGGCCTAACCAATCACCACCAATTTCATCAGTTTCACGGCCGGCAAAGTTGAACATGAAGTAGCGTACGTACATCCAGTAGATCTGGTGCGAGAACATAAAACTGATGTTATCGGCAAAGGTCGGCTTCTGACCCTCTTTCAATCCCAGCTTCGATCGGTATAACGCCTGGTGCTGCCTGTCGGTACTGTAAATGCGCGGTAAAATAGTGGTGTGATTAGGATCGTACACATATGAAATTTTACGTTCAGCCACTTCATATTTGTCTTTGCCTTTACGGTATTGAGGCGCACCTTCTTTGATGTCGATAACCTGAGCGGTGAAATACTGACCATACAGCAACGGGCGACTTCCGTATTGCTCACGCTTCAGGTAGCTTACGAAGCTCATAATATCCGATGGATCGTTCTCATCAATAGGAGGGTTGTAATTGGATCGGATAACAACAACGGCATACGAAACATACCCGATAAGAATAAAAGCTGTGGAGAGCAGGAACGTGTTTAACGCGGGTTTGTTATGGATTTGGGTATAACGAATTCCATAAACCAATGCTCCGATAATCACCAGGCTAAAGAAAATAACACCAGAGCCAAAAAACATACCCAGAGTATTCACAAAAAACACTTCAAAATTTCCGGCCAGCGAAGGTAAGCCCGGTATGATAATGTCATTGATGAAGATGATCAGCAATCCGCTAACGCCTAAGGTTGCAATAACTCCCCACGTGGTTGGTTTATATTTCTTGAAGTAGAAAATCAACCCAAGGGCCGGGAGTGTTACCAGGTTTAGCAAGTGAACACCTATGGAAAGCCCTACCATGTAGGAGATCAGGATAAGCCAGCGGTTTGCTTTTGATTCATCTTCAATAACATCCCACTTAAGCATGGCCCAAACCACAAATGCAGTAAAGGCTGATGACATGGCGTAAACTTCGGCCTCTACTGCCGAGAACCAGATGGAGTCGGCAAAAGTGTTGGCCAGTGCGCCAACAACACCTGCGCCCATCAGCAAAAGGGTTTTGTCAAAGGTGTGCTCATCCGGGTTGGTTATTTTCATAACTTTCCTTCCAAAGAGAGTAATTGACCAGAAGGTAAACAGGGAAGCGAATGCGCCTGAAAGTACGCTCATGAAGTTTATCCAATAGGCTACCTTGGTAACATCACCTAAAGCCAGAAAGGAAAACAATCTACCCAGCAAAAGAAACAACGGTGCCCCGGGAGGGTGTGGTACTTCCAGTTTGTAGGATACGGCAATAAATTCACCGCAGTCCCAGTAACTGGCCGTTTCTTCCATGGTTATCCAATACACCGCCAGGGTGATGATGAAAATGGCCCATCCGGTAAGGTTATTAATCTTCTGAAAATTCATATTCTTCTATTGAGCTTTATGCACCTGTGTTTGCCAACGCTATTGGCAGATAAAGGGGCGAAAATACTGATTTTGGGGTTATGAAATAACGATAACGGTTTTATTGGCTCATCGGGTGTCTTAACCAAATATTTCTTTGATAAGATCTTCTTTGGTTTGATTTCTATTGACCGAAATATCGGCTAAAATGGCCGAAAGGGTTCCAACTTTTATAGGATCGTGATTAGGGATTGTTACATGATGGGTTTGGGGAAAGGAACACGTCAGACGAATGTGCCTTCCTTTTTGCCTGCTAACTTCATAACCAATTTTGCTGAGTGATTTGATAAATTCCCGGGCAGAAACATTGCGGGGAATTTTCATAATGTGATAAGTTCTTCTTTAGTGAAATGTAGTCTGATTATACGGGGGTGCTTGCCTTTATCAAAATGCGTCAGCACAGCCTCCCGGATGTTCACTTTAAGATCTTTAAGATTATCAGCCTCTGTAAAAATACTTTCACCAAGCGCACGTGCTTCGTATCCACCTTCTGGCGATTCTTCGATAACAAAGATTAATTCTTTCATGGCCTCGCAAGGTACGATTTTTTTAGATGTGCCTCAGTGTCTGGAAAAGCAGTTATTTATAAACGATCACATAAAAAACGAGCCATAAAAGAAAGATCAGCACGTAGGAACTCACCACAATAAACCATACGGTTTTCTTTTCTTTTTGTGCGTAATGATGAATGCCGGCCACTAACAGAAAACAATAAGCAATTTCAAAAAGATTTAATGCCCGAAGTGGGTAAGCCCACCGGGTATCGATAGTGTAATAATCAAAAAAGTGCATAAGCGACAACGGGTAGAATGCCCCGATGTCGGTATAAAGCGGGTCGGTTTCAACAAACAGGAACCATAGGATTTTCAATACTTCAGGGATAAAGAAAATAAACTCTGCGCCCACTACCACGCCCCAGCACTGGCTATAGGTTACCCGGTAACCATACATGAAACAACCAACCCATATAACGAAGGCAATTACAGTAAACTTCCACAGGTAAACGACAGGGACGGAAATGAACTGCAGGGTGCTGATTAAAGTTAATATAGCGCCTTCGGGCCGGTCCTGCAGAAACTCAAAGGCTGCGGTTTCGTTTTCAATGAAAGACTTTTTAATGTAGAGCAACAATAAGGTAATCAGGCAAAGCAGTATAAACAGCAGCCTTTTGTCGGTAGCGAATATTGATTTAGTTTCGTTTTCGTTTTGCATACCTGGGGCAGCTTTTCGGGTTAGGTAATTCTATGGGTAAATCAATTCAGACACAACTATTCGGGGCAATCATTTTTAGCTTAGTCGCGGGTTTGCCCGTAAAAGCACAGCCGGAAGTGAAAAAGGATACCACGATTATCCTGATATCCGATTTGGGTGTGCAGTTGCAATGCACCGAAGCCCTTAACGACCTGTACAATTTTAAGTTTGCCGAGGCCGAGTGGAAGTTCAGGTATTTGAGGTATAAGTATCGCTGGCATCCGCTTCCGTATTTTTTAATGGGTCTTATTGAGTGGTGGAAAATTATGCCCAACACAAAAAGTGAGGTGCACGATAAAAGTTTTCTGGCTTATATGGACAGCACTATACTGGTGGCAGAGAACCTTTATAAGAAACACCCTGAGTATAAAATTGAGGCTGCTTTTTTTCTGTCAGCAGCCTATGGTTTTAAAGGTAGATTGTATTCGGATGAGTATCGGAGGCAATGGACAAAGGCCGCTTCGGCCGGCAAAAGTGCATTAAAGTACCTGGAGGTAAGCAAGCAAGGGCAGGATTTAAGTCCGGAGTTGTTATTTGGCGATGCCCTGTTTAACTACTTTTCGGTTTGGGTGCCCGAAAATTACCCCGCACTTAAACCTATTCTCTGGCTTTTTCCTAAAGGCGATAAAAAACTCGGACTTGAACAATTGAAGGAAGTTTCCTACAACGCCTTTTATACCCGCACCGAAGCCATGGTTTGGCTGATGCGGATTTTAAATAATTACGAGAATGACCAGCCCCGTGCTTTTCAGATCAGTGAATACTTGTATGAGAGCTACCCCGACAACCCCGTTTTCCACCGGTATTATGCGCGCATGCTTTATTCAGTAGGCAGATTTGCGCAGGCTGAACCGGTGAGTAGGGAAATATTAGCACGGATTGATAGCGGCATGATTGGCTATGAGGCTACCAGCGGCCGGTATGCAGCGTTTTTTCTCGGCCAAATTAGTGAATCCAAACGCAACCTGGATGATGCCAGGAAGTACTATCAATTATGTGTAAAGTATGCCGAAGAAATTGATGCCACTGAATCGGGTTACTATCTATATTCTTTAATTGCGTTGGGCGAGATAGCTGAAAAGCAAGGCAACAAAGCAGAAGCTAAAAAGTATTTCACATTAGTGAAGAAGAAATCGAAACGAAAGGATGAGGCTTTTAAGGATGCCAAACGCAGGTTGAAGAAGATGGAGCAGGTGGATTGAAGCTATAGACTTAAACAATGAAGAAACTTTTACAGATACTAAAACCACTTGCGCCATTTTTTGAAATTCTGCTCATGCCATTTACATTCATAGCAATTATTTGGTTTCGTATTGCAAGGTATTGGGGGTTGAAACAAACGCCTCTTACAAGAGCGTTATTTTTGAAATTAGGAATGTACCCAATAGTGGATCACTACTATGATCCCCTGTTTGATTATAGAAAACTTCGGAAGCATCAACCAAAAGCCCGATTTGATTTCAATATCCAGAATCAATTGAATCTGATAACAAGCTTTTCTTTCCGTGAAGAATTGAGTGCCATGCCATTGAACAATCCCGGAGGACATTCACTAAACTATTATTACGAAAATGGATCTTTTGGGTCTGGAGACGCTGAGTTTTATTACTCACTAATTCGGTTGATTAAGCCAAAAAGAATAATCGAAATTGGTTCAGGATTTTCAACCCGTGTAGCCATGGCAGCCGTTCAAAAAAATACTAAAGCAGATTTGGGTTATACATGTGAAATTACTTGTATAGAACCTTATGAGATGCCTTGGTTAGAACAAGCGGGTGTGAATTTGCTTCGAACCAAAATGGAAGAGCTATCACCAGAATTCTTTGATTCTTTAGAAGGCGGTGACATTCTGTTCATTGACTCCTCACACATTATTCGTCCTGGTGGTGATGTAATAACCACAATTTTTGATCTATTACCCCGACTAAAAAGTGGAGTGTATGTACATTTTCATGATATCTTTATTCCGGATGATTATCCATTGGCATGGTTACGGGATGATTTCAGGATGTGGAATGAGCAATACATCCTGGAGGCATTTATGATCAATAATAATTTGTATGAGGTAATTTGCATGATGAACTTCCTTAAGAAACGACATTTAGAGGTTGTGAATAATGTATTTCCAATATTGGAGAAACAGCCGGACCGTGAACCAGGATCATTTTGGATAAGAAGGAAATAGCTACTTGATGGAATTGCGAGATTTTATAACTACTCCTCTAGTTCTCCTTTTGGTATACATTGTAGCGTATCTTATTCGTCCGCGGGTAACTGATGTTGTGAATCGGAAGTATTTTTTTCCGGCACTCACGCTAAGAATCTTTAGTGCCTTAGCCCTCGGATTCCTGTACCAGTTTTATTATGATGGAGGCGACACCTTTAACTATCATACCCATGGCAGCCGGCATATTTGGGAAGCCTTTATGGATTCGCCTGTGCTGGGTTGGAGGTTACTTACCTCAAGTGGTGAATACGGGCAGGGTACCTATGCGTATGCTTCACAAATTCCATTCTACACCGATCCTTCCTCATTTTTTGTGATCCGCATTGCATCAATACTTGATCTTTTAACATTTTCATCCTACTCAGCCACTGCGGTACTTTTTGCTGTCATGAGTTTTTGTGGTGGGTGGGCATTGTTTACTACATTTTATCGCCATTCACCTGAAATTCATCGTTGGGTTGCACTGGCTACCCTGTTTATCCCGTCCGTAATTTTTTGGGGTTCCGGCATACTTAAGGATACCCTTACTCTTGCAGCTGTGGGTATTCTCACGTATTGTGCTGATAAAATATTTATTCAAAGAAAGTACTCTTTAGCTCAAGCAATATTGCTGGTTTTAAGTGTAATGATGATCTACGCAGTGAAGAAATATATACTGCTTTGTTTTCTTCCGGCTTTGCTTCTTTGGATTTATGCCCATAAGTGGGCACAAATTCGATCCATTGTAGTTAAGATACTAATTCTTCCTTTGATTGCAGCCATATTAGTTGGGTCCGCGTATTACGCCATCTACCTTATTGGTAAGGATGATGCACGTTATTCGTTAGACAGAATTGCCATAACCGCGCAGATTACAGCCTATGATATTGGATTTTATACAGGAAAAGATGCGGGCAGCAGTTATAGTTTAGGTCAGTTGGATGGTACATTTATTGGAATGATAAGTAAAGCACCTCAGGCTATTAATGTTACCTTGTTTCGACCTTATCTTTGGGAAGTCCGTAATCCACTTATGTTGCTCTCAGCAATAGAGAGCTTGTTCTTTTTCTTTTTAACGATATATATACTATATCAATCTCGCAGGGGATTCTTGGTTTTATTTCGAAATCCAACTGTAATTTTCTGTTTAGTATTCAGCATTACTTTTGCCTTTGCCGTAGGCGTATCAACTTTTAATTTCGGAACACTCGCCCGGTATAAAATTCCACTTCTTCCATTTTATTTATTGGCCCTTAAAGAGGTTCATTTTTACGTAAAGAGTTTGATAAAATTATCCGTGTTTGAGCGAACAGAGTAGCGGGTCTCCACCTTTTTTCTCCCATTCAATCCAAACGTTAGCCGCATGTGTTCATGGGTAATCAGCTGAGTTAAATAAAGCAGCCATTCTTCTTTTGTTGACGCCAAAAAACCATTTATTCCATGATCGATGATAGTGGTGTTTACACCTATTGGTGAGGCCACACATGGAATGCCCATAGCCATATATTGAAGCGCTTTAAAACCACATTTCCCTTTCGACCATTCTTCGTCTGGTAATGGCATTATTCCAATATCAATTTTGGAAAGATCATAGGCTTCAGTTTCTTTGCTCCATTTTATAAAATCGTATCTCTCTAATTTCATTTCAATTGGCCTGTCAGCAATAAGGGCAAAGGTTACCTGCGGAAAGTCATTTTCGAGTTTAGACAGAACATCTTCAACCTCCAACAAGTATTTTAATGTCGAATGTGACCCAGTCCATCCGATCGTTATCCTATTTGCTTCCTTTTGATCAGGAAACAGAGATCGATTATGTAAATTTTCTGTATCGATGGTAGTGGGGTTAACAATTACATTGTCATTGAATTGTCTGGCGTATGTTGCGAGAAATAAGTTGCCACAACTCACTTTATAACTCCATTTGCAAATTGTTTCTACTTTGTTTCTCTGACGTATAATTTTCTCAAAAAGAGATTCGCTATTTTTATCCGATATCCATATCGCATCATCAAAATCGTAAATAATTTTCTTTCGATAAACTCTTGCGATGATCCACTCAAACAAGGGTGGTGCGATAGGGGCACACTCCCTGTGAATAAACACGAAGTCCGATTGTAAAATGCTACCCAATTGAATTGTTCTACGAAGTAATCCAATGCAAATAATGTAAAGAGTAGTCAAGGGGTTTCTATAGGTGTAAAGCCCACCGTTTTTTTTAACCTGAATAAACCCCAAATACTTAAAATTAAATCCTTTCTCTTTTAAAGCGCCAAAGTACTGTTCAAATCTAAAGCGTTGCGATGGTGCAATACCGGCAGAGTATGGAGCGATAAAAGTAATTTTTTTGGATGAGTGCATAAATCGATAAACTTTTTACTCCATATGCTTTTTTTGGCGATGTTTGAACTTTAATGCAAACTTATAAACAATATCTCACCCGCGTTCTTTCGCGATTTAAGACTAAAGGGTCATTTACGCAAAATCTTGCGATTACATTTTCCGGAAATGTCATGGCACAAATGCTGGGCTTTCTGCTAACACCATTTATTGCTCGAATATATGGTCCTGAGGCATATGGACTATTCTCACTGTTTATAGCAATAACAAATAATTTATCGCCATTAACTACTATGCAATTCCCTGGGGGATATGTCGCGGCACGAACTGAGAGCGAATTTTATAATTTAGTGAGGCTAACAATCTTATCTATTTGTATCATCCTGGTAGCGTCTGTATTAGTAATTTTTTTCTTCGCGGTACCACTTTTAGAATTCTTTAATGCAGAGACACTTAAACCTTATCTGTTCTTTATTCCTGTTTATTTTCTATTCATGGGTGTTGATAATTTACTTTTGGGATGGAACATACGAAGTAAGGAATTCACAAGAGGCGCAGTAGCCAAAATTTTTTCTACTGTACTCAGTAAAGGGATTACACTGCTTTGGGGGTTATTGGTTTGGCCGTCAGCTCTCGGGATAATACTAGGTAATTTAATGTTATACCCTGTTGAAGCTTCCCTAAAACTGAGTCGGTCAATTCGACAGAATATTGGTCGTGTTTTCCATAACTTTTCGGTTAAGGAACTTTGGTTGGTATTCAAAGACCATAGAGGTTATCCATGGTTCATAACTTCCGGAGTGCTAATAAGCAATCTAAGCAATCATTTACCCATCTATTATCTGTCCATTGAATTTGATGCGACCGCAGTTGGATTATATGCGCTTGCTACCAGTTTAGTAGCACTACCGCTATCCGTTATCATTATGTCAACAACTACCGTTTTTCTTCAGAAAGCTGCGGAGCTAAAAAATAGCCGTCCTGCTGAGTTAAAAATTTTGGTTTATAGCTTATATAATCAATTCTATTACCTGGGTCTGGTTGGGCTGACAATTTTTTCATTGTTTAGTGAAAGAATATTTGTTTTTCTATTTGGAGAAGCCTGGCGAATGGGTGGAGAGTTTGCGGGTTATATTGCTTTAGGATCTTTCTTTATGATGGCTGTATTTCCTCTTTCTGTACTGTTTAGATTGTTCAATAAGGAGCGTATCAACTTTATGCTTCAGGTAGTTTCGTTGTTCGTTAAATTGGCAGGTTTAGGATTGGGAATTTATTTCCGAAGTGTTCAGGTGTCTATTTTGGGTTATTCGCTTGCCACCTTATTGGTTCATTTCATAACTTTAGTATACATATTTAAATTAGTAGAGCTATCGGCAAAAAAAATTACCCTCCACTTGGTGCTTTCTATGGCAATTTTTTTTTCAATTTGTTGGATAGGTTATGAGCAGTAAGGATATGTTATTAATTAAAATTTTAAAGCGGATTACCGCTGAAATCAACTTGCTGCGCAATAAGCTTATGAAATTCTACAGAAGTCTGTATGCTAACCAACACCAGCTTACCTCTACCACAAGTGAAAATCGCTATCCGGAATTGTTTGAAGAGGCTCGTAAGGCATTGATTGGTAGCGCGGCTGCAGGGATAAACATACTTTCGTATGGTTGCTCAACAGGTGAAGAGTGCTTATCTCTGAGGCGGTATTTTTCTAACAGTAGAATAGTAGGTGTTGATATAAATAGGTCGAATTTGCAAATAGCGAAAAGTAATATTGATGATCCTGGTATTGAGTTTCAAATGAGCAATGAAACAAACATTAAGGCGTCAGGTCCATACCACGCTATTTTTTGTCTTTCTGTCTTGTGCAGATGGGAGGACACAAAATTTTTGCAAAACTGCGCAAACGTTTATCCCTTTTCGAAATACGAAGCAACTATAACATTTTTAGCTAATCAAATTGAAAAGGGCGGAGTGTTGATTATCTATAACAGTAACTTCAGGTTTGAGGATACACGTGTGTTTGGTGAATTTGATATTATCAACACACCTTCCGTTTCCGACAGTGGTTTTGTAGTGAAGTTTGATTCTTTTAACAACAGGGTGGAGACACTACATAGACATTGTATTTATCGTAAAAAATTTTAATGAAATTATTGGTTATAAGCATCTCGGCCCCTCCCAAAAACTCTCCCGAGAGTGTGCAGACAGGAAGATATCTCTATTACTTGTCAAAGAAGCATGTAGTTACACTGTTAACCACCGAGGCTATAGGTGGATGGGAGCCAGAAGATAAATCGCTTGAAAAATATTTGGAAGGTATAAGCTCTCATGTTTTGCTTAGAATGCTTCATCCGAAAGTGTTAGCGTTAATCAAAAGAACTTTACCATTTGTTGTTGTGCCGGATGACAGCTTTGTTTTCCCATGGCTTTATGGATTAGCTGAACAAAGGGTATCAAAAGATCAGGATATTATTATTTCCCGTTCAGCTCCATTCAGCTCAGCGCTTATGGCTTTGCGGTTTTCAAAGAATTGGAATTTACCCTGGATAATGCATTTGAGTGATCCATGGGCGGATAATCCTTTTCAGCGACTTAAAAAAAGTCAAAAAAAGCGCAATCAACTTTTAGAAAAGACGTGTATTGAGCATGCGAAACTAGTGACATTGACTTCTGTAAAAACAGTTAAACATTATAAACAAAAATACCCTGAACATGCACACAAGTTCAGGTTATTACCTAACGTTTTTGATGATGTCTTCATAAACACAACACCACTTGAATTTGGTGGGAAAATCAAATTTGTGTTGACAGGAAGATTGTATGGGAGTCGCAATATCTTTCAGCTAATGGATGCTATTGAACATGCAATAGGATTGAAGCCTACGTTCGAGAATCAATCCGAGTTTATTTTTGCAGGATTTTTTGATCAGAAAAATATTGATCGCATCAAACAATCAAAAGTTAAAAATGTAAAATACCTTGGGCATCTTTCAATGCATGAAGCAATTCGACTGCAACAGTCTTCTACTGTTTTACTGGCAATTGACGCACTTGATGAGGATGCAATTTTTGATCTGTTTTTTCCATCTAAGCTTTTAGATTATTTTAGCGCTAAAAGATATATTCTAGCCATTACCAGTAGGAATAGCACTACCCATGACCTGGTAGATCAAAAATTTGGCACATGCTTTCATTCCGAAAATATTGATAAACTGCCCGATCATCTATTATTCTTAACAGATCAATTTTTTGCAAAGAATAGAAATCTCTTTGAGATCAGTGAAAATTTTATGACATATTCAGCCCAACAAAATGCTGCAAACTTGGAAGCGCTTTTACAGGAAGTAGTTGAGTAGTAATATGACTGAACGAATAATTATAAGGGGCTATTATGGTTTTGCAAACCTGGGCGATGATATTTTGCTAAAGGTTACCTATCAACTAGTTAAGGAATGCTTTCCGGGAAGTGAGATCCTGGTTTGTTCAAATAGCGCATCTGATAATAGCTACATCGCAAGTATTCTGGGTGAATCGATTAATATTATTAGAGATGATAATCCTTTAAAAGTTAATTGGATTATAGATGGTGGCGGTGGAGTTTATTTTGATTTTAAAAGAGGAAATCTGAAGTTTTTTTTACTTAACACTGTAATCCATTTACTTGGATTTACATTTTTTAAATCACTCTATAAAGCGTATCGAAAGTTTAAGAACAACACAGGCATTACTTCAGCAGGGAGGATTGGATTGGGCATTGGGGTTGGTTCATACACGTATTCTTCGGCAAGATTTTTTAGCGACATCATTTCGCTTTCTGATTATGATTTTTTGCTGGTGCGCGATGAGGAAAGTGCTAATCAAGTTATCCGCTATGGTTTTTCATACACCTTAAAGACAGCAACTGATCTGGCCTTCTTAACCCAGTATTGGCTTGCAGGCAACAAAATGCCATCATCAGCTGGTAACTGTGTAGGTTTTATTCTGCGCGATTGGAATTATAAAAATCAAATTGACTTCGATGCCATCGAACAAACAGCTCAATTGTTGCAGCAGGCTGGAATTCCGATCCTATTCTTTTCCCTTGATGGAAATACCGATAGAATTTATAAAGAAAGGTTTAGTAACGTTTCCATGATTGAATGGAATCCTGAGAGAATCACAGTAACTGAGTTTATGCAAAAGTTGGCACAATGCAAATTGGTAGTCACCAGTCGGGCGCATGGTGCTATTCTATCAGCATGCATCAACATTCCCTCAATTTGTTTAGCCATTGAGGATAAATTGGTAAGAGTTTCAGAAATGCTTCATAAATCATCCGTATTGATTCAATTACCTTTACAAACTTCGGTGCTTACGCAAGTGGTTTTGAGTCAATTGCGAAAGGAAGGTCTTGAAGATTGCGTGAGAGAAGATGTTTTGCGAAACCAAGCGGTAATGGAGGCTGGTATAGTTAGTTTAAAGGAATTTTTAAAAGGGAATTAATGAAGAAGGCGCTAGTAATAGTGGGAACAAGACCGGAGGCAATAAAATTAATTCCTGTATTTAAGGAATTAAAACGATCCAAACACTGGTTAACACTTTTAATCTCTACAGGTCAGCATCATGAAATGTTAAAATCAATTTTCGATTTTTTTGAGGTGCAACCAGATATTGACTTGGCGGTCATGACAAAAAATCAATCATTGGCTGGATTAACCGGGTTATTACTTAGTGCATGCACAACCGTTATTGAAAATCATTCACCAGATTTAATAATTGTTCAGGGAGACACAACAACTGCAATGGTGGGTGCATTGGCTGGATTTTACAAACGAGTACCCATTGCTCATATTGAGGCCGGACTTCGTTCTTACGATAAGACCGCTCCGTTTCCGGAAGAGGTTAACCGCAGAGTGATCAGTGCAATGGCGGATTTTCATTTTGCACCAACTAAAACTGCAGCAGAGGCTTTGAAGTATGAACGGGTTCAGGGCAAAATTAAAGTAGTAGGAAATACCGTAATCGATAGTTTGATTTTTGCCACTAAGAAAGTATCGAAGCAATTGAAAAAATTTGATCGGAAGTATACTAATGTAGTAGATCAGTATGAAAGGATGATTTTGATTACCGGGCATCGGAGAGAAAGCTTTGGAGATGGATTTAAGAATATATGCAAAGCCATACAAGTATTAGCCAGTACCTATCCAAAGATATCGTTTGTGTACCCGGTTCATCTTAATCCCAATGTAAAAGATGTGGTTTTTAACATGCTGGATGGTCTACCTAATGTTTATTTAATAAATCCCGTTGCATATGATGATATGGTTTACCTTATGACTAAGTCGTATCTCATACTTACTGACTCTGGAGGCGTTCAGGAGGAAGCCCCCAGTTTGGGGAAACCGGTTTTAATTATGCGGGAAAAAACAGAAAGACCTGAGGGTGTAGAAGCAGGGTGTAGTTTATTGGTTGGTGCCTCTCAGAAGAGAATTGTTAAGGCAGTTAAGAATCTTGTGGACAACACACGGAAATATAAATCAATGGCACGTGCAGTTAATCCTTATGGAAGAGGTGATAGTGCAGCAAGAATTGTTTCTTGCCTACGTAATGAGATTTAATAGAGCATGCAAGAGAAGAGAAGAGTTTTAATGATTATACCAAATCTCGATTTTGGAGGTGCGCAAAATTCATTTTCTCGATTAAGTTGTATACTTGAACCTCATTTTGATTTGTGTTTAGTTGTTTTTAATAAATCCAATCTTGCTCCAATTGTGCTGGGGGGTACTCTTAATGACTTGGGCGTATCTGGCTCTGGGTTTATACCTGTAAAGGCATTCCGATTTATTCAGCGTATTATTCGCTTACGAAAGATCAAAAGAAAATTCAAACCTGATGTTTCGATAAGTTTTTTAGAAGGTGCCGATTATATTAATATACTATCTGCTATTGGCGAGCGTGTATTCCTTTATATACATGGTTCAAAATTATTCGATAAAAATATAAAAGGATTTGTCGGCCTGATACGAAAAAGGATTCTAATACCCATACTTTACTCAAAAGCCAACAAAATTTTGGTTGTCAACATCGCTATTGCAACGGAATTGAAAAGCCACTTTAGGCTGGCGCAACAATCATTTCTAACTATGCCAAACTTTTATGACTTCGAAGAAATAAGCAGGCTAGCCTCCTTTCGCCTAAGTGAATCGGCAGAAGTATTTTTTAAGAAAAATAAAGTAATATGCATTTCTGGTCGACTGGCACCTGAAAAGGGTATAGAAAAATTTATTCAAATTCTACCCACAGTTTTGAAAAACCAACCTGGTCTGAAGGTAGTCATTGTTGGTGATGGACCACAAAAGGATAAAATCAAATCCACGATCGAATCATTAGGGATTTCGTATGGTAATTCAGTTGTTGACTTGAATCAGCAAACTGAATCAACGGTCTTCTTTTTGGGTTATCAACAAAACCCCTATACGTATATGAGTCGATCTTCTGTACTTGCATTGCCTTCATTCAACGAAGGTATGCCAAATACAGTAGTTGAGGCTTTGGGGCTGGGTGTTCCTGTTGTAGCAGCTGATTGCCCTTATGGTCCGCGCGAAATCCTTGCACCTGATAATCAACTTGGTAAAAGGAGTGTCCAAAAGACCGAATGGTGCGAATTTGGTGTACTAGTTCCCGAATGGAGTACACCGTTAGTTAATGAAGCCTGGAAAGAAGCTTTAACCGAATTGGTTAGTTCTGCAGAAAAGTGGGAACATTATAGTCTGCAGTCAAAAAAACGAGCAGCCGAGTTTGCGGTAGAAAAAAATATATCCCGGTGGATAAATCTGATTAACGGCTGATTTGAACAAAAAGGTAAACATACTGATTATTGAAAATTCGGTTCACTTTACAGGAGCCTTTCGTTCTATAACCAACTTTACTGAGCATCTTACTGGTCAGTTCAACTTTTATTATTGCTTACCGGTTCGGTCAATTCTTAAAGAAAAGATCAAAACACCTGTAGTTACCATACCTTTTGTTGAAATCAGAAAATCGATAAAAGCCATACTTCTTTACATGCCACTATTGTTTATCAATTCTTGGCGAATCTTCCGGTACTGCAGAAAACACAACATACATATTATTCATGTTAATGACCTGTATAACCTTTGCGGAGTGGTAATTAAGTGGTTGAATCCTTCCTTTAAAGTTATTTATCATATACGGCTTATGCCCACATCGTATGCTAAAAGATTTTATAGAATATGGCAAGGACTCATTGCTGGTTATGCCGATGCAATTATCTGTGTATCCTTAGCTGTGTATAAAGCAAATTCTTTTCCGCCTCATAAGACCAATTTAATCTATGATGCCACAAGTAATGTGCAAAGTGATATTTTTTTTAAAAACAGTAATAAACCAGATCACCATATAAAATTTGTTTACCTGTCGAACTACATTTCGGGTAAAGGTCATAATCATGCCATTGAAGCATTTCGGCTGGTAAACCAGAGGATTCCTACTATTTCGTTGATTTTTGCTGGAAGTGATATGGGGTTATCGCGCAATAAGCGTTTCAAAAAACAATTGATGGAACAATGCAATAACTATGGCCTCCAGGGTTCAGTATTTTTTAATGATTTCGTAGACGATACAATAAATTTTATTCGTACAGGCGATGTGTTTTTGAATTTTTCTGACTCCGAATCGTTTTCGATGACTGTGCTTGAAGCGATGTATGCCGGATTACCCGTAGTAGCTACAGATAGCGGAGGACCTTCTGAGCTAATTGAACATGATAAAACAGGTTTATTGGTTCCGGTTAAGGATGTTGAGGCAATGGCAAACGCTATGCTCCGACTGGTAAATGATGTTGACCTTCGAATTACTATGGGTGCGGCCGCTCGTGTACGGGCTCATGAAAAATTTTCTATCACTGAAAGTGCCAGTAAACTGACTAAGCTATATCAATCATTAGTTGAATAGTTTCGATATTTGTTGGTTTAAAGGTTACTCCAAGATCTCAATACTTATTAATACTGCATTTATCACTGATGCCTCATTTGCGTTTATTCATCTTTACCTTTTGGATGTATGGTGCTTTTGCCCAATGCCCGATTACGAATTTTACGCTGCCAGCCTCAGCTTGTATTGGCCAGGGAATTGAGTTACTAAACCAAACTACCGGGGGGACATCGTATTCTTGGGATTTTTGTAGTGGTGATCTTGATTTAACACCACAGGTTGCTGTGGCAGCCAACAATAATCTATTGTTTCGTACACGCGCGTTTAGAATCATTACTCATAATGAATTGTGGTATGGGTTTACTATTGATCAGGCAGCCAACAAGCTAATTCGCCTGGATTTTGGCAGTAGCCTTTCTGGTACCCCCACTGTCAACGACCTTGGAAATCCCTCTAATTTACTTAATGGTGCCTTTGACTTTCGTATGTACTATGAGTCGAATCAATGGTTCGCATTAGTGGTAAATACGACTAGCAATAGTTTATTGCGATTAAGTTTCGGCAGTGACATTGAGTCGGTTCCTACTGTTCAAAATCTTGGTTCATTTGGTGTGTTGAATACTCCCAATGGAATTTTTATTGTCCAGGAAAATGAATTTTTACGAGTATTCGTAACTAATGGCGGAGTTGCAGAAATTATTCGATTCGATTTTGGCACTTCAATTTTTAATAATCCGACTGTAGTAACTTTTAATGTCACAGGAGCTTCTGGTTTGCGCGGAATTGCTATTACTCGCGAATGCGATCGCTGGTTTGGTCTGGTAACTTCGTATAACAACAACAAGGTTTTTTGGCTTGACTTCGTAAACGGTTTAAGCCAACCTCCAACCACCGGAGAAATTACTTTTTTTACATCCTATAGTTTTCCGGCCAGTATAGTTATTGCGGATGATGGTGGAGAATACTATGCATTTATTCAATCAGCTATTGGGGTGCAGTACAAACTTTCTTTTGGAAGCAGTATAATGGACAAAAACGGAACAGGACAAAATCTTGGAAATTTTGGAATTTCAAATGAGAATTTTGCTTTAGAGATGGTGAAGGTCAATTCCGATTGGATTGGATTTTCAATTGATCTTGCTAACCGAAGGCTTGTGCGTCAAACTTTTCCTTCATCCTGCGATGCCACATTCACTACCAGCCATGAGCGAGATCCTCCCCTAATTAGTTACGGTGTCAGTGGGTCAAAAAAAATTACCTTAAAAGCCACGGATGTAAATGGTTCGATTCGTTCGGTTAGTAAAACTATTACGATTTCCGCTGGCCTTTCTCCTGATATTTCATTTTTATCTCAAAACGTTTGTGCAGATCACGCTATCAACTTCACTTCAGTGAATACATCCGGCAACATTACCTCCTATGAATGGGATTTTGGCGATGCTGGTACTTCTTCACTGTCCAATCCAACGCATGTGTATGCAACAGCCGGTAGCTATGATGCTCGCTTAACGGTTACAGCATCCAATGGCTGTAGCAATCTGGCGCGCGAACAACTCACTATTTTCAATCAACCCGTTGCTGATTTTGTATTGCCGGCAGTGTCGCCCATTTGTACCAACCAGAGTTATCTGTTTTCAAATTCAACAATTTTTGACGCTGCGCTCATACCAACGTGGGAGTGGAGCGTGAATGGAACCTCAGTATCCACCACCCAAAACCTGGAGTTTTTATTTGCCAATGCTGTTAGTCAGGAAATAAAGCTTAAAGCAACTATACCAGGTTGCACGAGTGAAATAATAGAATCAATCAGCACAGTCGTGCCAGGCCCAACTGTTGATTTTTCATTTAACGGTCAATGTGAGGATGCTCCTGTGTCCTTTACCAATACTACAACCGGTGATGTAAGCTCCTTTGCATGGGATTTTGGTGACGGACAAAATTCAACTGCTGTTAACCCGGTGACAGCGTTTAGCAACCCAGGCACGTATCCGGTAAACTTAGCTGCAACAAATGCTGCAGGGTGTGTAAATACCAAAAGCAAGCCGATCACTATCTACTCCAAACCCCAAACCAATTTCTCAGTAGCCTTGCCACCTTTTTCGTGCAGTGGTACACCAACACAATTCACCGATTTAACACCTAACCCGTTCGACAGCAACATTACCTCTTGGCTATGGAATTTTGGTGAGGGGGGTACATCAACGTTGCGAAATCCGCAACACACCTTCACGAATGCCGGTGGATACAATGTTTCACTTACCGCTACAACAAACTTTGGTTGTTCTTCAGTATTGGAAAAGCCTGTAACCATTTCTCAATCACCAATAGCAAATTTTACAAATACCCCGCCTTGTCTTGGTGTGCCGGTGAGTTTTACCAACACGTCAACAGGTACTTTGCAATCCCAGCAATGGCAAATTGAAAGCACGTTCTATACACTGGCGAATCCTGTGCATGCTTTTACATCATCGGGTAACAAAAGCGTAACGCTTAATGTAACGGCCACCAACGGTTGTGTGGCGTCTGTAAACCGAACACTGATAGTGCCGAATACAATATCACCTGATTTTACTTTTACGCGTAACTGTATCAATCAGCAAACCGAATTTACAAGTAACACGGTAAATCCGGCAGATCCGATAACTGGCTATAACTGGAACTTTGCAGGTTTAGGAACAGGCAATTTCAATCCTCAAAACTTTTCTTTTAACAATACCGGAAATTTCAACGTATCACTTTCGGTTACTACACAAACCGGGTGTGTTTATAGCGTGGCCAAAAATGTAAGCATCATTAATGCGCCCCAGGCAAATTTCACGGCAACCCCTTCGGTGGGGCCGCCACCTTTGCAGGTTCAGTTTACCAATACTTCGGTTAACGCCACCAGCTATAGCTGGGCATTTAACGACCCAACAAACTCCACAAGCACATTGGTTTCGCCTTCATTTACCTATACAACATTAGGCCAGTATGTAGCCGATCTTACGGCATTTAATGCACAGGGTTGTTCCACTATTTTTAGCAGGGTAATTCATGTGGTTATTCCTGTTATTGATGTGGCCCTAACGGAAATGGAACTGATGCGTTTACCGAATCAATCTTTAAAACCGGCAGTAACGATTCAAAATAAAAGCAACGTGGCGCTGGCTAACCTGTCGCTTCGAATGGAATTGAATGGAACTTTCATTCGCGACATTGTTCCGGTGTCGATCGAACCGAATTCAACCTACAGACATGTTTTCGATTTTGAGCTTCAGTTTACTTCAACCCTACAGACTGTATGTGTACATGCAGAAATTAATGACAGTTCACCGGAAGACAACCGCATCTGCGCAAGCGTGGATGAACCATTTGTTTTTCTGGCACCTTATCCAAACCCGCTATCTTCTCAAAGTGAAATCAACGTAGAGTGGGTGGCTTCCGACAATCGAAATACTGAAATTCTGCTCGTGAATTCGTTAGGTCAGCAGGTTAAACGACTTGAAGCTACGTCCTCTATTGGTTATAATGTGATGATTATACCCGGGTCGGGCTTACAATCGGGTATGTATTATGTACAAATCCGGTATGGTTCAATTATCCGGACACACCGGATATTGGTAGCAGATTAATCTCCAGTGCTCAGTTTATTCTTTCGCTTTTTCCCTTATTTTTACCAAATATAATTTGGTTTAATCCCCTCTAACGACTTATGAAAAATATCAAACTGGATAGTACGGACAGAAAAATCCTGGAATTGCTTCAGCGCAATTCAAACATTACCAATGCTTTGCTGGCCAAAGAAATCGGCCTGTCACCCGCACCAACCCTGGAGCGCGTAAACAAGCTTGAGAATGCTGAGGTGATTAAGAGTTATCATGCTGTGATTGATCCGGCATCGGTAGGACTGGGGGTAAGCACCTTTGTTATGGTTACCCTAAAAGGCCACAATAAGGATAACATTGAGAAGTTTATGCAGGCTATCAATCAGGTCGATGAGGTTATCGAATGCCATCATATTACCGGAGCCGGTGATTTTATTTTAAAAATCATCTGTGCGGATATAGCTGCTTATCAGCAACTGATGCTGGAGAAAGTTTCCAACATTGATGTAGTGGATAGTCTTCAGTCGATGGTTATTTTATCCACCATGAAATCAAGCAAGGTGCTTCCTATCCCAAGCTGATATGGTTTCGGAAAAGACATTGATTCTTGATGGTGCACAGGTGAAGCAAAAGATTCGCAGGATGGCCTTCGAGATTTACGAAAATAATTTCAAGGAGAAGGCCATTGTCATTGCCGGAATTGATGGCCAGGGCTATGTATTGGCCAAGTTACTGGCGAAGGAGATTGAGTCCATATCATCAATAGAAGCAAAATTGGTTAAAGTAAGTCTGGATAAACTTGCCCCCCAGCAAGGTGAGGTTATTCTGGATTGTGATGTAAAGGAGGTAAAGAAGAAGAGTATAATTTTAGTCGATGATGTACTCAACACAGGCCGTACCCTGGCCTATGGCCTTAAGCCTTTTTTGGATACGGAAGTAAAAAAAATTGAGACAGCAGTATTAGTCAATCGCAGTCACGCCAACTTTCCAATTTATCCGCAATACACCGGGTATGCACTGGCTACTACCATTAAAGATCATGTTGAAGTTGTGCTAGGCAAAGAGTCAGCTGTATACTTATCGTAAAATTCATGTCGGTACACAAAAGCGATTTAAAGAAAATCACCACACACCAACTCCAGGAAATGAAAAACCGTGGAGAAAAAATTTCTATGCTTACCGCGTACGATTACAGCATGGCAAAAATTATTGACGGTGCAGGCATTGATATTATACTTGTTGGCGATTCAGCTTCGAATGTAATGGCGGGTAATGAAACTACACTGCCTATCACGCTCGATCAGATGATCTATCACGGGTCATCGGTAGTGAAAGCTGTAACGCGTGCGTTGGTTGTGGTTGATCTTCCCTTTGGCTCCTATCAGGGAAGTTCAGGTGAAGCACTGCGTTCAGCTATTCGCATTATGAAAGAAGCGGGTGCACATGCCGTGAAGTTGGAGGGTGGCAGCGAAGTAAAAGATTCTGTAGAACGAATTCTTATGGCAGGCATTCCGGTAATGGGACATTTGGGCTTAACACCGCAATCCATTTACAAATTTGGTACGTATACGGTTCGCGCAAAGGAAGAAGCAGAAGCCACTAAATTGCTGGAGGATGCTAAACTCTTGGAGGCTTGTGGATGCTTTGCACTTGTGCTCGAAAAAATTCCGGCTAAGCTGGCGAAGCAGGTTGCCGGTGCACTGCACATACCGGTTATTGGCATTGGGGCAGGGCCCGATGTTGATGGCCAGGTATTGGTAATGCAAGACATGCTGGGCATCAATCAGGATTTTAAGCCCAGGTTTTTGCGCAGGTATGCTGACCTGCATACGGTAATTACCCATGCCGTTGGTAAGTACATTACCGATGTAAAAGCTAAAGATTTTCCGAGTAAGGAGGAGATGTACTAGAACCCATCTCAAAAATACTACATGAGGCGTAGTCATACCGGCCTTGGGCCTGCCTACCGGCAGACAGGCCGGTATCTCCTATTTTCACACTACCGTCAAAGGGATCGCGGATCATTGTCCGCGATGACAACAATTTTTTGAGATGGATTCTAAATTCTTCTTATAATTTTCTGATCCAGATATTTCTGAACTGCGTTCTATTTCCATGATCCTGCAGTGAAATCACGTCATCACCATGTGCTTCCGGGTAATGATGCAATCCAACGTACAAGGTTAACCCGTTAACGGTAACATTATTCTGTATCATAACGCCATTGTGCAGAACGGTTATGGTGGCCGGTGAGTCCAGGCTTCCATCCGCTTTGAAGCGCGGTGCACGATAGATTACATCAAACGTGTTCCACTCAAGCGGCCCCTTCATGGCATTAACCAGCGGAGCGTGGTCTTTGTAAATGCTTCCGGCCTGTCCGTTACGATAGGTGCGGTTGTTATACGAATCCAATATTTGAAGTTCGTAACGGTTTTGAAAAAACACTCCGCTGTTTCCGCGGCCCTGCCCCTGGCTCTCCACTACATCTGGCGCGCTGAATTCAAGGTGCAACTGACAATCGCCAAACTTCATTTTGGTTTGAATATCACCTGATCCGGGCACAACCTCCATATGTGTTTTGTCAACAATTTTCCACGGAGCCGGCTTTGACGGATCTTTCTTGCTTACCCATTGATCAAGATTTTCACCATTGAAAAGTATAATAGCATCCGAAGGTGCATCACCCGGGTTCTTGCCCGGGGTTACAACCGGCACTTCAGGTTCCCAGATTTCTGTCATCTCCGGTTTCATGGGCATGGGTGAAACTGCTGGTGGTGTGCTAGGGTAATTACCCTGACTGAAAACCGAGGAAGTAAAAGACAATCCGATGAGTATGAATAGCAAGGAGTAAATTGTTTTCATAGCTGATTTTGTGTTTTGGTGACGAAAGGAAAGATATAGTATTCCAGACACAAAAGCACTAAAATTCTTGAAGTCAAAATTGTTAGAAGTCATCTCAAAAATCATTTCCCCCGGTCAGCCTGTGCCTGTCGAAGGCTAACTCAGACATGAAAGCACGTTTCGACAGGCTCAACCTGAAATCAAAAGTGTTTTGAGATGACTTCTGACACATCCATGCTAGCGTAACATCAGTCAATCATTGCAAACTACAAGAGTAGCATCATCTTCCAGTACACCAAACCAGACAACACCGTATTCTTTGTACATGCCAATGCCAATGGCGCGCCATTCAAGTTGTTTCCAGGTGCCTTCGTTTATGATCACCCGGTTGTGTCCGGCACTTTTTTTCCACCCTTCTAATCCTTCCAGCGCATTTGCGCCAACCGAAGAGTAGTACGATATTTCATAACCATTGCTGTTGTAGCCGGCAATCTCGCGCGGTTTATCCCACATGCATTTGGCTTGCTTGTGATCATTGGTGTAACAGCATGATGTCCAGTTTCCTTTTTTCGACCAGCTGTGCAGGTTACATTTCTCATTGGTTGTGTCGTGATTTTCGCTTAAATCGCGGGCATGGATTTGTGCCACCTGAGTAAGCTTTGCCGACAGAGGAATGGCCTCAAGCCCCAGACTTTTCCGGTAGTCCATGATAAGGTCATACAATTTTTTCTCTTCTGGTTGAAGGCAAATAAAGCTGTCTGCATGTTGGGGAGAATAGGCAGATAAGGCGCAGAACAGGATCAGAAATGGGATTACTTTTTTCATGAGGATATCAATCAAACAAAAAACGCCCCAAAACACAAAAGCTGTTCATTTGTACGCCTATTTTTTTAATTTCGGGGCGCTTTTAAAGGATTTCAAATTTAATTTAAAACAGAATGAGCGACCAGAAGATTACGATCAGCAACGGAAAATTAACAGTACCCGATAACCCCACCATTCCCTTTATTGAAGGCGATGGCACGGGTCCGGATATCTGGAGTGCTTCACAACATGTATTTGACTCGGCTGTTGCAAAAGCTTACGGTGGTAAAAAGAAAATAAACTGGAAGGAAGTTTTGGCAGGCGAAAAGTCGTTTAACAAAACAGGAAACTGGTTGCCCGATGAAACCCTGGATGCGTTCAGAGAATACCTGGTAGGTATTAAAGGTCCGTTAACAACCCCGGTGGGTGGAGGAATGCGCTCCCTCAACGTTGCCCTTCGGCAGATATTGGATTTGTATGTTTGCCTTCGCCCCGTGCGGTGGTACACGGGTGTGCCTTCGCCCGTTAAAAATCCGGCTGCGGTAGATATGGTGATCTTCCGCGAGAACACGGAAGACATTTATGCCGGTATAGAATTTAAGGCAGGCACTCCCGAAGCACAGAAGATGCTTGACTTTCTTGCCAAAGAGTTTCCAAAAGAATATGATAAAATACGGTTTAACACCCAGGCGAAATCGGAAGAATTTTGGAAAATGGTGGGGGCAACTGACGTGAAGAATGAAGTAAACGTGGGTATTGGTATTAAACCGGTAAGTTGGAGCGGTAGCGTACGATTGATCCACAGTGCCATTGCCTATGCCGTGAAGTTCAACCGCAAATCGGTTACCCTGGTACACAAAGGCAACATCATGAAGTTTACCGAAGGTGCCTTTCGCGATTGGGGATATTGGGTGGCCGAGCATTACTTTGGCGACAAGGTGTACACCTGGAACCAGTGGGAGAAAACCAAAAAAGAAAAAGGTGAAGAGGCAGCCAATGATGAACAGAAAACAGCCATTGCGGCAGGTAAAATTATCATCAAAGATTCTATTGCCGATATTACCCTTCAGCAAGTGTTAACACGCCCTGAAGATTTTGAAGTAATTGCTACCTTAAACCTGAACGGGGATTACCTCAGCGATGCATTAGCTGCGCAGGTAGGTGGTATTGGTATTGCTCCCGGAGCTAACATTAACTACATCACCGGTCATGCCATCTTTGAAGCTACGCATGGTACAGCACCAAAGTATGCTGGTCAGGACAAAGTGAATCCCGGTTCTGTAATTCTTTCTGGTGTAATGATGCTGGAGTACATGGGTTGGCAGGAAGCCGCAGATCTGATCAATAAAGGTTTGGAGAAAGCAATTTCATCCAAGCGTGTAACCTACGATTTCCACCGCCTGATGGAAGGCGCAACGCTGCTGAAGTGTTCTGAATTTGGACAGGAAGTGGTGAAGAATATGTAAATCAAATCGCTAAAAACAACAAAAGGAGCCCCGACTATCTGATTGGGGCTTTTTTATTGAATTAAAATCCCAGCATCTTAATCGCGGTCAGTGCTGCCTCTTCACCTTTGTTGCCATACTTTCCTCCGGCACGATCAAAGGCTTGTTGTTTGTTTAAAGTGGTAAGCACGCCAAAAATCACCGGTTTACCGGTTTTTAATCCTACTTCGGTAATGCCGTAAGCCACCGCCTGGCAGATGTAATCAAAGTGTGGTGTTTCGCCTTGTATCACACAACCTAAACAGATCACGGCATCAATCTCATCGCGTTGCGCCATCCATTGTGCACCAAGTGATAACTCAAATGTTCCGGGTACATTTTTCCGGATAATGTTTTCTTTTGTTACCCCATGGCTGAGTAAGGTTGATGCGGCTGCATGGTATAATGCCTCGGTGATTTCTTCATTCCATTCAGCAACAATCAAAGCAATTCGTGTGGAGGAAAGATCGATGCGGCTTATTACTTTTCCGGATGATAGGGGGCCTGCCATTTTACTATTTTTTTAAAACGCGTGAGCATAAAAAAAGGGATAGAAATTCTATCCCTTAAAAGTAATTGAAATTCTTTTACGAGTTGCTTTTCAGCTTTGCTTTAAACTTACGGGCATTGGTGAACTCAGCCGACTCAAAATATTTGGTGATAATCTGTTCGTACGCTTCTTTTGCTTTCTCCGGCTGATTCAATTTCTCGTAGGCTAATGCAGCCTTCATCAAATAGGTTGGTGTGAAAAATTTATTGGGTTTGTAAGCAGCAGCCTTTGTATAATATTTTGCCGCATCTTCAAATTTCTCTTCTTCCATATAGGCATCGCCAATAAGGCTGTAGGCCCGCGCCTGCACCAACAGATCATTTGAACTAAAATCTTCTAGGTAAAGTCTTGCAGCCTCGTATTTGCCTTGCTTAAGGTAAGCAACACCGGCATAAAAGTGGGCCAGGTTTGCAGCATCAGAAAACTTGTAATCATTAATGATATCAATGAACCCTAAGTTGTTACCATCACCATTAAGGGCAAGGTTCAAACTGTCCGCTTCAAAATAATAGACTGCCTGAAACATATCGCGTTGAGCCTGTGCATCCTGGCTGGATTTGTAGTACATAAAGCCAAAATATCCTGCCACAATCAACAGCAGTACACCCACAATGCCGGTTACGAGTTTTGAATTTTGCTCCAACCAATTTTCAGCACCTTCCAGCTTTTCAGCCAGTACTTCGGGGTTCTGCAATAAATCTTTTGTTTCGTCTTTCTTCGCCATTACACTAAAAGTTTGCCCCTAAATCCCGAAAAGCCATCGGGAGGGGCGCAAAACTACTAATTAGATGATATTAATCAAACCTGTGTGACAGAAGGCGGTGATGTACTTAATCGGCAATAAACGGGTAGTCCACCTCATAATAGATGTCGGTAAGCGCTTCAGAAGGATCGGGGAAATTTGATTCTTCAGCAAACTTCACACTCTCTTCCACCTGGGCAGCCACTTTTTGCTCTATTTTTTCAAGGTCTTTTTCGGTAGCCATTTTCTTGTCCAGTATGGTTTTACGCACCACTTCAACCGGGTCGCGTTGCTTATACTCCTCTACTTCATCTTTCGTGCGGTACTTTTGCGGATCGGACATGGAGTGACCTTTGTAACGATAGGTTCTGAATTCCAGCAACGTTGGGCCATCGCCTTTACGGGCACGTTCGGCCGCACGGGCAACAGCCAGGTGCACGTCTTCAACCTTCATGGCATCAACGGGTTCAGAAGGCATGTCGTACGACTCGGCCAATGTATAGAGTTCGTGAACATTTGAGGTACGCTTTACAGAGGTGCCCATGGCATACCCGTTATTTTCGATCACAAAAATCACAGGAATTTTCCACAACATGGCCAAGTTTAAGGCTTCATGAAAAGCGCCCTGACGAACTGCACCATCACCCATGTAGCAAATACACAGGTTGCCTGTCTTGTTATATTTTTCTGCAAAGCCAATACCCGCACCTAAAGGAATTTGACCACCGACAATTCCATGGCCACCAATAAAATTCACGCTCTTATCAAAAATGTGCATCGATCCGCCTTTGCCTTTTGAGCATCCGGTTTCTTTTCCATACAACTCGGCCATTACTGCATTGGGGCTGGTGCCTAATGCAAGCGGGTGAGCATGATCGCGATAAGCCGTTATCCACTTATCTCCTTTTTTCAGGGCTGAAACTGCACCCGCTGCGCACGCTTCCTGACCAATATACAGGTGACAGAAGCCCTTTATTTTTTGCATACCATAAAGCTGGCCTGCTTTTTCTTCAAACTTGCGCATCAACAGCATGCTCTCGTACCAGAATAGATAGGTTTCTTTGGAAAAACCTTTTTCGGCACTCTCAGAGGCTTCCGTTTTCTTAGCTTTGGCGGTCGTGGACATATCCCTAATTTTGATTCGGACTGCGAAAATAGGGTACAATTGGTCAATCGCCAAGCGTATGTCGTGAAATACGGTCTATCTCAGATTTATTGATTTTACCCCAATCAAACCTGTGCATCTCGAAAAGCTCCAGTTAATGAATTTCAAGAACTATGAAGAACTTGCACTGGAGTTTCCTTCCCGGATTAATTTTTTACTAGGCTTGAATGGAAGCGGGAAGACAAATCTGCTGGAGGCTATTTACTACCTATCCACCACCAAAAGTTTTTCAAATTCCTCCGACACCCAGAATATTCGTTATGGAGCGGATTACTTCTTCATCAGGGGTTTCTTCACCAATACGAATAAACGAAGTGAAGTTTTTTGTCAGATTCAATCTGGCAGGAAAAAGGTTTTTCAGGAAAATTCAAGAGACTATGAAAAAATAAGCGATCATATTGGAAAATACCCGGTTGTGTTGATCTCACCGTTGGATGTTGACTTGGTCAAAGAAAGCAGTGAAGCACGCAGAAAGTTTTTTGATCAGATGATTGCGCAGATCGACCATTCCTATCTGAATGCACTGTTGGAATATCATCATGCGCTTAAGCAACGGAATGCTTTATTAAAGCTTTTCGCAGAGAACAATTCAATAGACTATGATATAATTGATCTCTATGATCAGCAGATGGCCAGGTCGGGCGGGGTGATTTATCAAAAAAGAAAAGCATTTGTGGCAGAGTTTTTACCCATTTTCAACGCGTCCTATAATTTATTGGTGGATAATCGTGAGGAAGCTACGTTAGCGTATGCTTCTGAATTAGAGTCTGCTGAATTTGAAGCGGGTTTGAAAAGCAGTATCAAAAAGGACTTGATTTTGCAGCGAACTACCTTTGGGGTACACCGCGATGACTATGTTTTTGGGTTTGCCCATGGTGAATTGAAACGTTTAGGGTCGCAAGGCCAGCAAAAGTCGTTTCTGGTTGCCATTAAACTAGCTCAGGTAGAGGTAATTAAGTCCCATTTGGGCTTTAGCCCAATTTTATTGTTGGATGATATATTCGACAAATTGGATGATACACGCATTGCCCGTTTGCTCAGGATTATTTCTGGAGCAGATTATGGTCAGTCATTTATTACCGATGCCGGTCCTGAACGAACCCAGGCTATGGTTAATGAACTTGAGATCGATTGCGATATCTTTAGTGTTGAAAAGGGAAGCATTCAATTTAGCAGTATAAAATGAAGGGCAGAGGAAAGAAGTCTGATATTTTACCAATTAAGGATGCCATCCGCGATCTTCTTAATTCCTATCACCTGGAGTCCAGATTTGATGAGGCACAAGTGGTTGCCTCATGGGAAAGGCTGGTGGGTGTGCCTATTGCCAAGCGAACCCGCAAGGTATTCATCAAAAACAAGGTTTTGTTTGTGGAATTCAAAACCGCAGCCATGAAAAACGATTTTCTGCTTCACAAAGCAAAGGTTCTGGAGCTCTTCCAGAAGGAATTTGGGCAGGGTGTAGTCAATGACATAGCAATTCTTTAAAGACGGCCATTTCCGGCTTTTTTAAAATGTTTGCCGAAACCAAAAAACCGTATAATTTTGCACTCCTATTTTTTGAAAACCCTGTTTTTGAGCATATCGATTCAGGTTTCAAATCGTTCTAGGACATGCTTTTTAACCGGGGTTGTGGGGTGATCCTCTGATTCCGTAACCAATTGGGGGAATACCAAAGCGGCCAACTGGGACAGACTGTAAATCTGTTGTCTTATGACTTCATAGGTTCGAATCCTATTTCCCCCACCAAGTCAATTCAAAATTCAAGATTTAAAATTTTGAATCTGGAGTTTTGAATTGGTATGCGGGAGTAGCTCAGTTGGTAGAGCGGCAGCCTTCCAAGCTGCAGGTCGCGGGTTCGAGCCTCGTCTCCCGCTCACAAGGGTTGTTCGTTATTGGTTATTCGTTGTTCGAATTGGCGGATAACGAAAAACGAATAACCAACAACGGTTATAAATGCTGTTGTAGCTCAGGGGTAGAGCACTTCCTTGGTAAGGAAGAGGTCGTGAGTTCAATTCTCATCAACAGCTCAACTGAGTTATAAAAACTGAAACTCGCGATCAGAAGGAAGTTCTGATTTTATTGAAACTATGAAACAATGGAATTTTTTGATTTCGGATGAGTAGCGCCATCGGTTTGGAAATCAAGAGAAACCAAACTGCCTTAGGGCAGACGAATAAACCCTTATTCGACAGGCTTATCATGTTTAGGGTGTATCTTCTCAGGAAGAAGATTTAAGAACGTAACAACTTAAATTATTTATACACTTTAAACTTTAACTGGAATTTTCAAATATGGCTAAAGAAACATTCGATCGTTCGAAACCACACGTAAACATTGGTACCATTGGTCACGTTGACCACGGTAAAACCACACTTACTGCGGCAATTACTCAGGTATTGTCTAAGAAAGGACTCGCGGCAGTTCGCGACTTCTCTTCTATCGACAATGCACCTGAAGAAAAAGAAAGAGGTATTACTATCAACACCTCGCACGTTGAGTATGCTACCGATAAGCGTCACTATGCACACGTTGACTGTCCGGGTCACGCTGACTATGTGAAAAACATGGTTACGGGTGCTGCCCAGATGGACGGTGCTATTCTTGTTGTGGCCGCTACTGATGGACCTATGCCACAAACCCGCGAGCACATTCTTTTGGCTCGTCAGGTAGGTGTACCTGCATTGGTGGTGTTCATGAACAAAGTTGACTTGGTTGACGATGCTGAATTGTTGGATCTTGTTGAAATGGAAGTACGCGAACTTATGTCAGCCTATAACTTCCCTGGCGACACCATGCCGGTAATCAGAGGTTCCGCACTCGGTGCATTAAACGGTGAGCCAAAGTGGGTTGAAAAAGTTGAGGAATTAATGACGGCTGTGGATGAGTTCATTCCTATCCCGGTACGCCTTATTGATAAAGATTTCTTGATGCCTGTGGAAGACGTGTTCTCGATCACTGGTCGCGGAACTGTGGCTACCGGCAGAATTGAAAGAGGTGTTATCAACTCAGGCGATGCCGTTGAAATTTTAGGTATGGGTGCTGAAAACCTGAAATCTACCGTTACCGGTGTGGAAATGTTCCGCAAAATCCTTGACAGAGGTGAAGCTGGCGATAACGTAGGTTTATTGCTTCGCGGTATTGAAAAAGAGCAAATCCGCAGAGGTATGGTTATTTGCAAGCCTGGTTCGGTAACCCCTCACGCTAAATTTAAGGCCGAGGTTTACGTTCTTTCTAAAGAAGAAGGAGGCCGTCATACGCCATTCTTTAACAAATACCGTCCTCAATTCTATTTCCGCACAACAGACGTTACAGGAGAAATCATGTTGCCTGCTGGTGTAGAAATGGTTATGCCTGGCGATAACATCTCCATTGAGGTTCAACTGATCAACAAGATTGCTATGGAAAAAGGACTTCGCTTCGCTATCCGCGAAGGTGGCCGTACTGTAGGTTCTGGTCAGGTAACTGAAATCCTCGACTAGTCGCTAACATCTGCTGAAAAGCAGTAAGCTGATAATCAATAACATAAGGCGTTTCTGAAATTTTAAGAAACGCCTTTGTTTTCTATCGTTCTATTTCTACCTTTGCAGTCCTTTTGGGCTGCGTAAGGTATATGAATGTAACTTAATGTGGTTCAAGGGGTTGAGGAGACTTAAAAAGCCTGCAAAATCCTGCTGAGAACCACCTAAACGGGTGTAGCTCAATTGGTAGAGCAGCGGTCTCCAAAACCGCAGGCTGGGAGTTCGAGTCTCTCCACCCGTGCTAAAACGCTAAAAACTGATGCAGAAGGTTAAAACATACTTCTTGGAATCCTGGGATGAACTGCGAAACAAGGTTTCATGGTCCAGTTTCAACGAGTTGCAGAGCAGCGCCATTTTGGTGCTGGTGGCTTCAACCATTTTTGCTTTAGCAATTGGTGCGATCGACTGGGTGTTCAAGACAGGTTTGGAGTGGTTCTATAGAGAATTTTAACCAGCGAAAGGCATGGGCGAACTGAAGTGGTACGTACTCCGCGTAATTAGTGGACAGGAAAAGAAAGTAAAGACTTACCTGGAAAATGAAATTGAGCGTGAAAAACTCAGGGATTATATCCCTCAGGTTTTAATACCATCAGAGAAGGTCTATGAAATGAGGGGTGGAAAGAAGCGGGTGCGGGAAAGAAATTTCTTCCCCGGCTATGTTCTTATTTCGGCTGATTTATCCCACGGGGAAGCCTATCACTCGGTAAATAATATACCAGGTGTTATTGGTTTTCTCGGTAACAATGGTTCGGGTTCATCAAAAGATCCGGTGCCGTTACGTCAATCGGAGGTGAACAGGATATTAGGTAAGGTTGATGAGATTGATTCGTTTGATGAAAAACTGGAGACACCTTTTATAAAAGGCGAATCAGTTAAGGTAATGGATGGTCCATTCAGCGGGTTTACCGGATCGGTGGAAGAGATTTTTGAAGAGAAAAAGAAGCTTAACGTAATGGTTAAGATTTTCGGCAGGAACACACCTGTTGAATTGAATTATATGCAGGTTGAAAAGTTAGATTAAGGATATCATGGCAAAGGAAATTACAGGGTATTTGAAATTGCAGGTAAAAGGAGGATCAGCAAATCCGTCTCCTCCGATTGGCCCTGCGTTAGGTAGCAAGGGTCTTAATATCATGGACTTTTGCAAGCAGTTTAATGCGCGTACACAGGATAAGCCTGGGCAATTGCTTCCGGTTTTGATTACGATATACAATGACAAGTCGTTTGACTTTGTTATTAAAACTCCACCGGCCGCAAACCTGATTCTGGAGACCATGAAAAAGCAGAACGGTTCAAAAGAGCCTAATCGGGTAAAGATTGGCTCGATCACCTGGGACCAGGTGAAAACCATCGCGGAATTAAAGATGCCTGACCTCAATGCATTCAAAATTGAATCGGCTATGAAAATGATAGCAGGAACGGCAAGAAGTATGGGCGTTACAGTATCTGGAACACCTCCCTGGGAAAATTAATATTGACTGATTACGATAAAAGAGTCATGGCAAAGATTTCAAAAAACAGAAAGGCAGTTGTAGCCAAGTATAATCCTGATAAGGTATATACCCTTGAAGATGCATCTCAACTGCTTAAAGACATTACGTTTACCAAGTTTGATTCTTCGGTGGACATGGATATCCGTTTGGGCGTTGATCCTAAAAAATCCGATCAAATGGTTCGCGGTGTGGTTTCATTGCCGCATGGTATTGGAAAAACCGTAAAGGTGCTGGTGCTTTGCACACCTGATAAAGTTCAGGAAGCAAAGGATGCCGGAGCCGACCACGTTGGTCTGGATGACTACATCCAAAAAATTGAAGGTGGATGGACAGATATTGATGTTATCATCTGTACTCCTACCGTTATGGCCAAGGTTGGTAAACTTGGTAAAGTGTTAGGCCCTCGGGGCTTAATGCCAAACCCTAAATCAGGAACTGTTACGCTTGAAGTTGGTAAAGCCGTGAAAGAAGTAAAAGCCGGTAAAATTGACTTCAAAATTGATAAAACTGGAATTATTCACGTAAGCATCGGGAAAGCTTCCTTCTCACCTGACAAAATCAGGGACAATGCCATGGAAATGATTCAAGTGATTGCCAAACTTAAGCCGTCCTCATCGAAAGGAACATACTTTAAAAGTATTTCCCTTTCTACAACGATGAGTCCTGGCGTAAAGATTGACACGGGTTCTATTGCTGGTATTTAAGAAAAGAAAACATGACCAGAGAAGAAAAAGCACAAATTATAGAGGAGCTCAGTCACAAGTTTGCTGACACAACACACTTTTACATCACCGATGCTGGCGGACTTACCGTGGCACAGGTGAATGCCTTCAGAAGACTTTGCTTTAAAAGTGGTATTGAGTACAAAGTGTACAAAAATACGATGATTCGTAAAGCCCTGGAGCGACAAGAAGGTGTTGATTACTCTCCGATTTTTGGAACCTTACATGGCTTTTCAGGTGTCCTCTTCTCTAAAGAAGCTGGAAATTTACCTGCGAGAGTAATTAAAGAGTTCCGAAAGAAACTGGAAGGCAAACCTGTATTGAAAGCTGCCTCTATCGATTCCGATTTTTTTATCGGAGACGAAAACCTCAATACGCTCAGTGATCTCAAAAGTAAAAATGAGCTCATTGGCGATGTTATTTCCTTGCTGCAATCACCTGCCAAGAATGTACTTTCTGCTTTGTTAAGTGGAAAGCAAACCGTGGCCGGTTTGGTTAAAGCATTGGAAGAACGTGGTACTAAATAATTGTTGAATCAAAATTTTAAATTCTATTAAAAATGGCTGACGTTAAAGCTCTCGGAGATCAACTCGTTGAACTCACAGTAAAAGAAGTAAATGAACTTGCTTCTTATTTAAAGGAAACTTACGGTATTGAACCTGCTGCTGCTGCAGTTGTTGCTGGCCCTGCTGCCGGTGGTGCTGCTGGTGGCGGTGCTGCTGCCGAAGAAAAAACCAACTTCGATGTGGTATTGAAAGCACCGGGTGCCAACAAACTTCAGATTGTGAAGCTTGTTAAAGAACTCACTGGCCTTGGCTTGAAAGAAGCTAAAGACGTAGTGGACGGAGCTCCTAAAACCATCAAAGAAGGATTACCAAAAGACGAAGCTGAAAGCCTCAAGAAGCAACTCGTGGAAGCGGGTGCTGAAGTGGAATTGAAGTAATTCTTCTGGAAGGCGCAGGTACGTCTAACGCCTTCCGTTAGACCTTGTCCCGATGCATAATCGGAACAAGGTCTATTCCTATTTATACCTGTGGCATCGTACCGGCCATAGAAACTCGTCCAGGATTTGAACATAAACGTTAAGCACCTTGGCAAAGAAAAATAGTGTTGGCAGAATTGACTTTTCATCTGCCGAAAAAGTTATCGACTACCCTGATTTTTTGGACGTACAACTTCAGTCGTTCAGAGATTTTTTACAAATAGATACACCCGCTGAAAAAAGACAAAATGAAGGTCTTTATAAAGTGTTTGCGGAGAACTTTCCGATTTCGGACTCGCGTGAAAATTTTGTGCTGGAATTTGTGGATTACACCATTGATCCACCAAAATACAACGTTGATGAGTGTATCGACAGGGGGTTAACCTTCTCCGTTCCGTTAAAGGCGAAACTTCGCCTTACCTGTAACGATGAGGACAACGAAGATTTTGAAACCATTGAACAGGAAGTTTTCCTGGGCAACATTCCCTACATGACAGAGAAGGGATCGTTCGTTATCAATGGTGCTGAACGCGTAATCGTATCGCAACTTCATCGTTCGCCTGGGGTGTTCTTTGCCATGAGCAAGCACACCAATGGTACTAAACTCTATTCCGCTCGTATTATCCCCTTCAAAGGATCGTGGATTGAGTTTGCTACAGACGTGAACTCGGTGATGTATGCATATATCGATCGTAAAAAGAAATTCCCCGTAACCACACTGCTTCGGGCGATTGGTTTCGGTACCGATAAAGATATACTCGACTTATTTGGATTATCTGAAGAAGTTGAGGCGAATAAGAACACCCTGAAAAAAGTTGCCGGCCGCAAGCTAGCTGCTCGTGTTCTGCGCACCTGGACAGAAGACTTCGTAGATGAAGATACTGGTGAAGTGGTATCGATCGATCGTAACGAGGTGTTGTTGGAGCGTGATCATGTGTTATCACAAGAGGATGTAGAAACCATTCTCGAGTCCGGTGTAAAATCTATCATTCTGCACCGTGAAGATGTAAACGTGGCCGATTACCATATCATCTTTAACACGCTTGCCAAGGATAATTCCAACTCTGAAAAAGAAGCGGTTGAGCAAATCTACCGTCAACTTAGAAATACTGAAGCGCCTGACGAACAAACAGCACGGGATATTATTCAGAGCTTGTTCTTCAGTGAGAAACGCTATGACCTTGGTGAAGTAGGTCGTTACCGAATAAACAAAAAACTTGGTCTTGATCTTAGCTATGATCAGCGCGTGCTTACAAAAGAAGATATTATTCTTATTGTGAAGTACCTGATCGGTTTGATCAACTCGAAAGCATTAATCGATGATATTGATCACCTGAGTAACCGTAGGGTGCGCACCGTTGGGGAGCAATTGTACACCCAGTTTGGTGTAGGACTTGCCCGTATGGCAAGAACGATTAAAGAAAGAATGAACGTTCGTGATAATGAAGACTTCAAGCCTGTTGATCTGATCAACGCGCGTACGCTGTCTTCTGTGATCAATTCATTCTTCGGAACAAACCAGCTTTCACAGTTCATGGATCAGACTAACCCGCTGGCCGAGATTACGCACAAGCGTAGAATGTCAGCCCTCGGTCCAGGTGGTCTTTCACGTGAACGTGCCGGTTTTGAAGTACGAGACGTGCATTATACGCATTACGGCCGCTTGTGTACTATTGAAACACCTGAAGGTCCGAATATCGGGCTCATTTCATCACTTTGTGTTCATGCAAAAGTGAACAAAATGGGCTTCATTGAAACACCCTACCGTAAAATTGAAAATGGTAAGGTAAAAGGTAAGGAAATTATTTTCCTGACAGCCGAAGAAGAAGATACGCACAACATTGCGCAGGCCAGCATAAAGATTAAGGCTAACGGAGAGTTTCTTGAAGAAAAAGTGAAAGCACGCTTCGAGGGTGACTTCCCGGTAGTTGAGCCTAAGGATTTGAAGTACATGGATATTGCCCCGAACCAGATTGTATCGGTGGCAGCCTCTATGATTCCGTTCCTGGAGCATGATGATGCTAACCGTGCCCTGATGGGTTCGAACATGCAGCGCCAGGCAGTGCCGTTAGTACGCCCTGAAGCGCCTATTGTTGGTACAGGTTTGGAAGGCCGGATTGCTCTTGATTCTCGTGCACTTATCACTGCCGAAGGTGATGGAGTTGTGGAATTTGTTGATGCGAAGAAAGTTGTTATCAAATATGATGTTACAGAAGAACAGCGCTCTGTAAATTTTGATAATGAAGTAAGAACCTACAACCTGGTAAAATTCAGAAGAACGAACCAGGATACGTGTATTAACCATTCACCTTTAGTTAAAAAAGGAGACCGTGTTACGAAAGGTCAGCCGCTGGTTGAAGGATATGCCACCAATAAAGGCGAGTTAGCGCTGGGTAGAAACCTGGTTGTAGCCTACATGCCTTGGCAGGGATACAACTTTGAAGATGCGATTGTTATTTCTGAAAAAGTAGTGCGCGATGACGTGTACACCTCCATTCACATTGAAGAATTTGAATTGGAAGTACGTGATACCAAACGTGGCGAAGAAGAATTAACTTCTGAAATTCCAAACGTAAGTGAAGAAGCGGTTAAGCATCTTGATGAAAACGGTATTATTCGCGTAGGCGCTGAAGTTAAAGAAGGCGATATTCTTATCGGTAAGATTACACCAAAAGGTGAAACTGATCCTACCCCTGAAGAAAAATTACTTCGCGCCATTTTTGGTGATAAGGCTGGTGATGTTAAAGATGCATCGCTTAAGGCGCCTCCATCATTAAAAGGTGTTGTTATTGACACTAAACTATTCTCCAGACCAAAGCGTGATAAAGATATCCGCAGCAAGTCGAAGAAGGAGTTAGACGCACTCAAGTCGAAGTACAGCAAAACGCTTTCGGAGTTGCGTTCAGAAATGGTAAAGAAACTTACTGCTTTGCTTAATGGAAAATCCAGCAATGGTGTGAAGCACAAATTTGGTGATGAACTGATCAGCAAGGGTGTTAAGTTTTCTTCGAAAGTAATTGAGAACAACCTTTTCCCGGATAAAAACATTTACCGCGATGAGAGCAATTACGCGGTTCCGGAAGAAGTAAACCTGATTGCTGACGTTTCATTGGATAACTGGACAACGGATGATCATACCAATGATCTGGTAGGTCAGTTGGTGAGAAATTACCTGGTTAAGCGGAATGGTATTGCCGGTGAATTCAAGCGTGAACGCTTTACACTGGAAGTGGGTGATGAATTACCTACCGGTATTGTTCAGTTAGCCAAGGTGTACATCGCGAAGAAGCGCAAACTGAAAGTAGGTGATAAGATGGCCGGACGTCACGGTAACAAGGGTGTTGTAGCCCGTATTGTTCGTGATGAAGACATGCCTTTCCTGGAAGATGGAACACCGGTTGATATTTGTTTGAACCCGTTAGGTGTACCTTCCCGTATGAACCTGGGTCAGCTTTACGAAGCTGTTCTGGCATGGGCCGGTTTGAAATTGGGTCGCAAATATGCAACTCCGATATTTGATGGTGCCTCACTGGAAGAAGTTCAGAATGAATTGAAAGAAGCTGGTCTTCCTGAGTTCGGAAGGACTTACCTGTACGATGGCTTATCCGGTCAGAAGTTTGACCAGCCCGTTACAGTGGGTGTTGCCTATATGCTGAAACTGGGTCACCTGGTGGATGATAAAATGCACGCACGTTCTATTGGGCCATACTCCCTTATTACCCAGCAACCGTTGGGTGGTAAAGCCCAATTTGGTGGTCAGCGTTTTGGTGAAATGGAGGTATGGGCGATTGAAGCATTTGGTGCATCGCACATCCTGCAGGAAATTCTTACCATTAAATCTGATGATGTAATAGGCCGAGCAAAAGCCTATGAATCTATTGTTAAGGGTGAGAACATGCGCAAGCCAAATATCCCTGAATCATTCAATGTATTGGTGCATGAACTCAGAGGCTTGGCACTTGAGATTACCATGGATTAACCAATGTTGATCGTTGTTAGTTGATGGTTACTCGTTTTGAGAGACCAACAACTGACAACCAACAACGAACAACTAGTATTAACACTAAAGACTAAACAACAACCAGATGTCTTTCAGAAAAAATAAAAAGTTCAACAGTGATTTCTCAAAGATCACCATTAGTCTTGCTTCTCCTGAATCTATTCTGGAGAGCTCACATGGTGAAGTTACTCAACCGGAAACCATCAACTACCGGACCTACAAGCCTGAAATGGGCGGGTTGTTCTGCGAGCGTATTTTTGGTCCAGTTAAGGACTGGGAATGTCACTGTGGTAAATATAAGCGCATCCGCTACAAGGGTATTATTTGCGACCGTTGCGGTGTAGAAGTTACCGAGAAAAAAGTAAGACGTGAGCGTATGGGTCACATTGAATTGGTTGTACCGGTGGCACACATCTGGTATTTCCGTTCATTGCCTAACAAAATTGGATACCTGCTCGGTCTGGCTACCAAAAAGCTTGATCAGATTATCTACTACGAACGGTTTGTAGTTATTCAACCCGGTATTAAGGAAGAGGACGGCATCAACAAAATGGATTTTCTCACCGAAGAAGAATACCTGGATATTGTTGACAAATTGCCACGAGAAAACCAGTTGCTGGACGATAACGATCCTAAGAAATTCATTGCCAAGATGGGTGCCGAGGCTTTAGAAATGCTTCTTTCCCGATTGGATTTGGATACACTTTCGTATGATCTCCGTCACCAGGCCGCAACAGATACATCGCAGCAGCGGAAAGCCGAAGCGTTGAAGCGTTTGAAAGTGGTTGAAGCTTTTCGCGATGCAAACACACGCGTTGAAAATCGCCCGGAATGGATGGTGATTAAAATGGTGCCGGTTATTCCGCCCGAATTGCGTCCGTTAGTACCGTTGGATGGTGGACGTTTTGCAACATCAGATTTAAATGATCTTTACAGACGTGTTATTATTCGTAACAACCGTTTAAAGAGACTTATTGATATTAAAGCCCCTGAAGTAATTCTCCGTAACGAGAAACGTATGCTCCAGGAAGCTGTTGACTCCTTGTTCGACAACTCCCGTAAAGTAAATGCCGTTCGTTCGGATGGAAACCGTGCGTTAAAATCGCTGAGTGATATGCTCAAGGGTAAGCAAGGACGTTTCCGTCAAAACTTACTTGGTAAGCGCGTTGACTACTCTGGCCGTTCAGTAATTGTGGTTGGTCCGGAGTTGAAATTGCACGAGTGCGGTCTGCCAAAAGATATGGCAGCTGAATTATTCAAGCCATTCATCATCCGCAAACTCATTGAAAGAGGAATTGTAAAAACCGTTAAGTCGGCCAAGAAAATTGTTGATCGTAAAGATCCGGTGATCTGGGATATTTTGGAAAATGTATTGAAAGGACATCCTGTTCTTTTGAACCGTGCTCCAACACTTCACAGACTTGGTATCCAGGCATTCCAGCCAAAGCTTATCGAAGGAAAAGCTATTCAGTTGCACCCGTTGGTGTGTACAGCGTTTAACGCTGACTTTGATGGAGACCAGATGGCGGTTCACGTTCCTCTTGGCCAGGAAGCTATACTTGAAGCATCAATATTGATGTTGTCATCGCATAATATCCTTAATCCTGCAAATGGTGCGCCTATAACGGTACCCTCTCAGGACATGGTGTTGGGTCTTTATTACCTCACAAAAGGAAGAAAGGGTACACCTCAAAGTCCTATCATCGGAGAGGGCAAGCGATTTTTCTCTGCTGAAGAAGTAATCATCGCTTATAATGAGGGTAGATTATCCAAACATGCCCACATTAAAGTACGGGTAAATGTAAAAGATAAGAATACAGGCGAGCTTAGCTACAAAACAATTGATACAGTAGCCGGTAGGGTATTATTCAATCAATTTGTTCCCGAAGAAGCTGGTTTTGTTGATGAACTTTTAACGAAGAAGAAACTCCAGACCATTATCGCAGATGTTTATAAAGCTGCTGGTATGTCCAAGACGGCCAAGTTTTTAGATGACATCAAAGACCTTGGTTTCCAGATGGCTTACAAAGGTGGTTTGTCTATGGGCTTGAATGATGTAAAAGTACCTGCTGAGAAAGAAAAGTTTGTTTCAGAGGCCCAGAAAGAAGTGGATTCAGTATGGAACAACTACATGATGGGTTTGATCACCGACAACGAACGTTACAATCAGGTGATTGATATCTGGACACGTACAAACACCATGCTCACCAATACCTTGATGCGTCAGTTGGAAGATGATGATCAGGGCTTCAACCCGATTTACATGATGATGCACTCTGGTGCCCGGGGTTCCCGTGAACAGGTTCGTCAGTTGGGTGGTATGCGTGGTTTGATGGCCAAACCTCAAAAGAACCTTGCAGGTTCAGTGGGTTCCATCATCGAAAACCCGATTCTCTCCAACTTTAAAGAAGGATTGGATGTATTGGAATACTTTATCTCCACGCACGGTGCTCGTAAAGGTTTGGCCGATACGGCATTGAAAACTGCTGATGCAGGTTACTTAACGCGTAGGTTAGTTGACGTAGCCCATGATTTAGTCATTACTGAAGATGATTGCGGAACGTTGCGTGGCTTAAAAGTAACTGCTCTTAAAGACAACGAAGATATTGTTGAACCATTGTCTGAGCGAATTTTAGGTCGTGTTACGGTACATGATATTTATGATCCGCTTACGGAGGAATTAATCTGCCCGGCTAACGCTGAGATTACTGACGAAATTGCCAAGCGTGTTGAAGAGACCAGCATCGAAGAGGTCGAAATCAGATCCGTACTTACCTGCGAATCGAAGCTTGGTGGTTGCTCAAAGTGTTACGGAAGAAACCTCGCTACCGGTAAGATGGCTGAAGTTGGTGAAGCCGTAGGCGTTATTGCAGCACAGTCAATTGGTGAACCGGGTACCCAGCTTACACTTCGTACTTTCCACGTAGGTGGTACCGCCTCCAACATTGCGGTAGATGCAAACATCAAGGCAAAATTCCCTGGCGTTGTTGAGTTTGAAGGCGTGCGTTTTGTGGATACAACTGACCGTGATGGAAACAAGGTTCAGGTAGTTATGGGCCGTACAGGGGAGGTGAGAATTCTTGATAAAGAAAAGGGCCGGGTATTAATTACTAACAACGTTCCCTACGGAGCATTTCTTAAAGTTAAAGACGGTCAAGCGGTTGAGAAGGGTGATGAACTCTGCTTCTGGGATCCGTACAATGCGGTAATTCTTTCTGAGTTTGATGGTGAAATTGGATATGAAGCTATCATTGAAGGTATTACGTATAAGGAAGAGTCTGATGAACAAACCGGTCACCGCGAAAAAGTAATTACTGAAACGCGTGACAAGACTAAGAACCCGGCTATTATCGTTAACGGTAAAACTGATTCAAAAACATATAATATACCTGTAGGTGCTCACCTTGCCGTTGATGAAGGCGATAAGATTAAAGCCGGTCAGGTGTTGGTAAAAATCCCCCGTACCATTGGAAAATCACGAGATATTACCGGTGGTCTTCCACGGGTAACAGAATTGTTCGAAGCACGTAACCCGTCAAATCCTGCGGTGGTTAGTGAGATTGACGGTGTAGTTACCTATGGCGGTATTAAGCGTGGTAACCGGGAAGTATTTATTGAATCCCGCGATGGCGTACAAAAGCGTTACTTAGTACCGTTGTCCAAACATATTCTTGTGCAGGATAATGACTTTGTAAAAGCCGGCCAGCCGTTATCCGATGGATCAATTTCACCTGGCGATATTCTTTCCATTAAAGGACCTACTGCGGTTCAGGAATACCTGGTGAATGAAATTCAGGAAGTATATCGCTTGCAGGGTGTGAAGATCAACGATAAACACATTGAAGCTATCGTAAGCCAGATGATGCAAAAGGTTGAGATTATCGATCAGGGTGATACCAACTTCTTGCCCGGTGAATACGTTGATAAATTCTCCTTCCGTGAGGAAAACGATAAGATTCTGGACAAGAAGGTAGTAATTGATTCGGGCGATTCGGATAAATTCAAACCTGGCCAGATTGTTACAGGTCGTGAGCTTCGTGATGAGAACTCTTCCTTGCGCAGAAAGGATCAGAAACTTGTAGAAGTACGCGATGCTTTAGCCGCAGTTTCAAGGCCTACGTTGCAGGGTATTACCCAGGCATCGTTGAAGACCGAAAGCTGGCTCTCTGCTGCATCCTTCCAGGAAACAACCAAAGTGTTGAGCGAAGCTGCTATTCGTGGTAAGGCTGATAAGTTGATGGGAATGAAGGAAAATGTGATTGTAGGACACCTTATCCCTGCCGGAACAGGACAGCGTAGATTCAACAACATTATCGTTACCCATCAGGATGAGTATGATACCCTTACCCGTGCCCTCGACACAAAAGAAAAGGATCGGGAGAAGGAATTACAAGATTAATTATTAAGAGGTTCAAGGGTAACACCCTTGAACCTTAACCTCTGAACCATCGCATTATGGCAGACGATAAAAAGGACAAACAGGCACCAAACCAGATAAACATTGAGTTATCGGAGGAGATAGCTGAAGGTATTTACTCCAACCTGGCCATGATTGCACATTCCAATAGTGAATTTGTAATTGATTTTATTCGTCTTATGCCCGGTGTTCCAAAAGCAAGGGTAAAATCAAGGGTTATCATCACCCCTGAACATGCCAAGAGGCTTTTAGCAGCGCTTAAAGACAACATCGAGAAATACGAAAACTCATTTGGCCCTATTAAGCAAACCCCCGACATGCCCAAATTCCCTATGAATTTTGGCGGAGCAGTTGGCGAAGCTTAGAGAAAAAAGCCTCTTTTTGGCTTAAAAACCCACAAAACGTCCTCAAAAATCTTTTCTAAAGGCTTTGTATCCTTTCGTTCTTTATAATACCTTTGCAGTCCTAATTTTTTATAGGTTTATAATAACTGATATAAATGCCGACCATTCAACAACTTGTACGAAAAGGCAGAAGAAAATTGACTTCTAAGTCAAAATCTCCAGCCCTTGATTCATGTCCTCAGCGCAGGGGTGTTTGTACCCGCGTGTACACCACTACTCCCAAGAAGCCAAACTCGGCTATGCGTAAGGTAGCAAGGGTGCGCCTGACTAATCAAAAGGAAGTAAACGCTTACATCCCAGGTGAAGGTCACAACCTTCAGGAGCACTCCATTGTGCTTATCCGTGGGGGCAGGGTGAAAGACCTTCCAGGTGTTCGCTATCACATCGTGCGTGGTGCATTGGATACTGCCGGTGTCAATGGTCGTCAGCAAAGTCGTTCTAAGTATGGTGCTAAACGTCCGAAGGCCGGTGCAGCAGCACCAGCAAAGGGCGCTAAAAAATAATTTTACACGCTCATGAGAAAGTCGAAACCTAAAAAGAGATACCTTCTACCTGATCCCAAGTTTCAGGATACCCTGGTAACTAAATTCGTTAACTATTTAATGGAGGAAGGTAAAAAGAGTGTTTCTTACAACATCTTCTATGATGCCATTGCATTGGTAGAAAAAAAGACAAATGAAAATGGTTTGGAGGTTTGGAAGCGTGCGATGAACAACCTGATGCCTTCTGTTGAAGTTAAAAGCAGGCGTGTGGGGGGTGCAACTTTTCAAGTTCCTGTTGAAATCAGACCGGAACGTAAGATAAACCTGAGTATCAAATGGATGATTGACTATGCCCGCATGCGTGGTGAGAAGACCATGATGGATAAGCTGGCTGGTGAAATCATAGCCGCATCCAAAGGTGAAGGTGCCGCCATCAAGAAAAAGGATGACACTCATCGTATGGCTGAAGCGAACAAGGCCTTTTCACATTTCAGATTTTAATTGAGGGAGGAAGGATAAAATGTCACGGGATCTCAGATACACCAGAAACATTGGTATTGCTGCGCACATTGATGCGGGTAAGACAACAACCACCGAACGTATTTTATACTACGCGGGGGTAAATCATAAAATTGGAGAAGTACACGATGGTGCTGCCACCATGGACTGGATGGCTCAGGAACAAGAGCGTGGGATTACTATTACATCTGCGGCTACAACCGTTTATTGGAATTATAAGGGTGATAAGTATCACGTTAACATTATTGATACTCCCGGACACGTTGATTTTACGGTTGAAGTAAACCGTTCCCTTCGCGTTTTGGATGGTCTTGTTTTCCTGTTCAGTGCCGTTGATGGTGTTGAGCCTCAGTCTGAAACGAACTGGCGACTAGCCGATAATTATAAAGTTGCCCGGATCGGTTTCGTCAATAAGATGGACCGTGCCGGTGCAGATTTTTTGGGTGTTTGCAAGCAGGTAAAAGAAAAATTGGGCAGCAAAGCTGTTGCTTTGCAACTTCCTATTGGAGCAGAAGAAAATTTTAAAGGTGTTGTTGATCTGGTTAACAACCGTGGCATCATCTGGAATGAAGAAGATAAAGGAATGACGTTTAAAGAAGTTCCTATTCCTGCCGACATGGTTGAAGAGGCAAAAGAATATCGTGAAAAACTTCTGGAGGCTGTCGCTGAGTATGATGAGTCTTTAATGGAGAAGTTTTTTAATGATCCTGAGACCATTACGGAAACTGAAGTTATCACGGCCCTTCGCAAAGCCACCATTGATATGGCTATTGTGCCAATGGTTTGCGGATCATCCTTTAAAAACAAGGGTGTACAAACCATGTTGGATTATGTAATGGAGTTATTGCCTTCGCCAATGGATAAGGACAATATCGTGGGCACTAACCCTGATACAGAAGAAGAAGTTGTAATCCGGCCTGACGAAAAGGAGCCTTTTACAGCACTTGCCTTCAAGATTGCAACCGATCCGTTTGTGGGACGCCTTTGCTTTATTCGTGCCTACTCTGGCGTTCTTGAATCAGGTTCGTATGTATTCAATACGCGCTCCAATCAAAAGGAGCGTATCTCACGTGTATTCCAAATGCACGCCAATAAGCAAAACCAAATTGACAGGCTTCCGGCCGGTGATATTGGTGCTGTGGTTGGCTTTAAGGATATTAAAACCGGAGATACGCTATGTGATGAGAAGCGCAAGGTAATATTGGAATCCATGGTATTCCCTGAGCCTGTAATCGGATACGCGATTGAGCCTAAGAAACAAGCGGATGTCGACAAGTTGGGAATGGCTATTTCTAAACTTGTTGAAGAAGATCCCACACTTCGCGTACATACCGATCAGGAAACTGGTCAGACTATTCTTCGTGGAATGGGAGAATTGCACCTTGAGATCATCATTGACCGCCTGAAGCGTGAATTCAAGGTTGAAATTAACCAAGGTGCACCTCAGGTGGCTTACAAAGAATGGCTCACTACTTCCGTTGAACATAAAGAAGTTTACAAAAAGCAAACCGGTGGTCGTGGTAAATTTGCTGATATCGTGTTTGAAATCGGGCCACGTGAAGATGGTAAGGAGGGACTTGAGTTTGTTAACGACATTGTGGGTGGTGTGATTCCACGCGAATTCATACAGCCCGTACAAAAAGGTTTCGAGCAGGCTATGGTTAACGGACCGTTAGCAGGCTATCCGATTGATTCCATGAAAGTACGTCTCTTCCATGGTTCATACCATGATGTAGACTCAGATTCATTATCATTCGAATTGGCTGCACGTATTGGTTTCAAAGAAGCAGCCAAAAAATGTGGCCCTCAGTTGTTAGAGCCTATCATGAGCGTTGAAGTGCTTACACCTGATGAGTTTACCGGATCGGTAACAGGTGATTTGAACAGGAGACGTGGTGTTATGAAAGGAATGGACAGCCGTGGTGGTGCACAGGTTATTAAAGCTGATGTGCCATTGTCCGAGCTTTTTGGTTATGTAACTGATTTGAGAACAATCACTTCTGGTCGTGCATCTGCGACTTTGACATTCTCACATTATGCACCGGTACCGAAAAACCTTGCAGAAAAAGTAATTGATGAAGTAAAAGGCGCTGTTGCCGCAAAATAAATATCTAAAAGACGTTTAGATCATGAACCAGAAAATCAGAATCAAACTCAAGTCTTACGACCACAACCTGGTAGATAAGTCTTCTGAGAAAATTGTACGTGCCGTGAAAGCAACAGGCGCAGTCGTGAGCGGTCCCATTCCTTTACCTACAGAAAAGGAAAAATTTACAGTATTGCGTTCTCCTCACGTAAACAAAAAATCACGTGAGCAGTTTCAACTATGCACCTATAAGCGCCTGGTTGATATTTATTCAAACAGCGCAAAAACCGTTGATGCGTTGATGAAGCTTGAGCTTCCCAGCGGTGTGGATGTTGAGATTAAGGTGTAGTTAGTTTACCTATAGGATATTGTAAAGCCATTAACACGAAGTGATAATGGCTTTTTTATTGGAGTAGACTGTGGAAATAAAGCGAATGGTCTGGCAATAAATCCGGATGCATAATCGTAACCAGATCTTGAAGTATAATGTCAGGCCGAAGATAGCCTAACTCCAGGAACTCACTCCCTCCTTTTGCTCCTTTTCGGGCATCATAGGTGTACACCCGGCCTGTTTGGAAAGGCTTGAATTTAGTATATCGCTTGTCGGCTGCTTCAATTTCACTCAAGCTCTTGAAGGAGGCAACACCAATCCAAAAATCAGCCTGATTGGCTTTTTCATACACCGATTCAAAACTAAGTTCAAGAAAGCTGTTGGATGAATTTTCAGCCCATAAATATTTCCCGCCAGCATCAGCTATTAATTGTGCAGCAAAATTTTTTCCACCAGGTAAAAACCACGTATCCCCATAAACTACCCCACTCATAACAGTAGGTTTAATATTAACCTTAGCCGCCATCTCTCGGGTTGACAAATAAGCCCGCTCAATTGCGGAAAAGACCGAATCAGCAAGTTCTTCTTTGTTAAAAAATGCGGCCGCAAATTTGATCCACTCAGCACGACCCAACGGATGTTCTTCCAAATACTCTGCATTAATGACAACGGGTATGCCCAATTCTTCAATTTTTTTAAACTGGCCAAAATCACCCGACATTGTATAGGCTATGGTGATATCAGGTTTTAAAAGCGCAAGGCGTTCAATATCCATACCTTTATCAATGCCCAATTCTGTTACATTTCCCTTCTCAATCAGGGCACGGGTATTCTCTGAACTTATATAATCAGTGTTCGGAAACCCTACGAGCGCTTCACTTTCATTCAGGTAGTCGAGCAAAGGAATGTGTGTAGTGGATGTGCAAACCAATCTGGCGATCGGAACATAAATGACTTTTGTGTTATTGTCATGCTCGGGCACTGCATCTCCCTTGTTAACCAATAAATACTTAAAGCTGGTTTGAGCTCCCGGAAAGGGTCTTGTTACTTCTATAAGTTTGCTCTGGCCAATAGTAGTAATCGTAAATCCTTGGGCATATTTTAAAGTGGATTCAGTGCTTAAGGTGTTATTAGCGTTTGCATTTTCTCTCCTTGAAGTGCAGGACAATAGTATAGACAGAAGCAGCAGAATAGAAATAAAATACCTTTTCATGTTTGATTTGATCCTCTGAGTGAGTGGATAAACTCTTTTAACATGGTTTGGGCCGCCTGGTAAGGGGTTATTTTTTTTGCCAAAACATCACTTTCTAAACTGCTTTTTTTCTCATGCAGCCATGGTGATTTCTGAAATTCCATTTTAAAGAGCTGATCGAAGCACTCGTGCATCCACTCTACTTGCTGCCGTTGACGCCTGGTTTCAAAAATTCCGTTGCTAATAAGTAATTGTTGAAATTCAAGAATCGCATTCCATATGGAATCAATTCCTTCTGATAAAACTGCCGAGCAGGTAAATACTTTGGGTAACCACCCTGAACTGTCAGGACGAACTAGATGTAATGCATGCTGGTATTCAGCGCGGGCTTCATGGGCTTTAAATTTATTATCACCGTCAGCTTTAGTAATAGCAATGGCATCAGCCATTTCCATAATGCCTTTTTTTATACCCTGAAGTTCATCTCCGGCTCCGGCTAGCATCAAGAGAAGAAAGAAATCAACTGATTTTTTTACAGCAATTTCCGATTGTCCAACGCCAACAGTCTCCACAAGAATAACGTCAAATCCAGCAGCTTCACATAAGTGAATGGCTTCACGTGTTCGATGAGTTACTCCGCCCACCGCTTCACCTGATGCAGAAGGGCGAATGAAAGCCATTGAATTTTTGGAAAGCTCCTCCATACGTGTTTTGTCCCCAAGAATGCTCCCTTTGGTTAGCGGACTGCTGGGATCAACCGTAAGTATGGCGATTTTCTTCTTGTGCTCATCAATAATATATTTTCCAAAAACCTCTATGAAGGTACTTTTACCTACACCCGGGACCCCGGTGATGCCAATGCGAATTGAATTTCCCGAGTGAGGAAGTACTTTTTCAACGAGTTGATCAGCGATTATACGATCTGATGAAAGCTGACTTTCTATAAGGGTTATAGCCTTTGCCAGCACAACCCGGTCTCCCTGTAGTATTCCGTTTGTGTATTCCTGAAGGTTTAACCGCGCTTTCAACTGTATTCGTTTAGTAAAACATGCTTAAATTTCTAAATTTACCTGATACCAAAACCCCTCATGAAGAAATATTTCTGGATCGATGCCGCCATAGCTACCATGTTCATCTTCTTGCTTATGGGCGGAATTTACAAGTTAACACAACTCAGGTTATTTGATGCATTCGATTCCATCGGACAAGCCTTGGCAGACGTTGAGTTAACCGATTATGTCTTTTCCCAATTACGTGAAGACCCTCCTCTTGATACGAATATTGTGGTGATAAATTTTGGTGAGTTGAGTAGGCGACAAGTGGCCGAACAAATTCGTATAATTAGTCAACACAAACCTAAAGTAATTGGTATCGATGGTTTTTATAATTGCCAGGGACTACCGCGCGACACGGTTTTTTGCCCACCACTTAAGGATTCCATTGGGAATCTGATGCTCAGTTACGCGATTAAAGAAGCCGGAAATGTTGTATTGGTTTCAAAACTCCTTAAGTCGTTGGAGTTAAGCAGGCAGGATGTTGAGGATGTTTATGATTCTCTGGAGCAATCAGACCCACTTTTTAGGGAGGTCATGTTTGCAGAGGGATATGCAAGCCTTGAAACTGATGCGGCTTATCAAGATGACGTAAAAACTTGCCGGACCTTCAACCCAAAAATGGAAGTTAATGGTGTGAATCACTTAGCCTTTGCCGTTCAGATGGCCATGTTATACGATTCTGTTAAGACAAAAAAATTTTTAGCCCGCGATAATTTTTCGGAAGTGATTAACTACCGAGGAAATATTGCTGACTTCTTTGGCCAAACAAAATACCCACAGGTATTCTATACGCTTGATGTTGAAGATGTTTTTACAGAAAACTTTCTCCCATCAATGATTGAGGGTAAAGTTGTCATTTTTGGTTTTCTAGGTAAGGAATTTGGCGACCCCTCCTGGAGTGATAAGTTCTTTACCCCGTTGAACCTGAAAATGGCCGGTAAGGCAAATCCGGATATGTTTGGGGTTGTGGTGCATGCCAACATTGTTTCGATGATTTTAAATGAAGATTACGTAAACACCATGAAAGATTGGCAAGAATGGGTACTTGCCATTGTACTTTGTTACTTAAATGTGGCATTATTTTCGCTAATCTACATCAAGTTGCCCGATTGGTATGATGGCATTACTAAGTTGATTCAGGTGGCTGAATTGATTCTTTTCACATTAATCATGGTGGAAGTGTTTGACCTGTTTAGCTATAAGTTTGACACCACCTTGTCATTGGCGGCAATAGCCTTGGTGGGAGACTCCTATGAAATTTATATGGGAGTTATAAAAAACTCGATTAATCGGTTGAAAAACAGCAGGTTGTTTACCAAAGGAAGGTCTAAGGTATTAAACTCCGATAACCAATAAATTTGTACATTTATCCCTCTTAAAAATAGTTTACAGTTATGAAAATGCTAAGAATAGTGATCGTTTTAGGCTTAATCGCACATTTTGGAAATGGCTTTTCACAAGATGTTGCCTTTAAGGTGATGGCTAACAAAGGAACCAATGAGGTTAAATCTGGCGATTCGTGGCAGCCAATAAAAACTGGCGCCAGCCTGAAAATTGGTGATGAATTAAAGTTAGCGGACAATGGATATCTTGGACTTATCCACGTCACTGGCAAGCCCGTTGAAGTAAAAAAAGCAGGCCCTCATAAGGTGGCTGATTTGGCCGCTGAAGTAAAGGGTGGTTCAAGTGCTTTGAACAAATACACTGATTTTATTTTAAGCAGCAATGCAGATGACAAGAAAGGTAAACTTGGTGCAACAGGAGCTGTGCATCGCGATGTTGCAGAAGCAAAGGCCATCAAGCTTATGCTGCCCGAAAATCAACACTCAGGGGTTTATAACAATGAAGCGGTAATCAGTTGGGATCCCAGCAAAGTAACGGGTCCCTATATTGTTACATTAAGCAATATGTTTGAAGATCAGTTAGCTAAAATTGAAACATCGGAGACTAGTATAAAAATTAATTTGAACGATCCGAAATTTGCTAATGAAACGGGAATTTTTGTAGATGTTCGGTCCAAGGCTAACCCCAGTCAATCCTCTAAAATGCATTTAATTAAGAAACTTTCGCCAGAGGCTCACGCCAAGGTACAAAAGTCGTTGAATGACATTATGGGCGAGGTTAGTGAGCAAACCGCGTTAAATAAGTTCATCCTGGCCGGCTTCTACGAAGAGCAAGGACTTTTTATTGATGCGATAGCAGCTTACGAAGAAACAATTAAGCTCGCCCCTGAAGTTACGTATTACAAGGAGGCATACGATGAATTTCTGATTCGTCATGGTCTTAAAAAGCCATAGCATTATTACGCATACCATCAAAAAAGCTGCCCCCATTGTTATGGGGCAGCTTTTTTATTTTAAATACGAAAGTCACTTATTAACTTTAAAGTCCATTAAGCAAAAAAAAGACAATGAAAAATATCCGCTTAATTATCCTCTTAGCAGGAATATTGATGCCACTTGTAATGGAGGCGCAATCGTATGCCTTTCTGGTATTACAGAGTAAAGGGCAAACAGCAGTTAAATCAGGAGAAGAATGGACACCAATTAAAGTTGGTTCACAACTTAAAGTATCGGACGAAATAAAAATTTCCGATAATGGTTATCTGGGTCTTTCTCATGCCAGTGGCCGAGCCTTTCAGGTAAAGGAGCCTGGTAATTTTAAAGTGGCTGATCTTGCTTCGAAGGTCGGCAAAGGCTCGAGCGCCCTAAATAAGTATACTGATTTTATCTTAAGTAGCGAACAGGAAAAGAAGAACAAACTGGCTGCAACGGGGGCCGTTCACCGCGATGTTAAAAAGGAAATTATGCTCGGTCTTCCATCGGATCCTGCAAAAGCTGAGGTGCAGGGCAATCATTTTTTTCTTACCTGGACCGCTGATGGATCAAATTCGTACAAGGTTGTTGTAATGGATTTAGGTGAGGATGAGTTAGCAAGCTTTACTGTGGATACCAACAATTATATGATTGATCTGTCGAAAGGCTATGAAGGTACTTCTCAGGTGCTGGTTAAAGTTATTTCGGCTAATGGAAATACCTCTGATAAGTATACTGTAAAAAAACTTACAGGCCATAAAAAGAAAAAAATGGACGAGGCGGTTGGTGAACTTGGCTTGTCGGGTGAAGCTACAGGATTGGATAAATATATACTGGCTTCATTTTTTGAAGACAGACTTATGTTAATTGATGCACTTACTGCCTATAAGGAGGCAGCACAAGCTGAGCCTGATGTATACCAGGAAGCATATGAACAATTCCTCAGTCGTTTCGGATTTAAGCCGAATTAAGAGTAGTCATTTCAATTATTAAAGAGGCTTCTGATAATGTAGGTTTTGGAAGCCTCTTTGCATTTTGGTGGTTTGGCTGAACGGTATATTATTCTATTTTTGTGATCACCAAATTGCACTTCCATGAGCGTATTAGTGAATAAAAACTCCAGGGTAATAGTTCAGGGTTTTACCGGTTCTGAAGGTACTTTTCATGCTGGCCAGATGATTGAATACGGTACGAATGTGGTAGGAGGGGTAACTCCGGCTAAAGGCGGTACAGAGCACCTGGGGCGGCCCGTTTTTAATACTGTTCAAGAGGCTGTTCAAAAAACAGGTGCCGATGTTTCTATCATTTTTGTTCCCCCGGCTTTCGCAGCTGATGCCATTATGGAGGCTGCTGATGCAGGTATTAAAGTAATCATCGCCATAACCGAGGGAATACCGGTTAAGGATATGATGATTGCAAAGAAATACATCAAAAGTAAAGATGTGGTATTGGTTGGTCCAAATTGTCCGGGTGTGATTACTCCAGGAGAAGCGAAGGTGGGCATTATGCCTGGCTTTGTGTTTAAAAAGGGAAAAGTTGGGGTAGTATCAAAATCAGGAACACTTACATATGAGGCCGCTGATCAGATTGTGAAGGCTGGTTTGGGCGTTTCTACAGCTATTGGAATTGGCGGTGATCCGATTATTGGTACACCAACTAAAGAGGCGGTTGAATTATTAATGAATGATCCGGAAACCGAAGCGATTGTAATGATAGGTGAAATAGGCGGAAACTACGAACCTGTGGCTGCACGTTGGATAAAAGAAACCGGAAACAAAAAACCTGTGGTTGGTTTCATTGCTGGTCAAACGGCACCCCCCGGAAGAAGAATGGGGCATGCGGGTGCCATTATTGGTGGAGCTGATGATACAGCAGCCGCTAAAATGAAAATAATGCGTGAATGTGGTATTCACGTAGTAGAATCACCTGCGGATATCGGAGAAACTGTTCTAAAAGTTCTTAAGAAATAACGTTCGTTTAAAAGGCTGATCGGAACTCCCGTTCCAAATAGCTATTGAACTCGCTTACGCTGGAAAAGGTGGTAATCTTTTCAGGGTGCATTTCCATATTATCATTTTGAAAAATTACCTCAGCGCAAAAATCTCTCAATAAAAATAAGTAGGCTTTACGACCATTTTTTATACGGGTTCCAAGCATGGTTCCTTTATCGCGCAATGCTGAAATTTTACTTTTTGCGGAGAGGCATTTGAAATACAATTTTCTAAACATGGGCTTCTTTTTCTGTGTTACACGTCAAAAGTAGAAAGTGAGTTGATGGCATCATAATCGTCTGTTTTTCAGCCACGTTAAGGTTTAAATGGAATTGAGGAAAGTGTAGAAAATAATACCTACCGTTCTAAAAACCTTACACCCTGATTTTGGCACGAATTTCTAAAACCCTGCAAACAAGCCTTTCGCTAACCTGAAAGGTTTAAAATGCTGTAAAACCTTGCGCTGAGCGAAAATCGGCTATAACAGGTTATTTGCCAGGTTGGCCAATTCCGAACGCTCACCTTTTTCAAGGGTTATGTGGGCATACAGTTCATTTCCTTTTAAGCGGTCAATTAAGTAGGAGAGCCCATTACTTTGCGCATCCAGATAGGGTGTATCAATCTGGTAGATATCTCCAGTAAAGATGATTTTCGTGTTTTCACCGGCCCTGGTAATAATGGTTTTTACCTCATGGGGCGTAAGGTTCTGCGCTTCATCAACTATAAAGCAAATATTAGAAAGGCTTCTTCCTCGAATGTAAGCCAGGGGCGTAATCACCAATTTCTCCTGGTTTACCATCTCTGTGATTTTAGAATACTCCTTATCAGTTTCGTTGTATTGATTTTGAATGAATTTCAGGTTATCCCACAGGGGCTCCATGTAAGGGTTCAATTTCGATTTAATGTCTCCCGGCAGATAACCAATGTCTTTATTGCTGAGCGGTACAATTGGACGCGCCAGGTAAATCTGTTTGAATTCACGTTTCTGTTCCAGTGAAGCGGCCAGAGCAATTAATGTTTTACCTGTACCGGCAATACCTTGCAGGGAAACCAGTTTAACGTCAGGTTTCAGCAGCGCGTGAATGGCAAAAGTTTGTTCAGCATTACGTGGCTTAACCCCGTAGATCGACCTTTTTTCTACCTGCTCCACCATTTCATTGAATGGATTGTAATAGGCGAGCACTGATTTTTTACCACTTTTTAAAATGTAGTAGTGGTTTTTTTCTGGTTTTAGTTTCCCCAGGATATCACCCGGTGGACAGTAGCCTTTTTCATAAATCAGGTTAATAGCATTGGTGTCCACATCTTCAATCACCGTATTGCCGGAGTAGAGTGACGAGATGTTTTGTACTTTCCCGGTGGTATAGTCCTCTGCATGAAGGCCCAATGCCTTGGCCTTCAATCGCAGGTTTACATCTTTTGATACCAATACAACTTTTCTTCCCTTCTCTTCTTTCTGTAACAGCAGGGCGGAATTTAGTATGCGGTGGTCTGGCTTGTCCTCATTAAATACACGGTTGGCATCCAGCGTACCCGTGCCCCCGGTATCCATTACTACTTTAAAATCGCCCTTGCCCTTTCCGTTAATGGGGTTCCAATGGTGTAACATTTGATCTTTGGCGAGTTTATCAATGAGTCTGATAAACTCCCGGGCTTCGAAATTCTTGGTATCGTTTCCCTTTTTGAAGTTATCCAGTTCTTCCAGTACCGTTATCGGTATGCCTACATCGTGTTCATCAAAATTGAGTATGGAGTTGTGTTCATAAATAATAACAGAAGTATCCAGCACGAATATCTTCTTTTCCTTTTTGATTTTTGACATGCTTAACAAAGAACTTGGTTATCGAAATAAACAAAAACCTTCGTAATGCTGAAAGAGTTTTGAAAGTGAATTTTTTTAATACCTTTATAATCCCTCTTATCATTACTAAATTGTTAACAGGCTACCTCTGCAAATAGCGTATTGATCACCTTTTTCGTGAGGTTCTATTTTAAGAACATTGGCAAGTACGAGTTGAACAAGAATGTTTGAAGCATGGTGGTAGCCAATATCACAGAGGGCAGAAAATTCAGCAACTGTAACATAATTGAATTTATCCAGATGACGAAAAAGTTTCTGCTCATATTCACCATAGGTAAATTGCACATCATGTTGTTTTGCCTGTAGGTAGAGAATTTGCTGAACCTCCTTGCTAGCCTTTATACTTTTGTCATCTATCCGAATAAAGCAGCCTCTTCTCCATCTGCTTAAACGTAAGAAATAGGGTTTTCTTTTGCCGAAAAGTACCTTTAAAGAGATGACGTAACGACCTGTAGACAACGAGATAATTTCTTTCTCGTAGTTAATGTGTGGCCTGCTAAGCCGGGTAATGGCTCTTTGAACAACAAACAATTCCTCATCCGGAAACTTAACTCCGGGTATGCTGCCATCATCAGAAACTCCGATTAGTACTGTTCCTCCTTTGCTGTTGGCAAAGGCAATCATTTCGCGTACAATTTTTTCAGGATGCGTTGCTTTGCGCTTAAACTCAAGTTGCTCTCCTTCTCCCCTGGCAACTAATGCATATAACGCCTTTAGTTTTTCTTTATCTACCTCTACTCCCTCCGAATGCCGCATCGTCATCTTCTTCGGTTTCATCGTCATCATCGTTGGGTAGGTTAAACATGGAACTTAATAAATCTTTGAATTGGTGTCCGGCAGTGAGGTTATGTTTACTGATCAAACTAAATTCAGCCAGTCCATGAAGGGCGAACTCCATCAAAAAAAGCTGAAGAGTTGCGGGCTGATGTGGATGATACTCTTTAACGAGCTCCTTTAGGCCTGGGATGCTTTTAAGTAACTGTTCATATTCCTTTTCAGTAACCTCATGCAGAAGATCAACTTTGTTGCCTTCGCCAAACCAGTCGGTAATGACTTTATAGGGGTTTTTGTCTTTCTGCTTTCTGAATTTTTCAGGATCGGGAAAATAATTCACAAACTGGGTGCGCAGGGCTTTACCAATCAGGTTTTGTGCTACAATACCAGGGCCTTCCTGCTCCCCCTCATAAACTAACTCTACTTTGCCGGTGATTGCGGGTATTACACTGGTAAAATCAGAAACACGAAGACTTGTTTTCTTTTCCTGATTTATAAGGACTCTGCGCTCCGCGGAAGCAATAAGTGTTTCATATGCTGAAATGGTGAGTCGGGCGGAAACACCACTTTTAGCATCTATTAATTCACTTTTTCGAGCTTCAAAAGCAATTTGCTCTATCAGGTCTTTTGCCAAATCGTGAACGATAACCAGGTTTTGCTGATCTTCTTTTATGTGTGCTTCCTGTTGTGTAATGTGTTTGCCTATATCGATGGTTTTTGGATAGTGTGTTATAATCTGGCTATCGATCCGATCTTTCAGCGGAGTAACAATACTGCCCCGGTTGGTGTAGTCTTCCGGATTGGCGGTGAAAATAAATTGCAGATCTAGGGGTAGGCGTATTTTAAAGCCGCGGATTTGAATATCACCTTCTTGCAGAATGTTAAAGAGTGCTACCTGAATACGCGCCTGTAAGTCGGGTAATTCATTGATAACAAAAATTCCACGATGTGATCGGGGAATCAATCCGAAGTGAATTACGCGCTCATCGGAGTAGGGAAGTTTAAGTGTAGCCGCTTTTATCGGATCAACATCACCAATGAGGTCAGCAATGGAAACATCAGGTGTGGCAAGTTTTTCCGTATACCGATCATGCCGATGAACCCATGAAACAGGCGTATCGTCCCCGAACTCTTTGAGTTTATCAATACTGTATCGCGAGATGGGATGAAGCGGATCATCATTTAACTCCGAACCTTCTACAACAGGTATATATTCATCTAACAGGTTAATCAATAACCGGGCAATGCGGGTTTTGGCCTGCCCCCGTAAGCCTAGTAGGTTGATATTATGTCCGGCTAATATGGCCCTTTCCAGGTCGGGTATTACCGTTTCTTCATAACCCCAGATGCCGCTGAATACAGGTTCTTTTTTTCTTTTCTTTTCAATCAGGTTATTGCGCAACTCATCTTTAACCGATTTCGGTTTATAGCCTGCTGACTTTAATTGCTTTAAGGTTTTTATTTTATGAATATCCATTTTTTAATTTCTAATACGTTTTTCTTCTGTTCTTGTTAAAGTCTTCAAAAACAAGATTGCCCAATCCTTGTAGTCCGCTGTAATAGGCATTGCCTTTATTCGTTTTTGTGAATTCCCGCACAAATGCTTTCAGGTAAGCATCGGTGGCCAGCATAAAGGTGGTAACGGGTATTTTTAGTTTTCTTAATTGACTGGCGAGGGTTAGTGTTTTACCCAGAATTTTATGATCAAGACCAAAACTGTTTTTATAGTATTTAATACCCTGCTTGATACACGTAGGCTTTCCATCGGTGATCATGAAAATTTGCTTATTCGGATTTTTTCTTCGTCTGAGAATATCCATCGCTAGCTCTAACCCGGCAACCGTATTGGTGTGGTAGGGACCAACCTGCAGGTAGGGCAGATCTTTAATTTCAATTTGCCAGGCATCATCTCCGAAAACAATAATGTCGAGTGTATCCTTTGGATATTTTTTGGTAATCAGTTCGGACAACGCCATGGCAACCTTTTTCGCTGGCGTAATTCTATCCTCCCCGTAAAGAATCATGGAGTGCGAGATATCAATCATTAGAACAGTAGAGGTTTGCGATTTATATTCACTTTCGATTACCTCCAAATCATCTTCTGTCATGAAGAAGTTGTCTAACCCGTGATTGATTTGAGCGTTTCGCAATGAATCAGTCATGGAAATTTGTTCCAGGGTATCACCGAATTCGTAATCTCTTCGCTCGGTTGTTTGTTCATCGCCCCGCCCACTGTGAAAGGTGCTGTGATCTCCGCCTTTTGTTTTCTTTAACTTTCCAAAAATTTCCTCCAGGGCCGATTTTCGGATGTGCTGTTCACTGCGGGGTTTTAAAGTTAATTCTCCATCTGGCCCTTTTTCATCTATGTAACCCTCTCGTTTTAGTTGTTCAACGAAATCTCCGATACCGTAATTATCCGTAGTTAGTTTATATTGCCTATCTAGCTCAGTAAGCCACTGTAGCGCTTCGGCAACATTACCCGAAGTAATTAATGCCAGTTGCATGAAAATCTTCAGCAATCGCTCAAAATCGCTTTTAGCTTTTTCAGGGGGAGGGGTATACTGACTGAAGCGGTAGCCTAACATGGGGTACTGGGCGGATAGACTTTAAACCCCGATTTCGGGGATTCTGTTTCTGAATTAGTATTTAATTTTTTGAACCTACGTAATATAATTCGTGTTTCTTAAATTATTTCAACGCCCGAAAAGGCCTACTTTTGACGATCATTTAATAACTTTTGCTATGAAAAAGTCTGTACTGGTTTTAAGCCTTTTGGCGCTTATTTTAGGCTCTTGTTCATCCTATACGTGCGCTACGTATGCCAAAAAGCCTGTTAAGCAGCCGGAGGTTAAGGAATCAAAAATCTGAATTTACTTTATCTGATTAGTCAATAAAACCACCCGGATAACACCAAGGTGGTTTTTGCATTATGGCTTTATGAGGATGACTTTTCCTTCATGGTGCCATAGATATAGTCCCACAACGGAGAAGACACTCCAAACACAATTTCGCCATCCTTGTAATGATGTATACTGTGGTTGATCCATAAGGCTTTTAAAAAGTTTTTGGGTGGCTGGTAGGCATGTACCATGTAATGTACGCCCAGGTAGCTGGCATATCCAACCAGAAAACCAGGCAAAAAAGCAAAAACGAAATCGCCCATAACCAAACGAAGCAAAAGTAACAGTACGGTGGCTATGGTTATGCTCAGCACCGGTGGCATGGCCAGTCTTTCCTTATCCTTGGGGTATTCATGGTGAACACCATGTAACGTATACTGTAATTCTTTTCGTTTTTGGGTGTGCGCACGCATATGGAAAACATACCGGTGGACATTATATTCTACCCATGTAAACGCAAGCCATCCTACAAAAAAGAGGGAGGTCGTAAGCACTGGATTTAATGCTGTGTGGGTAATGCTCCAGTACAGCAATGCCGCAGCATAGGTAAAAAATATGATCAGCGGAACTGATATGTGCGTGCGCGTAAGTTTCTCCAGAACAGGGTTTTTGAAAAGCTGTTTGGTCCCTTTGTTTTTTGGTATTACCTCTTCCATCGCATCCAAAATTTGCACAAAAATAATAATAGAAAACCTAACCGTATTTTAACGGATAGCTTTTATGTTGGTTTTCTCGATAACCTTAACGTAGTAATCCTCATACTGTGGCAGTATCCGGCTAATGTCGAATTCCTTTGCCCGGTTAAGGGCATTTTCTTTGAATTTGGGTAAGTTGCTTTTGTCCAGCACGAACAGTGCTTTGCGGGTCATATCTTCGGTGTCGCCCACATTGCTCATAAAGCCGGTTACACCTTGAATATTCAATTCGGGTATACCACCGGTATTGGATGAAATAACGGGCACTTCGCAGGCCATGGCCTCCAAGGCAGCCAGTCCAAAACTCTCTTTTTCTGAAGGCATTAAGAACAAGTCAGCCACGGAAAGCACCTCCTCTACAGCCTCCAGTTTACCCAGAAATCGGATATTGTTGCAGATGCCCAAATCGCGGCATTGTTGTTCTGCGCCAACCCGCTCGGGGCCATCACCAATCATTAACAGTTTGGCCGGTATTTCTTTTTGGATGTTATAGAACACCTGTATAACATCGCCTATCCGTTTCACTTTGCGGAAGTTGGAGGTGTGCACAACCAGCATTTCTCCTTCCGGGCAAATGGCTTTTTTGAAATGATCTTTCTTTTGTTTTTTGAATTTAGCTAGATCAATGAAGTTTGGAATAACTTCTATTTCATTCGTGATTTTAAAGTACTCAAACGTTTCTCTTCGCAAATCTTCTGAAACTGCGGTGACACCATCCGACTGATTGATACTGAATGTTACCACCGGTTCGTACGATGCGTCTTTACCCACCAGTGTTATATCGGTACCATGCAGTGTAGTTACCACCGGCATAGTAATGCCTTGTGTTTTTAGTATTTGCTTGGCCATGTAGGCAGCTGAAGCATGGGGGATGGCATAGTGAACATGAAGCAGATCCAGTTTCTCATTCATCGCCACGCTAACCATTTTACTGGCCAGGGCTAACTCATACGGAGGGTATTCAAACAGTGGATACGACCTGAACTCTACTTCATGGTAGAATATATTCTCATTCAGAAAGTCCAGCCGGCTGGGTTGTGAATACGTTATAAAATGAACCTGGTGACCTTCCTGGGCCAGGGCTTTTCCTAACTCGGTAGCCACTACACCGCTACCGCCAAAGGTTGGATAACAAACTATGCCTATCTTGATCTGCTCCACAGGAATGGGTTTGGGTAAGGACAATAATCAAATATGGATTGATAAATCACATCCTGTATCCGAGAACGGATATTGGCCGTAATTAGTTTAGTACTGCGGTCGGGATAAACCCTATTTGACAGAAATATATAAACCAGCTCAAATTCGGGATCAATCCATATACACGTACCGGTGAAGCCTGTATGCCCGAATGTGCGCGGGGAGGAAAAAAGGGAAGTGGGGGTAGCCCAATCGCTTTGCAGGGGCTTATCCCACCCAAGCCCTCTCCGGCTGGTTTCAAATTGCTTGGCTGTAAACAATTCAACGGTTTCGGGTTTCAGGTATTGATGCCCACCGTAATAACCCTTTTGCAACAGCATTTGTCCCAGTTTAGCCACATCCTGTGCCGTACTGAACAAACCGGCATGGCCGGCAACCCCACCCATCATAGCGGCACGTTCATCGTGTACGGTGCCATGAATCATATCTTTACGGAAAATTTTATCGTATTCGGTAGGTGCTATACGCGATACCGGAAAGCGACTTAATGGAGTGTACCCGGTGGTGTATGCTCCTATGGGTTCATATAGATTCTGCCACAGAAAATCATCCATGGGCTGGTTGAGCATTTTCTCAGATAACCGGTGCAGTAGCCAAAAACCAATGTCGCTGTAGCGAAGCGTGTAAGGGATTCGTGCAGGCTTTTCTATCATTCTTGATTCGAATGTCCATTTCCATAACGAATCGCGGATAACGGGGGCCGCATATACGTTTGGTGAAACCTGAAGGGAATATTTTTCTGTCCGTTTGGCATTATAATAGTAAGGTAAAAACTCTTTTTCATTTTTCATGGTTTGGGGCCATAGCGGAATAAATGCGAGCAACCCTGCCTGATGGGCGAGAACATCTTTAAGGGTAATATCCTTTTTGTTGGTTGATCGGAGTTCCGGAAGATAGTATGACACTTTACGATTTACGTCAATCAGGCCGCGATCATAAAGAAACATAACGGACTGAAGCGTGCCTAACACCTTAGTCATCGAAGCCAGGTCGTAAATGGTTTCACCGGTAACGGGTTGCTGATTATCGTAAGTTAGCCATCCGAATGACTGGTCATAAATCACTTTTCCGTTTTTGGCAATCAGCACCTGGCATCCAGGCGTAGCTTGTGTTTCAATCGCCTCGCGCACAAGTGTGGATATTTTTTCCAATGTTTGGCTGCTCATACCTACCGATTCTGGAAGCGCATAGGATAACCTGCCCAGTGAGGGTGTTAATACTCCTGAGCCTTCACGGATTTTTTCATTGATTGTAAGGGGAAGCTTACCGCTGCCTTCAAGGCCTCCAAAAATAATCTGGGGTACGGTTCTGCGAATTAACGCATCATCCACAAAAGCTTGAACTATGGCTGCCGGTTCGGTGAACAAACTAAGTTTTGAAGGTGGCCCGAAATTACACACCACCACTTTGGTATGTTTCGCCAACGCATCGAGCAGGGCAGGGTATTCGGAGATTATTCCTGAACTCGTGAGAAATATTCCGGCAATGACCACATCATACTTTTTAAGCTCTTCCAAAAGTGTGGTTGTGTCTTCGCCCGGTTGATGAAATTGAAAATGATCGAAAGGAGCATAACGCGACAAGTAAGCGCTGAATTCATTTTCTTTTCGTTCACCTACCGAAAGTGAGGCGAAAGTTGTGTTTTCCAGAATTTTTATGGGTAACAACTCCTGGTTATCATAAACAACGGAAACTGATTTTTCATAAAGATCCCGCCTGAGTACACGGGCTTCAAGTGTGTTAAGTTTATCGTAAAGATTGTCCTGCTCTTGTGGCACGGCAGTAGGCAAACCTGCATCGTATTTGAAAGCCAGTACTTTTTTTACGCGCTGATCAAGCTGTGCTTCTAGTAGTGGGTTCTTTTTTATTTGCCTGCGAAGCTTCCGTACGGTAGCGGCAATATTTTGTGGAAATAATAAAACATCATTTCCGGCCAGGAAGGCGTAAATTTCCGAATCACCGGGTTGATACTTCTTTAGCAGAACTTTTACATCGGGCACGTAACTGAATACCAGCCCTTGAAAGTTAAAATTCTTTTTCAGGTAGTCGGCTGTATACAATGTGGGCAATGCTTCTGGAATAATTCTTTTTTTCTTTCGGGCTATTTTTCTCCGATCTGGGAAAATGGGATCATGTATGTAGGATGATAAAATAGCCGGACACCCTTGATCAATTAATTGCTTAAGGGGATAAAGTGACTGTTTATCATCGTGGGCAAGCCCCATGATGGGTACACCTTTTGCGTAGCCGGTAACTTTAAGCCCGTAATGGGGGTAATGCTTAGCTACGGGAATAATACCGGCATGCTGAAGCCCTTTCATATACAAGACAGCTGCATTTGCTACCCGGGCTGGGTTTTCTCCAAAGGTATGGTTAACCAGTTCGTCTGTTTTGAATGTAGTACTCAAATCAGCTGTTGGCGCAAAAGTAACATGCACACCGAGAGTTTTGAGTTGACGGCCCACTTCATCACCAAAATAGAATAACAGGCTGTCATCTTGTATGGCGCCCAGCATTAAGGTTTGCGGATATACCAGCGTACTATCCAGTGTTGAGCCCAAGCCTTCTTCGGCATTTAATCCTACCAGTAGAGGTACTACTGATTGAGCCTGTAGTTGCTGAACGAATTGCTGCTGAGAAACCGGCCCGCCACGGGTTAAAACAATTCCTCCAATTCCGTAGCTTGAAACCAGATTCAGCAGTTTATCTCGTTCTGCATCACTAGCAGAGGCATCTACCGGCATCATAATTAACTGACCGATTTTAGCTTCAAAGGGCAGTTTTTGAAATACACTATCTACCCATTTCTCGCGGTTGGTTTGGCTAAATACCTGTAAAACGCTAAAGCAGGCAAGCCAGCAAGCCAACCAAACTTTTTTGCTTCGAGGGCCGTTTGCTTTTTTGTAATTGAAGCTGAATAGAGGCATTTTTGTAGGCCTTTAAATTAACCAGTTTTAGTACCAAATAAAATAATGGTGACGCAGCTTAAAAAGTTGCATTACATCAAAGGCAATCAAATTTTTCCAGTTATGAAAATTCCTTCCCTCTTTACGCGGATACCCAAACACAGGCGGTTCAACTTTACCCCACGCCATTATGATCCGATGGATGAAGAACGAAGGGAACGGGAGGAGCGTATACAGCGTGAACTAAGAATGAAAAATGAAGAAGAAGTTATTGCCAGTGAATACCGTGCCCGTATTGCCGGCTCATTCAGGGCAGCGCGAAGCAAGCAAACCAAAAATTTTGATCCATCGGCCAATATCTTACGGTTGGTTATCATTACTATATTGGTAATATGGGTGATGGCTTATCTCCACTATGGCAACACTTCGGTTTACTTTTTAGCGTTAATTGTTCCGTTTTATATCTGGGTCAGATTTTTCCGCAAGCAGACGTAAGCCGATCATGTCCGATATTATTCAGCTTTTGCCCGATTCCATAGCTAACCAGATTGCTGCCGGTGAAGTAGTGCAACGGCCTGCCTCTGCCGTAAAGGAATTACTGGAAAATGCTATTGATGCCGGGGCAACAACTATCCGGCTGGTGGTGAAGGATGCCGGCAAAAGCCTTATTCAGGTAATAGACAACGGCACGGGCATGTCAGAAACAGATGCACGCATGAGTCTGGAGCGGCACGCTACATCAAAAATCAGAAAGGCTGAGGACTTATTTACCCTCCGCACCATGGGCTTTCGCGGAGAGGCGCTGGCATCTATTGCGGCTGTTTCACAACTGGAAATGAAAACCAGGCAGGCCGACAAAGAGTTGGGTACGCTGCTGGTCGTTGAGGGCTCGGAAGTAAAGCGGCAGGAAGTTGTTGCGTGCGATAAAGGCACCAGTATCAGTGTTAAAAACTTATTCTATAACATACCTGCCAGACGAAATTTTTTGAAATCCAATCCGGTTGAACTTAAGCACATCATTGATGAGTTTCAGCGACTGGCATTAGCCAATCCGGAAATTTCTTTTTCGTTTGTTCAGGGAGATGAATTGATTTATGATTTGCCGCACGGTAAGCTTAGCCACCGTATCGTTAATGTATTCGGTAAAACTTATCAGGAACAATTAGCACCTTGCACAGAAGAAACAGAATATGTAAAAGTTACCGGGTATATCGGCCGTCCGGAGTTTGCGCGTAAATCGCGTGGTGAACAATTTCTATTTGTCAACACCCGGTTTATTCGCAGTAATTACCTGCATCATGCAGTAATGAATGCATTTGAAGGTTTAGTCACAGAGAATTCTTTTCCATTTTATATTTTGTTTATTGACATCGATCCAAAGCATATTGATGTGAATGTGCATCCTACTAAAACAGAAATAAAGTTTGATGATGAACGTGCCGTGTATGCAGTGGTGCGCTCAGCCGTGCGACAGGCTCTGGGCGCTCATAACCTAACACCTGCACTTGATTTTGCGGAAGATGTAAATATTATTGCAAAACTGAGTAACACCTCTACCGATGCGGCCCGCGAAGTATATTTCGAAGAACGATTTCAAACTTCCCAGCACCGCTCCAACCTGCAACAATGGGAAAAACTTTTCGAAGGAGAAGGAATGTCGGGGCTTACTTCGCACCAGGATTTATCGCCAAAGGAACTTGAGTTCTTACAAACGAAGCAGGAAGAAGATATTTCAAAAACAGTGTATGAGCCATTATTTCAGTTACACAACCACTACATTCTGCGGCAGGTAAAAACCGGACTTATGGTAATTCATCAGCAGGCAGCTCATGAGCGTATTTTGTTTGAAAAATTTTTACAACGCCTTACCCATAATAGCGGAGAAAGCCAGCAAAGTTTGTTTCCGCAAACGGTTTCTTTTAATGCCGCTGATTTTACATTAATTATGGAAATGGAGCAGGAAATAAAGGCAATGGGTTTTCGGTTTGAGGTATTTGGAAAAAACACGTTGGTGATTAATGGAATACCTTCCGGTATTTCTTCCGGAAAAGAGAAAGCTTTGTTTGAAGGCCTTATTGAACAATTTAAATTCAATCAATCAGAATTGTCCTTGCCCATGCGGGAGAATTTAGCACGGGCACTGGCCAAACGTGCAGCGTTAAAAGCCGGGGACAAACTTTCTGCCGAGGAAATGAAATCGTTGGTAGAAAGTTTACTGGCCTGCAAAGCTCCCGGGTATTCACCCGATGGGGAAACCACGTATTTTATTTTAGATTTGGCCAGAATTGGAATGTTTTTTAAACGTAATTAACCGCTTTACCGTACCGCTTCATGTTTAATCTCACCCCTGTTGTCAGAAATTTGCTAATGATCAACGCCATCGTGTTTATTGGTCAAATGGTGTCGCCTGTTGTAGATGTTGGCAGTTGCTTTGGTGTCTCCCTTTCCTACAGGCAAGATGCTATCACCGCCTACCTGGCCTTGTTTAATGTGCGCACCGACTGCTTTCAACCTTACCAATTGTTTACCTATATGTTTGCACACGGTGGCTTTATGCATATCTTCTTTAATATGCTTATGCTTTCCTTTACCGGACCTATTCTTGAAACCTTCTGGGGGTCGAAGCGGTTTTTATTGTTTTATATTATTACCGGTGTTGGCGCAGCCGCCTTTAGCGTATTAATTGATTTGTTTTTTGGAGGTGGGGGCGGAATAATGCTGGGAGCATCGGGCGCTATATATGGAGTTTTAATGGGTTTTGGCATGTTGTTTCCGAATATGGAGGTTCAGCTGTTAATTCCGCCAATTCCCATTAAAGCCAAATACCTTGTATTCTTTTTATTTGGATTAACGTTTATTATGGACCGAAGCGGAAACGTTGCACATTTTGCTCACCTGGGGGGTATAGTGGTGGCGTTCATCCTGATTAAAATCTGGCGTGGTCAGGGCGGTTCGTATTATTAAGTATAACCATGTTTGACGAATTTAAAAGCGCATTTCAACGACACAACAACGCACACGTTCAGTTGATCATCATCAACGTAACGATCTTCCTGGTGTTTGTTGTGCTTGATTTATTTAGTTGGATTGGTGGCATTGAATTCGTGTTCAACTTTGTTTACAAACAGTTTACCATTCCCTCTGGTCTCTCTGAATTTTTTTCACGTCCGTGGACGTTAATCACCTACATGTTTGCGCACAGCATGTGGGATATTTTTCATATTCTCTTTAACATGTTGGTGTTGTACTGGTTTGGCCGCGTGTTTGTTGAATACATGGGCAGTGATAAATTAGTGGCACTCTATGTACTGGGCGGTTTAACCGGGGGTATCTCCTACCTGCTTATTTATAATATCAGTCCAGGCTTTTTTGGCAATGCTGGTATGGTTGGGGCATCAGGTGCTATATACGCAATAGTAGTAGGCACAGCGGTTCTTTTGCCGAATTATACTTTCTACTTGCTGTTTTTTGGCCCGGTAAAAATAAAATACATCGCGCTGTTCTACGTGATTTTGTCGCTGCTCTATGTGCGACAAGGAATTAACCTTGGCGGTAATATCGCTCATCTGGGTGGGGCATTAATGGGGTTGATTTATATCAAACAGTTGCAGGCCGGTGTTAACTGGGGTGGATGGATAACTGCCACCTTGGATTGGTTTAAAGATCTTTTTAAAGAAAAACCAAAAGTGAAAGTTACCTACAGAAGTGAAGAACCCCGCAAATCTAAGGCTTCTAAAAAGTCAGCCAGCAAAGCTTCGCAAGAGGAGATTGACGCCATTCTCGATAAGATATCCGATCAGGGCTACGAAAGCCTGACTAAGGATGAGAAGGAAAAACTTTTTAATGCGAGTAAGAAGTAGCTATTCTGCTACTTCCTGAATTCCGGTAGTGCCGACTTGATAAACTTTTACTTTTAGTGATGACTTACCTCTTTTGCAAGTCTCTTCTTGCCTTATAAAGGTTTTTGATCCTTCAGTTATTACCGTAAAAGAATTTTCGCAATTGGAAGAATTACCCACTTCCGTTAGAAACAATTTCTTTTGGCTAAAGCCATCAATACCTAAGATGTACAATTTGTTTTGTTGTTGATTGGTTAATAATCCAGCAAAAAGTGTGTCTGATTGGATGAGTATTTGAAGTGGCCGTAAACCCTCATCGTTAACATCTAACTCACGAAGCCAGGCAGAAAATATTTGTTGATCGGGTGGAAGCAGGGTGGATTGATTCGTGAAATGGATGAATCGTTGAGTAACATTGGGTTTTGAAAAGCTCCCACCTTTTAGTCGGCTAAAGGTGTACACCCTCTGATTGGTTGGATTTTCCAGCACAAACGTGTTGTCAGTAAGTTGCTGCACAATGAAGCCATAGTAAAATGATTCGGTGGTAAAAATATGTAGTTGCGGAGATGAATGGCTGATCGTATCCTCGGGCACCCATTTCCATTTGCCGGTTTTGTCAAAATAATTCTCTTCCCAGGTACTATCAATATTTAGCTGAAAGTAGTAAGGAAATCCATCGGCATCACTTCGCCAGGCACCAATTTCAGCTCCAGGCTTCACTTGAAAGTCTTTAAGATATTGTAAGGTCATTTCTTTATTCAGATACAAGTACACAGCAACGGCTCCAAGGCCCACAATAATTCCCCACTTCTTAAAATTAAATGGTCTTGATCCGCTGCGGTTGTAAAGTTCCAGTATGTCTATTTCTGTTTTATTGAGTTTTTTAAGCTTATGGCTTTGAATGGCTTCCAGTATCGGGCCGATTTCGTAAATATCCAATTCAGCTACAAGCGACTGTTCTTTGATGGATTTATCACCTATTTCAAGTTCAAAGGATCTCCAGCCTTTTTTATTTTCAGTAGCCACGTCAACGCTTATCGATAACTGTTTTAGGGGTATTTGCTTGTGAACTAAACTACTGTAATGTTGAGCCTGAACATGAAGCGTATCCTTAAGAAGTTCGATAAGCACTAACCGATCAGCAGATTTTTGCCATGCACCAAGCGTTGTGATAATAAATAAGATGCCTACAATGCCCGCGGCTATATACAGCCCTATTACAAAAGAAGCTTCTTTAAGCAGAACCGAAAGCATCACAAGAATGCCCACCAACAAAAGCAATGGCACTTGCTGATCAATAAACTTTGAAACGAAACGGATAAGAAAGGGCTGGTTGGATTTTTGGTAAATAATCATGTGTAGGTTAACTTAACTTTTCGAATATAGGAAAAAGTTGTAGTCGTTATGCGGGTCAAGTACCTACGATTTATTTGCCAATTGCCCGCACGCGGCATCAATATCTTTGCCGCGGCTTTTTCTTATGCGGGCAACAATGCCATTTCTTTCTAACGTTGTCTGGTATAGCTGAACAGCTTCGGGTGAACCCTGTTGAAAAACCCCCTCATCAATCGGGTTGTATTCGATCAGATTTACTTTGCAGGGAATGTGTTTGCAGAATTTTACCAGTGCCTGTACATGCTCAGGTGTATCATTAATCCCCTTCCAGACTACATATTCGTAGGTAACTTTTCGCTTCGTTTTTTTATACCAGTATATCAAGGCTTCGGCTAGTTCTTCCAACGGGTTGGTTTCATTAATGGGCATGATGGCTGAACGTGTTTCGTTAATAGCATCATGCAGCGAAACAGCCAGGTTAAATTTCACCTCATCATCGGCCATTTTCTTAATCATTTTGGCTATGCCCACGGTAGATAAGGTGATTCGTTTGGAAGCCATGTTCAAACCATCGGGTGACGTAATCTTATTAATGGCTTCAAGCACATTACCATAATTCAGTAATGGTTCGCCCATGCCCATAAATACTATGTTGGTGAGCGGTCGATTAAAAAACAGCTCAGCTTGTTGTTTGATGGCCACTACCTGATCATAGATTTCATCGGGCGATAAATTTCGCATACGCTTTAACCGGGCCGTAGCACAAAACTTACAGTCCAGACTACAGCCAACTTGTGAGGAAACACACGCGGTAATCCGATCTTTTGTGGGGATTAGAACGGACTCAACGATCAAGTCATCATACAGTTTGACAGCATTTTTAATTGTGCCGTCTTCACTGCGCTGCATGTTATCAACCCTGATGTGATTAATAGTAAAATGTTCTTTCAATAACTCACGTGTACTAATCGACAGGTTGGTCATTTGATCAAAATCTTTTGCCGATTTTTTCCAGAGCCATTCATAAACCTGCTGTGCACGAAAAGATTTTTCACCGCGTTGAGTGAAGAAATCTTTGAGTTCGTTCAACGAAAGTTTTCGGACATCTTTTTTTTCAATGGTAGTCTGCATACTCACCTTACACGAACAAGTTCCAGTCGTTCACAAGCACGATCTTTATTGAACATTTTAAGGGATGTAGTGGTGAGTTCCTCTACTAGGAATGTATCTGTAATTAAACGGGATTTCTTGTCCAGCAGATAAAGAGCTTCATCGGTATAGCGATATAGAAATTTTTCTTTTGAAGATGATTTCTTTTTTCCGCGTGAGCGCCAGTTCTCCTCGCCCGATCCATCCGTATTGAAAGTAATCGTTTTAGGGGCATTGCCCGAGAGGGACGACATACTTTCCAGTAGTTCTTCCTCTGTTTCAGAAGGGTCACCCAATTCATTACCCATGCAATTGCTTTGCTTCACCACTTGCCATGTTCCCTGTAGTGATTGTGCCGATAAGCAGGAAACACTTAGGAAAAACAAACTCATCAGTAAACCTTTCATATCAACCTCCATTTTAACAAAATTAATGAAAACCACCCCGAATGCCTTTGAAAACTCTTAATTATAGTTCAATTTTCGTGCCTTTAAATAGTATGAAAAAAAGCAACGCTATTGTCATTACAGGCGGTTATCTCGCCAGCAGTAACGCTAAAACCGCACACGGACTTATCAGGGGTACAGAACGATTCAATATTTTAGGTATTGTCGATCACAAATCGGCTGGTAAGGATGCCGGTGAAGTGCTTGACGGAAAGCATCGAAACTTACCGGTTTATGCCTCTATTCCTGAGTTTATGAAGGCTTCGGGTGAAAAGGCACAATATTGTGTAATTGGTGTGGCAACCAAAGGTGGGGTAATCCCCGATTCGCTTCACGATTTGCTTGTGGAGGCCTTAAATCATAATCTCAGCATTGTAAATGGGTTGCACGATTATGTTTCCGACCATGAAGACCTGAAAGCGTTGGCCGATCAAAAGGGGCTTGAGATTATTGATGTTCGTAAGCCAAAGAAGTTTAAGGATCTTCATTTCTGGAATGGAAAGATCAAGGAGGTTAAGTCGGTTAAGGTAGCTGTGCTGGGTACCGATTGTGCCTTGGGTAAACGAACAACTTCTCGAATTCTAACCGAAGCCATGACAAAAGCCGGCTACAAAGCTGAAATGATCTACACCGGCCAAACCGGATGGATGCAGGGTGCGAAGTATGGATTTATTTTCGATTCAACACTAAATGATTTTATCTCTGGTGAAATGGAACATGCCGTGTGGCAATGCTACCAGGATGTAAAACCGGACATTATGTTTATTGAAGGGCAATCCGCACTACGAAATCCCAGCGGGCCTGCCGGTGCAGAATGGATTGTTTCTGCCGATGCTGATATTGTAGTTTTGCAACATAACCCGGCACGCAAGCAATACAAGGATATGGAATACTATCCAGCCTACATTCCTTCGGTTAAAGATGAAATCGATTTGATTAAAATTTATGGTGGGACTACCGTGGGTATAACCGTTAACACCATGAAGATGCAGGCCGATGAAGCAAGGGATTGGGCTCGCCAAACCGAAACAGAACTGAATATACCCGTAGTGTTGCCATTGGAAGATGGCGTTGACCGGTTGGTTGCGGTGTTTGCCGAATTAATTAAGAAGAATAAAGCCTAAGCCTGATGAAAATTAAAAATATTAAAGTCTGGAGTGCCGATCTGGGTAATACCAAACCGTATACCATAGCCTTCAAAACTGTTGATGATGTTCGTAATGCGTTTGTAGAAATTACGCTCGATAATGGCATAACCGGCTTGGGCTCCGGTAACCCCAGTGAATATGTGGTGGGCGAGAATCTTACCCAAACGTTGGAAGCTTTACAAGAAAAGAACCTGGAGTTTTTGAGGGGCCGAGATATTCGCGAGATGAAGCAACTCACGTATGAAGCCTGGCAGAAATTTCCGAAGAATCCTGCTGCCCGTGCTGCCATTGATATAGCCTTGTATGATGCCTTTACAAAATTTCTGAACGTTCCGCTGGTGAAATACCTCGGACAAAAAATTCAGAGTATGCCTACTTCGAATACCATCGGGATCAAGAATGTTACTGAAACCCTGAAAGAGAGCGGTGAATACCTGAAGCAGGGATTTAAAGCGATAAAAGTAAAGCTGGGTAAGGATTTGGCAGAAGATATTGAACGCATGGTTAAGATGCGTGAGAAGTTTGGGTATGATTATGCCATTCGTATTGATGCTAACCAGGGATATGACTCACAACAAACCATTGAATTCTACCAAAAGACCAAACACTTAAAGATTGAATTGATAGAACAACCACTTCCGGCTAAGGCCATTCAGGAAATGAAGGCATTGCCCGATAACGTAAGGGAAGTAATTGCAGCCGATGAATCACTCATCACTCCAAAGGATGCTTTGGAGTTGGTAAAGCCACCCCGTGCCTGTGGTATTTTCAATATTAAGCTGATGAAATGCGGAGGCGTTACACAAGGATTAAAAATTGCTGACATCGCCTTTCAGGAAGGCATTGATTTATTCTGGGGCTGCAATGATGAGAGCATCATCAGCATAACAGCGGCCCTTCATGCAGCCTTTGCCTGTGCTAATACAAAATATATTGATTTAGACGGAAGTCTCGACTTGGGTAAGGATGTGGTTAAAGGTGGATTTATTCTTAAAGATGGTATGATGCATTGCTCGGATAAGCCGGGCCTTGGGGTTGAGCTTATTTGATAATTCAGTTATATACCTGCTTCGATTTGAAATCGCAGTTGCCAACGGTTAAAATCCTGGGTAGAATCTAACAGCCAGTTATTTTTTTCGTAGGTTAAGTCACTTTGCAATTTTAACCGGTGCCCCCGAATGTATTTACTCGCCCCAACGGTAAACTGTTTTACTTCTGGTGTTAAGTGTTGGATTTCCGAGTAGGGGCGTACCCGGGAAAACCTTCCAACGATTTCGTAATTATTTTTAAACAGGTAACTTGTTTGGTAGTTCTCTCCATGACCAACGTAAACAAAGCGCTCATCACCATCACTATTCATGGTAATAGGATCAATGGCATCACGCCTTAGAAATTCGTTAGCCACAGCCCACCCCTGATATTTGAAAAGAAAATCCATCATGAATGTTTTGATATCACGCGGCTCATACAGGAATCTGCCCAACTGGCCACCGGTTCGAATGGCATTCATATTTGATGAAAACGTTGTTCCCAGTGATACTTTAGGTTTTTTCTCGCGTACCAAATCTCCTTCAAAATAATCGCCACCACTGGTGAATCTTCCAAACGGAAGTAATTCAACCCGTCCCGTATAGGCAAGGCCACGATCGGAAGCATTTATATTTCTTCCTTCTCCAGAGGAAACGGATCCCCGAAAAACGTAATGAAATTGTTGAACCGAGTTATCATAATAGAACTGTGCGCCAAAATCGCGGTCGATGTTAAAAATGGAGTTAACAATAGAACGATCAGCCAATTGTAAGTCACCTGAGGAATTAACACGTTGCCGGTTCCCCGGAAGTTTGGTTTGCCCAAGTCCAATAGAAAAATTTTCAGTAAAACTGTAAATAATCATGGCATCGCGAACGACATTAGGAAATCCTGTATCATCAAAATCCATATCGGCTCGTGTAAATGCCAGTTGGATGAGGTAGTAAAGTTTGGGCGTGTAAATAAAGCCGTCAAAACGAAGCCGCAGTCTTCTTACTCTTGCCTCAACCTGGTCAATGGTCAGGTCGCTATCGCTTTCAGTAAGAAATGCCGCCCTGTTTTGCATGCGGAAACGAATGTTCAGCATGAACAGACTGTCCGGAGAAATAATGCCAAGACCTTTGCCGTATGAGAAGTAGGGTGATGGTGATATATCTCCCTGGCCTGCGGCTTCCAAATGAACAAGTAAACTTATCAGACTAATTAATACGGCTATTAGAGTTCTCTTCATGGAATGGGAATACCATGCAAAGATGGAAAATCTTTTTTAGCCGGATAACAAAAAAGAAAACCCCGCCCGGTTTCCCAGGCGGGGCATTCAACCAAACCCCTCTAACCAAACCCTCAATCCTTGCTTTCGCAGAATTCCTCCGGAGGGGACTTGCCGGATTGCCCGGCACGGAGAATTACCAATCCTTAATCTATCTCTTTAACAACGGCATCGGCCTCAAGGTTCTCAAAAACAAATTCATTTTCATTTTTCAGGTCAACATAAATTATCGAGTCTTTGTGAACTTTTCCGGACAAGATCTGTTTGGAGAGCTCATTAAGTATTTCACGTTGCATTACCCGCTTCAACGGCCGGGCGCCAAATTGCGGATCGTAGCCGATTTTAGCCAGCCGCTCGCGGGCCTCATCCGAAACCTCAATTTTTATTCCGGCTTCTTCCAATCGTGTACGCACCAAATCAACCTGGATGTCCACAATCTTGCGGATGTCTCTCCGGCTTAACGGACGGAACATGATAATCTCATCAATTCGGTTTACAAACTCCGGACGCACCGTTTTCTTTAACAACGACAAAACTTCGGTTTTCGTATCCTCCAATACATCGAAATAATTCTGATCCGTTATTTTTTCAAAATTCTCCTGAATAATTTGCGACCCAATGTTGGTGGTCATAATGATGATCGTATTCTTGAAGTTCGCTACACGACCTTTATTGTCGGTTAACCTTCCATCATCCAACACCTGTAGCAGAATGTTAAACACATCGGCATGGGCTTTTTCGATTTCATCCAGCAGAATAACCGAGTAGGGTTTCCTGCGGATGGCTTCGGTAAGTTGTCCGCCTTCATCGTATCCCACGTAGCCCGGAGGTGCACCAATCAATCGGCTCACACTGTGACGCTCCTGGTACTCGCTCATATCAATACGGACCATAGCGTGTTCATCGTTGAATAAGTATTCGGCTAATGCTTTTGATAATTCGGTTTTACCCACACCGGTAGTTCCCATAAAGATGAACGAACCGATGGGGCGCTTCGGATCTTGCAATCCGGCCCGGCTTCTGCGCACAGCATCACTTAATGCCTGTATGGCTTCTTCCTGCCCGGCTACGCGTTTGCTTAATTCCGCTTCCAGGTGCAATAATTTTTCACGCTCGCTTTGCAACATTTTGGAAACCGGTATGCCGGTCCAGCGGGCTACTACTTCAGCAATGTCCTCACTGTCTACTTCCTCTTTCAATAGTGACTTCTCGCCTTGCATTTCCTTCATTTGAAGCTGATAACCATTAAGACGCTTTTCCGCCTCCGTTATTTTACCGTAGCGAATTTCCGCAACTTTGCCGTAGTCGCCAGCTTTCTCAGCTTGCTCGGCTTCAAATTTCAGTTTGTCAATAACTTCCTTTTGTTTTTGAATACCTTGTACAACTTCTTTCTCGCTGTCCCATTTTGCTTTCAGGGCATTGCGCTCTTCAGAAAGGTCGGCAATCTCTTTGCTCAAAATTTTTTCTTTCTCTTTGTCCTTTTCCCTGCGGATAGCTTCACGTTCAATTTCCAATTGCATAATTCTGCGGTTGAGTTCATCCAACTCTTCTGGCAAGGAATCCATTTCTAACCTTAATTTTGATGCGGCCTCATCCATTAAGTCGATGGCTTTATCGGGTAAAAAACGATCGCTGATGTACCGGCTGGATAATTCCACCGCTGAGATTACGGCATCGTCCTTAATGCGTACCCCGTGGTGCAGTTCGTATTTGTCTTTAATTCCGCGGAGAATGGAAATGGAGTCTTCAGTAGAAGGTTCGTCCACCATTACTGCCTGGAATCTGCGCTCAAGTGCTTTGTCTTTTTCAATATACTTCTGATATTCCTTTAAGGTTGTTGCTCCAATGGCGTGCAGTTCGCCCCGGGCCAATGCGGGTTTTAATAGGTTGGCAGCATCCATAGCGCCTTCGCCACCACCAGCCCCGATTAGGGTATGAATCTCATCAATGAATAAAATAATTTGTCCGTCTGAGTCAGTTACTTCCTTTATAACGGCTTTCAAACGTTCTTCAAACTCGCCTTTGTATTTGGCGCCTGCCACGAGCAAGCCCATATCCAGCGATACAATAATTTTCGTTTTCAGGTTTTCCGGCACATCACCGTTCACAATACGTTGTGCTAATCCTTCCACAATAGCGGTTTTACCAACACCGGGCTCACCTAAAAGAATGGGGTTATTTTTTGTTCTGCGTGAAAGAATTTGCAACACACGCCTGATCTCATCATCGCGGCCAATTACCGGATCAATCTTACCTTTCTTTGCCAGATCATTCAGATTTTTTGAGTAGCGCTCCAGCGATTTGTATTTCGCTTCGGCATTCTGATCGGTTACAGTATTTCCACCGCGCAGTTCTTTTATCGCTTTTATGAGTGCCGTGCGTTCAAAGCCAACATCACGCAAAAGCGAAGCAGTCTTGTCTTTTCCAGCTAGCAAAGACAGCAACAAATGCTCCACAGCAATGTATTGGTCTTTAAATTCACGCAATTCTTTTTCGGCTTGCTGCAACAGGGTATTAGTGGCTGAAGACAAATACGGTTGCTGGCCCGATACTTTTGGGTAGGAATTCAATAACTCCTCCAGTTTTGTATCCAGTAAAGTTTTATTAATGGCCAGTTTTTTAACCAGATAGGAAGCTACATTTTCATCCGTTTCAAGGATTGCTTTCAGGATATGCCCGGGTTCAATGGCTTGTTGCTGCAGACCCATGGCAATCTCGGCCGACTTTTGTAAGGCCTCCTGCGATTTAATGGTGTATTTCTCGAAGTTCATAATTTCTTGATCTCTCCTTGCGCTTAAGCACAAAACACAATCCATTGAAAGTTTGATCGTGTTTCAGGAATTTTTGTCATTAAATTTTTAGATTTAAAAGGTGATAACAGTCATTTTGACTTACAAAGAACTAATCTATGCCAAAAAAGAAGCGTGATGAATCGAACGATTTTCCAAAAGCAACTTTGCTGGAGGTTGCGTGGGAAGTGTGTAACCAGGTAGGCGGAATTTATACCGTAATCCGTTCAAAAGTTCCGGCTATGATGAAGCACAAAAACGGATCGTATTGCCTCATTGGCCCGTATGTTTCTAAAAATATTCTGGCCGAAGTTGAGCCGTTCGAAGAATCCAGCGATGCCTTCGGGCTAACCATTCAACATTTACGTGATCAGGGCATTGAAGCCTATTATGCCGAGTGGCTGATTACGGGCAGGCCAAAAGTAATATTGCTTAATCCGGACAGTGTATCGCCCGAAAAGCTGAAAATGATCCGCTACAATTTGTATGCGGAATATGGCATTCCTACCCCAGAAGACCATGTACTGGTGAACCGTGTAATTGCCTTCAGCTACCTCACGGCACTATTCATCGAAACGTTTATACAATTTGCTGATAAAGATCATCCGGTTATTGCTCATTTTCATGAATGGATGGCGGGCTTACCCATTCTGGATATCAAACAAAAGAAGTTACCGGTTAAAACCATTTTTACCACACACGCCACCCAGCTTGGCAGACACCTCGCTATTAACTCACCCCAGTTTTATGCGCACTTGCCATTTTTTAAATGGGAACTGGAAGTGCCCAAGTTTGGAATTGAACCCGAAGCGAGAATTGAATTTGCCTGTGCAAATAACGCAGACATTTTAAGTACGGTAAGTGATGTTACTGCACGTGAGTGTAAACATTTATTAAAGCGTGTACCTGAAGTTATTTTACCCAACGGATTGAATATTGAACGCTTTGTGGCCCTGCATGAGTTTCAAAATCTGCATGCCCAATACAAGGAAGAGATCAACCAGTTTGTGATGGGACACTTTTTTCAATCCTATTCGTTCGATCTGGATAAAACCATCTATTTCTTCACTTCGGGCAGGTACGAATACAAAAACAAGGGGTTTGATTTAACGCTGCGCGCGTTGCAATTGCTGAACGATCAATTGAAAAAAGACGGAGCCGATGTAACGGTAGTGATGTTTTTTGTGACCAAGCGCGAATACTACAGTATAAAACCGGAAGTGCTGCAGTCGCGGGCGGTGATGGAGGAGGTGCGCCAAACCTGTGAGGCCATTCAGAAACAAGTGGGCAGACGGTTGTTTTATGCGAGCACCACCAGTCAGGATCATCGCCTGCCCAACCTGAGCGATTTTGTGGATGAATACTGGAAACTACGTTACCGCAGAACCATACAATCGTGGAAGAGCAGTAACCTGCCATTGGTATTCACACACAAGTTAGTAGATGAGCAGGGCGATGACATTTTGCAGTATGTATACAAAAACAACATGCTCAACCATCCAACCGACAAGGTGAAGATTGTTTACCATGCCGACTTCATTAATGCTACCAACCCGTTGTTCGGCATTGAGTACAGCCAGTTTGTGCGCGGTTGCCACTTGGGCATTTTCCCCAGTTATTATGAACCGTGGGGCTATACCCCGCTGGAGTGTATGGCCAGTGGGGTGCCGGCCGTAACCAGCGACCTTTCGGGTTTTGGTGACTACATTCTACGCCATTCTGATGATCCTGGTCAATACGGCCTGTACGTGATTGAGCGGGGCAAACGAACCTTTGAATGGTCGGCTATTCAGTTGGCTAACGTGCTGTACGACTTTTTAAAGCAAACCAGGCGCGAGCGCATTATGCAACGCAACAAGGTCGAGAACCACTCCGCTGAGTTTGACTGGAAGAATTTAATTAAGCATTATAAGCAAGCCTATGCGAGGGTGTTGGAGGGGAAGTGATTAAGTCCTTTCACTGATGGCGGCCATTGCTTTAGCGTAGGTTTCAATTCCATGCCCAACATTTTCAAAAACTACTACATCTTTTAAAGATGGAATTTTGGCTTTGGCATTTTCTATGGATTTCCGGTAGGGAAACAGCAAATCCTTGTTGCTAACAAGCAAGTAGGTGTGAACAGTAATCTGCTTTAGCTCATCATTCATGTAATAGGGTTTTTGTGTGTTGTCTTTGTACCGGGTAAGAGCAAAAACTTCATAGTCGATAATAAGCTGCTCGCTGGCTTCTGACAGTGCATGCTCAGGCTTGCAAAATACAGCTGTGTCCAGAAACTTTTTTACGTTGTTGGGTGATGGCGAAATAATCGGTAGCAGGTTATAATAAAGATTTTTGAATGTTAATGAAAAGGGTTGAAGACAACCGGGATTCAACAGGTAAACAGTTTTTACTTTTTCAGGATTGGTTATGCACAGTTTCATGCAGATTAACCCGCCAAAGGAAGCCCCTGCAATAAGGGTTTGCTTGATGTTCAGTTTATCCAGTACTTCCGAGGCCCACTCACCGTACCCATTCGATTTAATATCCGGAGTGTTTCCATCACTAAGGTTGGGAAGCCCGTTGGTCTCCACCATGTAGATTCTGAACTTATTACCCCGGTTATCCAGGTTGTTATCGAAATCCCAGAAGAGCACGGTAGTTCGGGCGCCTGGAAAAATCACCAGAGGTTCAAGCGATTCATTTTCGGTATTCAGTCCCCATACGTGGGTTTGTCCAAGCGATGTTTGCAGTTCAATGCGTTGGTAGGTTTTGTTATTAACTTTTTCCAGTCGCTTTACCCAGCCTTCAAACCATTGCTTGTCCTGTTCGGGGTTTTTGAAAGATGATTTATATTTTATTTCCATAGGGTAGTCAGCTATTGGTATACTTACGTGGATTCATTGGATTTGTTGATCATTAGTTTGCCGGAATGCAGAAGCAACGGAACAGCATACACGACAATCATAGCATAAGCCATTATGGTATAGCCTTTTGCTACCAGGTCAATAATGCCAACCTGTGATAATATCAAGGCGGCCAGTAAAGCACTTAAAGCAATCCATGCTTTGGTAATCCTTTTTAATGACTTTCCCCGCTGCCTGCTCTCTTCTTCAATCCTACCGATGAAGCCATGAATCATTCCCGTAGCCGTTTCAATAAGCGTCCAGCCTACAACAATACTGAAAGCAATTATGAATGCAGGATGAAATGAAGTTAGCATGGTCAGCCAGGGTACCGCAGCCTCCAAAATATCCTTGTCAGGATAATAGGCCATGATGGCAAAGTAAGTGAGAAACCAGGGAACGGTCATCAGTATTCCGGCAATCAACCCGGCAATAACACTTTGTTTTTTTGTTTGAATACCTCGATAGGTAAAAAAAGATGCAGGATATACACCCAGGTTATAGCCAACATACAACACCCCTGTTCCTAATACAATCCAGATGGAAGACGTACTAGAAAAATCCGTATTCCACCGCTGAAATGTATCTGCAATGGCATCACCTCTATGGATAAAAATGGTGAAGGAGAAAATAATGTATGCTGCGAATAGTGCCATGGTGCCAATGGTTTCCATACGTGCAATGGTTTCATCGCCATAGTAATTGAGAAGCCCCACCACCATAATGATAATGATCACGCCAACCCATTGATTAAAGCCGAATGTATTGTGCAGAATTTCACCGGCTGCTGCGGCCATCACTGCAATCACTAAAATTGCACCCAGGAGATACACTGCTTCGTAAATGATCCACCATTTGCCGATTAGTTTTTTAAGCAGCGATTTATAATCATAAACATGCCATTGACGGCATGCTTCAATTGATAAGATCGCCAGCAATGAGAATCCAAAGAATATAGCCAGGCCACTCATCCACCCGTTGGCACCAAACTTGCCACCATACTCTACAATCTCGCGCCCGGTTGCATACCCGCCACCAATCAACACCGATTGAAGAATGATGCCGGGAAGAAAAATGATTTTGAGTTTGGAGAAAAAATTTTGCTGATTCAAAATGGCCTGGTTAAGCCATTAAGATAACAAGAATTTCTTCCGGTTATCATCAGCTGCCGGTGTTAGCCATCTCCCAGCCAATGATACTTTTCTTGCGTGTGGCCTCCCAACGGTATTCACCTAAGATTCCATCCTTTCGAATTACGCGGTGACAAGGAATAAGGTAGGCAATGTGATTTGAGCCTACTGCTGAGCCCACGGCCTGCATGGCTTTCGGGTTTGATATTCTCTCAGCAATATCCTGGTAGGTGGTTACATCGCCCATCGGTATTCGAAGCAAAGCTTCCCAAACTTTGATTTGAAAATTTGTTCCTTTAACAAATAGATGGAGTTTACTTTGAGTCTTAGCGTCTTTGCGGTTAAAAATATTATCAACGAATTCGATCGTTAAGCTTTGGTTTTGATGAAACACCGAATTATGCCAATGCTCCTTCATGTTTTCCAGTTCATACCTTCCATCATCATCTCCGTTAAAAAAAGAGAGCCAGCAAATGCCCCGTTCGGTTATTCCAATCAGACAATTTCCAAATGGCGTTTTATGAAAGCCGTATTCGATCTGAATTCCTGATCCATGAAGTTTATATTCCTGGGGCGTTACTGCTTCAAGAGTGGTGAATAAATCATAAACCCGTGATTGCCCGGAGAGCCCGGCTGTTTGCGCTAACTCTTCAAGATTTCTGCTCTCCTGTAATTTCTTCTTTAAGAAATCGGTGGTAAGGAATTGTAAAAATCGTTTCGGACTGATGCCCGCCCACTCGGTGAAGATGCGTTGGAAGTGAAAAGGTGATAAATGAACCTGTTCAGCAACTTCATCCAATTCCGGCTGGCGGTTAACATTCTTTTCCAGGTATTCAATGGCCTGTGCAATGCGCTGGTAATTAATATGGTGTTCCTGACTGATCAACAGCATAAAGGTACGTGTTTGATTATGCTGTAAAAATGGTGGGTTCGAATACGGTCTAAAACCTGAAACTTGCTGATTTTAAATCTCTGTGGTGGTTGCTTTCGGATCGGTAAACATGAAGCCCCGTCCTTCATCGCCTTCATAAAAGTCAATTTCTTTTCCCACCACGTACATGGTGTGGCGCTTGTCTACCAAAACCGGTATGCCTTCAATGGTATAGCTTTGGTCGTTCTCCTTTTTTTTGTCGAACCCGATGAGCAGGGAAACCCCACAACCTCCACCACGAACCCCAACCCGTAAGCCGTAATCAGCAGGGATATTTTTTGTCTGCATGATTTTGCGGACTTCTTCAGCAGCTTTTAGGGTTAGTGTTACGGGTTGAAAATTGATCATGACGTTCAAACGCCTCGTAGTTTTTTCGGGTTCCGTGAAGTGTGAAATATTCTGGCAATTACTACATGAGTTGAATCTACTCTGTAGATAATTTTATAACTCCAAACAACGATAAACCTGTAATCAGATTTTTTATGTACTAATACTGGCTCTTGTACCCCAAGAAATGGGTGCATTTCAAGGTGGCTTATAGCATCAATAATTTTTGAGTGGACAATTCTTGCATAATAAATTCCTTGATCCTCCCGAATGAAGCGAATGGCTCTTTCAAATTGCTGGAAAGCACGCTTTGTCCATATTACTTTAACCATTCACCGGATTTCGAAATAACTTCTTCGTGGGTTAAAGTTTGTCCGGCTGCCTCTTCTTTTTCGGATTCTTCAATATCTGCAAGGAGCGACAATTGCTGATACACATCCTCGAGACGGGTGTCATCAGTAATTTTTTTGGCTATTTCGAGCAGATGCTCTTTAAGTTTATTTTCCATAATGATGGTTAAAATTAGTAATTTTCAACACTTTTTGGTGAAAATTAATTCTATGGATGCGCTTATTGATTTTGGCAAGATTCTGATCCCCGCCTCGTTAGTGTTGTATGCGGCATACCTGTTGGTACGGTCGTTCCTGGCCAAGGAAATTGAACTGAAAAAGCTTGAAATCCGAAGCCGCAGCATTGAAACAGTGCTGCCGTTGCGCTTGCAGGCCTATGAAAGAATGTGCCTGTTTCTGGAACGAATCAGTCCGCAAAATTTGTTAGTACGCCTGAACCCAGGACCTGTGCCCGCGCGCGATTTTCACCAGGTGTTGCTGAGCGAAATACGTAATGAGTATAACCACAACGTATCCCAACAGATTTTTATGAGCGAAAGCAGTTGGGAGCTTGTTCGTAATGCGAAGGAGGATTTAGTGGTAACAATTAACGAGGCGGCATCAGAAATGGGGCAGGAGGCTACCAGTCTGGATTTGTCGAAAAAGATTTTTGAAAAAATCATTAACAAGCCCGACTCCATTGCGCATGCGCTGGTGGAGATAAAGCGGGAGATACAACAAACCTTTTAGTATGACCAATATCTTTTATCAGTCGGCACTTCAACTGGCATCTGGCTTATTCGGGCGCCACGGCCGTGTTGCCTTGTTGCTTTCGCAACTTGCGATGAAGATGGGCCGGATGAACAAAAATGATTTAAGTTTTACTGCAGCCAAATCAAAATTGGATGTAATGGTCAGGCTGGTTAAAGCCTATACTAAGGGACAGTACAAAGGCATACCTTGGAAAACCATTGCCACCGTGTTGGCTGCATTTATTTATTTCGTCAATCCTTTCGATCTCATTCCTGATATCGCACCGGTTGTGGGTTTTACAGATGATTTTTCGATTTTGGTTTGGGTGTATAGCTCGGTTCAAATCGAGGTCAATAAATTCCTGGCGTGGGAGCAAACCCAACTCACGGTTGCATGAAGACTGGACTGTTGGCCGGTTCAACCGGATTGATCGGAAAGCAATTGCTTCAATTGTTGCTGGATGATCCTGCGTATGCAGAAGTTAAAGCGTTAAGCCGAAAACCAATAGGTGTTGAGCACCCGAAGCTAAAAAATATTGTGCTTGATTTAAGTAGGTTAGATGAGCATTTCGATCAGCTTAAAGCTGATGATGTGTTTTGTTGTTTGGGAACAACAATCAAGCAAGCAGGCAGTCAGGCCGCCTTTCGAAAGGTGGATTTTGAGTATCCGCGTGAGTTGGCCAGGCTGACGAAGAATCAAGGAGCAACACAATTTCTGATCATTACTGCGTTGGGCTCTGATGCTAAATCCGGGATTTTTTACAATCGTGTAAAAGGTGAAGTGGAGCAAGCTATTGATGAACTTGGTTTTCAGTCGTACCACATTTTGCGACCATCGTTGTTGTTAGGCGAACGTGCCGAGAAACGGGCAGGAGAAGGCGCGGCAACTGTAGTGTATAAAGCTTTAGGTGTTTTGATTCCGTTAAAATACAAAGCCATTGATTCAGCAAAAGTAGCCAGGGCAATGCTTAACATGGCGAAATTAAATTCCAAGGGCAAGTTCATTCACGAATCGAAGGAACTTCAACAGTTTTAATTTAATGTCATGCTGAACTTGTCGAAGTATGACACTTAGAGTGGTCACCCTTCGACAGGCTCAGGGTGACAAACTATCAACAAGATCAGCGTTACACATTTAATGCAGCTGGGTCAGAATTTTTCGGCTGCGTATGATGCAGCGGTTCATACGGTAATTCCTTTTTATTGATCAGTGGAATTTTTTCCATGGAGCTTACTTCAATCGTAGCAATTCCAAAATCCTCCACCACTTTCCCGGTAATGAAGTAAAATCCTCTTCCCCGGAAGGGAAATTTTTTGGCAGCATCCGGGAAGTGTACGGTATCAAAGACTTCACCGTGCTGATCGTAAAAAGTACCAAAGTGCATGAGTTCACCTTTTATGGTACCGGTGTTTTTTGTGGTGACTACATATCCCAGTATGGTCACTAATTTTCCTAGTTTGTTCAACAACTCACATGCCTGTGTATTGCCAAAGTCGGAAGTGGCCACCAGCTTAAACGGGTCGCACAGCGGGAATCCCAGCAGTTCAATTTCATCGAATGCATCTTCCAGTTCGTTTCGTTGTAATACCGGCAGCGGATATTCGTTGGGCTCAGTATCGAATAACGCTGAAGTTGTTCTGTTCCTGGTTTTTGTATGGCTGCAATACAACATGGCTTCCCATAGTAGTTTTTGTTTTGATTTCCCGGTAAACCGGAATGCTCCCATGCGAATAAGGATACGAATTTGTTCCAAGCCGAGTGGTATTCTGCGCATGAAATCATTCAAACTTCGATAGGCGCCATGGCGACTACGTTCAATGGAAATTTGTTTCGCTACTTTTGTCTCCAGACTTTTTAAATGAATAAATCCGATATAGATATCCTTACCGTAGATGGTAGTCAGGTACTCACTTTTATTGACACAAGGCGCTTTAATGGTGGCACCGCTCATGCGGGCTTCATGGAAATAAAATTCAGTTTTGTAAAACCCGCCAAAGTTGTTGATCACACCCACCATAAATTCCAACGGGTAATGAGCTTTTAAGTATAAACTCTGATAACTCTCAACGGCATAACTGGCCGAGTGACCTTTGGCAAACGAATAGCCTGAGAAACTTTCAATTTCGTACCACACCCGCTCAATAATGTGTTCGGGGTAATTGCGCGCACGACAGTTTTCAAAAAACTTATCTTCAACACGCTTAAACTCTTCACGCGAACGATACTTCCCCGACATGCCCCTGCGCAGTACATCGGCTTCGGTTAAGGTTAGTCCGGCAAAATGGTGTGCCACTTTAATCACATCTTCCTGGTACACCATCACCCCATAAGTTTCCTTCATCAGTTTATCCATTAGGGGATGGATGGCTTCGTACGTTCCGCCATTTCGCACGGCATGAAAGCGTTCAATGTAGGCACGCATCATGCCCGATCGGGCCACACCCGGACGAATGATGGAGCTGGCAGCCACAAGCGTGAGGTAATCATCGCAACGAAGTTTGCCCAACAACATACGCATGGCAGGTGATTCTACGTAAAAGCAACCCATGGCCTTGCTGTGGCGCATCAGGTCTTTGATTCTTTCATCTTTTTTAAAATCGCTGAAGCGATGGATGTCAACATCAATGCCTTGATTTTGCTTTACATGTTTTACGGTTTCTTTCAAGTGACCTAATCCCCGCTGACTGAGAATATCAAACTTGTAAACGCCCATGTCTTCGGCATTGTGCATTTCAAAATGCGAAACCGGGTAGCCTTTGGGTGGAAGTTCAAGGGCAGTATAAGCATAAATAGGTTTTTCGGTGATCAGCATTCCGCCTGCGTGAATAGAGATGTTGGCAGGCAGATCTTTCATCTTATCCGCATAGCGGAAAATCAATTCGGTGATATGATCGCGGTTTTTGTGTTTATGCGGCTCATCTACAATGGCATCAATCTCCGCTTTTGGCAAACCAAAAACTTTTCCTAGTTCGCGCAACACGGATCGTTTTTGATAGGTAACGTGTGTGCCTAATAAACACACGTGGTCCTGACCATGCGTCCGGAAAAGATAATCGTATACCTCATCGCGGTTATCCCACGAAAAATCCAGGTCGAAATCGGGAGGAGAGGAGCGCTCCACATTCAGGAACCGCTCGAAATATAAATCCAGTTCAATCGGATCAACATTGGTAATACCCAAACAATACGCTACTACACTGTTGGCTCCGCTGCCACGGCCTACGTACTCGAAGCCGCGTTCTTTGGCAAATCGAACAAGATCGTAGGCGATAAGATAATAAGCGCCAAAGCCTTTGTGTTTGATGATGTTCAGTTCACGCTCAAAGCGTTCGCGCAACTCCGGGTTGCTCACATCATAGCGACTTTGAAAACCTTCCCACGCATGTGTAACCAGAAAATCCCAATCGGCTCGCATTGAACCTAGTACTGTTTTTTTGTTTTTGTCTTCTTTCAGGTTGAAATGAATGGAACATTGATCCATGATTTTCTGTGTGTTCCGGATCAACTCCGGATATGCACGAAAGTGGTATTCCAGTTCTTCTTCCTTCATCATCACTTCTTCGGGGTGTGCCTGTTCGTGTGCAGGAAGTTTACTTAGCAATGTATTGTTATCAATGGCGCGCAATAGCCGGTGCGTGTTGAAATCGGTTTTAGTGGCAAACGTTACCGGATGGAGAATCACAAATTTTTCCGGAAACTCCTTTCGGGCCGTATACAGGGCAAATTGGTTGAGTTGATGTTTGCGTACACCGATAAATTCGTTGGTACGTAACCGTTCAGGTTCTGTTTTCCCAAATGGATAGATGATAAAAGTGTCTTCGATTTCCGGGGCGCGTTCTGGCAGTGTTTTGTTTTCGCGGTTGTGATGCGAGAGGAACCGGTTGAGTTTTTCAAACCCGTTGTTGTTTTGTGCGATGATGATGTAAAGCAATTCATGCCCTTGCCGGAACTCAACACCCACGGCAATCTCCAGATCATACATTTTATCTCCGGCCAGAGGCGAACCGGTTTTCCGCTCTTCGCACAGCCGCAGCATTTCAATGTACGAGGCGGTATTGTTGATTTCGGTGAGGATGAGTTTGTGCACACCGCACCTGCGTGCTTCTTCAAAGAGCTTGTCTACCGGCAGGGTGCCGTATTTGAAACTGAGGGCGGTATGGCAGTTGAGGAACATAAACGGGTTGCCGGTTGCCAGTTACCGGATTGATTATATTTATTCGCTTATCCCCCAAAACATATATCCTTATAATGCATCCACTTTTTGCCATTACGCGCCAGCACGGTTATGCGATCGCACAGAAAATGCTGGTTGCTGTAGTTCAGTTCTTTCAGGTATGGCCAGCATTTTAAAAAGTCTTCGGAAGAAAGATTTTTGGCAATGGTAATGCTTGGTGTAAAGTCACGGTCTTCCTTCACCAGGTTTTCAAAAATCTCGCGGATCGGGTACTTGTTCACAATGTCCATGTAAATGGTACGCTTCGAGCCATTGTAGAACACGTTGAAATCTTTCAGGAACACATTGAAGGCTTCAAACGAAGCAGCTTTTTCTTCCACAAACTCTAGCATGTCTTCCGTATGCGCTCCGGTATATTTAAACAACGAGATATGCGCTTTTGAAAGTCGGTCTTCAAAGTCGTGCCCGATCAGGTAGTGCACATCATCTTTCAATACCGCCACATCGCTGGCAATATGCCGGGGCGGGGCAATCATAAAAAACAATTCCTGTACGGGGTTCTGGGTTTTAATCGCTGCTGTTCTCATGGTTCGTTGTGTTTTCATGCTACGAACATAATTCCGGTTTTTGACAATTTGTGTCAATAAAATATCCCTGCCTGTTTTCATCGTAAATTTCCTTTGAGCATGTTCATCTCCATCCGTACCCTGCGGCTTACGCCAATGGTAGTGGCCCGCACCAGTTTCTCCGATCCGTGCTTGTGTTTGATCTTATCAATGGCTTCATACAAACGAATCCCTTCAGCCGTATCATCAAACAGGCTGATCTGGTGGTTGCCGTGTACCAGTCCGCTTAAGCGTACGCCAACTAATCTGATCAGCATCCTGCGGTTATAAAGCTTGTCAAAGAGTTGCGTTACGGTGTGCAGCATCACATGGTCGGATGACGTGTAGGGAATTTGAATTTGTTTGGTTTCCGTATCAAAATTGGCATAGCGTATTTTTACTGTAATGCACGAAGTGAGTTTTTTCTGCTCGCGCAATTGAAACGCTACCTTTTCTACCATCGCAATTAAAATCGACTTTAACCGCTTTACGTCAATCGTGTCGTTCTCAAAAGTGCACTCTGTTGAAATGGATTTTTGCTCGCTGTAAGGCACTACGGGCGAATCGTCAATGGCATGTGCTTTATTCCATAACGAAATGCCGTTTTTCCCGAACGCACTCACCAGAAACTTCAGTGGCATCTCGCGCAGCGTGGCTACCGTGCGCACACCCATATCATATAAGAAAGCCGAAGTTTGCTTCCCGATCATCGGAATTTTTTCTACGGCCAGCGGAGCGAGAAATTCTTTCTCTTCACCGGCCGGAATTTGTTTTTCAGCATCCGGCTTAAATTCATTGGTGGTTACTTTCGACACGAGCTTGTTCACCGACATGCCCAGCGAAATAGGCAGTCCGCTCTCATGAATAATTTTCTTGCGCAGTTCACACGCCCATTTAAACGCACCAAAAAATTTATCCATGCCGCTGGCATCAATATAAAACTCATCAATCGATGACTTCTCAAACATCGGTACCGAGTCGGCAATGATTTCGGTAACCAGGTGCGAGTTTTTACTGTATGCTTCCATATCGCCCGAAATCACCAGCGCATCGGGGCACAGTTGCATGGCCAGGTACATGGGCATGGCCGAGTGTACCCCAAACCTGCGGGCCTCGTAACTGCAGGCGGCCACCACGCCCCTGCGGCTTTGACCGCCAATAATCAAAGGCTTTCCTTTTAGTTCTTTGTGCTTCTTGCACTCCACCGCCACAAAAAAGGCGTCCAAATCCAGGTGTATAATGTTTCTGTCCACAGTGCGATATTAACTAAAAATTTTAGTATGATGTTTTACTATTAAACTAAATATTTTAGTTTTGTCTATCGCTTGCCATAGCGCACTGGAATTGTGGGTACCCCGATTTTTTCGGGATACTTCACATTCCTTTTATTAAATAGAAATGAATGAGTGTGATGTCGGATGTTTTGGGCGTGCCCTGACCGCTATCGCGTCAGGGTCGGGCTGTTCGCTGCAAGTCCTCGCTCCAGCGCACAAGCCAGTCCCTTCGCTGTGGGCTTTCCGCTTCCATCCCTCACGCGGGGAGTGGGGTAATTTTGAAAGAGTCTCGAGCTATTGGCAGTATACGATAACGGAAGTCCGAAGGACTTCAATGTGCATAACCCCAACTCCAAAGGAGTTGACTGTGCCTAACCATCCGAGTATCGGATGGTATACAAAATAAGATAATCCGCTCAACCCCGCAGGGGTTGACTGTGCATAATGAGTAGCTACCGTCAGATATATTATCACATCATCTTCGGCACCAAGTACCGTCATCCTACAATTGCAGAAGCACATTGTGAAGAGTTGTATAAGTACATCTCCGGTGTAATCGAAAACAAAAAAAGTAAACTCTACCGCATCAATGGGGTGGAAGACCATATCCATATCCTGTCCGATCTGCATCCATCTGTATCTTTGGCTGATTTTGTGAAAGACATAAAAGTATCTACCAGCATCTGGATGAAGGAGAGTGGTAAATTTCCGGCCTTTATCGGATGGCAGGAAGGGTATGGGGCATTTACCTGCTCTGTACGCAGCCGCGATCGGATTATTGATTACATCAAAAATCAGAAAGTACATCACAAAAAGAAATCGTTTATTGATGAGTATAGAGCATTGTTAACGAAACATGAGATTGAGTTTGACGAGCGATATTTGTTGTAGATCGGTACATTCAACCCCTCCGGGGTTGAGCATGCTTTTCTTTTTCAACCACGAGTTGCACTCATGGTTAGGCACACTGAAGTCCTTCGGACTTCAGTTTATCGTGAGCAATCAAGAGATCCGGACTTTGTTGATGAGTATAAGACGTTGTTAACGAAACATGAGATTGAGTTTGATGAGCGATATCTATTATAATACGCTACGACATTCAACCCCTGCCTGTCCGGCAGGAAGGCCTCAGGGGTTGTGCAGGATTTTTTTCCATAACCACGAGTTTCACTTGTGGTTGGGCACATTGAAGCCCGAAGGGCTTCAGCTTATTTTTATCAACCAGGAAGTCCGAAGGACTTCAATGTGTATAATTGCCCGAGCATCGGGTACTCACAACTCCTATCTTTATAGCATATGAATATCGTCAATAAGAATCTAAAACACCTCCGTCTAAAGCACGAACTCACCCAAAAGCAGTTCGCTGAAAAACTTGGATTGAAGCAATCCGTTATCGGTGCGTATGAAGAAGAGCGTGCAACCCCACCACTGGCTGTACTGTTGGACGTATCCGGTATCTATAAAGTGAGTATGGATGTGCTCACCCGTAAAGACTTAAGCAAGCTTCCTGAAAAGGAATGGAAATCCTCATCGTCTTCAAAAGAAGTACTGGCCATTACCGTTGATGCTTCAGGAAAAGAAAATGTAGAACTTGTTTCACAAAAGGCATCGGCTGGTTACCTGGCTGGTTACCAGGATCCGGAGTTCATAGCCGAGTTGCCGAAAATCAACCTCCCGGTTTTGCCAAAAAATAAAACGTATCGTGCTTTCGAAATTCAGGGTGACTCCATGCTGCCCATCCAGCCGGGCTCTGTTTTGTTTGGTGAGTATGTGGAAAGTCTGGATACTGTAAAAAACGGGAAACCCTATGTTCTGGTAACACAACAGGAAGGCATTGTATTCAAACGTATGTTCCGGTTTGACGATGATAATAGTAAACTTCTACTCGTTTCAGATAACCGGCAGTATGAACCCTATGCCATCGAGGCTACGGACGTCCTCGAAATCTGGAGTGTTCGCGGTTACTACTCGTCCAAACTTCCCGAAGGAGACAGCACGATCTCATCACTAACCGACCAACTTGCCTTGCAGGTGCTCCGACTTCAGGAACAGGTACAGCTCAATAGAAAGCATTAACTTTTATTTTTAAACCTTCTATAAACCTTCAAGGTCCTAAAGACCTTGAAGGTTTTATTACTTTTGGGATTATGATAGCCGTTATCCAGCGCGTTTCTTCCTGTACAGTTGAAATTGAGAAGTCTGTTAAATCCTCCATCCAAAAAGGATTGCTGGTACTGTTGGGTATTGAAGATGCCGATACCGATGAAGATATTGAGTGGCTGGCGAATAAAATTTTAAATCTGCGTGTCTTCAACGATGCCGATGGTGTGATGAATGTGAGTGTGAAAGATGATGGTGGCGATATTCTGGTAGTGAGTCAGTTTACACTGCATGCAAGCACAAAGAAAGGAAACCGGCCTTCGTACATAAAGGCATCCAAGCCCGATTTTGCCATTCCGATGTATGAAAAATTTGTTCAGGTAATCGGTGAGGTGCTCGGAAAGCCAGTGCATACCGGATCATTCGGAGCGGATATGAAAGTTGCATTGGTTAATGACGGCCCGGTTACGATAATTATCGACACAAAAAATAAAGTATGAAGTACGCATGGTATCTTTTTGTTTGCTTTCCGGTTTTGTTGCAGGCACAGTATAAATACGGACTCACACCAGTTACGCTTCAACAGTATCAGCAACATGTAAAAGCCAATCCTGAAAAAGAACTCGTTAACCTGGCTAATGCTATTCCCGGAATTGTGCTGGACATTCGGTATGCCACTACCAATAATTTTACAGGTGAAGTAATCTATAATCTTTCCAGGGCCTATGCCCGCAAACCCGTAGCTGATGCACTCAGAAAAGCACAGGAAGAATTTTCGAAACATGGAGTGGGTATAAAAGTGTATGATGCGTACCGTCCGTATTCGGCTACGGTAAAATTTTATGAAGTGTACCGCGATACAACGTATGTGGCCTCACCCTACAAAGGTTCGCGGCATAATCGTGGCTGCGCAATTGACATGACGTTAGTTGATTTAAAGACTGGTGAAGAATTGAAGATGCCCACCGAATATGATTCGTTCAAAAAAGAAGCCTGGCCAACTACCCCGGTAAAAGATCCGGTAATCAAAAAAAATCGCGACCTGATTATTTCTGTCATGCACAAGCATGGCTTTAAAGTCAATGCTTCAGAATGGTGGCATTTCGATTTTAACGGATGGCAGAAATTTGAAGTAATGGATATTGATTTTGAAGAACTTGAATAATAAGTTGACAGTTAACAATAATCAAGTTGACAACATTATATCGGAATTTTGTCAATTATGCCATGTCAACTGTCAACTATTAGAGGATACGATATAAATTCAATAACCTAGACTCAGGCAAACATGACTATCAATCAAGCTCAGCAACAAGTCGACCAATGGATTAAAACCGTGGGCGTCCGTTATTTCAACGAACTCACCAACATGGCTATGCTTACTGAAGAAGTAGGGGAGCTGGCGCGCATCATCGCTCGCAGGTATGGTGAGCAATCCGAAAAGGAAAGTGACAAGAACAAAGACCTGGGTGATGAAATGGCCGATGTGCTGTGGGTATTGCTTTGCTTGGCTAACCAAACGGGTGTAAATCTTACCGAAGCGTTTCAGAAAAACCTTGAAAAGAAGAATACGCGCGATAAAGACCGACATCGACAGAATCCAAAGCTTAAAACTTAATTTTTTATTGGCTTGCCCTTTTGTGTTTTGTACCTTCAACTCATGAAGCAAAACACTCTTATTGCTCTGTTTTGTGTATCACTTGTTTCAGCTGCCCAAACTGAACTCAGCGAAGATGTGCAATATCAAGGCAATACCCTGCTTAAGATATCATCACTCGGTATTTCGTTTACCATTCCTTCGGGTTGGATGGGAGGTGTGCCGCAAGGTTCATCCGTCATGGTGCTGGCAGAGGCTTCCAATGAAATTACCTTGATTGTTACCGCAAGTGAGATGGATGAGCAAAGTGTGTTTAGCGAATTGCAAAAACAAATACCGATTGATGGCGGTATTTCCATTTCACCAATTGGATTGGTAAAAAAGGAAGGAAAACGCTGGTGGGGCAATTATCGTGTGGATGGTGTAACGCAGGAGATGAAAGGATTTGTAGAAGCAAGACTGGGTGATTATGGAATTGGTGTTGGATGCATTGTGATTGCACTGCCTACGGCTTTGGAGCGCGGCAAGCAGGGTGCAAGTCAGTTATTGCATAGCATGTCGTTTACAAAACCGGTTGTGCAAACAACTAACACGGCAGCGGCTGGTATTTCCCAACCCTGGAGCGAATACCTGAAGCGGAAATCGTTAAAGTTTTATTACACACAGGGCGATTTCAGTGACTCTGATTTCATAACGCTATGTTCAGACGGTTCCTATGCACGAAAGAAACGAACATATTCAGGAGGGGTTAGCGGAACCGGTTCATTGAATTCTACCGATTACGGACGATGGCAGGCACAAGGCCAGGGAGATAGTGGAACACTGATTCTGATTAGTCAGGATGGATCACGGGCTGAGCTTCGAATTCAATACGGGCAGGGAAATAAAGGAACAGGTATTTACTTGAATGGAAGCCGGTATTATGATGAATTGACAAATGATTGTCATTAGCTTTAATGTAATTATGGTTAATGTAACGAGAAGCGAAATTATTTATGTATGGCTTTGTGCCGGACTCCTTTCAGCATGTTCCGTAAAGCGGAATGAAGCTACTTCTGAGAACACTGAAGCCAGCCATCAGGCCCAAGATGTTTTTCAATTTGATATTGATACAACCAGACGAGTGCCATCTAAAGCTATCGTAGCTAACGATGGTTTATACTACATAAGACCATTTTTTGGTTACAAAAAATTTATATTTCGTGAAGAGCCTCTGATTAAATCAAAGGGTAATGATGAAGTTGTTGAAGTTGAAAATGATGTTGAGGATGGACCTGAGAGTTGGATGGAATTATTTGGCCCAACGCGCATATGGGCTTCTTCTGTCTTGAGTCCTTCTGGCAAAGCAAACTATGAGGCTGCAAATCTTTTCAGTGACAATGGTGCATGGTGTGAAGGAGTTGAAGGAAATGGGATTGGAGAATCCGTTTCTATTGAATTTCCGGGCAAGGGCTATTATGGGCCTTATACCGTTGTCAATACGTTAACAATTTTAAATGGCTATAGTAGAAGTAGACAACTTTGGAATGATAATGGAAGAGTAAAGACCTTAAAGCTATATGTTGATAATATTCCTTATGCATATCTTGAATTGTTGGATACGCTGGAATACCAAACTTTTGATCTCGGGCGCGTCTTCTCTAGATCAGGAGTGAATTTTATACTGAAATTTGAAATCATTGATGTTTATCCGGGTGCAAAGTATGATGATGTAGCATTGAGCGAATTTGAGTTTAATGGCGAAGGACATCTATGCCTGGAGGCATCTACGGAAATTTCGATGTCAGATGGCACAACAAGGTCTATTGAAGAACTGAAAGAAGGGGATTGGATAATTTCTGTGGATCCAAATTCAAAAGAGGTTGTAAATAGCCAAGTATTAAATGTAGCTGTGGTACCTCACAATAACTTGGTGGAAATCTGGCTGGATGAAGGTGTAATCCGGTTAACAGACGACCATCCATTACTCACTATTGGTGGTGAATGGGCGGTCGTTAAACCAATTAATAAAACAGGCTGTGTTAAACTTGTTTCCGGAACGACTCTGGCATTTATTAATAATGGCGAAATTAAAGGAGCTTTTGTGCGTGAAATAGTGAACGTCAAGGGAATTCACTTTACATACTCCATAGTTCATACGTCAACTGACCTCCCTTTTCTTTCAAACGGTTTATTGACCTCAATTGGATACTCTAAATGGGGTGCGGCTCCACCTAATCGCATCAAAGTCTTAGAGCAACCTTAAGTCATTTCCAATTAACCTTGGTGTAACAGAATATTGATCGGGTGTTAGACAAAACTCAATGTCCTTATGAATATTCAGCCGGTTCAGTCGCTTTACATGACTGGAGTCTTTTAAAAACGATACCATATCATTCTTAGCCAGGTTGTACAGTCGCTGCGCAGCTAAAGGTGCGTCACAATCTGGTTCAACGTGATCTTTCAGATTTTCTACCAGTGCACCCGCGAACAGTGTGTCTTCTAAGTTTACTTTTCCTTTCCACGCGGCACACACCACCAGCACACTGTCTTTTCCCCCTTTTAAATACCCTGTAACAGCCGAAAGATTAAGGAATGACCCTATAATGATTTCCTTTGCCCCATGCGATTTGGCAATTGCCTGCGTGCCGTTGGTTGTGGTAAAAGCAATTTTTTGTCCTTTCAGGTTATCCGCCATGTACTCAAAAGGGGAATTACCAAAATCAAACCCATCAACTTTTTCACCGTTGCGTTCACCGGCAGTATAGTAACCTTTTGTCTTCATGGCCCTGCATTCTTCCAGGTTGGCAAATGGCCTGATGCTTTTCACACCGTGAGCTAAAGCTGTAACCATGCACGATGTGGCCCTGAGAATATCCACCACTACAACCACCCGGTCATGTACAGGGTACAGGTGCATTAAATCCGGACTAAGACAAACATCAATAGTCTTCATATTGTCAGAACTTTGATTTGATTGATATTGATAATAATCATGATGGAATGAATTTCTTATTCTGAAGACGATGAAATTCAAGTTTTGTGTTACCAAAATTGATGAGTAAACCTACTTCCAGATTATATGCCTCTAAATAATTAATGGCTTGTGCAAGGTGAACAGGTTCTAGTGTAATGAGTGCTTTTAACTCTACACTTATTTTGTTCTCCACCAAAAAATCGACCCTACGTGTGCCAATATGATTTTCTTTGTAAAAAATGGGCATTTCATATTCACGTTCGTGTGCAATGTTTTGTAGTGTGAACTCTAAGCTTAAAGCTCGTTGATAAATTACTTCCTGAAATCCATTGCCTAAGATGTTATGAACTTCCATGGCACAACCAATGATTTTTCCGGTAAGCTCGGAATATTTGTATTCAGGTTTTATCATAAGGAATCAAAGGCATCACACCAATCAAGGTTCAGACGAAGGGGGGTTTGCACACCTCGGCTTTTAGCGATCTTCCTCTTACGTCAATAAAGACCTCACTTCCGGGCGATGACAGTTCTGTCGTAACATATCCTAAACCAATACCAATCCCCAACATAGGGGACATAGTTCCGGATGTTACTTTTCCAATGGTGTTTCCTGTAGCATCTTTAATTAAATAGTCGTGGCGTGGGATGCCCTTATCAACCATTTTAAAGCCTACTAATTTTTTCTTTACGCCTTCATCTTTTTGTTTTTTGATGTTGGTTGCGTTGGTGAAATCTTTCGTAAACTTTGTAATCCATCCCAGACCGGCCTCAAGCGGTGAAGTGGTGTCATCAATGTCGTTGCCGTACAGACAAAAGCCCATCTCTAAACGAAGGGTATCGCGTGCGCCTAATCCAATCGGTTTAATATCAAATTCCTTTCCTGCATCAAAAATGGCATGCCATATTTTTTCAGCGTGATTCTTATGAACATAAATTTCAAAGCCACCCGCACCAGTGTAGCCCGTGTTCGACATGATCACATCAGGTACGCCCGCAAATTCACCAACTGCAAAGTGGTAGTATTTGATAGAGCTTAAATCCGTTTTGGTTAACTTTTGTAATGTACTCACCGCCTTTGGCCCTTGCACGGCAAACAAACAGATATTATCCGAAATATTTTTCAGCTCAGCGCCTTGCGTGTTGTGTTGACTGATCCAGTTCCAGTCTTTATCAATATTCCCCGCATTTACCACCAACAGGTAGTCTTCATCCTTGATTTTATACACGATCAGGTCATCCACAACACCGCCTTTGTCATTCGGCAGGCAGGAGTATTGCGCCTGGCCATCCGCCAGTTTGGAAGCATCATTGCTGGTAACACGTTGAATTAAATCGAGCGCCTTAGGGCCTTTCACCGTAAACTCGCCCATATGCGATACATCAAAAACACCCACCCCATTTCGTACGGTCATGTGCTCTTCAATATCGGAGGAGTAGCGCACCGGCATATTGAAGCCGGCAAAAGGAACCATTTTGGCACCTAGTTTTACATGTAAATCGTTAAGGGGAATTTGTTTGATGTCCATAGTGGATTAAGTAATGGTTTAATAAAAATCCCTGACCGAAAGGCCAGGGCCTTACAAGTTGTCGGCCTGACCGGTAAAATTTCGAACCAAATATACCAAGATTTAAAGTTACTGCACAGATTATTCAATTTTTGTAGAAATCGTCAATAATCTTTTTTTACAAAGTTGTGAGCCCTTTAGTCAGTTTGTGCTAAGTGGATATAGACTTGGTCTATTTTTGCTATTTTAGAGCAATGATTACTGTAGTTATATTCACTGTAATTTTCTTGATTGATAAATATTTGAAAGTTTATCAGAAGACATCAATTGTCAATCCCTGGTCAAGACGATTGTTTAATGTCGTTAACTATTCAGACGTGGAGGAGTTAAAAAAGCGTTTGAGATATGTTCTTGTTTGGCTTTCAATTGATTACATCATGACCGACAATATACTGCGAGAGTATTTTGGTCAGAATACAACATGGTATCTTAATGTGGGATGTTTGTACTTTATTGTTGCCCTTTACTTTTTAATACCACAGTCATTCTTTCTGACAGCCAATGAAAAAACGAATGGTATTTTCAGGAAATTGTTTATGCCCACTCTGGTTTTTGGAACAGGGGCATACGTTTTTCCCAATATGAAGCCGGGAGATATAACTGGCCCGACCTATGAAAGCCTTTCTGATGAGGCGAAACTTGTAATAATAAAACTAACCTCTGCTATTTTTCTTGTTTTTACAATAGTTTGTGCTGTCTCAATTTTGATTAACTTGTTATTCAAGTGTTTTGTTTCTCTGAATTACTATTCAAGTAACCTTGTTTGCGTTGGTATAAAAAGGCTTTCCGGTCATTGTACGAAGATTCATCCAGAAGAGCCACACGAAGTTCTGGCGTTCTGGGTTCAATTACTAATGCTCTTGATTTCTGGTATTGTTGCCATTATTACTCTTTCTTGAGTTATCATTCAAGTCATTCACATCAATTCATCACCACATTCCACCCATAATTATTTACCAGTACATACACCTGCTCTTTCGCACTTACCGGGTTCCCATCATTAGCACCCAAAACAAACCCTGCCGGAGGCTGGAGTATCCCGGAGGGAGCAGAATTCGTTCCGGCTATGTTCAGATACTGCACACCTGTACCCCAATTCTTCCCCCTGTTCTGGTAAACGGAATTGATAGTAGCATCCACATTGGCCTGACTCATGTTGTTATTTTGGATTTGTATTGAGCCAGGGAGGAAGCCATTGACACCAAAGGGAAATGTGACATTGAGTAAGGGGCAATTACTGAAATGCCATCTTCGGAATGTTGCCTGGGCGTGCGTGTACTCAACATTTTCCATGTTATTGATTACGGACAGGGTAGGATTGTTAAAGCCATGAAGATCGAGAGAGCATTTAGCTGCACCGAGAGTTGACGGGAATGTTATTGAGACAAGATTTGGGCAGTCGTTCACGAGCATTTGACCAATAGGTGTTACAGTATCATTTCGGCCTGAAAGGTCAACACTGGTTAATCCTGAAAACCTACCATACAAGGAATTGACCTTAGCCATTGTATTAAGTTCGGGGAGTTGAATAATATCGCAACGGTCAATGTTGATAGAAACAATTGTTGCACCGTGCGCTGCAAGGTTATTGAATCCTTCCAATGCGGGATTGGATTGCCCCTGAATTGTTGTGAGCCTGGCTACATTTGGTAGCGTGACCTTGCCTGTCAGCTTACAAGAATCGGCAACAAACGTTGTCAGGTTTACAAGCGTGTCAACGTTCAGGTTATTCCCAAATCCATCGGCACTGTTTTGCCCACCATCTACATTGGAGCCGGAACCTAATCGCAAATCTGTTAATCCAACGCAAGCTCTTATTTGATTAACAAGGTTGGGGTTAGCTAAAACACTTAACCGATTACCCATCAAGTAAAGAATGCTCATTGAATTCGTTACCGGAAGGTTGAGTGTTTGTATATCGCATCCGGATAAATCCAGTTTGACAACGCCCGTTAAACCACTCACATCCACTATGGATAATACATTTGAATTGCCCGAAGCCGTTGACTGATTGCCCATCCAAAAATGGATGATATTGGGTTTCGGTGTGGTGAGCGTAACGTTGCCGCTTATTCCTGTTCTGCTGGCAGCAAACCATTTTAGTGTATCTCCAAAGTCAACGTCTGTAAAGTCCTTATTCCAATTGATGTTGTTGTTCTGGTCTGTCCAGAAGGAAATGATTTTTCCATTGGTTAGTATAGTTTGTAAGGCAGCCTTGTTGGAATCATTCAGGTTTGAATTACGAACGTCAAAAATCTCAATGTTATCAAGAACGGCAGGCAGTATCCATGTAATCAGAGGACTGCTGGTCATGGTAATCACTTTCAGTTTATCCTTTCCGGTCAGGTCAAGTGTGCCGGTGATTCCTGTCGGACCAAATCCAAACGTGTTGGGATAGCCACTGTCCATTGCAAAGTACAAGTCCTCCAGGTCAGCACAGTCCTGCATGGCATCATTGTAAAAAGAAGCATCCAGATTATTGGCTGAATTCCAGGAGATGTGCTTCATGGTTTTGGGAAACCTGGCGATAGAGGTAAGCACAGGTAAGTTTCGTAAGTAAACCATTTCGAGATTCGCTGGCCAGCCGTCAATTTTTGTAATGGCTTGTCTTGCAATGAGAACAGCTTTGCAATTCGGGAACTGAACAAGTTGTTTGCCTAAATCGCCTACCCATTGCGTATCGTCTGCACTGATTATTACACCGCTATTGTTTTCACTGAAGAAAACCAGCATCACTACTTCACCCGGATCGGATATCCGGATTTTGAAATCCCTTGTTGCAGGATTAATGTTAGCCGTGTTGTACCGGAAGCGTATGCTTCGTGTCATGCCAGTGTATGCACTTTGAATGTTGGCTTTTATGATACGGCTATTGTTGATATACGAACCGATAGTTGGAACTCTCCACAAAGGATTGTCGAATGACCGCGCTCTTACAAAAGTTGCATCAGTATAAATGCCCCAGGTGTTTGAACTGAATGGTGTGAACTCATCGGGAGATCCCTCATTAGAAATATCCGGCTCCGCTACAATACCAAATCCCTGAACAAAATGTGTACAGGGCAGTGCAAAGTATCGTGCTCCCTGCTGAACTTCTCCACCGGCATCCCTCGACTCTAAAACTGCTTGTCCTTTTCCAATGAGACCAATCATATCAATTCGGTAAGAAGTTATGACTTGGTATCAGAAGTAGCCTTCCGGGTTCCAGGCAAATGGCTGTAACAATGTCTCGCGAAAATGCAGGCATCGTACCATTGGTTGTTGGGTCAGTCAAGGCGATAGCATTTCCGAAAGGCAGGAAGTACCGCCCAGGTTTGAGCAGGAATGTATGGTTAGCTGAACGTTCGATTATGAAAATGTAATGCCTGCCAACAGTCACCCCGGTGAAATCGAAATTGGTAATGCTTCCACTCTGTGTAAACTTAATGATAGCTTTACCCGCAAGGTTTATCACGGGTACTCCGGAGACATCACCCAGGTCAACATAGCGCCATTGATTAAAGTCAAGCGCAGCAAGGGCATCCGTCAGGTCTTCTGTCTTTACAAGCTGTGCATCGCTGAGAATGGCATTCAATTCTCCAAGCGTGTCAATATCTTCTGCTGTCAGGTAGTTAAGCCCCTGAATGATGTTGTAAAGTTTCTCCAGTGTGTCCGCATTAGCCGGTGCATTTCCCTTAACTGCATTGATGGCATTGGTGAGGTCTACCTCTTTAATTAAGTCTGCATCCGAAAGGATGGCATTTAATTCTGCCAGCGTATCAATGTCCTGTGCGGTGAGAAAATTCAGGCTTTGAATGATGTTATAGATTTTCCCCAGCGTATCGGCAATAGGTGGAACATTTCCTTTAACCGATTGAACGGCACTGTCAAGGTTTTCTGTTTTAACCAGCACAGCATCGGTAATGATGGCATTCAGCTTGGCCAGTGTATCAATATCTTCACGCTTTAACGCATTCATTTCAGTAGTGAATTTCAAATAGATTTCATACACCAGCTCTTCGATGGCTGAATGAAACGGTGGCTTAGGAATGCTCATACTACATCCGGTTTAAAAATCCACCCCAAAGCCAACGCAGCAAAGATGCTCGTTGCTGTTACGATTCGTTTTAATGTAGTTCTTCGCAAGGCCCGGAAGTCAATCAGCGTGTAGGTGAAACTGTTACCATACAACTTTGTATGTTGGTTACAGAGCTTTAGAAAAGTTTGGAAGTCATCCGCATCCTGGAACACCTGGCATCCGGCTGAATATTTGTTGATAAGCTTTGTCGTTCCTGCCCGCTCTGCTCTGTGAATGTTGATACCAAAGTATCCAGTCTCTCTTTCTCCATTGTAAAAGTCAAGCAGTGCATCACGGTCATAATCACGAATAACCGTGACAGGCCTCACCTGGACGAGGGCTTCATAAAGACCCTTGTGGGAGCCAATCGCATAAGCATCGCGGTATTGACCTTGTGCCAAGATTGCTGTGCCCTTCTCGTACATCGGGTTGTTCAACCAGTAGGTTCCTGGATCGGTAGTAGCCGGATAGACATGGTAGTTCCATGATCCATCCGGCTTTTTGTAGAAGACATGCACTTCATCATCAAAGCGATTTGCCTCAACACTCTTCGACCGGAGACCGACAATATTCAACCGGTAGGGTTCGGTGTAAAGAACATAGCCATAGTATTTCAATATCGCTTTGAGGCGTGATAACATGCTTCGTTGATTTTTACAGTTGGACTTACGTTGCCTAGGCAGGGTTGTACTTAAAAGCTTTCAGACGATTCATCCAGCCTCTGTAGAAGACCATTTGATCCGGTCTTCTCTTGACGATGTTTTCAAGGAAAACAGTTCGCTCTGATTTCAATTGGTCAAACAACTTTTCCTGATCAGCACAATTAATGGCTGCGAGTGTTTGAGCACCTACAATACCATCAATGGTTACTTTCAATACACGTTGCACTATTTTGGCCACTGTCTTCCTGCCGGAATGGTAGCCCCAATCCACGATGAACTCCGCCACCGATTGATTGAGAATAAAATCCGCACGGAAGTAATCCCAGAAAATTTTCTTGGCTATGTATCGTGCATCATCCTCACTGAGCATTTTGATGTCTTCTGCATCAATGTCTCCATCTCCATCCTTGTCATGACCGTATTGCTGCCATACGGAGAGGATAACTCCGTATTTGGTCGGTCCGCCTTTGTCCAATGGGTGGTTCACATACCCTCCCTCCAATCGCAGGAGCTTGCCTGCAAAATCTTCAAACTTTGCCATTGTTAATTTTGATTTTAAGTGTACTTGACGTCTTGTGTTGGGACTTTCAGAATGCTGTTGTCAACCGAGCGAAACCAGGTCATGCCATTAGCTACTTCAAGCTCATCACCGAGTATCGTATTCCTGAGCACAGGTATCCGGTTATTGCGTGAGTCCGTAACGACTGTGGCGCGGATGGTGATCAAGTCCTTATACAAGCGGATGCCTTGAAGGCTCCACGTGCCTGAACTATTCACCTTTAAACCCATGCGCAGGAATTCATTTCGTATCTGCACTTTGGCAGCTTCATTGCTTTTGAAAGCATATTCCAACAAATCGGTAACGATGGTCTTTGCTATGAAGCTCTGCTTCTTGTAGTATTCGTTCACCGCTGAGTAATCGCTAACCGTTTTAAGCTGCCTCAGCACAGACAATACATCATTCAGGCTTTTTGCCTGGGCAGCCTTGTATAAGCTGGAAGCCAACGCTGCCGGATTGAAAACAACCTGAACGGCTCCTGTGCCGATGATTCTGTTAAAGAGAGCTTCATCTACTGTTTCCGGATAACCTGCTGTTTTCAACGCACCGGCAGTCTGCGATCCAAATATTCCATCAATGAGAATGGAAGGTGTTGTCTTCGCTAATGCCTGTTGCAGCATTGTTACCCGTGAGCCTCTGCTTCCTTTTTTCAAAGGAAAGCTGTCGGTACCTGATGATGAAGTGATTGTCCGGGAAGCTGTTGACGCATAGGAAACCGGAAGTGTGTTGTTGATGATGATTGTATCGGAAGGAATCTGATTTTGTGTCATAGCCTTCTTCTTTCTCATCCTGTCATACACCAGGTAACCACCTCCGCCAAGAGCAGCAAGTGCAAGCGCATAGACAAATACTTTGGCAGGTTTAACGTTTCCTGATTTCTTTGCCGTCTTCGCTTTACCTTGTTGCTGAGGTTTCGGTTTACGGTTTGGAGTAATTTTCTTTCCCTTCGTTACTTTCTTCGCCATCACTTCTTCGCGTTTAAAATCCTGATTACCTCGTTATATTCCTCGCTGCTCAATTCATCCTCCAGGTCAGCGTTCAGGCTACGGCCATACAGGCGGGAGTATTCACGTTGTACTTTCGTGTACATGCTTTTTGACGGGAGTTCATTGAACACCTGCATCACTAATTTTTCGTTTGTTCCCCACCCGAAGTAGTTGTCGTTGTCAAACGCCATCTTCAACTGTTTGGCATACGTTGCCGGATCGCCTTCTTCCAGGCTACGACTTTGGGATATGTTCGCCCTCGTCTTTTTATAGAAGTGACGCGCCAGGAAAAACAAACCGGTGGCCGTACCGAGTCCAAGTGTTGAAAAGATGACTACGGTCTTCAGGTTCTGAATTTTCTGTGCATCCAACTCCATACTTACTCGCCCCAATTATCTTTTACCCTCGAAAAGGATTATAAACCCAATGCTTTCTTCGCGATGGATGTCTTTACGGGATCATTCTTTACCACATCGGCAAGCTTGGCAATCTCACGTGCCTTCAGCTTCTGCATCAACACCGATGCGGCTGCCAGTTTTACCTCTGCCTCTCCCTGCGTTTGAGCTTCAATGCTCACTTCAAAACTGAACTTGTTCATGATTTGATTTTTTAAAGGTTGATTGATTATTTACTTATGCTGATGCCTTCATGCTCACTTGGTTGAGCATCAGGTCAATCTTACTCTTGTCATCGGCAAGGTTTTGCAGAATGTGCAGCACCTTATCGAATTCATCTTTTGTGAATTGCGACTTTAGTTGATTGACAAACTGAATAGCAGCCTGTTCTTCTTCGGTCAATGATGACTGTGAAGTTGTTGACTTTGGTTTGAAAGAAACTTCCGTTTCAGGTGTTAGTTCTTCCCTGTTTTCAGCGTTATCCGATTGTAGTAATCCGGCTAACGCCTCACCACCTGGAAATGCTGCCATCAACTTTGGATTTCGTTTAATGAAACTTTCCACCAGGCTTGACCCTACATCACCAAGAAAACTATTCAAAGGTGATTGTTTCAATTCCAACCTGGCGTTTTGCTTCTCCAGTTCGTCCACTTCACCTTCCAGGTCGGCAATGTGCTGTTTGAGTTTTCTGTTTTCCTCGTGCAAGGTTTCATACTCTTTGTCGCGAAGTTTTCGTTGTACCTGTTCATCCACGATGTTCTTCACATCTACTCCTGACAAACCTTCCTTTGATTCCTCACCGAAGTAGAAAATGCGTTTCTCGTTGTTGTTGCTTGAACCGGTGAAAAGTAAAACTTCGATTGATCGAGTGTCGGCAGTAACGAAGTTTTCAAACATGGAGAACATATCCGGATCACTTGTCCTGCGAACGGCTTTAAAACCATCCACCAGGATTTCGTAATCAATGGGTTGTCCTTTTTGATGGTACAGTCTCAAGTATTGGAGCAGGTTGTCAATCTTCTTCTGTTCGTATTTTTCTTTATTCGGTAGTGCCATAAATTTTCAATTCACGATGATTACTTGTATAAATCTTATTCTTCGTTTCGTGCTTCCTGGATTGGTGATCCTGATCTCACCCCGATGCACGTGGATACACTCCGGTATCAGATTGTCGGTGGAATCGTACATTCCATAATCAGAGTCCACCACAAGTCCAGGAGGCTCATCAATGATGAAGAACATCTGGTTGTAAGCGGGAATCACAATCGTGCTTTCAGCTTCCACGATGAAGTGACGATGACGGAAATAGAACCGCTTGTACCCTTGTTGCTCCAATCGTATCGGTGCGTACTGAAGAATAAACTGTTCGGTCATAGGTTAATCTCCATTGGTTCCAGGTAGTCTGTGTTTTCACTTTCGTCCTCTATCAACTTCTCATCCGCAATCACATCCTCTAACTCTTCGGCCAGTTCGCACTCCACGTAGATCGTGAGCACAAAAGGCTTATCGAATTGCTCTCCTTTGAACCACGCATAGATCGTTGCCGTGTCACCATCAACATTCACCGGCTTGATGCGAGGAACTTTTCCTGTAACCCAGGACTTGTCACTTTCAAACTGTGCGTCTTCCACCTGTAGCAAGGCTTCATCGGATGGCTCGATACCCGCTTCCTTCACCAGGGCTACGTGAAACACGTCCATCTTATCGTTCGACTGAAAGCTTACGGTTCCAAGTGCCATGTTGCTGATGCGGTTACTAAGATTCCTGTTACTTTTTTCACATTGGCCGGAAGGTGTATCTCGACAGGCTTAAACCTTTCAAGCTTGTTTACCTCCAGCTTCGTTACGATGATCTTCCGTTTTGTCCTGGTGACTATCATGCTTACCTGTTTATTTCATTTCACAGAGCAGACCGATAATCACTTTGTAAGCCGAGAAAGCTGCATTCGGATTGTGTGTGTCCTTGAACTGGATTTTCAGTTCACCGTTTCCAGCCACCACACCATTCCCAAGCGATTTGTATTTCTGATCGGGAGGCACGGCCAACCCGCTCATGAACATCTTGCTTTCGAAATCTTCCGGATAAAGTTCTTCACCGCTCAGCTCGATGCGCTGAGAGCCCCGGTAGAACAAGAGGTTCGGTTTGTCTGAACTCATCACAATGCCATGCACCACTTTCACGTTCTTGTCCAAATCAAACTTCTTGCTCACCGGTTGACCTTCAGCATCCACAAGAAATGTGTAGATCTTATCCACCCACCGCTTCTCCATGACTAAGGAATAGTTGCTGTGCCTTCAAGTCCTACATAGATCACCGAGTTGGCATCAAGCCCTTTGATGGTACCCAACTCGATTTCAAATTCAATGTCCACATCATCATGGATGAGTCGCGGATTCGACAGCTTGTAGAATCCTTTCGGAACCATATCAAACTGTGTGGTTACAAACTTCCGGTTGGACGTATCGCTCACAAGCTGCTTCTTGTTGGCTTTCAACTTGAATTCTCCGTTTGCCAATGCGCCAACATTCTCGATGGTCTCGAATTTCGCTGTCTTGATGTCGTCAATGTCCAGCGAATCGGCTACACCATGCAGGAGATAGATTCCCGAAACAAGCAACGCCATGTTCTTGGGAAGCTTGGCATTGCTGATGTTACGCAGGTTCACTTCCTTCACGTCCTGACTTTCGAACATCTTGATGGTCTTGGCGCCTTTCACCGGCTTGATCGTATAGATCAGGTGGTCTGCCAGGCGCAGCTTGCCCTGGAGCAGTTGCTCCTTGATGTGTTTGGGCAGTTCAACAAAGAACTTCTCAAACTCTGCACGCGATCCCTGTGAGGGGATATGTCGCTTGGTGATCTTGCTCATCGCCTTCGCCCGTTGTACGGGATTCAGCGCATTCAGATACCCCAATAGTTCGGTATCTACTTCTCCGTTCAAACCCAACAACTCGGTCGGATTTGTGTACTCACTCTCCATGATTTGTCCTAATGCTCCCAGCATATCTTCTTATGTTTAATAGTTATTCGTTAAAACTCACGTTCAATTTCCTCGACTGCGTTCATGCTGCTCATGTTGGCAATCTGTTCCTGTATCCTGTCTATGGCTGACATATCCAGTTCCTTCGCTTCGTTGTAAGGGTTCACGAAGTAGGTCACTTGTTCTTCGTTATTGCCACCTTCCAGTCCGGCAGTGGGTGTCGGTTCTGCCTTACCGATGTAGAGCTTCTCCGAGAAATTCTTGAAGAATGTTCCAACACGATCTTTAGCTTGTTCTGCAATTTGCTTCATGTCAAAGCCATCAACACCTTGCACCGTTTTGTTTTGGTTCTGGAAGCCGTTACTCAGCGTGAGCCCTAAACCAGCTGCGATGATGTAGGGATTCTTCTTATGAAATCCCACTAACGTTACCGGTATGCCTGCCAGCAGCGAGTGCTTGCCAAGTGCGGCACCGGCACCTCCGGCTGCAATTGCGGTGAGCAGCATCAGCCCGCCTTTGGTCACTGTTTGCGCTACCGGATGTTCCATCACTTGTGATGTTCCGAAGAGCGCACCTGATTGTTTTTGTTTCTTATTCTTTCTTCTCCTTTTGCCCCGTGCCATGTTATAATAGATTTTGAGGTTTTACTTTATTTTTCCGGCTATTGTTTGAATAGCGTTTTCGTTTTTTCCGTTTTGATTTTTTTGGTAATCCTTCCAGACCATTCGTACGAGAGCCACCGCGCATGGCATTCATTAGCAGGTAACTGCCTGTGATAATTCCACCGGCAACCAGGAGTGACTTACCCGGATTCTCTTTCACCCATGCCGTAGTCTTCTGAAGAAAACCTTCTTTCTTAGCATTATCATCCTGACTTTGCACAGCAACACTTGTTGTTGCAGCCTCACCTGGTACCAGCATAGATGCATTGGCGGCAGGTTGACCTGGTAATACAGACTGAGTAGTTTGAACAGGAGCGGTAGAACTCTGTGTCGTCTCATTCGTCTTTGGTGTTGTTTGGGTTAATGATTTAGTGGCTGCGATTATATTTTGACCAGACTTGGCCGCTGTGCTAAGTTTGGAGATGAGCGATGAAGCTTGCTGTGTTATTGGCGCAGACTTGGGCTCATCAAAGAAAGCATCCTCATCTTCCGGGATCACCGATGGAGCGTTCGTAGCCGTACCGGCATTGTAAGTCTCACTTTGAAAAACCTGTTCATCTGTACCTCCCTTAGAGAATAGCCCTTTGATCTGCTTGAGTGCACCAGATATAGCCGCTACCGCTGATGATGCCGCTGCGATGGCTGTACCGCTTGCAATCTCCCCTAACCCCTCCAGGTCATCAGTGTGTATGATGTTGTATTCATCTTCATCAGCATAGACGTTATCCAATCCGGCAAGTCCGCTCAAGGGCACTTTTTTATCGGAGTTCCCTTTGCCCTTGAGAATAGCTTTCTTGAGGTTCTCCTTCTTTCCACCGGCTTGCCAGTAAACTGTTTCCGCCCGATCTTTCACAGAGCGGAGTTTTTTCAACTCATTCAGATTGATTCCAAGCGATTGTGCCTGAGAATCGGTGAGGTACGCATATCGAAGTCTCCCCGCAACATTCATGAGGTTGATCTTCATAGCCAATAGAAAGCCATTCCTCAACAGTAATGTAGCCGGGTTGATATAGCGGTTGATGAAGCGAATGCCGTCACCAATTTTATCGCCAACTTTCTTCACCGTCTTCTTTACGGCCTTCCCAACTTTCTTGAAGATGTTACCCATCTCCTCGTCATCGTAATAAACCGATGCGATGTCGGAGAGGTCAACATTGTCATAATCTTTGAATTCAATGGTCTCGTCACTCACTTCCTCTCCACCTTGCCCTCCGGAATCAAATCCGTCTAAATAATCCAGTCTCATATCGTAGTCTTTACATTCCAAATAAGGTTGCTCATCATCAAATGCGTCCTTCACACAATCAATCACGATGTACCAGTCGCGGTCATCTAGGTAATCTTCCAGGTGACCAGGCTTCGGTACGATTGGGTACACATGCTGCCATCGTGGTACTTCCGGAAACTTCTTCGGATACTTTGTTATCCGCGCCAGGCAATCAATTTTCAGAGAGCGAAGGATGGAGAGAATGAATACGGTATAGCAATCGCAATCAACTCCCTCTTTTCTGTCCCACCATGTCCTTCGCGGACTGCGTACCTGTTCTACTCCTTCCTTGTCTCTCCGGTATTGTATGTGCTCATACACGAAGTGCCAGATGTTGGAGCAAGTTTCTTCCAGTGTCCGGCCTTTCAGAGCCCTTGCAATCTTGTCCGTGTGCCATTGCACCTCCGGCAATGTTTTGCGAATGAGTTTCATTGTATCTTCTACATCCGCACTCTTTTTTATCGTAGTGTCTGTTTCACTTGGGGGTGGAAAGAGATGATCGAACTCCCCTCCATCCTTCAACCGCCTCTTCTTCTCCGCTACCATACGCCTCCGTCTTTCGTCATCTTCTTTCCTTGCCTGTCTTTTCAAGCAGGCATTCCGCCACCCAATGTGATGTTGTCTGTTTTTGTGTAAGGCAGGCTGTTGTTAATGGTGGTTATCGTATGCACCACCAGGTTCAGTTTGCCGGTTTCGCGATACTCTTTTATCAGAGTAGGAACCGTTGTAGCCAGGCTCAAGAACGCAAGCCTGATACGGATGGGCTCCAGGTTCACTTCACTGAATTTTGGTACGGTGATGTTTGCATCTTTCACCTGTGATGAGGCAATGGTCTTTTCACCATACACCATCTTCACAAAGGGATGCTTTACCTGGATGCTCCCACCGCTTGGGTTCTTGAGCTTCACATTGATCGTCAGCTCGATGCCGTTCAGGTCAACTTTGTGAATGGAAACTTTTGTTTCAGACTCCAGCTCACTGGATAACCTGTTCAGCTTGAGCAGATAGCTGCCCCCGAAATAGAGGGCTGCTACCGCACCGGCACCGATCAATATGTGGCTACTCCTGATCATTGCGCCTTCTCTCCGTTAGATGTGGCCTTCCTTCTTTTCATTCTCCGGGCCCTTTTAAATTGCCGGAGCTTTAGCACAGGCAGCCCCACCTTCGTGAATTTCTTCACGCGCTCTTTGTGTTTTTCCCACAACGGACTGAGCACGTCTCCGAGGATTTTGAAAGCAAGGCAGATAATACCACCCACCACTGCTTGCAGTGCATAGTCCAGCAGGAACAACAGGTTCACATTTCCCAACAGATTAAAGGCTGCTCCGAAAAGGAAGGCAATCCAATTGCCCGACCCGTGATTTGAATTTATCGCTGTGTTCATGGGTCAAAGATGCAGCGACCCGAAAGCGTAGGTTAACGATTGTTAACGGTAGTGAAAGAGTGTTTAACTTTATGAAGGAATGTAAAGGGCTGTGAACGATTGTAAATGAATTTGAAGGAATGTTCCGTGTGGAACAGACAGCGCATTCTGTTTGATTTTATGTTCCGTTATCCATTTGGTTCGGAATGCCGTTTCTTGTAACTAATGTTAACAGTTTTTCTGTTCTTTTCCGGCATAGTCCCGAAGACCATATCCCAAATCGGTGAAGTAACACCAAATGCACGGTCGTGTTGCTGGTAATGATGAATGCTATGAAATCTCCACCAAAAATTAAAGCGTTTTGGAGAGGGTACCTTATGAATTGTATAATGAACCGTCATATAGGCGCAGTAGCCTACTACAAAACCCGGACTAAAAGCAAAGGCAAATTTGCCCATTGCAAGATAGAATATGCCGAAAAAGATAGATGCTATCAGGAGCGAAGGAATTACGGGCAAAACAAGGCGTGTTTTATCATTCGGGTATTCATGATGAATGCCATGAAATATGTATTGAAAACCCGTGTCATACGTTGCATCTTCTATTTTGTGGTATAAAAACCGATGCATCAAATATTCCGCAAGAGACCAAGAGAAAAACCCCGCTAAAAATAATCCAACCACCAACCAGACAGAAGGATGATATGTGTTATAAAAGTGAGAAATTGAAAAATAAGAAAACACAACGTACATTCCGTCAATTACCACGGGATGTGTTTTGGTAAGTAACTCCAAAAACTTGTTCTTGAATAATTTGGGAGATTCTGTTTCTGGATAAACATTCACTTTAATTTGTTTCATGACATTTAGATTTAGTTCTACATTAATCTATTTATCCTGAAGTTTGCGACTTCATCTTATTTATGAGAATGCCTTCCTGTTACTTGTAAATAAGATGTAATTGCAATGCGATAATTCATCTTTGCATCCGAAAGCTTGTCAGTAGTTTCCTGAACTAAGGCTTGTGCTTCCAGTAAGTCCGATAAGGTCACCACACCACTCTGATAGCCTGTCTGGCTTACCATTAGATTTTCTTCGGCTTGAGTAGTTGTCTCTTGCATAATCGCTATTTGCTTCCATGCTTCGTTTACGTCTGTCCAGGCTTTTTCCATTTGAAGGTTTAGTAAGCCTTTGTTCTCTTCAAAATTATTTTCTGCAATTCGCTGCTTAATGTTTTGTTCTTTAATGGAATAACTTCCTCCCCACCAATCCGATATTGGAATTGAAACCGAAACATAGGCCAATCCATTCGTAGTATTTTTTACACCACTTTCTAACATGTTCATGTGATAACCTGCCAAGCCAACCGCAAGGGTGGGAGTATAATCACCAGTCTTCATCTTAGTTTGCAACTGTGCGGCCTCAACAGATTTTTCTAACAGTTGATATTCTGTCCGATTATTTATTGCTGTTTGATTATCGGTATAATACTCGATTGGATTTTGGCCTACATCAATCACTTCCTGCAATAACAATGTGCTGTCAAAAGGCATTCCAATCGTTTGACAGAATTGCATAGTTGCCAGCTTCTTACCATTTAGTAATTTGCTTTTGTTCGCTTCCAATTCGCTTTGTTTAATTTGTACTTTCAGCACATCGTTTTTAATAATTAATCCTGCCTTGAATGCGTCATCAACTTGTTTGCGAATGTCCCTTAATAACAGTTCGTATTTTTCCAATGTTCTTTGCTTTTCCTGAAGGGAAATCAGCTGCCAATATTGTTGCTCTGTTTTAAGTAAGATTTCATTTTCGGTTAACTGCTGTTGCTTTTCTTTCACATCCACATTAAGAGCTGCCAATTTGTTGCCTGTATTTATTTTTCCGCCTGCATAAATGGGTTGTGCAATATTCAGAACGCCTATTGCAGAACGCTGAAACATGCTTAATCCCATGCCTGGAAAATAAGCAAACTGGGTAGCTGTAGGTAAATTGGCAGGATTACCATCATATACTGGCAGGTTTCCACCCGGCACGTTAAATTCAATCAATGGGTCAATGGCATAAAAGCTAATCACATTAGCACTTACTTTTGGGAAGTAATTAGTAAAAGCATTTTTCTTCACTTGTTGGGCGGCCTCCATCTCCAACAAACTGTTTTGTAAAACTTTGTTGTTTTTCAGCGCAAGGGTTTTACTTTGCTCCAGGGTTAGGTTGTTTTGAGCGAACGCTCCTGGTGACATAAAAAATGCAAGGAGCAGCAATGCTATATTTTTTAATGTGTTAGTCATCTTTTTTAAGTTTTGTAAATTCACTTTCGAATTTTGAAGCGTAATCGTACCCTAACTGGAATAATTCATCTATCCTATTTGTGTCGAACGTTCCATAATCATTGAGTTCACTCGGTTCCAAATAAATGTCACAGGTGGATTTAGGAAATGCAGATATTCTGGATGTTGTAATTCGGATAATTCGTCTCACAATATCTTTATAAGATAAATTTCCATTGTGTTTATTAACCGGGTTTACATTAATGCCAATCACTTTATTGCATGAATTCCTAACCTGTTCTACAGGAAAATTATTGAGTATGCCCCCATCACATAAATAGGTGTCATCATTATAGAGCACTGGTTGAAACACCAACGGAAAGCAGCACGAAGCTTTTACTGCGAGTGATAAACATCCTTCATTAAAAATAATTGACCTTGCATTGGTCAGGTCGGTAACCGATACGTATAAGGGTCTTTTAAGCCCTTCAAAGCTATCATGGGGAATGTATTTTCTGATAATCCTTTCAAAAATAACAGTACTGAAAAGACCACTATTTTTTGGAAAAATATCTGAGTAACTAAAAAATTTCTCTTTTTTGCTCAATTGCAGTATCTCTTCCGGTGCATAACCTTCAGCAATAAAAGCACCCACCAAGGCTCCCGCACTTGCTCCTGATATTTCATCTGGATGAATACCCATTTCTGACAGATACTGTAATACACCAAGGTGTGCCACTCCTCGGACACCTCCACCGGAAAGTGTAACGCCTATTTTATCAATCATTACCATTTAACGCTAAGTCCAAATCCTTTTTAAGTAATTGATTATACATTATTGGAACTACGTACAGTGTGAGTATCATCGATACCAATAGTCCAAAACATATTACTGAACCAAGTGGTCCCCACAGAGAGGAGCCGCTTAATATCATTGGCACAACACCAACGGCTGCTGCTGAGGAAGTTAGAAATATTGGACGCATTCTGCGTTTGCCTGCTGCAATGGCAGCATTAAGGAGTGTCATTCCATTTTTTGTTCTCAGTTCTTCTGCATAGTCAATCAGGATAATACCATTACGGACGACAATACCCATAAGGCTCATGATGCCCAGGAAAGTTGTCAAGCCAAATGGGTAACCCGTAATCAATAAGCCAATTGCTGCACCAATGATGCTTAAGGGCATCGTCATCATTACCAGTATGACCAGCCGTGTTTTTTTAAATTGAAAAAGGAGGATTAAAAAAATAAGCACCACGCCCGCAAATAACGCTTTGCCTAACGGTATATAGTTTTCAACTTCGCTTTCCTCTTCTCCACCATAGGTTAAAGAAACTTGTTCTGATTTAGGTAACTTTTTGATTTCACTCTTTAAGTCCGATAGCACTTTGTAGGGTAGTGCATCCCGTTTTACATCGGCACGAACGGTGATGGTCTTAGTTCCATTTCTGCGAATAATTTGTCCTTCACTCCAGTCGTTACTAATTTTCGATACTACCTGTCTTACCGGAACTGTTGCCGTTGTTAACAGGGATGTTACATTTTGATTGGCTATATCATCAAAGCTGTTTTTTTGGTGCGGTTCGTTCATCAGCTTTATGGCAACCGGATAATCACTTTCCCATACCGTACCAATTGGTATTCCTGACATAGCCGCAGCCAGTGAAGTTGCCACTACGCCTTTCGTTAATCCTAAACGGTTGGCTGTTTCGTCATTTACCTGAACGCTTATACCCTGTCGGGGATTCAGATAATCGGTTCTTGCCCAGATTATGTTTTCGTTTTCTTCCATTAGAGCCTTCACTTGTTCAGCCAGTGCTTTGATAGTATCCTTGTTGTCTCCGCCAATACGCACTTCAATGGGGGCCGTGGTACTGAGCATATCTAACTGCTTCATTCGCACATACGCATTGGGAAAAAGGTCTCTATACTTTGCTTCATATTCGCCTAAAAGGGCAACAGCGTCATCTTGGGTTTGAGTGTTGACGACTAACTGGGCATAATTTCTTGAAGGAAAATTGGGTGCGTAGGTGGTGTGAAAGCGTGGTGAACTTGTACCAATAAATGCTGCCACATTCATCACGCGCTTGTCCCTCAGGAGCATCTGTTCCAAACTGTCAGAGACAAAGGCGGTTTGTTCAAGTGTGCTGCCTTCAGGTAAATATATTTCTACTGCAAACTGGTTTCTTTCCACTTTCGGAAAAAGCTGGCGCGGAAGAAGCGCAAAGATTACTACACCCAAAATGACAGACAATGCACCGGCCAACATTGTAGTTTTTGGGAAACGAAATGCTTTTTCTAAAGAAGAGTCATAGATTTCCTGCGCCCAATCCAACAAGGATTTACGTCCTTGATTTTTATTATCCTTTTTAATTCCATGCCTTATAAAGATATAACTGAGATAAGGCACAAGGAGTACGGCAACTAATAATGAAGTAATTAATGCAACTGCAATGGTTACTGGTAAAGAGCCTACAAAATCAAATACCATTCCCTCCAGAAAAAATACCAATGGAACATAAGTAGCGATAATAGCCATAGTTGCCGTAAATACCGGAACAAAAAGTTCCTGCGCACTTTTCCATGCTGCGTTCCAGGGGGTATTATGGTGATCTAATTTTTCTATATGTCCGTCTAATACAACAATGGCATTGTCAACGACCATTCCCAATACCACAATCAACGCTGCCAGCGATACGGTATGTAGTTCTACACCCAATCCATACAAAATACCAAGCGTGATAAAAATTGAAATCGGAATAGTAGCGCCTGCAACGGCTGCCACCCGGAAAGGCAGTAAAAGCATAGTAACAATGATTACTGCTATAATGGCAATGAAAAATTCTTTCAGGAAGTGGGTGATGGAGTACGCTACGGCTTGCGGCATATCAGCAATTTTTGCCATCTGAACATCCGGAGAAATTTTTCTTTTAAGTATTTCCAGGGTTGCGTCCACTTCTTTGCCAAAGGCAACAATGTTATTTCCAGGTTGCATCTCCAAAGAAATCAGCAAACTGTTTGCCCCGTTGTTCTTAATATAGGAGTCAGGCTTTGGATATTCTCTTACCACTCTGGCTATATCTTTAACTCGAATAATGTTGCCAAGCGGATCGGTATAAACAATCTGGTTTTTAATGTCTTCTTCTGTGTTGTAAGTGGTGGGCACGTGTATAGGAGCTATGAGTTCCCCGTTGTCCAATTCACCTCCGTAATAAACAGCACCTTCCAATTGCGCTGCTGCCAGCACACTCAATGGCTTTACGCCATAGTAAGCCAGCTTGTCATTGTCGGGATAGATGGTAATTTGTTCCTGAACTAATCCGAAGCGATTAACTTTTGAAACCGCTTTTATTTTACGCAACTCGGTTTCAATTACTTTCAATTCACGATCAAGTTCTTTGTAGGTTTTGTTATCCGATCGCACGGTAAGCAATATGGCTGAGGTGTTTCCAAAGTCGTTGTTTGCAATTAAGGCTACAACCTGTGGCGGTAATTGTAGTTTAAGTTCATTAAGTCCGAATTTTATTTTATCCCAAAAAGCATCAGGATCCTTTACATTATTGTTGACTTCAACAAAAACAATTAACATTCCTTCCTTTGAAATGGAGTATGTTTTTTCACGATTAACTTCCTGAAATCCGTACAAAAAACTCTCTACTTTGGTAGCAAGTTGATCTTCCACCTGCTCAGAATTTGCTCCCGGATATACACCAATAATTAAACCCTGACGGATGGTGAATTCAGGAAATTCATTTCTTGGCATCACTATTAGTGAGAATATACCCAATACTACCAGAATACCTGTGAGGATGATGGCTATTTGCTTATGCTTCATAGCCAACTCTATGATATTAGAAGTTTTCTTTACCATTATTAGTTGATGATTTTAACCGATTTGCCGCTGCTTAATTTTTGTTGACCGGATATAATTATGTTAGCGTTTTGAGGTATATCGCCCCGTATCAAAACCTTGTTGTCTATCAAAGCGATAGTTTGCACTGATATTTTTTCGGCTTGTCCGTTTTTTTCGATGTAAATAAACTGCTCTCCATTGGTATCTTTTTGAAGGGCTTTATTGGAAACCAGTAATCCTGAACGGTTATCTTTTAGCTTAGCTTCGACAGAGCAAATCATTCCAGGTTTTATATCGCCTTCGGTGTTTTGAACCTCTATTTTTACGGGATAGGTATGTGATAGGATATTGGCCGAAACACCAATTTCTTTTACCATTCCCGCCACACTTTTATTAAGTGCAGTGATGCTTACATTAGCAGATTCACCTTTCTTAAAAAGACTTATTTCATTTTCCGAAACAGGTATTTTAACATAAACCGTTTGTATGTTTAGCAACTCGATGGCTGTTGTTGTAGGCACAACATTCATCCCCGGCTGCACGTATTTTTTGCCAATAACACCGCTCGCAGGTGCATACAGGTTTGCATCATTTACATTTTTTTGAGCGATAGCTACGGCTACTTTTGCCTGCGTTACACCGGTCTCTACTTCTACCCATTTTATTTCGGGGAGTGTACCATTTTCTTTCATCGGCTTTAACCTGTTGTAAGCATCTTCCGCCTGTTGTTGTTTTGCCAAAGCTGCCTGATAAGCATTTTGAGCCGTGGAAGCATCAACTTTCGCCAGCACTTGTCCTTTGCGTACCTCCTGTCCTTCCTCTACAAAAATTTCAGTTACTGTTCCCATTGTAGCAAAGCTTAAAGCCGTTGTTTTTTGTGCTTCGACCACACCAGAATAGTTCGATTGAACAAGCCCTGAGTAAATTGTTCCTTGTTCTGTTTCAACATTTACTTTCCCATTGCTATCGGCTACTGATGTAGTTTTTTCACTATGGGTACAACTTGCCAATACAAGCATTCCTGCTATTGTTAGATGATTTAAAGTGTTCATTATCTTCTTTTTTTACTATTAGACTAAAAAGGTTTATTGGTCGAAATTATGTTGTAAAAAAATGCTTCGCGGAAAAGCATTTTTTCTCAGACTACCTGCCAATGCCCTTGATAAGGATTTCAACCAGCAAATCTGCTTTGTCTGCCAGTGCCTTGTTCTTGTTATGGGCAATGATGTCCATTTCTATCCCTCTGATGCAGCTTACTAAAAGTTCGCTTAACGTGTCTATCTCATTTTTTATTTCATTTGTAAACAATTTGCTCTCAACACCTTTTGTCAGAATAGAACTTATTAGTAGTTTTTCCTCATTGTCGTATCTGTTTCGCAGGTTGGTAAACCCTTTATTAACTCTTCCCTGTAAGTCATTTTTAATAGCTATACTGTACAGGTTAGTTTTATCTCTTAATATTTTGACTTTCGTTACAATGTATGCCTTAAGCATACTGATTGCGTCTGCCTGCTTATTAACGGAGGTTTTAACAGTTTGAAAAAACTCGTCTATTTCAAGGTTGATAACCTTGTCGAATATTTCTTCTTTGTCTTTAAAGTAATAGTACAACGTGCTTTTGCTTTTGCCTGCTGTTTGGGCAATATCTTCCATTGTGGTTTTCTTTAAACCATATTGTTGCATTAGCTTTTTAGCCCCGTTTATTATCTCCTGAATTATGATTTCGTCCTTTTCCATAATTAAACTATTCGACTAACAATGTATTTTAGTCGACAAATCTAAAAGTAGCATTTTGCTTATACAAATCTTCCCGAATTTTTTTGAATCTGAATTTGCAGAGGGAATTAGCCCCTTTTCCGTGTGGCTTAATAATGTGCGGGGAAGAGTATTCGAGGCAACCGCTACTGTACTGCTTTTAGAAACTCCTTGCTCAACGGTGAAACACTTGGCCCGAAATAATGAGTGAGTTTTCCATGCTCGTCAATTAGATATTTGCTGAAATTCCAATCCGGTGCATGGCCATTCCAGCCGTTTTCTTTACTATCGGTAAGCCATTTGAAAATGGGTTGTTGTTGCTCGTTTTTTACCACAACCCCCTTTTTTGCAATTGGAAATGTTACACCGTAATTTACCTGGCAGAATTGTGAAATATCTTTGTCATCACCTTTTTCCTGTTCCGCGAAGTCATTTGCCGGAAACGCCAGTATCGCCAATTTTTTACCCAATTTTTCGTGTAACGATTGTAACTCGGCATACTGCCCGGTATAACCGCAGTTTGAAGCCGTATTCACCACCAGAACTTTCTTTCCTTTAAAATCTGAGAAGTCAGCCTCTTGTCCATTATTCAGAGTGGCTTTCAGTTCATAGAACGATTTTGGCGGTTCCATGCTTTTTTCGTTGTGCAATATTGTTCCGTTTTTGCTGATTCTTCCAAGTTTGCGGACAACCGGATAAAAAAATCGAAGAATCTTTTGTTGTAATGTTTCCATCGTCCTAATCTTTGGTAAGAGTTCGTTAATTCATATATCCAACAATTCGAACTTTGAAAATGTGTTATCCAATTATGAAACTTCTCTCACTAAAAGCAGGAATGGTTGGTTCTGCTTCATAGAAATATTTTATTTCATCACTACTTTCCATAAGTCCTAAACTGTATAACACCGGCACGAAATGGTCAGGGGTGGGTGCAGCTAACTTTCCCAACATATGGCTGCTTGCATAGCTAATAATATTGGGAAAGTTTCGGGCATCAAGTTGTTGCTTAATCCATGCGTCATATTCTACTTCCCAACCATAAGGGGTCATATCATTGTAACGCATTTTTTGTCCGGCCAATGGCAAGTTATGGATGAGTGCTCCGCTGCCAATAATCAATACACCTTTATTGCGCAATGATTTTAGTTGTTTGCCTAATTCATAATGATATTCAGGTCTGGCATAATAATCAATGCTCAATTGAAAGACAGGAATGTTAGCTTCAGGAAATAAGTGCATAAGCATAGGCCATGCACCGTGGTCTAATCCCCAATCGGTTGTTTCGGAAATAGATGGGACTAATTTCTTTACTTCGCGGGCAACATTTGGCGAACCGTTAGCTTTGTAATATACCTGGTAGTATTCATCAGGAAAACCATAATAATCATAAATCTGTTTTTGTTCGGGCGATATGTTTACGAATGTTCCTTTTGTGCACCAATGAGCCGACACAACTAACGCAGCTTTTACGTCATAATTTTTTTGCAAGTCTTGTCCTACTTCAAACAACTTTTGCCAAAATGCTCTTTCATTTCTGGAGACAGGAATATCCATCGGGTTGCCGTGAGATGTAAACAATACGGGCATTTTCCTACTTTGGGTAGGAAGTGCATCAGTAAAATTTTTAAAACTACTCAATGTTCCCATAGCGGTTAGAGCTAATAATGACTTAATAAATTGGTTGCGCTCTATTAAAATTAATTATGACTTGGGTTGAATTGGCACCTTCTTATACCTGCCCCATACTATAAAAAGTGCAATTGTTCCTAAAATCGAATTAATGGGTAATAACTCGTATTCGCCTTTGGATACATGATATATAAAAGCAAGTGACATAACTATAAAAAGTCCTAATGCCGCCAATGGCGTAAGGAATGGTCTGATACGCAACAACGAAGGCAGCAAAAGCCCGATGCCTCCCAACAACTCCGATGCACCTATAAACCTGACCATTCCAGGAGAAAAATCATTTACCCACGACATTGATTTTGCAAGTTCTTCAATGGGTTGGGTCGTTTTCATTGTGCCTGTCATGAAAAACATAAGTGCTAATAATACCTGTGCAACCCACAAAGAGATGTTGAGTGCTTTACTCTTATTTGTTGAAGTCATATTTTTTTATTTATTGTTGAAAAAAGAATTTAAGAATTGATCCACCGAAGTTGGTTTTCTCCCAAGAAGTTTTGTCAAATCGGTAGTGGGCACGTTCATCGTGTTTGCAGCAAAAGCCACTGCAAAAGCCGAAAACATACGGGCATACATTTCCGGAACACCATACTTTAAAAGCGTTTGGATATATACATCTGGTTCGGGTGAAACATAACTGATTGAAACCCCGGTGATGTCAGTAATGTAACCGGCAATTTCATCAAACGAAACGGGTTGCTCCATGCCAATATTATAGGTTTTGTTTTCATGTCCAATTGTGGTTAGCACATTGGCCAGGGCTTCTGCAATTTCGTCCCGTAGGACAAAATTGATTTTACCATTACCGGCTGGAACAAAAATTGTTTTTGTGTCTACAATATTCTTTCCTACGAAGTCCATCAACATGTCCATATAAAATCCATTTTCAAAAAGAGTATAGTTTATGCCGGATTCTTTCAGGTATTTCTCAGTTTCCACGTGGTCTTTGGCAATAAACCAAAGCGGAGAGGTTGGGTCGTCATGGGTGCGAATGAATCCCGTATATATAATGTGCTTTATACCATTTTCTTTAGCTGCTTTAATTGCATTGATATGATGAATTGCACGGCTTTTGGTCATTTCGCTGGAAGAAATGAGTAACATGGTTTTCACATCTTTTGTGGCTTGCAATAATGAGGTATAATCGTCATAATTCCCGATTTTTACTTCTATGCCTTTTGATTTGAGGGACGCTGCTTTGTCTTCGTTACGGGCTAATGCGATAATGTTGTCTGTTTTATGTTTAGCCAAGAGGAAATCAATTGTTGCGGTGCCTAAGTGACCCGTAGCTCCGGTTATCAATACTTTGTTCATAGTTTATTTTTTTTAAGTTTATTTGGTATTGAACAAAGATACTTACCTTTGCTATACTTTAGTAACCGCTATACAAGAGTATAGTGCTATACTCTTGTATAGTAATAGAAAATACAAGGACATGAGCAGATTATCAAAATTAGAGCAGGTAAAGAATTGTTCAGGAGAGTTTGTGTTAGCCGTAAACGACACAATGAATGTGTTGAACGGTAAATGGAAACTTCCGATAATAGGTTCGCTGCTCTATGGCAAGAAGCGTTTCAAGGAATTGGAAAGGGAAATCCCAAAAATCACACCTCGTATGCTTTCCAAAGAATTGAAGGATTTAGAAGTCAACGGAATTGTAACCCGCACAGTTTATGATTCCATTCCTGTAACGGTAGAGTATGAATTGACCAAATCTGGAAATTCACTGAAAACTGTTTTGGAAGTAATGGTTGAATGGGGTTTGCAGCATCGAAAAAGTTTTATCGGAAAGAAGGGGAAGGTTCCGGAAAACTTTCGAGCATTAAGCAATTAACCCCTGCAACTTATTTATTCAATCACTTTCCTGCTTTAAGTTGGTTGAGATTTTTTAATTTTTGCCCTCCCCACATTCTTTGTGCATAGTCTGTGAAATAGCGATGAGAATTAAAAAAACAAATATTCTTGTAGCTCCATTCCTTATCAGAAAGTTCCTGGCAATTTTTAAGTTCAAACTCTTCTTTGAGAAGCGCAGACCATTTCAAATAATCATCTGCCCCAAGATGCTGAGTATCGGCATCGCATATAATTTGTTCCGCAAGCATTACAGGTTCTCGCAATCTTTTTGTGGCGAGGATCAAATTTTCAACTGAGGGCATGTAATTTTCAGTCACGTTTTGCGAATCAAGAAATGTAGATACGATGGTCACACTTGCACTTTCATGATCGTCAATATTCAAACAATATCCTGTGTCGTGGAACCAGGCTGCCAGCAGAAGCTTTTCCATATCAGTTTTTGTTAACCGGTAATATTCGCCAAGCTCATGGCAAAATTGAACAACATTAAGGGTATGATGAATATTGTGAAACTTGTAGATTGCAGGGAGGTAATTGTTGAACAATCCTGTGACGTAGAATCTGGATTGAAAAATTAATGGATTACTATCAAATTCAAATATTGACATGAGTATTTTCCTTGCCATTAGTTGATGTAATTGCAAATGAATACGATCGTAAAATAATTTCTTTGACCAACGACAGTTCCCGCTCTGATCGCGGGCTGTAAAGCATAATAAAGTTTGATGGAATCTCTTTTAGAAAAGCCAACGGATGGAATTCTCCCCATCCTTTTACAACAATTTCCTTAGCGTCTGTCATCGGAAGAAACAAATGTAAGCTACCATCGGGGTAGGGATGGATGTGACAAAATTCCCGTTCTAATACCGCATGTGGATTGATAAGTTTAACTGTCTCGGAAAGAAACAACCCTTGCGCTCCGGACTTTGATATTAATGATGGTCTTATCTCTACAAAACTTATGGTATACGTCCAAAGCATAAGTTTGCGATGAATGTGATAGGCTCCGTTTTGAGACAGTTGCTTGTGAGGGCTGGTCGCAGTGGTTAATGGGGTATTGTCCTCACGATCCGAAAGTTCCAATTCATTCATTGCTTGTTCAGTTATTTTGATGCTTCAGCAATTGGATCAATAAATTGCTGATTATTTCGGGGTATCCAGCCATTAGTTCATCATACTCTTTTGTTGAAATTCGCAGGCTATATGAAAAAACAATAGCATTCATTAACGGGAAGGAGCAAAGTGAATAAATAATAATGTAGATATGCCTCGAATCTAAATCAGAACGAATCTGTCCTTCCAGCTTTAATCTCTCGAAGTAAAGCACAAATTTGTTGAGCCCCTTTCTGTACTTTTTGGTTCTTGATGTGAGTAAGTCAGGTTTTCGAATGATTTCCCTCAGCAGGAATAACATCGAATTCGCTTTGAGAAAAGTAATGAACGTCCTGACAAATCTTTTCAGTTTCAATTCCCAACTTTCATCCGGATCCTGATCCCATGTAGATAACAGGGGCATGAATCGTTCGAGTGCTTCATCGAAAATCCGCTCAAACATTTTATCCTTCGACCTGAAATAATAGTGAAGCAATGCCCGGTTGATCCCTGCACGATCCGATATCTCCTGCATCCTGGCCCCATCGAATCCTTTCAATTCAAACACCTTTCTTGCGGCCACCAAAATTGCTTCCTCCGTAGAAATGCTTGTTTCTGTGTTCATTTCAATGTTTTTTTGATTTTAACATAGTGTTTTAACAATCTTGTTAAAAGTAAAATTATTCTTTTAACTTTACACCGTCAAAATTTTAGACGACAAGTTTAGAACACTTATGAAAATCATGATTGCAAGTGATTTGAGTGAAAATTCTTTGCTCATGATTGAGGAAGGAATCAAGCTTGCGCGACAACTCAATGGAGCTGTTTGGATTATTCATGTGGTGGACAATACATCGCAGTATTCCAATTATGCTCCGGGGCTGCCTAAGGTTTGCAACTGGGAAGAAATTGGACAGTATGCAATCGAATTTCTCACCAGGGAAACGCAAAAGTATGGGAACGTTGACAAAGAGATTGTGGTCAGAATTGGAGATCCAAGAAAGGAAATAATCGAGCAGGCAGCAAGGCTTGACATTTCTTACCTGGTGATTGGAACACACGGTAAGACAGGACTATCCCATTGGGTTATGGGGAGTAATGCGGAGTACTTGATAAGGCACGCGACTTTGCCGGTTATCGTCATACCGTATAGAAGGGAAACTCACTAAAATAAATGTTAAAGAATGATGGAGGTAAAGCCAAAGAATGCGGGAACAAGAAAACTGTTTGACAGCCCGGTGCTTGAGCGATTGACGCGTACGCATATTGCTGTCCCAACTTCAATACTTGTTTTATATTCGGTAGCCCTATTTTACTGGAGTCTCACCCACACAGCGCTGACATGGGGTATCGCTACCCTTCTTTTCTTTGCAGGATGGTTAGTATTTACTTGGGTTGAATACAATGCGCACAGGTATATCTTTCACATGGCTACTTATTCGAAGCTGAGAGCAAAGATTCAATATACAATACATGGTGTCCACCATGAATATCCAAGAGATAAAGACAGACTGGCAATGCCTCCGATACTAAGCGTAACCATTGCCACAATTCTGCTTTTGGTTTTAAGATTGGTTCTGGGTGACTATGTATTTGCATTTTTGCCGGGATTTTTAGTGGGGTATTCGGTCTATCTTGGTATTCATTACAGCGTTCACGCCTTTCCGCCGCCTCGAAATTTTTTTAAGGCTCTTTGGGTAAATCACAGCATTCACCATTACAAGGATGGTGAATCAGTCTTTGGCGTTTCTACTCCTTTGTGGGATTACGTCTATGGAACAATGCCTCGTAATACCAGACATGGTTGACGTTTGGATTAATAGTTCAAAATGGTTTCAAAGGCATTTGCTTCTATACTCAAATAGCTATGTACAATTCTGAAAATAGAGAAAAAATACTTACCTGTGCCGAGAATCTTTTCAGAAAATACGGCACCAGAAGCATTTCTATGGATGATATTGCGCATCACCTGAGCATGTCAAAGAAAACCATTTATGAATCATTTGCAGATAAAGATGAAATCGTACATCTGATTATCACCGCCTTTCGAAAAAAACTTGAAGGATTAGTTGAGGCCATTTTTGACAGGCCTACCAACCCGGTTGAGCGGTTAATAAACATTTTCATCTGCATCACATCCATGATAAGGGAAACCAACACTTCATTGATTTATGATTTACAAAAATATCACGAGAATGAATGGCAAATTCTACAGGAGTTCAGAGATGATTTTCTGGCCAGCAAGATTAAAGACATTGTAACTGAGGGAATCAGGAAACAATACCTCAACTCAACACTCGATGTGAATTTTTATGTTTTACTTTTTATTGAAGTGGTTAAGTTGTCTGGCAATGAAAAACTTTTTCCACAGGCAAAATATTCAAAACAGGAGGTAGCAATCAATTTGATTGATTGTCTGGTCAATGGGATTGCATCCGAAAAAGGGAGACGTGTTAGTAAGAATCTGAAGTTAAACACGCTTCAAAATCTGGATTAAATCATCAACTAAATAATAGTTTATCAATAAGTATGAAGAATCTAAAGTTAGTATTTATCCTTTTAAATCTCTTCCCTGTAATGCTCTTTGCGCAAGAGGCTCAACGCTATTCTCTCAGGCAGTGCCTTCAACAAGCCATGACCGAGAATGTTTCCATTCTCAAAGCTCAACTGGATGAGGATGAGGGGAAGCAAAAAACAAAGGAAGTGAAAGCCACCGCTTATCCCCAGATTAATGCAACCGGGGAACTGATTGATAATGTGCTGCGGCAAGCATTCGTTTTTCCGGCAGCATTGGGCGATCCGAATGCAGGCCCCGATGATTACATTGTACTACGTGGCGGCCTTCAATATACAGCATCGATAAATGTGCAGGCTAATCAACAGATATTCAACCAAAGTCTGTTTACAGGTATCAAGGCTGCAAAAGTAAGCGAAGATTATTACAGGCTTAACCGTGAACGCATTGAAGAAGAGACCATCTACCAGGTGGCATCCCTATTTTATCGAGTTGCCGCTTTGAAGACACAGCAAATTGTTTTAGAGACTAATCAGGAAGAACTGCAAAAGAGCCTTGCTATTACCAATGATCGTTTTAACAATGGCTTAGCACGGAAGCTTGATGCCGACAGGTTACGGGTTAGCCTCACCAATATCGAAACTCAATTGGCCACTATGCAGGACACTTACAATGTGCTGATAAGCCAGTTAAAATTATTAATCGGCCTTAACAAGGATGTTGCATTCGACATTGATTTCCAGTTGCCCACTGACTTAGACTCTGCATTCTTAAATTACACACCGGGCACATTAGATACAGAATTCATTTGGGAAGACAAGATTGAGTATAAGCAATTAACCACCCAACGTTCCTTGTATCAACTGGAGCGCAAAAATTATTCAGCGGGTTATTATCCCACCCTGTCAGCATTTGCCAGTTACACTTATCAAGGCCAAACTAATTCTTTTTTTCTATCAGGTGATTCAAATCCGCTTTGGTTTGATGTCGCATCAATTGGTTTGCGGTTAAACATCCCAATCTTTGATGGTTTACGAAAGCCTGCGCAAATGCAACAATCCCGTATCCGGCAAATTAAAACTGAGAAAGATTTGGCTTTCGTCAAGCAACAATCTTCAGCCATCAGTGAAAATGCTACGAGGTCTCTTGAAGTGAATTACAAAAATTTCCAGGCTCAACGTCAAAATGTTCAGCTTGCCAACAGCATTTACGATGCAACCGAGCAAAATTATAACGAGGGAGTCAGTCCATTAACCGATTTATTGCAGGCAGAAACTGCCAGAATCCAGGCACAAAGCCAACTAATCGAGGCACTGTTAAAAGTAAAACAATCGGAAATAGAACTGCTTAAAGCCAACGGTGACATCAAATCTTTATTAAACTAAATTCTAACTATTCTAATTCAGGAATTATCATTATGAAAAAAACAATAATAGCCATAGTTGTCATCATTGCACTTGTATTGATTAGTGCTTATGTGCTTAAGAACAACAAAGAGAAGATGAAGGAAAAAACAGAACTGGCAAAGATTGTTAATGCAACAATTCCAGTAGAGGTAGCCGTAACAAAACGTGAAGCCTTGGGTGGCAGTTTTATAGCTACTGGTAGTTTTTCGCCATCCAGACAAGTCATTGTTTCCACGGAAGCGGCTGGTAAGATAGTGAACATATCTGTTGACGAGGGAAAATTTGTTCATCAGGGACAATTACTGGCAAGAATGGAATATGAAACACTTGAAGCGGATGTCAAATCAGCAACTGCAAACCTTAAGAAGTTAGAAACCGATAAAGAGCGCTATGAGAACCTGGTAAAGACAGGGGGAGTTACGCAGGCTCAGCTTGATGAGGTCAACTTGAACTACACTAATGCAGAAGCAAGGTTGATAAACGCCAAAGAAAGATTGAAAGATTCATACCTGACCGCACCCTTTGCCGGTTATGTGAATAAGCGCTTTATAGAAAATGGCCAGTACATTGCTTCTGGCAAAGAAGCGTTTGAAATTGTCGACCTGACGAAGATGAAAATGGTTGTGAACGTAACAGAAAATCAAGTGTTACGAGTAAACCAAGCCCGGCAAATTAAAGTGTCGGCAGATGTTTATCCTGATGTTAATTACGAAGCCCGTGTAAAGTTTGTTGGTGCGACTGCTGATGTCAACCTGAACTTTCCGGTGGAACTTCAAATCACAAATGTAAAAGACAAACCACTTCGCGGTGGAATGTTTGGTCGTGCCACATTTGAATTGCCTGCTGATGAAACTTCCCTGGTGATTCCACGGGCTGCACTCCTGGGGAGCATTGAAAATGCTCAAGTGTATGTCGTTTCCGGGGACTCCGTTATGTTAAGGGCGATTACGATCGGGAAGCTTTTCTCCAATAATGTCGAGGTAGTTAACGGTATGAACGAAGGTGAGAAGGTAGTTACCAGTGGTCAAATCAACTTGACTGAAGGTGCCAAAGTAACAGTCCTTAATAAAAATTAATTTACGTCAATTAGCACAACACTGATATGAAAATAACTGAAGTTTCGATAAAAAGGCCATCTTTTATATTGGTGCTTTTTATAACATTAACATTTCTGGGCCTTAACAGCTATCAAAAACTGGGTTATGAATTGATGCCTAAATTCAGTGCACCTATCCTAACAATTTCAGCAATCTATCCGGGGGCTTCGCCAAATGAAGTGGAAAATTCCGTAACAAAGGAAATTGAAAATGCTATATCATCAATGGAGAATGTGAATAAAATCACTGCCAGTTCTTATGAAGGGCTATCAGTGATTGTAATTGAACTTCGGAATGAGGCAAATGTTGATTTGGCATTGCAAGATGCTCAGCGAAAAGTGAACGCTACTTTATCCAATCTTCCTGATGATGTAAAAACACCTTCATTAGGAAAGTTCTCATTCGATGATTTGCCGATTATTAATCTTGGCATTTCGGCTAAAATGAACGCAACTGAATTGTACGATTTGGTTACGCAACGTCTTCAGCCGAACCTGGCAAAAATTCCTGGGGTCGCGCAGACGAATATAATTGGTGGCGAAGAACGAGAGATTCGCATAAATGTCAACAGAAATAAATTAGAGGCATATAAACTCTCCCTTCCCCAACTTGTTCAACTTATTAAAAATTCCAACGTTGACTTTCCCACCGGTAAAATAAAGTCCGAGGAAGAACAAATCCTGATAAGGCTGGCCGGCAAATACCAAAGATTGGAAGAAATAAAAAATCTGGTGGTTGCTTCAACACCCCAGGGAGGGCCTGTTTACTTAAAGGAGGTAGCAGAAGTTCAGGATACTAAGAAGGAGGCCAAACTCATCAACCGCATCAATTTATTAAACTCAATTGGGCTGAGCATTCAAAAGCAAACGGATGCCAATGCAGTAGCTGTAAGTGAATTGGTACACAAGGAGCTGACCAAACTTGAACACTTGTATTCTAATATTGATCTAAAGTTTACCGTTGCCAGAGACTCTACCGAATACACACTGGAAGCAGCCGATGCCGTAATACATGATCTTATTCTCGCCATCGTCCTGGTAGCAGGCATTATGTTATTATTCCTCCATTCTTACCGGAATTCAATCATTGTTATGGTAGCGATACCTCTTTCCCTCATAGCCACTTTTATCGGTATGTCTTTATTCGGATTTACGCTTAACCTGATGTCACTGCTTGGTCTTTCGTTGGTGGTTGGCATATTAGTAGATGATGCCATTGTGGTAATCGAAAATATTTATCGCCACATGGAGATGGGTAAAAGTAAAATTCAGGCCGCGTATGATGGCGTGAAGGAAATCGGTTTCACTGTTACCTCCATTACAATGGTAATTGTTGTGGTGTTTTTACCCATTGCCCTGACAACCGGTATCATTTCGAATATTATGCGTCAGTTTTCTATCGTGATTGTCATCTCAACATTGCTGTCATTACTGGTGTCATTCACAATGGTTCCTTTTCTATATTCAAGATTTGGAAAATTAGAGCGCTTAACCAATAAAACACTCTTCGGAAGATTTGTTTTGCGATTTGAGGAAACATTAGACAGATTTATTCATTGGGTGCAGAACATATTGAGATGGTCGTTCAGACACAGATTTATCACCCTTAGCATCGCTGGCCTGCTCTTTTTTGGATCGATTAGTTTAATTGTTGCAGGCTTTATCGGAACAGAATTTATAGCCCAAGGAGATCGTGGCGAATTCGTCTTGGTTCTAGAATATCCAAAGAGAACATCGGTTGATCAGAATAATATTCAGTCGCGAAAAATTGAGGAGTTTGTTTCTTCCAAAAGAGAGGTTGTATCAACTATCACTACTATCGGGCAGACCAATGAAGGTGGCTTCTTTGGATCCGCTACTGGAACACCCTACAAATCAGAAATTACAGTTAAACTTGTTCCGGAGGATCAACGCGAAAAGAGTTCAGATATATATGGCGTTCTTTTAAAGAACGAGATCATGGATAAATTTCCCGGTGTAAAAGTAAAATCGACACCCATATCAATGCTGGGTACTGCCGAGCAGGCACCTATTCAACTTATCGTTACAGGCCCAACTTTTGACACGGTAATGTTCACTGCCGATAAACTCATGCAGGAGGTAAAGAAGGTGGAGGGAACACAGGAAGTAAAGCTTACCGTAGAGTCGGGAAGTCCTGAGGTTGTTGTTACCACCGACAGGCAAAAGATGGCCGAGTTGGGATTGGATATTCAAACCGTAGGAGCTACTATGCAATATGCTTTTAATGGCAATACTGATGCAAAATTCAGACAAGGCGAGTACGAGTATGATATTAATATATTATTTGACGAGTTTAACCGGAAAAGCATTGAGGATGTGCGGGCACTTACATTTTTAAGTAAATACGGAAAACAGGTCAGGCTTGATCAGTTTGCTGAAGTAAAAGAAGGTTTTGGGCCATCCAAACTTGAACGGTTTAATCGGATAACTTCTGTCAATGTTAATTCTCAATTACTCGGACGCCCTTCAGGAACGGTTGCGGCAGAAATAAAGGGAATCATTGATGGTATGACTTTACCCGCTGGAGTAAGCGTGATTTTTGGTGGAAACCAGGAGAGACAAGAGGAATCTTTTGGACAGTTAGGATTTGCCTTTATCACTTCTATCTTATTAGTGTATCTCATAATGGTTGCGTTGTATGACAACTTTGTTTATCCATTTGTTGTATTATTCTCAATACCATTGGCAATCATTGGTGCCCTCGTTGCATTGGCGCTCTCCGCCCAAACCCTGAGCTTGTTTACTCTCCTTGGTATTATTATGCTTATCGGGTTGGTGGCCAAAAACGCGATCCTGGTAGTTGATTTTACGAATCACCTCAAAGAAAGAGGGATGACCACCGAAGAGGCGTTGCTGGAAGCAACAAAGGAGCGGCTTCGCCCAATCCTCATGACAACAATTGCAATGGTGGCAGGGATGATGCCCGTGGCATTGGCCAATGGACCTGGAGCGGATTGGAAAAATGGCCTTGCCTGGTCAATCATTGGCGGCTTAACCAGTTCCATGTTTCTAACTTTAGTAGTTGTTCCTGTAGTATATCAGCTTGTTGACAGAGTTTTGATAAAAACCGGGCTGTTAAATGAAGCAAAAAAAGCCAGGTATAAAGAGTTTGCGACTTAAAGTTTTTCCATTGAGTGTAGGCCTTGCCTACACTCAATAGTTATGGTATATTAACGATGGGGTACTGTATAGTAAAATCCGGATCAGGAAGGTTCAGACAAAAACAATTTTTTCAACTCCCTTTAACGTTTTCCATCTCTAATTCAACTTATTTTCAACTCCATTTGATTGATTACACATTCATTTGTTTTTGAAGAAATTCGTTAAGATTCATTCACAATGTTTTATAATCGTTCATAACCATTTAAGTACACTTTGTTCAACCTATAAATTTACTTCTCAACGTAGAACAAATTATGATGGGAAAGCAAGGTGAGGAGCAAGTGAAAGAGGAAGTTTTCTTATTAAAGGCACTTACACATAAACAACTCGCACAGATGTACGGAGTTAGTTGGTTAACATTTCAGAACTGGATCAAGAAAGTGGAACATGAGGTTGGCAAAAAGACAGGGCACTTCTATCACGTTCATCAGGTGAAAAAAATATTTCAAATCTTCGGATTACCTAAGCAACTTAATCTTACAGCTAACGACATGGACGAGATCAATAAGTCATTGACTTAGATCATTTACTCGGTAAGGACTTTTTCAATCGCTCTTTCAGTAAAACCATATCTCCCTCCAGCGCATTGATCCTTTCGTACAATCCAGAAGGTTCCGGTGCCTGGCGAGTGAGTTTGATTTTGAATTTCCAAACCTCTTTGATGTTCTCAACCGGTAGCGGGAAAGTTGGATACTGAGGGTCTTTGTTATCAGACTTGCAAATGATGACTCCACCTTTGTCCAGGTAATTAAGGCAACGCTTCAAAACGATATTATCAACTTCCTGGGCATTGTTCACAAGGATGTAAACGAAACCATCACGTATGTCTTCGAGTTTCTCTACGTATTCACCAACTACAATATCTCCGGGAAAAAATCCAGTTCTATCGGCAAGCATACTGTAACCGCTAACTTCAAACGCTCGGAAGGAACCATGACCAAGGCCTGGAATCCAAAAAGCGGGAAGGCTCTCGATGTACTCTTCTTGCTGCGCACCTACCAAGTATCCGGCTTGGGCTTTGATTGGCACCAATACAATGTTGTCTTTTCCGGAACTGTCCACAGTAGTTACAACAGTCCGGACTTCCTTTAAACCTCCTGTTTTAGTGGGTTTTGCGTTGCCTGTGAGGCGATCCCAACTTGTTGAGTAATGATTAACTATCTTATCAATCGACTCCAGAGAAGGGTACATTTGGCCACTTTCTATCTGTGATACGGCTGAACGGCTCAAATCCACGGGAGCCCCGAATTCTTCCTGAGAAAGCCCTTTTTCAAGCCTTAGCGCTTTAATTTGGTTTCCTACGACATTCTTTGTCAGCATAAATTTATTTGTTTAGTAAAACTTGACAATATTAGTGAGTATTACTTAACATTGCAAACCGACCACGTAAATAATAACGACAAACATATATGAAGCGCGAAATCACAAAAACCGAGGAAACCGGACACAAACCAGAAATTTTTGTTTTGAGACCCTACAATCACAAACAACTGGCCGACTTCTACGGGGTTTGTTGGTTGACGTTTCAGCGATGGGTGAAAAAACATGATGAGGAAATCGGAAAGAAGCAGGGACACTTCTACAGTATTAAGCAGGTACTTATTATCTTCAAGATATTCGGTATGCCTAAGCGGTTTAAAGTGTCTTTGTCGGAAGTAGAGGAGATGTTTAAAGCTGCGTAATACTTTCTAAGATACTCACATGGTTAAAGGACAAGATAAAAGGCGTTTACTATTTGATAGATATTCAGCTCAACTGGAGAGCATGAAAGAGTTGGGTGTTCTCGGATTCGATCTAAAATATGAAAAGGCTTTTATCTGCCCTTTATGTCTCGAACAATTCAGCGTGGATGATCTGGACACGAGCAAAGAGAATTTTTTAACATTAGAAGACGCTCCTCCAAAATCACTCGGTGGTAAGGCAAACACGCTGACTTGCAAGAAATGCAACAACAGGTTTGGACACGAGATTGATTTCCATTTGGTTGAGAAATTGAACGAGCTTGATGTCTACTCATTTCAACCGAAGTCAGGTTCAAAGGCTTCATTTACCCACAATGGGGTTAAAGTTCAGGGAATTGTCAATGTTGATGATAAAGGGAATATTACCGTTACCCATTTAGAAAAAACTAACAATCCTGGGCTACTTAATAAGTATGTAAAAACGACAGGCAAGGGTGACACTACAACCATTAAATTTCCGGTTAGTAGGGTTGATTTTAAAAAATTCGAAGTTGCGTTACTTAAAACAGCATACATTTTAGCTTTTGAACACTATGGTTATCCACTGATTCTTAGTAAGGCGTTTGACATTGTGAGAGCGCAGCTTAAGAATCCAACAAAGGATATATATCCAACCGGTTTCTGGACTCGACAAGCAGCTTTCAATGAAACAAATACGGGCGTTCACCTAATAAAGACTCTAGGACTTGAAGGCTTTCAAGCAATATTTCTTTTAAAAACGCAATCAAGGACAACCGGGTTCGGAGTTTATTTGCCGGTCTCTCACGGAACCGTATTAGAGGTAATTGAAAGGTTGAAGGACATACCAGCGGGCTTTGAAATGCGCTTCGAGTCTTTTAAGAATACGGACTACTTTGACGACAAAACAAATCAAAAAATGTGTGTGGACTTTATGAAAAAACGTAATGAGTAGAAGGTCAGGCACATTGAGATATGTATTACTTATAACATTCTATTCAATAACGGCTCTGTCCTACGGTCAGACGAGGACAATCACTGGAAAAGTAATTGATGCGTTCGACTTGACGTCAATATCAGAGGTAAGAATTCAGAACAAGGACACAGTCCTACTTGGCACAACCGATAAGAATGGTAGATTTCAAAATAGATCTTTCAAATGAAACAAGTGAACTATTGCTGAGTTGGCTCGGAATGGAATGGACATTGATAAAGCTCTCACCTAATTGTGTCAACGTGGAAATTATCATGCTCGTTGATGGCACTTATCATTACAAGTCTCACAGGAAAGTTGACAGAATTCGTAAACCAACGTAATCACGGTTATAACCTTGAATACAAAGTGACCAACTGTGAGTTGTGCAAGTATGATTCAATTGTTTTTTTTATGAACGTAGGGCGATGATAGAAGGAGAAGTTTTCGAGCACAACATGAGGTATTTTAAAGTATTGACTTCAACTAAATAAAATGTAGCGATTTATACCTTTTGGCCTTCTTCGTTTCTCCAAACCAGGGACATGGACATCATGGAATTCATTGAGGGAGCCAACATTTTTAAAAGATGAATTGTTAATCGGACGCATCTGACACAATTAATCTAATTATTGAAAGTCATTCATAATCGTGTAAAAATCTTCACAATCCTTTACAGCCTTTTACAATCCTTAACCTTCACTTTAGTCGCATTCTACATTTGGCAGAGTGAGGAACAAAACGATCATAAAGGCACAATTTCTTCAACACGTTCGAAGCGAGTTGGATGCAAAGACTAGGCACAATAGGAAATCTATTGAGCGTATTGCTGCATCTTACGGAATCACTGACAAGTCAGAAGTAAAAGAGTACACTGAGCTTGCAATTGTTCTCAAAGCAAGGAGCATTGCACTCTCTGCTCTACCACTTAAAGCGAAATATGAAAGCATCGTTGAGCTTTACCAAAGCCAGGTAAACATTTCCCACCGAACAAGTCAGAGCATTTTATTACAACAATACAGCACACCAGCACCTATTTCGTTCCTGGCCGGAGTCTTCGTCAATGCGGATCAAGACGTTACAGTGTTTGAGCCATCTGCTGGAAATGGCCTTCTGATTATTTCTGCGAATCCATCCAGAGTTGTAGTAAATGAGATTGACAAATTAAGACGATCAAATCTTCAGGATCAAGGATATAAGCAGGTATTATCTCAAGATGCCACTCAACCTTTTAAAGGATTTGAAAAGAAGTTTGATGCAGTCCTAACGAACCCTCCCTTCGGATTATTAGACAAAGACGTCAAATACGAAAGCTTCAGTATTGAAGTGCTCGATCACTTGATGGCCTTGCGTGCGCTGGACTGTATGAAGAATAATGGTAAGGCCGCAATCATTATCGGAGGCCATACACACTATGATAAGAAAGGAAGAATTCAAAAAGGGAAACATCGCTTCTTCTTTAACTATCTCTATAGTCGATACAATGTAGTAGACCTTATCAACATTGATGGACATAAACTCTATTCCCGTCAGGGGACTTCCTTTGATGTCCGGTTGATCTTGATTGATGGACGAAAATCAAAACCCTCTGGTGCTGCTCTTTTAAAAAATGAAGAACGCGATGCAGTAATTGATTCCTTTGAAGAGTTGTATGAGCGAGTAATGAGCGTAACCCACCTCCGTCAAGACTACGGTCGGCAGGCAACACCTGCCTACGCTGAGGCTTCGGCAGATAAACCAAGACAAGAATTTACAATGACAAAAATTGAATTAGAAGCTCAGGCTCTTGCTCTGGAGCTTGAATTAATGAGCTTCGATGAACTTGGTATGCCATATACTCCTGCATCAAGCAGTTGCTTTGTTCTCAATACAGTAGTGCCTGATTCAATGGGCTTCGAAACCCACAGTGCATTGCAGAGAATTAAGGAAGCAGTAGGTGGTGATATAGATGAGTATGTAAGAATTAAACTTAACTATCGAAGTAATGTAGAACTTTGCAAGGCTTTATCAGCCGAACAAATTGATGCAGTAGCGATGTCAATCTACAATATCGAGGAACGAGGTGTTGGAATGATTATCGGAGACCAAACCGGAATTGGTAAAGGTCGAATCGCGGCATCTATTATCCGCTATGCCGTTGAACAAGGAGTGCAGCCCGTCTTCATTACTGAAAAGGCAAATCTGTTCTCTGACATCTACCGTGATTTATCAGCGATTGGTTCTTCTCACCTTGTTCCTTTCATTGTCAATGGTCGTGAGAGTAAGACCGACATTAAGGATGAAGATGGGAACATCATTTACCAGGCACTTCCCGCCACAGACCAAAACAGAATATTTGAGGGAAAGCGCATACCCCGCAACTTTCATTTTGTGGTAGCCACTTACTCACAGTTTAATTCACCAGATAAGAAGCCAACAAAACCTGCATTCTTAAATGCTATTGCAGAGGATAACATTGTAATCATGGATGAAGCACACAATTCATCCGGCTCTGGCAACACCGGAAACTTCATGCAGTCTGCATTATCTAAATCGCGAGGAGTAGTCTTTCTGTCAGCAACATTCGCCAAGCGCCCGGATAACATGCCTATCTATGCGATGAAAACTTCTATCCGCGATGCGAGCATGACAAGGGATGCCCTGATTGAAGCGATTACTAAAGGTGGAGTAGCCTTGCAGGAAATCCTGGCCAGTCAGCTTGTGGCAGAAGGTCAGATGATTAGAAGAGAACGTTCATTTGAAGGTGTGGAAGTAAACTACATTACCCTTGAAGATAAAGAGCAAGAGCATAAAGCCATAGCCGATAATATCACTTCCATCATTCGGGACATCATCAAGTTTCAAACTACCTATGTGGATAAGATTGTGGATGAGCTTGATGACATCGCAGTGGCAGAAGGAAAGCAAGTAGAAATTCGTGAAGGAACATCCCAGGCCGGAGTAGATAACCTGCCATACTTCTCCAAAGTCTTTAATGTGATTAATCAAATGCTTTTCAGCATTAAGGCAGAAGAAGTTGCAGAACGAGCCATTGCCCGATTGAAGGAAGGCAAGAAACCAGTTATCGCTTTTGCCAGCACGATGGGAAGCTTTATTGAACAAATGGAGTCCGAGGCCGGACTGGCAATTACCGATGGTGATACCATCAATGCGGACTTTTCGGTTGTTCTTCAAAAAGGGTTAGATGGGATTTTGCGTTACACGGAAACCGACACGGATGGTCAAAAGGTTTTCAAAAAGTTTGAAATCTCTGAATTCCCTTTAGAAGCCCAAGCTGAATATTTCCGCATTAGTGAGAGAATCAAAGAGGCATCCACTGGAATAACCATTTCCCCCATTGATGTGATTGTCCGAAAGATCACAGAAGCCGGATTCAAAGTGGCGGAGGTTACTGGTCGCAAATACGAATTACAACTAAATCCAAAGTCCAACAAGGCACTTGTCCTCACGCGAAAACGGATTAACACGAACGATGCCTTTCGACAATTCAATAACAATGAAGTCGATGTTCTCTTAATCAATCAGTCAGGAAGTACCGGAGCTTCCGCTCATGCCATTGTGACTCCTAAAGTTTCTAAAGACAAAGTGAAGCAGCGGGTGATGATTGTACTGCAAGCAGAGCTTGATATAAACACGGAGGTTCAGAAACGTGGACGGATAAACCGCACCGGACAGATTTTCAAGCCCATCTATGATTACGTTAACTCTGCTATCCCCGCTGAGAAGCGATTGATGATGATGCTCCAGAAGAAATTGAAATCCCTGGATGCAAACACGACCTCTAACCAAAAGTCATCTACAAAAATTCTGGATGTCCCTGATTTTCTAAATAAGTATGGAGACAGAATCGTTGCAGAATATTTGAAAGAAAATCCGGAGGTCAATATGTTATTGGATGACCCTCTGGGTCTATCAACACGGGAAGTAGATGGAGCAGAATTAGAAGATGCCGCACACAGAGTTTCCGGAAGAGTGGCAGTGTTATCAACACTCATGCAACAGGACTTTTATAATGAAATCTCAAACCGATACAGTGAGTATGTAGAATATCTCAAACAAATAGGTGAGTACGACCTTGAAGTGGAGGCGATGGATCTTCAGGCAGAGACGCAGGTCTCCAGAACCGTGATTGTCGGCAAAGGTGGAACAAGCGAATTTGGGGATGACAGCATTTTGGAAACAGTCATGGCTAATGTTCTCAAAAAACCATTCTCCATGCAAGAGTTAAGCAACCTCCTTGCAGAATCACTCCAGGGAAAGGATGGAATGGAATTACAAAAGGAAGTGAAGCTGGAGTATGAGGGTTACATGGAGGACCAGCTTAAAAAGGAGATCGCGGATAACGTGGCGTACTATGAAGACCTCCTGCAAAAGGTTCCTCAAGAGAAGAAGATTCAAAAACTTGTTGAGAAAGGTAATGCTGTTGAAGCACAGGAGGCGATTAAAGCCAGAACCAACGAGCTTCACAAAGCAATGAGTGATTCGGAGGAAAAGATAAAACGCTCATTCAACAACAGAAGACAATACCTGGAATCCATCTTCACTTCCTTCTATGTAGGACGAAACCTGAACTATCCTGTAAGCAGCTATGAGGGAGGTCAGGAACTTGTGCCTGCTGTCTTTCTGGGTTTCATCATTGATAAGGAAAAAAAGAATCCGTATGCGCCAAGTTCAATGCGTCTTCGCTTCGCGCTGGCAAGTAGCAACAAGTACATCGCCATTCCCGCAAGCTACGCACAGGACGTAAGGGCAATCATTGGTGCCAGTGTCGGATTACCGCATCTTGAAAAGGAATCACTTTTGGCAAAGTGGGAAGCTTCCATTAAAGAAAGTACGGTTGACAGAAAGATACGGCACATCATTACCGGAAATGTGCTTCAGGCTTTCAGTGCTTACAAAGGGAAACTTGTGAGTTATACTACGATTGATGGAGGAATCAGGAAAGGAATCCTCATGCCCGAATATTGGGAGCCAGGAAATGATGTGCAACAAAAAACAGTAGTACCCATTTCCAGGGCAATGAAGATTATTCGGTCTTTAACTATTGGATCAAGTATCACAACAAAGAATGGGGTAACCATCTTCCGGCAACCTGGCAAATTTAAGATTGTAGTTTCCTCCTCACGGTCAAGGGGTGGTGATACATACCTTGATCCTGACCTCTTGAAGATTGTTGATGGAAACAATTTTGAGAAGATTTCCGACCGGATGACCGCATCATTGGGGGAAGGAAGAATAGATGAGTTTGTCCAAGTGCTTCAGGAGAAGTTTAACGATAGCGTTTCGCTTAGTCCTCCGCAATATGAATTAATCAAGGGAGAGATTCCGAAAAAGGAACCGAAGTCAAAGCCTTCCATCGTGATGCTCCCCAAACAATCACAATCAGAAATGGAGCAACTGGAGTTTGAAGCTCTTGCCCTGGAACTCGAATTAGAACTATTAAACTTTGCAGCATAATGATAACGGCTAATAATTATTTCAATGAGGTGGAGCGTATCGGTGTGGAAACATTGCCGGAGACATTAAGAAAAGGACATGACCTGGTTGTAAGGAGTACGAACAGTGGAACAAACTGGTCGAATTACCAGAACAATGAAAGTATTCGTAAGGTAATTGACTTGTACCTCCAGAAGTTGAACGAATATGTTTCTACTTCTACCAGTGCAAGGTCAGCAAGTGCCCCTAATGTTCCTGAGCCAAAGGTTAAAGCATCATCGGCACACAAACCAGTGAAACCGAAAACGACAAAAATAGAGTCTCCAACACCACCAAAAAAACGGAAGGAAGAACCACAGCAAAACGTCAAGCTTGTGGAGCACCTTCGTGAAGAAGTAAAATTTATCAGGAGGTATATCAGTCTTCACAACAAGGTAAAATCACCTAATGCGATCCTGACATTCATCAAGGCGCTTCAGCGGTCAATTGTGCAAAAACTCATTCGTAAGACTTCGCCATTGGCTGATGAAGTTGAGATGATACAAAACAAGCTTGTTCAGGCGTACAATAAAATGAAAGGAGAAGAATCATTTGCTATCAATGAAAAGGATTTGAACCGTCTTGTTGCCATCGCTGGTGGGGAAAAAGTGTATCCCTCCATAGCAGTCATCAAGCGATTCATCGGATTGCAGGGAAAAGATGATGAAAAGAAAATCAACAGCTTCTTGAAATACCTGGAGAACCTGGCTGATAAAAAGAAAATAACAAAGGATGATCCGTATGCCGACAAGCTGAAAGCGATCTATAAGGCTATCAGGCAAAGATCAAGCAGTAAAATCGCTATTAGCAAGGCGGAGCTGAACGGACTTGCGGGAATTGTTATGGCCTGTGGCTGCAAGGACGACATTGGAAAGATTTACGATACGGGCGGAAAGAAATTAAGGCAGTGCGGGAAACGCACATATTCCGATGCCAGACGGGGAGCCTGTTCACATAACCGGGGATTAAACGGAGTATTGACAGCAGAGGAAATGGCCAACCGGAAACTTGACTTGCTCAACTTCTTTTCGTTCTGGTATTCATTGTTTGGCAATCCCGCACGAAACTTTACCCTGATGTTACACGGAGAGCCGCATAACGGCAAGACAATCTTCCTGTTAAAGTTCGCGCAACTCCTGGCCGACAATTTTGGTGACGTGCTCTATGTGTCATCGGAAGAATTTGCGTCACCTACAATGACTAAAAAGGTGAATGAATTTTTGAATCCTTTACCATCAAGGTTGCACTTTGCTGAAAACCTGCAAGACCCTGATTTAACGCAATATCAGTTTGTCATCCTTGATTCCGTGAATGACTTAGGACTGAAGATCAATGAATACAAGGATATACGCAAAGAGCATCCGGATACCGCGTTCATCTTTATTCTTCAGCATACCAAAGCCGGAGACTTCCGGGGGGGAAAGGATTGGGAGCATATTGCAGAGATAGCAGGTGAAGTGCACAAAGGAGTAGTCACTATCTCTAAAAATAGATACGCTCCTAAAGCATCATTAGACTTCTTCAGACAATTTGGAATCCAATGGCAGGAACCGATGGACAAGCAAAAGCTAAAACCCTATCCAATCAATGGCGATATGGTAACAACGGACAATCAACATTATTGAAATAAAATTTAATCAAAACACTAAACACAATTCAAACATGGAGGCAGGTGAAGTTGGTAAGACTCCCGGAGTTGGGGGTTTCCTTTCAAAAATTCTTGGCGCAGGTGCCAGGGCAACAATTGAATCAATCGGTAATACCATTGATAAGATTGACAGGTCGGATGAGAAACTTGAAATGCAATTGAAGTACAAGCAGCTACTCATAGAAGTTGAAGGTGCTTACCTGAACTATGAGAACAAATTGCTGGAAAGCAAGTCACGGATCATTGAAACAGAGGCTAAAGGTGAAAGCTGGCTGCAACGCAATTGGCGGCCTGTGTTAATGTGCATCTGCATGTTCATCGTTTTCAACAACTATGTTCTGGTTCCGTATTTCAATCTGCCAATAACAACCCTTGATGACCACATTTGGACGCTGATGGATTTAGGTGTGGGCGGATACGTGGCAGGAAGATCGTTGGAAAAGATCAGCGAAAATATTGGGCCTGTTCTTTATAATGTTGGGAAAAGGAAAAAATAGTTTTTGGAAATAAGAAGTATATATTTAAAGGAGCATGAGGTTAGTGTGGTCAGTCGATTACTTGGCACATATTATGATAAGTAGAACTGAATAATTAACACAAACCATGCTCTGCAAACCTGAATAGAGAGAATGGTGTCGCTGGAGAGGTGCAGAACGTTAGCAAGGAAGCACGGTTACAATTATACAGATGAACAGCTTTTAAAGATTAGGGATTTTCTTTATCAACTGGCTGCCATTGAATACAAAGTTTATCAACGGAAAATGAATGAAAATGAAAAGAGCAATCATTTACACGAGAGTATCATCGGACGAGCAGGCTGAGAAAGGATACAGTCTTCAATATCAGGAGGAACAATTGCGTAAGTATTGCACGAATAGAGATATAAGCATTGTAGCACATTACAGAGAAGATTACTCAGCCAAAACATTTGATCGGCCTGAGTTCAACAAGCTTATGAATTTTTGCAAGAAGAATCCGGGCGATGTTGATTTGTTATTGTTCATCAACTGGAGTCGGTTTGGCCGCAATGCAGGCGACTCATATGCTGTCATCAAACAGTTGAATAAGCTGGAAATTGAACCTCAGGCAATAGAACAACCTTTAGACTTAAAGGTTCCTGAAAACAAAATGATGTTAGCGTTCTACCTGGCTTCACCCGAAGTAGAGAACGACCGGAGGTCAATCAATGTAAAATCAGGAATATACAGGGCAAAGAAAGAAGGACGGTGGACAACACTTGCACCTGTTGGTTACAGAAATATTCGGTCAGAAGACGGGAGGGCGATGATTGTGCCGAGCAAGGATGCTGATCTTGTGCGCGAGGCATTTCAGGAATTTGCATCCGGAGCGCATGGCATGGAAGAACTGCGCCATAAACTGGTAGATAAAGGATTAAAATGCAAACGTTCACGATTTCCGGAATTATTACGAAACAGAGCCTACATAGGCAAGGTATTGGTGCCTGCATATAAGGACGAGCCCGAATATTATGCAAAGGGAATTCATGAGCCCTTGATAAGCGAAGAATTGTTTTTCCAGGTTCAGGACATCCTTGATGGCAGGGCTCCCAATCGTCCGACAAAAAATACGTTAAAGGAACAACTCCCTTTACGTGGATTCCTTGAGTGTCGTCTTTGTGGAAAGAACATTTCCGGAAGTGCTTCACGTGGCAATGGTGGAAAGTATTACTATTATCATTGTACCTGTGGATGTAATGAACGGTTTAAGGCTGAGATAGCAAATAAAAGCTTTATTGAATTTCTCCAGTCCATCAAACCTAATTTAATGACCCTTGACTTGAATTATGAAGTCTTGCTTGATACGTTTGAGGCAAAGATGAAAAGCGATCGGAGCGAGTTAACCAAGATTGAAGACGAAATCAGTCGTAACAATCACAGGCTCCAAAATGCTCAACATCTCATGCTTGATGCCGAAATCAGTGCAAGCGATTACAAGGAAATCAAAGCGAAGATTTCGACAGCTAATGACGAACTGATTCGGAAAAAGGCTAACCTTTTATCAAGCCAGGAAGACTTTCGTGAGCACCTAAAGGTAGGGGCAACAATCCTGAGAAACATTGACGAATTCTATCAAAACGCCACCTTATCAGAGAAACAGCTCATCATTGGTTCGGTGTTTCCAGAAAAATTGATTTTCGAAAAAGATCAATTTCGAACCAATAGGATAAACGAAGCAGTGGTTCTGATGTCGATGACACCCAATGACTTAGACCCAAAAAAAAGTGGACGAGGAAAAAATTTTTCTCCATCGTCCACTCAGGTCGGGGCGACTGGATTCGAACCAGCGACCTCTTCGTCCCGAACGAAGCACGCTACCGGGCTGCGCTACGCCCCGAAAGTGTGCAAAAGTAAGCCATCTCTAACAATTTTAAAATGACGTAATTCGGTACTGTAACCTTCTTGCTTTAACCCGGTAACTAACACGAAACTTGACAAAAAGCATTGATCTGATGAGCGATGAATCTCTCATGGAGGCTGTAAAAAACGGCAACCTGCACCAAGCATCTGTGCTTTTTGACCGCTACAATAAGCGGATTTTCAACTTCCTGGCCCGCATGACCATGGACCGCGACCTGGCGGAAGACCTGACGCAGAATGTGTTTCTGCGCATTATTAAATACCGGGGGAGTTATCGGGAGGGCATGCGGTTTCAGTCGTGGATTTACCAGGTGGCCCGTAATGTGTTTTCGGATCACTACCAGGTGGCCAAAAACAAAACTTCGGGTTTTGTAGATGTGGAAAAAATGGGTGATACGATCATGGATTCGTACGAAAGTCAGGAGCAGGATGAGCGGGAGAAGTTATTGCACAAATCATTGGCGATGCTCAATGATGAACAGCGCGAGCTTTTGGTGCTTACCCGGTTTCAGCAAATGAAGTACGAAGAGGTGGCCGTAATTATGGACACCACCGTTGCAAACATTAAAGTGAAAGTGCATCGGGCCATTCAAAAATTAAGGGAGCATTACTTTCAACTGGAAAGGATATGAATATGGAACAAGAAAAATTAGCAAGCATGATCATCGATTACATCGATGGAAAGCTAAATGAGGTAGACAGGCAAGTGATCGAACAGGAACTTTTGAAAAATGCCGAGGCCCATAAGCTGTATGAACAACTGAAGGAAGTGATGGAGGCCATGGATCGATCCAAAAAAATTGAACCTTCAGATAAACTCAAACAAAGGTTTGATGCATTGTTGCAGTCGGAAATTGATCTCCAACAAAAAACCAAAACTGTATTCTTTACACCGACATGGTACCGCGCTGCGGCAGCAGTTGCCCTGCTTGTTGTTGGTGGTGGTGTTGGTTACTGGATCAGTCAGCAAAATCACCAACGCAGTGAGCTGTTGGCATTGCAAAAGCAAATAGAAGAAACCCGAAGACTTGTTCTTGCTCAAATGAACAACGATCAGTCGGCCAGCCAGCGTATGCTGGGTGTTATGGCGGCCTACGAATCGGTACAATCCAATAAGCCTGATGACGAAATTGTGGATGCGCTTGTAACCACGATGAATACTGACGGTAACAGTAATGTGCGACTGGCAGCGATTGAAGCGTTGAGCAAGTTTACAGGAGAGGAGAACGTGCGGAAAGCGTTGGTTCAATCCTTGTCAGCACAAAAAGATCCTGTCATTCAAATTGCATTGATCCAGCTATTGGTGCAGATGAAAGAAAAAGAAGCAGTAAAATCCTTTGAGCGGATCATTGATGATGAGCAATCGCTGCCTGCTGTGAAAGATGAAGCCCATGCAGGAATTTTTAAACTATCCTAGAAAACATTCGCGATGTATATATAAATGTTTGATTACTATTTAACTCTTTAAAAAATGAAAAAGCAAATTTTATCAATAGTATTATTAGTTGTGGCTACCGGGGTTTTCGCCCAGGAGTATAAGCTACCCAAAACTTCTGGCAAGCTGATGATCAGTGAGGTAAACAACGTAACCATAGAGGGATATGACGGAAAGGAGATCGTGTTCTCGTCTATGGATGAGGTTAAGGAAAAGGACAAACGTGCTGAGGGCCTGCGTGCCATCAGCGCTATGGGCCTGGAAGATAATACCGGTATAGGTTTATCTGTAAAGGATAATGGGAACAATGTTGAGGTGTATCAAATGAAAAAAATGGATGGCCCAAAAGTTAAAATTCTTGTTCCTAAAGGTGTTTCCATTCTGTATTCCCATTCTTCGCCTTATGGAAACAGTGTGAAGTTCAAGAATGTAGCTAATGAGATAGAAATATCTACGTTGCACAACAGTGTTCACCTGGATAACGTTACTGGTCCGTTGATGGTAAAAACCGTGCACGGAAGCATTGATGTGATTTTTGGAAACACCATTAGCAATCCGATTTCAATTGTGTCGGTTCACGGTGCGGTTGATGTTACCCTGCCCGCTACCACCAAGGCCAACCTTTCCATGAGCACAAGCTGGGGAGAGATGTTTGTTGATCCGGCCATAAAAATTGAATTCGATGGCCAGGGTGAATGGAAGAAATACGGTTCCAATAAAGTGAACGGCAAATTGAATGGCGGAGGCCTGGAAATGCAGCTATCGTCTACTCACAACAATATCTACCTGCGTAAGAAATAATGGATAATCCAGGTCATCCTGAGTGCAAAACTTGCCGGATGACCTGGTTTACATAATCCCTAACTGGTATGAAAGCAAAACTAATACTGGGGCTGATCGTCCTGAGCGGGACGGTGTTTGCCCAAACCAAAATTGAAAAAGTAGTTCCTGTTCAATCCGGACAAAAACTTGTGTTGGATTTTGACTACCCTGAATTGATCAAAATTCAAACCTGGGATAAAAGGGAGGTATTGATCAAAGGCACGGTGAGCATCAACAAAGGTGAGAATGACGAGGCTTTTGAACTGGCTACACAAACCAGCGGTAATACGGTTACCGTGTCATCCGTTATAAAAGACATGGAAAATCTTCCCAAGCGTATTGTTATTAAGAAGGGAGACACCGAGTATGTTTTCAAGGCAAAAGATTACAAGGATCCCGAAGTGAAGAAATTCATGGAAGAGCATGGTGGAAACTATACGTATATGTCATCGGGTGTAATCAAAGAGATTCAATTGGAAATTTTTGTTCCGGTCGGCATGGAAACTTCCGTACAGGCAAAATATGGTTTGGTTGAAGTGTTGGGTTTTAATGCCCCACTTACGGTTGACGCGAAATATGGAGGCGTAGATGCGACCATTAATGCGCGAGCCACAGGCGAGTTGATTGCACGTACGCATTATGGTGAAATTCTGACTAACCTTGATCTGGCTTTTGACTCGGAAAAGGACAGAGATACCAACTACAATAAATGGACACAAGTATCCGTAAAGCCTGGAACAGGTCCGCGCTATATGCTGGAATCGAAATACGGTAAAGTGTACCTTCGTAAACCCTGATTAACGAAAGTATTTCTTACTCATAGTGTAAACTGACTTGTAAATGTCGGTTTACATTATGAGTATTGCTTCATGCTTAGATTTATTTCTACAAGTACAGCCTTAGCATTAGCTGTTTCAGTATTTGCACAGACAAAAAGCATTGTAACCACTGAACAAACCTGGTTAGGGTATTTCAACCAAACCCGGCTTACCAATAAATCAGGTCTTTGGCTTGATGTTCATGCGCGATTAACTGATGACTTTGCCGAGCGCATGAGCCAGGATATTGCCCGGCTGGGTTATGTGTATTACCTGCACGATAATGTTCGATTAACGGCAGGCTATGCCTATATCACTAACTTCTCCGGTGACGGAAACGTTCCTAACCTGCATGAGCACAGGCCCTGGCAACAAGTACAATGGTATGATAAAAAGAAGTACTTTAACATGATGCAGTATCTTCGCCTTGAACAGCGGTATAAGGAATACCTGGTAAGCGGAGAAGTAGCAGATAATTACCAGTTCAACTATCGTGTTCGGTATAACATGGCACTTACTATTCCCCTTAAAAGTGGTGGTGTTCAACCTAAAACACCTTTTGTATTTGTTAATGATGAGCTTATGATCAATTTCGGAAAAGAGATCATAAATAATTACTACGACCAGAACCGATTCTTTATAGGCTTCGGCTACCAGTTCACAAAAGGATTAAACGCCCAGTTGGGTTATCTGAATGTTTTTCTGGAGCGCCCTTCCGGAACCGATTTTATTAACACTCACGCCATCCGGTTATTCGTATTTCATAACCTCGACCTCCGGAAGGAAAAATGAGATACCATTATAATAAATTTTCAGCCTGTTAAAATTCCCCTATCTTCACGCCCGATTTTTTAACCAACCTATGGCACTACTGGAGAAACACCTCATTGTAAAAAAGTCAACATTACCAAATGCCGGCAAAGGCTTGTTTACCAAGGTGGCCATTCCTAAAGGAACCCGAATTGTGGAATACAAGGGCAAAATTACCACATGGAAAGAAGTGAAAGATGATGATGGAAAGAACGGTTACATTTTTTATGTAAAACGATACCATGTTATTGATGCCTGGAAAACAGAACGCCACTTAGCGCGTTATGCCAACGATGCCAAGGGCCTTTCAAAGATTAAGGGCATTACCAACAACTGCGATTACATTACCGATGGCTTAAAGGCCTATATTGAATCAAAGAAAAACATTCCGGCCGGGGCTGAAATTTTTGTGGATTACGGCCCTGATTATTGGAAGACTATCCGTGAAAACATAACCTTGGCCAAGAAGGAAAAAAGTATAGAAAGGAAGTCTAAAGGAAAGAAGAAAAAGCATTACAAGCGTAAAACCGCAAAACGGGTAGATACGCATCTTTTACACTAAGCGATTCCTCGTTTACTTTCGTGCCTTAAGTTTTTCGGCTTCTTCCAATGCGCTGGCGGCATAAGCATCAAACCCGACACGTGCTGCTTCGGCAGCGTAGGCAATCCATAAACGATAGGAAGTAGTGTTAAGCTGAACTGCCTCCGCTAAAATAGAATAGGCCCGCATATCATTTTGAGAATGCATCTTAAAATACCGGGCCGAAGCAATAACCCCCTCTTCAAAAAATGGATTATAGGAAGAAAGAATGGTGTAGCTTTTTTCTGCTGTTACGGTATCGCCCTTGGCTTCGCTTATGAGGGCCTGGTAAAGTATTTTTTCAAGTTCACGGCTTTTCTTAAATTCAATTGCTTCCTGTAGTCGGGTGGTTAATGATTGAACATCACCCCGTGAAGCCAGGAATAACAACTCAACGTGTTTAACTTTCTCCAGTAAGCTTTTATCCTGTAAAGGAATACCGGCTGTTTGGTTAAGGTAACGGATGGCTGTTTTGGTATGCATTACATCGAACTGGCGTTGAGCCATTTCAAGCAAGGCAGTAACCTTGTAATCATTTTGCTGAAAGGTGGTAAGAATGCGATCGAACAAAATAGTATCTTTTACACCAATGCGGTACCGGCAGAATTGATATTTCTCCAGATCATTCAAATCATCTACACCGCTAGTGTTAAGAATTTTTTTTAACTGCCTCCCGATTTCCTGAATATTTTCATTTTTATGGTGGAGCAAGGAATCGGCCGCAAGTGTAGCCTCAGGCAGGTAACGCGCTTCGGCTAATGCAATGACATTGTAGAGTTTGGCATCTTTATAATCGAATTGCACCGCATAGTCAAAACTCTTCAGGGCAAGTTCGGGGCAGCCTTGCTCCAGCGCCCACAACCCGGCAATGTAGTTGAATTTTCCTTGCATGATCTGACTGAGATAAGCCAGCTCACTCATGATGGATAGGGCACGTGCAACATTATTTTGTTGATAGTAGGCCTGGGCCACGGTAGCTTTCAGTGCCTCCTGGTAGTCAACATTGATGGTGTCTGCCACTAACCTGTCAACCCGTTGAAGTGTTGCGGTATCTATTTCTTTTAAGAAGTGAACCAGGTAATTGTTGAGTAGGGTGGCCGAGGCAATATCCAGTTTAGATGAAACAAACGGATCAACCGGATAATCAAAGGATTGTTGTTGCAGCGATGCCACCGCCAGGGCATTGCTGATGGTAAGGGCTGTGCTTGAATTAAATTGCCGTACCAGCGAATCTGCTTTTATCGGTAAGTATTCCTGTCCAATGAGGGCGATAATGTTGGTTTCGGCAGCAGGTTTTGATTTTCTTTGACTTCTGGCTGCATCAAAGAAAAATATAGCCGAGTCTAGTTTGTGAATTTTAGCATATGAATAGCCCAGGTTGTTTTCAATCACACCATTATCCGGAAATTTTTTACGGGCTTTTGAAAAAGCATGAATCGATTCAAACGTTCTTCCTTCCAGCATCAGCAGGTTGGCATCATTTACCAGCGAAAACGGTGTTGGCCTTTTATCATTGGCCAGTTCATAGTGATTGTGGGCTTTGGCAACATTGTTTTTTTGTGCTTCAATTTTGGCCAATGCGTAGTTGGATCGATTGTTTTGAAAACCATACCTGCGCCCCTGCTGGTAGTATGCTTCCGCCAGTATAGGCTTGTCGATTAGGGTGTAAAGATCACCTAAATGATTGTAAAATCCGGATACTCCATGGTAAACCAATTCCCGCCAATTGCTATAGAATACAAACGCCATGGTGGCAATTAATCCGGCAAACCGAAAGGTAAAGTAGGGCATGCGCGTAGGCTTATACAGCACTTTCCAGGCGTTAAGATTTTCCGCCATCATAACAATGAAATTGGAAACGATGTAGATCAGGAAAATGGCACCGTAACCGATGTGGCTGAAAATAATGGCGCTGCGAACAATACGAATGGCCGGATCATTGTGATTTCCCAGTAACAAGCCACCGGTTAAGAAGGTAATGGAGGCCAATGCGATAATGAAGTAAGCTCCAAAGGGATTGAACTTAAGAATGTTATCATAAAGTGTTTCGCGATGCCGGAAGCCCCAGATACCCAGCACGGCTGAAATGGTAAGCAGGAGATAGAAGTTGATGTAGAGAAAATCCCAGTCGATAAGTTTTGCTTCATACATGTAGGCAAGCACCAGGTTTACCATATACACCACACTAATGATGGAGAAATGCCTTAAACTTTTTGACGATGAGGTGCCTGAACTGGTGATGTAAACAAACGATGCTGGAATTTCATGAGCCACCATCAGGATGAAAATCAACGTTAGAATTAATCCCGGAACATACGCTGTTACCGCAAGGTGCAAAAACGGGTAATCCACACCCGAAAAGAAATGAATAGTAAACCCAGTGATAACGGTTATCAGGGAAAAAATCAATAATCGTAAAAGAAACGGTGTTGATGGCCGGAGAATATTGAAATAGAATGAAGGAAGAATAAAAGCAATAAGGATGACTACAGGAACTACCCGGCCGGTTAATTCAAAAAGTTGGAGCACCTCTAACCTTAGGCTAACCATGAGGAGGATGAATAGCCCCATGCCAACAAAATACCAGAACCGTTCCAGTGTGGTGATAACGCAGAGTATAATCAGGCTGCACAATACCAACCCTGCCAGGAAAATGTAGGAGGCGGTGGTATTGGGCATAATGCTACTTCCATTAAAATATTCAAAGGTGAGGTAAGATTCAATGGGTATGGATAGTTCGAAATTACCAACATCGAATGAATGACTGGTAGTTTCAAGCGTCTCCTGGTGGTGATACACATCCCAGCTTAAAATACCCTCAGGCCCAAGGCCATATCCAATCCATAAAAAGAGTATAGAAAAAATGAAAAATGCAGCCAGTCCATATCCGATTACCCGATAATCCAGCGACCAACTTTTCCAAAACCAACGTGCGTGCATAACAAACTAACTGATTGGCAAGCTACTAGTTTTTTGCATGTTAATTTATTCTTAACCCCTTCACAATTACAAAATGTTTTGGTAATACAACGTTGGAAGGTTTTTGGTGTTCATACCGGTATTTTTGTAACCATGGTACCCACACGTTTTATCACCTTGTTTTTATTTATATCACTAACCATACTTGCGTTGAGTGGCCTTTCCTCCATATCCCTATCGTCCGAAAGTAAACCGCTTTTGCAATTGGAGGCTACTGGAAGTAACATCTTCCAATGTGCGTTTAACGGACAAGTATGGGAAGAACATCATGTGCAGGCTGATTTATCGCATGAAGATGGTTTATTTTATTTGAGTTTGTGGATGGGTGATGATTTTACTGACAGGGTTGCTTTTGTTATTGAAACGACCTCGATTAAGCCGGGTGTGTATGAGTTGAACGATCCGTCTAAACGGTATATTTTCTTAAAACGCGAAAATTCTGATTGCACATTTACGTCTGATAACTTTTACAGCGGGGTATTAATCATTCGTACTTTCAACACAGAAAGAAATATAGTTGCCGGAACTTTTGAGTTTATGGCACATTCTGAAAACTGCAATGAAGTCATTCGGGTAAATCAAGGTCAATTTGATTTAACCTATCGCACCAACTGATTTACTCAATCACTTTAGGTACGCTAAAATAATCACCTGATTTTTTAGGCGCATTGAAAAGCGCCTGCTCGTGCGTGAAGTTATTCTCGGCTTTGTCTTCGCGGAAAGCATTCACTTCGGTGCTCATGGTCGTTAGGGGTTCTACACCGGTTGTATCCACTTCATTTAGTTTCTCAACCCAGGTAATAATGGCACTCATGTCGGCCATCATCTTTTCAGCGTCTTGCTCGTTTACCTCAAGCCTTGCCAGGTGGGCGATTTTATCTAAAAGTTCACGCGTGATTTTCATACAATATGCCTGTTCAATTCCTGTTCAATGATGGTGCGAACACGTTCTTTCAAATTGCCAACATCCTTTGTGGTCATTCCCAAGGTCTCCACCGGTTCATGAATGATCATTTTAACGGGCTTCCACCGGATCAGGAATTCTTCCGGAGGTAAAATTATCCAATTATTGGGCAAGGTTACCGGCACAATGGGAATTTGTTTTTCAATGGCAATGCGAAAGGCACCATCTTTAAAGGGCCCCATAACAGGTTCTCCTTTTGTTACGATGCCACCCTCAGGATAAATGACCAAACTTTTTCCTTTATCGATAGCCTTTAAGGATTTTTTAAATGTTCCTGATCGGCTTTTCAGATCTTGCCGGTTTACCGTAATATGTAGCTTGCGATACATAAACCCGAATAACGGAATATGCTCCATGTCATTCTTACCAACGAATATGCTGTTGTGCGGATTCAGTCCCATCACCGGTATATCGGCATACGAAAAATGATTAGGACAAAAGATATAGGATCGTTTGGGGTTAAGCTTACCCATCACCTCAACCGACCAGGGCATTGCCGTTAGGGTGAATAGCAGGTAAGCCCACCAGCGGTTGAACATGCCTACCAGTCTGAATTTTTTTGGAAAAAATATCGGAATCAGAAACAGGAAAAAGAAAATGATAAACAAGAGGGAGAACACTATGAGCACATAACCGGTGTAAATGCCTCTTAGTATTTTCATTTTAATAAAAGTGCAAAAAATTATTGTCGGTTAATCCCATCCGGACGAGGAATGATCAGCAAGTCTCGTTGACGACCATCAATATAGCGAAACCCGGTTTCATCAAAGTACCCGTCTTCTTCCAGTTGAATGCGGATTTCTTTCTTCCATTCCTGTATGTAAACCGAGGCGTTAAGTTCAATGGAGTAGGCCGTGTTGTAATGCAAAGGATAATCACCGGTGTACGGCACACCGCCCTGCATATCCCACATGCCAATGGTGGTACCGGCTGCATGACCATGAAACCCGATGGGGTGGGTGTAAATGGATGGGGTAATGCCCTGGCTTATGGCCTGCTTACGTGAATCGGCCAAAACCTGGTTACCGGTTTTGTCGAGTTTAAAGTTGCTGGTCAAGATATCCTGAAGTTTATTTCCGCGGCTGAACGCCATTTTTAAGTAATCCGGTGCGTCTGTTTCGCCTGGCTTTAATACATAAGCGTGTTGTTGGGTATCCGTATTAAGCCGAAGGTAGGTTATACCAAAATCAACATGCAGCAAATCTCCCGGAAGAATTACGTAAGGTTGTGGTCGTTTGCTGAAAATGGCGTCAGACTCATTTCGTTGAATGGAAACACTGGGCTGAAACCAGGTATCCAGCTTTAGTTCTTTTATTTTTTCGCGGTACCACCACACCACATCCTCAGTAGTGGTAATGCCCGGATGAATCACTTTTTGTGAGAAACCCTCGGCAATAATATCATGAGCAATACGGCATATTTGCTGGTAGATAATCATTTCACGCTCAGTGCGTGTTTCCAGCCAGCCAACGGCCAGCTTTTCGGCTGAGGTTACACTTGCCTGTAATTTTTTGGGTAATGCTTTTACTAATTTTTGATGATGGGAATAGGTGAGACCATCGGCATGACCATAATGATCGGAAAAGTTGACTCCGATTTTTTTTGGATTACGTCCTTCTATAATCTTAGCCAGTTGTGCCCATTGGTCGGGTTGCGAATCGGGGTCCCATGAACGCTTGAAAATTTTTCCAACATCGTACCGTGAAACGGCCAGGCATTCAATTCCTTTATCGGCTCCCTGGTCGAACATCACCAGCATGGTTGTTCTTCGTGCTGCAAACCAGGTGGCGGGTAAAAATGTGCGGATTACAGGGTCTTCATTATACTCACTACTGATGACCACCCACATATCAAATCCATCTCTTCGCATAAGTTTTGGCAAAACCGTGCGAATGCGATCTTCCAATAATTCGTCAATTACTTTGGCCTGTTCGCGTTGCGATAGAATGGCCGGGTACTGTGCGAAAGTCGTTGTGGTTAATAAAAGGAGTAAATAGCAGAATAGCCGCATAGGTAGTAATTAAGGTTTCAATAGTTAAATCTAAAATCTAAAGTCTGGAATCTAAAATCGCAAAATGCATCGTTCATTTTTAAGTATTTCCTGTGCCCGCTCAACTTCAATATGCGATTTCGCATCGTCCATTTTTTCGCGTACGGCATTTTTAATTTCCTTCATGCGCATGGCTTCAATAAAGCGTTTAACATCTTCCTGATTTTCCAAAATAAGTTTAGGCACCGGGGTCGGCTTGTCGTTATCATCTTTGGCCACCATAGTAAAAAATGATGAGTTGGTATGTTTTACCGCATGTGTCTTAACGTTCAAGGCTTCAACACGGATGCCCACCACCATGGAAGAACGACCCACATAATTAACCGATCCGTGTAACGAAACCAATTCCCCCACTTCAACCGGTTGAAGAAACTCAACCTTATCAACGGTAACGGTTACACAATAGGTACTGGAGTGTTTGCTGCCGCACGCGTAGGCCACCTTATCCATCAATGAAAGCAAAATACCGCCATGTATTTTTCCGCCAAAGTTGGCATAAGCGGGTATCATTAATTCGGTAATAGTAGTTTGCGAATAGCGGACGGGCAACGCATCATCAATCATATGCATGGATTTAGTCAGTCAAGATAAAATAATCCTGAAAATCGTCCTACTCTACAGTATCACTTGCCCAGCTCTTTACTGAGTTTATGGAATCGAACAACCATAGCCAAAGCGGTTAGCGTGAGTCCGATCAACAGGCCAATCCAGATGCCGTTGGCACCATAGTTCAGTGGAAAGCCCAGCCAGTACCCTAAGGGTAAACTAATTACCCAATAGGCCACAAAAATCATGAGCGATGGAATTTTTACATCTTGTAAACCACGCAACGCACCTGCACACACCACCTGCAACCCATCGGAGAGCTGGAATAACCCCGCAATAATCAGTAACGGGGCGGCAGTTGCTATCACGGCCTGGTCATCAATGTAAAGCGATGGTAGTTGATAGCGCCATACGATAAAGGCAATCCCCCACACCGTCATCAGTATCAATCCCATGCCGATCAGCGTGAACGCGGCTGTGCGCAACATGGGAATGTCCCACTTACCCAAATAATTACCAACCCGTATGGTTGCGGCCGCGCCTAAACCTGAAGTAGTCATGTAGCTGATGGTGGCCAGGTTAATGGCAATTTGATGCGCGGCCAATGTATTGGTACCCAGCCAGCCCATCATAATGGCTGAAAATCCGAAAGCACTAACCTCGAAAATAAATTGAATACCTGCGGGTATACCAATGTGCAGCATTTTGGTGATTAGCGTACGTGAGTAATTACCAAGCGAAAAGCCTGCCCTGTATTCCTTAAACTTTTTTCCGTAATAAATGTAAGCGGCCATGGAAAGGCCCATCAACACCCTGGCGATTAAAGTAGCCCATCCGGCACCACTCAAGCCTAACTCAGGAAAACCATATTTACCATAAATCAGCAAGTAATTAAGCAGGATGTTAATCAGGTTAGATATAATTACAATAATCATGGCCATGCGCGTGCTGTGCAGTCCCTCACCGAACTGACGATGCGTTTGAAAAACCATGAAGGGAAGAATGGAGAAGGAGATGATTTGCAAATAGGGGATAGCCAGGTCAACAACTTCTTCCGGTTGTCCGGCAAAATACAAAAGGTGTTGTGTAAGCAGTATGATGGCGACAAGCACTACCCCGGTAACGATATTGATGATAAAACCATGTCGAAGAAGATCAACGATCATCGATTTATCTTTGCGCCCATCAGCTTCGGCCACGAAAGGTGTGATGCAATACGATACTCCAATACCAAACGTGAGAAGCAACATAAAGACAACATTGGCTAACGATGATGCGGCCAGTGGTGTTGCTCCTGTTCGTCCGATCATAATGCTGTCGGCAACACCCGTCATCACCTGGCCCAACATGCTGATCATTACCGGATAGGCGAGCAGAAAATTTGTTTTATAATGTTGCCGGATGGTCATTATGGATTCAAATGCGAGCCAGCAAAGATGCGTGTTTCATACCGGACTTATATATTTTTTAGTCTGGCAATTTTCAGTAGCCCCGCAACACTTATGCTGTCGGTAATTTCTCCATTCATTGCCATAGTCGCTGCTTCCTTAAGCGAAAGCTTCTTTACCACCAGGTCAGCTTCAGTTTCTTCGCGGTCATCTTCGCCTTGCATCAGTTCTTCGGCCAAAAAAACAAAGCCTTCTTCATCGGTAACCGAATTGGAGGTATGAATGCGCATGATCAACGTCCATTTATTGGCGGTTAAGCCAGTTTCTTCTTTTAACTCACGTTTGGCTGCATCCAGCGGCTCAATGTCAAGGGGGCAACCACCTTCCGGTATTTCCCATGAATATTCATTCAGGGTGTATCGATATTGCCCCACCAGCCAGGTATTTCCATCGGCATCAATGGGAATAACACCAACGGCCTTATTCTTAAAATGCACTTTTCCGTAAATGCCTTTTCCGCCTGACGGATTGAGTACATCATGTTCAGTTACCTGTATCCACTTGTTGTTGTAAACTTCACGGGTGGTAAGGGTTGTCCAGGGATTGTGATTCATAATTGATGCTTCATAATTCGGGTTCAAGATTCAAAATTATATTGATAATTATGCATATCGGTTTAGTGACTTGAAATAAAACGTATGGACATTTACACCTTATCCCTGCCCCCTCTCCTGCAGGAGAGGGGTGTCCGAGGCACGAGCCTGCCTGCCGGTAGGCAGGGACGGGGTGAGGTTAATGGATACATCAAATGGATACTCTGTTTATAATTTACCATGTAACCTTGAATTTTGAATATTGAATGTTGACTTTTGGATACCTATGCCCAAACTCCGTTCATCCTTTACCAAACACTTAATAGAAGCAGGTTGCGATGAAGCCGGCCGGGGTTGTTTGGCGGGCCCTGTTGTGGCGGCTGCGGTTATCCTGCCGAAAAAATATCGGCATAAATCATTAAATGATTCCAAACAGCTTAGTCGTGAGGAGCGCTTTCGTATACGCGAGGATATTATCCGGGATGCCGAAGCCTGGGCGGTGGCAGAAGTTTCGCATGAGGAAATTGATGTTATTAATATTCTGAATGCATCGTATAAAGCCATGCACCTGGCGGTTGATCAACTTGTCCTGCAACCTGAGTTATTGTTGATTGACGGTAACCGGTTTAAGCCGTATCGCGATGTTCCGTTTGAATGCATAATAAGGGGAGACGCGAAATACTTTTCCATTGCAGCGGCCAGCGTGTTGGCAAAAACCTACCGGGATGAGTTGATGCAAAAGCTGGCACTTCACTATCCGGGATATGGTTGGGAAACAAATGTGGGTTATCCCACGGCAACTCATCGCGATGCCATTAAGTTGATGGGTATAACCCCCTTTCATCGTAAAAGCTTTCAATTACTTCCTGCGCAGTTAGAATTGGAGTTTCCCGCCTGACGAGTATACATAATCTATGGAACCAGAGAAGATTCATGATAACCACACCTGCAAAGCTTGCGGTCTGGCGTTTTCCGGAAGCTACTGTAATCGATGTGGTGAGAAGGTATTAAGCCCCGATGAGAAATCGTTTCGGCATTTTCTGAGTAACGTATTAAATGCATTCACCTTTATCGATAGTAAATTTTATAAAACATTACGGCTAATGCTATTAAAACCGGGCTATGTTTCAGCCCAGGTTATAGACGGTATCCGCGTGCCTTACATCAGGCCGCTATCCATGTTTTTCATTGTTAACCTATTTTATTTTTTGTTCACCGTTTCTGACACCTACAACAGCAGATTGTATTCACAAATGAATTTAATGCCCTACAGCAGCGTAACGAAGAAGATAGTAGAACAAAAGATAAAAGCAGAAAAGATTTCCATTGATGCATTTCGGGTAAACTATGAACAGCAGTCAACAAGCCTGGCGAAGCTGTTGTTAATTATATTCGTTTTGTTTACCGGGTTATGTATTGCACTTTTTAATATAAAGAGTAATAAATACTTCTATGACCACATCACGGTTTCACTTGAATTTAATGCGATGTTTATTTTGATGGGAAATATTGCATTAAAGTTATTTGCACTTTTGATTACTCAATTCATGCTTTTGTTTGATGTGTTACTGGAGCAGTATCTGACGGATCCGGTATACACCTCCATCGCAGGCTTACTTGCAGTGATTCTCCTGTTTTCAATGCAACGCAGAGTTTATCATAACACTGTCGTATGGAGTTTGATTAAAGCACTGGCCTTTATTCCGTGCTTAGCCATTTCGATGATTGCCTACCGGGCCATTTTATTTTTTGCAACGATTTGGACAATTTAATAATCCCGATGAACTGGATTGACCACAAACTGGTTTGATGTTTTATGTGCTTGATTTTTATTTCTTTAAACACTCATTCATCCTACAAACTTATTGTAGCTGCCAACCGCGATGAATTCTATAAGCGGAAAACCGCACCTGCCCGGTTTTGGGAGGATCATCCACACATTCTGGCAGGCCGCGATCTTGAAGCTGGGGGCACGTGGATGGGAATGAGCAAGCAAGGCAAGATTAGCCTCGTTACGAATTATCGTGATCTTAAAAATTTAAAACCGGTAGCGCCTTCGCGTGGTCATCTGGTATCCGACTTTTTGCTTAACGGAGATGAGCCGCATGAATACGGACACAAGATAGCCGCAAAGGGGCAAGCTTATAATGGTTTTAATTTAGTCTTCGGGTGGCCGGATGAACTTTTATATTATTCAAATTATACAGGAGCCGTACAACGTGTGCCGGCAGGAATTCATGGGTTGAGCAATCATTTATTGAATACCCCCTGGCCAAAAGTTGAAAGAGGCAAGGAAAAATTCGCTTCTGTTCTTAAATCGAAAATTATTGATGTAAACAACCTTTTCGATTTATTATATAATGAAGACAGGGCGCCAGATGATCAGCTTCCGGATACAGGCATTGGCTTGGAGCGCGAACGGGTTCTTTCCTCCATGTTCATAAAAAGTCCGGATTACGGAACACGCTGCTCAACCGTTCTGTTGATTGATCGCGATAATAATGTTCAGTTCACAGAACGTATCTACGATCTTACTACTTTTGACTACACGCAAAACGAATTCGAATTTTCTATTGACTGATTATTGTACAATCAATTTAAAAATTTCACCTGCCTGCGTTCGGATAATGTATAAGCCCGGAGCCAGGTCTGAGGTTTCAAACCCGTCAGCTTCATTATAATTACCGACTACCTGGTTGAGGTTGTTGATCACCACAGCGTTTACTTTTCGGTTAAACGATACCCATTGCTTACCGGCCGGATTCGGGTATACTGTAAACGGATCATCACCGCGTTTAACCGATACAACATACGAGTAGGTGTATGTTCCGTCAAAATCAATTTGCTTTAACCGGTAATACGATGTTCCCGACAAAGGAAACTGATCGAGCAGTGCATAATCATTTTTTGTAGAAGTAGTGCCTGCGCCATTAATGCGGGCGATTGATGTAAAATCAAATCCGTCTTTAGAGCGTTCCACTTCAAACCCATCATTGTTTAGTTCCGATGCGGTTTGCCATTCGAGGTTTACCAATTTTTCAGGTGTAAGGTTCGCCCGGAAATAGACAAGTTCAACCGGCAACGGATTTTCAGCATTGGTTGAAGCCAGTGTAAACGGACTGAATGCTGTAACCGCAGCGGAAGTAATTATGGTTCCATTGGTGGCCGTGCCGGTGGTACCACCATTGCCCTGGTTAACCCAATTGGTACCTGTCCAACGGGTTACGCGTAAGGTAGCGGGGTTGGTAATATAGCCGGGATTACAAGCGGCTTCATTCCAGCTTAAGGTTACAAACACGTTGGATGCGCCCACGTTTCTGTCGAGTGTCCAGTATTCACACCCGCTCACGGTAAAGAATGAAGGATCCCAAACGGCAGGGCTTCCTAATAAATGATTTTGATTGAAATATTGAGCGGTAAAGGCATGGGTGGTTGTTGTTGGGGCAGAGATTGAAATGGGGCGATAAAAACCATTATCACCAACCGGGAAGATGAACGGGTCGTCACCGGTTTTGCGCACGGGGCCATCAATGTAGCTGGCATTATTAGCGCCTGTAGCGGTGGCGTTGTCGCCAAAGTTTAAAAAGTTTACGGCATCGGTATTTACAATTCCTGATAAGAACGTTGCTGTGATGCTGATATTTACATCCGTATTAAGCGTTACCTGGTTAGCAGCTTTGTTAAGTGTAATCCTGCGGAGTATCGGAGTGGGAGTACCTCCAGTCTTATTGATGGTTTGTGCATTTGATCCGGTAAATTCTACAACTCCTGTTCCTCCGGCAAACGTCAATACCGAGTTGCTGTTTACCGTGACATTTGATGCGAAGAAATTAGTTAAGTTGTATGCAGGAAATAGTGCTCCGGAGGATGTTTTTACAAACGTAACCGGACCGTTAAAGGTATCACCTGCCCCGTTCGATAAGAGCATTTGAGCTGTACTGGAATTGGTAATTGTAGTTGTGCCATTGAATGTATTCCCTCCGTTGCTGTTATTTGTTGTCGCACCGTTTTTTTCAATGGATGCTGTTCCATTGTATATACTACCCTCTAGTAAAACCTGAGGAGACACAAAATTCACAGCGCCATTAAATGTGGTATTGCCTCCTATTCGCAACAGCGAGGTTCCGGTAAGGGTGAGCGATTGGGCAGTAGGGCCAGCCTGCGTTAACCTGAATAGTCGTAATTCACCTGCAGTGAATGAGCCGATGTTAAGGGTTCTTCCGGAAGCGAGTGTGGCAAATCCTCCGGCTGATTGACCAATGATTATGCCAAGTCCTGTTGAATTGTTGAAGGTAACATTTCCATTAAATTCATTACCGGCAGTATTTTCAGCAAGCCGTATCCAGTTGGTTCCGGTGTTGGTAACGGTAAGTGCAGCATTGAAAATGTCTGGATTAGTAGCTCCTGTTTGAATTTCACCCGAGCCTGAATTCGCCAACGTAGTGACTCCATTAAACGTGTTACCCCCCGCACTTGCGTTGCCCGTTGCGCCAGTTTTTTCAACGTAGGCTGTTCCGTTGTACGTACCACCTTGCAGAAAAAGTTGAGGGGCCCGTAGGTCAACATTACCATTAAAGATTAAGCTCGGACCTAAAAGTAAACGTGAGACTCCCGTGAGTAAAAGCGTTTGAGGTGTACCACCTGACTGGGTGAATCTTCTCAACCTCAGGTCTCCTGTCGTAAAGCCCGAGCCTCCGACACTGATTGTTCGCCCGGCTGCCAGTGTAGCAGTTCCTCCGCCACTTTCACTGAAGTAGATGCCGCCACCAAAAGTTGAATTGACAACGATATTTCCGTTAAATACCGTACCCGGAAAGTTATCTGCCATTCGGATGGTACCTGCTCCAGTATTGGTAAGTGTCAAGTTGTTATTGAATTGATCTAAAGCCGTATTGGCGAACCTGAAAAATCCGCTTCCGGAATTTGCAATGGTTGTAACACCATTAAAAATATTTCCACCATTACTGGTGTTATCAGTCGCACCTGTCTTTTCCAGGTAGGTTATGCCATTGAAAGTTGCACCGTTGAGCAGGAATTGTGAAGACCGGAAGTCTACGTTTCCATTAAAAGTGCTTGAAGGCCCAAGTTCCAGCAATGCGGTGCCAGTAAGAACAAGTGTTTGGGGTTCTGCGCCCAATTGTGTAAACCTTCTAAGGCTTAAAAAACCACTGCTAAATCCTGATCCGCCAACAAGAAGTGATCCACCAGCAGCCATCGTAGAGGCTGCGCCAACCTGACTGGAGATGTAAATACCACCGCTACCTAATGTAGAATTAAAAGTAATGTTGCCATTGAATTGGTTTCCCGCAGTGCTCCTGGCAATAGAAATTGTGCTTGATCCTGTATTTGTAATTGTTAGATGTGTGTTAAATATGTCAGGTGATACATCGGCTGAGTTTAAGAACCCGCTACCGGAATTAACCAACGTTGTAATACCATTGAAGATATTACCACCCGTTCCTGAATTATTCCCTGCTCCTTTTTTCTCCAGGTAGGCTGTACCATCTACGGTTACGCCATTTAGAAAAAGCTGTGGCGCCCTGAAATCGATATTGCCGCCAAAGGAAGAGGAAGGTCCAAGCGTAAGGATGGCAATACCGGTAAGGTCAAGTGTTTGTGGCGTGGGCCCAACCTGCGTAAAACGGATAAGCCTCACATCGCCACTGATAACACCCAACGAGCCTACACCTATAGTGCGCGTTGCGGCAAGCGTTGCAGATGCACTTGCCCCGTTTCCAAACCAAATGCCCCCACCAAAGGTTGAATTCAATTCAATATTTCCATTAAATTGATTGCCAGCAGAATTATTTGCGAGCCGGATGGTGGATGCACCCGAGTTGATAATTCTTAATGTACCGTTAAATATGTCGGGATTAGTATTTGCAGTGGCCAGGTAGGCATCACCCGAATTAACAATAGTAGCATCATTGTTAAATACATTTCCACCGGCCCCATCATTACCGGTAACACTGGTTTTCTCCAGGTAGGCTGTGCCGCTGTACGTGGTTCCGTTTAGTAACAATTGGGGTGCAACAAAATTTACATTTCCGCCAAACGAAGAGGAGGGACCTAGTGTTAATAATGCATTACCTGTTAAACCAAGTGCTTGGGGTGTAGCGCCTATTTGGGTAAACCTGGCCAGAAATAAATTCCCTACGTTGAAACCGGAGCCACCTACAGCTATGGTTTTGGTGTTGGCAAGTGTTGCACTTCCACCTGTCGTTTCGCAAAATAATACTCCAGTGCCTACAAGATTATTTACTATTATGTTACCATTAAATGTTGAGTTGCCAGTCCAAGCTGTCCGAATCGAAGAACTTCCCAAGTTGTTGAAAGTAACATCATTATTGTAGGTACTTCCTGAGACATTCTCGAATAAAATATCGAATGAACTGTTGTTAGTGAATGTGGTTATGCCGTTAAAAGTGTTATTTCCATTCGTTCTGAAAAATCCGGAGCCATTATTGACAATGGTAGTTGTACCGTTAAAGGTTGAGTTCCCGGCACCGGTGTTTCCAGTTGCCCCGCTTTTTTCGATGTAGGTAGTCCCGTTAAAAATTGTTCCGTTCAATAAAACTTGTGGGCTTACAAAGTTCACCGCACCATCAAACTGAGCTGTTGGCCCCAAGTTTAGTACGGCTGTTCCGGTTAATGTCAGCGCCTGGGCTGTTGAACCAATCTGGGTAAACCGGTTGAGGTTTAACGATCCAACTGAAAATCCTAAACCGCCAATGTTCATGGCATAGGTGTCTGAAAGTGTAGCAGTAGCTCCAGCTGTTTCACAAAATATGATCCCTGTTCCGGAAGGATTATTGAAAGTGACGTTGCCATTAAAAACCGTGGCACCTGCATAGGCTACCCGAATGTTGCTGGTGCTGGTATTGGTGAGTGTAACATTCCCATTATAGGTGCTCCCCGAGGACAATTCAAGCAGCAAGTAAGCAGTTCCGCTATTGATTAACGTTGTTGTTGAGTTAAATGTGTTGTTGCCTTGCGTGCGCAGGTTACCGTTGGCTGAATTAACGATAGTTGTTGTACCGTTAAAGATGTTGTTGCCTGCACCGGTATCTTCGGTTGCGCCCGTCTTTTCGAAGTAGGCATTGCCGGCAACGGTAACACCACTAAGAAATAGTCGAGGCGATCGCATGTCAACATTTCCACCAAAAGTTGTAGCAGGGCCAACCTGCAATTGTGTTGCTGTGCCGGTAAGGGTGAGGTTAACTGGCGTGGCGCCAGTTTGTGTAAAATTCCTGAATCTAAGCTGGCCAATATTAAAACCACCAGCACCAATACTTATGGTTCCGTTTCCAAAGGTTACGGTTCCAGTACCTGTGCTGAATTGCAGGTTGTTGTTGGTAACCGCATTGCTGATCACTAAGTCTCCGTTCATCACCACATCTCCGTCATTGCCCCAAAAGAAATCGCCCGGAGCAGTAGGAGCATTGTTAATGATTACATTGCCGTTGAAGGTTGTTAATGAACCGGCCTCAAAACTGATTTGAATATCACTGGCGTTACCAAAATTATTTACGGTTGTAGTTCCATTTATGGTAGTTGATGCACCAGTAAACCGACTGATTTGAATACGGCTCTGCACATCAACAACTGAAGTATTGTTCAAAGTCAGGTTTCCGTGAAAAATATTACCGGCTGTGTTGCTACCAATACGAATGCGCCCGCCACCAGTATTGTTGAATACAACATCGCCATTAAAAATATCTCCTGCATCGGCAGCATTTGTACCTAAATGAATATCACCAGGCCCTACATTATTGAAGGTAACACTTTGAAAAGTATTGCCTCCTCGCGATGCAATAGAGTTTGTTCCTGTTTGTGAGAAAACGCAGGGCGCATTGAATGCGCTGCTGTTAAAAACAATCTCTTCAGAGGTGAAGGTGAGCGGACCGTTAAAGGTACTGTTTGGCCCTAAGGTTAGAGTTGCATTCGGATTTCCAGACAGGGTTAAGCTTTGCGGAGTTGCGCCTGCTTGAGTAAAACCGGCCAGTGAAAGATTTCTGCATCCTGATGCACCACAAGTTACGCTAATGATTCGTGTTGCCGCTAATGTTGAGGTACCGCCTGCGTTTCCAAACAGTGCATTCCCTGTAGCGTTGTAGTTAACTGTAATGTTTCCGTTAAACAATGTGCCGGCAGCATTACGGGCCATAGAAATACTTCCTGTTCCATTAATGTTTAACACGATATCAGAAAATGTATCTGGATTCGTAAGTGCAAAACGCAACTCCCCGCCACCCAGTGTAGTAACAGTTAAAGTGTTGTTAAAGGTATTTCCTCCCAGTCCGCTATAGGTTACATTATCAGTTTTTGTAAGGTTAACCGCCCCGTTAAAGATTGACCCATTAAAGTTTAAGCCAGCCGTACTGCCATCAACCGGAACATCGAATTGTGTGCCGCTGAAGGTAGTAGTACCCGATGAATTAAGGGTTAAAGTTGCGCCTGTTCCTGAATTCACAATACCCCCGGCAAATGTGTTGGTTCCGGTAGTGGTGAGTGTTCGGTTTGCCGGAAGGTCAATAGTTCCGGTAAATGTTGCATTGATGGTTACTGCACTCAGGTTTGGCGAAATATCAAGGATGCAAGTACCTACCCCAAGGTTGTTGAATATTGCCGTATTTCCGGCTATAGGTACAGAAGCCCCGCCCGCTCCACCCGAAGCAGTGGACCAGTTTGCGGGATTGTTCCAATTTCCGGGGCTGCTGGCTACCCAAAATCGGTTTTGGGAATAAGCATAAAGGGTTAACAGCAAGAATAATGACAGGGTAAAGCCTTTTTTCATAGACAGATAAATCGAACATTAAATATACTGTATTTATATACACCTGTTACTCAGGAGGTAGCCCGAACTCAGAATTTTTTTTTGAACTAATGCGCTGATTTTCAATGAATACAAGCTTAATCCGGATAGAGCCCTAACCATTTTATGTGATGGGCGTACATTGTGATTTAATGGAATGAACAGGTCATGAGCAAAAAGAAAGATAAAACCCCAGCATTGTTGAAATTGATTCGATGGGGCTATCCTAAAGTTGAAGCCATATTCCCTCCGCTGGCATATCGGTTTTTCACAACACTTTTCTTCACGCCTTTACGGTATAAGGCCACGGAGAAGGAGCGCAAAGCGGAAACATTTAGTGAGAAGTTTAGTGTGACCGCAGCCGGTAAAAAAATTCAATGCTATCGCTGGGGAAATTCCGATAAGTCAGTAGTGGTGGTGCACGGCTGGGCGGGCAGGGCGACCCAGTTCAGGCGCTTTGTTAAACCCTTTATAAAAGCAGGATATCAGGTCATCGGATTTGATGGACCCGCTCATGGCCAGTCGGAAGGAAAACGAACAACCATTGTTGAATTTGAAGAGACGCTGAAGAAGGTCTATGAAAAAATCGGTGTGCCCGAAGCCATTATAGCACATTCGTTTGGGGGAGGTGCTGTATTGTTTGCCGCCAAGAACAGCCTGCCAGTAAAAAAGATAATCAATATCGCCAGCCCTACTATTGGCGATAAAATTATCGATACATATTTAAAAGCCATCGGAGGCAGTGAAAAGACAAAAGTGTTTTTTAAGAAATTCATTCAACAGAAATATGGGAAACCATTTGACGAGTTTACAGCTTCACACATCATTAAAGAGATTAACCAACCCATTGAACTTCTTTTAGTACACGATGAGGATGACAAGGAAGTTTCACTGGAACATCCGCTTGAACTTATTCGTCAATATCCATCGGCCCGACTGCTCAAAACCAAAGGATTGGGCCATACCCGCATTTTAAAAGACAACCAGGTTATTCAGAAAATTGTAACTTTTGTACAGGAACCTGCGTCTGGCTCAAAGAATTAATTCTCATACATGAGTGTAATTTTCAGGTATTGAGCAAGACTAATCAACGGCCGTTTACCATCGTAGAAGGCCGTTTGGAACGTTATCCGTGAAAGATTATAACGAAACCAGTAATTTTGAACAAGGATGAACTGTAAAACTTTCCAAAGGAATTGACCATCAGCAACGAATATGAAGATCATCGAAACGGATAAAATCTCAAAAACATATATTATGGGTACCAATGAAGTAAAGGCGCTTCAATCGGTATCGATAAGCATTGATAAGGGAGAATATGTAGCCTTTATGGGGCCATCAGGCTCCGGAAAATCTACCTTGATGAATATTGTCGGGTGTTTGGATACACCTTCAGGCGGTACCTACATGCTGAATAACCAATTGGTGAGTGACATGACGGAGAATGAACTGGCGGAAGTTCGTAACAAGGAAATTGGGTTTGTATTTCAAACCTTTAATCTTTTACCGCGTGCCACGGCTCTTGAAAATGTTGCGCTACCATTAATCTATGCCGGCTATAGCAAGTCTGATCGGGAAGAAATGGCCCATGCAGCGTTGGATAATGTAGGACTAGGGGATCGCTGGCATCACAAGCCCAACGAACTTTCTGGCGGTCAGCGCCAACGGGTAGCCATTGCACGCGCGTTGGTAAATAATCCTTCTATCATTCTCGCGGATGAACCTACCGGTAACCTGGATTCAAAAACATCTTATGATATCATGAATCTTTTTCAGGAGTTGCATGATAAGGGCAACACCATCATTATGGTTACGCATGAAGATGACATCGCCCATTATGCCCACCGCATTATCCGTCTGCGTGATGGATTAGTTGAGTGGGATAAAAAGAATGAACACATCACACGGGGAAAGCCTGTTGAGGCAGCGCACTAACATCTTGCAAAGTTTGGTTTTTATTACTGAACTTTAGAGTTTACTTCGATTTACATGAAAATCTACACCAAAACCGGAGATTCCGGCAGTACATCATTATTTGGCGGTAAGCGTGTTTTAAAATCCGACCTTCGGATTGATACATATGGAACGGTAGATGAATTAAATTCCTACATCGGTTTACTGCGCGATCAGGAAGTCAATCATAAGCGAAAAAATATTTTAGTTGAAATTCAGGACAGGTTGTTTACCATTGGCTCCATATTAGCCACCGAATCCGGTAACGATAAAGTAAAAATACCGGCCCTGATTGAACCCGATATTCAACTGCTGGAAAAGGAGATTGATGCTATGGATACACAACTCCCGCCTATGAGTTCATTTGTTTTACCGGGAGGGCACCCATCCGTTTCTTTTTGCCATATAGCACGAACGGTTTGCCGAAGGGCAGAGCGCCTGGTAATTGCGCTGGATGGTATTGAGAAAATAAATCCTCTCGTTATTCAATACCTTAATCGGTTGTCCGATTATCTCTTTATGCTTTCGCGGAAAATGTCTGCTGAACTAAAAGCGGAGGAGACCCCCTGGAAACCCCGCATGTAAATCCTCAGGCTTTCTTCGGAAGAAAAGAAGTATCCATGTAATAGCGGGTTAAATCATTCGGATCAACATATACGTCCATCTCTTTTCTGTCTTTCAGAAGTTCAGCAGGATTATACCAGATATAGTCGCTCTTAAATTCAAAAACTTGGTTCGACATACTGGCATACAATTACAAACGGACTTCTTCCATTTACTTTAAAGGATCCGTCAACAATAATATCAGCAATAGGAACTAATGTTTTTCTGCCCTTTACCATACGTGAACAAATCACGTTTTGCGTTAAGACGTTTCAGTTGTTCGGCACCACCAATAACACCCACAGCCTCAAACACTAATCCAAAAGCAAAGAGGAATATGGGTAAGAACCATTGACTGAAAAAACTTTTGATTTCGGCTTCTTGAGGATTGTCGGGCGGAAAGTAAACAACCACTTCATCTCCCGAACGCATGTCCGAACTACTGAAGCTTGAACGGAAGGTTACTTCATTTCCATTGTAAGTGAAGGCTACTACCGGGGTTTCGCCATCAAAACCGGAAATTGAACCATTAGCTTCAATCCATGATGAATTCTTTTCCATGGTGTTGAACAAAAAGTATACGCCCAGAAAAAGGCAAAGCGTTCCGATGAATGCAAAAATTCCAAAGAATATCAATAATGATCGCATGGTAAGGGAGTTTAGGGTATCATTAAAATTAACGGAATTATAACCGCTAAAAACAACGATCTGCACGCGGAACAAAATTCAGAACAAATTCGCCTAACATTCGTTAGCCTCCTTTGTAAATATCTTTTAACTTGCAACCAATTAAAACCAAGAAAACATGGTCGAAACGATGAAAATCGCAATTGAGCGGGTAAAAAAGTCCAGATTAAGTGAAGTCGATTTTTCGAATATCCCGTTCGGTAAAATTTACACCGATCATATGTTCATGGCCGATTATAGGAATGGCGAATGGACCAATTTCAGAATAATGCCCTATGGCTATATGCCGATTAGTCCGGCAACACCGGCCCTCCATTACGGTCAGGCAATTTTTGAGGGAATGAAAGCCTACAAAGGGCTGGAAGGCGAAGCATTGGTGTTTCGTCCGACAGATAACTGGAGGCGAATGAATATTTCAGGGGAACGTATTTGCATGCCCCCCATTCCTGAGGAATTATTTATGGAGAGCCTCGCTGCATTAATTGACCTTGATCGTGCCTGGATACCCGACACCGAGGGAGCATCGCTATACATTCGTCCGTTTATGTTTTCTGCTGATGAGTACATTGGTATCAAGCCATCGGATGATTTTACTTTTATGATTATTCTTTGCCCGGTAGGTTCCTATTATTCTACCCCGGTGAAAGTTCGTATTGAAACACATTACACCCGCGCCTCACAGGGCGGAACGGGCTATGCGAAAGCAGGAGGCAATTATGGTGCTGCCATTTATCCGGCCAAGCTTGCCCAGGCAAAAGGCTACCATCAGCTTTTATGGACCGATGGAAAAACGCACGAATACATTGAAGAATCAGGAACCATGAACGTAATGTTTGTGATTGATGATACTTTAGTTACTCCCGCATTAAGTGATTCCATCCTGGCTGGTATTACCCGCGATAGTGTTTTAACGATGGCGCGCAGTTGGGGCATGAAGGTAGAGGAACGGAAAATTTCTGTAAAGGAATTAATTGAAGCCATGGAGGCAGGCCGTGTGAAGGAAGCCTTTGGCGCAGGTACCGCAGCCACCATAGCCCATCTTGAACTGATTGGTTACAACGGAAAGGATTACTATCTTCCGCCTATTGAGTCGCGTACATTTTCAAACAACGTGTTCGCAGAACTGGAAGGTATAAAGCGGGGTCTTAAAAGCGATCCATTTGGATGGATTGTAAAAATGTAATTCTTCTTTTTGTTTTTCTGGCTTGCTTTAGTGCAGCAGCCCAGCCCCGTTTGGTTATTCTAAAAGGCGACAAAGTAATTACTTCCTTTCGCGAAGGAGACTACATCCGCTTTAAGCGCAAAGATCGTGATCATTTTACCGCAGGGCTTATTGGTGGACTTACCAAGGATTATTTTCGGATAGGTGAGGACACCACACTTCTATATACCCTTGAAAAGATAGATTTGAGCGAACGGGATAACTCCGGTTTTCGCACCAGGGCGATTGGCGCTACGTTTATTGTAGCGGGTACAGTATTTTTTCTTGGCGATTTATTCAATGAAACAGTAATCAATAATGAACCGTACTCGGCCAATACAGGCGTAATTACGGCCTCAACATTATTGGTTACTACGGGAGTACTTATGCAGTTTCTGAACAACGATAACTTTGTGCTGGGAAGACGAAAAAAAGTAGTGGTGATTGATCGTTGATCCTGTACCTTTCGAAAAGATTAATTTTCAATGCTTTCGTTCACCCGGTCTTCTCGCATTATAGTTACCTGCAACAAGCGCTTAGCGCCTTACCTTCGGCAAGAAATAGAAGAGCTTTCGTTTTTTCCGGAGCGAACCTTTCAAACGGGTGTGGAACTTCAAGGCACCATAAACGACTGCATTAAACTCAATTTGAATCTGCGCTGTGCCAGTCAGGTGCTATTTTCATTAAAGGAGTTTAAAGCCTCAGATGCCGATAAGCTTTACGCGAACCTGGTGAATTACCCCTGGGACAATATTTTGGATAAGGACGGCTATTTTACAGTTACCAGTAATGTCAACAATCCCACCATCAACAACGAACTGTTTGTTAATGTAAAAGTAAAAGATGCCATTGTTGACCGCATGCGCAAACAAACCGGCAAGCGCCCTGACTCTGGCCCTGATCTGGATAAAACGGTTATCCATTTATATTGGAAGGATAATGATGCTGAAATTTTTTTAGACACCTCCGGGCAGACACTCTCCAAGCATGGTTATCGCAAAATTCCAGGGCGTGCACCCATGTTGGAAGCATTAGCCTGTGCCTCCGTAATGGCCACCACATGGGATAAAACTTCACCTTTCATAAATCCGATGTGTGGCTCAGGTACGGTAGCCATTGAGGCTGCTTTATTAGCCACCAACCGCAGACCAGGTCTGTTCCGTAAAAATTATTCTTTTATGCATGTATTGGGCTATGATAATGCTGCCTACCAGAATGAGCATAAAAAGTTACTGCATAAAATTAAAGAGGTACCCGGTTTACTTATTCATGCCACCGACAACCGCGAAGATGCCATAAATATTTCGCGGATTAATGCCCAGGTAGCAGGTGTGGAGGAACTTATCAATTTTTCAGTTTGTGATTTTGAAAAAACACCTATACCCGAAGGAAGCGGTGTAGTATTCCTAAATCCCGAATATGGTGAACGCATGGGCGAATTGGCTGAGTTGGAACTCACCTACAAACGCATTGGCGATTTTATGAAAAAACAGTGCCAGGGGTATAGGGGGTATATTTTTACCGGTAACCTTGATCTTGCCAAAAAAATTGGATTAAAGGCAAAGCGAAGAATTGAGTTTTACAGCGCTAAACTTGATTGCCGGTTGCTGGAGTACGAGTTATATGCCGGGAGTAAAGAAAAATAGTTGCTGGTTATTTGTTAATTAATTGGTCGTATGGCGCGTATACATATCAATCTACCTGATAAATTCATTTTTTCGACCGAACTCCCTGTCCGGATTTCCGATTTGAATTATGGTAATCATGTGGGTAACGATTCCATTCTTACCCTGATGCAGGAGGCGCGTGCTTTATTTTATCGTACCCTTGGGTTTAACAGTGAGGTATCCATTGAAGGTACCGTAGGGCAGGTAGTGGCCGATGCAGCCATCGTGTATAAAGCCGAATCGTTTTTTGGTGATACATTACTGATTGAAATTGCCGTGCTTGATTTGCATAAGTACGGATTTGATATGGTTTACCGTATTTCCAATACAATTACCGGTAAAGAGGTAGCCCGGGGCAAAACCGGAATTGTTTGTTTTGATTATGCAAAAAGAAAAATGACCGTTATCCCTACCACGCTGCAAAAAGCTTTAGGTGTGTTTTAGTAGAGAGAACAAGCTTACGGAATTCGTTTGATCCTCGCCATATAAAATCCATCGGTATGGGCGGAGGGCTCAAGTGTTTTTTCTTCCTCTAAAACAAAATGCTGTGAATTCTTCTCTAAAAAATGCTTAACCTGATTTTCATTTTCAGAGGGCAGTATGCTGCAGGTAGAATAAACCAATACTCCACCGGGTTTAAGCATTAACGAATAGTTTTGAAGAATATCCTTTTGGGTGTTGATAATTTTGGTGATGTATTCCGGCTTCAATTTCCACCGCGCATCCGGGTTTCGTTTTAGTACACCTAATCCGGAACAGGGTACATCCAACAATAGGCGATCAGCAGTTTGATGAAAGCGCTTTATACTTTTCGCTGTTTCAATCGTTCGGATTTCAAAGTTATGAACACCGGCCCTGCGTGCGCGCTTTTTAAAGTCTTCCAGTTTCCAGCCGGCCACATCCATGGAAATTAACCGGCCTTTGTTTTGCATACATGCAGCCAGGTGTAACGATTTTCCTCCGGTTCCGGCACAGGCATCGATTACCCGCATACCCGGCTCCACCAACAAAAAGGGTACAATACTTTGCGAGCCGGCATCCTGAACTTCAAACAGGCCTTCCTGAAAAGCACGGGACTGAAAAATGTTTTTCCGTTTGGAAAGAACAAGTGCTTCCGGATATTCTTCAACGATAGTTGCTTCATATCCCTCATCAGCCAACTGCTGTTGCAATTCTTCCGGAGTAAGCTTTAGTGTATTGACGCGCAAGGTGATCACCGGAGGTTGATTCAATGCAGCGATTAGAGTATCCCATTTCTCTCCAAGTTCCTCTTCCCCCCGCGCATCCAGCCAGTCGGGAATGGACTCCCGGATTTTTCGATCCGATTTTATTTCCCCAAAACGTTGTTGAATAGCGGCCGAATGAAGTGAACCAAATTCCTTCCAGTTATCAAGTTCAAAATTGTTAAGCACCATCCAGGCCCCTAAAATTTTCCATAAGCTCTCGCTATTGCTTACGGTTTGCAGTAACCGGTAATACCGGATTATGGCATAACTGGTTTCCGCAATTACCGCCTTGTCATCCTCGCTTATGCGAGGCAAGGCCTTAAAAACCTTTTCCAGTGCTTTATCAGCATACTTGTTATGCACAAATACTTCCTTTAAAACCTGTACAATGGATTCTGCAGCGGTACGCGGCAATTTCAGGGGAGCGGACATTTCATCAACTTAACGTGGAATAATTTCGTAAACGAAGTAATTTAGAGGTTACAAAACTAAACGCTTAAAGGCTCTCACCATGCGTATTCTATCATTTATTATCCTTTTTGGTATTTCGTTTTCACTTTCTGCCCAGGATTGGCTGACCAAGGCCATGGGCGATGCCGGTGCAGAAGCAAAGGCCAAGCTTGATTCGGTTGACTTTCAGTTTGCCATTTCCGTGAATGAAAATTCAGGATTTCTTGATGTTGAGCAGAAAGGTGAAGGCTGGTCACGCGGGTTTTATGCGTATAAAGATGAGAGCACAAAAACAAAAGTAGAACAGGCTCGCGATATTCTTGAGCGTGCCATTGGTTACTACGCTCAGTTCCGTGCTTTTCAACTTGCTGAAATTGAATTTCAAAACGCAAAAACTTTTATGGAGAACAATAACCTCACCGGTGAGGTTATTTATCTGCGGTGCATTTCAACGATGGCATTAGTTTACCTTGCCCAATCAAAATTTCAACAGGCCGAAGAGTTTATTGAATGGTCGATAACCTCATCCGAAAATACAAGAGGTGTTAACAGTGCTGCTTACATTGCTAACCTCAACAGTAAGGCAAAACTACAACAACAACTCGGTCAGTATAACGATGCGGAGAAAACATTTAATGTTGCCCTGGAACAAGGCAAAAAGAGGTTTGGTGATCAAAGCCTGCAATACGCCATTTTACTAAATAACAAAGCCGTATTGTTTCAAACCATGGGTCGGTTCGATGAAGCCATCCAGGTAATGACTGAAGCCAGTAGTGTGGCTGAGGTTGCGCTTAAAAAGACAAACGTACTTAAGGGTAAAAAGTCATTCGAGAACCGGCAGTTCCTTTCTAATCTGGCCAACGTTTACCAGGCGGCCGGTAAATTTGACGAAGCGGAAAAAACCTACCTGAACATTAAATCCATCTATGAAAACCGGGGACAAAAGAGTAATCCGGAGTATGCTAATCTGCTTAACCAACTAGCTATTCTGTATATCCAAATGGGCAAAACGGATAAGGTAGAGGCAATGTTAAAAACCGCTGCAGATGTTTACAAAAAGAAATTCACAGAAAACCATCCGTCCTTTGCACGGGCAACGGCCGACTTAGGAAATTTTTACCGCATGCAAGGCCGGAATGCAGATGCTGAATCGTTGCTGAACAAAGCCTTAAGCATTCGGGAAAGTACCCTGGGCGTTAACCACCCCGATTATGCCCGCTCGCAGGAAGACATGGCGATACTTTATTGGAAAACCGGTCGGTTGGATAAAGCCTATATGATGTACCGCGATGTGATGGATAAAACCATCGACTTCATTAATCAATACTTCCCGCCCATGAGTGAAGCGGAGAAAACAAAGTATTGGGACATTACCTCGCCACGCTTTCAGCGTTTTTTCAATTTTGCTATTGAAGCACATATTGAACAAGCACAGGTGGTTCAGGATTTTTATGATTACCACATTGCCACAAAAGCCATCTTGCTGAATTCAACAAACAAAGTAAAAGAAACAATTCTTAAAGGAAAGGATGAAAAGCTCAAACAGGATTATTTGCACTGGCTTGATCAGAAAGAACAACTGGCCCGATTGTATGCTTACTCGAAAGAAGAACTAAAGGAGCAAAAAATTGACCTGGCTGAAATGGAGCGCAAAGCCAACGCGATGGAACGTTCATTGTCCGAACGGTCCACAGATTTCTCCGCGGGATACTCCACACAAAAAACCAGCTATAAACAGGTATTGGGGTTATTAACCGATACAGAAGCAGTTGTTGACATTGTACGTGTTCGTGGGTTCAATCAGGATTTTACCGATGATGTGCGTTATGTTGCCCTAATACTGAAAAAGGGTTTGGAAATGCCGCGTATGGTGATCCTGGAAAACGGTAATCAATTAGAAACACGCTATGCAAGATTCTATCGCAATGCCATTCATGAAAAAATTGCAGATGGATATTCGTACGATCAATACTGGAGCAGGATTGAGCCGGAACTGGGCAACCGGAGGATGATTTACATATCGCCTGATGGCGTGTACAATCAGCTTAACCTGAACACGTTGAAAAAGCCTGATGGCGATTTCGTGCTGAATCGTTACGACCTGGTAATTATTGGTAATTCGAAAGATTTAATTGCCCTGAAAGCAAAGAAACAAGGTGCCCCAAGAAAGAGCGCTTTTCTGCTCGGTTTCCCCGATTATGCTACCAGCGAAATTTCTTCTTTGCCGGGTACCAAAACAGAAGTAGATGGTGTAGCCAGGCTGCTCAAAGCATCGGGTTATCAGATCAGCCAGTTTATGGAAAAGCAGGCTACTGAAGCCAACGTAAAAGCGATTAAAGGTCCGGCCCTGGTACACATTGCTACACATGGTTATTTTTTGAAAGACGTTGAGGGTGCAGGTGGATCGGTGTTTGGTGTAAATGCAGAGAATGCCACCAACAATCCACTGCTGCGTTCAGGGCTGATTCTGGCCGGAGCCGGTAAGTCGATAAGCGGAGGTGGAACCGATATTTCCAGCAACGATAACGGTGTGCTTACGGCTTATGAAGCCATGAATTTAAACCTGGAGGGTACTGACCTGGTTGTGCTCAGCGCGTGTGAAACGGGGCTTGGTGATGTGAAATCTGGTGAGGGGGTTTATGGGTTGCAGCGGGCCTTTTTAGTAGCCGGTGCCGATGCCATGATTATGAGCTTATGGAAGGTTGATGATGCAGCAACGCAGCAACTGATGACGAACTTTTATACCAACTGGCTTAAGTTGGGTAATAAGCAACGAGCTTTCAAACAAGCCCAACTCCAGCTCATGACCAAATACAAAGACCCGTATTACTGGGGTGCGTTTGTGATGATGGGAATGTGATTTCAGGAACAATTTTCCTTATTCATTTTTTGTGATTTTGTGTTTTCGTGGCTAAGCACTTCTGCTTCAGGCCACTAAATCACCAAAGCACAAAAACTCACAAAGTAAATACTCAAGTCTAGCTGCTTAGTTTAGCTTAATAACTACATTCCCAATTTTCTGCCCGGAATTCACGTATGTAAACGCCTCTTTGATTTCATCAAGTGTATACGTTCGATCAATGAGCGGTTTGAATTTTCCTTTCTCTGCCAGGTCAGCTACATAAGCCAGGCTTTTTGAAATATCAATGGGAAGCGGGAAGATGACTTTCTTTCCTCCTTTGATGGAAGTCAGCAAGGGTAAGTATAGGTTCTCAGCGCCCGGCCCCAACTCGGAAGAAATATAAATGCCGTTGTCCTTTAAAATTTTTGTACACGGTTTGAATGAACTTTTACCCACGGCATCAAAAACAAAATCATATTTTTTGTAATCCTGTGTAAAATCTTCTTTGTCATAATGGATGATGCGGTCGGGCCCCAATGCCTGTACACGGTCATTGTATTGCGAATGACAAACCGCAATTACAAAAATATCCATACTCTTCAAAAACTGGATGGCGGCTGAACCGATAGCGCCAGTACCACCATTTACCAATACTTTCATGCCCGGTGCAAGCTTAACCTTATTCAGGAAGTTATAAGCATAGTGTGCAGCCTCCGCGCTGGCTGCGGCTTGTTCGAACGTGAAGCCATTCGGTATTTTTAAAACAGGTTTCTTCGTATCAATAGCCATGTATTCGGCATGTGAGGGCAAGGTATTGTCATCAAATCCCCACACGCGATCACCAACTTTAAAGCTTGTTACATTTTGTCCAACGGCCTCAACAACACCGGCAAAGTCGGTTCCGGTAATTTCATTTCTGGGTTTGAACAGTCCAATGAAGAATCGGAAAACAAAAGGTTTTCCCCAAAGGGCACCACAGTCTGTACGATTTACAGTAGTGGCATAAACACGAACCAGAATCTCATTCGCTTTTGGAGTTGGTTTTTCAACTTCTTTAACGGTTATCACATCGGGGGAGCCGTAAGTTGTGCGGGTGGAGGCTTTCATGAAGGAGAGTCTGGGTTGTTACTTTATTCTCACTAGTCTGAGAATACGGAAAATATTATCGATTGGTTATGAAATACACTTCCTGAATTTTACCGTGTTCAATTTTGTAGATCGCAATGGCATGAAGCAGGGGTTGGTCTTTTCTCAACAATACATTTTCTTCATCGATAACCGTTTTACCAATAACCATCCGGCTTTTTAGGGTACAATGTAAATCGGGCAGGTTGGCAAACATTCCTGCATAACTTTGACGCATAATATCTTTTCCCTTATAAAGAAGTTTATCTGGAAAAGTAAAAACCTTAACGGAGTCGCTGTAAGCTTCCAGAAACAGGTCGATGTTGCGCGCGTTATATCCTTTCAGTTGCAGGTCGGCAAGCTCAACCGGTGAAAGCGTTTGAGCTGAAGCCATCGAGCCAAGGAGGCAAAAAACAAGGAGCATGTGTTTCATAGTGCATGGATTTTTCCCATCCTTAAAAATAGGGGAAAAGTTACAGGTTTGTTAATCCCCCAATGCGGGGCGATTTCATGCATGATTTCGGAAACAGGATTGAAGCCATTTTCTTTAATAAATTTTTGCGTGGCCGACCAGGAAGTTAAATAACCTGCAAATTGTTCTGCTGTCCATTCAACCCGAATGAAAAACTTTGGCGTTATAATTTCTTCAAAAGGAAAAGGAAGACTCCTGTATTCGTCCTCCACTAATTTGCGGGCTTCATCCCAGTATGCACCTACCGTTTGGTTGTAGAATTTCAGAAAGTGGTGATCTATAACCGGGTTGATGGAGCAGTTTGCGTAGCCCCAAACCGCCAGCCAGGCATCGGCTTTAGCGATGCGCTTCACTTCTTTATAAAACCCGGTTGTGTTTATCCAATGAAGGGCCTGTGCCACGGTGATCAGATCAACACTGTTGTCGGGGAGCGTTGTTTTTTCAGCCGATTGTAGGGAGTACAGTATGTTAGCATTCGCTTCAGCCTGATCCAATTGTTGCTGGCTGATATCGGTAGCATAAACCTTGTCAAACTGTGTAGATAATACCCGGGCAACTTGGCCGTTGCCGGTGGCGCAATCCCAGGCGGCATCGAAGGATTTTAAATGACCAAAAATAAATCGGTAGAGTTCATCGGGATAGGTAGGCCTGAATTTAGCATAGTGCTGGGCGTGTCCCGAGAAATAATCCTTTTCAGCCATGCGATACGTAATAATATTTAGTGTGAGATTGCTTCGTCACCCTTCCGCACGTTCCAGGCCGTTCCGCGCAATGACGCGGTTTATTTAAAGCCATCAGGCGAGCTTTTAATTCCTCACCTGAATCCCAAGCTCTTTCAGTTGCTCTTCCGAAATAGTAGAAGGTGTATCAATCATCATATCGCGGCCTGCGTTGTTTTTGGGGAACGCGATATAATCACGGATAGAATCGGAGCCGCCAAATAACGCACACAACCTGTCGAAACCAAAAGCAATACCACCATGCGGAGGGGCGCCATATTCAAACGCTTCCATCAAAAACCCGAATTGCTTTTTCGCTTCTTCTGGTGTGAAACCTAAATGGTTGAACATCATTTGCTGCGTAGCCCGATCGTGAATACGGATAGATCCTCCGCCTATTTCACTTCCGTTCAACACCATATCGTAAGCATTGGCACGCACCTTACCGGGATCGGTTTCCAGCAACGGAATGTCTTCCGGTTTTGGTGATGTGAACGGATGGTGCATGGCGTGGTAGCGGTTGGTTTCTTCGTTCCATTCCAGCAAGGGAAAGTCGAGTACCCAAAGTGCTGAGAATTTATTTTTATCCCGAAGCCCTAATTTTTCACCCATTAATAGACGTAGTTCATTCAGTTGCTTTCGTGTGGAATCAGTTTCACCCGCCATAATCAGCAGCAAATCACCAGGCTGTGCATTAAATGCTTCGGCCCATTTTTTTAGATCATCTGTTGTGTAAAATTTATCTACTGATGATTTGAAGGAGCCATCAGCTTTACATTGAACATATACCAAACCTTTTGCTCCAATCTGCGGACGCTTAACAAACTCCGTTAATTCATCCAGTTGTTTGCGGGTGTATTCTGCGCAGCCTTTTGCACAAATACCAACTACCAATTCCGCGTTGTCGAACACAACAAAGTTTTTACCGCTGGTTAAGTCAACCACCCCCGACCCCTCCTTATCAAGGAGGGGAGTTTTAAGACTAACAAACTTCATCTCAAACCGTGTATCGGGTTTGTCAGATCCGTAGTACTTCATTGCATCGTCATACGTCATGCGGGGCACGGAAGGAAGGTCAATTCCTTTTACAGCTTTAAACAAATGACGAATCAATCCTTCAAAAGTTGACAGAATGTCTTCCTGGGTGATGAACGCCATCTCGCAATCGATTTGCGTAAACTCGGGCTGGCGGTCGGCACGCAAGTCCTCATCGCGAAAGCATTTTACAATTTGATAGTATCGGTCGAAGCCGGAAACCATCAAAAGTTGTTTGAAGGTTTGTGGTGATTGAGGCAAGGCATAAAACTCGCCATGATGGACCCGCGAAGGCACCACAAAGTCGCGCGCTCCTTCGGGTGTTGACTTGATCAGTACAGGCGTTTCTACTTCGGTAAAATTCAGACTGTCCAGGTAAATGCGGGTTTGCTGCGCCATTTTATGACGGAGCATTAGACTTTCCCGTACGGGCGTTCTGCGTAAATCCAGGTAACGGTATTTCATTCTCAACTCATCACCACCATCGGTTTCATCTTCAATGGTGAAGGGAGGTGTTTTGGCCGCATTCAGTACAATAAGTTCAGTAACTTTTATTTCAATATCCCCGGTGGGCATCTTATCGTTTTTGGACATCCTTTCCTTCACCTCGCCAGTGGCTTTTATAACAAATTCACGGCCCAGGTTTTTAGCGGCAGCCATCAACGCAGCATTTGTTGACCCTTCTTCCAGGATAAGCTGTGTGATTCCGTACCGGTCGCGCAAGTCAATCCATAATAAGCTGCCTTTGTCGCGCAGGCGCTGTACCCAGCCGGTTAGCGTAACGATTTGATTAACATGTGAAAGGCGGAGTTCACCGCAGGTATGTGTCCGTAGCATGCGTGTTTTTACTTAATATTGCGCAATAATTGCCGGTTAAGACGTTTGTAGTTCAGTTTACAAGCCGTAAGCTTCTCATACGAGAGCTTCGGGGGGCGAATTTAACAATACTTTTTATCAGGGCATGAAAGACTAAAAATATAAGTATGCGATCGGGTTTGATAGTTTTGGCGTTTCTTGGGTTATGTTCTTTTGAAGCATCAGTAAAGCTAGTGCGCACGAAAGTCTCGTCCAATATTTCAGTGTTGTTACCTAAGAATTTTCGACCCATGGATGATCTGGATTTCGGGCAACGTTACCCCTCGGTGCGCAAGCCCATTGCTGCCTATACGAACGAAGACCGGCTGGTGGATTTCAGTGTAAATATTTCTGCTACCCAATGGCCCGACCAGAATGTTGAACTGGCACAGAAATTTTTTAAGGCAGGACTTGCCAACTTGTTTGACAATGTTGAGTTTATTTCAGAAGGTATTCATGAAGTACATGGAAAGTCATTCATATACTTTGAGTTCGAATCGCGTGTGAAAGGAAACCCACGTGAGTTATCACAACGCGATCCGGTTTTAAATTATACCTATATTCAATACCTGGTGGAGCCCGGCCGTACCCTTGTGTTTTCTTTTAATTGCCCGCGAAGGTTACGACTGGAGTGGCAGGATACTGCACGAAAAATCATGATCAGTGTGAAAATGAAACAGGCCTGATGGAGCTTTACACCGATGAGTTTTTTATGCGCGAAGCCCTGAAGGAGGCGCAAAAAGCGTTAGCTATCGATGAAGTTCCGGTGGGGGCCGTAGTGGTTGCGAAGAACAGGATTATTGCACGTGCCCATAATCAAACTGAAAAACTTACCGATGCCACCGCCCATGCCGAAATGTTGGCGACTACTGCAGCCGCAAACTACCTGGGATCAAAATATTTGACCGAATGTACATTATACGTTACGCTTGAACCCTGTGTGATGTGTGGAGGCGCGTTAGCCTGGGTACAGCTTGGCAAATTGGTGTACGGAGCTTCTGATGTTCAACGTGGCTATAGCCTGATACGACTGCAGGTGCTGCATCCTAAAACAGAAGTGATTTCAGGGGTATTTGCTGTTGAGGCGAAGGAATTAATTGATAAATTTTTCAAGAGAATCAGAGAGTAGAATAGCCTCAAGCTGCGACTTTGCAGCTATTAGCTTGACGCTGGAAGCTCGCAAGCCAGAAGCTTTAAAATTCTCCTGAACCGTATTTCATCCCCCGTTGTTTGAGTTGTATATTTGACATCTTTCATGTTTAACAAATAAACCATTATAAATATGCCATTTACATTGCCGAATTTACCCTACGCTTTTAATGCCCTTGAACCCCATATCGATGCGCGCACTATGGAAATTCACCACGGTAAGCATCACAACGCTTATGTAACCAATCTGAACAATGCTGTTGCCGGTAAGCCGGAAGAAAATTTGAGCATTGAAGAAATCTGTAAGAATATTTCCAAGTATCCTGTGGCTGTTCGCAACAATGGTGGGGGTCACTATAACCACAGTTTATTCTGGACAATCATGGCCCCGAACGCAGGTGGTTCACCTACTGGCGCTTTGGCCGATGCGATAAACAGTGCCTTCGGAAATTTTGATGAATTTAAAACCAAATTTGCCGCGGCTGGTGCCGGACGTTTTGGTTCGGGCTGGGCCTGGTTGATTGTGGATGGCTCAGGTAAACTTCAAATCACATCAACACCTAATCAAGACAATCCCTTAATGGATGTAGCCGAAGTTAAGGGCACACCAATTTTGGGTTGCGATGTGTGGGAGCATGCCTACTACCTGAATTACCAAAACCGTAGGCCTGATTATATTGCTGCGTGGTGGAATGTAGTTTCATGGAGTGAGGTGGCGAAAAAATTTGCAGCCGTTAAATAATCGAATATGAGTATAAAAACCTCCAGGGTCTTTAAGACCTTGGAGGTTTTGCTTTCCAGGTTTTATAATTGGATTTTACTTGGTATTTTAAATTCCCGATTGACAAATCGGGAATTTTTTGTTTAGGATGGATTGACTTCAAGCTTTATCGATATGAATGTTAAAATTTTAACCTGCATACTGGCGTTGGCTTGCTCCTCACTTTGTGCACAACGGCTAAAAACAGTTGAACTAAAGCCCATCTATAAGCAGGGCTTCAGGTATTACTATGATATGAACCGCGTGCGCACACCTTTTGCCCTGCAGGTACCGTTGCTGAGCCTTAACGATGAAGAAATAGACAGGCGTTATAAAAATTTTACCCTGCTTAGCGATGCCGGGAGTATTATCGCTTTTGCACCATTAATCTATATTATAAGCGGCACGTATTCATCAGGAACAGGCTTTAATCCCGATACTTTTTTATGGCTTATACTGGCTGCGTTCGGGTTGGATATTACGCTTGATCTTTTTGCTCATAACCAACTTAGAAAAGGGATTGATCGTTACAATGAGTTAATTGTGGTGCCTTCATCAGGCACTCCAGGACTGGCATTACGCTATAAATTTCGTTAATAAGTTTTCTTTTAAAGAACTGATCGGGATTCATTATGAAAAAAATACGATAAAAATATTTTTAACTCTAATAACAATCTTTTGTAGTACCTGCTTGCTCCTGGCTCAGGCAGATGAAGGTGGGCTCCGCATGAAAGAATCCTTTTGGGGTGTAAAGTTTTATAATGACAACAGGTTGATCAGACCCAATGAAGTGTTGAATTTAATGAAAGCAGATGAAGAGGCTTATGCCGCATTTAAAAAAGCCAAGGCAAACTATGATGCTGCACAGGTTTTTGGATTTGTTGGCGGGTTTATGATCGGTTGGCCCATAGGTACAGCTATTGGCGGTGGCGATCCACAATGGGGGTTGGCGGCAGGCGGTGCAGGGGTGCTTTTACTCTCCATCCCGTTCAGTAGTGCATTCTTAAAGCACTCGCGAAATGCCATTGCGATTTATAATAAGGATACCGGTTCTGCCAGTGCCTGGCCAACCCGGGTAGAGGTATTGCCTTATGGTGCCGGGGCAAAGGTTGTTATCAGGTTTTAGAAATGTAATTTAATCGGATCCTAATTTCTATTTTATCACATACGCCACTCCGGTGCGTACGGCAAACTCGCCTTTAAAATAGAAATCTCCGATCAGTTCAAAACGCCAGTTTTTTTGAAATGGCAGTGCGCCACCGGCACCAATGGAGAAATCGTTTTGGCCGATGAGTCCGCGAAAGCGCGTAAAAAACTTATCGGCCAGGTACCAGCGCGACCCGAACACAAAACTGGATTCGCGCTCAGTCCATAATTCAACTCCAGCCGTAACAGTAAATTTGCGGATAACGAAGTAATTTGTTTCAAAGCCAATCTGTGCTTTCTTAAACAAATCCTGGTTATCGGTTTTCAAAAAGTCAAGCCCGCCACCGATCATAAAATCCTGTGAACTTTGCGCACACAATGAGCCAGAAAGACTAATCAGAAAAATAAAAAATATACGCTTCATCATCGATTTAAAATTTTTTCAAATATAACGAACCCAATCACTTTTTCTCCTCGATCAGCTTCTGAAGGGCGAGGTATTCGTCACGCAAGCGGGCGGCTTCTATAAACTCCAGTTCTTTAGCAGCTTTTTCCATGGCTTTGCGTGTGCGATCAGCCATTTTAATCAGCTCATCTTTACTTAGATAAGCCGCTACCGGGTCGGCTGCCAAACTCACCTCTTCATTTTCAACATAGTATTTTTTAGTAGACTTTTTCGAGTCTGCAACTTTGGTCTGACTTAGGATGGATTCTTTGGAGCGAATGATCGTAGTAGGTGTTATGCCGTGTTCTTTGTTGTAATCGGCCTGAATTTTTCTTCTCCGGTTAGTTTCGTCAATAGCCTGTTGCATGGATTCCGTCACGGTATCGGCATACATAATTACCCGGCCATTTACATTTCGGGCCGCGCGCCCAATGGTTTGTACCAGTGATCGTTGGTTGCGCAGGAAGCCTTCTTTATCAGCGTCAAGAATCGCAACTAAAGAAACTTCTGGCAAATCAAGACCTTCACGCAGCAAGTTTACACCTACCAGTACATCAAAAACGCCTAGGCGCAGTTCGCGTAGTATTTCAACCCGATCGAGGGTATCCACTTCTGAATGTATATACCGGCACTTGATTGAGGCGCGTTCCATAAATTTGGTCAGTTCTTCGGCCATTCGTTTGGTGAGGGTGGTAACCAGTACCCGTTCACGCTTTTTCACACGCTCATCAATTTCTTCAAATAAATCATCAATCTGGTTACGACTTGGCCTGATATCAATTTCAGGATCGAGCAATCCGGTAGGCCTGATAAGTTGTTCCACTACCACACCTTCCGATTTTCGTAATTCGTATTCAGCCGGGGTGGCGCTAACATAAATCACCTGATTTACAACGGTTTCAAACTCATTGAAGGTTAAGGGCCGGTTGTCAAGGGCGGAGGGTAAACGAAAACCAAAATCAACAAGGTTGACTTTTCGTGAACGATCGCCACCCCACATGGCCCGTATTTGCGGAACGGTAACATGACTTTCATCAATAATCATCAGGTAATCGTCCGGGAAATAATCTAATAAACAGAAGGGTCGTGCCCCGGGTTTTCTGCGATCGAAGTAGCGCGAGTAGTTTTCAACCCCCGAACAATAACCGAGCTCGCGTAACATTTCAAGATCAAACTCAGTGCGTTCTTTTAATCGTTTTGCTTCAAGGTGGCGCTTTTCCGATTCAAACATTCCCACCTGTATAACCATGTCATCCTGTATTTCGCGAATGGCCTGTTGCAGGGAATCTTTTCCGGTTACGAAAAGGTTAGCTGGAAATATGGTAACGATTTTCTCATCTGAAATTTTCTTTCCGGTTACGGGATCAATCCGCTGGATGGATTCGATTTCGTCACCCCAGAAGTAAATTCGAATGGCATAATCGGCATACGCCAGAAAAATATCTACCGTATCGCCTTTTACCCGAAATGTGCCACGTTTAAAATCTGCTTCTGTACGATGATATAAAATATCTACCAGCGCAAACAGGAGGCGATTGCGTGCAATGGTTTCGTTTACTTTTAGCTTGATTACATTTTTTCCAAACTCATCAGGGTTTCCGATACCATAAATGCATGAAACGGAAGCCACCACCAGCACATCTCTTCTGCCGGTAAGTAAAGAAGATGTTGCGCTTAATCTTAGTTTTTCAATTTCCTCATTAATGGACAAATCTTTTTCGATGTAGAGATTAGAGGAAGGTATGTAGGCTTCAGGCTGGTAGTAGTCGTAATAGGAAATGAAGTACTCTACGGCATTTTCCGGAAAAAAATTCTTGAACTCTCCGTAAAGTTGGGCAGCCAGGGTCTTATTGTGGCTTAATACCAGGGTAGGCTTTTGCACCTGTGCAACTACGTTTGCTATGGTGAATGTTTTGCCTGATCCGGTAACACCGAGTAAGGTCTGGTGCGGCTCACCCCGTTGAAGTCCATCTACCAATTGCTGTATGGCCTTGGGCTGGTCGCCTGTGGGAACGTATTCGCTGGTGAGGGTAAAGTCCAATGATGTGTTGGTTATTTGTTATTAGTTGCTCGAATATAAGCCCGAACAACAATCAACCAACAACAAATAACGGTTAGTTATTCCAGATCTGCCACGATTTTTCTGCCTGAACGTGCAACATTTCCAGGCCATTTTTAATGGTGGCTCCGCGCATTTCAGCTTTTTGTAAAAACATGGTGCGTGCCGGGTTGTAGATCAGGTCGTATACGTAATGGTTTTTGGTGAGGCATTCATAAGCGATAGGAGGGTAAAGCTCTGTTTGCGGATACATACCCAATGGAGTTGTGTTTATGACAAGAAGCGTCTCCTTTAAAATTGAAGTATCTTTTTTAAGGCCATCATACGTCAGGTCTCCTTTGCTTTTATCGCGTGAAACCGTTTGATGGGGTATGTTTAATTTCACCAAAGCCTGTCGTACTGCTTTGGAAGAACCCCCGGTGCCCAGCACAATCGCCTTGAATTCCTTGTCTTTAGGCAACCATTTTTCCAGGGTTTCTAAAAAAGCAGCGGAATCAGTATTGTACCCTTTCCGTTTACCATTTTCAACCTTAACTACGTTTACCGCACCAATTTCTTTTGCGGCCGGATCAACCTCATCCAGGTATTTAAGGATTTGTTCTTTGTACGGGAGTGTTACATTTAATCCACTTAGCCCTTTTGTATTGGCAAAAAGGTTCTCAATTTCCTGTATCTTTTCCAGCGGGAATAATTCATAGTGATAATCGCGTAACCCATCGCGGAAGAATTTCTCATCAAAGTATGACTTTGAAAAAGAGTGGCTAACGGTTGCACCGATAAGCCCGTAAATTTTTTCCATTTAGATTTTTGTTTTTAGTCTGACAGCAATCTTTTCAATCAATACAACTATAAAAACTCCAAGTGCCATCATTACAATAGCCTGGATAATCTGAGGGTCATTTCCGGTTTTTGCAAGAAAGTCCCAAGGTAATACACTTTTGTCAAATGCAGGAACTTGTTTTCCGGCACTGTCTAACCTAAAGGCAGTCACTTCTTTCCATGGCCATACCTTGTTCAGTGAGCCTAGCATAAAGCCTCCCAACAAAGCCAGCGCCAGATTACGATGATGTGTCAGTATCCATGTTAGTAATCGTGAAAAGCTGATCAGCCCCACAACACAACCAGCAGCAAACACTAAAATTACAGGGATGTTGATTTTGGTGATGGCTTGAATCATGTATTCATACTTGCTGAGTAACAATAGAATAAATGCCCCTGATATACCTGGAAGAATCATTGCACAGATGGCAACCGCTCCGGCAATAAAAATAAACCATAAATCATCCGGAGTTTGTGCAGGCGACAGAATGGTGATTATGTAGGCTATTGCAATACCAGCCAAAAAGGTGAGAATAATTCCGCCATTCCATTTTTTTATTTCACGAAGAATGAGTGGTGAAGAGATGAGGATTAGCCCAAAGAAAAATGACCAAATCTGAATAGGATAGTTAGCCAACAGCCAATGCATAAGCTTAGCAAGCGAGAGCAGGCTGGTTAAAATTCCGGATAGCAACACAATAAGAAAAGTGCCGTTAATTTTTTGCCAGAAATCAGCAATGCGTAGTGAGCGAAGTAACGCAAGCGCATCAATATCAATCGAGCGGATGGAGCTTAACAGTTCTTCGTAAATACCGGTAATAAATGCGATGGTACCACCCGACACACCCGGTATGACATCGGCACCACCCATGGCCAAACCCTTCAAATACAGAAGAATATAATCTTTAGGTCGCCTCAAGATCAGTCTACGTAAAAGGGTGGGGTGTTCTTGTCCACCTTTCGTTCAATGCCTAAGAAATGTAAAAACGTATCGCCACGCAAGCCCAGCCGGATGGTTTCTAACGGAATAACTTCGTTTGGTGCAATGTTGCCAAGGTTTACGTTGGCACCCAGCAACTTAATAAACCAAACCTGTTGCGCTTTCTGGGGAGCTTCCCAAATAATTTTTTCAAAGGGTATCTTGGTTAAGATTTCCTGTACTAGGCCTGAGCGTACTTCACCTGATGAACGGAACAAGCCAACATTACCACTTTCACGCGCTTCACCAATTACTTTCCAGGCACCGGCATCCAGTTCTTTTTGCATCAGATCTATCCACATGTATGGCGGTATAATCTTGTCGGCATCTTTTGAGCCTACTTCCGAAAGCACGGTAACCTGTTCAGACAGCTTGGTGATATAATCGCACTTTTTGTCGTGGTCCAGATCAATAGATCCATCGGATACTTCGGCAAAAGCCATGTCGTACTTATCCAACACTTTGCGGTAGTCGTCAAACTGATCGCGGATGATGAACGCTTCAAAAAGGGTACCGCCAAAATAAGTAGGAATGCCGGCATCTTTGTAAACTTTTAATTTCTCTTTCAGGGTGGGTGTAACGAAAGATGTTGCCCATCCTAATTTTACGATGTCAACATGGTCACCGCAGGTGCTTACAAAATCTTCAGCTTCACGAACGCTTAATCCTTTATCCATGGCCATTGTAAAGCCATATTGCCTGGGTTTTTTGGTTCGCTCAGGCAAATTTTTTAATTCATAATTCATTAACTAACAATTGGTTTAATACATAAAACCTTCCAATTGATGGTGGAAGTGGGGTTGAACAATCTTTGGGTTACTTGTTTTCTTTTCTAAACTGCTCTATAATTTTGAACAACGCCTTCTGTGTTTCGAGCTGGGGGAAGAACTCGTACAGGGTAGCGTGAGTATCAAAGTCCAAAATTAATGCATTTTCTAGATAATTGAATGCTTCTTTAAAACGACCAGCTTCTATCATGTAAACGGTCATGCGGTAGAACAATTCTGCATCGGCAGCGATCTCATCAAAACCACGGGATAAAACCTCAATAGCTTTCTCATAATCGCCCTGTTCATAATAGATAAACGACCAATTCAACCAGATTTCTTTGTCTTGCGCATCGAGTTTGCTGGCTTCTTCATAGGCATCTAAACTGGATACAATATTGCCGACTTTAAATTCAGCGTGGGCAATGGATTTCCAGTATTCAGGATTTTCAACGTGAAGTTTTAATGCTTTATTGTAAAAATGAAGAGCCTGATACCACTTCTCTTGTTTTTCAAGACATGCACCTGCTCCAAACCAGGCTTCGTCATACATGTTGTCAAGCTTGGTTGCCTTTTGAAAATATTTCAATCCAAGATCATATTGCTCAAGACTTTCATAGGCTGCGCCAATGGAACAATACACTTCAGCGCTGGGTCCTTCCAGTTCAACAGTTTTTTTGAATGAATCCAATGCTTTGGTGAAGTCACCGGTATTCATATAGGTGTTGCCCATGTTGAAGTAAGCTGAGGCAAACGTGTCATCAACAGTGATGGCGTAGTCGTATGCATTCAGTGCCTCATCAAACATTCCTAGTTTATTGTAAACGATTCCCAAATTGTACCAGGCTGCCGCTGAGTACGGATCTTCATCAATAAACTTTTTGTAATAGGATACACTACTTTCTAATTGACCGGTTACATCGAGGCAGTACGCTAATTCGTAAAGTGCGCCTTCATGACCGATATTAAATTCAATCGCGTTTTTATAGGCTTCAATAGCCTGATCGTATTTTTCAAGATTTTGCCAGGCTAACCCGATGTTGTAGTAAACTTCGTCTTTATCATCGGTGAGATTTAAAGCACGTTCATAGCAATCAATGGCTTCGATATATTTTGCGCGAATAGAAAAAATTGATCCTTTGGTAAATAAAATTTCTGAATCGTTAGGTTGAAGATTTTCTGCATAATCGAGTAATTCCAGCGCCTGGTCATACTCTTCCAGGTGTGATAGAATTTGCGCTTTAATAACCGTTAGCTCAATGGAGTAAGGGTATTGATCAATGGCCAGGTTAACAGCACTAAGCGCTTTTTGGTGCTTGGAACGAAGCATATAGAAATCGATGATTTCTTCGTAAGCATCCAGATCAAAAAACTCGGTTTTCTTTTTTCGCAGGTGGTCTTCAAAACGTCTGATCAGCTCATTGCCCTCGTCCTCTCGTTTGCGGAATTCTTTCGCCATGTGCTTAATGGGTTTTCCTAAGGTAGAAAAAAATCAGCTCAAAGCTACGACCAATTTTAATTTTTTAATTCAGTTTGTTTTCGATAAAATTCAGCGCACCAGCCAAGGGTATCGTCAACCGTTTGAAATTGATACTGAAGGGCATTTTTTACTTTATGATTGTCGTAGCTGAAGAAGGTATCTGCCAAACGGGCTGTTTCCTGGGTTATCAGCGGGGCAGAACCGGTTAAATATGAACGCCATAATTCCAGCTTTGCCACTATCTGAAGAACACCTTTTGACAGCTTAATGCCAGGCGCTTTCTTGTTCAATAATGTACACAGGGTATCAAAAAAAGTTTTAATGGTTGTTGTACCGCCACTGGCAATAAAACGCTCACCTTCATGGGTTGAAAAATATAATTGATAAATGATAGAAGCTACATCGCGCACATCAACATAGTTTAAGGAGCCATCGGTATAAAACGGCCGCTCTTTCCAGGCGTACTTAAAAAGTTTTGCACTGCTTTTGTCCCAATTGCCGGGCGCAAGAATAACTGAAGGATTAACAATAACGGTACTCAGGCCTTCTTCCTGTCCACGGAAAACCTCCAGCTCCGCTTTGTATTTGGATATTCCGTATACGGTATTAAACGGGCTGTCTTTCCATAGATTGGTTTCGTCAATCCGTGTTTGATCTTTTTGTCTGCCCAGTGCAGCAACTGAACTTACATGCAATAACCGCTTAATGTCTAATACCAAGCAAGCATTTACAACATTTCTGGTGCCTTCTACATTAACCGATAGTAGTTTTTCTTCATCACGTGGATTAAAGGAAACCATGGCGGCACAATGAATAACTCCGGTTACATCTGAAAAAGATTCATACAGCGATTCGGGATTTAAGATATCACCATCACGCCAGGTAATTTTATTAGCAACATCATTCAGCAGAGAGATGTCACTGTTTTCTCTTTTCAGCGCTATAAAGGGTGTTTGTGTATCAATAAGTTTCCTGATCACGAAACTTCCCAGCAAACCATTGGCACCCGTTACTGCTACCATGTTTAAAGAGTGTTATTCAACAGGGGTAAAGTTAATGCTTTTTGGTAGTAACGGTTAGTCTGCACCTGCTGCAAAAGTGTTACATGCTGCTGCATGTGACAATCACTACCCATAAAGTGTACCCACCCGCGTTCTATAAGTTTTTGGGCGGTGCGTTGGGCTTCCTTTGAATAATATCCGGTTAATGAAGAGGTGTTAAGTTGAAAGTACACACCGCGATTAATCAGGTCTTCAAGTTTTTCAAAATCATGCTGTAGAAAGATGTATCGTTCCGGATGCGCGAGTACAAGTTTATAACCTTTTGTGGAGGCCATGAAAATAAACTCTTTCAGGTTAAGGGGCTCGGTCATGAAATTGGTTTCGAACAACAGGAAGTTATCACCAAAGGTTAGGACAGGATTTCCCTGTTCAATGTTTTTCGCGAAAGCTTCATCCAGGTAATATTCTGCCGCTGCTTCAATTTCAATTGTAATATTTTTTGTTTTAAGATAATCAATCAACTCATCCCGTTTGGCCAAAATACCTTCGCTTGTATTACGATAACTGTCGCTTATTACATGTGGCGTGGTAATCAGTTTTCGATACCCTAAGGCAATAAAACGTTCAATGATTTCGGCTGATTCATCGAATGTTTTTACACCATCATCTAATCCCGGAAGGAGATGCGAGTGAATGTCTACCAAAATGGGATTACTACTATGTGCGGATGTTTTTTTTCTGAACCAACTAAGCACCGCGTTTGAAAATTGATGTTAACCAATTTGTTTTTTGTTCTTCATAATAGCCATAACCATATGCGGTTTCTGAAGAAGAGGGGATGGCATTGAGCAATGAAGTAATGTTATTGAATTTATTGATGCGTATAATCCGGTTGAGGTTATCAATAAAATCTTTTTTAGAATAATTGGCCCTGAAAATGTAAATGGAGATATCGGCATGCTTCATGGCCATGATGCCATCAGTAACAATACCCACGGGAGGGGTATCCATAATGATGTAGTCATAATGTTCCTTAAGTTCGGCCAACAGCTGTGAGAATTCACCGTTCAGGAGTAATTCGGATGGGTTTGGAGGGTGAGGACCCGCAGGAATGAAATCGAACTGGGAAAGCGGGGATTTAACCAGGCACTCCTCCCATGTATTCTTCCGTATCAGAATGGTGCTTATTCCTTTGCTTTTATCTGCATCTTTAAAAAAAGTGTTGGTCTTAGGTTTGCGCATGTCTAAGTCAAGCAGTAGAACTTTTTTGCGCGAAAGGGCCATTACACCACCCAGATTCAGGGCTATAAATGATTTTCCTTCGCCCGACACGGTTGATGAAACTGCAATAACTTTCCTGGTAGAATGGATATTGAAAAAATCGAGGTTGGTACGCAATGTTCGCATGGCTTCACTCACCATGGATTTCGGATGATCCTGAATATAAAGTCCGGTGCCGTTGCTGCTACGCATAGAAGGCACAGCTCCTAAAAGCGGAACCTGAAGTCGTTCGATTTCATACAGGCTGTTTATTTTATTATTGGCCAGGTAGAGTAGTCCAATAAAAATAATATTGAGTACAATTCCCGCAACAAGCCCTATTCCGAAAATGATGGGACGGTTGGGTGATATGGGTTTTGTTGGCAGGTTAGCCGTTGAAAGAATCTTGAAATCGGGTGTGCTACCTGCCTGTGCAATTTCAAATTGCGATTTACTTTGCATAAGGGTTAAGTAGAACTCCTCATACAGCTTATAAAATCTTTGCTTTTTGGTGAATTGGGTATTTTTATCCGGCATCGAAGCGAAGTCGCTTTCCAGTTTGCTTTTTGTTTGATTCAGTTCATGTTGCTTTTTCAGCAACGTGGTTTTCAGTTCAGTTAGTTGGGTAAAGGCTTTGTTGCGAATTGCCTCTATTTCATTTTGCTTTTGTTTAAAGGCGAATGTATTTTCATTGTAGGATAGTTTCATCCTATCCATTTCAAAGTATCGCTCCTGCAGTTTTTCAAGGTTTTTGTTGAGGTAGTCTGGAAAAATGGAACGTTGTGTCACATCAACAAAAAACTCACGGTTGGCCAGCAAATCCAGTATTTGGTTGAGTTCAACAATTCTTCGGCTCACTTCAAAGCGCTGCGAATCAATTTTATGAATTAATTCGATTGTTCTTTTCAGATCATTTTCGAGGTTGCTGGTTTTGTTGACCAACGTAAAATTTTCAAAGTAGGTCTCATACGATTCCATCTGCTTTTCAATTGCGCTGAGTTCATTGCTCAGCCAATCTATCTTTTGCTTATTTGTGCGGTTTTTTTGTTCGTGACTGAAAACGAGATATAATGAGTCTATACCGTTTACCAGATCGCGGGCTTTAAATGGGTTGCTATCCTTAAAGGAAACACGAATGGTATTCGCATCAAATTTTAACGGCTCAACGGTGAGATTCTTTGTAATATAATCCAGCAATACATCGCGGCTGTGGATAATAAATGAGTATGAATTGTCGGAATAAAATTCGCTGCCAGTTTTTTTTGTAACGTAAAGCTCTATTCCATCTAGTTTAAGAGGCTCTCCAAATTTACCCGGTAATGCTTTACCTGCTTTACCAATGGTGATTTCATATTGGTTATTGGTCAATGGTTCAATGCCTATGGGTGTGTTATAATAGGCAGGATTTGTAAGGATGTACGAAACACTGAAAGGTGAGGCTGTATATAATTCTGTGTTTAAAAACTGTCCAATGCTGTAATAACCTACTTGTAATTTCAGGGAATCAATTACCTGACTCAGAAAAAGTTTAGACTGGATCGTTTCAATTTCTCCGGAGATCATGTTAACCTTTTGTCGCTCCGGAAGGAATTCACTGATGCCAAGCTCAGAAGCATCTTGCTTGATATCCAGCTTTATTTCTGATTCAGATTCGTATAAGTCTTTTGTATAGCGTACAATCAAATAAGCAGTGAGGTTGGCGGCAATAAAAATCAGAATAATACCGATCCAGTATTGCCGCGCAATGATCTTCAGTTTGTTGAAGTCAATGGTGTCTGTAGTATTTGTCCCGTTTTCTAATGGATGCACGTTACTTGAATTAATTTAACGGGTGCTCAACACAACAACCAAGGTTGTCAGGCTGGTAATAATGCTCAGCAAAGGTCCGTAATCCCGTAAGACTTCACTGGCAGGCCTGCGTATTGGTTCCACATATACAATGTCGCCTGGTTGCATAATCATATTGGTGCGCCTATAGCCTTCAATGGTACTCATGTCGGCCACAAAAACTTCATCACCTCTTAGTATTCTAATATTATTTGCTTTTGAATCATTATTTAATCCAGTTGCTGCTGCCAGTACCTCAACCAAGGTAACATTTTCATTAACTAATGGTATCAGTTGACCACCGGGCGCACCAAGTACAACAACTCGTTTATTAACGTACTGCAGTAACACAAAAGGATTAGTATAATATTGGGCGTACTCCTTTTGCAGAATAGCTTCTGCCTGCCGTATCGTCAGGCCTTCAACTTTAAGTTCCCCTACCATGGGGAATTTAGCAACTCCGTTTACATCAACGAGGTATTCAGGATCAGGCCGGGTTGAGGCTACCTGAGGAGGAATTTCCTTTAAGAGCTTAAGGTCGGGATCAATAATGAGTTCACCATTGCTGGTATATACCCGGAATTTCAGAAAATCATTTCGTTGAATAACATAGTTCTTTTCGGCCTCCACAACTTTTTGCTGCAATACCGTTCCTTCGCCTACCTTAAACATGATATTCTGTTTATAAGAGGCGCATGAGCTAAGTAAAAAAACCGGCAGCAGAAGCCTGCATCCAAATAAGAAGTATTGTTTCAACCTATAGGAATTTAATCCCGTGAAATTAATGATTTTTCCAACAACTCACTGAGCGTGGTTAGATTCCTATCCTTGTCCGAAAGTATAGGGTCAGCAAAGGGCCAATTAATCTTCAGGTCTGGATCATTCCAAACGATGCCGCACTCTGATTCGCGGTTATAGGCATTTGAAGTTTTGTAGATAAAGAGTGAATCTTCCAGCGCGGCAAATCCATGGGCAAATCCTTCGGGTACCATAAGCATGTTTCGTCTCTCCGAATCGAGCACACAGGTAAAGACCTCACCAAAGGTTTCTGATCCTTTTCTCAGATCAACAACTACATCCAAGACTTTGCCCTGAAGAACCGATACCAATTTAGCTTGTTCATAAGGTGCTCGCTGAAAATGCAGGCCACGCACAACACCTTTCTTTGAGAAGGATAAATTTTCTTGCGTAAACCTGTACCGAATACCGGCCGGTTGATAGGAGTCTTCTTTGTAAAATTCCATAAACCAGCCGCGGTCATCCTGGTAAACAGCCGGTAGTATCTCCACTAAATCTTTAATTCCGGTTTTAACGACCTGCATGAAGAGAAGATGATTCCAATTCGTTTAATGCTTGCAGGTATTTATTGATAACAAGTGACTCATCAAATTCAGCTTCCATTTTCTTACGACCGTTTGCTCCATAGGTCATCAGTTGATCATCACTTAATGATGATAATGTCCGCATTTTTTCTGCCAGGTCGTCTGCGTCTTTAAGTTTACACAACAAGCCGTTTACTTCGTGTTCCACTACCTGGGTGCAACCCGGAACGTTGGTAGCTATAATGGGCTTTGATGAGCTGGCGGCTTCAAGCAAGGTACGGGGTGTGCCTTCGCGGTAAGAGGGCAAAACAATACAATCCGCGTTCGTAATAAACTCGCGAACATCATCGGTTGTTCCAAGGTATTCAATAGTACCGGTGTTTATCCATGACTGAATTATATCACGGCTAATACCACGCTTATGGTCGGGATCCATTGCACCAAGAACCTGAAAACGAGCTTCAAGCCCCTGCGCCTTAAGTTTCTTCACAGCCTCTATATATTCCATAATTCCCTTATCGGTGATTAGTCGGGAAATAAGCAGAAAGGTAAATTTAGAATTCCGCGTATACGGAACCGGAACAAATTTTTTAAGATCAATACCAGAGCCCGGAATCAGGTCAACGGTATTTTCAGGCACAAGTTTCTTATCAATAAAAAGTTTAAGGTCATCCGGATTTTGAAAAAATACTTTTCGGGCAAAGCGGAAACTGGAACGGTATAAAAACTTGGCAATAAAGGATAATGGCCCCTTCTTCAGAAAAACGGTGCCTAGTCCGCAAACATTATTAACCACAGGAATCCTCAACAATGCGGCTGCCAGTGTGCCATATACATTAGGCTTAATGGTATAATGCAATATTACATCGGGCCTGATGGAGCGGTAAATCGAATATAATTCAATAACCAGGGCTATATCTTTAAGGGGATTGGCGCCCCGGCTATCCATTTTGAGGGGATGATGAATACAACCCGATTCTTTAAGAATGTCTGTATAATTATCGATCGGGGCAATGGTGTGTATTTCATGCCCCAGTTCCTGAAGTGATTTTATCAGGCTTAACCTGAAATTCACAATATTCCAGGAAGTGTTCAGTACAATGGCAACTTTCATGAATCAGATTAAAGCCTACCCTAAAGAATTGAGTTAAAAAAGCGTTTTTTTATTCAAAAATTCGATTTGAATCAACAAAACTATATAAAAGTAACCGCTCTGAAAAACTGATTTTAATGATGCTAACTTTACGGCTATTGTGATGAAAAAGGAAGATAAACATACTGCCGTTTTAGTGGCCCTTGGCGACACACGCCAGCCGGAAATTACCACGGAGCATTTGGATGAACTCGAATTTCTGGCTGAAACAGCAGGAATTCGCACCGTTGAACGTCTGGTGCAAAACCTTAAACTGCCTGATTCCCGAACCTTTATCGGTAAGGGAAAGGTGGAGGAGTTGAAAGCATGCATTATAGCTCAGAAGATCGATACGGTTATTTTCGATGATGACTTGTCACCCTCGCAACTGCGAAACCTTGAAAAGGACCTCAATCCGAAGGATAGTGAACACGGTGTGAAAATTTACGACCGGAGTTTATTGATACTGGATATTTTTCTGAAACGTGCTCAAACTGCACAGGCCCGTACCCAGGTAGAACTGGCCCGTAACCAGTATTTGTTACCGCGGCTTACCCGATTGTGGACTCACCTTGAACGCCAGCGGGGCGGAACGGGAACCCGGGGTGGTGCCGGTGAACGGGAAATTGAAACCGATAGAAGAAACATCCGCTATCGGATTACCTTATTAAAAGAGGAACTGGAAAAAATTGACCGGCAGCGAAAAACACAGCGCAAATCACGCAACAATATCGTGCGGGTAGCTTTAGTCGGGTACACCAATGCGGGCAAGTCAACCCTTATGAACAAGCTTTCAGGGTCAGGAGTGCTGGCTGAGAATAAACTGTTTGCCACGGTTGATGCCACCGTACGAAAAGTAACTTTTGGCAACATTCCTTTTTTACTTTCCGATACAGTAGGATTTATCCGAAAACTTCCACACCATTTAATTGAATCGTTCAAATCAACGCTTGATGAAGTGCGGGAGGCTGATATTCTACTGCATGTGGTTGATGTGGCCCATCCGTTTCACCATAACCACATTGAAGTAGTAAGTAATACGTTAACCGAAATTGGAGCATCCGAAATTCCGGTGGTGCTGGTGCTGAACAAAGTCGATGCCTTAAAAGCACAAAATCAGGAGGAGCCCCTGAATCTTGAATCGATGAAAGGGTACTATAATGAGCATGGGTTTGCGCAGGTAATTTTCGTTTCAGCTGAAACGGGCGAAAATATGCTGGAGTTAAAGAAACTGTTGTTTGATGAAGTGAAGAAGAAACACCTGGTAATTTTTCCGAATTACCTGAAGGATGGATACGAATTTGCTCCCTTCCGAACCGAAGAAGTGTAACCACAAAACTGTTCCAGATTATCAGTAAGTTTTGGCCCTGAAAATCAGTACATTAACTGGTATGGATAACATTTATGAGGTAGGCTCTTTTATTGCTGCTCAAGAGAACCCGAATTGCAGGTTACGAATTTACTATTGTCAGCCAGTTGATGATCCAACCCATAAAGTGCTGGCCTTTTATGAACGGGAATTGATTCCGCCTTCGGTGGCGATACCACTCCTTTAGATGTACTAGCAGGATTTTACCCATCCGCTCAGTTAGTTGTTATTTTATTTTTAGGCATGCTATGAAGCTCTACATTAAATACATGGTCAGTTTGCGCTGTAAAATGATTGTGAAGGAAGAGCTTGCCAGGCTGGGGTTGCATTATGTAGCGCTCGACCTGGGAGTGGTTGATGTTCTTCAGGATGTTTCGGAGCAACAACGGGTGAAACTGAGACTGGCACTTAGTAAACACGGCTTGTTCTTGCTGGAAGATAAAGTTGCTATTCTTGTTGATAAGGTAGTTTCGTTGATTGTTGAGATGGTTCACTATACCGAGGAAGTACCGCACGTAAATTACTCTGATTTAATTAGTGAAAAACTTGGATACGATTACACATACCTTTCCAATATATTTTCTGAGGTAAAAGGCATCACGATACAACAGTTCATTATCCTTCATAAAATTGAACGGATTAAAGAGTTATTATTATACGATGAACTCAGCCTCAAAGAAATTGCCTATCGAATGCATTATAGCAGCGTAGCACATTTGTCCAATCAATTCAAAAAAATAACAGGTCATTCACCAGCTTTTTACAAACTGCTTAAGTCAAAACGTTCAAACCTGGAAGACCTGTAAACTATGTAAGTCTGCAGTGTTTTGGTGTAATAGAATTGCACACCAATACGCGCACTTTTGATGAGTGAAATTTCCATCACACCTGAACCGCCAGTTGCGGAGTTTTAAACCTACTGAAATGAAAAAATTTACCCTAGGCTTAGCAACCGCTATGTTGTTGCTAACATTTACGCCTGCCCAGGTGCGGGCTGAGGCAAAACCTACACCGATTTCAACTCCTGTTGAATCACCTGAAGTACGGGCAATGCTTAACCGGTTGGAAGAAATCAACGCCATAGATAAGTCAACGCTGAAGCCGGCCGAAAAGAAAGAGTTGCGGAAAGAGGTTCGTACTATAAAGCGCGACCTGAAAGCTACCGGGGGAGTGTACCTTTCTGTGAGTGCCTTATTACTGGTGATTATTCTGTTAATCATTTTACTGTAACCGTATGAAAAAGACAGGTTTGGTTATTGTTATCATCGGGCTAATCATTACCCTTTTTACTGGTTTCAATTATTTCACCCGTGAAAAGGTGGTTGATTTTGGCGAAGTTGAAATCATGGCGAATAAAAAGCACAGCATTGCCTGGTCGCCTTTTGCAGGTGTGGCCGTAATGGCGGTTGGCGCAGGTATTTATCTGGTGGGATCAAGAAAATAGCATTGGTGAAAATATATCGTTGACATTTAAACAATTAAATCATGGGAAATTTACTTTATACCGTTGCCGTAATCCTGGTTATCCTGTGGGCAATCGGGTACCTGGGCTTCCATGCCGGGGGTATCATTCACATACTATTAGTTATTGCAGTTATTGCAATTCTTTTCCGCCTAATATCCGGGAGAAGGATTTAATAAATCCTGTAACGAATTGCATAACGATGCAGTCTGAAAAACCATCAGCCACTCTGGCAAAAAGGAAGTGCGTTAGAAGGAAAACGTAAACATGCAAGGTTGGTAGAAAGGGGCAGGGCCTGATGGGTTTGGGAATAAACCTGCCTTTTTCATCTTCCAAAACTAAAAATGGACTAACACAACAACATGGATTATACCGAAGTTGAAAAATCAAAAGTATTTATCATCGTGGAGATCATAGAGTATATTCCTAATTCGGTAGTGATTAAAACAATTATTAAGAAAACAACAGGAAATATAACGGCTGTTTCATTTGATTCGGGGGAAGCGCTGTCCGAGAAAATATCCCCCTATGACACATTCATTCAGGTAATAGATGGAAAGGCCGAAATTCTGATTGATGATAAAAGCAGTTTTTTGTCTATAGGTCAATCAATCATTATTCCGGCTCATACACGCAACGCCATAAAGGCTAATGAGCGTTTTAAAATGATATCGACTATCATTAAAAGTGGCTATGAAGAAATAAGTTAAGCCCAAAAAGTAACAACGTTATAGAAGCAAAATTTAAAGCAGGGGAAGTCGTTTACGAGCGTGTAAGACCCTCGCAGAAGCTGATTGTCAGTAACCATGTTGGCTTAATTTACTACTGCCGTGATGAGCAACACCCAGACCGTAAACATCTTGTTTTTTTTGAACGGGAGTTGGTAGCAAAGGCGTATGCCGGGCTAACTTCTTCCTCGCGTTGAAGGGTTTGTATCGACTGAATCTAAAATTTTGGAGCAACTTTTAGTAAGTTAACTATCAGATAATTAAATAGTTAGTAATTGTCTCACGAGGGAAGCGGCAGAAATTTCGTTATTATTTAGAATCATTCTAAATTTGCTGAATTAATGAATGATTTTCTATGATACCCCTAAAAGAAGCAACCGCAGAAAAGCACAAACAGGCAGAACGAATGCCCTTTAATGTCCGCATGTTCCGATCCCTATTAAGCAAGGATGAATACTTGCTATACCTGATTCAACAGGCAGAGGTTTTCAAGACTATTGAAGCAATAGGTACTCCTCATGAAAGCCTAAACCGATACCCTGCTGTGCTGGAGGACATAGCAGAACTTCGACCGGTTGGATCAACGGAAGAAGTATTGGACAGCACCAAGGCGTATGTTCACTACCTGGCCAGTCTTACGTATGAGCAAGTACTGCCACACATCTATTTAAATTACCTGGCCATTATGTACGGTGGGCAGATGATGAAAAAAGTTGTGCCTTCTGCCGGCAAAATGTATGATTTTGAAAACATGCCTCAAGCACTGCAAGCAGTACGAAGTGTTCAACGGGACGAATGGGCAGACGAAGTCAATAAAGGTTTTGATTACATCATAGCCATTTTTGATGAATTAGAAAAGGTAACAGTGAATTAATAGGCATACTTCTGAGAGCATTCTAACCCAGGAAAAAATAAGCCATAGCAATTTTGCTATGGCTTTTAAATTGGATGACAACACTCAATTCAGCATCTCGCAGTATGTACATGTCGACATATTGTTCGATATTGAGGCAGCAACTTAGATTAATGCATTCAGCCCATGAAGCGAATAAACACTGTGCTGCTTTCTTACGGAATGTCCGGTAAAGTTTTTCATGCTCCGTTTCTTTCGGTACATGGGGGTTTTCAAGTACGGGGTGCGTGGGAGAGAAGCAAGAAAGTTTTTGCCCAGGATTATCCCGGCACTAAAAGTTATGCCAGCCTCGAATCAGTGCTGGAGGATGAGGAAGTTGAATTGGTTATAGTAAACACACCAACGAATTCACACTATGAATACGCCAGGAAAGCCTTACTGGCCAACAAACACGTTATTGTGGAGAAGGCATTTACAACCACAGTAACTGAAGCTGAAGAATTGAAAGCCATTGCCGAGCAAAGGCAACGCAAACTTTCGGTGTTTCAAAACCGAAGGTGGGATAGTGATTTCAAAACGGTTAAGCAGGTTATTTTAGCTGGTTTGCTGGGCGATATTGTTGAAGCTACTCTTTGCTTTGATCGTTACAATGCCGGACTGAGCAAGAAAACACACAAAGAAAATCCGGGACCTGGGGCTGGAATTGTGTATGATCTGGTTCCTCACCTGGCCGATCAGGCATTGGTCTTGTTCGGTATGCCGCAAGCAGTTTTTGCCGACTTCATGATTAACAGACCGGCCTCACGAGTGGAAGATTATTTCGAACTGCTCCTGTACTATAATAACTTTAGAGTTCGCCTGTTGGCTGGGTATTTTAAGCGAGAGCCGGCACCATCTTATCAGATTCATGGCAAACTGGGATCATTTTTTAAATCGCGGGCCGATGTTCAGGAAGCTAGTTTACTTGGTGGAATAAAACCTAATCAGACAGGATATGGCATTGAGCCTGAAGAAGAACAAGGACTTTTACATACCGAGAAAGATGGCGTTGTAATGCGTGAGCGTATTTCAACCTTACCCGGTAATTATATGGATTATTTTGAAGCTGTATATAAGGCCATAACAGCCGATGCATCAATACCCGTTAGTGCTGATGACGGGATTAATGTGATGAAGATTATTGAGGCCGCTTATACGAGCCACCGTGAACGAAAAGTTGTTGCTATCTAAGTATTGGCTACAGTTGTTCCTGCATTATGCTTATTTAGTCGTTTAACCAAATCCTTACATTGGCCTTTATAAAGGAATTGGTGGTTCTAATTCCTTTAAATTTAGAATAGTTGATCAAACGAAAGTTTCAAAAACTCTTGCCAGGGTATTCCGCTGTTTCCAACGAGTAGTACTTTATCAGGCTTGTGTTGTTTCTTGAAGGCGCCCATGCCAGGTGCCTTTTGTATAGCACCGCTTTTCACTTCCAATCCAATCACTTTTCCTTTCTTCTCCAGCACAAAATCAATCTCGTCATTTCGGTGTCGCCAGTAGTGAACCATGTAACCTTCACTTAATTGATGGTTCACCAGGTGTGCGCCAATGGCTGCCTCCACCCAGCGACCCCAAACATCGGGCTTTAACCTTACCTCTTTCAATGCAGCACCTTGTTGTGCGGTAAGTAACGCGGTGTTGTGTACTTGAAATTTTGGACTGGAAGAACGTTGACGAAGTTGTTCGCCTGTATATTTTTCAATACCTGCCAACAGCCCTGCCGTGTCGAGCAACTGCAAGTAGTGAGCTAAAGTCGTGGTATTGCCCGCATCCTGCAACTGCCCAACAATTTTTGTATAAGACAAAACCTGTCCTGAATATAAACAACCCAACTCAAAAAGTTTTCGCAGCAAGGCAGGTTTGTCAACCCGCGTAAGCATGAGAATGTCTTTGGAGATACTGGTTTCGATGAGTGCATCGTTCACGTATTTCTTCCAGCGATCTTCATCGCTCATTAAACTGGCTGCACCGGGGTAGCCTCCAAACCAAACATACTGTTCGGCTGTCACACCAAAGGCTTGTTTCATTTCTGTGAATGACCAATGCCCCAGGTAGGTAGTTTCAAATCGCCCGGCCAACGACTCGGTTAATCCTTGTTGCAAGAGTAAACGAGATGATCCTAATAAGATAACTTTAATGGGTTGGTTCGTGCGCGTGTCTTCGTCCCATAATTTTTTAACCACCTCGCTCCAGTTATCAATCTTTTGAATTTCATCAATAGCTAAAATAAAGGCGGTTGCTCCAGAAGCTTTCCATTGCAAACGAGCTGTTTCCCATTGCTGCTCCAGCCAAACCTCTCCGGCATTGGCAACAGCATCAGCTGAAACGAAAAGATTGGGAGCATTCAATTTGGCCAAAACCTGCCCGGTAAGTGTGCTTTTGCCCACCTGGCGAGGCCCCATAAGCACTTGAATGAAGCCTCTTGGCTCATTCATTCTGCTTATAAGTTGGTGAATATAAGGTCTTTCGAAAGTCATTTACAAATTACTCAATAAGATGAGTAAATATACTCAATAATATTTATGTTGATATTGAAATTAGCAGTTTTCAAGGAAACTGCCTTAACATAAAAGCATGTAATATCAGGCGGTGGAAGTAATTGTTTGCGATAAGTACCAGAATAGGGCACTTATCACAGTGTATTACTTTTAATCTAGAAAACTATAAATCGGCAGCAACCAGAGAAAAGTGCCGGAAATTGGTTGAACGCTCATGAAGCATTGTTGAATTACTTTGAGAGGTTGCCGTTAAACCAAAGATTGAAAAACTTTATTTGGGGATCATGTGTACATCTCACATGTACTTTTATAGCAATCTTACTGCCCCAAAGCTCAAATCAAGTTAAATTTATTGGAAAGGTAGAGGGCTAAACCAAGGACCAATAGGAACAATGGCAGTGTTACTGCCAGCAAGCTTCTCGATATCAATCCTAACTTGTTATCATAATACAATGAAAAGTATTGGTAATAAAACCATGTGCCATAGACTAGGGTAATCAAGGTCAGGGCTCGATTGATCGACAGAATAACATCTGTGTTTCTCATCAAGGAGACAATAATAAGGAATATTATATTCAAAAAAAGAAATGCAGCTGTTCTGAAGGTGTTGATTACGAAATGTTCTGAATAGTTAAGCTTTGCTTTTCTGAACAAGAGAAAACTAAAAAGTGCGTAAAATGGAATTAGGCTTAAGTAATATACTTTAGCATTATGCTTTATTTTTTGTTCCACGAAATCCATAAGTTCCTTATTTTCTTCCGTCAATTCAGCATAATGAAAGGGTGTTATATCCTCAATTATCTTAAAGAATACAATCAATACTATTATCAGCGATATGTACGGTAGGTGTTTTACTCGTTTGCCTTCAACATATTCGCGCACAGAATGACCTGGTCGTGTGAACAATTCTTTTATAGAATAAAATAAACCTTGGTCAAAGTAGAATACCTTTTTAAGAAAGTCATGGGTGAAAACGTACATAGGCCGAAATCGATGGGTGTCAATGGATTGCCCACAGTGCGAACAGAATTTGCCACTCACCACCGCAGCACAATTGAGACATACCTTATGATCTGAGTGTCTGGTCATAGTTACTTCCTTAGGTTCTCAACTGCAGCCAAGTTATCGCGAAGTTTTTTGGGAGCGTTAATCCGAATGCCAGCAAAAATCTGGTAAGAGGTATGAAAATCGGAATTGATCACAGTTGTGCCCTCTTGCTCAAACGATGTTCCGGTCATACTATAAATAGCACCAACAAAAATGGCGCGCCCATTATACCCTAGGGCGCCTCGCCCTGTAAGGCGTACTACTGGGTTATTGCTATGTGTAACAATTTCGTCATTACCACCTTGCTGATAGTGAGTAGTTAGTTTTGTAATAATGTAGCCTATACCAGGGGTTGCGCCTAAAGAAACATAAAATGTTTCTTTTAGCACATATGTATAATGATAGCCAGCACCCAATATTAATTCAAAATTATCACTGCGTTGCGTAGAAGTAGCTTCCTCATCTTTATTATTTACGATATAGTACCGATAACCAAGTACAGGAATGAAACTACCGACACTCTTTAATTGGCGTTCTGTTTGAGTGGTTAATGATTTAACGGAAAATTTTGGATTGAAACTATACCCAGTAAGCCCTTCAAAACTGATGACAACCAACTCTGGCACTTGTAGGTAGGGATCCCCCGGAACATAGGCAGGAAAATCTTCCGAATTATTGAGGTAATACCCCTTAACTTTTGAATAGGAAAGACTATGAAACCAATGTCGGAAATTAAAACCGAATGATAGTCCGAAACTTTTGGTTTTACCCTTCATGTCGTCATCGGCATTACCCGGAAGGAAGGCAGGTGCAAATGTCAGATTAAAGGATAAGAACCTATAGTTAAAATCGAGTTTGGCAATAGTTTTTGTGTTGGGGTACAGATCATAGAATAAATTACCAGCGTCAACCTGAAAAGTCTCGATATTATTATTTATTGAAAGCTTAAGTCCTACATAATTATCCATTCCCTCAATCCATCCGTCTTCACGAATGAACTTTATGGTATCCAGTTGTGCGAGGCTGAACAACGGAAGCAACAGCAGGCAACTCAAACATGTAATGCAAATGGGTTTTACACGGCTCATAACGTAAAAGGGTTGAGCGAGGTAAATTGATTTCATTTCTGCGGGAAGTCGATTGGCAAACCTGTATTAGTCATCTGTAACTATTCTTCTTCCTCTTGAAAAGTTAAATAATATTCTTGGGCCATTAAGCATTTTAGGTGCGAAATCAAGGTTTAATCATGATTCATTAGTTAGTTGTTTAACAGACTATCTTCAAAAACCCTCTAAACAAATTTTTTAGTAAATACACTTCAACAAAATGACTGGGAGAAAGGGATAAGATTTTAACAAAGTAGCCCCGACAGGAATCGAACCTGTATCAAAAGTTTAGGAAACTTCTATTCTATCCCCGTCCGACTGGCGTCAGCCGGGCGGGCATTGAACTACTAATATTTATTGCCGCCAAGCTTGGTTTTTAGAAACTTCTGCCTGCAGCTGACTTGAAATATTTTTCCCTCTTTATTGCTTCTTCTCGAGTATCAAACGTTTCAAAGTAGACAACTTCAAAGGGAATGTATTTCCTGATGGATGGAGTTATTCCTGAATTGTGTTGAATTAATCTTTTATCTAAGTCCTCGCAGTGGCCTTTATAAAGGAGTTGATAATTCAAACTTTTTATTACGTAAGCAAAGAACATAGTAGCCCCGAGGTTACCAATATCGAACCATTTTATTGAAAATTTAAAGAGATTTCAAGAAATGATGGTTCGATAGACTTTTGGGTTAGGAAGTTATTTCTGACTCCACCTTAAAGGCCTTGCGGTGAAGTATAGGTTAAGGTATTCACAGCTTCATCGCCATACCCCGATTTGTAAACAGGAATACACCTGACCCAATACCTTGTTCCGGTTTGCTCATTGCCAGATACATTTGCGTTGATCCAGTTTTGAAGAGCCGTTAGATTCAAATGATATGCCCACGAACTGGATGTATCGATGCGAGTTTTATAGGATACAGCCGATAGTGCATTAGTAAAGTCCTCGGTTAACAAATTGATCTTACCCCGTAAAACAAGGCGATCTCTCCTCATGCTCTGATTGTGATCGTCATCCCAATGACTATCCGGAAAGTAAAATTGAAAGCTTCGCTGTTTCAGGTTTAGAGCAACCAAAGCATCGGCTAAGTCCTGAATCCGAACCAGGTCTGCATCTGTAAGAATCGCATTCAATTCTTCCAGCGTGTCAATGTCCTCTCGTTTGAGCGACTGCATTCCCTGTAAAATATTATAGAGCTTCTCCAGGGTATTAGCACTCACCGGCACGTTGCCTTTTAAGGCCATGATTGAATCATTGAAGTGCTGTTGGCTCACAAGGTCTGCATCCTGAAGAATCGCGTTCAGCTTGGTGAGCGTGTTGATATCGTTCAGCGTCAGTCCAGGCATACTCTCTCCATTAAGCTTTAGGTAGATTTTGTACAGAAGCTCATCCGTTCTCGAATAAAATGGCGGAGTAAGTCCTTCCATTATCTATTGATGTTTGGTTTAAATACCCATCCCAAAGCGATGGCCGCGAAAATGGTTGTAGCTGTGATCACACGCTTGAGTGTAATTCGTCTGAGCGATCTAAAGTCTATCAGCGTATAGCTGAATTGATTTCCATGATACTTTGCGTGAAGCTTGCAGAGTTGCATAAAAGCATAGAAGTCGTCCGCATCTTTGAACACCTGGCATCCCGCAGAATACCGATCAATGACCTTGGTTGAGCCAGTACTTTCTGCTCTGTGAATGTTGATGCCGAAATTTCCGGTCTCCTTGGCTCCATTATTGAAGTCAAGGATTGCATCTCTGTCATAGTCACGGATAACCGTTACTGGTTTGACCTGGACTAGTGCCTCATACTTTCCGCGATGTAATCCAATTGAGTAAGCATTGCGGTTCTGCCCTTGTGCAAGTATTGCAGTTCCCTGCGGATATGCAGGATTGTTCAGCCAGAACGTGCCTGGGTCAGTTGTCGCAGGAAAAATATGGTAGTTCCACTTTCCATCCGGCTTGGTGTAAAACACATGTATCTCGTCATCAAAGCTATTTGAGTTTACATTCTTGGTTCGCAACCCGACAATGTTTAACTGATACGGTTTCGTATAAAGGGTGAAGCCGAATTCCTTCAATATTTCTTTGACGCGAGATAGCATGTGTTTTTTTTGTTTAGAGTTTCACTGTTCCTAAGCTGCCTTGTATAGGAATGAGTTAACGCGATTCATCCATCCGTCATAAAAGACAACCTGATCTGGTCTTCTTTTGATGATGTTATTCAGGAACAGCTTGCGCTCGATCTTGAGCAGGTTAAACAGGCGTTCCTGATCAAAACAGTTGATAGCGTTGAGCGTTTGCACGCCAACAATTCCATCCACGTCAGCATTAACCAAACGCTGAACGATCTTCGCTACTGTCTTACGTCCGGAGTTGTAACCCCAATCGACAATGAACTGAGCAACGGATTCATTGAGAATGAAATCTGCTTTGAAGTAATCCCAAAATATTTTCTTAGCGATCCACTTTGCATCTGCTTCGCTGAGTTTCTTGATGTCTTCCGCATCAATATCTCCATCACCATCTTTGTCATGGCCATGTTCTTTCCACACGGAAAGAATGACTCCATACTTTGTCGGGCCTCCTCTGTCCAATGGGTGATTCACATACCCTCCCTCTAATCGCAGGAGCTTGCCCGCGAAATTTTCAAACTTTGCCATTGTTATTGATTTGTTTAAGTGTACTTGACGTCCTGGGTAGGAACTTTGAGAATGCTGTTATCAATTGACTTGAAACTGGTCATTCCATTTGCCACCTCCAGCTCGTCTCCGAGTATTGTATTCCTTCGCACGGGTATCCGGTTATTTTGCGCATCCGTCACTACGGTTTCCCGGATGGTGATGAGGTCTTTATAGAGCTTGATTCCTTGCAAGCTCCACGTACCTGTGCTGCTCACCTTTAAACCCATGCGCAGGAATTCATTTCTTAATTGTGTTTTTGCTGCTTCATTACTTTTGAAAGCATAATCCAATAAGTCAGTGACGATTGTCCTGGCAATAAAACTTTGCTTTTTATAGTATTCGTTTACCGATGAGTAATCTGAACCCGTTTTGAGTTGCTTCAGCACACTCATGACTTGCTCCAGACTTTTCGATTGTGCTCCGGTGTAGAGGCTACTTGCCAATGCCGCAGGATTGAATATCACCGTGAGTGATCCGCTTGAAGCTCCCATGATTTTATTGAACAGCATCTCGTCCACCACTTCCGGAAACCCTGCTGACTTCAACGCTCCGGCAGTTTGCGGACCAAATTGACCATCGATGGAAATGCCTGGTGAAGTCTTGGCCAATGCCTGCTGAAGCATGGTGACGCGCGAACCTCTGCTCCCTCTTTTTAGTGGGAAGTTGTCACTGGCAGAAGAAGGCATCCGCGAAGTAAAGGAAGCATACGAAGTGGGCAGTGTATTATTGATGATGATGGTGTCTGAGTTAGCCTCCGATGGAATTTGATTCTGCTCCATCGTTTTTTTCCTCTTCATCCGGTCGTACACCAGGTATCCGCCTCCTCCAAGTGCAGCTAAAGCAAGGGCATAGATGAAAACCTTTGCTGGTTTTACACCTTTCTTTTTTCCTTTTGTAGCCTTCTTAGAAGCTGCCTTTCCCTGTGGCTTCTTTCCCTTTAGTTTCTTCCTTCCATTCGATGCCTTCTTAGCCATTACTTCTTTGCGTTTAAAACTCTTATCAGCTCGTTATATTCATCACTACTCAACTCCTCCTCCAGATCGGCATTCAGACTTCTACCATACAGGTTGGAGTACTCTTTCTGCACTTTCGTGTACATGCTCTTTGATGGTATGTCATTGAATACCTGCATCACCATTTTTTCGTTAGTGCCCCAGCCCAGGTAGTTGTCATTGTCGAAAGCCATTTTCAATTGCTTTGCGAAAGTTGCCGGATCGCCCACTTCAAGACTATGCTTCTGCGATATGTTCGCTCTGGTCTTTTTATAAAAGTGACGCCCCAGAAAAAACAATCCGGTTGCAGTACCAAGACCAAGTGTCGAATAGATCACTACGGTCTTGAGATTTTGGAGCTTCTGTGCGTCTGCATTCATGCGTTACCTTTCCCTTTCTTTTAAAGACCCAAAGCCTTCTTGGCAATGGATGTCTTCATCGGATCATTCTTTACCACATCGGCTAGTTTGGCAATCTCGCGTGCCTTTAACTTCTGCATCAAGGTTGATGCTGCCGACAGTTTTACTTCTGCCTCACCTTGCGTTTGCGCCTCAATGCTCACTTCAAAACTGTACTTGTTCATAGATTATGATTGTTTAATGTTTACATGATTCATGATCAGGTCGATCTTGCTCTTGTCATCGGCAAGGGTTTGAAGAATATGAAGCACTCGCTCAAATTCCTCCTTGTTGAATTGTGACTTAAGCTGATTGACAAACTGAATGGCCGCCTGTTCATCTTCGCTCAGAGAAGGAGAGGAAGAAGACTTCGATTTGAAACTTACCTCAGATTCAGGCGTTTGTTCCTCTGCCGATTCATCATTACTGGATTGTAATAAACCGGCAAGTGCCTCGCCTCCTGGAAAGGCAGACATGAGTTTGGGATTTCGTTTAATGAAGCTCTCCACCAAACTTGACCCAACATCACCCAAGAAACTGTTCAAAGGAGATTGCTTCAATTCAAGTCTGGCATTGTGCTTCTCTAATTCCTCAACTTCGCTCTCAAGGTCGGCTATGTGCTGTTGTAATTTTTTATTTTCGTCCTTGAGTTCATCGTACTCTTTGTCGCGGAGTTTTCGTTGCACTTCCTCGTCCACGATGTTTTTTACGTCCACTCCGGATAACCCATCCTTTTGTGGTTCTCCGAAATAGAAGATTCGTTTTTCGTTGTTGTTGCTACTACCTGTGAAGAGCAACACTTCAATAGATCGTGTATCCGCAGTAACGAAGTTTTCAAACATGGTGAACATATCAGGGTCACTCGTTCTGCGAACGGCCTTAAAGCCATCTACCAGAATTTCGTAGTCAATGGGTTGACCTTTGTCGTGGTAAAGTCGCAGGTATTGCAAAAGGTTGTCAATCTTTTTCTGTTCGTATTTCTCTTTGTTCGGTAGTGCCATAATTCTATCAGTTCACTATGATTGCTTGTATAAATTTTATTCTTCTCTTTGCAGCTCCTGGGTTCGTGACCCTGATTTCACCTCTGTGAATGTGGATGCTCTCTGGAATGGGATCGTCTGTCGAGTCGTACATTCCATAGTCAGAGTCCACCACAAGCCCCGGAGGTTCGTCAATGATGAAGAACATTTCATTGTAGGCAGAAATGGTAATTGTAGTACCCGCCTCGATGATGAAATCCCTATGGCGAAGATGGTACTTCGAGTACCCTTGCTGTTTTAATCGCAAAGGCGCGAACTCCAAAATGAATTGCTCGGTCATAAGTGTATCTCCATTGGTTCCAGGAAATCTCTCCTCTCACTCCTGTCTTGCTCTATATCTTCATCCGCAGTTACTTCCTCAAGTTCCTCAGCCGTCTCGCATTCTATATAGACCGTGATCACGAATGGACTGTCAAACGTCTCACCTTTGAACCAGGCATTGATGATGGATGTGTCACCTTCAACATGCACGGATTTTATCTTTGGAACATTTCCAGTAACCCATGCCTTATCACTGTCGAACTGTGAGTCTTCAACTTGACTCAATGCTTCGGCTGATAATTCAATTCCTTCTTCTTGGACTTGCGCCACATAGAAGACGTCCATCATGTCATTAGCCTGAAAGGTTACGGTCCCGGTTCCCATTTTGTTGAAGTTGTTACGGCAATGCCTGTTACTTTTTTCACATTAGCCGGAAGCCGGATTTCGAATGGCTTGAACCGCTCAAGCTTACCAATCTCCAGTTTGGCTATGATGATTCTCCGTTTGGTCTTCGTAACTATCATTACTTCATCTCACATAAGAGGCTGACAATAACTTTGTAGGAAGCAAAAGGAGCGTTGGGATTGGCAGTGTCCTTGTATTGGATTTTCAGTTCACCGTTTCTGGCTATGACTCCATTACCTAACGACTTGTATTTGTTGTCAGGAGCTACGGCCATTCCACTCATAAACATTTTGCTCTCAAAGTCTTCGGGGAAAAGCTCTTCTCCCGAAAGCTCTATGCGTTGAGAGCCTCGGTAGAACAAGAGGTTCGGTCTGTCTGAACTCATCATGATACCGTGTACCACTTTGACGTTCTTGTCCAGGTCAAACTTCTTGTTCACCGGTTGCCCTTCCGCGTCTACCAGGAAGGTGTAGATTTTATCTACCCAACGCTTCTCCATGACCTACTAAGGAATAGTTGCAGTTCCTTCAAGACCCACATAGAGAACTGAGTTCGCATCAAGTCCTTTAATAGTTCCCAGTTCAATCTCAAACTCGATGTCCACATCGTCATGGATCAGACGAGGGTTCGCGAGCTTGTAAAAGCTCTTAGGCACCATGTCAAATTGTGTGGTCACAAACTTCCGGTTGGAAGTGTCGCTCACTAATTGCTTTTTGTTGGCCTTGAGCTTGAACTCTCCGTTCGCCAATGCCCCCACGTTCTCGATGGTATCAAACTTGGTGGTCTTGATGTCATCAATATCAAGTGATGCGGCTACTCCGTGCAGCAAATAGATTCCGGAAACCAGCAATGCCATGTTCTTGGGAAGTTTTGCATTGCTGATGTTACGCAGGTTCACTTCCTTCACGTCCTGGCTTTCAAACATCTTGATCGTTTTCGCACCCTTGATCGGCTTAATGGTGTAGATCAGTTGGTCGGCCAGACGCAATTTGCCCTGTAGCAATTGTTCTTTGATGTGTTTGGGCAGTTCCACGAAGAACTTCTCAAACTCTGCACGTGATCCTTGTGAGGGAATGTGCCGCTTTACGATCTTGCTCATCGCCTTTGCCCGTTGCACGGGGTTCAGCGCATTCAGATACCCCAACAACTCGGTATCCATCTCTCCATTCAGACCCAACAACTCTGTCGGGTTTGTGTACTCACTCTCCATGAGTTGTCCTAATGCTCCCAGCATAATTTTACTTTTAGTTTAATTGTTACTCTTTGATTTAAAACTTTCAAAAAGGTGAGAATGCAGTAGGAGAAAAATGAGAACGAAAAAACTCCTTTGCACCCTCCACCTTTAGAATTCTCTTTCAACTTCTTCCACCGCATTCATTCCCCCGTTCATCGATGCGATCTGTTCCTGGATGCGGTCAATAGCTGACATATCCAGTTCTTTGGTATCGTTGTATGGGTTCACGAAGTAGGTTACTTGTTCTTCGCTATTCTCACCCGCAAGTCCGGCTGTTGCAGTAGGTTCCGCTGCTTTGGCGATGTAGAGCTTCTCCGAGAAATTCTTGAAGAATGTTTCTACACGATCCTTAGCCTGCTCAGCAATTTGCTTGATGTCAAAGCCGTCTACCCCCTGAACAGTAGTCTTGTTTTGATTCTGAAAACCATTACTCAATGTGAGGCCAAGACCTGCTGCGATGATGTATGGATTCTTCTTGTGAAATCCCACAAGCGTAACCGGGATGCCCGCGAGCAGCGAGTGCTTTCCGAGAGCTGCACCAGCGCCACCTGCTGCGATTGCTGCCAGCAACACGAGTCCGCCTTTCGTTACTGTTTGTGCTACCGGATGTTCCATCACGGGTGTAGCACCAAAGAGCGCGTGCCCTTGTTTCTGCTTTTTATTTTTCTTCCTTCTTGTCTTTGCCATGTTATAATAGGTTTTGAGCTTTCACTTTGCTTTTTCTGGACTTTGCTTTTGTCTTGACATACTTTCGTTTCTTCTTCCTCTTTTTTGGAAGTCCTTCCAGGCCATTGGTACCAGAACCACTTCGCATTGCCTTCATGAGCAAAAAGCCACCGGTGATTATTCCTCCAGCCACGAGCAGTGACTTACCTGGATTTTCTTTTACCCAGGTCGTAGTCTTCTGAATGAAGCCAGTTTTCGCTGGAGTATCCTGAGTCTGTACAACATCGCCTGGTGTTGTACTTTCACTTGGTACAAGCATAGCTCCGCTGGAGGTAGATTCATTTGATAGTATAGGCTGAGTAGCCTGAGAAGTATTGGTATAATTCTGTGTTGTTTCATTTTTAGTGATCGTTGCAGGTGCTTTAGGCGGAACAAATGATCGGGCTGCCGACACAAGTGGTTTCGCGGCTGTAACTGCCGATGTTACTTTTGAGATCAGTGAAGAACCTGGTTGTGCAGTCGGTGCGGGTTCGGAGAAATCATCTCTCACTTCGTCTTCGCTCTCAGATATATCCGGGGCTGACGCTGCGCTTCCCGCATTGTCCGTCTCGCTCTGAAAAGCTTTCTCCTCACTTCCTCCCTTGTTGAATAATCCTTTAACCTGTTTGAGTGCTCCGGCTATTGCTGCTACTGCGGAAGTTGCTGCTGCGATGGCCGTTGCTCCAACTACACCCAATCCTTCGATGTCATCATCATCTGAATGGATGATGTTATATTCTTCCTGATCAGCATAGACTTCATCCAACCCATCAAGCCCGCTTAGCGGTACCTTTTTATCCTTGTTACCTTTGCCTTTAAGAATGGCTTTTTTGAGATTATCCTTTTTGCCTCCGGCTTGCCAGTAGACGGTCTCCGCTCTGTCTTTTACTTTCCTGAGTTTGTTTAACTCGCTTAGGTTTATCCCTTTGGCCTTAGCTTCGGAGTCACTTAAGTAGCCGAACCGTAACCTTCCAGCGACATTCAGGAGGTTCACTTTCATTGCCAACAGAAAACCATTGCGCAAAAGAATTGTCGCGGGGTTTGTATATCTGTTGAGAAATCGTATTCCATCGCCAACCTTGTCGCCAACTTTTTTGGCTACTTTCTTAATTCCCTTTCCAATCTTTTTGAAAATGTTACCCATCTCCTCGTCATCATAGATTGATGCAAGGTCTGACAGATCAACATTGTCATACTCAGCAAATTCGAGCGGCTCATCTTGTGTTTCTTCTTCTCCAATTCCGTCTAAATAATCCAGTCTCATATCGTAGTCTTTACATTCTAAATAAGGTTGTTCATCATCAAACCTGTCCTTCACACAATCAATCACGATGTACCAGTCACGTTCATCGATGTAATCCTCTAGGTGACCAGGCTTTGGCACAATAGGATACACATGCTGCCATCGCGGAACTTCCGGATACCGCTTCGGGTACTTGGTTATTCTTGCCAGGCAAGGAATATTAAGAGAGCGGAGGATGGAGAGAATAAATACGGTGTAACAGTCACAGTCAACTCCCGTCTTTCTATCGCTCCATGCCCGCCTGGGACTTCGTACCTGTTCAACCCCTTCCTCGTCTCTTTTGTATTGAATATGCTGGTACACAAAGTGCCAGATGTTCGAGCACGTTTCTTCCAGAGTTCTCCCTTTCAATACTTTTGCAATCTTTTCTGTTTGCCACAACGTTTGCGGCAACGCCTTGCGGATGAGCTTCAAAGTATCCTCTACATCCGCACTCTTTTTTATCGTAGTGTCTTTATCACCCGCTGGAGGAAAGAGATGATCGAACTCCCTTCCATCTTTCAATCTCCTCTTTCTGTCCGCTACCATACGCCTCTTCCTTTCATCATCATCTCTCTCCGTTATGCAGGCCCGCTTACAGTCAAGCAGGTTTTCCTCCACCCAAAGTGATATTGTCTGTTTTCGTGTAAGGCAAGCTGTTGTTGATAGTCGTGATTGTATGGACGATCAAATTGAGCTGACCTGTTTCTCTGTACTCCTTCACCAATGCCGGAACCGTTGTGGCCAGATTCAGAAACCCAAGCTTGATCTTGATTGGATCAAGATTCACTTCGCTGAATTTTGGTATCGTTAGGTTCACATCTTTTACCTGCGATGATGCTATTGTTTTGTCTGCATATATCATCTTTACAAAAGGATGCTTCACATGGATGCTTCCACCGCTTGGGTTCTTGAGTTTCACATTGATCGAAAGCTCAACCCCGCTGAGGCTCACGTTATGAATTGAAACTTTTGTTTCCGATTCCAATTCATTAGAGAGTCTTTTGAGTTTGAGCAGGTAGCTGCCACCGAAATAGATGGCGGCTACTGCTCCAGCTCCGATCAATAAGTGACTACTCTTGATCATCGCGCTTTCTCCTTCTCAACCTGAGGCTTCTCACTTTCTTCAGCTTGGCGAAATCTTTCACCTTGTCTTTGTGCTTCTGCCAAAGCGGACTGAGCACATCGCCCAATACTTTGAAAGCAAGACAGATGATACCTCCCACAATTGCTTGCAGCGTATAGTCGAGCAGGAACATTAGATTTACATTTGACAGCAGGTTGAAGACTGCCCCGAAAAGAAAGGCAATCCCATTGCCCATCCCGTGATTTTGATTTATCGCTGTGTTCATGGGTCAAAGATGTAGCGACCCGAAAGCGAAGGTTAAGGATTGTAAACGTTAGTTAACGAGTGTGTAACTTTATTAAGGAATGTGAAGGATTGTAAAAGAATGTAAATGAATTTGAATGATTGTTCCGTGTGGAACTATAGGGTGTCTTAAGTCCCCGGCTTTATCAGAACTATCTTTTGCAAAATAGTATTGTTGGGGATTGTGATGTATTCATTGTTGGCAGTCTCGACATGCATAAAAAAATACCCAATGTCATGTATAGTTCCTTGTACTGGCTGATCTTTATCAATCACGGTAATCGAATCTCCAATTTTTAACGAATGATAGAAAAATAATATGAGGCCTGCGGTAATGTTGGAAAGAATTGACCATTGAGCAAAAAATGCAATACCAACCACCGCGAGCATAGAAGAAATAAACAACAGGATATCCTTTTGCTGTAGACCCCAAATACCGGCTAGAATTCCAGCACCTATTAAAAGCGCTAAAAAATTGAGCGTTTTTACAATAATCCTTCGTCTATTGATGTGAAACTGAAATTTTTTTAGAGCCCTGTTGACAAGGTGGTCGTTCAAATATTTTAAGGCGATGAAAATGACGATTAGTACTGCCGTTTCAATTATTTGAACATGATACTTGTCCATATGTCTAGTCTTTAATTGTTTCTCAATCGGTAACGCATCCTTCTGATGCTGACGATACTGTTAATATATACTTTTTCAAAACTCCCTTGAACGTTCTGGATGGAACATTCACCCCTTCTATTTTTCGTTTTAATAGTTCATTATCGGATAGCCTCACTTCCAGTTTGTTGAGGGTCGCATCAATATTTATAATGTCACCATCTTTTATTAGCGAAATGGGGCCACCCTCATAGGCTTCTGGAACGATATGCCCTACAACGAACCCATGAGTGCCACCGGAGAAGCGCCCATCAGTAATTAAAGCCACGTGACCTCCCAATCCTGCCCCAATTATCAGAGAAGTTGGTTTAAGCATTTCTGGCATTCCTGGCCCACCCTTGGGGCCTGCATACCGGATAACAATTACGTCTCCTGCTTTTATTGCGCCCCTCAGGATCGCTGCATTACACTCTTCTTCAGCGTCAAACACTTTTGCGGAGCCCATAAATTTTTCACCCTCTTTACCGGTAATTTTGGCTACTGCCCCACCTGGAGCCAAATTACCATATAAGATTTGAATGTGGCCATTCTTTTTTAACGGACTATCTAAAGGCCTGATGATGGACTGGTCTTCTGACAGTTCTGGCACGGCCGCCAGGTTTTCTTTTATTGTTTTACCTGTAACGGTCAGGCAATCACCATGGATAAATCCTTCCTTCAACAGTAATTTCATTATTGCGGGAATTCCTCCTACCGAGTACAGATCTTCCATCATATACTTACCACTGGGTTTTAGGTCGGCCAGAAGAGGTGTTCGGTTACTTACGTTTTGAAAGTCGTTCAGAGATAAGTTAACGCCAACGGACTTTGCCATTGCAAGGAGGTGTATCACTAAATTAGTTGAGCCGCCAAGAACAGTGGACAAAGTTATAGCATTAATAAAGGCCTCGTAGGTCATTATATCGGTTGGCTTGATGTCCTTTTCAAGCAAGGTCATAGCAGTCTTTCCTATTGATAGACATTCCTGCTTCTTTCGAGTGCTGTCAGCAGGAGATGAAGAACTATAAGGAAGGCTCATACCCATTGCCTCAATTGCTGATGCCATAGTATTGGCCGTGTACATGCCGCCACATGCTCCAGGCCCAGGGCAAGCATTTTTGACAATGCCCTTAAAGTCCTCTTCAGATAATTGACCCATACGTTTCTGGCCTAACGCCTCGAATGCGGAAACGATATTCAACTTCTCACCCTTATAGTTTCCAGACCGAATAGTGCCTCCATATACCATAATGGATGGACGGTTTAACCGACCCATGGCAATTAAAGCGCCAGGCATATTCTTATCACATCCAACAACAGCAACTAAGCCATCATAGTGATGAGCTTGAACAATCGTTTCAATCGAATCGGCAATTATATCTCGGGACGGCAGTGAATAGCACATACCCGTAGTGCCCATTGTCATACCGTCACTCACCCCGATAGTATTAAAGATCAATCCAACCAAATCGGCACGTACGATGCCTTCCTTTACCAATTTAGCCAACTCGTTCAAGTGCATGTTACAAGTGTTCCCTTCAAACCCTGTGCTACAAATACCCACTTGGCCTCGTTTCATGTCCTCTTCTGTAAACCCTGCTCCATACAGCATTGCCTGAGAGGCGGGCTGCGTTTCATCTTGTGTTAGCTTCGAGCTATACTTGTTAATGATCTTTTCCATTTACTCAATTGTTACACTTGTTTACTGCCGTAATTCCACGATATAGTTCATGAGGTTGCATACTAAGGGTTACACCAATCACAATACGTTGGGTCTTCTGATGTTTTTCCACCTGGGAATTCAATTTCATTTTTAAACGAACACTTTTTACATATGTAGATATGACTTAGCGTTGCCCGTGTTGGACTGCCACACAGCTCGCAAGGCAATCCGGATACTTTTTCAGTCACATCAAACCCAGGCCAATTGCATTGAGGACACAGGCTGTTCATTATATTGAGAAGATTGCTTGCCGCATTTTCAATAACCGTCATTCTTTTCGGGTTGCACATTGCCCGCATGTCTGTCTCAATCATTGCGTTCATGTCTTCAGAATATTTTATACATTTTTCTACCGCGTAAATTAATTCCGACTCGCTGACTACTCCCTTAAACAACAAATCTGACTTCCCGCTGCCGGAATTTGGCCGCACCACTAGTCCATGCGATGGAAATCCAATTCTATTACCAAAATCGAGGGCTTCGTCAACTGATTTCACTTTTTGATGTGCGTAATTTGTATCAATGGAAATTTCCCAGCCGTGCAGTTCAATCTGATTCGTAGAATCTAACAAGAGCACTAGTTCAACATTAGCCGGCACAAAATACAATGTGGGATGAGGCCCAAAACTACCTTCGCTTGCCAAGGCAAGCGTCTCACCAGTTTGTTCTATAGCCTTTAGTGCTTTTAGCCGGGCTGCTTCTACCTGCGTGCCGCTTCGCAGAACTTCCCCGGTAAAGGTTCCGAATAAATCGGTATCGATCGAATCCACAAGTTTCAGGTGGATGCCTGCCTTTGATAAAATCGGAAAAACAACACTTTCCTTTTTATGCTTTGTGGTGAACACCGCTGTTCGGCCTTTGAATAAATTTGGATACTTCATGTCTGCCATTATGTAAACCATTTTTTTAAAACATCAAACACCTTTCGAAGTTCGCTTTCAGTAATAATATATGACGGCATCACATAGGCAACGTTACCAATTGGCCTAAGCCAAACACCGTTTTCAATGGCGAATTCCTGGAGTCCATTCAGGTATCTGCTCTCAAAAACTTCAATTGCCCCAAGCGCCCCCAAAACTCTTTTTTCTTTTACCAGCACTGATTTCATTGATGCAACTTCCTCGATAATAATGGATTCGATCTTTCTGATTTTTCCCAAGTAGTCTTCTTGATGAAATAGTTCAATACTTTTTAGTGCTAGTGCGCAGGCCAGCGGGTTACCCATAAACGTAGGGCCATGCATGAATGCTCTTCTATTGTCATCTCCCAAAAAGCTTTCGTAAATCATGGAATTAGAAATGGTTGCTGCGTGACCCATATATCCGCCCGTAAGGGCTTTGCCCAAAACAAGAACATCAGGTGTTACACCGGCATGTTCAGCGGCAAAGAGTTTACCTGTACGTCCAAATCCAGTTGCTACTTCATCAAAAATCAATAGAACGTTGTATGTGTCGCACAATCTCCTTGCTGCTTTCAGGTACTGAGGTGAGTAAATCCTGAAGCCACCAGCACACTGCACAATAGGCTCAAGAATAAAGGCTGCTATACGGTGACCATTTTCCTTCAGTACACTTTCCAAACTGCTTATATCCTCAGTAAGCGTCTCATCGTTTGCAAAAAATCCTCCGTTCGGTGTGGGCAACACGTAACTTCTTTTAAGGTGCCTTGAAAATGTAGCAGTGAAATCAGAATCATCACTAACCTCCATCGCCTTAAATGTATCGCCATGGTAGGCATTTTTCAACGACAGAGTTTTATCCTTTTCGTAGTTACCTGAGTTTATCCAATATTGAAAAGACATTTTCAATGCAACCTCAACCGCTACAGACCCGCTATCTGAAAAAAATACATGGTTTAGTCCATGTGGAGTAATTTGTACCAGCTTATCAGCAAGGTCAATGGCAGGCCGATGTGTTAGGCCGCCCAGCATGATGTGAGAGAATATTTCGGCTTGCTGCGTAAGTACTCTATTGAGCGTGGGATGGTTATAGCCATGGATGGCAGCCCACCAGGAAGAAATCGCATCGATCAGGGTTGCACCGGATTCCAATTGTAAGGTTACCCCCGTTGCTCTTCTAACTACAGGAAAAGGAGCTATATTCTGCATCTGTGTATAGGGGTACCATAGGGCGGACATCTTGTGCTTCCAAATTTTATTTGTTATTGGATATTTGTATTGATGATGGGCAATGCATACATGTTGGGTATTTCTTTTGGAAATAGTTGTTGAAGGATCGCCAAGACCTCATTATAATGATTTGCTTTTGTCAGGGTAATCAACATAACACCATACAACTCCGTAGCCAGGTCTTGCTCAAGGAGCATTGCATTTTCGATGACTATACCTTTCGTAGTGAGTTTTCTTTGAAACAACTCTTCGGCTATTACCCGGGCCTCAGTTGTATTCTTTACCAAAATATGTATCGCTATCATAACTTCTTCACTTATTAACCATTTAAAGAAATAGCATAATATATAGGAAGTCCAATCGTGATATTGAAAGGAAACGTAACGCCTAGTGCCATGGGTACATATAAGCCCGGATCGGCCTTTGGCGCAGCAAAACGCATGGCAGCCGGCACTGCTATGTAAGAAGCGCTGGCTGCAAGCACTGAGAATACAAACCGGTCTCCAACCGGCTCTATGAAGTATCCACTTATAAAAGCAACGAGGCAACCATTAAACAGCGGAATGATCGTTGCAAACGCCAAAAGAAAAACACCGTGTTCCAAGAAAGCCTTGAATCTCCGCGCCACTACCATACCCATTTCCAATAAGAATATCGCAAGGAAACCTTTGAAAATATCAGTGGTGAATGGTTTAATCCCTTCAGCCTGTTTGGTATCTGCAATGATGCCGATGATCAGGCTGCCCATGATCATTAAAACACTGCTATTCGAAATCGAATGACGGAAAGAGGTCCACAAGCTAACAGGTTCAATAGTTTCCCCCGAATGTCCGTTGAACTTCTTCATTAATATCACTGCGACAATTATTGCAGGAAATTCCATGAGCGCCATGATGGCAATCATGTGGCCTCCAAAGTGTATAGACTGCATTTCCAGAAAGGATGCCGCAGCAACAAAAGTTACTGCACTTACTGACCCATAGGATGCAGCCACCGCTCCGGCACTGCTTGTCGTTAATTTTCTTTTCAGGATAAAAAATGTATACAGTGGAATAAGTGCAGAGATGAAGATTGCCAAGAATACTGCATAAAATATCTGGTATCCCATCTCACTGTGCTGCAACTCTTGCCCTCCCTTAAATCCAATGGAAAACAAAAGGTAAAGCGAGATAAATTTTACCGAGCTTGCCGGAATTTCAAGATCACTTTTTATTACCGATGCAATAATTCCTAATGCAAAAAAAAGGAGTACAGGATTAGTTAAGTTTGAAATCAGTAATTGATAATCCATCGTGGGGTCGAAAATGTTTTATTGAAACTTCCTCCAGTTCATTCGCGGCCTTAGTCGATATAATACCCTTAACGGCTATTTGACGAGACATCATCATGAGCTTAAACAGGTTAACCTTGCACATTTCTTCCACCTGCTGGTGGATCACCAACTTTGCAAAGAGTTGCTTTCTTTCAGTGAACGTTTTTTGTCTAACAATTTCAGTTATATGAAGATCAAGAATTTCCTGCATTTGATAGGTTGACTTAAAATGTTTACTGCTTCGCTTTTGCAATACGCTATTTATAAAGCGGCAATTGGTATCAACAACAATTCCTATTTCGGTAATGCCCTCGTTGATGATTAATTCGATTATGGAGTTCGCATAGGCACTATCATTAAATTGCGACCGGGTGGCAATCGAAGTAGCGAAAAAAGGCCTGTCTCCATAGTGATTCTGTAAAAAAACCTCAAGTTGAGAAAAAGGGCAAATGAAAAACAGCCGGTTTATTTTACCCGGCCCTCCTTGTTGCAAGAGTTTCATATTTTTGTTTTGCTTTTATTTCGACCACTAATCTCAAATCGATGGCTAATTCACTTTTGCCTGAGGCCGTTTCGATCGTTTTGAGGATTTGCTTACTGAACAAACGTAATTGTTCGATACATTCAATTGATTCCATGTGACTTTCCCCAAATCGCTCTTCCGAACTAAAATTCTTCAGCTGGTGGAATTGAATGTTAGCATAAATTAGGTGCAGCAGTATCTCTTTGGTTTCATCCTGAGAAAACCGATCATCTGCTAATGAAATCTTAAAACTCATTGCCATTAGTCGGGTTATTTTTGGATATTATTCTAAAGTTATTTGCCCCTGCAAAAACAGAAAGCGCCAGGCAGAGTTGATTAGTCAGTACATCCTTTGTCACAAAAGAGTAAATGAACAGTCCAAGCATTACTACCATTCCGGAGAAAAGGGATACAGTCATAGTTTGCATTCTTTGTAAAGCGTTACATTATTGACCTTGCCCCATCGAATAACCTTGTTGGCCATTAAACGAGTAGAGATTTTCAGTTTTGATTGTGTCAATACCAAGTTTGTCAGCGACAGTAAGTAATTGGATAATCGCCAGTTTGGTCATTTTTGTATCAGGTCCAGCTTTGAACCTGCATCGCCAGTGATCGGTACAGAATGTTTCGCTAAAACCATCTGGCCAAACTTTTATGCCCCGATTGGTAATCATAGAAAGCCTGATGTCATTGGTTTCGACTTTCTTTATCCGCTCTGCCAATTCGCTAGGTTTGGTTCCTGCCCAGTGAACAAACACGTCAACTCCTTCAAGCACCTTTATTGCCGGTTTTGCCCGCTTGTATTTTGGAAGTACCAGACTTGTATTTTTCGCATACTCTACTGGCTGAAGAGAAGCTGGTTTTTTACCAAGATTTTTGATTACTGTCTGAGCGAATTCTTTTGTGCCGACTTTATCCGTGCTAACACCTTCCTTGTATATGTCGTATGTATGAATGCCATCTTCAATAGTCTTAAGCCAGGCATTCTGAACTTTCTCCGCCACATCAGCCTGTCCTATATGGTTGAGCATCATAATGGCTCCCTGCAACAGACCGGATGGATTGGCTAAGTTTTGACCTGCTCTGCGCGGAGCAGAACCATGAATAGCCTCAAACATGGCGCACTCTTCGCCTATATTAGCCGAACCCGCAAGGCCTACCGACCCTGCAATTTGTGCCGCCACATCCGAGAGCACATCTCCGTAAAGGTTAGGCATCACCACCACATCAAAGGCTTCTGGCGTATCGGCAAGTTTGGCAGCACCTATGTCAACAATCCAATGTTCATTTTCTATGTCCGGATACTCTTTCGATATCTCATCAAAAACTCTGTGAAACAAACCATCGGTCTGCTTCATAATATTATCTTTTGTGAAGCAGGTTACTTTTTTACGTCCCTGTTGTCGGGCGTATTCAAATGCGTATCTGACAATTTTTTCACAGCCCGGCCTGCTGATTAACTTTAAACATTGAATCACTTCGTCCGTCTGCTGATGTTCAATGCCTGCATATAAATCTTCCTCGTTTTCTCGCACGACTACAACATCCATTTTTGGATGCTTTGTGCTAACAAAGGGGAACAGGCTTTTGCAGGGGCGCACATTTGCATAAAGTCCGAGAAATTTTCTTGTGGTAACGTTAAGGCTTTTATAACCACCACCTTGGGGAGTTGTAATAGGAGCTTTGAGAAACACTTTATTCCTACGGATTATGTCCCATGACTCCGGTGCAATACCTGATGTGTTGCCTGCCAGGTACACCTTTTCTCCTACATCTATTTTGTCGATTTCAATTTTGGCGCCAGCAGCTTTTAAAATTTGTAGTGTAGCCTCCATTATTTCCGGCCCGATGCCATCGCCATAAGCCACTGTTACTCGCGTCATATCTCCGTTTTATTTGCTCCAAAGGTCGGTATAGACAATCATTTGTTTTTATTTAACTTTTGTATACAACACATAAAATATATTAATGTATTCGACTTCATAGCGTAACGTTACCGCCATTCAATCCGGCTCTCAACCCGCACGGATTTGGAGAAATGAAGGAGAGCATTGAGCGTGTCCAATTAAACAGACTTGACCATGCAGTAGACCGTACATATAAACAATTGCAGCTAAAAAGAAGTAAGACGAAAATACAAATCATGGCATCCCATAACATTTTTGCTGCGGAGGAGATTTTATTAAATGCAAAGAAGCTTAAGGCAGGGTTAATTATCATAGGTACACATGGAGCGACTGGTATGAAATTCTTGGGCAGCACGACTACTCATTTAATTAACAACTCACCCAAGCCCGTTCTGGCAATTCCGCCAAAATACTGTTTCAAAAAGATTCGCACCATCGTTTATGCTTCCGACTTAGAAAATACACTCGATGAGCTTAAACAATTAACCGTAATTGCCAAGACTGTAAAAGCCAAAGTAGAAGCGTTGCATCTGCTAACCGGAGAGAACGAACAAGAAAGTAAAGCGAAGCTGATAACAGCAATAAAAAGGGCCGGGTATAAGAATATCAAGGCAGTGATAGAAATAGAGAAGCCTGATTTAACCATCCTTGAGCATCTGAATGCTTACCTGCGAAGAACCAAGCCTCAGATGTTTGTAATGTTTCCGCAAGAGCGCAGTCTGTTCGATAAACTATTTGTCAGGGGCAAAACCGAAGAACTGGCCTATACTACAAAGTTGCCAATGCTTACAATTAAGAAAAACAGTAGGATTGAAAGAAATCCTGATCTGCGACCGGGTCTTTTTTAATTCATGAAAATGTTAACAATGAAGAAAATGCTTGTAACTACAGACTTATCAGTGGCCTCAAAATCCGGTGTCCGATTTGTCCTTCAGGTTACCCGGCAGACAAACTGTAAACTCTTTTGCATATGTGATTGACCTTACTGAATCCAAGGAGCTGGAGTAATCAGCGATACCTGGTCTATAAAAAGGAGGAAATGGATAAGGCAATGCAAAGCCCTATGAAATTTGTGAAAGGAGTGCCTAGCTACGATAAAGTAGAGGATATTGCCTGCATAGTGCTTGATGGATCGGAAGAGGGGACTTTTTTTGAAGATCACTCTGAGAGTGTTTTGCAGGATGAATGTGATCGCGCGGCTCATGACGTTTAAGAACGTGCTCATCACAAGCCACCAGGCATTTTTGACGCATGAGGCATTGCAAGAGATTTCAGAAACAACTATCCACAACCTTGACTGCTGGGAGAGAGGTGCAAAAAGTGAGTTTGAACTTTGCCTGATTAAAGTGAATCGCATCGCAATTTGCGGTTTAAAAAGGCCTCTAGCCCAAATCCCGAAAATCGCACTATATCCTGATAAACCAATTTACAGTAAACCAAAAATTGTGGATGGCCGTGTCACCAATGAACGACCGGGTTCTGTAGTCCAGCCCGGTCTCTAGTTTATTGTTACTTGTTAAATTGATCCCAAGCAGTGGGACAACCCGCACTTCCAGATCAAAAGCATTTTCTTCCACGCTGCCGAGGTACTCATTATTAAACCGAATATAGAGTTCTCTATTATCAATGGTTTGACCATTAAGAGGAATCTCCAGCGAAATGCGGTACCTGAGCCTGTACTCAGCAGGCCGGTTGGATGAAAATGTTTGGTCTGTAGAAATCCGGTGGGCGAGCCTGATAATTCCTAGCTGATCAACAATAGTGAATTGCTGGATGGCCCGGTGGAATACTTCGTTGTTTCTGATGCGGATTAAATATCCTGCGCCTACCCGTGTTACCGGGCTGGACCGATACGTTAGTATCGCGGCATAGTCGTTGAGTTCATACCGGAAATCATTAACAGATGCTTCGCCAAATATCTCTGTCTTATAGATTTGCCTTGACTCCATTCGCATGTTTAGATCCCACTTTTTTCCAACGGCTGTATTGATGTTGACAACCGGCAATGAGCCCACCGAATACAACGATTGTGCGCTGAGCTTGTCAATAAAGAATATGGAGGCAATGCCAATGAAAAGTAGTTTTCTAAAATTCAAGATTATCCGTGTTTCGTGTTACGATTTCCTTCAGAGAAATTAAAGCACCTGCGGAATCAACGGTTGCTTCATAGAACCTGAAATCCCGGCCCTTATACCCGCGCACCACAACCTCATAATTAGCTTTGGACGTTGAGCCACTTCCGTTTCTCAGATACTCCATGAGTGAGTCTGTATATTGAATTTGAATTTTAACTATCCTGATTCTTGTAAAATGCCCGGACAGGGCCTTATCAAAAGATATGGCCCATGACTCTGGAAGCTCACTAAGCTTCAGTTCAACTTCAATGTCCAGGACATGCCCGGATTCGCTGAACTCAACACTGTGTTTCCGGTTTCTGAATTTAAATTTGGCTTCATAGGTTTTTCCATCATGGCTTTCCTCGGCATACCATTTTACACGACTCTCTAAATTTGCTGAGTCAATAAAGCGGGTGGCCTTTTCAGGAACACTTCTGGGGTGAATACGGTATTCGCGTTCCCACTTTACCTGGGCAAACAACAGCGAAGTGGTAAACATCAGTATTGATAGAAGAATTGTTCGAAACATGGTTGTTTAAAAATTATTGACGTTCATCTGTATCGGCCATGCACAGGGCTTTCCCGGCAATGAAGGCGTTGAAGCGCTCGTTCTCATAAACCAAATTTCCGTTTACAAAAGTATGTGTTGCCTTCCCTTGAAAAGTTGTTCCTTCCAATGGCGACCAGCCGCATTTGTAGAGAATATTCTCGCGGGCAACTGTCCACGGTGAATTCAAATCTACGAGGGTTAAGTCAGCCCAATAGCCTTCGCGGATAAATCCTCGTTTGTTGATCTGGTAAAGTACGGCAGGGTTATGGCACATTTTCTCCACAATTTTTTCCAGCGAGATAAGACCTTGTCTATAAAATTCGAGCATAACGCACAGCGAGTGCTGCACCATTGGCGCACCGGACATAGATTGAAAATAAGGCTTTTGCTTTTCTTCCAGCGTGTGTGGTGCGTGGTCAGTGGTTATAATATCAATGCGGTCGTTCAGCAAAGCGTTGAAAAGACCCTTCCTGTCGTGTTGGGATTTAATAGCAGGGTTCCATTTTATGCGCACCCCAAGACGCGCGTAGTCGTTACTTGAAAACCATAGATGATGAATCGATACTTCCGAGGTTATCTTTTTTTGAGCCAATGGAATGTTATTTTGGAATAAATGAGTCTCCGCTTCTGTGGACAGATGCAAAACATGCAACCTGGCGTTATGCTTTCGTGCTAAATCAATTGCCTGCCGTGTTGCCTCCACACAGGCTTTCTCGCTCCTGATGAGAGGGTGAAGTGCTATGGGTACATCCTCGCCATAAATTGACCAGTAGTAGTTTTCATTCTCTTCAATAATCTTCTCCTTTTCCGAGTGGATGGCAATAATGGTTTTACAGCTTGCAAAGAGTTTGTTCAGGATATCTGGATTATCTGCCAGCAGGTTTCCTTTTTTGGTGAAGTAAAGCCCATCATCAGAAACTGCCAGAAACTGCGAAGTATCCATGCTTATGATTTCATCAACATTGTCGGCATTTACACCCATAAAAAATCCGTAGTTAGCCCACGAATTTTCTGATGCAATCCTGTACTTATCGTATAAAATGGAAGGTGTTAAAACGTTAGGCACTGTATTGGGCATATCAATGAACGATGTAACGCCCCCGGCCACTGCCGCCCTACTTTCGCTAGCTATATCCCCCTTGTGCGTAAGGCCAGGCTCTCTGAAATGAACTTGTGCGTCAATAACGCCAGGCAGCAAATACTTACCAGTGGCTTCGATTACGTGGCAATTGGCCGGATGAGTAATTTTGCCGATTTCGCAGATTAATCCATCGCGAACCAATACATCGGCTCCATATAATTGCCCCTCATTTACAAGAATGGCATTCTTTATCAGCATTGGTTTGTTCATGTTTTAACGTAGTCGCCTGGTACCTGCTGCCCAATACAAAAAGGCTTTTTGCTTTTCATAGTCACCCAACAGTTTAATCAATTTTGATTGCGACTGAATAAGCTTCTCAATCTGAATATTGATTCTGAACAGATCACTTTCCCCATTTTCAAGATTTAAAAGCTCGGCCTGTAGCAAAAGATCATAGTTTTCAACCATATCTGATTGTTGTGCTATAATCCGTTCGCTATTAGTCAACTCATTGTAGGCAGCTAATACCTGATTAACGATTTGCCGTTCGGCAAACGATTGTTCAAACTGGGTGTTTGAGATTTTAAGTTTGGTTTGCGCCAGCTTAGCTCGCTCTTTTCTTAGGAACACCGGAAACGAAAAGTCCAGGCCAAACTTATAGTTGTCATTGAACTGAAGGTTGGCATTCCAATCCGGGTCAAACGGCTGATTGATGAGATAGTAGTTAACGTCCAGGCGCGGTTTGAGGAATTCTGTTGCAAGCCTTCGATCAACATCAAGTTGCCTGAGTTTGACTTCGATTTTCTGAAGCTCAGGATGATTCGCTCTGGCTAAATTGACAAGTTCATCGCGTTCTGGTTCGGTCATGCCGATTAAGTCGCGTTGCAATATGGGAGCAAAGTTTAATGATAACTCCAGTGGGTTGCTCAGGCTATCCCACAAGTAATTTGAAAGCAGGATGCCTGTATTCTGAAACTCAAGTAAGGCCTCTTGCCGTTCCACAATTCTCTGTTGCAAGGTAATCTTCGCCTGCACCGTGTCAATGGGTGCTGCTTCGCCCATCTGGTGATTCAGCTTCACTCTTCGGAATATTTCTAACGCTACGCCTACATTTTTATCGAATAGCTTATAATTATAAAAAGTAAAGGCCCAGTTCCAATAATCCTTTGCGGCTTCCAGAAAAAGTTTGTTCATTATCTTAACTTGTTCAGCCTCCATCATATCGCCAAACAGTTGTGCCTGCTTAAGAGCCGCCCGCCTTTCGTCCGTAATCAGCCCTCTGCCCAATGGTAGTGAAATGCCTGCGTAAAACTGGCGGTAGTCAAACTGATTTGAAATGTAGTGCTCCGGGTCTAGGAATGTGCCGGAATTTTGCTCTACCCCAAAGGCTGGGTCGAAGGGTAAGATCGTTGGTATTTTGAGTGATGAATTGAAAATGTTGTAGTACGTGGTTCCGTTGTAGCTCTTTGTGAGGTATTGTGCCTCAAGCTTAGGATCAAAATTTCCCCGAGCGAGCCGTAGTTCCTGCCGTGCTACATCGCTGAGCAAGTCCGCTTGCCTGGCCACCGGATGATTCATCATAACAAAATGATAAAAAGTTTCAATGGTGAAAGGTCGGATCGAATCCGGCAACACCAACAGAGAATCGATGGAGTTTTGACCAAACGCACTACCACTTATGAGCAAACCTATAATCAATAGAGATTTCCTGACGTATTGCATAACTCCTCGTTTTCTAATTTTCTGCATCTTCCGGTATTGCATTCTGCGCCTTTTCATTTTTCTTGAGGGTTGCATCCAGCGGCTCTTCATAAAGGCTGGGCGGAAATCCATTTAACTGACGCCATATTTCATACCATACCGGAACGTCATCCAGCATTACCCAACCCTTAATGCCCGAACCTACGCGTAATTGCTTTGGCCAGGACTGGTCACGTTTATCAGGAATAACGAGTACCCGAAATTCTCCCGGCTTTGAATTAACGAGGTCAATAACCTCAACGGTACCGCCAAACGTTCCTACCGAAACACTAGGCCAGCCAGAAAATTGCAGCGCAGGCCAGCCATCGAACTCAATACGGACGTGCCTGCCTCTGCTTAGCAGAGGTACATCCATTGCTTTTACATAAAGTTCCACCGCCATGTCGGAGGCTTCGGGCATAATGGTGCAAACAGCATCGCCTTCCTTTATGGTTTCTCCTATTCCTGCCTGCATGGCTTTCACTATGTAACCGTCTTGCGGAGAAAGAATTCTATACTGGTTACTCCGGATTAGCATATTGGAATACTCATTTTTGAGTTTGGCCACATCACCCTGGCCATCAAATACCTCAGCATGAGTATTACTGAGGTCAGATTCCGATTTACTGATCTTATCCAGATACTCAGCCTCCAAACCATCAAGTTCAATCTGCGCGTTCAGGTAGTCTGCCTGGCTCCCCTGGTATTTGTATTCAATATCCTGGAACTTGGTTAATGGTATGTTTCCCGCTTCAAAAAGTTTTTTGTTACGCTGATATTGGTTTTCGGCATTCTGAAACCTGACGCGTTCAGCATCAAGTTTAGCCCTTGCCTGTTCGATTTTTATTCTCATAGCATCCTTTAATGCCTTGATCTGTCGCTTAAGCGCTTTGGCCTTCTCGTCTTTAGAGATAATGCTTCCCTGTTTAGCGTTTATTTGTTCCTGCAACCTGAACAGGAGTTGTGGGTCAAAATATTTTTCCTTTACTTCACTAATAGTTATTATAGTGTCTCCCCGCTTTACATATTGACCTTCGCGCACATGCCATTGCTGAATTTGCCCGGCTATTACAGACTGTACATCCTGCGGGCGATTCATCGGGTTGAGTGCGGTAAGTTTACCCGAACCACGAATGTTTTGCTGCCAGGGAACAAACAGGATTGTTGCAAATACAGCCATTATACCCAACAGCCATTTTGCCAAAATCTTACCGGCATGAGGTGCCTTTAATGCCCTGAGCGAGTACAGTTTATTCTGTTCAATTATTTTCTCAATCCGCTGTGGCGATAAATTAAGCATGGCTGTCTAATCTAAGTAGTTAGAGATGGTACCGTTGTTAAGCAGTTCTTTAAATGCTCCCTGGTGTTCAATTCTGCCGTTATTCATCACCAGCACCCTGTCGCAGGCAGCCATAACAACGGGATCGTTGGACACCGCTATCAAAGTCCACTTTTTGTCACGTGCTGTAAGGGACTTGATCTGAAACAATTTGTCTTGCTTCTTTAACCCATTAAAAAAATCATTCAGAATAATCAAGTTCGGTTTTTTGGCGAGGCAACGCGCCAGGATTATCTTGTTTATCATGGAACTTGAAAAGCCCTTACCTCCGCTCAGCAAGTGGGTATTCAGGCCATCTTGTAATTTGTTAATTGTCTCATCGCCATCAACCTGCCTAAGCGCATCCATTACGTCTTCTATACTCTCAATCGACTTGCCAACAGTTATGTTTTCAAGGATTGAACCGTCAAAAATATCTTCGCTTGAAATGTTCTTCGCAATTTTATCACGTAAATGGGTCAGATCAAGATCCCGTATGGAATAGTTATTAATCGTTAACAGCCCTTCAAAATTGGTATGCAGGCCGGCAATGATATTGGTTAGCGTTGTTTTGCCTGCTCCGCCTGCCCCGGCAATGCATATCTTTTCGCCTGGCCTTACATCAATGGAAATCGTATCTAAAATATAACTGTCGCCACCAGGATATTTGTACTTCAGGTCTTTGATGTGAATAGCATATCCCTGCTTCATTTGGTGTTTGGAAAAATCTATTCCACCCACTCTATCCAAAGGAAGATCAGTAACCTGCGAAATTTTGTCGACTGCGGTGAAAAGGTCATACATCACATCGATGTACATAATGATCTTTTCTACTGAATTCAAGATCAAAATGATAATTACCTCGGCAGCGACAAATTGACCGAGTGTTATTTGGCGATCTACAACCAATATGGTTCCCACTATTAAAAGACAGCCGGTTACAGCTGCTTTAAAGAATACAATAAATGAGTACTGTGTTACCAATACGGTAAAATGTTTCTTCCTGTACTTTAAGTAGTTGTTAACGGTCTGATCTGTTTTCTTAATTGGCAGATCAGTATTGCCTGCCAACTTAAATGAATTTAAAGCACGGGCCAGTTCTTCAAGCCACTGGGCCACTTTGTATTTGTATTTTGACTCGTTGATAGAGGACTCAAGACCGGCTGGCCCGGTCAGGTAAAATATCACTATCAGAATCCCAACAAGAACAATGCTAAAGAAAACAAAAAACGGGTGATATAAAGAGAGCAGCAACAGCCCGAAAAATATTTGTATTGCTCCCGATGACAGATCGATCAACAGCTTCGGTATGCCTTTTTGAATGGTAAGTATATCAAAGAACCGATTGATAAGTTCGGGTGCATAGTTGCTCATTATCGATTCCATTTTTAATCGGGGTATCCGAAAAGCAAACTCAAACGAAGCTTTTGCAAAAACCCTGCGTTGCAGATGCTCCACTAAAGTTATCTGTACAATTTGCAGTGACCCACCAATAATTACACCCAAGATAACGATGCCGATTAAAACATAAACGGAACTAAAAAAAACACCTCCACTGATTAATTCAACCGTAGTCTGTATGCCAAGGGGTAACACGAGACTCAACAAACCAATAATAACGGAATAAAATAGAATGTAGATAATGTCTTTGCGTTCCGTGCTCAATAACCTGATAAATCGGCTTATAGGATTTAATTTTGTTCCCTTAAAATTTTCAGAGAATTCATACTCGCTGATCAGACTCTTGAACGGGAAGACCACAAAAAACACAACATTGCCATCAGCGTTTAACTGAAAGTTGCGCTCTATCAGCGAGTCAATAGAAAGCGTCTCTGTAGTTGATTCAGTGACCCGACTTATCACAACATGCCCATGTTTTCGGTTTTGGATTATGGGCACCAGGTCATCGCCTGATTTCTCAAAAAGCAGCACCAGACCCTGCTCAGCCTTCAAAAATTCCCTGAGCGAATCCACATCCAACGAATACTCCATAAAGAGTATTCTTATTTTGCTTCCGGCTTCCAGTAAATCCCTTTTAAACTCGCTAAATTCTGAAGGGTCATAGGCCCGGTTATTTGCATCCACAAAACGCAAGGCAGTCGCGTCAAAATCGTGCTGCACTGCCAGGGCAGTTTCATTGAGTATCCTGATTATATCTTTATTATTCATACTTCGGTTTTATAGCTCTAAAGACAAGCCCTTCCAGAAACATATATAATTGCACGTTCGCGGATTTCGCATCAGGTTTAATATCGGAGAGTAATGGCATATGTTTACTGTAATACAACTGTTGTTTGGCAGCAGTGATGGTGGTTGTTACCAGCGAATGAGGAAATGGATATTTGGGATTAATTTCCTTGATTATAGATGCTAAAGTCTTACAGGTATCTTTGAACGGACTGAACAAACCATCGCGGTAATCCTGATCAATGGATGAAACGTGAAATACTTTATCGAATTCGGAAATCATAATGCGGTGAAGAGCTTTTTCATCAAGCATGGTTAACCCTAACGATTTCTTATTGCCTGCCAGCAACTGAAGGCATATCTTCAATTTTTCTTCAGCATCCTGAATATTGTTGAGGTGAAAACTCAAATTGAAATTCAATATGGACCAATACCAGTTGCTTAGGTACTGGAGCAAACGAAATTTATTCTCAAAGTACCGGTATAAAGTGGCTTCCGTAGATTCAATTTGATCGGCAACCTTACGAAAGGTTAGTTTTTCAAAACCCTCCCTGTCAATCACCTCAACACTTACCCGGATAATAGCCTGCCCGATAACCGTTCGTTGTGGGTCTCGGAGGTATAGTTTATCATTCAAACTAAATAGTATAGCACTCATAAATTGTAGTAAAGCTACCGTGTATTACCAGTCTTTCCAAAGAACAATGGCAACTTTTTGGATTTTATTTAGAAAACCAGCCTGCCTGGATAAACCACCCATTGAAGGAAATTAACCTCTATTTGTTGCAGGGAAAAGGAATAGGGTGATGGTGATTTCAGTTTCAAAAATGGAAAATACCTGATATTGGTACGAACGCCCCACCAATCCGATCTTTTCGGTCGTATGTCCCACCCGGCTATGATTCCTGGTTGCCAAAGAGTGTTACTATGATTAAAAACAGTATTGCCTTGTTCCTTTTCATGTAGGGTGATCTCTTCATAGCTTAACACCGGGCCAAGAAATGGCGCAAAACCATGATAGTCGCCAAGAAATTTGTAGGTCTCCAGTGCTATCGACCTCCTTTTCAATTTCTGCCTAACACCGAACCCTTCCAGAGAAGCCGTGTACCACCGAAAGGAAAGATTTACAGCAGCATCCATTTTGTAATGATAATAGCCAATGCCCAGGTCTGGAAATAAGCCCACAATCCGGTAGTCATCCAGGTAAGGTCTGGTCGCCTTGTTGTACGATGAATGGCTTGTAAAAAAAGAGTAGGCGGGGCCAATAGCGAAAAATATACTGTTCGATCGTCCGGTCTTGCCTTCATCACCATCGAAGCCGGTGGCGTTAGGCGATTTATTTTTTTTAAAATTGGAAAGAGAGAGGTCAACAAAATATTTGTAACTCAAGATAAACCCGAGTCTTGGTGTTCGCAACGGAACAGTAATGCTTTCAGAAATAAAATAGCGGTAGTCGTTTTTGATGTAATAGGTTGAACCAAGCTCGATAAATCCATATTTAAACGAATAGGCTACGCCAGCTAATAGGGGAAATTCAAGTCGGGTAAATTTGGCTGCATTATCGATCCGGTAAGTAAAAGATCCGATTGACATTCCGATATACGGACTGACAACATTATGCCGAACCGGAATGACAAAATACTTAAACCCTGTTCCTGGGCTTCGTAAAAAGAAAAAGGACTTGTCATTGTCAAGGCTTATTGATCGCAGAGAGAAGCAAGTGAAAAATTCTGCGCGTCCCCAAAAGTGTAACCCGCTAACCGATATGAACGGACTTACCATGTTGCCAAAGTCTACTTTCTCAAGGTCGCCATTGCGAAAACGAAAACTCTGGCCATGAGATGGCGTAAACGCCAGATCACCTCCGATGAACGTTTGGGCAAATGTGAACCGGTTCTTGCCATAATCGCGATATACCTGGGCAAAAGCGAGGTTAGAAATGCGCGCTGATGCCAACAACAGGAACGATAATAAAAGCTGAGGGAGGTACCGCTTTGCCATGAATGGACCTAATTCTGAAGAATGCCTTCAGAAAACGGAAGGCTTAGGAGTATATTAAGCCGCAGTACGGTTGCACAGAAATCATCCAGTTCATAAAAGCGGGAAGCCGTCTGAACAGAAACATTCCTGCTTAATTTCTGGAAATACTTTTTTCGCAATTTTAATTCTTTGCGTTGGTATTTTTCCGAATGCTTTACAAATTCTAGCGTAAATTTTTTATCTGGTAAAGGATATTGCTCAAGGTAGGTTACAATCAAGCCGAGCAATTCCTCATCTAAAACCTTCCGCTCCTTCGAATACTGGCTGTATATGGTTTGAAAAACCAGCGCCTCAGAAAGAGATAGCTGAAGTGCCTGCATAAAAATTGCGTCCCGTTCCATCTCAAGGCCTTTCGTTGCGGCCTCTATTTCAGCAACGGTAACGTTGCTAACGGCACGTTGCTGCGCCCATCCTCCTGAAGCGGGCATGGCAAGCAAAAATGCCAGGAAGAAAACCTTAAAATCAGGCACGAACCGAAAACAAATTATTCTCATCATTTCATTGTTTTTATTTGCCTGTCGCCTCATGGATCAATCAACCGCCTGAAGCGAACAGGACATACAGAATGTGCTACTTACTTTGTTCTATTCGCTTGTAAATTTTATTCACCAGCGAGTCAATCCGTTTTGATTCTTGGTTAATCATCGAATCAAGCTTTCTGGTTTTGGTGACTTCATTTTCTATGGCAGAGTCGAGCATATTCAGTTTACGAACCTCAACTTCGATCAATGAATCGAGGGAAAGAGCCATGCGCTGTAACCGATCCAGATTTTCCTCGGTCTTTTGGGTAGTATCCGCGCAACCTGTTACAAGTATTGTTAGTATGAGAAATGAAATTGGCATTAGTATTTTTTTCATTGTATTATTATTTATTTTTTTGGTACTCTTCTTTTTGAAATCTGTATTTCTATTTCATGGGTGATGAGCAATCGTGATGGAATATTCTAATCGTTCTAACTCCATACTCCTCTCTTAACTTCCGTGCCCTTTCCAAAGCCTGGTCGCCATTATCAAAAACTGAGTGTGCCTGGTTTTCGATCTTCATCTTAGTTGGCTTCTCCGTTAGAACGATAGCTATATAATTGTCTGGCTTGGGGTTTTCCTCCATAACAATCCATTTCATTTGTTAATAATTTTAGTTATTAAGGCACTCCGAATATCCATGCCCTGCATCATACTGGTTGGTACATGCAGTGCATAGATACTTCATAAGTGAATTTTGATTGTCGTTCTTATTTTTTGTTGTCGTCAATAAGCATCGGCACTTTTCCATCCGTAATTATAATTTTAGAGTTTGGAGATTGAGAAAGTTGTTTGAATACCTCCAGGCTCTGCCATTTTATGATTTGGTCGGTAAGGCCCTCGGAGATAACCTTCTGAGAATCGCGTATACCTTGCGCTTCAATTACCTTCCGTTGAGCCTCTTTCTTTTCCCGATCGAGCAAAAACTCCATGCGTTGCGCATCTTGCTCGGCTTCCAGTTTTTCTTCAACAGCGCGAGCAAGCCCGGCAGGTAGTTGAATATTTTTCAGCAAGACGGCCTGAATATCAAAACCCCTTGGCGCCAATAATTCCCTCATCTGCTCAGTGATGGCTTTTTCTATAGATGCACGTTCTGCCGAGTGCATATCTTTTGCGTAAAACCGGGAACACACATCGGCCGCGGCCGATCTAAATACACTGCTAATTACGATGTCTTCGTAGTTAACTCCGATATTTTCTAATATGGCTGGAGCTTTTTCGGGTTGTATCCTGTAGAGGATAGAAATAACGGCACTGACGTTTAGCCCTTCCTTAGAGGGAAGATTAGATGATATCTCCACATTTACTGTACGAATGGGCATCTTAATTATGGTGGTGATGAATGGATTGAAGGGCACAGGTCCAGGCTGGAGAATGTTGGGACTCATTTTCCCGATTCTCCGTTTTACGCCTACTTCGCCTTGCCGCACAACAGCGCAACTGGAGAGGATGGTAATGAGTGGAACAAACCAAATAAGGTTATTTATTTTCATATGTATAATTGTTTGAGTTGTTAATTTTTATCGTTTGTTGTTTAGCCTGTTGTCTTATCCAGTCTTTAAGTTCTTGAGACTCGCTTTTCGAGAGCCAGCTAAAGGACTTCCTGTACTCTTTGCGAAACAGATTTTTACTGAAACTTACCTTAGCCAAAATTGTTTTGACGTATTCGAGCATCGAGGTTTTCATTGTCCGGGTGCTTTATGTTAGAATCTGATGATAATCCTTGGAGCCAGTAAATCTTCCGTAATCCTTCGCTGTATATGCGGTATCCTGTTATTGTGCAGGTCGAGGTAACGCAAATTTTTCATACGCTTTATTTCTATAGGCACAGTATTGAGTTCATTACCGTTTAGGTATAGGTACTCCAGTGAACTCAAGTGTTTAATACCTGGCGGAATGGCTTTAACGTAATCACCTTCGAGATGCAGTTCTTTCAATTTCGGGAGTTGACCAAGAATATTGATGCTTTCTTCAAAATTGAAGTGCACGTCACCGTTTATCCACAGTACCTGAAGATTTCTGAGTTGAGTAAATTCCGGTGGCAACGTTGCTATTTGATTGAACGAAAGTTCCAGGTACTTGAGGCTTCTCAATTTTCCAATAGAAGGGGGTAGCTGCGAAATGCTGTCTCCCGAAATATCAAGTACGTGAAGCACTGGCAAATTCGACAGTATCTGAAAATTTGCATCCAGATTTTGTCTTACGTTATAGTCCATGTACAGATTCCGAAGATTTTTTAGCTGCCCGAAACCCTCCGGAAGTTCTCCAATTGAATTACCCGAGAGGTCGATGTATGCCAGCCTCTCCAGCAATCCAATACTGTTCGGCAAACCCGAGATATTATTCCGACTTAAATCGAGATATTTCAGATTTTTGAATTGAAGTATTTCCTCGGGAAATGAGTGTAACCCATGGTCGCGCAATGTTAGCCATTGCACACTGTCCGGATACTTAGTGGCTTCTATCAAATCCTTGTAATTCTTTGATGGCTGCCCGAACCCCGGCAAACAAGAAAGTATTAATATCGATGTTAAAAGGTGCGTTTTCATTTTTTCAAATAGTTAATGTATGTGCAGGCCGTCTGCATCTGTTACAGTTTGACTCAGATCAATTATTCATCCTGTGCGAATAGTGAACCCAATTAAATACCGATTGGCTGATGAAGCACGACAGAATATCCTGGCTGGTGCGCATCAAAGGGGTTAGGATCATGCACGGACTTATTGTTGGTATTCTCTCTATCGAATAGAGAAGAATTTCTTATCCTGTCCAAGTTGGTCGCCAGTACTGTTAGCACTGCAAACAACCCCAAGATGAATGACCAAACCAGTATAGTTTGATGAAGCTTATTGATAGATTTCATGATGACTTGATGATTAATTAAAAACTGTTACTTTAAATAAGCCCGAGAGCTAACAGTTTAAACCATCAAATAATCAGTCGTTTGAGTAAGATGTGCAGATCGACATTTTTGAATGTGGGGCGTTCATGCCAGGCCTCATAGTGAAATGTCACACTTGATTGCCATATATATTTCCGGGCCGGTTTGACTCTTTGAAAAACCCTTTTGGCCGTCAGTGAACTACTTGCGGTTACTGTTAATTCAGTACTTTCTGACCGTTCACTGGTGGCAGTCTCTGTTGTTGCCACCAGGCACGGTGCCGCCAGCAGAAAGGAAAGCACCAAAATAACGACCCTGATAATCATATTCAGTATTACACCATTTTATGGTAGTATTACTTTTATAACGGAATATGATAGCTCAAGGTTTGGATTTGGTCATTTTATTTTGTGCTAAGAGTGGAAAGGATCAGGTGCCGTAAGAAATTGATGATTTCCTGTTCGTCCTTGGCATGCCCAAAATCTGTTAACCTGGGAAGGTTTTTCATAAAGAAGAATTGATAATGAGCCATTTCCAAAACTGTACTGGTAAGAGATCTGGAGTACTTATATTTTGGATTTATTTCCAGAAAAACATCTGCTATTCTGGCGCACAAGTCTTTATAAGGCTTAAAGAACTGGTGCTTGTTGTCTTCGGTTACATGGCTGGTCAGGTATGACTTCGACCCTTCCTTGATCACCAATTGATGCAGCACCTGTTTTTCCAACTCAACACCGCCTGATAACTCACCCTCAACTTTGAGCATCAGGATGTTCAAAATAATGTCAATCTTCTTAAAGGGGTCGGTAATGTTGTTGGTATGTATTATCACAAGGTATTCTAGCCACCTCCAGTACCAATCGACTAAATAAATCAATAAACGATGCTTGTTCTCAAAGTATCGGTATATACTGGACTCGTTCGTTTTCAGTTTCGTTGCTAATTTTTTAAAAGTGAAGTCCTCAAGCCCTAACTTATCCATCATGATGGCGCCTTGATTCACAATTTTCCGTCCTACCTCCGAAAGTGTTGGATCTCTTACAAAAAGCTTTTCGTTTAACAGAATTTGAATCTGCCAACTCATAAACGGATGATTTTTTGGATATTTAAAGGGTTAATTTATCCCTTAATAGCATCAATTCCAAAAATGAAAGTAACATTGTCATGTCTAAAGAAAACAGTCTTTATGTATTTGGAACCTGCTCACCCAACCATCAGTAAAGCGTCTGTTTGGTTTTTGTGTGAGTTTTGATTACGCCTTCTTATGATACTTTTCCAAATCTTTAAAATACATTCTGATTATCTCGTTCTTCTCTTGTTGTATGTACTGTAGTAATGCACCGGGCACCGGAGACAACTTTTTTCCCTTCAGCCAGATTAATTGCCACATGGTTTTGATGGGAAGGCCTTTGACCTGTATAAGTTTTAATGTCCCGTGGTAAAGCTCATTCTTAATTCCTATCAGAGGCATTATGGAGTAACCCAAGCCCGCTATTACTGCCTGCTTAACAGCTTCATTTGACGTTAACTCAAGCTTTTTACGTACTTTTAAATGATGCCTGTCTATGAATCTCTCCATAGCCTGTCTGGTTCCAGAGCCTGGTTCACGAAAAATTAATGGAAGCTGAGCGAAGAGTTCTCTCACCGAGATATTTCTGTTAACTTTTGTTTCGCTGTTGCCCACCAGGTAAAGGGTATTTTCCATCAAGTCAATCTTATTTACATCAAATTCTTCGGGAATAATTGACACCAGGGCAAAATCTATCTGGTTGCTACCCAAGCTCTCGATTACTTTCGTTTTGTTCGTTACATCCATAAGAAGTTCAACGCCAGGGTTTGCCTTCATAAAGCCAGTCAGGAAGAATGGCATAACGTACTTTCCGGTAGATACCACCGAAACTTTAAGCCTGCCCGCAAGTTGGCCCTTGTGCGCATGCGTTTTATAGTTAATGGTGTATACCTGGTTGATTATATTTTCAGCCGTTTCAGCAATTTCTTTTCCAAAATCAGTAACGTATAACTTTCTCCCTATTACCTCGGTCAGCGGAATGTCAAATTGATTCTGAAAGTTTCTTAATTGGATGGATACGGCAGGCTGTGTCATATGCATCTCCTCAGCCGTTTTGGTAACGCTTCCGGATTGAACGACTTTGAGAAATATTTGCAATTGGTGCAGCGTGTAATTCATAAACTAAATTTACGGTTCATATAGAAAATATAAATACAAATATATGATCATAAAAGTTGAAATTTGACTGAGGAGTTCTTATTAAATGGAAGAAAGTAGTCCAATGCAAATATGAGTGGGGGGTTTACGCGTCTAAGTAGCGGGCATTTTTTTGACAGGATGCTTACAATAATCTGTGCCGAGGGTGAGCAGCATGCATTGCAGCATGCAATAAAAAAATATTTCAACATTGACCAGCTCTCAGCAAAATCAGTAAATAATGATCCAACTTTTTATTTTGATTTACCTAATTCCCATGTCGAGGCAATGCTGAGTGACAGAATTTCAAAGGCCCTTGAAATGGTTGGTGGAAAAATAGGAATTGGTAATGTGGGGTCTTTGCCGTATCAACCATCGGTAGCAACTTTGAATTTGAGCCAAGAGATTATAATGCTAATTGATTTGGATAATGAAATTAATTTGACACAAAGTGTAACTAGCACAGTGCCGATTTATTGTAATTCCGTTATTAATAATATTCGAGACCTCGTTGCTTTTGCTGATAAGATAAATTTCCCATCACAAGGGATTGTTTTGAAGCAAATAGTGAATGGACTAACCAAAAACTTAAAATCAGGTATCCTCACGTGGGATCTTCTCTACGCTACAGTTCTGCAATTTAGCAGCACTGGTACTGAACTTGTCGCGGAAACAGACATGAGGACCTACTTGAACCCAAAAAGGATGAATTTAGTAGAACATGCCAACGCATTATTATGGCAGAAATACGAATTCCTGCTCCCTTCAACTCCCGGCAACTGAAATTCAACTCAATTTTGACTTTCAGTTAGAGCACGTGCATCCTGTCCTTCCCTGAAATAACAGAGGTATTGTCTAGTCCGGCCACAGCTATACAGTTTTTAGATCAAAAACTGTATTATTAAAGATCATGGCACGAGAAAAAAAACTAACCTATGACAGGGCACACTTTCATTTCGCCAAAGAGCAGAAAATTAAGATAGTCCAGGAGATTGAGACTGGGCAATTGACGCGCAAAGAGGCAATGAAAAAGTATAACGTTGTTGGGCATCAAACGCTGAACGGCTGGTTACTTCAATTTGGAACTAATCCGGAAAACGTTGTTAAAAAGCAGTATAAAAAAGCGGATCAGCGATTAGCAGCTTACCAAATAGTAACGGGTGAAACGACAGTTGATGATACCGCCCGTAAAATGCGAGTAGCCCCCAATACTGTCTCGGGTTGGGTACGAACATATAAAAATGATGTTCAACACCTACCTCCATCTGCTTCAAAGAAAAAGAAACAAGTTAAAGCAACTGACCTTGACAAAGGCCAACAAAAGGAACTTGAAGAACTGCGATTAAAAGTAGCGGGCTTGGAGATGATGATCGACATAGCAGAAAAGGATCTTAAAATCGACATTCGAAAAAAGTCTGGCACCAAACTGTAACCAACATGAAGACGGTATTTGCAACAGTAGGCATAGAGCGGCTGTGCAAATTGTTTGGTAAAACTCACCATGCCTACTACGATAAGAACTGGTATCTGGAACAGCGCTACAATGATGAGAAAATTGTTTTGGAGCTGCTCCAACAAATCAAGCGTGAGATCCCGGTTCTATCGACCAAAACTATCTATCGGATGATAAAACCAACATTACGTAATCACGGTATTACCATTGGACGTGATGCGTTGCATGATCTGAGAAGGCAGCATGGGATGCTATATAGACGGAGAAAGAGATATTGCAGAACCACCGATTCCAATCATCGCTTTCATAAGTATCCTAATAAGATCAAGAACCTTGAAGTTACACATACTGAGCACGTTTGGCTGTCTGACATAACCTATATCAGACAACTGGATGGGTTCAGTTTTTTATCGCTGGTCACCGATGCTTATTCACGTAAAATAGTTGGGTATTGTCTCTATCCAACACTTGCTGCCTTCGGGCCACTTCTGGCTTTACGAATGGCGATCACCAATTTGAACAAGCCTCCCGATGGACTAATCCATCACTCAGACAGAGGTATTCAATACTGCTGTGACAGTTATATCCAAGAGCTTCAACTATACTGCATCGATAGTAGTATGACCGACAATGGAGATCCTTACGAGAATGCAATCGCAGAAAGGCTCAATGGCATACTGAAGAAAAATTTTCAGTTGAAGAGAACATTCAAAGATTTTGGAGAAGCCAGTGCAGCAGTTATCAAAGCAGTTGATGCGTACAATAATCTTCGTCCACATCAAAGCGTATCCATGCTTACACCATCGGCAGCACATCAACCTGAGTATGAAGGTAAGTTAAACCGTACCTGGAAGAGCAAGCCTAAGGCCTGGATTACCAAGCCAATCAACGCTATAACTCTATGATACAACAACTGCGTATTATACACACGTTGATATTGGTGATGCTAAAATCTTACCCTCACAAACGCAAAGGTAAATTTTGGTTAGAACCCGTCAAGGGTAAAATGCACAGCCCCCACGCACCACCAACCCTTCTGCTGCCCTTGACTGAACCTAACCAAAATTGAATCCCGCATTTGAGAGGTTAAGGTTTGGAGTGCGCGCTTTTACTTCTTGAGAAAACAAAGACATTACATCGTCTTTGCAAGAAGGATTTGAAGGTCTCAGTTCTATAACTATATTAGCAACTTCTGTATAGCTAAGACCGGATTAAAATTCAATTGTATAGCTGTATCCGGACTACGAAAAAACTGTATAGTTTTTCCCGGATCAGACAATTCTTTTACAATTGAACAAATTCTTTAAAATTCATTCACATTGTTTTACAATCCTTCATAACCATTTAAGTCCACTTTGTTCGCTTTATAAATTTACTTTCTCCAACACAAAACAAATTATGAAGGGAAAGCAAGGTGAAGAACAATTGAAGGAAGCGGTATTCGTATTGAAAGCCCTTACGCATAAACAACTGGCACAGATGTACGGAGTTAGCTGGTTAACATTTCAGAACTGGATCAAAAAAGTCGAACATGAAGTTGGCAGAAAAACAGGGCACTTCTACCATGTTCACCAGGTGAAGAAGATATTTCAAATCTTCGGATTGCCGAAGCAACTCAATCTTACTGCTAACGATACGGACGAGATCAATAAGTTGGCTTAGATTAATTACTCGGTAAGGACTTTTTCAATTGCTCCTTTAGTAAAACCATATCTCCCTCTAGGGCATTGATCCTTTCGTACAAGCCAGAAGGTTCCGGTGCCTGACGGGTAAGTTTAATCTTAAATTTCCAAACCTCTTTGATGTTCTCAACAGGCAATGGAAAGGTAGGATACTGTGGGTCTTTGTTATCGGACTTGCAAATAATGACTCCACCTTTATCCAGGTAGTTGAGACATCGCTTCAAAACGATGTTGTCAACTTCTTGCGCATTGCTCACGAGAATGTAAACAAAGCCGTCTTTAATGTCCTCCAGTCTTTCAACGTATTCGCCCACTACAATGTCCCCAGGAAAAAAGCCGGTACGATCTGCGAGCATACTGTAACCACTTACTTCAAAGGCGCGGAAAGTCCCATGATTCAGTCCTGGAATCCAGAAGGCAGGAAGATGTTCTATGTATTCTGGTTGATGTGCTCCTTGTAGATACCCAGCCTGTGCTTTGATCGGAACCAACACAATATTGTCCTTACCAGATTTATCAACGGTGGTAACTACTGTCCTTACAGCGGAAGCCATTATTTCAGAAGGCCTCTGACCTTTCGAAATGCCAACGAGGCTATCCCAACTTGTTGAGTAATACTGAACTATCTTATCAATTGACTCCAAAGAGGGGTACATTTGACCGCTTTCAATCTGTGATACGGCTGAGCGGCTCAAATCCACAGGAGCCCCGAATTCTTCCTGTGAAAGCCCTTTCTTGAGCCTCAAAGCCTTAATTTGGTTTCCAACGACAGTCTTTGTCATCATAAAATTATTTGTTTAGTAAAACTTGACAATATTAGTAAGCATTACTTAACATTGCAAACTGACCTGGTAAATAATAAAAGTAAATGTATATGAAGCGCGAAATCACAAAAACCGAGGAAACCGGACACAAACCAGAAATTTTTGTATTGAGACCCTACAATCACAAACAACTGGCCGATTTCTACGGGGTGTGTTGGTTAACGTTTCAGCGATGGGTAAAAAAGCACGATGAAGAAATCGGAAAGAAGCAAGGACACTTCTATAGTATTAAGCAGGTACTTATTATCTTCAAGATATTCGGTATGCCTAAGCGGTTTAGGGTTTCGTTGTCGGAGGTTGAGGAGATGTTTAAGGCGGCTTGAAGATTTGCTGTATTAAAACTATGAAACGGATTCACCTCTTCGAATTAATCCAGATATATCCGATCAGGCCCTTGACAGCTTTGATGGTTTTTAATGGAGTTGTTTTGTCCCAAGTTGCTGAATTCGGTAAGCTATCGACTTGTTTAAATTGCTAGACCAGTAACAATGATTCATTCGCTTTTAAAATTGAGTGTGCGCAATCTGTTTCGTAAGAACCGGCTATTCACGTTTATTAACATTGTCGGCTTGGCCGTTGGAACGTCAAGCCTGCTGCTTGTTTCGATGTTTATTTACGATGAACACACCTTTGACAAATATCACAAAAATGCTAGCCGGATTTATCGCATCGTGCTCGATTTTGAGAGTGATGGAACTGTCACCAATTGGGCAAAAACAAGTGCTCCTGTTGGATACTATTTAAATGGGGCTTATTCCGAAATTGAAAGGGTAGTCCGTCTTCGCAAGAATCCAGGGACGGATTTACTTACTCATGATGATATTCAGTTTTATGAAGAAAAATTATTCTTTGCAGACAGCTCCATGTTCGATGTATTTGATTTCAAACTGACAAGGGGAAATCCCGGTCGTGTTTTGAGCGAAAAAAATTCGATGGTAATTTCTGAAACGCTCGCCAGAAAATACTTCAATAGTGATGACCCGATAGGTCGATCTTTGCGCCTTAACAACCAGGTTGAACTCAAGATTACAGGTATTATAGATGAAGTTCCTGCGAATTCGCATTTTTGTTGCCGATGCTTTTATAACATTCTCCACATTGGATGACCTGCTCGGGGAAAAGAGACTTTCTCATTGGGGACAATTTGATCATTATACTTACGTTCTTCTGACTCAGAATGCAAAACCAGAGGAAGTTGCGGCAAAACTCCCTGAATTATTAAAGAGAAATGCTCCTGAGTGGGTGTCTGAAAAGGAAACCCTTCACCTGCAACCTCTGACGTCCATTCATTTACACTCAGACCGGAAGGATGAGATAACTCCTAACAGTAAAGAGGGCTATTCTTACATCCTGGGTACAATAGCACTATTCATCCTGGTTATGGCGTGTGCTAATTTCATCAACTTATCGACCGCAACCCAGGTATCCCGTTCGAGGGAAATAGCCATTCAAAAAATTCTTGGAGCCAGCAAAAATCACGTTGCTCTTTACTTCTGGATTGAATCGGTAGTGATTTGCATTTCAGCATTGATAATGGCATTCGCTTTAACCTCCCTAGCATTGCCTTACTTTAACCTTTTCACCGGGAAGTACATTTCACTTTTGCAGAGTCAATGGCTTATAGTACCCTCTATACTTCTGGCTGTTATATTAGGCTCACTTTCCAGTATTGTTCCAACTTTTCAGGCTTTACATTCAAGTGTGGTTCAGGTTCCCAGAACATTTGGATATAGGGTTGGCAAGTCTGCTGTCCGTACTGTTCTTATCACCTTTCAGTTTTCACTTTCTATTTTGCTGATTGCTTGTGCAACAATAGTATCATCGCAGTGGGAGTATTTAAGATCATTTCGATTAGGGTTTGAATGCAACGAAGTAATCCTGATACCCATAAAAGATCGCTCTCAAAATGAAAGGCACGCTGTAATGTCAAACGAGTTAAATCAATTGCCTCAAATTGAAAAGGTAAGTTTTTCCTCCAGCACTCCTGGATGTAGCAATTCCCTCACTTATACATACTCCTTTACCGGTACTGGAATTGAAGACCGGTCGATGGCAACTTTCTTGATCGATGAAAATTTCACCGACCTCTATGAAATCAAGCTTAAAACAGGCCGCTTGATTGACACCGAGAGCAGTGATACACTTAGCGATGTTTTGCTAAATGAAGCAGCCGTTGAACATCTCAATCTTTCAGATCCCATCGGTCAATTGGTAGCCGGAAAAGTAAAAGGTAAAGTAGTGGGCATAGTTGAAAACTTTAACCACACTTCTTTGCATTCCACAATTGATCCTGTAATCATGTACGCCTATCCGCCCACGTTTCGTTTTGTTTCAGTAAAACTAAGAGATGATCATGTTCAAAGAGGTATTGCATCCCTTGAAAAGCGGTGGAATGAATTCTATCCAAACTATCCGATGGAATACTCATTCGTAGATGATCAGATAAAGCAGTTGTACGATGCAGAGTCTCAACTTAGTAGGGCATACACCACCTTCTCAGTTATTGCAATAATCATCGCTGGTATCGGTTTAACCGGTCTTACAGTTTATTTAATGACCCGAAAGCTGAAGGAAATAAGCATACGAAAAGTATTTGGCAGTTCAACTTGGCAATTGATCCAGCATATTTATTCGGGCTACATAAAAATTGTTCTTATATCTGTTATACTGTCGTGGGGCACAAGTTATTACTGGATGAAACTATGGCTGGAAGGATTTCCTTACAAAGCGGAACTAAGCGTTTTTCAGTTTGCTCTTCCCGTCTTGATAATGATTTTCATCCTGCTTTTGTCTACCGGAATTCAAACTCTCAAGGCATCAAGAACAAATCCGGTTGAAAATCTGAGAGAGGAGTAGTGTATAAATCGGACATAATCGTAAAAATTCCTTCACATTCTTTAACAACCTTTTACAATTCTTAACCTTCGCTCTGGCCGCATTCTACATTTGGTTGAGTGAAGGATAAAACGATTATAAAAGCACAATTTCTCCAGCACGTTCGCAACGAACTTGATGCAAAGAACAAGCACAATAGAAAATCTATTGAGCGAATCGCTGCATCGTATGGAATCACAGACAAGTCAGAAGTAAAAGAATACACTGAACTTGCCATTGTTCTTAAAGCACGGAGCATTGCTCTTTCCTCTCTGCCCCATCTGGAGAAATACCAGAGCATTGTTGAGCTTTATCAAAGCCAGGTCAACATTTCTCACCGCACAAGCCAAAGCATTTTACTACAACAATACAGTACACCGGCACCGATTTCATTTCTTGCTGGAATTTTCACGAACGCTGACCAGAATATTTCAGTCTTTGAACCGTCTGCCGGAAACGGTCTACTTACTGTTGCTGCAAATCCTTCCAGGATAGTAGTAAATGAGATTGATAGTTTAAGACGATCAAATCTTCAAGACCAGGGATTCAAGCAAGTGTTGTCACAAGATGCTACCCAGCCTTTCAATGGATTTGAGAAAAGGTTTGATGCAGTACTAACAAATCCCCCGTTTGGATTGCTGGAACGTAATGTGAAATACGAATCGTTCAGTATTGAAGTACTTGATCACCTCATGGCCTTGCGTGCATTGGATTGCATGAAGGACAACGGTAAAGCGGCTATCATTATCGGTGGCCACACTCGCTACGACAAGAAAGGACGAATTCAAAAAGGCAAAAACCGATTTTTCTTCAATTATCTGTTCAGCAGATACAACGTTGTTGATATTATTCCGATTGATGGCCACAAACTCTATTCCCGTCAGGGTACCTCATTCGATACCAGGCTCATGCTGATTGATGGCCGAAAATCAAAACCCTCTGGTGCAGCTCCTTTGAAAAATGAAGAGAGAGATAAGGTTGTTGACTCCTTCGAAGAATTGTTTGACCGTGTGATGAGAGTCACCGAACTAAGAAAAGAAATTTCTATGAACCCACTTGAATTAGAAGCTCAGGCTCTTGCCCTGGAACTGGAATTGATGAGTTTCGATGAACTCGGAATGCCCTACACTCCGGCATCCAGTAGTTGTGTTGTCTTGAATACGGTCGTGCCCGATTCAATGGGTTTTGAGACTCATGCCGCACTCCAGCGTATCAAAGAAGCTGTTGGTGGTGATATTGATGAGTATGTGCGAATTAAGCTCAACTACAGAAGTCATGTTGAATTGTGTAAGGCTTTGTCAGCCGAACAAATTGATGCAGTGGCTATGTCAATTTACAACATTGAAGAAAGAGGTGTTGGCATGATCATAGGTGATCAAACCGGAATTGGAAAAGGACGCATCGCAGCATCCATCATTCGTTACGCAGTTGAAAAAGGAGTGCAACCTATCTTTATTACCGAAAAAGCTAATCTGTTCTCCGATATATACCGTGATCTTTCAGCGATTGGTTCCGCTCATCTTGTTCCGTTCATTGTAAACTCACGCGACAGCAAAACCGATATTAAGGACGAAGACGGAGAAGTGATTTACCAGGCATTGCCTGCGGCAGACCAGACAAGAATTTTTGAAAGTCAGCGTGTGCCGAAGAACTTTCACTTCGTTGTTGCTACATATTCGCAGTTCAATTCGCCTGAAAAGAAACCAACCAAGCCCGCCTTCCTGAATGCTATTGCGGAAGATAACATCGTCATCATGGACGAAGCTCATAATTCATCCGGCTCAGGCAATACCGGCAACTTCATGCAGTCAGCACTATCGCGTACCAGAGGCGTAGTATTTCTTTCCGCAACCTTTGCCAAGCGTCCCGACAACATGCCCATCTACGCCATGAAAACTTCTATCCGTGATGCAAGTATGAGCAGAGATGCCTTGATCGAAGCCATCACGAAAGGCGGAGTTGCCTTACAAGAAATATTGGCAAGCCAGCTTGTAGCTGAAGGTCAGATGATCCGAAGGGAACGTTCCTTCGAGGGTGTAGAGGTAAACTATGTTACCCTGGAAGACAAAGAGCAAGAACACAAAGCCGTTGCCGACAATATCACCTCTATCGTTCGGGACATTATCAAATTTCAGACAACGCATGTCGATGCGATTGTGGAAGAGCTTGACGACATCGCAGTCGCGGAAGGGAAGCAGGTGGAGATTCGCGAAGGTACTTCGCAGGCTGGAGTAGATAACCTGCCTTACTTCTCCAAAGTTTTCAATGTGATTAACCAAATGCTGTTCAGCATTAAAGCGGAAGCGGTTGCCGAACGAGCTATTGCCCGATTGAAAGAAGGAAAGAAACCTGTGATTGCATTTGCCAGCACAATGGGAAGTTTTATTGAGCAAATGGAAAGCGATGCAGGTCTTTCAGTGACCGATAGCGATACCATCAATGCCGACTTTTCAGTCGTGCTTCAAAAAGGACTTGATGGAATCCTCCGCTATACGGAAACAGATACTGATGGCCAGAAGATTTTCAAGAAGTTTGAAATCTCAGAATTCCCTTTAGAAGCCCAGGCAGAATATCACAGGATTAGTGATCATATCAAGGAGGCTTCAACTGGGATCACTATTTCACCCATTGATGTCATCGTCCGCAAGATCAGGGAGGCTGGATACAAAGTGGCAGAAGTAACAGGCCGTAAGTACGAACTTCAGATCAATTCAAAAACAAACAGGGCATTAGTGCTGACTCGCAAGCGAGTAAACACCAACGATGCTTTCCGGCAGTTCAACAACAATGAAGTTGATGTTCTCTTAATTAATCAGTCTGGGAGCACAGGAGCTTCGGCTCATGCCATTATTACTCCAAAAGTTTCGAAGGAACAGGTAAGACAAAGAGTAATGATCGTGCTGCAAGCGGAGCTTGACATTAACACAGAGGTACAGAAACGAGGCCGGATAAACCGCACCGGCCAGATTTATAAACCTATCTACGACTATGTCAACTCGGCCATACCAGCGGAAAAACGGTTGATGATGATGCTTCAGAAGAAACTGAAATCTCTGGATGCAAACACTACCTCCAATCAAAAATCGTCAACAAAAATTCTGGATGTACCGGACTTTCTTAACAAGTACGGAGATAGAATTGTCGCGGAATACCTGAAGGAAAATCCAGAGGTGAACATGCTTCTGGATGATCCGCTTGGATTATCAACCCGTGAGGTAGATGGAGCGGAGCTTGAAGACGCAGCGCATAAGGTATCCGGTCGCGTTGCTGTTCTCTCAACCGCAATGCAGCTTGACTTCTACAACGAAATCTCGATCCGATACAATGAGTATGTCGAGTATCTCAAACAAATCGGTGAGTATGACTTGGAAGTAGAGGCAATGGATCTCCAGGCTGAGACTCAGTCATCGTGGGCTGTCATTGTAGGGAAAGGTGGAACGAGTGAGTTTGGAGATGATAGCATTCTGGAAACAGTAATGGCGAACGTGCTAAAGAAACCCTTTAGTCGGCAGGAGGTAAACAATCTTCTTGCTGAATCACTTCAGGGTAAAGATGGAAGAGAGTTGCAAAAGGAAATCAAGCTGGAGTATGAAGGCTACATAGAGGAACAGCTTAAAAAGGAAATCGCTGACAATGTAGTACACTATGAGGAGTTGATGCAGAGCATTCCACAGGAGAAAAAAATCCAAAAGCTGATTGAAAAGCGAAATGCCGGAGAAGCTCAGGAAGCAATCAAAGCCAGAACAAATGAGCTTCATAAAGCAATGGCCGATGCGGAGGATAAGATCAAGCGAGCTTACAACAACCGGAAGCAATATCTCGAATCCATCTTCGACTCATTCTATGTTGGACGGAATCTCAACTATCCGGTGAGTAGTTATGAAGGCGGTCAGGAACTTGTACCCGCTGTTTTTCTTGGATTTATCATCGACAAGAAAAAGAAGAATCCGTATGCGCCAAGCGCAATGCGTCTTCGCTTCGCCCTGGCAAGTAGTAACAAGTACATCGCTATTCCAGCCAGCTATTCACAAGATGTGAGGGCTGTCATTGGAGCAAGCGTTGGATTGCCGCATCTCGAAAAGGAGGCACTACTGGCTAAGTGGGAATCATCGATTAAAGAAAGCACGGTTGACAGGAAGATACGTCACATCATTACTGGAAATGTACTTCAAGCCTTCAGCGCATACAAAGGCAAGCTTGTGAGCTACACCACTATTGACGGGGGAATCAAGAAGGGTATCCTCATGCCGGAATTTTGGGAACAAGGAAATGATGTGCAGCAGAAAACTGTCGTTCCAGTTTCAAGAGCCATGAAGATCATTCGCTCATTGACAACCGGTGGAAGCATCACAACCAAGAATGGAGTTTCCATTTTCAAACAGCCTGGGAAATTCAAGATCGTGGTTTCCTCTGCCAGGTCAAAAGGCGGGGACACATACCTTGATCCCGATCTGTTGAATCTTGTTGACCGAAACAATTTCGAGAAAGTGTCAGATAGGATGACGGCATCACTGGAAGAAAACCTGATTGATGACTTCGTAAAAGTATTACAGGAGAAATTTAATGACAGCGTTTCGCTGAATCCATCACAGTATGAGTTGATCAGAAGTGAGCTACCAAAAAGAGAGCCAAGAGCTAAACCTGTCATGGTTGTATTGCCTAAACAATCACCATCACAGATGGAACAACTGGAGCTTGAAGCACTTGCTCTCGAACTTGAATTAGAACTATTAAACTTTGCAGCGTAATGATAACGGCTAATAACTATTTTGTTGAAGTGGAGCGGATCGGTGTAAATACTTTGCCGGAAACGCTAAAGAAAGGACACGACCTTGTCGTCAAAAGTACTTCCAATGGAACAAATTGGGGCACCTACTATAACAGTGAAGGCATTAAGAAAGTGGTTGATCTTTACTTTCAAAAACTGAACGAATACGCGCGTACAATCAGTCCTGAAAGTATAACTCCGGAACCTCCCAAACCAAAAGCTCAGTCAAAGAAGTCCGACCCAAAGCCTAAAGCTAAAAAGGTCAAGACGACCAGGGAGTCAAAGGATGTAAAGCATGTTGAGCATATCCGGGAGGAGGTTAAGTATATCAAAAGGTATGTGGGATTACATAATAAGGTAAAAACACCCAATGCAATCCTTGCTTTCATTAAGGCCTTGCAGCGTTCCATCGTTCAGAAGCTTATTAAGAAAACTTCACCTCTGGCAGAGGAAATCGAAATGATCCAGAACAAACTTGTTCAAGCCTACAACAAGATGAAGGGAGAGGAATCTTTTGCCATCAATGAAAAGGACTTGAACCACTTGGTTTCAATCGCTGGTGGCGAAAAGGTTTATCAATCCATCACGGTCATCAAGAGATTTATTGGAATGCAGGGAAAGGATGACGAAAAGAAGATTACCGCCTTTCTGAAATACCTGGAGAACCTGGTTGAGAAAAAGAAGCTGACCAAAGAAGACCCTTATGCAGATAAGGTGAATGCCATCTACAAAAGTCTGAGACAAAGAACAGGAAGCAAGATTTCAATATCTAAAGCACAATTGAATGGCTTAGAAGGTATCGTCAAAGCTTGCGGATGCAAGGATGGAGTAGGTAGAATTTACAACACTGGTGGAAAAAAATTGAGACCCTGTAAGAGCAAGACGTATTCCGATGCAAGTCGCGGAGCGTGTTCGCACAATAAAGGACTAAGCGGAGTATTGACAGCGGAAGAAATGGCTACTCGAAAGCTTGACCTGTTAAACTTCTTCTCGTTCTGGCATTCACTGTTTGGCAACCCTGCCAGGAACTTTACCATGATGTTTCATGGCGAACCGCATAACGGAAAGACTATCTTCCTGCTTAAGCTCGCGCAGTACCTTGCTGAGAATTTCGGAGAAGTGCTTTATGTATCATCCGAAGAATTTGCTTCACCAACAATGACCAAGAAGGTAAATGAATTTCTGAATCCATTACCATCAAGGTTGCATTTCGCGGAAAACCTGCAAGACCCTGACCTTTCCAATTATCAGTTCATCATCCTTGATTCTGTGAATGATTTAGGATTGAAAATCAATGAATACAAAGAGCTTAGAAAGGAGCATCCCGACAAAGCATTCATCTTTATCCTTCAGCATACCAAAGCCGGAGACTTTAAAGGTGGAAAGGATTGGGAGCACATTGCCGAGATAGCGGGTGAGGTTCACAAGGGAGTGGTGAACGTAACGAAGAACAGGTATGCTCCTAAGAACACCCTTGACTTCTTCAGGCAATTTGGCATCCAATGGCAAGAGCCAGCGAACAAACAGAAACTAAAACCATATCCGGTCAACGGTGACTTGATCACCCCGGATAATCAGCACTACTAAATCAGAATTACTTAAGACAATTAAACATACAATTATGGGGGCAAGTGAAGTTGACAGAAAGCCAGCCATCGGAGGATTTTTGTCTAAAATTCTTGGTGCTGGAGTGAAAGAGACAGTCGATTCAATCGGAAATGCAATCGACAAGATTGACAAGTCGGATGAAAAGCTTGAATTGCAACTGAAGTACAAGGAACTTCTCATGAACATGGAAGGTGCTTGCATTGACTACGAAGGCAAGCTCCTGGACACGAAGTCAAAAATCATTGAATCGGAAGCGAAAGGCGAGAGCTGGCTGCAACGAAACTGGAGACCGATACTCATGTGTATTTGCATGCTCATCGTTTTTACAAACTATGTGCTTGTTCCATTTTTTAAGATAACTCCGGCTGTTTTGGACGAGCATATTTGGAATCTTATGGAGATCGGTACAGGTGGATACATTGCAGGTCGTTCGCTTGAAAAAATCAGCGAAAACCTTGGGCCTGTTCTCTATAATGTCCGAAAAAGAAAAAAATAGTTTTGGAAACGAATTGGAAGTATATATTTAAGGAGCGGCAGGATGAGTGCAGTTGGATTCAAGGCTTCCCGGTGGACTCCGGAAAGACTTAGGAAGTATCAAGGCTTCCAAAACTTCAGTGATGAAGAAGCAGAAAAGGCCATTGATACGATAGATAGACTGGCTCATATCTTGCTTACTATTCATAAGGAAAACTATAAAAGCAATGGACAATCTGACAATTCTTCAGGATTTTGGAAAGGGTCAAAAGAAAATCAAGACGGGTAGCAAGAATGCTATTATCTACACACGTGTTTCCAGTAAAGAACAGACGGAAAATTTAAGTCTTGAAGTACAGTTAAAAGGGTGTGAACAATTTGCAATTAAAAATAGCCTTCAGGTAAAGGGACGATTTGGCGGAACTTATGAGAGCGCCCAGACGGATGAACGAAATGAGTTCAAGCGAATGGTCAACTTCGCAAAGAACTACAAAGGGGGAGTATCGTTCATAATCGTTTATAGCCTGGAGCGATTCAGTCGAACTGGTGAAAATGCCATCTGGCTTTCAAGGCAACTTCGCGAGTTGGGGATTACTATTATTTCAGTTACTCAGCCGATTGATACAAGCAACCCTTCGGGTGTGTTACAACAAAATATTCTATTCCTTTTTAGCCAATATGATAATGATTTAAGAAGGCAGAAGTGTATTGCCGGAATGAAAGAGAAACTCATGCATGGTGAATGGGTTGGTGGAGCACCTGTAGGGTATTCGTATGACCGATCAGATACGAGAGTTCAAAGGATTGTTATCAATGAGAAGGGGAAGTTGATACGAAAAGCCTTTGAAATGAAAGTCCGTGAAAAACTTTCTAACACAGAGATAGCTGACAGGCTTTCTAAGGGAGGTTTAAAACTTGGAAGGAAAAGAATTTCAGAAGTACTTAAAAATCCATTCTACTGTGGCTTCCTATCTCATACATTGCTTGAAGGACAAGTAGTGAAAGGAAATCATGAGCCAATCGTATCAGAGAAATATTTCTTCCTGGCCAATGAGGTCATTAAAGAGTCAAAGGCCAACCTATCCGGTTATAAACACAAAAAGGAAAATGATAGTGTTCCCCTGAAGCAATTTGTCTATTGCTCTGAGTGTGGAACTCCCTTCACCGCATATATCGTAAAAAGTAAAAACCTGCATTACTACAAGTGCAATAAGATTGGATGCAAATGTAACAAGAGTGCAAAGCATCTGCACACAAGATTCCAAGAGTTTCTGTCCCTCTTCCAGACTAATCAGAACTATATACCTGCTTTAAGAGACAGGCTCCTGGAAGTTTATGATGAAATCATTGAGAAAGGTACTGTGAATACTAAAGAGATTAAAACCAAGATGACGCAGGTTAAAGAGAAAATAGATAAGATCGAAGAGCGGTTTGCGTATGGCGAAATTGATAGGGAAATTTACGAGAAGATTTCAGGTAAACTGAAAACTGAAATGACTGAATTGATGATCCAAATTGATAAGTCGTCTTTGATTTTATCGAACCCGCTAGATGTAGTCAATAAAACCCTCGAAATCACATCAAATCTTGTCAATTTATGGCTTTCTGGAGGTGCCAAAGAGAAGAAGAACATCCAAAACCTCCTCTTTCCAAAGGGTATATCCTATGATCGTGAAATTGACCATTATCGAACCGATGAGGTCAATCCGATACTACTTCTAACTCATTCATTTTCAGAAGGCTTAGGAGGAAATAAAAACGGACAGAGAGAAAAATTTCCTCAGCTGTCCGCTTTGGTAGCCCCGACAGGAATCGAACCTGTATCAAAAGTTTAGGAAACTTCTATTCTATCCATTGAACTACGGGGCCAGATTGGCATCAGCCGGGCGGGCATTGAACTACGTCACCAGAAACTAAGCGGCAAAGTTATAGTATTATCCGTAAATCTCATTCAGTAAGCCGGCCAGTCTAACACCAGCCTGAAGTAGACGTGCCTTCGCGGTGTCTAAATACTTATAAGAATACTGATACCCTAATCGGGCATTACCATAATCATAAACCTGTTTACGGTAGCTCATGCTTTCATTGGCCCAGTCGCGCACCGAGTTTCGTTGCCAGGCCTGAACCTGATTGACTGAAGGCTTGCCTAATGATTCGGCAAGTTCGGTATAGCTTAAACGGGTATCATCAATCATATCGCTATCCCAAACGCGGTGCAGGTTACTGTCGGCACGGAACCACATAATTTTAATATCATTTCCACCCCGGTCGTCTCCACGGCCTACATGCAAAGGTTGGTGTATGTCACCCACCAGGTGAATGAGCCATTTTAATCTCTCTGTCTCCTGTTGCGGTGTTAACTTTTTGGACTTTAGTTCTGCGACAATCCGTTCAATGCTCTCAATAATATCACCCTTTGGATTTTTTTCAGCTTGTTCGTAGGTCATGCCGTCCGGTATGGTAACCCAATGCCAGTCGGCCGTATAGTTATACGTTGAATCCGAACGTATTTCATCCATCCAGGTACTGGCTATGGCAAGGGATTGGCCGTTTAGAATTCGCTCAATCGCCTTTTTAGCTTTTTTACTCAGGTATTTATCGGCAATATATCCGGTGGCGCGGTGGCCGGTGGCCCCCCATCCAAAAGATAAAAATGAAATGGTTGTAAGCAGGGCAGATAAAAGTAGTCGATTCATTTCGCGTATCGTTTAGCGGGCAAATATCCTTAAAAACAAGCAAAGCTGTTTTGTGAATCCTTTATTTTACTTTTATGTTTTACCACCGGTTCGGCTATGGCCTCTCCAATAAAACTACACGCTTTTTTAGTTGCCAAACAGCTTGATATAAAAGGAATTAAAAGCTTTCTGGATATTAAACTGCTGGCCGATTCTTCATCGGAATTGTTTTACCGGTTTGCTGAGGGTAAATACCAGCATTATTTTAACTACGGAGTAATTGTTTTTGCCGGTTATACCGAGGAAGAAATGAAGTGGGCCATTAAAGCGGTGCAGGCATTTCAGCGAAACCCGGTTGAGCCCTGGCTGCGCGATAATCATGATATCCGGCTGGAGCCGGGCAGCGAAATTCAATTTGAATTTAATGAAGTGGTGGTGGGTTCGCTTGACGATAAAGTAATGCGGATTGCCATGTTTAACCTGGCACAATCCGTAGCTATGGATTATTATCATTCGGTTACCGAAAACTTACTGGCCGAAGTGAAGGGTTTTACGCAGGAACTTGAAGTGAGCGGCAAGCTTAGCCTGAGCCGTAAAAATATGCGCAGATTTTTGGGCCGGGCGTTGAACACGCAAAACGAAATTGCTGAAAACATCTACATCTTTGATGCACCCGAACTGGTTTGGGATGATCAGTTTTTGGATAAGTTACATATTGGTTTAATCCGTCATTTCGACTTGCGTGTTCGCTTTAGCGAGTTGGAGTACACCATGCGTATTATTGAAGATAACTTAACAGTGTTCAGGGAAATTTCACACCAGCGTGAAAGTAGTTTGCTGGAATGGATTATTATATTATTGATTTTGGTTGAGGTACTGGATATGATTATTTCAAAGCTTTTCTAAACTTCTGGCATGCGTAGGGAATTAGATCTTGGGTTTGATATAAAAGCACAGCCTGATGAAGTGACCTGTGGCCCCACTTGTTTACAGGCTATCTACAACTATTATGGCGATGAAATTCCGCTAAAAGAAGTGGTGCGTGATGTAAAGCAATTAAAATCAGGCGGCACCTTGGCGGTTATGCTGGGGAATCACGCCTTACAGCGTGGTTACAAAGCTTATATCTATACGTATGATTTAAATGTATTGGACCCATCCTGGTTTAAACATCCTTCAAAAAAAATTATTCAGTTCCTCAAACAACAAATGGAGTTTAAGCATAAGCGAAGAAAACTCCAGATTGCTTCGAAGGCCTACATTAAATTTCTGGAATCCGGGGGTGAGATACGATACCGTGAAATGGATGATAAGCTAATCAAAAGCTATCTTAAAAAATCTATACCAATACTTACCGGCTTAAGCGCAACCTATTTATACGATAGTATGCGTGAAATCCCCCAGTTTAATATTTATGATTCTATCAAAGGCGAACCGGTTGGACACTTCGTTGTTATTAGCGGGTATGATGAAGACAAGAACCTGGTTTACCTGGCCGATCCGATGACACCAAATCCGCTGGGCAAGGATAGGGTATACCACGTTAGTTTTCCACGACTCATTAACAGTATTATGTTGGGTATAGTAACGTATGATGCAAACCTGCTGATTATTGAACCGGGTAAGAAAAAGTCAGTAAAAACAGATGCCTAAACTAATCATTGTAGAGAACCCCGATAACTGGCAGCTTCGTTTAGAGGATGTGGAAGTTATTACACCGGCCCGGTATATTGATGGGGAAGCCTACCAGCAAACCAAAGGATTAAAAGTATTGAATCTGTGCAAGTCGTATCAGTATCAAAGCTATGGCTACTATGTTTCCCTGCTGGCAGAGGCACGCCATCATAAAGTATTGCCCGGTGTCACGACTATCCAGGATTTTCGTTTTCCTTCTATTTTACGCGAAGATTCACAGGATTTTGATAACCTGATTCAAAACTCGTTTAAGCATGTTGCTGAAGACCGGGTTGAGTTCAATATTTATTTTGGTATTACCCAGTCGGAACAACTCAACAAACTGGCGCGTCATTTATTTCAATACATACAAGCGCCTTCGCTGCGGGCTGTGTTTGGCAGACGCAACAAGTGGTTGCTGCAAAGTATAAAACCTTTGAGTATTGGTGAAGTGCCTGAAACGGATCGTGCGCTTTTACAAAAGGGCCTGGAACAATACCTGCAGCGAAAGCGTGAATACCGGCCGGATAAAAAGAAATATGATCTGGCCATTTTGGTCAATCCCAAAGAGGCCAATCCCCCCTCGGATGAAAAAGCTATACAGCGATTTATCAAGGCAGCCGATCAGGCCGGATTTTATGCTGAACTAATCACCAAAAATGATCTTGATAAGTTAGTGCAGTTTGATGCACTTTTTATTCGTGAATCAACGTATGTTAACCACCACACATTTCGCTTTGCAAAGAAGGCACAATCACTGGGGCTTGCGGTAATTGATGATCCTGAATCCATTCTGAAGTGTACCAACAAGGTGTATTTGTTTGAACTGCTCAATGCCAATAAAATCCTTACGCCAAAATCGTTTGTTATCAGTAAGGAGAATTATAAGAAACTTCCCGACAAACTGGCCTATCCTTTTATATTGAAGCAACCTGATGGTGCTTTCAGCAAAGGGGTATTCAAAATTGGATCGGCCAATGAGTTCAAAGAGGTTACCACCATGATGTTCAAGGACTCGGATTTGCTGATTGCCCAGGAGTACCTGCCCACACCATTCGATTGGCGGGTGGGTGTGCTGGATGGTAAGCCACTCTACGTTTGCAAATATTTTATGGCCAACGAACATTGGCAGATTGTAAACTGGAATGCCCAGGAAAGTTCACGGGAAGGTTCGGTTGAAAGTATTGCGGTTGATCAGGCGCCATCAGGGTTAATACGCACGGCTTTAAAGGCAACAGCCCTAATCGGGCAAAGTTTGTATGGTGTAGATATGAAGGAAGTGGATGGAAAGTTTTATGTGATTGAGATTAATGACAACCCCAATATTGATGGGGGCATTGAAGATAAAATTCTGAAAGACAAATTGTATTCCACGGTAATGGATGTATTTTTAAATAAGATCAAAGCCGACCGATAATGGTTCAACCTCCGCGTATTCATCTTTTTCAGGGTTATGGTGTAGAACTGGAATACATGATTGTAGATCAGGATACCCTGGCCGTTAAACCTATTGCCGATGAGTTGCTGAAGCATGAGCTGGGCACGTACGGTAGTGATTTTGAAAACGGCATGGTTACCTGGTCCAACGAATTGGTGTTGCACGTATTGGAGTTGAAATCAACCTACCCTGAAAATAACCTGTCGGTGCTGCAACATGCTTTCGCAGATAATGTGAAACGCATTAATGCTATTCTGGCAGGTTGGAATGCCCGTCTATTGCCTACCGGTGCCCATCCGTTCATGAATCCGTTAACGGAAGCGAAATTGTGGCCCCATGAAAGCAATGAAGTTTATGAGATTTATGATAAGATTTTTGATTGCCGCGGACACGGCTGGTCGAATGTTCAAAGTACGCATCTGAATCTTCCCTTTTACGATGATGAAGAGTTTGCCCGACTCCATGCTGCCGTGCGGTTGGTGCTACCCATACTGCCTGCTTTGTGCGCCAGCACACCGATTATTGAAGGTAAATTAACCGGGTCATTGAACACCCGACTGAAGTACTACAAAACCAATCAATCGAAAATACCTTCCATTACAGGGCGCGTGATTCCCGAGGCTATTTTCTCCAAGCGGAATTACCTCAATTCCATTTACGAAAAAATAAAGAATGACATTGCCCCGCATGATCCGCAACAAATACTAAATCCCATCTGGGTGAATTCGCGTGGCGCCATTCCCCGGTTTGATCGCGGCTCTATTGAAATACGGATTATGGATGTTCAGGAATGCCCTGCTGCCGATATTGCCGTGCTGGAGTTGGTTATCGAAACCATTAAAGCCCTGGTTAATGGAAAGTTTATTGATCACGATGCACAAATGAAATATAAGACAGATGCATTGGTTCAACTGTTCGACCTGGGTATTGAACGGGCAGAGGAGGCCATGATTGTTGATGTGGACTACCTGAAAATATTCGGTGCCAATATGCCCGCAAAAGCGGGTGACCTGTGGAAGTTTATTCTTGAAACACTGATCAGGCGTGGCAATACAGTATTGGAAAGGTGGCGACCTGAATTGAATATTATTTTAACAGAGGGCTCTCTTGCTACGCGCATGGTAAAAGCCATGGGTGGTAATCCTGCCGCATCTTCAGTAAACAATGTGTATCGGCAGTTGTCTGACTGCCTTGCACAGAACAAGTTGTTTTTGCCCTAAAACGGTTGAGCTACAAAAGCATCATTATTACCTGTGAGCATGCCGGAAATGTCGTTCCGGAAAAATACAGTTCGTTGTTTGCCGGATCGGCAGCGGTATTGAATTCGCACAGGGGGTGGGATCCCGGTGCGTTAGAAGTTGCTACCGCATTGGCCAATAAGCTTCAAGCACCGCTTTTCAGTTCGGCTATTACGCGTCTGTTAATTGAGGTGAACCGGTCGTTGGATAGCGCTACTTTATTCTCTGAATTTACGAGTGAATTATCCGCCAATGAGAAAGCGACATTAATAGCGCAGTATTACTTACCCTATTATCATTCGATTGAGGAGGCAATCCGGCAAAGTGAAAAACCTGTTTTGCATTTGTCAATCCATTCCTTCACTCCGGTGTTCAACGGAACGACACGTACTGTAGATATTGGGTTATTGTTTGACCTGGCCAGTGTTCAGGAGAAGAAGTTTTGCGCATTGGTAAAGGAAAGGCTCGATCAACAGTTACCTGAATGTAAAACGGTTTTCAACGAACCGTATAAAGGTACCGATGATGGAATTGCAGAAATTCTTAGAAAAAAATTCCCAGGCAGTGACTACCTGGGAATTGAAATTGAGCTAAATCAGAAATTTACAGACACACCATTTCAAGGTCGTATCCAGGAAGCATTATATCAGGCTATTCGTTTAGCGTAACTACTGCGTTGCCCTTACCTTCAGTAACAGAAAGTTTCACAATAGATCCTTTAACCTTATTGTTCAGCTCGGCATTTAGAATAAACTGATAATTTCCGGCCTTTGTATTTTCACCCACATGAATGGTGGCAATGCTGGTGTCAAACAGACCTTCTGCAGGTTCAAACGATACAGAAACTCCTTCTGGTAATTGTGATGAGAAACCGAGTTTAGCCTTGGATTTTGTGTATGTTTTTGAGCGAAGGATGTTTACGTTTATTTCGGTTGATGTTCCTGCCTTTACTTCCAGCGTATTTTTACTAAGCTGAATGGTAAATTCAGTGCGGGGGGCAGTTTGTGCAATTGTTTCTGTTGCTACGGCAACAAAAAACAGCAAAGGAATCATGTACGGGGTTTTCATAGCGGTTTTTTTTAAGTGTTTTACTACAACGCTAATGACGAACTAATGATCAGATTATTTTGATAGTTGTGGTGACTGGTGGCAATTGTGTTAGGAAATGCTGGCCGCTGGGGTGAATGAAAATGTTTTGGGGTAAACGGAGGAAAGTAATCAGGATAGTTCCATAACATTCTTCCACTGACTTATTTTTTCCATTACTTCTTTTCCTTTTTGCCGCGATACGGGAATGGCAATATCCGTATCCAATATTTTTAGTTTGTACCCATTCGTATTGCCCGAAACCATATCGATGGCATTGATATTTACCAGGTACGACCGGTGGCACCGCATGGTAAATGAGTTATCCATCTGGCTTTCAATGCTTTTTAAATTTGCCCGCAATAACTTTTTTTGAATCCCATCACCATTTTTCCACACTACGGTAGAGTAATTGTCATCGGCCTGTACATAAAGCAGGTCGGGGAGATTTAAAGAAAGCGTTTCGCTGGTGTCGGAATGAAGGGTTATTGTGTTGGCATGGCTGCTCTTAGGCGTTTCTTTTTTAAGGGATTGAATCTTTTGAAGCTCTTTGTTCGCTTTTAGCGCATCTTTTAGGTTTTCCTGAAGCATAATGTTGCGCAAGAAAAGTGTTGTTAAGGCAATCGGAATAATACCCCGAAGCACTACCCGGCTGTTGGCCTCACTTATATTTTCCCAAACAGTCTTTTCAGGACATATGTAATAGATATCGAGCAGAGAAGCGGCAAAGCCAATCAGTACAAGATGGCCGATGTTGAGTAGTATGTATTTCTTAACCGTCCAGCTAACCGGGTCAAACCAAACCGGGAAAAGCCTGGGAAGCAGGATAATATTGATACTCAGACAGATGAATGTAATTCCGGCAAACAGCAGGTGTTGTGCCACCGTCAGGTCATGGTCATTCCTGCTTTTAAAGGCAATCATAAAGGCCAACACAAACATGGTGATTACCCCGATGAGTCCCAGATTTTTACGGTCATCGTTCAGGTAAAAGGGAAACGGGGTGTTTAATTTTTCAACCAGGTGCATGGTACACGAAAAACGGAATTTTCATGCTAAAGTTCGCCAGAACCTGTTATCAATAAGTGCATCAACATCTTATTTATTATTCTTCTCAAACCGACACATTCATTTTGGGGTGAAAAGCGCTGCTTTGGGGTAAACTGAACCCGTTACCCATTACCCCAGAAGTTCTTTTTGTAGCGATCGAAGCTTTTCGATGTGGTTTCCATAGAGTTTTTTCAAATACCAGTCGGTGATTTTATATACGCCAGCCATAAATACCACCGAAAGAATAATGAACGAGAGGGTGTACATCGGCTTTTCGAATTTTTCAATAAACCGGTCAAAACCAGATTCGAGCGCCCCGAATAAAAGGCCCAATGCGAAAAACAGGGGGTACAAAATTGAGTAGCTTCGTTTATAAAACTTCATGTAGGCATCCAGTCGAAGCAACAGGTGATTGAGATTATCTTTCAGATTTTCATGGCCGGCATCATACTGATTAAGCAGGATAATTTTTTTAACATAATAGAGTGTAAACGATAATAGCAACACCAAAAGACTAAGTATAGTCCACATTAATGCCCCTCCTTTTAGGGTTACGCTGTAAGTTCCAAGTACGAGCATACAGGCAAGGGTAAAAATGAGCTCAAACCATACACTTCGTTTTAGCTTGTGAATAAGTGTGTTGCTGCGCTTACTCAGCATTTCAATAATCTCGGCTTCATTTTTAGCTTCATAGCCGGATTGCTGCTTCCAAATCGATTTTAAATCATCCAGTTCTTCCATGATTATGGATTCATAAGTTTCCTTAGTTTTTCACGTATCCGGTTCATGCGCACGCGTACATTGTTTTGAGTAATGCCAATCGTTTCGGCAATTTCATCGTAGGGTATTTCATCCAGGGCCATCATAATAATGGCTCGTTCAATTTCTGAAAGCTGCCGTATGCTCCACTGTAGCTTTTGAAGATTTTCTTCCTGTTGATCCGATGACAAATCGGAAATGTTAAAATGCTTTTCGTTAAGATCTTCTGTTTGTAATCCACGCTTTTGTTTGCGCAAACCTGAAATAGCAGTGTTCAGCGCAATACGATACATCCACGTGGTAATTTTGGAGTCGCCCCGAAACGTATGGAACGACTTCCAAAGCTGCAGTACAACTTCCTGAAACAGATCATTGCGGGCATCCCGATCGGTTTCATATAAATTACAAACCTTATGGATAAGCCCCTGGTGTTCATTCACCAGGTTAACGAAAGACTTTTCTTGTTCAGTTCTCAATTATAGAGTCTCTTCAATTTGATAGGTCGAAAGTTAGGAAAGATAATTACAGAAGCAGAATTAACTAAAATGAAACGGTACTTTTTATTTAGAGAGCTAATGCATAGTTTGTACTATGAACCCTAAGCGTTGGATCAGGAATTTCTTTGGCTTTTCGCGAAGCCAGACGAACGGCTTTCTTGTTTTTCTTCCGTTGGTTCTGATCTTTATTTTTTCAGCTCCGGTTTACCGATGGTGGCAGAGCCGGCAACTACGTGATTTTTCAACGGAGCGGGCCCGACTGGATAGCCTTTCGGCACTATGGGTAAAGGATGAAATGAATGTACTCCCCGAGGAGGAGCTTCTTCCTGTTACCTTGTTTGCCTTTAATCCGAATACCGCAACCGCAGAGGATCTTCATGCCTTCGGTTTTTCGGCAGGATTAGCAAAGCGAGTGGTTAACTATCGCAAGGCTGGCGGTCAGTTCAAAACAAAAGCCGATTTACTAAAGCTATACGGAATGGACTCATCATTTTATGAAGCTTTGTTTCCGTTTATTTTGTTACCGGATGAGCCTTTGCGGGCAGCGACATTTGTACCCAACACAATACCTACCGAGAAGAGGACGGAAATTAAATTTGATCTAAACCGTGCAGACACTACGTTACTGAAAAGCATTTACGGCATTGGTTCAAAACTTGCCAAACGGATCGTAACCTTTCGTGAGTCGCTTGGTGGATTTATCTACCCCGATCAGCTTTTTGAAATCTACGGACTCGATTCGACCGTGGTGGGCCGTTTAACAGAGGCCAGCTTTATTCAACCTGATTTTTACCCCAGAATTCTGAATTTAAATGAAGCGACCGAAGAGCAATTGGAAACTCATCCGTACATTTCAAAGCGAATGGCTAAGGCTATTGTCACTTACCGATTTCAGCATGGACGGTACCAAGCCATTGAAGACCTTCGGAAAATTATACAGGTGGATGATGCCATGCTGACTAAATTAAAACCTTACCTCACGGTTGATTAACCAGGCACAATCCATATTGCAGGCCTTTATGCGCAGGCTTACCAGCCTGAGTGGTAACAACCGTTCGTTGTTGTTATTGCGCCTGCATAGCGAACAACTTTTAGACCTTCAGCAACTGAGTCAGTTAAAAGGAGAACCTTCATTCAATATTATCAATGCGTTGATTGCCGGCAAGGATAAAAAAATTTGTCCGTTGCTGGATAGCCGAATGGAAGCTGTTAATGATGCCAGCAAAAAACTGAAACGCTTACAACGTGCAGATAAATTTATCTTTGATGAACGCGGATCAAACGATCTGCATGTAGGCTGGCCCATTCTTAGGGGTAAGCTGGCGGATGGTACATGGGTTCGTACCCCGCTGCTGTTTTTTCCGGTAACACTGGTGCAGGATAAAACCGATTGGATACTGAAAATACGAAAAGATGCCGGTACGGTGTTGAATAAAACTTTTTTACTGGCATTTTCCTATTACAACCAGGTAAAGCCAAATGAAGAATTACTCGAGGCGGACTTTGAAGATTTCGATACAGACAGTACCGTATTTCGAACACAACTTTACCAATTATTGAGAGACAGGATTGAAATCAATTTCAACCCCGATACCTTTTCAGATCACCTGCTGCCGTTTCACGAGTTTAAAAAAGAAGAATTCGATCAGCTTCACCGCAATGGGGAGATTAAACTTTTTCCTGAGGCTGTGCTTGGAATTTTTCCACAAGCCGCGCAGTTAGTGCCTGATTATCTTCAGTTGATTGAAGAAAATCAGTACAGTACCCTGGAGGCATTGTTTGCTGCAAAAAACCAATCGCAGGTAGGAAGATTATTTGATGATCCTGTATCGGTGAACTTAGGTGTAAAAGAAGAAAAAATCTATACGGCCTTTCCAATGGATGCCTGGCAGGAACACGCACTAAAGTCGGTGAAGTTAGGCCGCTCCATTGTTGTGCAGGGGCCGCCCGGTACAGGCAAGTCGCAGTTGATCAGTAACCTGATTACTGATTGCATTGCTTCCGGAAAGCGGGTGTTACTGGTTTGCCAGAAACGGGTAGCGCTTGATGTTGTGTATAATAGATTGGCCGCTGTTGGGTTAACAGATTTTTTAGGATTGATCCATGATTTTCGTGACGATCGCAAACCGGTGTATACGAAAATTGCCCGTCAGGTCGATCGGCTGGAGGAATACAAAATGATTAACCGGGGAATCGATGCCATCCAGACAGAACGCAGATTCAACCAGGTGTGCCGAAGAATTGATCAGTTAACCGAAGAACTCGAAGAATTCAGAAAGGCATTGTTTAACAACGATGAATGTGGGCTAAGCGTTAAGGAGCTTTACCTCACGTCCAATCCTGCTTTGGAAGGCATTAACATTACCCAGATTTATCAGCAGTTTCATTTTCATTCACTACATGATTTTATCAGCCGGCTAAAACAATATGTCCGGTACGCACAACGCTTTGAGCAGGATGATTATGCGTGGAGAAACCGGATTTCATTTGCCGGATTTTCACTTTCCGATTATAAAGAAACAGCGCGGGCAGTTAAGGATATACCTGCGCACCAGGCTGCACTGTCACAGCAACTCGAAAAACTTATTGGCGTTACCCTAAACCTGGAAGATTGCGAAACCTTGCGCAACCGAAGAGAAGCGGTAAATGAGATGGTGAATTTACTGGCCGATGAAACAGCTTACACTTTTTTTAAAGCTATGGCCGATGAGAAGGACGAAGAGACCAGTTTGCTGTGGCTGCAAAACATGGAGCGGCTGGTGCTCAATTGCTTCGATGGGCCGGGAGTAGAAACTTCTTTGCGCAATGATCAGATAGGCGTGTGCCAGGGCGCCTTGCAGCAACGCATGGTGGCCCGCAGAAGCCTGGTGCGAATGATCAGGTGGGAGCTTTTTTCAGAACATAAATTTTTCCTGAAGCGGGTACTTATTGGAAATGACTTGCCCTATACAAAAACGGGGTTGCGCACATTGGAGGGCCGCATTGATAACCGGCTTAATCTTGAACATCATCTTACCGCATTAAAAGAAAGACCCTGGCTCATTGATCTTCCGCAAGACTATAACCTGAAGAGTTTCAAAAAGTGGTTTGAGAAACAGAAACATGCCGTTCGCGCCAAACTATTGCTTGGTTCATTGCGCGAGATCAGGAAGGGACTTCAACCTGCCGACTACTCACGCGATGAATTCATCAGGCTTATCTGGACAATAATGGATAGCCTGGAACCTTTACAGGAACACCGGCAATTTTGGCAGAAGTATTTATCATCCTATCAAATTAATCAGATCATTCAAAATCCTGAGAAGGCGGACGAGTTGGTAGCTGCATTGAATAATGATTTTGATCACCTACGGGAATTCGACCAGGTGAAAGAAGGAATGCAACCACATGAAAAGGAAGTGATCAACCGAATTTTTGATTCGATAAACGCCTGGGAAGTTGATGTATTTGTGAATATGTTTCAAAATAGTTTACGTATTGCCTGGATTGAGCATATGGAAATGAAATACCCGGTGCTTCGGTCAGCTTCAACCTTAATGATGGAAGACATGCAGGCGGAACTTCAGAAAATGGTGGAGGAGAAAATGACGATGAGCAAGGAAATTCTGTTGTTACGAGCCCGTGAAGGAATCTGCGAAAGCATAGAGTATAACCGGCTGAATAACCGGATTACCTACCGTGATCTCTACCACCAGGTAACCAAAAAGAAAAAAATCTGGCCGGTACGAAAGTTAATGGCTGAGTTTTATACCGAGGTATTTAAACTCATTCCCTGCTGGATGGCTTCACCCGAGTCGGTGTCGGCTATTTTTCCCATGACGCAAATGTTTGACCTGGTGATTTTTGATGAGGCTTCGCAGTGCTTTGCTGAGCGGGGTATTCCGGCTATATGCCGGGGCAAGCAGGTGTTAATTGCCGGTGATGATAAGCAGCTTCGGCCATTCGAACTTTACCAGGCGCGTTGGGAAGAGGAATCAGAGGTAGCCGAACTGGAAGTAGACTCCCTGTTGGAACTTACGGCCCGGTATTTTGACACCGTATTTCTGAATGGACATTATCGCAGCAAATCATTGGCGCTGATCGATTTCTCAAACCGGAATTTTTATGGTGGAAAACTCCGATTATTACCGGATAAGAGAGAAGTGGACAAAAAACAGCCCGCCATTGACTATTATCATGTAGCGGGTATATGGGAAGATCAAACAAACTTGTGCGAAGCCGAAAAAGTAGTTGCCGTTGTGCTGGAATGGATACAAAATTTTCCGGATAAGGAATTGGGCGTAGTAACCTTTAACCTTCCGCAGCAAATGCTCATTATGGATTTGCTGGATAGCGAAGCAGCAAAAGCAGGCATAGGAATTCCAGAATCTTTATTTGTTAAGAATATTGAAAACGTACAGGGAGACGAAAAGGATATCATCCTATTCTCGGTTGGGTATGCACCCGATAAATCCGGTAAGATGAATATGCAGTTTGGAAGCCTGAATGTAGCAGGAGGTGAAAACCGGTTGAATGTTGCGGTTACACGGGCACGGGAAAAAATCATTGTTATCGCCAGTATTTGGCCTGATGCGTTGAAGTTACAAGGCATAAAAAATGATGGTCCAAAGTTATTAAAGCAGTGGCTGGAGTATGCGCAGGCAGTATCAGCCGGTAATTTTGTTCCTGCTGCTCCAGAAAAGAAAAAACATAATCCCGATTGGTATTTGGGCTCAACCATTATGCGTTGGAGCCGGGTGGAACAAACCCGATTTTCTTTTTCAGCGCATACACTGCCGGGTGTAGATATTGTGTTGAATCAAGGCAGTGATCTGCTAGGCATTATATTAACCGATGACGAACTGTATGAACAAATGTTTTCCGTAAAAGATGCGCATGTATATACGCCCTATTTGCTGGAGCATAAAAACTGGACATACCTGAGAATATTCAGCCGCAACTGGTGGGTAAACCGGGAACAGGTGCAGCATGCGCTAACACGATACCTGTATCAGTTAAATCAAACCGATTAAGTTTCTAATGATAGAAGCAAATTAATTGCTGCTCGGCACCACGTTCAACGTTTCCGCATGCTGACTGATATCCAACCCAATACTCTCTTCTTCACGCGTAACCCTCAACTTGGTTATGCTGGAGGTGATCTTAAAAATCAGCAGTGATCCGAAGAATGTGAAGGCGCCAACAATAACCATCGCCAGCAGGTGGTAGAGAAAGGTTGTAGGATCGCCATGGATTAATCCAACATCTGCTGCGAATACACCGGTAAGCAGCATCCCCACAATACCGCCTACGCCATGGCAGGGAAAAACATCCAGTGTATCGTCAAGGGAAGTGCGCTGCTTGTAGTACACCGCCAGGTTGCTCACAATAGCAGCCACAAATCCGATGAAAACGCTTTGACCCAGGGTTACAAATCCTGCGGCAGGCGTTATGGCCACGAGTCCAACTACAGCACCAATACAAGCCCCCATAGCCGAAATTCTCCTACCTACCAGGGCATCAAACATTACCCAGGTAATCATGGCTGAGGCAGATGCCATATTGGTGGTGGCAAATGCTTGCACTGCCAATCCATCGGCCGCCAGAGCTGAGCCCGCATTAAAACCAAACCATCCGAACCAGAGCATGCCTGTTCCTAATATTATAAAAGGAATGTTGGCAGGCTGATGATTCTTAGTTTCCCGTTTACCCAGTACATAGGCACCAGCCAATGCAGCAAACCCTGCCGACATGTGCACTACGGTTCCGCCTGCAAAATCGAGAACGCCCCACTGACGAAGAAAACCTTCAGGGTGCCAGGTCCAGTGTGCGAGTGGTGTATAAATAAATAAAGAGAACAGGCACATGAAAATCAGGTACGAGGTAAATTTCACACGTTCTGCAAAACTGCCCGTAATAAGAGCCGGGGTAATAATGGCAAACTTGAGTTGAAACAAAGCAAAAATGAGGAAGGGAATAGTGGCCGAGAAGTCGGCATTAGGAGCCAAACCAACATTATTGAAACTGAAAAAGGTTAACGGGTTTCCAATCAGGCCATGGTAACTTTCGCCAAAGGCAAGGCTAAAACCCACCAGGTACCAGAGTAAACTGATCACGCCCAATGCAATAAAACTTTGCAGCATGGTGGAGATTACGTTTTTGTAACTCACCATACCGCCATAAAAAAAGGAGAGTCCGGGAGTCATAAACAGCACAAAGGCTGTGGCGACAATCATCCAGGCTGTATCGGATTTATCAATTCCTTCCGTTGCTGAAGTGTCGAATGAAGTACCGGAACTGAAAAGGGAAACGATTTGTAGTAATACAATTAAGCCAAAGATTATGATGTATCGGGTTTTAGGCTTACTCATAGGGTGGTGGTTGAAAAATTTGCCTTAATTTCTAAATATAAGGGTCAAAAACGAACCACTTTAATCAAAAAATTATAGAAAACGATTGAAATAGGGTTAAAATAATTAGTTGTTAAAAAATGAGTGGAGTTGTCAGTTGGACTCTTTGGAAACGATCTAAGGTGCAAACCTGATCAGTTTTAAACAACCTCACTCCGACATCGAACCTCGAACACCCCTCTCCTTTAGGAGAGGGGCGGGGGTGAGGTGTTTACCTGTCATCACGTTACGGATTTTGTTTTCAGGAGAAGTTGCTTAGCTTTTGCTTTTTATCACCCATTATGAAGAATATTTTATACCTGCTTGGCCTGATCACATCACTAACACTGGCCCAAGGAAGAATTGCCAAAGCCCCTGAAGTAAAAGAAGGCGATGGCCCATTCACACAATTAATCATCCGAGGGGTAACGCTTATTGACGGAACTGGTGCACCGCCTATTGGCCCTGTAGATATTGTAGTAAAACAAAACCGCATTGAACGAATAGTAAATGTGGGTTACCCTGGCGTACCCATTACCGAAGAAAGACGGCCCAAGTTGGAGGCTGGCGGAAAAGAATTGAAAGCCGAAGGCATGTATTTGATGCCGGGCTTTATTGACATGCACGGGCATATTGGTGGAGGACAGGCGCCCAATGCAGAGTATGTTTTTAAGTTATGGATGAGTCATGGCATTACTACTGTGCGCGATCCATCAGCGGGTAATGGATTAGATTGGGTTTTAGAGCACAAACAAAAAAGCGCAAAGAATACCATTACCGCTCCACGTCTTCACGCGTATACTGCTTTTGGTATGGGGAGTGACAAACCCATCAGCACACCGGAAATGGCACGTGAATGGGTGCGCAATAATAAAGCTAAAGGAGCCGATGGTATTAAATTCTTTGGGGCATCTCCCGAAATTATGCAAGCCGCACTGGAAGAAAATAAAAAGCTTGGATTACGTTCGGCCTGTCATCATGCGCAAATGGATGTAGCGCGTTGGAATGTGGTAAAATCTGCACGTGCCGGACTTACCAGTATGGAACATTGGTATGGACTGCCGGAAGCATTGTTTGCCGATCGTACAATTCAGGATTATCCGTTAGATTACAATTATCAGAATGAACAGCACCGGTTTGAAAATGCAGGTAAGTTGTGGAAGCAGGCGGCTGCCCCCTATTCTGAACATTGGAATAATGTGATGAATGAACTGCTCAAACTTGATTTTACACTTGATCCCACCTTTAATATCTATGAAGCCAGTCGTGATTTGCATCGGGCGCGCAGGGCGGAGTGGCATGAAGATTATACCCTTCCGCAACTGTGGTCATTTTTTCAACCCAATCGCAGAGCCCATGGCTCATATTGGTTTGCCTGGGGAACGGAACAGGAAGTGAATTGGCGTGAGAACTATATGTTGTGGATGAAGTTTGTGAATGAATATAAAAACAGGGGAGGCCGTGTAACAACCGGTTCTGATTCGGGTTTCATTTTTCAGTTGTACGGATTTGCTTATATCCGTGAATTAGAACTTTTACGAGAGGCTGGCTTTCATCCATTGGAAGTAATTCGTTCGGCAACTTTGTATGGTGCACAGGCCTTAGGTGTTGAGAAGGATCTGGGTTCCGTTGAAATGGGCAAACTTGCCGACTTTGTGTTGGTGGATCAAAACCCATTAGAAAATCTTCAGGTGCTGTATGGTACCGGAGCCATAAAACTTTCGGATGATAACAAAGCAATCCGGGTGGGTGGTGTTCGGTATACGATTAAAGATGGTATTATCTACGATGCCAAAAAGCTGTTGGCCGATGTGAAAAAAATGGTGGATGATGAAAAAGCAAAAACAGGCTTCGTATTGAAACAGCCAGGTGTTGAGTAGTAGTTAATCGTGCACATCAGAACATTTTGTTGTTGCTTATGATTTCATAAAATTTTGTGGCGTAATGTCAAAATAAAATCCGGTTGGGAAAACCAGATCCGGACAAATTTCGTTACATTAGTGGACAAATTTCCGAAGTCATGAAAGCACGAAAATACCCCCGAAAAAATGCTCCCCCTGAGGTGTATGAGCCTGCGGTAGCGTATGAAAAAGCCCGGCAGTTGGCGGTGCATCAATTGTTGGAAATTGAATCCGCAAAAGTGAGTGAACCCTTAAGCCGTGTAGAAACCTTCCGTAAAGGATTACGCAAAAGGTCATTTGAGCGCTTAAAAGAAGTTACAGGATTGGATAACGAAACTCTGGCGGCTGCATTGGCGGTATCGTCTAAAACCATTCAACGCACGCAGGTTTTTGATACCGTGCAATCAGAAAAAATGTATGCATTGGCTGAACTTTACGCTACCGGTATTGAGTATTTCGGAAAAGAGGGGTTTCACCGGTGGATGGATCGTCCGTTATTTAGTTTGGGAAATATTAAACCCCTTAATCTCATTGATGTTTCGGAAGGCATCAACCTTTTAAAAACTGAAATCTTTCGCCTGCAGCACGGTATAGCTGTATGATTATTTACCGGCTGGCCAGAACTGAATTTTGCGATGTAACGGGTGAAGGTGCCAAGCGTTATGGCGGGCGGTGGAATTTACCCGGTTACCCGGCTTTGTACGGCAGCAGTTCTGTTTCTTCGGCCTTGTTGGAACGACTTACCATTGATCCGGAACTGTTTGCGGCCGAGCGGTATGTCCTTTATTCGGTAATGGAATTCAATTGCCCGGATCAACTTGTTCAACTTCCCACCATTCACGATTTGCCAAAAGGTTGGGATGCTATTCCGCCCCAGCGCACGTCACAGGAATTTGGCACAGCCTTTCTTCAGGCAGGAGTTTTATGCTTCGGAATACCTTCAGTAGTTGATAAGTCTTCCCTCAACTTTGTGCTAAACCCGAATAGCAAACAGTTTAGTAAGATTACCTGGAAAGCCTATCCATTAAAGCTGGATCATCGGATTGTGCGCTAAAAATTTAAAGCTTACTTAAGAATTTATCTGCATCATCTCGATTTTTAAGTTTCGAGAGATACGTATCATAGTTATCCTGATCACCATTTTTCTTATAGGCGAGGAGTAAGGTATAATACATCAGCGATTCATTTTCGGTATTGATGTATTTTGATGCGTTGTCGGTAATTTCCTTAATCGCTTTTTTGGGATTGTTCCGGTATACCCAATTGAGGGAGGTCAGCAATTGAACTTCGTTGATTTCGGATTCTTGTTTTGCAAGTTTAGATCCCTTTTTAAAGTACTGATCACTTTGCGTTAAAAAAGATCGGTTAAGCGGTTCATAATTTGTTTGTTCTGAAAGAAGTTGCAGGGCAATACCCAAATCTCTTAGTGCACTAAAACTTTCATTTTTCGGATCAATAGCCGAAGATTTGGAATATAATTCAGTTGCATCTTTAGGTATTTGAGAAATGAAGTTGAATAATTGATCCTTACCGCTGTAGCCTACAGATGTATGTAGCACCTTCCCCGTATAGTCCATGAGTATAAGCATTGGAATTGATCTTACCCCATACGTGCTGGCCAACGATCTTTCCTGATCAATATCAATTTTCACGGGTATAAAATTCTGTTTAAAAGCTTCAGCCTGTGGGGTATTCCAAACGTCTGCATCCATTTGTTTGCATGGCCCACACCAGGTAGCCCAGAAATCAACGAGTATCAGTTGATTTTTAGTTTCGGCAACTCGTTGAGCAAGTTTCAGGTCTCGTAGCCATGCGGATTGACCCAGGCTCAGAATAGTTACAAGGCAAAAAGTTAGAATCAAGGAGGTGGTTTTCATTTTCTTTACAGCATTAGTTGTTTCCGAAATTTAAGATATTTCTCTTTTGTGAACTTTCTGAGAATTGCATTTTCTAATGTTTCTGACTCAAAATTCATACTTTTGCTGTTCTAAAATTTTGAGGAACTGACGGGTATGGAAAACATCCGCAATTTTTGCATTATCGCCCATATTGATCACGGTAAAAGTACCCTTGCCGACCGGCTATTGGAGTTTACGGGTACCCTTACCCAGCGGGAAATGCAGGCCCAGGTGCTGGATAATATGGATTTGGAGCGTGAAAAGGGCATTACCATAAAGGCTCATGCCATTCAAATGAACTATAAGCAGGATGGACAAGAGTACATTCTGAACCTGATTGATACCCCCGGCCACGTTGACTTTTCATACGAAGTGTCGCGCTCCATTGCGGCCTGTGAGGGTGCTTTGTTGATTGTGGATGCCAGCCAGGGTATCGAGGCACAAACCATTTCCAATCTTTACCTGGCGCTGGAGCACGACCTGGAGATTATTCCGGTGATGAACAAAATTGATTTACCCCATGCCATGCCGGAAGAGGTAACGGATGAAATTGTTGAACTAACCGGTTGTAAGCGTGAGGATGTGATCCGCGCCAGTGCAAAAGAAGGCATCGGTATTGAAGATATTCTGCGTGCCGTGGTGAGCCGCATTAAACCTCCGAAAGGAGATCCAGCGGCTCCGTTACAGGCCATGATTTTCGACTCGGTGTATAATTCCTTTCGCGGCATTGAGGTTTACTTCAGGGTTTTTAACGGAACCATTAAGAAAGGCGATAAAGTAAAATTTGCTAACACCGGAAAAACCTATGAGGCCGATGAAATTGGCGTTTTAAAAATGCTCAAGCAAGCCAAAGGCGAGATCAGCGCGGGTAATGTTGGCTATCTGATTTCCGGTATTAAAGATGCCAAGGAAGTAAAAGTGGGTGATACCATAACGCATGTTGACAGGCCGGCTCCTTCCATAAAAGGTTTTGAAAATGTTAAGCCCATGGTATTTGCCGGTATCTACCCGGTGGATACTACGGAGTTTGAAGAATTGCGAGCCTCCATGGAGAAACTTCAACTGAATGATGCATCGTTGGTGTGGGAGCCGGAAACATCGGCAGCGTTGGGTTTTGGTTTCCGTTGTGGTTTCCTGGGCATGCTGCACATGGAGATCATCCAGGAGCGACTGGAGCGTGAATTTGACATGACAGTGATCACCACTGTTCCTTCCGTTCAGTTCCATGCCGTACGAACGGATGGCTCGATGTATGAAATCAACGCACCTTCCGAGATGCCTGATCCGAACACGATCGATCACATTGAAGAACCCTACATTAAAGCACAGATAATAACCAAATCGGAGTTTATTGGCGGTATCATTAAGCTTTGTATGGATAAGCGGGGTGTTATAAAAAATCAAACCTACCTCACCACCGATCGTGTTGAGATGAGTTTTGAAATGCCGTTAGCTGAAATTGTGTTTGATTTCTTTGATAAGCTGAAAACTATTTCGAAAGGATATGCTTCGTTGGATTATCACTTAATCGGTTTCCGTGAATCGGATATGGTGAAGTTGGATATTCAATTGAATGGCGAAAAGGTTGATGCACTATCGGCTATTGTTCACCGCGATAAAGCCTATGAGTGGGGTAAAAAGCTTTGTGAAAAATTACGCGAACTGTTACCACGCCAGATGTTTGAAATTGCCATACAGGCTGCGATCGGTCAGAAAATTATTGCCCGCGAAACGGTAAAGGCCATGCGCAAAAATGTGTTGGCAAAATGCTACGGGGGTGACATCTCGCGTAAGCGTAAACTGTTGGAGAAGCAAAAGAAAGGTAAGAAGCGCATGCGTCAGGTGGGCAATGTTGAAATTCCTCAGGAAGCTTTTATGGCCGTACTCAAGATTGATTAATAAAACCAGTTTAAAAACATGGTTGAAACCAATACGTATACATTAATTGACGGCCGCAAGGTCGCTTCCCAAATCAAGGATGAGATCATTCAACGTGTTAATGAATTAAAAGCCGAAGGAAAAAAAATCCCACACCTGGCCATTATACTGGTGGGGGATGATGGCGCCAGTCAGACGTATGTGGATCATAAAGTAAAAGCGTGTAAAGAAGTTGGATTTCATTACACCATGATGCGCTTTGCCGACACCATCAGTGAAGAAAAGTTGTTAAAGCACATCGACCAGGTGAATCGCGATCAGGATGTGGATGGTTTTATCGTTCAGCTTCCGCTGCCTGCACACATCTCTGTCGAGAAAGTAACCGAACATATTAAACCCGATAAAGATGTTGATGGGTTTACCAATAGAAATTTCGGAAGTATTGTTTCGAAAAATCCCTTGTTGATGCCCGCTACGCCTTTCGGTGTGATGGAATTATTGAAGCGCTACAACGTAGAAACTGAGGGAAAGAATTGTGTTGTTGTTGGGGCCAGTCGTTTGGTTGGTGCTCCATTAAGCATGATGCTGATTGAACATGGAAGGGCTACCGTAACGGTTTGTCATAAATACACCCAAGGCCTTGCGAATTTTACAAAGCAAGCTGACATATTAATTGTAGCCGTGGGTAAACCGGGTTTGATAACAGCCGACATGGTGAAAGAAGGTGCTGTAGTTATTGACGTTGGCACAACACGCGTGGAAGGGCCGCAATACAAAAACGGTTTTGCGCTTAAAGGTGATGTTGACTTTAAGAATGTTGCACCTAAATGTTCGTTCATCACGCCTGTGCCGGGGGGCGTAGGCCCCATGACCATCGCCTCCTTGTTGCTGAACACCCTACGGGCGACTGAACTTCGTAATGCTTAACCCGTCTACTATCATCACGCTAACACATACAAACACCAGCACGCTTCCCTTAATGGAAGATTTCTATACCATTCAGGGTGAGGGGTTTTATCAGGGCCATGCAGCTTATTTTATCCGGTTAGGCGGGTGCGATGTGGGATGTGTTTGGTGCGATGTAAAGGAATCGTGGGATGCCGCTGCTCATCCTCACGTTTCAGTTTCCGAAATGGTTAATCGGGCAAAAAGCAGTGGTAGCAACATTGCAGTGATTACCGGTGGTGAGCCTGCCATGTATAACCTGACAGAACTAACAACGTCATTGAAAGCAGAGGGCTTGCGTACGCATATCGAAACCTCAGGCGCATATCCGCTGACCGGCACATGGGATTGGGTATGCTTTTCTCCTAAAAAGTTTAAAGCACCGGATCCATCCATTTTTTTACAAAGCCACGAGTTGAAAGTGATCATCTATAACAAAAGTGATTTTTCATGGGCAGAGGAATTTGCCGGAAAAGTAAACACAGCATGTAAATTATTTTTACAACCGGAGTGGTCGCGTGAAACGGAAATGCTTCCGTTGATTATTGATTATGTGAAGCAAAATCCCAACTGGCGGATATCCCTGCAGGTGCATAAATACATGGATATACCGTAGTGTATCAAAAGCTGTTCAAGCAAAAAATCAAATGACAATTACTGAGTTTGCCAGAACACTAAATCAATGGGGGGCCGACCAGGTTCCTTTTTTCTTTCTGGTTGATTTTGAATTGCAAAAACCACAGGCGTATCGGTTAGCTGAAATTGATTCGCATGAAATTTTATATTTCTTCAATGGGTTCTCCAATGGTAATCACATACAGGTAAATCCCGAAAAGGAGATTGTCTTAACTAAATATCCTGTTGATTTTTCCGGATATGAGAAACGTTTCGATAAAGTGATGCAACACCTCAGGTATGGCGATTCGTTTCTCACCAACTTCACGGTAAAAACAAAAATCGAGCTACACCAATCCTTACGGGATTTATTTTTCACCAGTAAATCGAAGTATAAATTGTTGTATAAGAATCAGTTCCTGGTGTTTTCACCCGAAACGTTTGTTCAAATCCGCAATCAAAAAATATATTCTTTCCCCATGAAGGGAACGATAGATGCACGTGTTCCTAATGCCCGTGAAATCATTCTTAATGATCCTAAAGAAATGGCTGAGCACATTACGATAGTTGATCTGATCCGGAATGATTTGAGTCAGGTGGCTTCGGATGTAAGCGTTACACGGTTTCGTTATATCGATAAAATCAAAACCAGTGCATCAACCTTGCTACAGGTAAGTTCAGAAGTAGTGGGCAAACTTACAGCAGATTATTCTACGCATTTGGGCGATATACTTTCCGCGCTGCTACCTGCCGGATCGGTCAGTGGAGCACCTAAGCCAAAAACACTAGCGATAATTCGTGATGCAGAAGGCGAAAGTCGGGGGTATTATACAGGAGTGTTCGGGTATTTTGATGGAACAAATCTTGATAGCGGTGTCATGATCAGGTTTATTGAGAAGGCGGGTGAGGACTATTTTTACAGAAGTGGAGGAGGCATTACTACTCAAAGTTTAGCGCAAGCCGAATACGAAGAAGCAATCCAGAAGATCTATGTCCCGGTTGATTGAATCCATTTGCCTGAGCAATGGTGTATTTCATCGCTTGCCTTACCACCAGGCAAGAATGGATGATGCTTTCAGGGAAATCCTTCATCATCAGAATCAAATTCAGTTAAGTGATTTTCTTCATTCACAACCCTACCCGGTTCAAGGATTGTTTAAATGCAGGATCGTTTATGAAAAGCATAGTCACGTGGTCGAATTTTTACCCTATACCGCAAAACCAATTACTAGTTTGAAGATGGTAAGAGCGGATAACATTGAATATGCATACAAGTTTGAAAACCGATCGGCTCTTCATCAACTATATCAACTCCGGGAGGATTGTGATGATATCCTTATCGTTAAAAACGGATTTATCACGGATTCATATTATAGCAATGTAATTTTATATGATCGCGCTGATTGGTTTACTCCCTCAACGCCATTGTTAGCGGGCACTATGCGTCAATACTTACTGGAGACAGGAAAGATAAGCGAAGCAGCAATCCGTGTTGAGGATGTCCGTTTGTTTAAGAAAGTTAAACTGATCAACGCTATGCTGGGTTTAGATGGCCCGGAACTTTCTATATCGCAGATAGTTTTTTAGTTTTAAACCATGTACATGAAAGTAATGTGGTGGAAGGTTTCAGTATTTTTTCTTTTTGGATTGTTTCTCCTTCCGGCAGGGGCAATCGCCCAGGTTCAACTCAGCACAAAATCGAAAAAAGCAATTGAGCTTTATAATCTGGCGGATAATTATCGTGTTCGAAACCAACATGAACAGGCTATCAGCTTATTAAACCAGGCGATTACCAAAGACAAAAATTTTGCGGAAGCATACTACCGGCTCGGGCTGGTTTACATGAGTATGAAGAATTATCCGTCTGCCATTTCCAATTTTGAAAAGGGCCTTTCGTTAACCTCCGATCCAAAAAAACAAAAGGTATATTGGTTTGATCTGGGCGAAGCCTGTCTGATTACCGGTCAATACGACAAGGCCGTTAAGTATCTCACAGATTTTGTGAAAGTTGAAAATCAAAACCGGCAGAAGGCTGAACGTGCGGAACAGCTATTAAAAAATGCTGCATTTGCGCAAGCCAATGCCTCGGTGAATGCCGAATGGAAGTTGAGGCCATTGAGCGACACAGTAAACCGTTTTCCATTGCAATATTTTCCGGTGCTCACGGCCGATCAGCAGGAGTTAATATTCACCCGCAGACTGGGTTCAGGTGGGGAGCATGACGAGGACCTGGTGGTTTCCAGAAAGGATAATCGCGGTCGTTGGACAAGCCCGGTTTCGATTTCAAAAAATATCAACTCTGTATTAAACGAAGGCACCTGTGCCATTTCTGCTGATGGGCGCAAGCTGATCTTCACTTCATGCATGGGGCGGCAGAGTTTTGGAAGCTGCGATCTGTATCAAAGCCTGAAAATCGGAAATGAGTGGACAGAACCGGTTAACCTGGGGCCTAATGTAAATTCCAGCGAATGGGAATCTCAACCTGCGCTTTCGGCTGATGGTCGTACACTCTACTTTGTTTCCGACAGACGGGGCGGTTTAGGCAGGCGCGATATCTGGGTTTCTAACCTCGATGAAACCGGACAGTGGACGAAGGCTAAGAATCTTGGAGCACCAGTGAATACACAGTACGATGAGATTTCCCCGTTCATCCATGCTAATAATAAGGTCTTGTACTTTGCTTCAAAAGGCCATACCGGGTTTGGGGGTTATGATATTTTCTTTTCTGATCGAACAGACACGGGTTGGTCAGATCCGGTAAATATGGGAAGTCCGATAAATGATTTTGAAGATCAATTCTCTTTATTCATCACCGCTGATGGCAAAATAGGCTACTATTCACACGAAGAAACTTCGGGTCAGGGCAATACACGAAGCCGGATTTATGAAATGCAGTTCCCGGCAGAATACCAGGTGGAGTACAAGAGTAATTATGTAAAAGGTATTGTTCGCGATAAGCAGACCCGAAAGGAGCTTAAGGCTACCGTTGAGCTATATAACATTAACGGCAATAAAATTGAAGCCGTGGTAGAATCCGACTCCATTTCCGGAGAGTACCTGATGGTACTAACCCAGGGAGCTGAATATGCCCTTTATGTAAATAAAAAGGGCTATTTATTTACCAGCTCTAACTTCAATTACTCGGAAACCACTGATTTTCAGCCTATTCGAATGGATTTTGAGCTTGAGCAGGCCAAAAGGGGCTCGTCTGTAGTATTAAACAATATCTTCTTTGATACCGATAAGTATGACCTTAAAGAAAAGTCAATTACAGAGTTGCAAAAGATTATTCGGTTTTTAAATGAAAACCCTCAAATACGCATAGAAATAGGGGGTCATACGGATAATACTGGTAACCCTGCCTATAACCTTCAGCTATCGGAGAAACGGGCGTTGGCGGTTTATAATTACCTAGTAGATAATGGCATAGAGAATAGCCAATTGCGCTATAGAGGGTATGGTCAGCGTATGCCATTGGATTCTAACGACTCCGAGAGAGGAAGGGCACTCAACAGACGAATTGTCTTTCAAATACAATAAAGTTAAAAACAGACTTCTGTTAGTAGTCTGTTATCCAAATTAAATTTTGACCAAAATTATTTGAACGGAACTTTATTAATTCGAATTGCTTCGATAACTTTATCACTTTACTAACCTAAACTTAAACTTATGAGGAGACTTTTACTAAGTTCGATGTTGCTTCTCTTCGCCATCAGCGGAGCGATAGCACAAGATCGAACTGTTTCCGGTAGGGTAACATCTACCGAAGACGGTTCCCCGCTTCCTGGGGTTAACGTGGTTCTCAAGGGTTCAACCATTGGAACCGCCACAGACTCAGAAGGAAGGTACACGTTATCCGTTCCCGCTTCGGGAGGGTCACTTATCTTTTCATTTATTGGATTGCAAACGCAGGAAATTCCAATAGGTGATCGATCAGTCGTTGATATTTCGTTGGCTTTGGATGCCACGCAACTCAGCGAAGTGGTTATTACAGGTCAGGGTATTGCCAGGGAAAAGAAAGCCCTTGGTTATGCCACGAGTACTGTCGGCCAGGATCAACTGGCGGCACGGCCCGTTAATGACATTTCAAGAGTATTACAAGGAAAAGTACCAGGGGTTGTTATTACCCCTACCGGTGGTACCTCAGGTGCTGGAGCCAGCATCAACATCAGAGGGTATTCTTCACTTACAGGCAGTACCCAGCCGCTTTGGGTTGTTGATGGCGTACCATTCAATTCCGAAACAAATAATGGTTCTGGATTTACAACAGGCGGAACAGCAACAGCTACAAGTCGCTTTTTGGATATTGATCCAAATACGATTGAGACCATTAACGTTTTAAAGGGGTTAGCGGCCACTGTACTTTATGGTGACCAGGGAAGAAACGGTGTTATTTTGGTAACAACCAAATCTGGAGGTGCAAAGAAGAAGCAGGCTGAAGTTTCTTTTCAACAGACTCTTTCCGTAACCGAAATTGCTTCCTGGCCTACCATGCAAAACAACTATGGTAATGGATTCCAGGGATTGTTTGGAAACTTCTTTAGTAACTGGGGCCCCAATTTTAACCAGGTTGACTCTGTTGGTCACCCGTATCAGTTTGCCAACGATGCATCGCTGCGTGAGGCTTTCCCCGAGTTTTATTATAAGCGCATACCCTACGAAGCTGCTCCCGATCCAATAGGATTTTTCAGGAAAGGAGTTGTTTCAAATACATCTATTGGTATTTCTGGTGGTACTGATAAATTAGGATACAACGCCTCCGTGGCTTATACCACTGAAGAAGGCTATGCCCCGGGCAATGAGCTTCAGCGTTTAAATATCTCCACAGGGTTTAATGCTGCTGTTACCGATAAATTTTCTATCCGCACATCAGTACTCTTTGCAAACACTGAGTTTGAAACACCTCCGCTAAATGGAGCCACGGGTGGTTCTACTGCATTCAGTGGAGTTCCCTCTCTTTATGCAAACTTCTTGTATACGCCTCGCAACTGGGATATTTTAAGTTTCCCATATGAAACACCATTGGAGAAGAAAAGTGTATGGTATCGTGCCAGTAACGATATTCCAAACCCGAACTGGATGGCGAAATACCATCGTGAGGCTAGTATAACAAACCGTGTATTCTTGTCGTCAACTTTCGCGTATGATTTTACTGATAACCTGGCGTTGAGTTACCGGGTAGGTTTAGATACCTATACTGAAACGCAAAATCGTGAATTCAATAAGGGTATTGGTCCCAGCTATGCGAACATTGACCGTGGTGTTTTACAAACCCAATCGATTAACAATACCATTTGGAACCATGATGTGATTCTTTCATTCTCCAAATCGCTTAGCTCGGATATTAATATGACTGCCCGTGTAGGAGGTAATGCCCGGAATGATTATAGGGTTCGCGATGGAATTTATTCTGAAACTCAAACCGTGTTTGGTTTAATGAGGCACTCGAATTTTGAAGGAAGTTCTTCCAGAAGTATTGCATTTGATGGGAGGGTTTTCTATCGGGAAGATGAAACCCAACGCTATGGTATCTACGGAGATTTCTCATTCGATTATAAAGATTATTTATTCCTGAACTTATCCGGAAGAAATGACTGGATATCAACACTTGAAGCTGGTAATAATTCTATATTTTATCCAAGTGTGAGCGCTTCGTTTTTACCAACTGAAGCTTTCAGCGGTATTAAATCAAGCACTCTTAACTCTTTAAAATTAAGGGCTGGATATGGAACCTCAGCAGGTTTCCCTCCAACCTACAGAACACGCGATGTAGTGAACCAAAACCTTCGGGCGTTTATGAGCCCTACAGGGGTATTATTGGGTGAACATACTATTTCTAATCAGTTGGGTAACCGTAATTTAAAGCCTGAATTGCAACAGGAAATAGAAGTAGGTTTTGAGGCTAAACTGCTTAATAATAGGATTGGTATTGACTTTACTCTATATGACAGATCAACAAAGGACTTGATTACTTCTGCATCAATCGATCCTTCCACCGGTTTTACTTCAACATTCGTTAACTTAGGTAAGATCAGTAATAAAGGTGTTGAACTGGGGCTTACAGGCACTCCTCTTCAGTTGTCTAATGGATTTCGATGGGATGCTATCGTAAACTATACCTTGGTTAGACCTGAGGTAGTTAATTTAGGTGGTGAAATTGATGAAGTACCATTATCCGGCTTTTCTGATCAGGGTAACTTTGCTATTCCCGGACAACCCTTTAATATTATGAAAGGCTCCGTTCGGGCCAGGGACCCTCAGGGTAACCCCATTGTGGCTGCTGATGGATTGTATGTACGTTCACCAATTTTGGGTGTTGTTGGCAATCCCAACCCTGACTATTTCGTAACCTTCATCAATAATTTCTCTTGGAAAGGTTTTGAACTCTCCTTCCAGTTTGATTATCGTCATGGCGGAGATATTTTTTCTTCCACGGCCAATGCGGTGCTAGGTAGGGGTACAGCCGCAGCCCAGGATTACAATCAGGATTTAACATTGATTCTGCCGGGTGTTAAAAATGTGGGTACTGCCGATGCGCCTGTTTATGTGAAGAATGATATCATGATTTCAGCTTCAGATTATGGTTTTAATACACTGTATGGTGCAGGTGCCACAACCGAGGTGGGTATATTTGATGGTACAACGATTCGCTTACGTGAAATCAGTCTTAGCTATACGTTGCCACGTTCTATTTTGAGCAAGACTCCTATTAAAAATGCCTCTATCCAGATTAATGGAAATAACCTGTGGTTCAATGCTGTTAACGTACCAAAGGTTGTAAACTTCGACACAGAAGTGTCCAGCCAGGGTGTTGATAATGGTGCTGGTTTTGATTATCTGACCGGACCAAGTGTTAAGCGTTACGGTGCCGTATTGAGATTAACGTTCTGATCTAAACTTTGTAATTCTCATGAAAAAACATATAAAACATATAGTGCTTGCGTTGGGACTGGTGCTCGCAAATGCGTGTACACTTGACTTACGCGAAGACCCTAATGCTGTTCAGCCAAATCAGGCTTTGCCTAACTTGTTGTTGAATTCTATGCAGCGGAACTTAGGTGGCCTTTTTAACACCTTTAGTACATTCGGTATGCAAATGACTCGCCTTCAAAATTCAGGCGGTTCGTTGTACGATAACGTTTACACACCTCAATCATTTGACGGAGTGTGGACAACTGCTTATGCGGTTATTCTTAAGGATGCTGACGAATTAATCAAAACGGCTGATGCCAATGGATTAGCCCGGCATGCGGGTATGTCACGTGTCATTACCGCTTACACCTTGTTATTACTTGTTGATCATTTTGGTAATGTTCCGTTCTCACAGGCGTTTAAAGGCTCTGCTAATTTCAATCCCGAGGTAGATCAAGCATCAAGCCTTTATACTGTTGCACTCAATTTGCTCGATAAAGCGAAGGAAGATCTGAACACACCAACTATACCAAATGGTGGCTACCTGAATGGCACAGCGCCTGCTCCTGTAGATCAGTTTTACGCGAATAATTACTCGCGCTGGACGAGGCTGGCTAACACGCTTAAATTGAAAATTCATCTCAATTTGCGTCATGAGGCACCTGCAGCTTCTACAACAGCGATAAATGCCTTGATTGCGGATGTTTCTGCAACAGGAGGATTGATTAGTGCTGCAAATGAAAACTTTGTTTTTCGTTATGGAAGCACCATTGTCGACCCTGATAACCGGCATCCTCGCTTTACCGCAACCTATGTTGCCGGCTCCGGTAACTATCAGTCCAATTGGCTGATGTGGCAAATGTTTCATGGTTATGGTGCCACACAAGGTGGCCAACCAGGTGATCCACGTATGCGTTTTTACTTCTACCGCCAGCGTAATTCTAACTCATCCGACCCTAATGAAATACGTTGCGTTGTACAGGCTATTCCGGATCATTATCCAACAACAACAGGAACAGCACTTTTACTGAATGCCAAAGCGGGAATGCCTCCCGGAATAGATCCAGATCCGGCAAATCCTGCATGGACCAGAACCTTTTGCTTTCCTACAGACAGGGGATATTGGGGGCGCGACCATGTCGATCCGCAGGGTATTCCACCCGATGGTTTTGCCAGAACCATGTGGGGTGCTTATCCTTCAGGTGGAAGATTTGATGCCAATGTTAATGGTAATGTGAATCAAAACTTAGGGATGCGCGGAGCTGGTATCCAACCTATTTTGATGCGCGCTAATGTTCAGTTTATGTTGGCTGAGGCCGCCCTTTATTTGGGAACAACAGGTAGTGCGAGAACATACTTTGAAAATGGAATACGCTTTTCTATGGCCGATGTTCGGGCTTGGACGGTAAATGGAACCTTTGGTATTGGTGGAGCGTCTCCTACTGAAGCCACAACGATTGAGACATTTTATCCAGCTGCAACGTATACAACGGATGTTAATAATTATGTTACACTTGCTTTAGCAGCTTACGATGCCCAAGTTGGTAATGATAATATTATGGATTATATCGCCCGGGAGCACTGGATTGCCAGTTTTGGTTGCGGTGTTGAAGCGTATAATCTTTACCGCAGAACTGGCTTACCGAATGGTATGCAACCGACAATAATTGGAACCCCTGGCTCCTTCCCAAGAACGTTTTGGTATCCGGCAAATTTTGCTAACCTGAATGGTTCAGTGGATCAAAAGGCCAACCTGAGTGGTAAAGTATTTTGGGATCAAAAGGTTAAAGACCTGGACTTCTAACAAAAGACAACTATGAGAAATTATAAATTTATTTTTTCACTGCTTATCCTTTCTATGGTGGTAGTGATGTCGTGCCGGGATGAGAGTTTATATCCACTCCCGTATGCTGACAAGGAATTTGCAGGTTATTTGCGGATAATTCATATTCGTTCGAACATATTAGATGCAAATAATTTAGCGGCTTCAGCTTTTGAGTATACACTAGAAGCTGTTGACGAAAAAAATGGTGATAACCTGGATGAAATTGAGATTTATGTGAGCCACAGAAGAGGCACAGGGTTGACAGACGAGGTGTTATTAACAACGGTTTCGGGTTCTGTGTTTTCTGCAGTACCACAGCCAACGATCTCAATTTTTAAACGGGCAACCATCACGCTTACAGCTACGCAAATACAAACTGCGTTGGCGACATTAAATACTGACCCTGATGGTGCATGTCCTACTTGTTCGCCTGCAGGGGGCTTGGTTGCATATCCAGGGGGTGCATTGTTAGCAAATGATCAGGTTATTGTGCGTTGGATTATGAAGCTAAAGGATGGTAAAAAGTTTTCAGTGTTAAATCCTCAGGCTTCTGTAAACCCGGCTTTTGCGAAAACAGCTGAGGCTAATACAACACCAAACATCACGGGTGGTCAATTTTATAGTTCACCGTTTATATATACTGTATTTGTCAGAACGCTTCCGGCCGTTTCATGGGTAGGTACTTATTCGTTAACCCAAACCTCTATTTGGTCGCCTAACCATACTTGGAACCAGCATGCGGAGTACCCGGCCTCACTGAATAACGTTCTTTTTCCAAACCAAACCGTTACATTAGCAACAGTTCCGGGCGGTTTGTCAACAGAACGTCAATTCACAGTTAATTATCGTGGTCAAAATGTAACCATGCGAATTAATATGGAGAACGGAACAGTATACGTTCCTCTTCAGAATACAGGTATAAATTGCGCCACCAACAAGGCATTGTTCTGGACCTGGCCGCCAGCCGGTAACTTTACTGTTGGTTCAATAGGGGCTGTTTTACAAGCAGGTCTGCCTCAGGCCACCACAGCAAACCGCGGCACTTATACTGCCGCTAGTGATGGATTGACTGTAGGTAATACCTTTACTATTGGACTTGACGATGATGCGGATGAATATGGTCTAAGGAATGGCTACTGCACATGGACAAGACGTGTCAGATTAACACTGGTTAAGTTGTAGCGATTTTTTAACCAAAATTTAAGGGCTAAGGAGATGTCTCCTTAGCCCTTTTGTTTTATATTTACTCTGTGAGACCTACAGCGACATTACTACTGTTTTTCGGTTGTGTTTATTTGCAAGTTCTAGGGCAAAAGCCTGATGACGAAATTTCAAAATCAGTTCGTGCGAATAACATAATTACCTCCTTCAGTCAATTCAATCAGCGCTTACCCGTGGGGCAGATTATTACGGGTATGTCCACCCCATCGGTTTCCGAAATTGTAGGTGATCCGTATTGGGATACGCATTGGGGAAAATCATCCTTGTTACTGTATAAGAATGATGAACTTGTGGAGGGTTATTTTACCCGGTATGATATTTTCAAAGATGAGGTTGAGTTCAAACTTACTAATAATGATGTTCGGGTGTTAAGTGGAAATAAAGTAAAAAATATAGTTTGGATTGATTCTGTTACCAATAAGGACCGATATTTAGTTAATGGCAGAGAATACCATGAAGATGGAGCTCCCCTTTCAGGGTTTGTGGAGGTATTGGTTGACGCTGAGGTTGCTTTGATCAAGCACATAAGAATAGAGGTTTTAAAACCTGATTTTAATCCTGCTTTGAATGTAGGCAGTAAGGATACGAGAGTTATAAAAAAGGAAAGCTATTACTTTAATAGAGCAGAATCCTTAGTTCGTATAAAATCAAAAAAAAGTCTGGATGTTTTAGGCCCTGTGTATGTGCAAAAAATTAACCAGTTTATAAAAACCAATAATGTTAAGCTGAATAATGAGGCTGACCTAATAAGGTTGTTTCAGTATTTGTCTGGCAAGTGATTTCTCACATAATGCCTTCCATGTAATTTAATTTTTATTAATAGCGACTCAGTACTAAGGGCCGGATTGATTGGAGATACTGGCATCTTCTAAAAGTCCCACAACATCCCTGTAATTCAAAAAAATACCCTTTATAGGGGATTATTGTCGATTATTCAAAATTTGGTCATTTTTTAAGGTTCCCGCCTGTCAATTTCGAATATTTTTCCTTTTGCCAATTATTATTTTGTCTTATGTTTGACCCTCATAGAAAATTAACATTAACCTAAATTGTTTAACATGAAGAGAATTCTACAAGTAATCATTGTAGCGCTACTCATTCTGCCTTTCAGCCCAGCCTGGGCGCAGGATCGTACCGTTACAGGAAAAGTGACTTCCCAAGAGGATGGGTCGGGATTACCGGGTGTGAATGTTACCTTAAAAGGTACCACTACTGGTACGGTAACCAATGTGGATGGTGTTTATTCCCTTAGCGTTCCAGCTTCGGGTGGCACATTGGTGTTGTCATTTATTGGACTGAAAACCCAAGAGGTGCAAATTGGAAATCGCGCAGTTATTGATGTGCAAATGGCTTCTGATGTTACTCAATTATCAGAAGTTGTGGTAACCGGTTATGGTGTTCAGGAAAAGCGTACCTTAACAGGGTCTATTTCTTCTGTTAAGGGTGATGTGTTCCAGAACTTGCCTGTTCAATCCGTTGACCGCGGTATTCAAGGTCGATTAGCAGGTGTGCAAATTTCCAGTACTTCAGGTGCTCCTGGGGGAGCGCTTAACGTTCGCGTTCGAGGAATTGGTTCAATCAACGCTTCAAATGACCCGCTTTGGATTGTAGATGGTGTTCAACTTTCCCGTTTTGGTCAAACCACTCAAGGATCGTCAAACCCACTAGCGGCTATTAACCCTAATGATATTGAATCGGTAGAGGTGTTAAAGGACGCGGCTTCTGCAGCTATTTATGGTGCCCAGGCTGCAAATGGTGTGGTTATTGTTACCACTAAAAAGGGAAAAAAGGGCAAAACAAATCTTGATGTAAGTATTCAGCGCGGAGCTGTTCAGCCATTTAATCTTTATGAGGTAATGGATGGGAAGCAATTTGCTACCATTAAAGCAGAATCGTACGTAAATGCTGGCTTGCCACTCACAGGTCCAACTGGGGCCCACACCGTTTTTGGTGATCCAAATGACGATAACTTAACGAACTTTAGCTGGAGAGATGAATTGTTCCGTACGGGCCAGTTAGCCACTTATGATATTTCAATGTCAGGTGGGGACGATAAAACTTCATTTCTACTTTCACTTTCTTATCAGATGCAAGAAGGTCAGATTATTATGAATGACTGGCAGCGTGGAACAGCCAGATTGAATTTAACGCACAAGCCTATCTCAAAGCTGACTATAGGAACAAACATTTCATTGTCTTATCAGCGGACATTTGGATCAATTACTAACGGTAACTTCGTTAACGGTCCTTTCCAGGCAGCGTTTACAGCTCAACCAACATCTACAGCATATAATGATGACGGTACATTCCGTAACCCTTATCCTTCATCCGGATCAGGTCACCTCTTCGGTTATAACATCGTTCAAGGTGTTAATGAAGAAGTTCGCCTAGGCCGTGTACCTCAAACGGTATCCAGTTTTAATATTGGTTATGAAATAATCCCTGGATTGACAATCAATGGGTTTGCTGGTATTGATGCTTCTTTTGGTACCGATAACAATCAGCGCCCGGGAACAATACCCGTATTTGCGGGTGGTCAGATGGTGGTTGTAAGCCGCAGAACAATCGCTTATAATGCCAACACAACGGTGAACTATACAAAACGTTTTGGTGATATTCATCAAATATCCGGTATAGCTGGTTTTGAGTATCGTAAAGAAGAACGTGGTGGCGTAACAGCATCACAATTTACATATCCTAACCCTGCACTTCGATTACTTTCATCGGGTGCAACAGCTCGTCCTGCCGGTGAGTTCTTCTTTGACAATGCCCGTCAAGGTGTTTTTGCACAAGTGAAGTATACATTGAAGGACCGTTATATTGTCGATGGTACTATCAGACGTGACGGATCAAGCCGTTTCGGACCAAACAATCGCTACGGAACTTTCTTTGCAGGTTCTGTTGCTTATCGGATTTCCGAAGAGAGTTTTATGGATGGTATTACCTGGCTTGATGATTTAAAAATTCGTGCCGCTTATGGTCGTGTAGGTAACTCAGAAATTGCAGATTACGACTGGTACACGGCCTATGGTAGCCCTGCAGCTGGATCAGTTGGTATCCCTGCCGGTGCTCAGTATCTGGGTGGATCTATCCTTCGCTTAACCCGCTTGGGTAACGACATTATCGGATGGGAAGAAGAAGATCAGTTTAATGTGGGTATCGACTTTTCGTTATTTGGTGGCCGTTTGTTTGGATCTGCTGAATTTTACAACAACGTAACAAATAATCAGCTATTCAATGTTGACTTACCAACCGATAGTGGTCTTGGTTCTGTTCGTGGTAACGTGGGTGAAGTGTTGAACCGCGGTTTTGATTTTGAATTGGGAGGTATCGTTTTAGATCGTGGAGGTTTCCAGTACCGTGTTTCTGCTAACTTCAGCACACTCTATAATGAGTTATTGTCACTGCCCAATAATCAACAACGTTTAGTAAACAACGGTGTTCAGCTTATTGTAGGTGAGCCGGTTGCATTTCCGTTTTTACTCCAGTTTGCTGGCGTGAATCCGGCCAATGGAAAAACTATGATTGTTGACAGAAACGGCAACTTGGCTTATCAGGGTACACAAGATGATGTGGATGTTCGCGGAACATACATTCCTACATACTTTGGCGGATTGTCCAATAATTTCTCATACAAGGGAATTAACCTGGAAGTATTCTTTCAATTTCAGGGCGGTAATTCAGCTTTTAATGGTGACCTATATAACTTACATGCTGCTGGTTCAAGTGCAAATAATCAGTTGGTAAGTCAGCTTAACCGTTGGCAAAATCCTGGGGATATCACTAATGTACCGCGCGCTTATCAGGGCGGTATTATTGATGGATTCGATCAGCAACACGGAACATTTGGATCAACCCAGTTTTTATCGGATGCTTCATATGTTCGCTTGAAGCAGGTTACCTTATCGTACAATATTCCAAATGCACTGGTCTCAAAAATTGGCTTAAACAAAGTGAATGTTTTTGTTCAGGGACTTAACTTATGGACCGCTACTAAATTTGCCGGAATTGATCCTGAAGTTGTTAGTAACAATAATGGAACTGCGATTTCAAGTTTTGGTGTATATCCGTTAGGTAAACAATTTATGGCTGGTGTTACCATTGGCCTTTAATTAACTTTAGAAGACAGAGACATGAAAAAGATATTAATAAGTACAGTTTTAATTGTTGCGTTTGCATCGTGCAGCCTGGAAACTGAAGATCAGGCAAGCTTAAGCCCGGCCCAAGCATTGGATAACGTGGCCGGTGTGCAAAGTGCTGTGTTGAGTGCTTACCGCAGGTTGCATGAATTTGACATGTATGGTCAAAATTCCATGATGGTGGGTGATGCACTGGCTGACAATTTCGAGATTGTGAACCGCACGGGTCGTTACGAACAGGAAGTAGTAAATGCCATTGGTACCTTCGCCAACCGTTGGGCCAACGCTTATAGGGCCATCAATGATGCCAATTTCGTTTTAAAATATCTTCCGTTGCTGAACATAAACCAAGTGCCATCAACAGCTACCCTTACATCGCAACGTGTATTGGATCAGTTGAAAGGTGAAGCACTGTTTGTTCGTGCGCTGGCTTATTCCGAATTGTTGCGTATTTATTCCTACGAACCGGGTAAAGAGGTAAATGGATTTAATTTGGGTGTTGTTTTGCGCAGCACACCTACCGAAGTTGTATCAGATGCTGACAAACGTACACGAAGCACCAACACGGAATGCTATCAGTTTGTTGAAAATGATTTAGTCGAAGCTGTTAACTTGTTAATAACCCCGGCAGAACAAACAACAAGTGGAGCATGGCCCTCTTCATTAGGCGCAATTACGAATCCATTCCGTGCCAACCGTGCAGCTGCGCAGGCTTTATTAGCCAGGGTTTATTTGTACATGGGTCGCTATGCCGATGCGGATACAAGGGCTACAGCAGCCCTCGCATTACTTGCTAATCCAGTTCCTGTGGCAGCTGCCAGCTACGTTACTTCATGGAGTGCTACTACGCATCCTGAATCGATTTTTGAACTGGAAATTCGCCCAACCGATTGGAGTGGTGTTGATGGCCCTAACAATTCGCTAGCTTCTATCACCACCAACCTGGCTTCAGGTTTTCAATATGTTGCCGCAGCCAGTCCTGAACTGATTGCTGCACATGAGCCTGGTGATGTGAGATTAGGCGTTTATGTAACAAATGCCTCAACACTCAGCAAGCCCCAAGCACGTAAATGGCCAGGTGAAAAGGGAAGTGGTGTTGAGAACATTCCTGTCATTCGTAAGGCTGAAATGTATCTGATTCAAGCCGAAGCGCGTGCCCGCCAGGGCGGTAATGATGCCGGAGCACAAACAGCCATTAATACCCTGCGGACGAATCGTGGCCTCACAGCTACAAACCTCACCGGTGCTGGCTTGATTGCTTTGATTATGAATGAGAGAAGGGTTGAACTGGCCTTTGAAGGACACCGTTGGTTTGACTTAAAACGTAATGGTATGGATATTACTAAACCGGCCGCGGCTGGCGTAAATACTTTACCGTATAATGACTTCCGGATGCTTCAACAAATCCCGAACTCGCAGATTGTGTTAAATCCGAACCTGGTACAAAATCCTGGTTATTAATTCTAAAAATTGAAATCAATGAAAAAGATAAATCTTTCATCAATTGTATTATTCCTGGGGTTAACAGCAGCGATGTTTTCGTGCTTTGACGATGCAGGAACGGATATCTTGCTGGATGGAACTTTTGTAGAAATACAAGAAGCCACTACTTCGGCAGGGGCAACGGTAAGTAAATCGTATAACAGGTTAAATGATGGTATTGCCAAGAAAGACTCCATCCGCATTAACTTGGTGGGCCGTCAGCGCAGTACACCGATTACCGTGAACTTTGCGATTAATGCAGCCAGCACAGCTGTGGCAGGGGTTCATTATAATATGGTAACTGCAGGTACGTCAGTAACTATTCCGGCCAACAGCAGTTTTGGGTATATTCGTTTTGATGTACTGGCTGATAACATTAACCCGGGCGAAGTTTGGAACCTGCGGTTTGATTTAACCGGGGTTGATGCTGTCGATGTTAAAATTAGCGAGAATTTTAAAACATTTACTCGGCAACTGAGGACGTTGTGCCCATTCAGTAGGGCTAACTTCTTGGGAAATTACACGTGCAATGAGCCTGGCTACGGAAACTATACGGTGGTGTCTACCCCAGGCCCGGATGCAAACTCAATTACCATTACAAACTTTTGGGACTTTGGCGGTGTGGTTAATTATACATTTAACCCAGCCTCCAATGCGGTTACCCTGCCAACTCAAAATGTGGTGATGGGCGGTGTTACTTATGTTGTTTCTCAAAACGGAACAGCTACATATGATGCCTGTACGTATTCATTTGTTGTGCCTTATCGTGTTGCAACAACAGGCGGTGTGACACAGGATACAAATACGCATACCTTTACTAAACAATAACTTTGTTATTATTTTCTTGAAAAGGAATGGACTTAGTCCATTCCTTTTTTGTTTTGGATCGACATGGATTATCAAATAAATTTGTAATAAAAATAGGGTTATGGTGGGTTTGAGAAAGGTTTTATTGACCATTCTGGTGAGTGTTTATACACTAGCATTGTATAGTCAATCCGTAGAGGAGCATAGAATAGGTCTTGCTGAACTTTCAAAACAAGCAGAAGATTTTGCTAAGGAGCAACGGGTGCGGGCATATGAATATGCAATACGCCATAACGTACCTTTATCTTATCGTGATGATAAAGGCAATCTGGTGTTATTGGTTGGTGTTTCTGAAAGCGGTTTGCCCATGTACGAGTCTACTCTAAATGCTGGGGCTGCTATAACCTCTGGCGCGGCCAAACTCAGAGAAGGGGGTAGCCTGGGGCTTAACCTGCAAGGCGATGGCATAACTGTAGCCGTATGGGATGGTGGTATTGTTGACAGCCATATTGAATTTGGTGACCGTATTCTTTCTGTGGAGGGATCAGCTGAGGATGCCCACGCCACCCATGTAACGGGTACCATATTGGCGGCTGGTCTTAATGCACAGGCAAAGGGCATGGCGCCAAAGGCTAAAGCGTTTACCTATGATTTTGCAAACGATACACCTGAAATGTCGAGCGTGGCCCGGCCCGATCAATCAACTATCATTCTATCTAACCATTCGTATGGTTTAATTACCGGGTGGCGCTTTAATGCCGGCTCATGGCAATGGTTTGGCGATGCAGGCATAAGTAACCAGGAGGACTGGCGTTTTGGCTTTTACAGTTCTGCGGCTGCGCAGTGGGATCAACTCGCCTTTAATGCTCCGTACTATCTTATAGTAAAATCCGCAGGAAACGACAGAAGTGATACGGGTAATGGTTCGTTTCCTCCGGATTGCAACGGAGGAAGTGGCTATGATTGTATTGCTGATAAAAGTGTTGCTAAAAATATTCTAACCGTGGGTGCAGTAAATAAGGTACCCAACTATGCAGATGCTGGTAGTGTTGTAATGAGTTCCTTTAGTTCGTGGGGCCCTACTGATGATGGCCGTATTAAACCCGACTTGGTGGCAGCCGGTGTAAATATTTTTTCCACCATAGCCTCAACTTCTGACGATGCGTATGGGTCGCTAAGCGGTACTTCTATGGCCGCACCAAGTGCAACGGGTTCTCTGGCTTTATTGCAAGAACTATATAAAAGTTTAAATGGTGGTAACTTTATGCGAGCCTCCACGCTAAAAGCACTAGCCATTCACGCTGTTAAAGAGGCGGGTCCTGCACCTGGCCCTGATTACCAATTTGGCTGGGGACTTCTGGATGTAGAAGAAGCTGCCAGGCTTATCTTAAATGAAGATAATCAAAATATTATTATAGCAGAAGAGGTGTTGCAAAACGGTCAACCTTTTGAGTTAACACTGCAACCAAAGGCAAACACAAAAATTACAGCCACTATAGTTTGGACAGACCGGGCAGGAACACCTGTTGGCGCATCTCTCGATCCGCCTAACCTTATGTTGGTGAATGACCTTGACATGCGTTTGGTAGATGATGCAGGTAATACCCAATTCCCGTGGATTCTCAATCCAGGTGATCCGGGAGCCTCTGCAACAAGGGGTGATAATTTCCGGGATAATGTCGAGAAGATTGAATTTAGCAACCCCGAACCCCGCACCTATAAATTGCGCATAAATCATAAAGGAACATTAGTTGGCGGGCAGCAACAATTCTCCTTAATTGTTCAGTATACTTCTGTTAATGATCCTCGTACGGCCCTCTACTGGATTGGAAATAATGGAAATTGGAACAATCCGGCCAACTGGTCATATACAAGTGGGGGGACTACTGCAGGTGTAGTGCCTACTATCAGTAACCGTGTTATTGTTGATGAAAATTCCTTTTCAGGAGGGGTTAGGACAATTAACATTAACAGTGATGTCTTTTGTCATTCTATCACGTGGTTGACCAAAAGTCAGTCAGGCATTACTTTTGAAAGTAATAGCAATACCCTTACCGTGGCCGGATCAGTTACGGTTTCATCTAATGCTTTTGCCGTTCAGGGAGGAACCATTCGATTCACGGGTAGTAGTACAGAAGAGTATAGTATCAATTTAGCATCGAGTGATTTTTCATCAACTGCATTAACATTTGATGGCGAAAATTCGACCTGGCAGTTGATAGCCTCTGGCTCTATAGGAACAATTGAGTTAATTCAAGGAAACCTGCTTATGCGTGAACAGACCCTTGCTATTGGCAAAATTATATCGATTACCACGGGTGCGCGCGTTTGGGATATAACAAATTCGGTTATTTCAGGAGTTGATTTGATATCGTTAGTGGGTTCTGGATTAACATGGCTTTCCGAGGGGTCAAAAATTTCTGATGTTAAGGATTTTATACCGTCTACTTTTAACTTGAGTACTTATACATACCTGGGTGAATTTAATATTTCCGGAACTAGAGCTATTCAAACAACCGGAATGATAAATCGGTTAAATGTATTTGGAGGAGGTTTCTGTACTTTGGGAGGCACAACTTTTATTCAAAACGTTTTGGCTGAAGAAGGATCAACACTACGGTTTCAACCAAGTTCAAAAGTTTTATTTGGAGAAAATACAGTACTTAATTCAAGTACCTCGAATAAAACAGAATTATTGGGTATGGGCGTTGAGGCTACCACCTCTGAATTACGCTTTGAAGGACATTTTAAATTATGTTTTGACAATTTAAAGATCACAAACCTGAATGTTGCGGGTACGGCAGTAATTAATGCGGGTGTGGCAAGTGAACTTTTAAACGCACAAAACTGGCTCCAGAGTAATTGCAATGACGTTCTCTTTCCAGACTTTCAGGTAAAATATGCTTGCGTTGGCGCTCTAACTCAATTCGAAGACAAAACTTCTGGAATTGTGAATTCCTGGCATTGGGATTTTGGTGCTGGTAACGGAAGCAGCAGCAATACGTCATCTCAAAACCCCTACCACATCTTTACTGAAACCGGAGAGTATACGGTTACATTAACCGCTTCAAACAACACGGAAAGTCGATCATACACCCAAGAAGTATCAATTCTTGCCAACCCATTACCTCCAAATCAAATTATTTTATCCAGCAATACCTCATTGTTTAGCTTTCGAACGGCTAGCGAGTATGCATGGTATCGCGATGGCGTTCTTATTCCGGAATCAGATAACAGACTTTATAATACAAATGGCCAGCCTGGCGTTTATTTTGTTGTAACTAAGGAGGGGCAATGTAACAGACCATCTGAAGCCTATGTGATAACATCGATTGAGGAGGCTTTTGGTATAGAGTTCAGAGTCTACCCGAATCCTGCCACTTCATTATTAACCGTTGAAATTCCATCTCCCCTAGTAGGAAGCGCTCTCCAGATAAAAGATGTACTTGGCAGACTAGTTACCTTGGTGCAATTAATGGAAGAGTCTACTGCTTTGGATGTTTCAGGATGGCCAAAAGGACTTTATCTTATCTCTTTAGCAAACGGTATAGAAAGCAAGAAGATTTTTATTCACTAATTAATTAACCATGAGATTGTTCACCATTCAACTATTTTTAATTTTCGCATTTTCAGTTAAAGGACAAATTTCTAACATTCCAGGAGCTGGTAATGAAGTAATTCGTATAAAAAAATATGCCGACATAGAAGGATCTCCTTACTTGTACAATGATTGGAAGGCAGGAACAATAACCGATAACACAGGTAAAGTTTATTCAAATGTTTTACTAAAGTATGATGCTTATAAAGATGTTTTAGAGATTAATCAAGATGGATCAATCCTACAATTAAACACAAAACAATACCCGAATTTTTCAATCTCCTTTGCTGATGGGTCTACCAATAAGGTAATTAAGCATTTTTTCAAATCGGGGGTATCACAAATTACGGATTATCCCCCAACTATATATTTCGAAGTTTTAAATGACGGCCCAATAACCGTGCTAAAAAAGTATGATATTAAATTCATTGAAGAAGTTGTTAACAGCTATGGAACAGCAGCCGCAACCAAGCGATTTCAGCGAGGTGAAAAGTATTTTGTGGTTATAGAGGATAAGGCAGTTGAGTTTAAACTAAATAATAAATCTTTTTTATCTGCCTGCGGTGAAAGAATGACAGACATAGACAAAATAATTAATCAACGAAAGATAAAACTTAAGAATGAAGCTGATCTTATTGCTTTGTTGCAGTTCTACGAAAACCCTTAGCAGTATCAATGCTCTACATCTCCCGCAAAGAACACTTTAACGCAGCTCACAAGCTATATAATCCAGCTTGGACGAAGGAGAAGAATATTGAGGTGTTTGGCCCGTGCGCCAACGACAACTGGCATGGACATAACTTTGATTTAATTGTAACGGTAAAGGGCACTCCTGATCCTGAAACTGGATTTGTGGTGGATTTAAAGAGACTCAGTACGTTGATTCGTAGTGAAGTAGTCGATAAACTGGATCATAAAAATATCAACCTTGATGTTGATTTTATGCAGGGTAAAATGGCCAGCTGCGAAAACCTGATTGTCGAAATCTGGAAGATTCTGGAACGTGGTTTGCCTGCTATTACCACCCGCGGAAAATTGCATAGCGTGCGATTGTACGAAACACCCCGAAACTATATTGAGTACTTCGGGGAATAACAATTATCTTCCTGCGTGAATGATTCATCACCTTTAAAAATTTACTTTGTGGCCGGTGAGCGATCCGGTGACCTGCATGGTGGCAATCTGATTTACGCCCTAAAATCTAAATCTGCAAATATACGCTGCCGTGGATTTGGTGGCGACTACATGCGGGATGCAGGCATGGATTTGGTGGTTCATTACCGTGAACTGGCCTTTATGGGTTTTGCAGAGGTACTGGCTAATCTCTCTACCATAGCGAAGAAAATTAAGCAGTGTAAACAGGACATACTCACATACAAACCCGATGTGGTGGTGCTAATCGATTATGCAGGCTTTAACCTGCGCATAGCAAAATTCGCGAAGCAAAACGGTATTAAGGTTTTCTGGTACATCTCGCCCAAGGTGTGGGCCTGGAATCAAAATCGCGCTATTAAGCTGAAAGCAAATATTGATAGGATGTTTGTCATTCTTCCTTTTGAAAAGGAGTTTTTTAAAAAATTTAATTGGACTGTTGATTATGTAGGAAACCCTGTACTTGATGCAGTAAAAATGCATCAGGCAGATCAGGAATTTTTAATACGAAATAGAATTTTGAGCGATAAACCTTTAGTTGCCCTTCTGCCAGGCAGCAGAAAGCAGGAACTCAACATGATTATTCCGTTGATGGCCGAAGTGGCGAAACAAAATCCATCGTATCAATTTGCAGTAGCTACAGTAGATAATTTATCGACAGAATTTTACGGAGACTTAAGGTCTTTACCGAACATTAGCTTTATTTCTGGAGCCACCTATGATCTGCTTCATCACGCACAAGCGGCTATTGTCACATCGGGCACGGCAACGCTGGAAACAGCATTGTTCAATGTTCCTCAGGTAGTAGTTTATCGTACAAGCTCAATGAGTTATCTTATTGCAAAGAACTTAATTCGAGTCCCTTACATATCGCTTGTTAATTTGATTGCTGGCCGGGAAGTAGTAAAGGAAATGATTCAGCAAAGGGCTAATAGTAAAGATGTTTCAGCAGAACTCAACTTGATCTTAAATGATAATCAATACCGCGAGGGGATGTTGACCGGGTATAAAGAAATCAGAAATATCCTGGATACAGGATCAGCATCTGAAAATACGGCCGAACTTATGTTACACTACCTACAAGCTTCAAATTGACTACGCTACTTTCAGCTTACTGTATTGCGAACGACTGAATTTTTCTTCTGCGTAAGCACGGGTAATCACTAACTTCTCAACTGTTTTTTCGGAAGGAAGTTCAAACATGGCATCATTGATAACAGCCTCACAGATGCTGCGCAGACCACGTGCGCCAAGTTTGAATTCAACAGCCTTTTCTACTATAAAATCAATCGCTCCATCTTTAAACTCAACCTCAATGTTCTCCATTTCAAAAAGCTTTTTGTATTGTTTTACTAAAGCGTTTTTCGGTTCAGTTAAAATTTTACGCAGGGCAGCATGGTCCAACGGGTTAAGGAAGGAGAGTACCGGTAACCGTCCGATGAGTTCAGGGATGAGCCCAAAACTTTTAAGATCCTGAGCTGAAACAAACTGAATTAAATTGTCTTTGTCGATATCGGAAGGGTGCAGGCCTGAAGAAGACGCAAAGCCAAGTGGCCGGGTGTTTAACCGGTTGGCAATAAATCGGGATATTCCTTCAAATGCACCACCACAAATAAATAGTATGTTTTCAGTGTTCACGCTGATCATTTTCTGATCGGGATGCTTACGGCCGCCTTGTGGGGGAACATTGACCGATGTTCCTTCCAATAATTTTAATAAAGCCTGCTGAACACCTTCTCCACTAACATCGCGTGTAATGGAAGGGTTATCCGACTTACGGGCGATTTTGTCAATTTCATCAATGTAAACAATCCCGCGTTCAGCCGCTTCAACATTGTAGTCTGCAGCTTGTAATAAACGGGTTAAAATACTTTCTACATCTTCGCCTACATAACCAGCCTCTGTAAGCACAGTGGCATCGGCTATGCAAAAAGGAACTTGTAAAAGTTTAGCAAGTGTACGGGCCAGGTAGGTCTTTCCGGTACCGGTTTCGCCTACCATAATAATGTTGGATTTTTCAATCGTAATATCTGAATCAATTTTGCGCTGCATCAATCGCTTGTAGTGATTGTACACCGCAACTGACATTACTTTTTTTGCCTCATCCTGCCCTATAACGTACTCATCTAAAAACTTCTTTATTTCCTGAGGCTTTACAAGTTTAAAGTTGGGGGTTACCCCGGCTTCGGTTTTGCTTTTCTTTTCTTCTTGTAAAATCTGGCTGGCTTGTGTAACGCACTTGTCACAGATATGGGCGTGAATACCCGAAATCATCAGGTCTACATCCTTCTTGTTTCTGCCGCAAAATGAACAGGTTACTTCAGCCATAATTAATTAGTGATAAGTCAATTAGCCAATGGGCTAATGGAATACAAAGGTACCAAATATTTCATAACCCATTGACTAATTGACTTATTGACTAATCATCTAATTACTTCTTACGCTCCAAAACCTCGTCAATCAGGCCATATTCCTTGGCCTCATGGGCACGCATCCAGTAGTCGCGGTCGGAGTCTTTCTCAATTTTCTCGTATTTCTGGCCGCTGTGCTTTGAAATGATATTATACAAGTCCTTTTTTACCTCCAGCGTTTGACGAAGCGAAATCTCCATATCAGAAGCCTGGCCCTGCATACCACTCATCGGCTGGTGAATCATTATGCGCGAATGCGGAAGACCTGAGCGCTTCTTAGGTGCCCCGGCCGTTAACAATACTGCTGCCATGGAAGCGGCCAATCCAATACAGATGGTAGCCACATCGGGGTTTATGTATTGCATGGTATCATAAATTCCAAGCCCGGCATAAACGGAACCACCGGGGCTATTGATGTACATAATGATGTCTTTCTTCGGATCTGCTGATTCGAGGAAAAGCAATTGGGCAATGAGCAGGTTGGCAATCTGGTCGTCAACGCCCATGCCCAGGAAGATAATCCTGTCTGAAATCAATCGGGTAAATACGTCAATTGCACGAAAATTTCCAGGACGCTCTTCGATTACATACTGCGTCATGTTTTCAATTTTTTGAGCATAGTCGTCAATAGTGGCACCGCTCATGCCCAGATGGTGCACAGCGTATTTTCTGAATTCGTTGGTATTGTTCATAGGGAATGTTTACTGTTTATGTGTGTCAAATTATGGTTTTTACCGGAATAGCCTCAAGGAAATTAATATAAATCTTCAGTGGTAAACCCGATTTAAACAAAAATGGTTTTGGGAGCACCAAAACCATAGTCGTAAAAAGGCATATTTTAGTTTAATGGCGGTGTTCTTCCACTATTTTTTTAAACTCTTCCAAACTTACCTTTTTCTCGTTTACACTAATATTCTCTTTAATGTGCTTCATAATCCGCTCGTTGCGGAGTTGGTTATAAAGCTTCATAAAGTTTTGGCCGTTTTCATTTGAAAGATAGTTGTCAGCAATAGCATCCAGCCTTTCGCCCAGTTGACTGGCAATGGCTGGTCCGCCAAATTGTGCGATAATCATTTCCTTTGCCTTACTCTTTACTTCTTCAGCGTCAACCTGAATTTTGTTATCCTCAGCTATTTTGTTCTTTATCAAGTCCCACTTCAGGTTGCGGGTGTAGGCGTCAAATTCTTTAGCCAGAATTTCATCGGTAACCTGGCCTTCACTTGTGGCTTTTAGCCAGGTCTTCAAAAATCCTTCGGGTAAATTTATTTTGGTATTGCTTATAAAATGGTCTTCTACATGGTGTTCCAAAAAATGTTCTGTCTCACGTTGGTAATTACCGGCTATGGTCTCCTTGATTTTCTGGATAAACTCTTCTTCATTTTTAACGGCATCCTTACCAAATACGCGATCAAACAATTCCTGGTTTATCTCAGCCGGTTCTGTCCGACTTATGGTGGCGACCTTTAATGTATATTTTCCTTTAGCTTGTTTGGCTTCTTCTAACGAGGTGTCGAGTACTTGGGCAAGATCAGCACTATCCTCAAATATTTTTTCAATGTCTAAGCTAACAGTATCTTCTTTCTTTAGGCCAATAAATTTCTTTTGTTCTTTCTTAGAAATTTTATCCGTCTGAATAAAGACAGCTTCCTTTTTAAAGCTGGCGTCCTCATTACTTAATTCACCAATAAGGTTGTCACCCGCTTCACTTGTTTCCGGGTAGTTTACTTTGCCAAATCTCTTTTTCAGATCAGTAAGTGTTTCGTCAATTACCTTATTGTCAACTTCAATGGGATAGGATTTGATCTTTACCTTAGGTGATAACTCATAAGTAAAATCATCAACAAGGCCAATCTGGTAATCAAATTCAAAGTCTTTTTGATTTTCCCAGTCGATTACGTTGGCGGAATCGGCTACCGGAAGTGGATCGCCAATGATGCGAAGCTTATTGTCGCGTATGTACTCATTAAGCTTTGTGGATAGCAACTGATTAATCTCTTCAACAAGGATAGACTTGCCGAACATCCGGCGAATCACCCCATTAGGTACTTTGCCAGGCCTGAACCCTTTAATATTGGCTTTACGGGCGTAGTCTCTGATCTTCTCGTCAACTTTAGACTTATAATCTCCCTGGTTTAACTTGACCTTAATTAAACCTTCCGTTGCATTCTTTTTGTCCAGTGTAATTTCCAAAGCAATAAATTTTGAAGTCTTTCTATTCTATCTAAATCAAGAACCCTCAATGCCAATGGGGCATTAAGGGTTCGAGGGTTGTGCGGATGGAGGGACTCGAACCCCCACGCCTTGCGGCACCAGATCCTAAGTCTGGCGCGGCTACCAATTACGCCACATCCGCATTTTCTGTAATTTCCTTTAGTTTTGATGGGGTAGCTCCGTCAGCAATTTTAAAGGAGCGCAAATTTATAGATTATTCGGAAATTGAGAAGTCTGATTTTGTGTTAAATTAATGGGTTCATAGTTCAACCTAATAAAGCTGCAAACGAAGAATGGTAATTGATGTAGAGCAGGAGAAGAAGGAAATAATTGGTCGATACAGAAAACTGCTGAGAAAGGCGAAGCCTGTATTGAAAGATGGCGATGCGGGGCGTATCAAAAAGGCCTTTTCAATGGCCTTGGAAGCCCATAAGGATATGCGCAGAAAATCGGGTGAGCCGTATATCTTTCACCCGTTGGCTGTTGCCCAAATTTGCGTGGAGGAAATCGGACTGGGAACAACCTCCATTATTGCTGCATTATTACACGATGTTGTAGAAGACACCGACATCGAATTAACCGACATCGAACGGATGTTTGGCAAAAAGGTGGCTCAGATTATTGACGGCCTCACCAAGGTTTCAGGGGTTTTTGAATTTGGAACCTCACAGCAGGCAGAGAATTTCAGAAAAATGCTTTTCACCCTGGCCGATGATGTAAGGGTTATTTTGATTAAGCTGGCCGATCGGTTGCACAACATGCGTACGTTGGATAGCATGCCGCGCAACAAGCAATTAAAAATCTCATCCGAAACCATTTATCTCTATGCGCCACTGGCTCATCGCTTGGGTCTTAATGCCATAAAGAGCGAGCTGGAGGATTTGTATCTGCGGTTTACAGATCGGCCCGTGTATGAATCCATCGCCCAGAATATTGATGACACCCGGGCATCCCGAAATAAATTCATAAAGAGCTTTATGCAACCGATTAAAGAGGAGCTGGATCGGTATAAAATCAAATATGAAATAAAAGGTCGCCCGAAATCTATTTACTCCATCTGGAATAAAATGCGCAAGCAAAATATTCCATTTGAAGAAGTGTATGATCTTTTTGCCATACGAATCATAATTGATGTGCCAGTCGAAAATGAAAAGGCTGTGTGTTGGCAGGTTTATTCAGTTGTAACTGATTTTTATACACCTAATCCCGATCGACTTCGCGACTGGATCAGTACGCCAAAAGCCAATGGGTATGAATCGTTACACACAACGGTAATGGCTAAAAATGGGCAGTGGGTTGAGGTTCAGATACGTACCCAGCGAATGGACGAAATTGCTGAAAAGGGCTATGCGGCTCATTGGAAATATAAAGAGACAGCTTCGGCACATGAATCAAACCTGGAGAAATGGTTAGTGAAAGTCCGGGATTCTTTGGCACAAAATGATCACTCTGCCCTCGATTTTGTAAATGATTTTAGGGGTAACCTATTTAGTGACGAAGTGTTTGTATTTACCCCTAAGGGTGAGTTAAAAACACTTCCTTATGGTGCCACTGCACTTGACTTCGCATTTGAAATTCATACACAAGTGGGCTCAAAATGTATTGGGGCCAAGGTGAATAACAAGTTGGTGCCTATTAACTATATTTTAAAAAATGGTGATCAGATTGAGATCCTTACCTCCCAGAAACAAAAACCACATGAAGACTGGCTGCGCTTTGCCATAACCTCTAAAGCTAAAAGTCGCATTAAAGATGTACTGAAGGAGGATAAAAAGAAAGTTGCGGAAGATGGTAAGGAAATCGTATTACGCAAATTGAAACAGATGAAGGTTGATCCAACACAAATTGTGATGGAGCAACTTCGTGAGTTTTTTAACCTGCCTTCTCATTTTGATTTGTTCTACCGCATTGGTAAGGGCATTATACCTGCAGCGGATATTAAGCGATTCAAAGACTTTAAACCCAAATCGCCTCTTAAAAACAAGCCCAATGTACGAGTTGCAGATGCCCAGGCAATCGAACAGGAAATCACCAAAATTAAAGGTCGCTATGAGGATATTTTGCTGATTGGCGAAGACATGGATATTGTGGATTACAAACTGGCAAAATGCTGCACCCCTATTCCTGGTGATGATGTCTTTGGATTTGTAACGGTAAGTGAGGGGATTAAAATCCACCGTACAACCTGTCCAAATGCAGCCGAATTATTGGCCAACCATGGAAATCGGGTGGTTAAAGCAAAATGGACCTCCCAGCACGAAGTCGCCTTTTTAACCGGGTTGAAAATCAAGGGCACCGATCGGGTAGGACTTATTAATGATGTGTCAAAAATCATCTCGGAGGAACTAAAGGTAAACATGAGTTCCATGTCCTTTTACACTGATTCGGGAATATTTGAAGGTGAGATCATGCTGTATGTACACGATACCCGTCATTTAGAACAATTGGTTAACAAATTGGAGAAAGTGGAAGGCGTTGTTAAGGTGAGCCGCTTCGACTCCAAGTTGGTTGAATAGCTCAAATCCTGATGCATTCCCTGTTTGAACGGGGAAAGCCTGTTCTTATCTTTGCCCGTAATTCTGAATGACTACCACCACGAACATATACGAAGAGGTAAAGAAAATTTTTTCAGCATACCTGGAAAACAAGGCCTTGCGTAAAACCCCTGAACGGTATGCCATTCTGGAAGAAATATATTCACGCAAAGGTCATTTTGATGTTGAGTCGCTCTACATCAGCATGAAGAATAACAATTATCGGGTAAGCCGGGCAACGGTTTATAATACGTTAGACCTTTTGGTAGAGTGCGATCTGGTGAGTAAACATCAGTTCGGGAAAAACCTTGCGCAGTATGAAAAATCATATGGTTTTAAACAGCATGACCATTTAATCTGCACCGATTGCCATAAAGTTATAGAGTTTTGTGACCCCCGCATTCAGAACATACAAAAAACAGTAGAAGAGATTCTTCATTTTAATGTCATGCACCACTCATTAATTTTGTATGCATCTTGTAATAAACCCGATTGTGAGAATAAAAAGAAACAGAACCTCTAATTTCAAATGGATATGAAGTATAACAGTGAAATTAAAAATGATATTCTGATCCTTCATCTTGAGGGTGATCTTATAGGAGAAAATGATGGGGCAAATGTATTGCAAGTAGCATCAAGTGCTGTTCAGCAGAACATAAAAAGTTGTATCGTTGATATTTCAGCGCTTAGGTACATTAATAGTAGTGGTATCGGGGTATTAATCACCATCCTTACTAAGTTTAGAAACAAGGGAGGAGAAGTATATCTGCTTAACCCCTCCGAAAGTGTTAAAAAACTTCTCGTCATTACAAAATTAAATGCCATCTTCCATGTCATCAAATCGGAAGATGAGGTAATAAAATAGTTAGTTCAGTTTACGCAACGTTCACATGGCAAAAGTTGATGTTTTATTGGGTCTTCAATGGGGAGACGAGGGAAAAGGAAAAATTGTTGATGTACTGGCTCCAAAATACGATGTGGTGGCCCGCTTTCAGGGCGGACCTAATGCTGGGCATACCTTGGAGTTTGATGGTATCAAGCACGTACTTCATCAAATACCATCCGGTATTTTTCGGGAGAAAACCAAAAACATTATTGGAAATGGCGTTGTACTTGACCCTGTTATTTTTAAGCGCGAAATCGAATCACTAAAGAAATTCAATCTTAACGTCTTAGAGAATCTTTATATATCAAAGAAAGCTTCTTTAATAATTCCCACACACAGGTTGTTAGATCAAGCTTACGAAACTGCAAAAGGCGAAAGTAAAATTGGTTCTACCCTAAAGGGAATTGGCCCAACGTATCAGGATAAAATCGGTCGGCAAGGTTTGAGAGTTGGCGATATCCTATCCGATAAGTTCCACGACAAATTCAGGCATCTTACAGAAATCCATTTTGCTATCCTCAAAAATCTGGAGCTGAATTTTAATTGGTCTGAACTTGAAGCTCAGTTTCTGGATGCTGTTGATTTTTTGAAACAGTTTAAACTGGTGGAAAGTGAATACCTGATTAATCATGAGTTGCAGGAAGGTTCTTCCATTTTGGCGGAAGGAGCACAAGGCTCTTTATTGGATATTGATTTTGGAAGTTATCCATTTGTAACAAGTTCAAATACAGTAACAGCAGGTGCCTGCACGGGATTAGGAGTTGCGCCACGCCATATCGGGGAGGTATATGGAATCTTTAAGGCGTATAGCACACGGGTAGGCAGTGGTCCATTTCCTACCGAACTCCAGAATGAAGAGGGAGAACTTATGCGAAAGCAGGGAAATGAATTCGGATCAACCACCGGTCGCCCCAGGCGGTGTGGATGGATTGATATCCCATCACTAAAATATTCCATCATGATAAATGGCGTCACGCAGTTGTTAATGATGAAGGCCGATGTGCTGAGCGTATTTCCAACAATTAAAGTGTGTACAAAGTACCAGTTAAAGGATGGATCCATTACAAGTGCGCTTCCTTACGAACTGGTTAATGAAAAAATTACGCCTATTTATGAAAATATGAAAGGTTGGAATGTGCCATTAACCGGAAATTCCTTGAGCGATCTTCCAGGTGAGTTGAGTCAATACATTGATTTTCTGGAAGATGAACTGCAAGTTCCCATTACTTTAATTTCAACCGGCCCCGAGATCGGAAGAGC
>DILT01000019.1:0-128 GCA_002425185.1 Flammeovirgaceae bacterium UBA5585 | reverse complement strand
TACTTTAATTTCAACCGGCCCCGATCGCTTACAGACCATCCTCAGGCCACTTTCGGTCGGATAAATTTTTTTCAGGCAACCTTGCATATTGAATTTCCGAAACATACCTTTGCACTCCCTTTTTGGGT
>DILT01000004.1 GCA_002425185.1 Flammeovirgaceae bacterium UBA5585 | reverse complement strand
GTTTTTTATCAAAGCCCCGTATGACCATTAGGGGGCTTTTTTTATGATTAGATCATATCTGTTTAGTTGTAGATTCGAGACGTTGCTTAACTTTAGCATCTGCTAAACTCATCTTTACCATTCGTGAAAAGGACTCCACTTATTTTAACACTGCTTTTGGTTGTTTCTATTGGGCTAGGCCTTTTTTTATACTATAAGTTTTATTCCAAGGTAGAGTTAACAGTCTGGGATATTATACCTTCTCAAACTGTGCTTGTGTTTGAAGCAGGTGAATGTGAAGAATGCATAGAGCAGATCAGGAGCACATCTTTACTAACCACACTTAGAGCAAGTATTTTTCGGAAGTATGGCACGACCCAGTCTGCTAAACTTGTTTCTAATTTTCTGAATACGAAAAATCACCCTGTTATTTCTCTGCATATCATAAAGAAGGATGATTTTGATTTTGTGTTTTATTCACCTATGAATAAAACAGCTTTAGTAGAATTACAATTAGTAGAACTTGCACAGCAGACCAAAAAGAGATCGCAGCGAGAATTTAATGGCATTGAAATCAATGAACTTCCTATTGATGACAGAATTTTTTCATGGGCTGTTATCGATGCGATATGGGTTGGAAGTTTTACATCATTTCTGGTTGAAGATGTAATACGGACCCATAAATCTGATCAGGGAGAAACTTTTAAGAATCAGATTCAAGATGCCGCATTATTACCTACTGTGAAGAATGATGCTGGAAATATTTATGTCAACTTAAAAGGGTTTACCAATTGGTTGTCTGTTTTTTCCGAAACCCAATTGGTATTGCCGCTTTTAGGACAAGCATCAGTTCTGGATATTAAGCAGCGACAGGGAAATTTAACTTTGAATGGCTTTTCGGTTACCCGCGGTAATGACCAAAATGTAATACTCACCAGTGTAAAAGGACAAACGCCTGTTCCTTTTTTTCTAAAGGGTTTGATTTCTAACCGATCGCTACTTGTAACGAGTTATGGAATTAGTGATGGAAACGAACTTTTTAAAAACATTGACTTATCAAGACGAAACGATCTTCAGGATTCTATCCGATCATTCTCAAATGTTGACCTTACCTCCATGTTTTCAGGATTAGGCAACGAGATTGTTACTTGCTATCTGGAATCTACCAGTCAATCTATAGCGCGTGTTCTATTATTCAGCACATCAGATTTACAGGTATGGCAGAAATCTTTTGATCTCCTTTCAAAAGCATCTGAAAAAGAGGATTCTATTTATCTTGAGCGATACTCATCCTACGAGATACGACAAATAGAGATCGATAATTTACCTGAAAAGCTTTTTAAACCATTGGTTAGCGGATTTAAACAGACGTACTATACCAGTATTGGCAATACGATAATCCTATCTGATCGTGTAGAAGAATTAAGAAAATTTCTGGATGATATTGACAAGGAAGAAGTTTGGGGTAAATCGATTTACTACAATCAATTTCTTGAATCAACCTTACTTGAATCAAATTATAGTATCTATATAAATACCCCACGTGCACTTGCGGCTATTTCGGATCGATTGAATGCTCAATGGAGTAAAGTCTACGCATCAACGAACCGGAGCCATTTTAATGCGATTGGCTTAGGGGCTATACAGTTTAGTCACCTGAATGAGAACTTCTATACGAATATTTCGTGGTCGTTTAACCCGAAAACAGGTGTGGTTAAAAATGACCAGGTGGAGATCCGGGATCGCATTCAGGTAAACCTTGATTATGCCATTACCTCTAAACCCTTTGTGGTGCGGAACCATGCTACGAAACGTGATGAGTATGTGTTACAGGATTCTCTTTCAACACTCCATTATTTTTCATCGGATGGAAAGCGACAATGGAAGAAGGAGATTCAGGGTAAGCTAATTCATGGAATTACACAGATCGATTATTTGAATAATAATAAGCTTCAGCTTTTTTTCGTAACGGCTGGCAAGTTGCATGTGATTGACAGGCTGGGGAATTACGTAAATCCTTTCCCGGTTTCAATTCCTCAACAAAACATTGAGTTTGTAAGCGTTATCGATTATGATAATAGTAAGAAATACAGATTTCTGATCTCTGATAAAGCAGGAAAGTTGTGGATGTTTGATCGGGATGGAAAGAATTTGGACGGATGGAAACCCAAGAATATCGAGGGGCCTTTAGTGTCTCCACCAAGTCATTACCGCATCCGTGGTAAAGATTTTATTTTAGCGCTTCGACAGGATGGATGGATGTACCTGATGAACCGAAGAGGTGATAACATTAAGGGCTTCCCGCTTAACCTGGATATGCGACCCGGAGGAACATATTTTCTTGAACCTGGTAATACGCTAGAAACTTCAACTTTTGTTATTGTTTCAAAAGATGGGATAAAAGCTAAGATTAATGTTGAAGGCGGTATTGTAAGCAGGGAGCCTTTAATCAGGACATCCGTGGATGACCAGTTTTCTCTAATTGCTGAGAATAACAATCGACTTTATGTGATCGCGCGTCAGAATGCCAAAGAATTAGCGATATTGAATGAAAGCGGAAAAGTTATTCTAATAAATGAATTTGTCGGTAAGAATCTGGTTGATATTCAATATTATTCTTTTGGATCTGGAAACGATTATATTGTTGTTTCCGATAGGGTTCAGGATTTGAGTTATGTATATGACGGTACTGGTAAGTTACTAACGCCTGTACCGTTGGAGTCAACCGGTATTGAAATAAAACAAGAAAACCAAAAGGCTTCCGTTGTTTATGTTAATGAAAAAAATCTGACAATCCTTCCGTTAGAATAGCCAGACTCCAAAGAAAGGAAGCAATTCATAGTTTATCCTTTACCCCTCATCTTCTCCAGTTGATCCCACATATCATTCGGGATCAGTTCCAGGTGACTGAATTCGCCTCCGTTGCGAAGCCACTCTCCACCATCGATGGTGATTACCTCTCCGTTAACATACGCAGAAAAATCCGACATAAGATAAGCAGCGAGATTAGCTAATTCCTGATGTTCGCCTACCCGTTTTAGAGGAATGCGTGATGCCGGGTCGAACTTTTTAACAAGTTCACCGGGTAATAGCCGACTCCACGCACCTTCTGTTGGAAAGGGCCCTGGGGCAATAGCGTTACTTCTTATGTTGTACTTTGCCCACTCCACCGCTAATGAGCGTGTTAGTGCAAGAACCCCTGCTTTTCCACAAGCAGACGGAACTACATATCCTGATCCTGTCCAGGCATAGGTGGTGACAATGTTCAGAAAAACACCTGGCTGTTTTTTAGCAATCCAGTTTTTTCCTGCCGCAAGGGTGGTGTAATACGTTCCTTTTAATACGATGTCTACCACTATGTCGAAAGCCCGATGCGAAAGTCGTTCGGTAGGACTAATAAAATTTCCGGCTGCATTGTTGAGCACTCCATGAATTTGTCCGAAGGTTGCTTCGGTTTCACGAATTACGGTTTCGATTTCTTCGTACTTTCGAATATCGCACGGTACAGCCAAAACTTTTCCACCAGTCTCTTGCATTAATTCATTGGCTGCTTTTTCCAGCACATCTTTTTTTCGGCTGGTAATAACCAGGTTTGCTCCAAGTTCCAGCATATACCTGCCCATGCTTTTACCAAGGCCAGTTCCGCCTCCTGTTATAATTATGGTTTTGTCTTTGAATGATCCGGGTTTAAGCATGCCTTCCATAGTGGATTGATTTTAGGGTTTTCACTTTCTATATTCGGTATTAAAGATAGCTGGAATAATCAGTATGATTACTTTGTTTGCATGGCAGCGGCTCATTATACTCCTGATCGTAGTTCAGGTCCATGGAGTATTCGCACAAAAAAGGGAATACTTCATGCTGGTGGACTCAAGCCTTCTCGCCAACGGAGTGCGGTATCCTATCAAATCAAAAGTTTTTATAAAGGGCAATTACCTGCGTGACATCCGATTTGGTGATTACCTTGTTGAATCAACAAAAAGGGGGCCCTCATTTCAGCGGGGAAAAGAGTTATTTTTTTTCCGTTATCAGGTAGAAAACAGTGTTATGTTTTCCTATGTACTTACCAGGGCATCTGATTCAGTTGTAATCAACTCCATGCTCAATACGAACTCCAGGGAGTTCTATATCAGCAACGGACAATCAAGTTATTCGGATTTGCGGGAATCAATTGAGCATTATTATTCAGTTTTAAAGCTGGTGAGATTGGAAGAAACCTGGGAGTTGGAAATGAAATCCAGGATTGGTAGCAGAGTAAAAGGATTGGCTGAAGTAAATGGGATTGTTCGATCTGCCAGTCAAGAGATTAATATTCGTCCGGTGAACTACCTTGCCAACGGAAAAAAGGGAATTGCCGGGTCTTTGGGAGCAAACCCGATTTATGGTTATGAATTAGTGTATAATAATTTAGTAATCGCTGCCTACCAGGTAGGGCTTACCGGTGCGCCTAAGCCTTTTGTGTGGTTACGAAATGATTTACCACCAGGCCTTGAAATGATTTCAGCGGCTACAATTACAGCCATCCTCATGATGATTGGCGAAGGACATTTTCAGGAAATGTATTGATGAGGAATCCTGGTCATCAGTACGATTTTGAATTCCCTCCTTTCTGTCGATATTTGACCGGCTAATTTTTAAACTATGAAAACAACGCTATACGTATTTGCTTTGATTGCTATTACGGCTCAATCCTGCATAGTTACTAAAAAGAAGTATGACGACATACTTGCTCAAAAAGTAAGATTAGAAGCTGACTTAGCTGATAGAACCTCACAACTGGAAAAGGCCAATGCCGACCTTGAACGATTGGATCAGCAGGTTAAAAAACTTGCCTCGGACACATTAAGTCTGGGTGACGATGTGCGCGCGAAGTCTGCACGGTTGGCAGAACTTGATAAGGAATACAATCAATTAAATGCGTATTACAAAAATCTGCTTACCAGCAGCGGAAAACTTAACCGCGATATGGCTCAGCAGCAGGAGCAATTGCTTGCCATTCAGGCTAATCTTGACCGGACCAAACGGATGAATGATTCCCTAAGTGTTAGTCTTACCGAACGCGAAAAGAAGGTAAAGGAACTTGAAAATGTATTGGCCGCAAAGGATAAGGCCGTGAATGATTTGAAGAATAAGATCACCAATGCGTTGCTAAACTTTAAAGAGAATGACTTAACCGTAAACGTTAAGAATGGAAAAGTTTATGTTTCCCTTGCCGAGCAGTTACTCTTTGCTTCGGGGAGTACAGAGGTAGATGCTAAGGGGGTAACCGCCTTGCAGCAGCTTGCAAAAGCTGTTAAAGATCAGCGTGATATTAATATCATGGTTGAGGGCCATACCGATAATGTTCCGATTTCCAGAAAATCGCAATACATGCAGGATAACTGGGATTTGAGTGTGATGCGCGCCACATCAATAACAAAGATACTGACCAAGGCTGGGGTATCGCCAAAACAAATAACAGCGTCCGGTCGTGGCGAGTTTGTGCCGCTGGCTGCAAACGATACACCACAGAATAAGCAAAAGAACAGGCGAACTGAAATTATTATTACTCCAAACCTGGATGAATTATTTAAAATTCTGGAATCAAACTAGCGACTACTTATGGGACGACTATGGGTTCTTTTAATTTTTGTTATTGATGTACTCGCCATACTGGATGTATGGAAGCGGGAGTATTCCATGGAGAAGAGATTACTCTGGACAGTAGTTATCATTTTACTGCCATTGGTCGGGCCGGTAGCGTGGTACTTGATCAGTAGAAAAATTATTAATATTTAAATCAAAAGGCCCGAAGTGAAACGGGCCTTTGATTTATTATATTTTTTGGCGGCCTGCGAAAAGCTCAGCCCGACAATGTTACTCTTTTAAAACCACGGCATCAATATTCTTTTGCTTAACCAATGCATTGAAAGCCGGAATTTCTTCTTTGAAGATTTTGTTCAAGGCATTTAAGTGCTTATCAATCTCCGCAGTAATTTCATTTTTGAACTCCACCATTTGCTGTGTAGGAGGGAAATTTCCGGCACTTGCAAGTGAATTCAGATGAGCCAGCTTATTATTTAATCGGATAGGGAAGTTTAAAGGATCCTGACCGCTTCTGTTTTTTGTTTGGTACAAAGCTTCTTCAATGGTTTTCATATTATCTTGAATGGCTTTGGCTTTGTCCAGCACTTCCTTCATGGCTTCCTTCTGGTCTTTAATCGGGTCAATAGCACGATTGATTTGTTCGCGGGCCGTACGGATTTTCTTAATAGCACCATGTGTTTCGCTCACTTTAGCAATTACGCTCTGAACAAAGTCAAACTGAGCCTTCATATCAGCAGCAGTTGCATCCGACCGTGGATCTTTAAGTATTTCAAATTCTGTTTCGGAAGCTTTTCCATTTACCGTTATCCTCACTTTGTAGTTTCCAGGCAATGCCCGCGGGCCATTCATGGAAGCAGCCCATAAAATCATTCCATCAAAACGGTCAGCATCGGGATAACGCATGTTCCAATTGAACTTGTTCATACCCGGTTGCTTTAGCGTTAGTTTTTCTTCTTTTGCTTTCAGGTCGGGTTTAGTAGAAAATTTTTTGATCAATGTTCCATCTGGTTGAAGAAATTCAAGACTAACCTCTGCTTTGGCTGTATCTTTAAGATAGTAGTGCACCATTACGCCACCCGGATGGTTTTGCCCGGCTGTTTTAGGTGCCCGACCCCAGCTAAAGGCTGGTCCCATTCTGTAGGATGGCATCGGTTTATACAGGTATGCATCGGCAGTGGCTACCTGGTCGCTCAGCTGATGTAGCGGTGTTAGGTCGTCAATCAGCCAGAAGCTTCTGCCTTGCGTTGCCGCTATCAGGTTGTCATTCTTAATGGTCAGATCGGTAATAGGAACGATCGGTAAGTTGAGCTGAAAGGGTTTCCAGCTTGCGCCATCATCGAATGAAATATACATGCCCGTTTCTGTTCCGGCATAAAGCAACCCTTTTCGTTTTGGATCGGCACGAAGCACGCGTGTAAAATGTCCGGCATCAATGCCATCGGTGATTTTCGTCCAGGTTTTGCCGTAGTCTTTAGATTTATACAGGTAGGGTCTGTAGTCGCCTGACTTATAGCGTGTACCTGCCACGTAAATTCCTCCTTTTGTGTGCGGATCGAACTCCACGCTGTTGAACATCATCCATTCGGGCAGATCTTTAGGTGTCACGTTTTTCCATTCTTTTCCGCCATCGGTTGTAACATGCAATAAGCCATCATCGGATCCGGTTACAATGAAATCCTTTTCATAGGGTGATTCGCCCGCAGCGAAAATGGTGCAGTAGTATTCAACACTGGTATTGTCTTTGGTAATCGGTCCGCCTGAGGGGCCTAGTTTTGTTTTGTCATTGCGGGTTAAATCCGGGCTAATCGTTTCCCACGACTGGCCACCGTTATAAGTAACATGAACATGGTTGGATGTGGTGTATAGTTTTTTAGGATTATGGGGAGAGAAAAAAATCGGGAAATTCCATTGAAACCGGTATTTCATGTCTTCAGCACCATGGCCCATGGGGTTGTTCGGCCAAACGTTTACCGAACGGCTTTCTTTACTGCGATGGTTTTCCATTTCCAGAAGACCGCCATAGTTTCCTCCATATACGATGTCCGGGTCCGAAGGGTCGGGTGCCAGGTGACCGCTTTCACTTCCGGCTGTTACTTCCCAATCACTTTCGGTAATGGCAAACCCATCGGTACGATGATAAATACGTAATGTGGAGTTGTCTTGCTGCGCACCATAAATCCGGTACGGGAAAGTATTATCGGTTATAACGCGATAGAATTGTGCTGTTGGCTGATTGTTGTAGGTGCTCCAGTTTTCACCACCGTCAAAGCTAACCTGTGCTCCGCCATCATCGGCAATAATCATGCGTTGATTGTCTTCGGGCGCAATCCATAAATCATGGTGGTCGCCATGGGGCGCATTGAAGGATTGAAATGTTCGACCCCCGTCCTTTGAGCGGTGGTAGGCTACATTTACAACATACACCATGTCTTCGTCTTTTGTATCGGCATAAATGCGGGTGTAATACCAGGCACGTTGACGCAGGTTGCGGTCGTCATTGGTTTTACGCCAGGTTTGTCCGGCATCATCTGACCGATAAACACCACCATTTTCATTTTCAATAATGGCATATACTTTATTGGAGTTTACCGGGGAAACCGAAACACCTGCAATACCCCAGGTACCTTTCGGTAAGCCGGCATTTGCTGAGATGTTAGACCACGTATCACCACCATCGGTGCTTTTCCACATAGCTGATCCTTCTCCACCGCTTTCCAAACTATAGGGTGTTCTGCGTATGCGCCAGGTTGTGGCGTACATGATCCGAGGGTTATTCGGATCAAAACAAAGATCAACGGCACCGGCATCGGCATTAGCGAAAAGGGTGCGCTTCCAGGTTTTGCCACCATCTGTGGATTTATAAACGCCACGTTCTTCCGATGATTTGAATAAATCACCCAAAACGGCTGCATAAACAATGTCAGGATTTTTGGGATGAATGCGAACACGGGGAATGTGCCGTGAATCTTTTAACCCAATATGGGTCCATGTTTTTCCGGCATCTACCGATTTGTACATGCCATAGCCGTACGATACGTTTCCACGCACGGTTTTTTCACCACCGCCAACATAAATTACATTATTGTCCCACTCGCTTACCGCAACTGCGCCAATGGAGCCGCCAAAAAAGCCATCGGAAATATTTTCCCAGCTATTGCCGGCATCGGTAGTTCGCCACACGCCACCACCCGTAGCGCCAAAGTAAAATAAGTTTGGTTTACCGGGCACGCCTGCTACAGCCGCGGAACGGCCACCCCGGAAGGGCCCGATACTGCGCCACTCCATAGCATTGTAAAGTTTTTCATCGTATGAAACAGCTGCTTTGGCAGTTGTTGTTGGGCTTTTCTTTTGAGCAAATGCCGGAGCGATTACCAAAAAAAAGCAGAGAAATAGAAAGTAATAGTGCTTCATAGGTTTAGAATTTTCATTGATGTTAGGCTGAAATTACCAATTCAGCAGTTACTTTTTTATTAATGGTCATTAAAGGTTTTGCACTTCCAAAACTATTTTTTGACTTTGCCGGAACGCCCAACTAACAAACAGGGCCTTCATGAAAAAAGGTGATTTAAAGAAGCTTTTCAGTATACCCGTTATTGTGGCGGCACTGGGTTATTTTGTGGACATCTACGATCTTCTACTGTTTAGTATAGTTCGTATTCCCAGCCTGCGAGGGTTAGGTGTACCGGATGCCCAACTGTTTGATAAAGGTGAATTTCTATTACAAGTGCAGATGGGCGGTTTGCTGGTTGGCGGAATTATTTGGGGAATTATGGGTGATAAACGGGGCCGTCTTTCGGTATTGTTTGGTTCCATTCTTTTATACTCCCTGGCGAACATTGCAAATGGCTTTGTTACCTCGGTCGACCAATATGCTTTCTTTCGTTTTATAGCTGGTATAGGTTTGGCGGGTGAATTAGGTGCCGGAATTACATTGGTGGCTGAAGTTTTGCCAACACGCTTACGCGGATACGGAACAACCCTGGTGGCTACTGTAGGTTTATTGGGAGCGGTATTGGCAAATGTTATCGCAAAAAATTTCGATTGGCAGATAGCCTACTTTATTGGTGGTGGATTAGGGTTGTTGCTTTTAATTGCGCGAGTTAGCGTGTTTGAATCGGGTATGTTTCTTACGCTTAAAGAGCAAACTATTGAGCGCGGTAACTTTTTATCGCTGTTTACAAATTTTGGTCGCTTTAAGCGATTTATGAATTGCATACTTATTGGGTTGCCGATTTGGTTTACGATTGGCATTCTGATAACTTTTTCTCCTGAGTTCTCTGCCGAAATTGGTGTATTGGAACCCATCATAGCCGGTGATGCGGTGATGTTCAGTTACCTGGGTTTAGCAGCAGGCGATATGAGCAGTGGTTTATTAAGTCAATGGTTTCGTTCGCGAAAGAAGATTGTATTTATTTTTATTCTGATAACGCTTGGCTTCATTTTACTTTACCTGTTTCCGCCCATCACCACAAAAGTTTTTTTCTACCTTACCTGTTTTTGCCTGGGCTTTGGTATTGGATACTGGGCGTTATTTGTAACCATAGCGGCCGAACAATTCGGAACAAACCTTCGATCAACCGTGGCTACTACGGTTCCCAATTTTATCCGCGGTACAGTGGTTCCGTTAACATTTGCATTTAAATTCCTGCGCGAAGATACGGGCATAATTATCGGAGCCCTCATTGTTGGAAGTATTACCATTGTTATTGCCTTGCTTTCGCTGCGGTCGTTGAGTGAAACCTTTGGTAGGGAGTTGGATTTTGTGGAAGAATAGTTGTTCATGATTAATTTTCTAAATCTGTTCGCGCCTTTTGCAATTGTTTTCTAATTTGCTAATCGATGAAGGGGCTAGTGATTAATTATTGTTTTCTATTACTGATGGTGATTTGCCTGACTCAGGCCAGTGCACAGAATATCAGCCGAATAGACAGCCTAAAAAAAAATCTTCCTGGTGTATCCGGTGTGGAGAAATTCAACCTGTTGAATGATCTGGGTTTTGAATACCGCCTCTCCTATCCAGACAGCACGATATACTATTGTTTACAGGCTTATGCACTCGGCCAGCAGCTTAAAGTATCCAAAGAACTGTCCAAGCCCTTAAGTTTTATTGGGCTGGCCAGCGCGTATAAGGGAGACTACAAGGCATCCTTTGATTACCATTTAAAATCGGTTGAAGTTGCACAGGAGCAGGGGGACTCAACCCAATTAGCATACTGTTATAATAATTTTGGCCGCTTGTTTTTTGATCAGGGTGATTTAACCCGTGCCTACGATAATCTTATAAAGAGCATGGTCATTTTTGAAAAGCTGGATGATCCTGTAGGCCTGGCGTATGTTTATCGGTCGCTCACCAATATCCATAAGTCTCAACAGGATTATACCAAGGCGTTGGAAATGGCACAAAGGGCATTTCGACTTCGTAAACAAATTGGTGACCCGCGCGGCCTGCTTTCAGCCTTAACGGAATTAGGCTCGGTGTACAGTGAGATGAAAAGTGCGCTGGATGCCAACCGATGCTTTCGGCAAGCCGATTCGATTGCAGTAAAAATGGGCGATGACATAAGTCTTGCGGAAATACGGATCGGCTGGTCGGAATTTTTAGTAAATAATAATGAAGTAAACAGGGCCGACACCCTGGCCCGACAGGCCTATGAAATGGTTAACCGAACCCGTAACATCCGGTTATTGCCCAGAGCCACCTTATTAATGGGCCTGGTACATTATCAGTTGGATGAACTCAGTAACTCTAAGAAGTACTTTGAGAATGTTATAAAGATAACCGGACAATCGCACCTTGATCTTCAACGTGATGCCTATTTCTACCTCAGTAAAATTCATGAAAAGGAGGGGAGGCAATCGGAAGCAACCATGCTGTCCAATAAATACCTCATTCTTAAAGAATCTTTACAAAGCGTTGAACTTGCCCGGCAAATTGAAAAGCTGCAATTTCAATTGGAGATTGAAAAGAAAGAGCGGGAAAACGAAACCCTGAAAACAAATGAATCGAAGAACAGTGCTATCATCCGACAGAAGCAACTTGAAAACATTATTTTAATTGTAATTATTGTCTTTGTTAGCCTGCTTTTTTTGCTGCAATGGCGGAATAGCCGAAAACGCAGAGATGCCAACGTAAAGCTTGAAGTACAGAATCAAAAAATTGAAAAGCAACGAAAAGAGATTGTCGAGCAAAATGAAAAGCTGGAAAAGAGAAATCATGAGCTCTCGGAGTTGAATCATGAGCAGGATACACTCATGAATATTGTAGCGCACGATTTAAAATCACCACTTAACAGGATAAAAGGTCTTTCTGATTTGCTGGAAATGGAGGGTGAGTTGAATGTAAATCAAAAGAAATATTTAAGCCTTATTAAAGATGCTACACGATCAGGTCTTGACCTCATCACCGACTTATTGGATGTAAATGCATTGGAAGTAAATCGCGAACCTGAGTTTTCAGTTTTTAATTTGAACGCTTTCTTAAATGAACGAGCTACTATTTTCCGTCATTACGCATCTTCAAAGAATATTGAAATTAATGTGAATCAGAATTTTAATGATCCGGTTTACCTTGATCAGGAGTATTTGAGCAGAATCATGGATAATCTTATTTCCAATGCCATTAAGTTTTCGCGCAATAACTCAACCATTCAAATTAACACGGGCACACGTGATGAAAATTGTGTAATCAGCGTTCAGGATCATGGGCCTGGATTTCAACCCGGTGATCTGAAGTTTCTCTATCAGAAATTTAAGAAGCTAAGTGCTCGACCAACCGGAGGTGAAAGTTCAAACGGATTGGGTTTGGCTATCGTAAAAATTCTGGTTGACCGGTTGGGGGGTAAAATTGAACTTCAAACGGAGCCAGGCAAGGGCAGTACATTTGAAATTCTGTTTCCCCTTAGGAAGAACGCGCTCGTTTAATACTACAGCTCTGTCCGGCTCGCTATACTTTTTGCAGCGCCTGCTCCAGGTCAGCAATCAGATCTTCGGCATCTTCAATACCAATACTTAATCGGATTAGCGAATCGAGTAAACCGTTTTTAATTCGCTCTTCTTTCGGAATGCTTGCGTGCGTCATGGATGCTGGGTGATTAACGAGTGACTCCACTCCGCCCAGTGATTCTGCCAGAGAAAATAGCGCAACACTTTTCATCAGCGTAAAAGCTTTTTCAAGATTGTCATCTTTTAAAGTAAAAGAGAGCATTCCACCGAAGTCGCGCATTTGTTTTTTGGCAATGTTGTGATTGGGATGATCAGGAAAACCGGGCCAGTAGACCTTACCAACTTTTGGGTGATCCTTTAAGTATTCAGCAATCTTTCGTCCGTTTAAACAATGGCGCTCCATTCGCAGATGCAGGGTTTTAATTCCACGAAGAACCAGAAAAGAATCTTGAGGTCCGGGAACGGCTCCGCAGGAGTTTTGAATAAAGGCCAACTCCTGATAAAGTTTTTCACTATTGGTTGCCAGGGCACCCATGATAACATCGGAGTGGCCACTTAAGTATTTTGTAACCGAGTGCATTACAATATCCGCACCTAAATCGAGTGGGTTTTGTAAATAGGGTGATGCGAATGTGTTATCAACGGCTACCAACAGATTATTTTTTTTCGCGCTATCAACACAAGCTTTTATATCAATGATGTTCATCAATGGATTACTTGGTGTTTCCAACCAGATCAACTTTGTTTTTTCATTGATGTACGTCTGGATGTTGGCCGCGTTGGTCAAATCAATAAAATGAAATTTTATCCCCAGCCGTTCATAAACCCGTTTAAACATCCGGTATGAACCACCGTACAAATCGTTACTGGTAATCACTTCATCACCTTGACTCAGCAGCTTAATTACGGTATCCGTAGCACCCATGCCTGATGAAAAGCACAGTGCGTACTTGGCATTTTCAAGGGCAGCAATACTTTTTTGGAGTACGTTACGTGTTGGGTTGGCACCCCGGGCGTAGGCGTAGCCCTTGTGCTTTGCCGGTTCTTCCTGTACATAGGTTGATGTTTGGAATATGGGCGTCATAATGGCCCCGGTTGAGGGATCGGGTTCAACACCCGCGTGGACAGCTTTTGTGCCGAATTTCATGGATTTGGGTAATTTAAATAACATGCAAAAATAGAATAATTGTTTACGAATCAATTTTCGTACATTCCACATCTAATCCACCCAAAAAACCCTATGAAAAAGAATTTTCTGCAGCTTATTTTCTGCTGCTCCGCTTTAATCTTAACCTCAACAACTTATGCCCAGGTGGGTATCGGAACCGAAAATCCAAATCCCCGTTCCGTGCTTGACCTTCGATCGCCCGGAAACAACCAAGGGTTGTTGGTACCACGATTAACCACGTTGCAGCGTACAGCCGCAGCGTTTACCTCTGCCCTTAGTGCTACTGAAAAGGGTTTGCTTGTTTTTGATACCGATACCGATAAGTTTTATTACTGGAGTGGAACCGTGTGGACTGTTATTGAGGACAGTACGGGGACAGACAGCCAGACGCTTTCATTCAATCCCACCACAGGGATACTGAGCATTACCGGTGGTAATACAGTTGATATTTCTGGTACACCTCCTGGCGGTGCTGCAGGTGGAGATTTAAGTGGCACTTATCCAAATCCCACACTTGCTAATAATGCTATCACGTCAGCCAAAATTGTGGATGGCACCATAGTAAATGCCGACATTAGTAATACAGCTGCTATCGCGATTTCAAAATTGGCTGGAGGAACTAACGGTCAGGTACTATTGACCTCGGGAACTACACCCACATGGTCAGCCATGCCTCCACCAACAGGAGCGGCCGGTGGTGAGTTGACAGGAACCTATCCGAATCCTTTAATTGCCAACAACACGGTAACAGACGCAAAAATTGCCAATGTTGCTCCTGGAAAAATAACACAGGCCGGTGCTGCAGTGGGTCAGGTTTTAAAATGGAATGGTACCGCTTGGGTTCCACAGGCTGATGAAACCGGAGTAGGCTCGTTGCCGCCATTGGCCAATGCGCAGTTGATTACCAATAATGGTACGCTGAACGTTGCCGTGACCATGAGCGGAGATGCAACATTTGCCTCAACAGGTGCTCTTACTATTTCCAACAATGCCATTACATCTGCAAAGATTGCTGACGGAACCATTGTCAATGTAGATTTAGGTGATGGGTCAGTGAGTGATGCTAAGATATCAGCGGTTGCTCCTGGAAAAATTACACAAGCTGGCGCTGCTGTGGGCCAGGTGTTGAAATGGAATGGAGTTGCATGGGCACCTCAAGCTGACAATGCTGGCACAGGAACAGTAACAAGTGTGGCAACAGGTACAGGATTAACGGGTGGAACGATCACCACTACAGGTACGATAAGCTTGGCAAATACAGGTGTTACTGCAGCATTATATGGTAATGCAACCACGGTACCGCAAATTACAGTGGATGCCCAAGGACGGATTACCAATGCTCTTGCTGTTCCTATTGCCGGTGTTGCCCCGGGGGGTGCCGCATCGGGTGACTTAACAGGCATTTATCCGGCACCAACCGTAGCAACGAGTGCCGGTAACAATGTTGTTGCTGCGGTAAACAATGCAGCCACAACGGGCACCATCAATACTAACCGTTTAAATACAGCGGTGGTACTAGATACAGAAAATCCAGCTGCAGGTCATGTTACGGGTTCGTTTAATGCAGGTTTGAATCTGGCCAACACAACTGTTGGGGCAGGCACATACGGATCGGCAACACAAGTCGCCAACTTTACCGTTGATGCTCAAGGCAGACTTACCAATGCTGGTAATATTAATATTGCTGGTGTTGCACCTGGGGGTGCAGCTGGTGGTAATCTGGCTGGCACATACCCTAATCCAACCATTGCAGCAACAGCAGGAACCAATGTTGTTACGGCCATTAATGACGCTGCAACAACCGGAACAATAAACACAAACCGATTAAATGCAGCAGTGGTACTCGATACAGAAAATCCAGCTGCTGGTCAGGTTACGGGTTCGTTTAACGGAGGGTTAAATCTTGCGAACACTGCGGTTACAGCGGGATCATACGGATCGGCAACACAGGTTGCCAACTTTACAGTAGATGCACAAGGCAGACTTACCAATGCAGGAAATATAAATATAGCAGGTGTTGCACCTGGAGGTGCTGCTGGCGGTGAACTCACCGGCACGTATCCTAACCCAACTATCGCCAATAATGTCATTACCTCAGCGAAAATTTTGGACGGGACAATTGTGGATGCGGATATAAGTGGAGCAGCTAATATTAATGTTACGAAATTTTCGGTGGGCACCTCCGGTCAGGTACTGACAACTTCAGGCGGAGGTATTGCTGTATGGGCTAACGTAGGTCCGAATGCACTGATCAATAATATCGGAACCAGAAATTTATTTGCCGGAGATCAGGTAGCCACAGCAGGAACTGACAATGGATTTTTTGGATGGAGAGCGGGCGCTAATAATACAGGGAATTATAATGTGTTTATAGGGACACAGGCAGCAGAGAACCACACCAATTTAGGTTTAAGTACTATTATCGGATGGCGTGCGGGTAATGCCGGCAATCATCAGGGAAATACGTTTGTGGGTGCACAAGCAGGTGAATTTGTAACCACGGCAAACGTAAGCACCTTTATTGGTGAAAAAGCCGGCTGGAATGTAACTACAGGGGTGGGAAATACAATGCTGGGTGAACGTGCTGGTCAAAATACTACCACTGGTTTTTTTAATACTTTTATTGGAACGACAGTTGCTACCACAAATACGCTAGGATCACGGCTTACCTTAGTAGGAAATGGTGCAGATGTTAGTGTTAACAATTTAAATAATGCTACCGCTATTGGTGAGGGAACTATCGTTAACGCCAGCAACAAAGTTAGAATCGGCAACACCACCGTTACAGTCATTGAAGGACAGGTAGCTTTCACAGCTGCTTCAGACAAGCGACTTAAAACAGATATCCAAAATATCGATAGCGGCCTTGATTTTATTTTAAAGTTGAAGCCAGTTCGTTATCAAATGAAGGATCTTAGCGATAAGCGTATTAACTGGGGGTTCCTTGCTCAGGATATTGAACAATTAGTGGGTGATCAGAATGCTATTCTGACTGTGGGCGGTGATAAGGATCGTACACTTGGTTTGCGCTATACCGATTTTATCGCGCCCCTGGTAAAGGCTGTACAGGAGCAACAGATGGAAATCGCAACGCTCGAAACTGAATTGAAATTGCTAAAGGAACAGGTTAAAATGCTGAGCACTGAAAATAGCCAGATCGTTGAGTTCAGGGCTGAATTGGACAAGCTTAAGCAATCATTGGGATCAGTCGAGAGATCGGTAATTAAGTCAGAGTAGCCGGCCCTTTACCGCTCATGAGTTACCAATTAGCCTTAAGAAGGATGGATTTAAGTCATAAACAAGTCGCTTGTTTAGTTCGATATTTTACAACTGTTCTATTTCTGATTTTTCGTAATTTCATCAAAAGTAAATCCGAAATGCCATGAAAATTCAAGGTTTACCTCAAGCTTTAATCATTCTATTGTTGGTTGCATTCTATCAGGCCGGTGCCCAGGTGGGTATAGGCACAGAGAATCCAAACCCCAGATCGGTGCTGGACTTGCGATCTCCCGGTAATAATCAGGGTTTCTTAGTTCCACGGTTTACCACCGCACAACGTACTGCTGCCACTTTTACAAGTACATTGGGTACTACTGAAAAGGGGTTATTGGTATTTGATACGGATACCAATAAGTTTTATTACTGGGGTGGCGCCTCCTGGACAGTAATTGAAGATAGTACCGGCACGGATAGTCAAACATTGTCGTATAATCCAGCTACAGGATTGTTAACCATTACGGGAGGAAACAATGTGAATCTTACGGGCACAGCACCTGGCGGTACTGCGGGAGGTGATCTTACAGGAACGTATCCTAACCCCACGGTTGCCAACAATGCCATTACATCGGCAAAAATTCTGGATGGAACTATCGTTAATGCAGATATAGCCAACAATACTATTGCGGATGCAAAAATTGCCAACGTAGCTCCCGGAAAATTAACACAGGCTGGAGCCACCACCGGACAGGTGTTAAAATGGAATGGTACCACATGGGTTCCTCAAAACGAAACAGCAGGCGGAACGGGAACGGTAACCAACATCGCCACAGGTACAGGATTAGCAGGTGGTCCAATCACCACAACAGGAACTATCAGCATAGCTGCCAATGGTGTTACCGCTTCAGAATTAAGAAGCGATGCGACTACCGATGCCAACCGTGCTGTTACAACCAATCACATACGGGATAATGCAATCACATCCACTAAAATTCTGGATGGTACAATTGCCAATGCCGATGTCAGTAACACAGCAGCTATTGCAGTAACCAAGCTGGCAGCAGGTGCCAATGGTCAGGTCTTGACAACAGCAGCCGGTGTGCCTACCTGGTCGGCAGCTTCATCGGGTACAGTGACAAATATTGCCACAGGCACCGGGTTGGCTGGCGGACCAATAACAACAACCGGAACAATTAGTCTGGCAAATACAGCAGTAACACCGGGTCCTTATGGATCAGCTACCCAGGTAGCCAATTTTACAGTAGATGCCCAGGGAAGATTAACGGCTGCTGGCAATATAACAATTGCGGGTGTGGCGCCTGGAGGTGCAGCCGGTGGTGATTTAACAGGAACATATCCTGCACCAACTGTTGCAAATAACGCTATAACCTCTGCAAAAATTCTTGATGGCACTATTGCCAATGCTGATGTAAGCAATACCGCTGCCATTGCCGTTACAAAGTTAGCTGCAGGTGCTAACGGCCAGGTGTTAACAACCACAGCGGGTGTTCCAACCTGGTCTGCGGCTTCAACTGGAACAGTAACCAATATTGCCACCGGCACAGGACTTACCGGTGGGCCTATTACAACCACAGGTACCGTTAGCCTGGCGAACACAACAGTAACACCTGGTTCTTACGGATCAGCCACACAGGTACCTAATTTTACTGTAGATGCCCAAGGCAGATTGACGGCTGCAGGCAATACTACCATTGCCGGGGTAGCACCGGGTGGTGCAGCCGGAGGGGATCTTGGTGGGACGTATCCAAACCCAACAGTGGTCCAAATACAGAGCCGGCCTGTGGCGAATACTGCACCTACAGTTAATCAAGTATTGAAATGGAACGGAACACAATGGGCACCGACAGATGAAAGTGGTGGTGGATTCACGTTACCTTACTTTGGTTCCTCATCTGCATCTGCCACATTATTTGATATTGTTCAGGATGGAGGGAATGGTGCTGCCGGGAGATTTAGAATTACTAATGCGGGAAACACAGGAACTGCATTTTCTACTTCGACAACAGGAACCGGTTTTTCATTTGTGGGAGCAGGTGTAAATTTTGGTGTAGGGGGTTCAGCCACTGCACAAAATGGTGTTGCTGGTTATTTTGTTAATGGAGCCGATCGAGGCTATGGTACCTTAGGTGCGGTTCAAACAACAACAACCCCGAGTCAGGGTGCTTTAGGCTATACCTTCATCCAGGATGCAACAGTTTTCGGAGTTGGTCTTTATGGAAACGGTAAGCATTATGGTGTTCGGGCAACCGGTGGTACGTACGGTGGGTATTTTGAAAATTCCTCGAATCAGTTTACAACTATTCTTGCAGGGAATGGGGCTGCCGTATGGGCAAGAAGCGATGAGGCTTCGGGTACCGGTATTAGAGGAATAGGAGGGGGTACAACCAGTACAGGTGTTTATGGTAATGGAAGCAGTTATGGTGTTTATGGCATTGGTGATGCTGATGGTGTTTATGGTTATACTTTTAGTACGGGTGCTACAGGATATGCTGTATATGGTATTCATCCATCGACAGCGGGCACTGCTGCCGCGATAAGGGGGGAGACTAACTCAACGGTAGCAAATGCAACAGCGATAACTGGTGTTGTTACCTCAGCCTCTCCTGGGGCTAGTTCTACTGCATTGCGTGGTATAAACAATGGAACTGCCACTTTTGGAATTGGGGTTTGGGGAAGTCATGCAGGTTCAGGATGGGGTGTTTATGGAACAGCCACAGGTACTGGATATGCAGTTTATGGTAATAATACCAGTGCTACAGGATATGCAGGTTATTTTTCAGGTCGGGTAAACGTTACCGGAGCCTTAAGCAAAGGTAGTGGTACGTTTAAAATAGATCACCCGCTTGATCCTGCCAACAAATATTTATACCATTCTTTCGTAGAGTCACCCGATATGAAAAACATTTATGATGGTGTTGTTACGTTAGATGCAAGTGGACAGGCAGAGGTTACTTTACCCGATTGGTTTGGTGCGCTTAATAAAGATTATCGATATCAACTAACCTGTATTGGCGGTTATGCACCTGTTTATGTTTCCAAAGAAGTTCAAAATAATCGCTTTAGTATTGCTGGAGGTAATCCAGGTATGAAGGTAAGCTGGCAGTTAACAGGTATCAGAAAAGATCCTTATGCTGAGAAAAACAGGGTGAAAGTGGAAGAAGATAAAATGGGAGATGAGCGTGGAAAATACTTATATCCTGAAGCTTATAACTTGCCCATTAGTATGGGTATAGGTTACGAACAACAACGCATACAGGAAGCATCCGTGCAGCAACCTGAAATGATTCAGCAAAGAATGAATCCAGAACAAGTTCGGCAAGAATTAGAAAATGAAAACAAAAATCCGGTACCCAGGCAGAAGGGATCACTGGAAATAATTAAACCACCAAAAATTAATTAATTATGCGATATATAGTATTGTTCATTGCGCTGCTGCCATTTACCATTATGGCACAAGGTTTTTTTATATCCAATTCAACCAGTGTTAATGTAAATGCAGGAAGTATACTGGCGGTGCAAGGAAGTCTTATTAACAACGGAACCCTTACCAACAACGGCTCCCTTGTTATGGGCGGGGTGTGGCTTAACAATGGCACCTATGTTCCTGGTGAAGGGCGTATAACGTTCAACAGCACTTCTGGTGAACAAATAATAAACCACAATGCGCAAGCCTTTAGTTGGTTAACCATTGATGGGAGTGGTGTAAAAAAATTCCTGGCGGATATTGTTGTTGAGCGTGAACTTATTTTAACCAATGGCATCATGGTGGCTGAGAATAATTCGAAAATTATTTTTGATGAATCCGTGGTGATTACCGGAGGTTCTGATCAATCGCACGTGCAGGGTGCGGTTCAACACACCGGGGCAGGCAATAAGTTATTTCCTATCGGAAACGGAACAACTTATTTACCTGTACAGATTGACGGAATAGCCTCCGCAGGTACTCAGGTACGTGTTTCCAACACCGAACTGGGGGGCACAGTTCTTCCAAAATCAAGTTCATTAAAAAGTATTTCCGATCAACGCTATTTTACGGTTGATGTGCTGAGTGGCTCACTTCAAAATGCTACCGTAACACTGCCCGTTCGAAATGAAAATAATCTTGGCGGAGGGCTTCAGTCATTGGTTGTGGCGCAAGCCTCTGCCCTTAACGATCCGTTTACCAGCCTGGGGCAGTCCAACGCTACTGGTTCTTTGTCTACAGGTACTGTAATTTCTGCTCAGTCACCCACTGAACCACTGCTTGCTGTAGCAAGTGCTGATAATTCGGGTATCGTTGTTTTCAATGCAGTAGCTCCTAACGGGTTTGATCTTAACCGGTATATGCGCATCGCTAATTTACCAACACCCAATAAGGTGTTGATTTTTAACCGTTGGGGTGATAAGGTATACGAAGTGGAGAATTATGATGATACCGTATCCGGTAAACGTTTTGGAGGATTAGATACAAAGGGCAATGAGTTGCCTTCCGGTAACTATTTCTACAAAATAGAGGTGGATCAAAAGGAAGTAAAAACCGGATTCCTTTCGCTGAAGCGTTAAAAGGGTCTGCTGGGATCAAACTTCTCCAGGTAATCGGCAACACGTCTAACAAAACTTCCGCCCAGTGATCCATCCACTACACGGTGGTCATACGAGTGTGATAAAAACATTTTATGACGAACCACTATCGCATCACCATACGGTGTTTCCACCACCGCAGGTTTTTTAAGAATGGCTCCGGTAGCCATTATACCAACTTGCGGCTGAACAATAATGGGTGTGCCCATCACATTTCCAAAGGAGCCAACATTGGTTAAGGTATAGGTACCTCCGGTTAGTTCATCGGGTTTAAGTTTGTTTTCACGGGCACGAACAGCAAGATCGTTTACCAGTTTAGCTAAGCCACTAATATTATATTGATCGGCATTTTTGATAACCGGAACAATCAGGTTTCCACTTGGCAGCGCCACAGCCATTCCAATATTGATTTCCTTCTTTCGAATAATACGATCACCATCAACCTGTATGTTGATCATCGGGAAATCTTTGATCGCCTGCACAAGGGCCTCGACAAAAATTGGTGTGAAGGTAATGGATTCCCCATAACGCTTTTGAAATTCATTTTTTACACTATTTCTCCAGTACACAATGTTGGTAACATCCGCCTCCACAAAAGAAGTAACGTGCGGTGAAATCCGCTTCGAATCCACCATACGCTCGGCAATCATTTTGCGCATGCGGTCCATCTGGATAATTTCATCGCCCGCACTAACCGATACCGGCACACCTTGCGGAGCTTTAAACTGCTGTGTTGCCTGAATGGTTTGCCCCAATTTGCGGTGCTGAACGTAAGTAAGAATATCTTTTTTGGTTACGCGACCTTCCAGGCCGGTGCCCGGAATAGTTTCCAATTCGGCAATCGCAATGTTTTCTTCTTTGGCAATATTTTTAACAAGAGGTGAATAAAATCGTGAAGCAGATTTGTAATCAGCAATATGATGTGAAGCCCCGTTGCCATTGGTAGATGGTGCGGCATGCGTTTCTTTCTTAGAATCTACCACGGGTGTTGTTACCTGTTTGGGCTCATCCGATTTGGGCTCAGGGATAATGGTTGCATCGCTATCGGTTGTGAGGATGGCGATCGGTTTTCCAACTTTAACCACTTCCCCTTCTTTGGCCAGTATTTCTTTCAATACACCGGCATGGGTAGAGGGCACTTCGGTGTCTACCTTATCGGTGGCCACCTCCAATACCGACTCATCTTGCTCGATTTTGTCCCCCGGTTTTTTTAGCCAGGTTAAAATCGTGGCTTCCATTATACTTTCACCCATTTTGGGCATTATCAGCTCAACCAGCGCCATAATTCAAACGTTTACGGGGGCAAAGTTAGCATTTTTGATGTGTTATTGAACAGCACCGAAAGCCAGTTAACCGCATTCCTTTGGCATTTTTTCAGCCTGATTTCTATCGCGTAACCGAATGACTTATGTCATTCTAATTAAGGTGTTAAGTGGGCTACATTCAAGCTCCCTTAAACACATGAAATTATGAATACAATAGGTCTTGAATTGCCCACGGCCACTACCATAAAAGCCGGAAAAGAATCCAAAAAGCAACTGAAATATGTCTACTCCTTCCATGAAGGTGACGGAAAAAATAAGAAGCTATTAGGCGGTAAAGGAGCCAACCTTTGTGAAATGACCCAGATCGGACTCAATGTTCCTCCTGGGTTTGTTGTTACTACGGAAGCTTGCCTTACCTACCTGGAAACGGCTGATAGAAAACTACCGGAAGGCCTGATGAACCAGGTTCGGGAAAATATGAATCTGCTGGAGAAGGCTACAGGCAAAAAATTTGGTGATGGTGCAACGCCATTACTGGTGTCTGTTCGATCAGGTTCGGCTATGTCGATGCCCGGTATGATGGATACCATTCTTAACCTGGGGTTGAATGCCGAAACCCTGAAAGGACTGATTCTTCAAACCGGAAATGAACGGTTTGGATACGATGCTTACCGCAGGTTTATTCAACTCTTTGGAAAAGTAGCGCTCGGAGTTCCTGATGAAAAATTTGATCATCATTTTGAAGAAATCAAGAAACGGGCAGGCGTGAAGGTTGATGTGGGCTTAAGCACTGAAGATCTGAAGGAAATTTCTGCACGCTTTCTTGCTGTAGTAAAAGAATATACCGGCAAACCTTTCCCGGAAGATGTATATGAACAACTGGAAATTGCTGTTAAGGCAGTATTTAATTCGTGGATGGGTAAGCGTGCCATTGATTACCGGAGAGAATTTAAGATTACCCCTGAGATGGCTAATGGTACCGCAGTAAATGTGGTAACCATGGTGTTTGGTAATATGGGTAACGATTGTGCTACCGGTGTTGGCTTTACCCGCGACCCTGGCACTGGTGAAAATATTATGTACGGTGAATACCTGACCAACGCCCAGGGCGAAGATGTGGTTGCGGGTATACGCACACCTAAACCCGTAGCGCAACTCGCTACCGAAATGCCTGAACTCTATCGTCAGTTGGAGGAATTGCGCAGAAAGCTCGAATCCCACTACAAAGAAGTTCAGGATTTTGAGTACACCATCGAGAAGGGAATTTTATACTGCCTGCAAACCCGAAACGGTAAAATGAATACCGTGGCACTGGTGCGCACGTCAGTAGAAATGGAAAAAGAAGGTCTGATTACTAAAGAACAAGCTTTGTTGAGAATTAAACCAGACATGCTGGAGCAACTTCTCCATCCAAGGTTAGATTCATCCTACAAGGTAGAACCACTGGCAATAGGCTTGCCAGCCTCACCAGGTGCGGCTTCCGGTCATGTTGTGTTTGATGCCGATCGGGCCGAATTACTGGGTCGTTCTGGTGAAAAAGTTATTCTCGTGCGGGAAGAAACCAAACCCGAAGACATTCACGGTTTCTTTGCTTCGCAGGGAATTCTAACCAGCCGTGGTGGTAAAACTTCGCATGCTGCTGTAGTTGCCCGTGGTATGGGCAAACCCTGTGTTGCAGGTGCAGAAGGTATTAAAGTAGATGTAAAACTTCGTCAGGCTATTATAGGTGAAAAGATTTTGCATGAAGGTGATTACATTACCATTGATGGTGGAACAGGACATGTTTACCAGGGGGTTATCCCAACGGTTGATCCAGTGTTCTCCAACGATTTAAAAACATTGCTTGGCTGGGCTGATGAAGTAGCGCAACTTAAAGTTTTTGCCAATGCTGATACACCAGCCGCGGCTAAGAAAGCAGTTGAGTTTGGTGCCATGGGTATTGGATTATGCCGCACCGAACGCATGTTTAATGATGTTGACCGCTTGCCGATTGTGGTTGAAATGATTCTGGCGACTACACCAAAAGAACGTGAAGCTGCATTAAATCGTCTCAAAGACATGCAGCGTGCCGACTTTAAAGAAATCTTTACCGTGATGGCACCACGCCCGGTAACGGTTCGGTTGCTTGATCCTCCTATCCACGAGTTTCTGCCAACAGAAGATGTATTGCGAGATGAATTGACTAACCTTCGCCATTTAAAAGAAACCGTAAGTGGCGTTACCAATTTGTTCAGCAGTTTACGGTTGCTAAATGCCGATCTGAATATTCCGGAAAAATCACCTGCTCCATTTACATTAAGCGGGGCCGAACTCGTTGAAGCAGCCATTTTGAAGAAGGAGCAAATGCTGAAGAAAGTGAAGGAATTGCATGAAGTCAATCCTATGCTCGGCCACCGTGGTGTGCGCTTAGGCATAACCTTCCCTGAAATTTACCGCATGCAAATTCAGGCCATATTGGAAGCCACTGCAGATTGCCAGGTGGCAGGCACGGATGTTCATTCCGAAATTATGGTGCCCCAGGTTATTGCTGCTGAAGAACTTATCCAGGTGAAAGTATTTGTAGATGAGCTTAAGGCAAAACTGGAAGCCGAACGAAAAATTAAACTGAATGTTAAATACGGAACTATGGTGGAGGCTGTTCGTGCTTGTTTACAAGCCGAAGAGCTGGCTACTGTGGCTGAATTTTTCTCCTTTGGAACGAATGACTTAACGCAGGCTACATTCTCCTTCTCGCGCGAGGATGCTGAAAACAAATTCCTGCCTTTCTACATCACCAACCGGATATTAAAGGACAATCCGTTTGAAGTGTTGGACAAAAAGGGAATGGGCAAATTGATGAAGATGGCTGTTGAAAATGGTCGGGCTGCAAATCCTTCTTTGAAAGTTGGCATCTGTGGTGAACATGGCGGTCATCCGGAATCTATTCAATTCTGTCATGAAATCGGGTTGAATTATGTTTCCTGCTCCGGGCCACGCGTGCCGGTAGCACGAATGGCGGTAGCGCACGCGAAGCTGGGTGAATCCCGGTATTCAAATAATTAAAAGTCGTCATCGCAGTAAGCTGACGATCAGATTGAGCCTGTCGCCTTCGACAGGCTCAGCCTGACAAGTGAAATGATTTTAGAAACAGCTTTATTAGAGCTAACCTAAACCAAAAGCCGGGCATTGTCCGGCTTTTTTTATGGGAAGAATTGTTCTGGATAAGTTTTATGAATCAGGAACAGGTTCAAGTTTATTGATGTATGCAATAAAATAGGTTACCGCTTTATTAAAATTTTGGAGTGCTTTACTGCTTAAGCCATGCTGTAACTTCCACTGCTTTCCGCTAATGGCCATGGTGTGCGCCTCAGGTTTTTTTCCAAACAAATCCCAGGTTAGCCACAGAACCATTTCGGGCTTTAGCTCATGGGTGGTGAAGGAAGAAACGGGGGATGGCTTACACGCATGAAATGAAAATCCATTAGGATATTGCTCGCGCGAAGCATCTACGAAGATCACCTGATCATATTGGCTTATCAGATCAGCGTCTTCAATTTGGAGCTGGTAACGATATTCGAAATCAAAAATATCGTCATGCGATACAAAGGTGTCAATGAATTTCCACCCGAGTGCATCATCGGAACGGCCATAGTTACCTATGCCGATCAGCAATATTTTGTTAGTTTTTGATGTGTTCATCGATCAGTTCTCCTTTCTTATTATAGACCTGCACTTGTAAGGACATTTGCCCCATCGCCTGCGTGGCACAACTCAGGCAAGGGTCGTAAGCACGTATGGCTACTTCAACCTGGTTAAGCATGCTATCGGTGATGGTTCCTTTTTGACTGATTACATTGTTGGCCACCCAACGTACAGCTTTGTTCATGGCTTCGTTGTTATGGGTGGTTGATACAATGAGGTTACACCGTGTAATCATCCCTTTATCATCTACCTGGTAGTGGTGGGTAAGTGTTCCGCGGGGCGCTTCAATAATGCCGATGCCCTCCAAGCGTTTAGTTCCCTCACGTACCAGGTCATCACTTAGTATTTCGTCATCATGGAGTAGTTCATCCATTACCTCAGCGCAATGTAAAAGTTCAATTAATCTGGCCCAGTGTGAGTATAGTGTGCTGTTGTTTACTTTGTTTCCTGTAAAAGCAACAAAAGCCTGCCGCTCTTTTTCGGCCAATGGTGTAGGAATGGCGTTGCATATATTTATCCGTGCCAGCGGGCCAACCCTGTTCCAACCTTTTTCCCGGCCAATTTCTTTCAGGTACGGAAATTTCATGTACGACCAACGCTCTACACCTTCTAAAAAATATTTTTGATAATCATTTGTAGAAACATCGGGCAAGGTAATATTACCAACACTGTCAATAGCTCTTAACTTGCCGTGATAGAGTTCCATGTTTCCCAGTTCATCCACCATGCCCATATGCCCGGAAGGGAAAGTGGCGAACGTGTCGAGCATGTTTCTGTTTTTTTCGAAATAAGATTTTATGAATTCCAGGGTTTCTACTGACCATTCCAGCATGGTTTTGATGTTGGGGATATCCTTTCCGTTTAAGAAATAATCACGTTCCTGTGGATCAAAAACTTTGTGCATGCCACCGGGTACTGCTGCTACCCCATGAATTTTTTTGCCGGCAATGGCACGGATAATTTCCTGACCAAATTTGCGCATGAGTATACCCATGCGTGCCAACTCCTTGTTTTCAATGGCTACTGCAAATACATTACGTTTTTCAACGGGCGCATCAACACCAAACAGAAGGTCGGGTGAGGCCAGGTAGAAAAAGTGCAGCGCGTGCGACTGGAATATTTGTCCGTAGTGCAACAGCTTTCTGAGTTTATGGGCAGCAGGACTAAGATCTTCCGGATCAACGCCCACTAACTGATCGATAGCCTTGGCCGCTGCCAGGTGATGGCTGACCGGGCATATGCCGCAAAGGCGTTGTACCAAAACCGGGGCTTCCCAATATGGGCGGCCCTGAATGAATCGTTCAAACCCTCTGAATTCAACAATGTGGAAAAATGAGTCTTCTACTTTTCCATATTCATCCAGGTGTATGGTTACACGACCGTGACCTTCTACACGGGTAACCGGATCTATAACTACTTTTTTCTTCATGTTAGTCGTACTTAAATTCGGAATACAGCAGGGAGTAATCTTCACCCCACAATAAACTCTTCACTACTTTCCAGATGTGCGTAGCCGTTGGCGGGCACCCCGGTATCATATAGTCTACTTTTACAATTTCGTTGCAGGAATAAATGCGATCCAGAATTTTAGGAAGGTCTTCGTGATAGGGAACCGTATTCTCGCCTTGTTCGCTGGTAACACAATTCAGATAGGCTTCTTCCAGGCATTCGCCTAATGGAATGGTATTTCTCATAGCAGGTAATCCGCCCCACACGGCACATTCACCCATCACCACCAGGATGTCGCACATCTCCCTGAATTTCTTTAGTGTTTCAATATTCTCGGTATTGCAGCAACCACCCTCTACTATTCCCAGGTGACAACGTTGTGTAAAATTTTTGATGTCGGTTAGCGGTGATTTATTAAAAGAAACCAACTCTGCGATATCCATGATCTCTTCATCAATATCCAGCATGGACATGTGGCAACCAAAGCAGCCTGCCAGCGAAACGGTGGCAATGGTTTTCTTTTCGAAGTTTCCTCTGTTGGGCTTTTCAAGAACATTGCGCTTGAATTGCTTTTGTGCTGATACCATGTCAAATGCCCGCTCGCCAAAAGGTTTAGCCATGCTTTTACCACGAACGATTATGGCTCCGGTAGGACACATGTTCATGGCATTTACAGCTTGCTCATCGGTAAGCCTGGCTTCTTGTTCGTAGTCAATGCCAATCATGGTTTCATTGCCTCGGTTAACAGACATAAACACTCTCTTTTTATCATCCGTAAGTACCTCCTCAATACACCGCTTGCATTTAATGCACCGGTTGTGTTCCATAATCATGCGCTTGGGCTGGTAGTCAATCAGGCGATCTTTAAACAGGTGTGGAAAGCGTGTTACGGATATACCCAGTTCATACCCCATGTGCTGCAAATTGCAGTTGCCGCTTTTTTCACAAGCCGGACAAAAATGGTTTCCCTCCGCAAACATCATTTCAATCAATGCTTTGCGCATGTCTACCAATTCGGGCGTGTTTACTTCTACCTGCAGGCCCTCGTGGATATACGCTGTACAAGCCGGGTCATTCCGTCCATTAATTTTACACGTACAGGTGCGGCAGGTGCCCAGGGGAGGGTCAATGTGCTGGAAGTAACATAACGATGGAATGAACACACCATTTTCTTTCGCTGCATCAATCAGGTTAGTGCCTTCTTCAGCCTCATATTTTTTTCCGTCAATCCAAAATGAACAAGTTGCCATGGGTTTCAGGGTTTATAACGTTCATAGTCGGCCACGGCCAACTGGTGATTAAATTTTCTAATGATGCTGTTATCCGTTTTTGCAAAACGTCCAGAGAAGTAATCGTCAAATCTTTCCAGGGATTGGATAATGGAATTGGTAGCTGTTTTACCCAGGCCACAGCGACTGGTGGTTTTCATCAGGGTTCCCCAACTTTTTAATTCCTTCAAGTCATTCATGTCAGCCAATCCATTTTGCAGGCGTTCCAGCTTTCGCTGGATGATAAAATTTCCGGCCCGGCAGGGCGTACACACACCACACGATTCATGTTTGAAGAATTCGGAGAAATTCATGAGGATATGAACAATATCACGCTGGCTGTTGAAGATCATAAAAGATCCTCCGCAACGAATATCCTTTTGGTCTTTCAGGTCTAGCATGGAAATGCGCCTGAATTTTTCTTTTATGGAAATGGGCTCACCGGAAGGGCCGCTTACCTGGATAAAATATGGATCTTTAGCACCACATAATTCCAGCAACTCGGCTATGGTAAGGCCCCACTCAATTTCATAAATACCGGGACGTTCACAATCACCAGAAATGCTGATAAGTTTTGTGCCGGGCGACCCCGGAATGCCGCGTTTCAGGTAATCATCAACGCCAAGCTGAAGAATACGAGACACCGCTGCAAAGGTCTCTACGTTATTGACAACAGTCGGTAATTGCAGGTAGCCCTTCTCAACGGGATAAAACCATTTTGTTCGCGGTTCACCTCGCTTTCCTTCGAGCGATTCCAGCAAGGCAGTTTCTTCTCCACATACATATGCACCAGCACCCAGCTCGAGGCGTATATCAAAATCAAAACCTTCAATACCGGCAATGGATTTCCCTAGTAAGTCCTGCGCATGAAATGCTTCAATTTCTTCCTGAAGTTTTCCCACCAGCCACCGGTATTCGCCCCGCAAGTAGATAATGCCGTAGGAAGCGCCCACGGTGTAGGCGGCAATGATCATTCCTTCCAATACGGAGCCGGGCTGATTGCTTAGTAATACCCTGTCTTTGAATGTTCCGGGTTCGCCCTCATCAGCATTGCAAATAATAAATTTGTGTGAAGCGGTATAGTTTCTACAGGTATCCCACTTTTTCCAGGTGGGGAAGAAGGCGCCACCCCTACCGGAAAGTTCTGAACGTCTTAACTGCTCCAGTACACCATCTTGTTTCAAGGTTGCCAATCTTGCAATGGCTTCCCCTCGCGTATAGGGTGCAAAAAAAATCGTTCGATTGTTAGCTGGTGTATAGCGGATATTCTCCTGCGGAACATCACAGATTTCTGCAGCGGATTTTCCTTCCTTCAGTCTGTTAATAATATCTTTTACTTTCAGTGCATTAAGGTTGGTAAAAGGATAAAAATCAATCAAGGCAGCGGGTTCCTGGTCGCTCAGCCCAATGCAGGGTGTAGCAAACAGACCAAACGTACCGCTGGGGTCAGTAAACCCTAAACGTGCTCCCGTTTCGCGTTCGAATGTTTCGCGTATGCGATCAAATCCTTTAAGCTCAGCAATAATGCTGTTGTTCAGATAAATAGTGTGTTTACCTGCCGGTTTTAGATGAAAAAAGTGATAAAAGGAAACGACTCCTTCAATCTCAATTTCTGAAAGCTGGTATTTGTCGGCCAAATGCCTAATGACCTGACGGGAAATATAGCGATCCTGAAACTGGTGCTGCCATAACGCTGATAATAATTGGGCGCGTTCAGGATCTACTGCGAAAAATTTTTGACGAACATCGGTGCTCATAAACAGCCGGTTTACAGGCTGTTTAAATTGTGCATTCCGGAATTAATAATGAATGATGAAAGTCATGCAAACGATTGTCAAAACCTAATATTTATCGCATGTGTTACATGACAAAATTTTTCAGGATTTTGATGGTAAACTTAACCGTATCAGATTAAGCACAGCCATAGATGCCATACGGATATTGATCATCCGGTCTTTGGAAAGCTGAAGTTTACGGGTAACTGTTTGGTGCTTATCAGAATAAGCAATCCAAACCGTGCCCACGGGTTTTTCGGGCGTTGCGCCACCGGGCCCGGCAATGCCGCTTGTAGCTACGCCAATGTTTGTGTTGAATTTTGCACGCACAATGTTGGCCATTTCAATAATAGTAGGTTCGCTAACGGCTCCATATTTTTCGAGGGTTTCGGGCTTAACACCGAGTTGCCGCATCTTAATTTCGTATGCATAGGGAATCATGCTTCCTAAAAAGTAATCTGAACTTCCAGGCACGGAGGTAATCAGGTGGGAGAGGTATCCGCCTGTACAGCTTTCAGCTACCGCTATGGTTAGTTTTTGTTCACGAAGTAAATTTCCGATTACACTTTCCAGAGACTCTTCGCCATACCCGTAAATGTATTCACCTGCCAGGGGCTTTAGTTTTTCAATCCACTCTGCTATTTCATGTTTAATTTCTTCCTGTGAAGATCCCATTCCGGTGAGCCTGAGTTTTACCTCTCCCAGGCTTGGCAGGTAGGCCAGTTTCAAATGACCCGGTAACGCCTTTTCCCACGATGAGATTTTGTCTGCTAAAAAGGATTCTCCAATACCAACCGTTTTTATGATTTGATGCTGAATGATGGGTGTTTTAAATTTTTCCAACAATTTGGGAATAACCGAATCGGTCATCATTTTTTTCATTTCATGCGGTACACCGGGCATCGACATAAAAACTTTGTCACGTTTATTAAACCACATGCCGGGTGCTGTGCCCAGTGTATTGGTAATTTTTTCACACGCTGTTGGCAGGGCAGCTTGTTGGCGGTTCAGTTCGGTAAGCTCCCGTCCCCTGCTTTTAAAAAATTCAGTTATTTCTGTTAAGGCTTCCTGATTTATTTCTAACCCACAATTGAAATATTTGCACAAGCATGGCTTGGTCAAATCGTCACTTGTTGGACCCAGGCCACCTGTAATTAAAATAATATCAGCGCGGGTTTCGGCTTCTGCAAAAGCAGTAAGAATTTCCTGCTCTATATCACCAACGGTTGTCCTGCGTATTACCTTTATGCCTGCTTTGTCAAGTTCCCCGCTTATCCAGTGAGAGTTGGTGTCAAGCGTTTGGCCGTACAAAAGCTCATCGCCAATGGCGAGTATTTCTGCGTAGATTTTCTTCATAGAAGCAGTTAAAACCCAAAGATGATACAAAAATCAAATAATGGATATTTTGTTGCCTTGATTCCGTATCTTTTAACAGTAAATTTCTAAGCATGGGTTCTGGTTCTGCACTTGATCGGCAACGGGAAATTTACCTGAATGGATTTTCGGGTAATAAACCTGCAATTAAAATTGATGTACAACACCTGGAAGCGGCAGTGGAACAACACATGTCGCCTGAGGCATTTGCCTATATTGTGGGCGGTGCCGGATTAGAAAGCACGATTCGGTCAAACCGCGATGCTTTTGAAAAATATAAAATCATTCCGCGCATGCTGCGCGATGTTGGCGAACGTGATATACGTATTGAATTATTTGGGCAGAAGCTGGCTTCTCCTTTTCTGCTTTCTCCCATTGGTGTATTGGAGATGGTGCATAGAGAAGCTGATGTTGCGGTCGGTCGTGCCGCATCACGACTGGGTATACCGTATATTTTTTCTAACCAGGCCTCGCGGCCCATGGAGGAGGTGGCTGCAGCGATGGGTAATGCACCCCGCTGGTTTCAATTATACTGGAGTAAATCGAATGAACTTGTTTCCAGTTTTGTTAAGCGGGCAGAACGTTGTGGTTGCACAGCTATTGTGGTTACATTGGACACCACCATGCTTGGCTGGAGAACCCGCGATCTTGATATGGCATACCTACCCTTTTTGGAGGGGAAGGGAATTGCACAATATACTTCCGATCAGGTTTTTCAAAAATTGATGGATGCATTCGAACCAGGTGAAAAGCCGAAACAAGCCATAACCTGGCAAACAATAATGGGCCTGGTAAGCATGGTAAACAATTATCCGGGAAGCGGTTTTTTAAAAAAACTCCGTTCCGGAAAACCCGTCAAGGCAGTACAACAATTTATCAATATCTATTCGAACCCATCTACAACCTGGGAAGATTTAAAATTTCTTCGAGAGCATACAAAACTGCCAATTGTATTGAAGGGAATTTTACATCGGGATGATGCACGTAAAGCGTTGGATTTTGGTGTTGATGGTATTCTGGTTTCCAATCATGGTGGCCGGCAGGTTGATGGCTCTGTAGCAACATTGGATGCACTACCCGCTATAGTTGAAGCAGTGAATGGAAAAGTTCCGGTATTGTTAGACAGTGGCGTGCGTGGAGGTGCTGATGTTTTTAAGGCACTTGCCCTGGGGGCAAAAGCTGTTTGTATTGGTCGGCCTTATGTTTATGGATTAACCCTTGCCGGTGAAGAAGGTGTTTATGAAGTTCTGCGCAATTTCCTGGCTGATTTTGAACTTACCATGGGGCTGGCAGGCTGTAAAAACATTGCTGAAATTACCCGTGATACGCTTCAGCCAGGTGAGTAGGATATTGAAATTTGTTCGGTAATTTAGTCGCCTTAAATAAAGGTACTATGAAATATTTTGGTTGGGCAATGGTGTTACTCCTGAGCGCTTGTACGTCCACGCAGATTAATCAGGCATTAGGCGATTTAAATAAATCGGTAGGTGGAAATCAGCCCCTAACTACCGCAGAAGTTGCAGAAGGCCTGAAGGAAGCTCTTATTAAAGGGATATCTACAGGTTCCGATCAGGCATCGCAATTGGATGGTTTTTTTAAAAATCCACAAATTAAAATCCCTTTTCCGCCAGATATAAAACGCGTAGAGGACAGGCTTCGTCAGATGGGCTTGGGTGGTGAGGTTGATAAATTTGTTATGACCCTAAACCGGGGGGCTGAGGATGCCGCCAGGGAAGCCAAGCCGATTTTTATCAGCGCCATCAGGCAGATGACCATCCAGGATGCCTGGAATATTTTAAAGGGCGATGACAATGCAGCTACCGAATATTTGAAGCGTACTACATCCACCCAACTTTATGAAAAATTTCAACCGGTAATTGCCAATTCACTGAATAAAGTTAACGCTACGAAATACTATGGCGATTTAGTTGGCACCTATAATAAAATTCCGCTGGTGGAAAAGGTTAATCCAGACTTAAACGATTATGCCACAAACAAAGCCATGGATGGATTGTTTCTACTGATTGCCGGTGAAGAGAAGAAAATCCGCGAAGATCCATTGGCCCGAACCTCAGATTTGTTGAAGAAAGTTTTTGGTTATAACAAATAGGCTATAACATATAATTAGTCATGAAACATTATTTGATTTACCTGCTTGCCTTTACAGTGATTTCCTGTGGTCAGAAAAAAGATGGCAATCAGAATTTTCCGGGCATTGAGCAAGAAACCTTTGATGGAATTTGTGGTTGTGTAACCAAAGCTGAAATTGAAGAGGCACTGGAAAGTAAACTTTCAGAAATTCCTAAAGAGGTGGAGGAGGAGTATCTTGGCGGGCGAGGGTGTTCATTTTTAGGGTATGAATTTGATGGCGAAGTGCATTTCGGTTACATCGTATTTCCATCTGCCGAGGAGTATGACAAGGTTCGGTCTGCCGAGAAAGTCAACAATGTGGGCGAGGAGGCATATGTTTTAAACGGACCAGATGCCCAGCAATTATGGGTAAGAGATGGAGATTACTATGTGATGATTGCCATCGGTGATGCACCAAGACCTAACCAAAGTAAAAAACTTGCCACGCAAGTATTGACGCGATTGAAAACTAAACAATTTGAACTTAGATAGTATGAGTTTATTTAAAAAGCACGAAGCATTATTAACCAACGCTATAGACGCACTTCATAAGCGAACTTTTTTTGCTGCTTATCCTGAGCATCCTGCACCGGCAATTTATGGCGAAAAGGCTGATGCAGAAGGTCAGGAGAAATTTAAAGCTTCACTGAATACGAAGTTCCAGGAATTGAAGCAGGAAGGTGCAACGAGCTGGATCGGTGTTGAAGAATCACCGTACACACAGGAACAGTTAGGTGTAAAGTATCCTGCCTTTCCGGTTGATACTTTGATTACCCGTGCGAAATCTGCTTATCATATTTGGCGAAAAGTCAATGCGCAGGAGCGTGCAGGAATCTTAATTGAATCGCTTGAACGCGTTAAAGCCAGGTTTTTTGAAATCGCCTACGCAACCATGCACACTACCGGGCAGGGGTATATGATGGCGTTCCAGGCATCGGGCCCTCATGCTGCCGATCGTGCACTTGAGGCCATAGCGGCAGGGTACGAGGAGTTACAACGATTTCCAACTTCAATCCTTTGGGATAAGCCAATGGGTAAATTCAATATTCAGTTAAATAAAGAGTGGCACGTGGTGCCAAAAGGTGTTTCGCTGGTTATTGGTTGTTCAACCTTTCCCACCTGGAATACCGTTCCAGGACTGTATGCCAGTTTGATTACCGGCAACCCGGTAATTGTTAAACCGCACCCCGGATCTGTGTTGCCAATTGCCATCGTTGTGGCGGAAATTCAAAATGTATTAGCAGAGAATAATCTTGACATTAATATTTGTCAGTTAGCTGTGGATACATTTGAGAGCACAATCACTAAACAATTGGCTGAACATCCGGATGTAAAGCTAATTGACTTTACCGGTAACTCGTTATTTGGAAGCTACCTGGAAGCCTTACCCGGTAAGATGGTTTTTACAGAAAAGACGGGTGTTAATTCTGTAATCGTTGACTCTGTTGTTGATGCAGACAAGGTGGCGGGCAACCTTGCATTTTCTGTATCCTTATATTCAGGTCAAATGTGTACTGCTCCACAAAATTTTTATATTCCTGAAGGTGGAATTAAAACACCCAATGGTGTAGTAAGCTTTGAAGAGTTTGCACAAAAAATTGTCGATAATATCAATAGTCTAGTAGATAATCCGAAGGCAGGGCCATTTGTACTTGGGGCAATACAGAATAAGAATACCTGTATCCGCGTTTTAGATGCCGAGAATTTACCAGGAAAGGTTTGGTTAAAGTCGCGTAGTGTTGCAAACCCGATGTTTAAAAATGCCCGCACTAACACACCAGTAGTTGTGGAGGTTAATGCTTCAAACAAGGATGCTTTCAGCAAAGAATTATTTGGCCCAATTGTTTTGCTAATAAAAACAAAGAATACCGATCATTCCATACAATTGGCTCAAGAAATGGCTATTCACCATGGAGCAATTTCGTGTGGGGCGTATACTACGGATGCTTCTGTTCGCGATAGAATTGCGGATGAAATGGCATTGGCGGCAACACCAGTTTCGTTCAACCTGGTGGGAGGTATTTACATGAACCAGAATGCAGGCTTTTCTGATTTTCATGTCACCGGTGGAAATCCTTCTGGAAATGCATCGTTCACCAATCCTGAATACGTAGTGAAACGATTTACGTGGGTAGGTCATAGAGAGCCGGTGCCTGTGGGTTAAAAGGGAATCCTCAGATACTGTGCGAGGAATTCGCATGCTGCAGTGGCTCCACTTTTACAAAACGTTGTCGGGTTGGTCGGCCTGCGCGCGGCACTGAATTTTATTAAGAATCCGTTGTCAATTATTCAGAAGTCTGAAACTTTCCCGCGAGTCCGCGTACACGAATTTGAGTTAGAAGTCAATTGTCAAAGTGCTCTTGTTTTAAAATCAAAATTTAGTTCGCGTATCCTCGTACAACAAACTTTATAAAAGACCAAGTCAAAAGTCACTTTACTGTCTGTGGAGATGAGTCTTTATAAGTTTTGGTTTTTTTTAGTGGCGGATAAATCCAACGGATTTGTCCGCCTACACGAATATAAATAAACTTGTTGACACTACGGACGACACGGTCGCCCGCCATTAAACAAACCTGGTGTTGTAGCGCGTACCCTTCTCTTCACTCAATCGTCAACGATATCTTTCTCCCAAGTCCCAGTTCAAGTAATTTAAACAAAGTTGATAATTGAATGTCGCTATGTCCGTTCTCAATTCTTGAAATAAAACTTTTCTTTGTCCCAGTTTTTACTGCTAGTTCGTCTTGCGTCATATTAGCAAGCCGTCTCTCTTCTTTAATTATTTCTCCAATGGCGAATGACTTGGCTTTGATTTCAAAGTCTGTCCGTTTTTTGGTTCCAATTTTTCCGTGTCGGCTTTCAAAATATCCTTGGATTTTATTGCTCCGATTTAGGACATTCATTGAAGGAAAAATATGCAATAACAAGAAATGGTACTTTGTACGTGTCGTATATTTCATTACATGAACTATTCCTAATTGAATTCTTTTCTTCATTGCTGGCAATCCTATATTGAAAGTAAACTTCTTTACCAAACAGAGTATCTATTTGCGCATTGTTTCTGAAGATATCAGGCAGTGGAACCTCAATGACATTTGTGTACTCTATTGGAGAGCTAGGATTCCCTGTTGGAGATGGAGTGAATATTTTTACATTCTTCCCTAAAGAAGCATCACTTAGTACTTCAATCCATAAAGCGTCTTGATAACATTCATCATAAATCGCTTTATAAATCATGTTATCTGGAATTCGACCCTTAATACAAGATTTTGACAAGTCTACTTCATTGTTGCCGCATGCACTTATTAGAAGTAAAATGATTGCAATCATTGCGAGCTTTATTTTTGTCATTGTTTTCATAGCAGTTTCTTACTTAGACACATTTTTTGCGATATGAGTTGGGAACCTTATTTTAATTGATTCGAATTTAAAAGTATTGAACTAAGAAGCTAATCTTTTTCGCTATTATTATTTGTCAGAGTAAAGTTTGGCTCTTTTGCTTGCTTTGGTGTCTCGTGGGAATGTGCGGCAAGCAAAAGTGCCAATGTTCGAAGCACGGAATTTTGTCCGCGCGGCATGGTGCACAACGTTTTGTGTTTATTTAGTTGCGGGAGTAGGAGGGCTTATAATGGAGCGCAGCGGAATGTTAAAGCCGACCTGTTGTAAAATTGTCCCCCGTGACCGAACTACATTTTGAAACATAAACTTTAAATTAACACCAAACCCCGCAATTGCAAATAGCTGCTGTTGGTGGCCGTAGTTCTATCTCAATCTCTTTTAAATCAGATTGTACAGTCGATTTACAAGCTGAGATCTTCTTTGTCCAACTGGTTCCGTTTCAAGTTCTTTTTTTATTTCGTTAAACTCGTCAACCGTTCGTTTGAATTTTTCAGTCTTTGTAAACTTGTTCAGCCAATCACTAAATTCTAGTAAGTCGTCTTGGTCATGCGTTAAATGAAAGTCTTTAAGCCAGTCCAGTTCTTGTGTATTTGAATTAGTGATTTTGTCAAGTGATTCGGACTCTCTTAAAAAATACTTGTCGAATAGAAATGTGTTTGAAAAATAAGTCTTAAGAGCTTTTTCTTCTGCCTTTTTAATATTGTCGGTTTTGAACAAAATAATGGTCGACTCAAAAAGGAATTCAGGAAATCCACTGTCGTCTGGAAAGTTCTTGTCGAACCACTTCAAATATTTTAGTCCTGCTTTAAAGTCACCAAGTTTCACATACAATTCAGTCGGTACGTAGCGAAGTCCTCGGCTGTCGTCAAAGCATCCAAGTCTACGTTTCTCAGCAGTCAATGTCCGCTTTATCTTTTCAATTTTGTCTCTTAGTCTTTGTCGCTGTTTCTCTGTCATGTCGTCCTTGAACTATGGCCACCAACGTTTTGGGTTTATGACGCCTGCGGTTATCGAAGCCGTATTCGTCCAACGTGTGCGAAACGAAGTTAGTAAAACCAAACTACATTTCAA
>DILT01000009.1:39113-125992 GCA_002425185.1 Flammeovirgaceae bacterium UBA5585 | reverse complement strand
TACTAAAATCCCAGCCACTTACCCTTGTTCCTGCTCGTTTAAAATCCCAATGATCTGGGCTTCGGTAAATCTTGTCTTTTTCATACGGATTTTAGATTAGTTAAAGTTAAAAACTCTAATTTTAACCTGTACTAAAATCCCAGCCACTTACCATGAGAAATTACATTTTATGCTAGGCAATTATAGACAGCCTGGTAGAGATACAGAGCAGCTACATCATGATCTGGGTGGTCTTCTTGGAAGACCCTTTAAAACGCCATGGTTTAATAATGAAATCATAGATAAATTGAGAGAGTATATACCGAGAGCTAGTCATTTAGATTACACAATTAAAAATTAATTTTTTTGATCATGAAGAAGTATCTATTCTTACAGCTTCTAATTACTTTAAGTTTTGTTTCCAATTCTCAACAATATTTGGTCATTGAAGAATTGTCAAAAGATTTTAAAGATTACAGTAAGAGCTATTTCCTATCGAAGCAATACCCTTATTCTGATACTATAAAGATTTGTGATGCAGAATTCATAACTAAGCATAGTTATTTTGTTATTCCTGTTTGGATAAAGTATAGTGGACTTGAACTGGCAGCATGTTGTTTAGAGAAGAAAGTTGGCTTTTACGGAATGCATCAATTTTCAAGTTTGACTAAGTATGGTAATCTAGATAGTCTTTTATCGGTATACAATGTAGATAACTTGGCTGTATTGAGGAATAACAGGAAAAAGTCTCATTTAATTAGTAAAAGCGAAAAGAGGGTAGTTGTTTACAAAATTTCAGCTATTTATTGCTTATGTGAACTTTCGGACTCTAATAAGTACTCATCCTGCAATGTGTTGTATTTTCGCTCACCATTAAAAGTTTTACCAATATCAAAGTCTGAAGGTAAGTTTATTGTTGACTTAATAGACGAAATAGAACAAAAATAATGGACACTTTGACTGGGGATATTATTTGTCAGCAATGATAACTTCAATAAAGACTTTATCATTGAACAGATCAACATAAATACTTATCTATATGAAACAGTAGTGCCATAAATTTTTGAATATGAACTATACACCCCAATCACATAGCCAGGCCTTGATAAAAATTCGCTGTTACGTAGCAGCAATTGTGTTGCTAGCCTCCTGCTCGGATGACGAAATAAAGATTGACAATTCCCAACTCACCCTTGGTATCTGGCAATATGAGTACAAGGATAACCCGGTGAAAAAAAACACTACCATAATATTCAGTGCCGATGGCACTTACGCGCGTGAGGATGTTTATTTTTCACTTAGTGGCACAACTTCCAGTATGAAGGAAGGTGCATGGGCTTTTGTTGATGGAAACATACTTGATTTGACCGGATTTGGCACTTGTGTGCAGCCTGTTGGCGGGCCGCCTTGTACGCCTCCCGATGTTGATTTTAAGATCTTCCGGCTAACAAGTAAAGTTTTGGAAGTAGAAGAGTGGGTAAACGGAAACCCGCCATTTTTACCCGGCAAAACAGAATACATCAATATTAAACCGTAGTGCGGCATCTACATGCCTTGATAAGTTATGAAAATTCCCCATTTGATAACTGCCTTAGTCGTAACGTTCTCAACTTTATCTTATGCACAAGATTCTGTACGCATAGCGTTACCAGATAGCGCTCAGCGCATATCAATTGCAGTAACTCCTTACTTTGAACAGGAGATCAGGTCTTCGGGCAGTTACATCAAAAAAATTGAGGATGCGGATATACTCCGGTTTTCTTCGGGTGTGAATATTTTTAATGTCTTGCGTGGGCAAATTCCGGGGCTTACTATTCCCTCGTATGCACCTTCTGCCAATGCATCCGGTCTGCGCACAGGGCCTTTTCCATTTGTGAACGATGCGCTGCTCATTATTGATGGCGTTCCCTTCAACAATAATATTGGCAATTACCTTAACCTGAACACCTTTGATTTTTCGTCTATCTCTGCATTCAGCAACACCAATGCCCTGAATTTCCTGGGTGGAGTAAATAGCGGAGCCTTCGTATTAACCAGTAAAACAGGTGAAGGTGTTGTGGAACCTCTTTTTGAATTCAGTGCATACGCAACGAGAGGTTGGGATGAAGTACCCAATGCACCAGCTGGACAACCCGACAAAAATGGTGAATGGTATATCGCTAATGCGTTTGCCTACAGCCAGGATTTTGGAGCCGTTGATACACGGGTCTCATACACGCTACAAAAGAAATTTTTTCAATCGTATGGTGAGCCATATATCCACAATCTGAAATTGAATACAGGACTTGTAGCCAGCGAGAAGTTTGATGTACGCATGTTCGTGGATGGCAGGTATAGCCGGTTTGACGATACTGTCCCGGCTTCAGGCCGACCGGGCACTACTGATACAAATGAAACGGCCTCTGATTTTTTCACGAATGGCAATCTTATCGCCCGGTATAAGTTTACCAACTGGCTTGCTGTAACATCACAACTCACGCTTAGTCATTATAATTCGAATACAGAAAGAACGGGCACTGATTGGGGGCTGTCAACAGCAACCACAAATTCCCGTAAACTAGCCAGTTTTTTCCTTACCGGCTCTAAGCAGGTAAGGAAAAATCTCTCACTTTCAGCATTTACTGGTCTTCAATACGCTCAACAAGATATTAAGCAGTTTCAATCTCGATATGGCCCTCCATTAGGAGAACTAGAAAACAAGACAACATGGAGAGATGTAAATCCAGCTTTTATCGCACAGGCATCCGTTAGTTATCAGGATGTTTTCGTAATATCCTCTCACTATAAAAGTGGGACGCATAATCAGGACAATAATGATGGAGATCAAGCAACTGCCTATTCTATTTCTTCCTCTTTTCTCTTTAGTAAACTAATGGGTAAATCAGTAATGAATTTTGGAAAAGTCAGGACTAGTTTGGGTAAACATACAGTTGTGGCATTCAATAACTATCCTGTTTTGAATACGGATTACTATTCCCTTCCCATCAATAAGCAGAACCCATACGAAGTAAAAAATTTTGAAATAGGCTTGGATGCTGGTTTTTTAGACTCTCACTTATTGTTTACCGTAAATTACTTTCAAAACCAGGAGAGCTATGCTTTGCCAGAGTTTGTAATTCTTGCTATAGAGAAATACTTGAATGCAGGGTGGGAAGCAGATATACGGTTTAAACCCATAAACAAAGCCTCGCTTCCTTTTGAAACAGGCTTAGTACTTTCCCAAACACGCTCCAGATTTTATGAAAGAAATGGTGAAGGTGCAACGAGTAAACCATTTTTACGTGTGGGTTGGTTTAATCAATTAAAGTTTAAATCTGTTGTGCTGACTGCGCTGATTGAATCGGTTACTAATTATACTGGATACGACAGTAACACAGGTTTTACGGACACCTCATTTACAAAACTCCGGGACATCTCTATTGGAATACGACTTCCTAACATGCTGTTTGTAGGCAAGACATCACAAGATGCGATCCTTTCACTAAGTGGTCGCAATCTGATAAAATTTGGTGGCTCGGGCACAGATATAGAAGAGACATCAGGCCTATCCGTATTCCAAAAAAGTATAAGTATGGGTTTACATTTAAACTTCTGATGGTATGCTAAGAGTTAAAGTTACAATAGCGCTATTAATTTTTACGATGTCAGGTTTTGCCCAATCATTTAATGTCAACCTCTCAACAATCCATCAAAAGAAACTCTCCAAAATTGAATCAGGTCATAATCGGATTAAAAAATTCTATAAATATTACGCTAAGGACAGTGCAAAACACCTTAAGCAACTCAATAAAAAGGAAAGAAAATCATGGGATAGTTTAATGCGGGCATCACGTAAACAGGATAAATTAATAAGAAAGCTTTCAAGCAAGGAATTTATTCCTGAATCTCAGTCTCAAGATAGTATAAATAGCCTGCTGAGAAACTGGACTGCAATTTTGAATGATACAAGTAAAAACGATAGTCTGAGGAGTATTGCAAGTGAAACCATTAGGAATCTTACGTTAGCTAAGATACAGCAAAACCCAAACTTTGATATCCTTGAACAGCAATACAGTGACTATCCTGACTCTTTGAATTGGCATGAACTCTCTCAAAAATTTCCCGGCATTGATTCTATAAAAGGTATTTTTAGAAACCCGCAAGAATTGCTTGATTACTCTGCTAAGATAACTGAAAAACAACTGGCTGAAAAAGCAGGGGCAGGTTATCTAACCAATAATGTCAATAAGTTTGTTGAACTAAATGGTGACTTAATGCAGTACAAAGACAAGTTTGACCTAAACCAAAACAAAGACAGCCTTATTCAAAATGGTAAGGATAAGGTCGCTGAAAAGGCGCTAGATTATTTTGCTGAGAATCCTGAGAAACTTGAAGAAGCAAGTCAAAAAGTAAGTAAATTACTATCAAAGTACAGAATGTTCTCCAACACGAATAACTTAAATGATGCAACGAAGCGCACCTCATTGGAGGGAAAGTCCTTGTTTGAACGATTAGTAATTGGTGGCACTTTTAACGTAGTCAGCACGAAACCTTTATCACTTGACCTTTCACCACAAATAGGTTACAAGTTCACCTCGCGCTTCTTTGTTGGTGCCGGTATGAATTACCGCATTACATTTTCGGATTCAATCAAACATAGCTGGTATGTCTCACCTAAAAATACTGCATTCAAAACATTTCTGAACTATGATATTTTGAAATCATGGTATGCTTATTTGGAAGGAGAAATAACAGGTGCTTCAGGAAATTCAGTTGAACAAACGGAGAAGGATAGATGGAATGGAAACTACTTTATTGGAGCAGGTCGAAGATTCCTGATTCACCCAAAGTTGTACATGACAATGACAGCATTATACAACCTAAACAACCAGACACAAAATCATCTTTACCCACAAAGGTTTCAGGTGCGCATAGGTTTCCAGTCAAGTGACCTGGCTTTTCGCAAAAGGAAAGTCAATTATGACCCAAATAGATAAAGCAATCATTAAGGAAGCATAAGGTAGTAAGACTAAATTTGAAGACACTTGCTCTGTTGACCGCCACACACATTAGCAAGCCGCACAACCGACACACGTATAAACTTGCTAAAGAGTGTGGTTGGCAAGACCAGTGGCCTTATAAGCGAAACGAAAACATATCCACGTCAATCATGGTCAGTGTTTATTCCTTCGATAATTATTACGGCTTCTTTCTTATGACAACCTACCGATTTGGGTTTTATTGAATAAAAAGTAATTTAAAAAGTTATGCGATTCGTTTTACTCCTCTGCATATTTATGCTTCCGGCTATTTCCTTCGCCCAGTTTGGTGTAGCCTATCATCAATCTGAAATACCATTTATAAGTTTTAACTACGAGTTTAAGGAAAGGCTGCGGCCGGAGTTACGGATTTTAACAGATGTTTATTGGGACATTGAGCAACTTGAGGGTGTAATTAATTTTAACATACTGGCGAAGCCTGATTATTCATTTTATGTAGGTGGTGGTTTAAATTTTTATTACGAAAGTTTGGTGTTTCCTGTGGGCTTCAATTTTTATCCTTTTGAGCGTAAGAAACTCGGCTTCCACATTGAATTAACACCCTTTGTTACCGATGACCTTATCTTGCGCGGAAGCTGGGGCATCCGGTATCGGTTCAAAAAGGAGTAGTGTTAATATTTTAATATATCCTGAAGTGTTTTGATGATCATAGCCAGTTGATCTTTTTCAATGTTTCCTAATTTTTGGATAAATCTTTCTTTTGAAATCGATCGTATGTGAAAAACCAGTATTTCAGATTCCTCCAATAAGCCATTGGTTTTAGTTGGTTTTAAAACCGGATTGCCTTTGTAACGATTAATCTTAGTTGTTAGTGGAGCAGCAATCACCACATTCAAATGTTGGTTGAGTAAATTTCCGCTTATGATTACCACAGGACGCTTACCGGCCTGCTCACTGCCCTTTATGGGGTTAAGGTCGGTAATCCAGATTTCTCCCTGCTTCATCTTTCTAACTGATTCAGGTAATCCTCCATACCTTCCTCAGCCAGGGTAAGCAAATCCTTATCCGTTGCTGCTTGCCGGTACGATTTACTGTACTCAGCCTTTTCAAGGTGTTCAAGGTATAGTCGCAGGGCATTTTCAATGAGTTTGTTTTTGGGCACAGAGAGTGATTTGGCCTTTTCCGCGAGTTGCTTGAGCAGGTTGTCAGGAAGGGTACTGGTGAAGGTGGCCATTGTGTTTAATATTTATGAATTGTAAATATAATCCATATTACAGTAATAGGGTTTCTTAGCCCGTTATTTCCCTTATTTTTGCCGGAAATAATTGAGAAATGCAATTAAGTGAGCAGGAAATCATACGCAGGCAGGCGAAAGAAGAATTGGAAAAACTGGGCATTGATCCCTACCCGGCAGAGCTTTTTGAAGTGAATGCTTCAGCTGCCGAGATTCTTGAAAACTATGAGCGGCACAAAAGCGACTATCGTCAAATCGCTATTGCCGGCCGCATTATGAGCCGCAGAATTATGGGCTCGGCTTCCTTTGCTGAACTGCAGGATGAAACGGGCCGTATTCAAATTTACATCCGCAGGGACGACATATGCCCGGGTGAGGATAAGACTTTATACAACACCGTATTTAAAAAGCTTATTGATATTGGTGACATCGTTGGGGTGAAAGGCTACGGATTTACAACACAAACCGGAGAGATTTCAATTCATGTAACTGATTTAAGAATTCTTTCAAAGTCGTTGCGCCCTTTACCAGTGGTGAAGGAAACCACCGATGAGCAAGGGGTGGTGCACAAGCACGATGCTTTCAGCGATCCGGAACAACGCTACCGCATGCGCTATGTGGATTTGATTGTTAACCCTGAAGTGCGCGATACCTTTGTGAAACGTACCAGGCTGGTTAACTCCATGCGCCAGTACCTGAACGACAAGGCTTACCTGGAAGTAGAAACTCCGGTATTACAACCGCTTTATGGCGGGGCAGCCGCGCGCCCTTTTAAAACGCACCACAATACACTGGACATGACACTGTACCTGCGTATTGCCAACGAACTTTATTTGAAGCGTTTGATTGTTGGTGGTTATAATGGCGTGTATGAATTCTCGAAAGACTTTCGCAATGAAGGTATGTCGCGGTTTCACAATCCGGAGTTTACGCAAGTGGAGTTGTACGTAGCCTACAAAGATTATTTCTGGATGATGGACCTGGTGGAAGAGATGATTGAAAAAGTTGCTCTCGATTTACACGGCACCACCAAAGTAAAAGTAGGCGAACATGAAATTGATTTTCGCAGGCCCTGGAAACGCTTTACCATGTTTGAAGCGATACAGCATTTTACTGGTGTAGATATTTCGGCTATGGATGAAGTTACCTTGCGCGAAACGTGTACCAGGCTTCATGTTCCGGTAGATGAAACTATGGGTAAGGGGAAACTGATTGATGCGATCTTCGGTGAGAAGTGTGAGCCCTTGCTTATTCAGCCCACCTTCATCATGGATTACCCGGTAGAAATGTCGCCACTGGCCAAAAAGCACAGAAACAAACCCGGATTGGTTGAACGATTTGAAGCTATTTGCAATGGAAAAGAAATCTGTAACGCCTTTTCCGAGTTGAACGATCCAATCGATCAGCGTAAGCGTTTTGAAGAACAACTGGAACTGGGCAAACGTGGCGATGAAGAAGCCATGACCCTGGATGAAGATTTTCTTCGTGCCCTTGAGTTTGGCATGCCACCAACAGCAGGCCTGGGTGTGGGCATCGACCGGTTGTGCATGATTATGACGAACTCACCTTCCATACAGGATGTTTTGTTTTTTCCGCAAATGAAACCGGAGAAGCAGGGCGGAGTATTTACAGAACGCGATGCCGAACAGTTGGGTATCCGCAAAGAGCTTTACCCGATCCTTCAAAAAATGGGTGTTCAATCAGTTGAACAATTAAAATCCATGAAGGCTTCTAAACTTTTTAACGATGTTTGCGGACTACGAAAAAAGATGAAGTTGGAGGATGTTAAAAACCCTACCATGGAAGAAGTGGAGGGTTGGTTAGCGTAAACTTTACCGGAGGCTGTCGAGGAAAGGCTTCCTGCGCTCCAGTTTTAAATCCTGAAGTACGGAAGCTTTCACCGCTATGCGGAAATTGTAGTACGTAAACCTTCCGAAAGGTCCCCAGTTGAAGTTCATGGTCCAGCAATGCAGGTCGCGTGTTACGCCAATATTGGTGGTGGTAAACTCCTTGTTTTCAAAATCAAAACCTGAGTTAAAAGTAATTTTCCATTTTTCTGAAAGTGACATATCGCCTGAGAACTGTAATGATTGTGAAATGCGGACATCGGAATTGATTGGCTTGGAGTAAGATAAGCTATAATTAAGTTGCAGGCTCCACGGAATATTGAAATCAATATAGGTGTCGGGGTTAGCCAGAAAGTATTGCTTTTCCTGTTCGGGCATGTTCGAACCCGCAATCCGCTCGCGAGTATCCTGGTTGGCCTCGCGCGCTTTAGGATTCAGGTTTGACCCCATCGCCAGTGTGGCGGAAGTAATTCTTCCCAGCTTTCCACCTTTCATGGCCAATTGGTCTATTCTTCTTTCCCGTATGGTGCCGTTTATGTTTCTGACAGGAACGCCTTCGGGATCGAGTACTGTGATATAGGCATACGGATCCAGGGTGGATGCAATGTTGATATTAATCAGGTTGTCGAGAATATTCGTATTGGCAGCAATGGAAATCGGAGCAAGCTTAAAGGAATCGGCAATAATATTATACGATGTACCCAGCGACAAACTATTTAATAAACTCACTTTTCTGGCTACCGTATCTTTCGCTGATTTTACCTTCATCTCCAATGTGTTACCAAGCCCAAGCCCAATCGACCCGCTTCTGCCGGTGGTAGAGCCGCCATAAACAGCGCCCTGATGGCGGGATTGGTAAATTGTTTTTCCATTTTGTTCTATCGCCTGAAAGTAATTATCGTACCGGGTAAAGTCGGGCGTATAGCCAATGGAAATGTTGGGGTTTACTACATGGCGAATGGCTTTTACATTACCGCGTTTAAAAAAATAGGTTCCGTAGATACGCGTATTGAAACCGGTGCTGAAACTGTAATTGGCAATTCGATTAAATCCACGGATGGTATCGGTGGCAACCAAAGTAGGCCTGTTGTTAATAAGTTGGTATTCCCAATTCAATTTTTCAAAATACCATTTCTCCTCGTAGGACACTGAAGGTGAAACGGTGAAGTAGCGGAAGGCTTTAAAGGAATAGGAAATGGGAATAGCATGACGGATTCCATTCCTGCCATTTTCAATGAAGGTAGATAAATTAGTAAAGGTGAATGGCGCAATACTGTCCTGAACAGCATCGCTACCTATTCTGCCAAGGTTGTTCGTTATGCGGTTGGTAGCGGTCATGCTATACCCCAATGAGAAATTATCTAGCTTGGTGGGCGTCCCGTCTTTTCGTTGAAAGGGGTACAGGTTGCGCATGTTTACGGTAAGGGTTGGTGCTGTTAAATCAACCTGTTGTGTAACTAAATCCTGGTTGTGGCTCATGTTTATACCCATGCTAAAGGGTGTGCCTTTAAAAGTTTTGTTGTAGGATATATTGGAGTTCATTTTCCTGCTGGTGTTGTTGAACCCGGGTGTATTAATGCTGCCGGGTGCACCAAAGTTGAGGTTATTGTTTCGGTTGTATGAGCTGGAGGCTGCACTCACGGAAGCAGAGAATCTACCCGTTCCCTTTGTTTGGGGCGAGTGGTTCCACCGCACGCTAAAGTCGTTGGTTATGTTGGGAGATTCTATCTGTGAAGAGGTATTGGTTTTGGAAAAGCTGAAGTTGAAGCCACCGGTGAAGTGATACCGCCAGTTATAGGGTGCATCAAAGTAGAGCACGTAATCTCCTTTGGAATATAAGTCGGCCCGAACGGAAAGCTTTACATATTCGCTGGCATCTAAAAAATAACCCAAACCCCTCAGGTTAAATCCCCGCAGCCGATCTTCTCCATAGGAAGGAAATAAAATACCCGAAGTGCTTTCCTGTTTTGCGGGGAACATACCAAACAAAAAGCCAAACGGATAAAGTGGTATATCATTGAATTGAAGATAGAAGGGTCCGGAAACAATTTTATCGTTGGGAATGGCTTTCGTTTTGGTAGAGCGAATCTCAAAGTGCGGATGTTCCAGGTTGCAGGTGGTGTAGCGGTTGCGAACGCTCAGCAATTCATTTTTCTCATTTTTGTAAACAACATCGCCATGCAGATAGCCCTCACCTTGTTGTGTTACAACTTCTGAGATACGCGCACGTCCGGTTTTAAAATTGTAGGTAATATCTTTTGTCTCGTAAAGTTCGGATCCGTTTTTGAAAATGGGGTAGCCGACTCTACGGCCCAGCGAATCCCGTATGCCATGAGCTGTTAACGTGCTGTTGGCATAATCAATAGTAATCTCCTCGGCTTCCAGTTCAATTGTTCCATAAACAATTTTAGCATCACCATAAAGCCATATCATCTGGCCATCCACACTGCTATTGATGGAATCGCGTGCTGTGTATTTAATAGTCGTTTCGATATCACCTTTTTTTGGTGGTAGCGTGTCGGCAGGGTTTTTGATCGTATCGGAAAGTACAGCAGTGTTTGTACTGTCTTTTAAAGTACCGCGTTGTGACCAGGCCCGAGTGGCCGTACCCAGAAAGAAAATGAGGAGAAAAAAAATGAAAACGAACCGCACACTAAGGGTATTGATGGCCAGGTTTTTAGCTTTTGGTGAAAAATTCACAACTTTGCCCAAAGGTATTGCAAATCGCCTGAACATCGTACTGCCCGTGAGGAATATAGGATTGGTCTTTCTTTCGTTAGCAATAACCTTGCTAAACTTCGATTCTTCTGCTCAGAATAGCAGTCAAAATGGAGCCTCCAGGAAATTTACGGTATGCATTGATCCCGGCCATGGCGGCACGCAACCCGGTACATTTGGTAAGTTTACTAAAGAAAAGGATATAACCCTGAAGCTGGGCTTAAAGCTAGGCGAGATACTAGAAAAAAATATGCCCGATGTAAAGGTGGTGTACACCCGCAAAACCGACATTACAATCGGCTTAAAGGAAAGGGCAAAAGTGGCTAATGATAACCATGCTGATTTATTTATTTCCATCCACGCCAACTCCCTGCCTGAAAATACCCCTGATCAACGCAGGCAATCCATTTTCGGAACAGAAACCTATGTGCTGGGTTTACATAAATCGCAGGAAAGTCTTGAGGTAGCCATGCGGGAGAACTCCGTGATTTTACTGGAAGAAAATTATGAAGAGAAATACCAGGGTTTTGATCCCAAATCGCCCGAGTCCTATATACTGTTCAGCCTGACCCAATCGGCTAACCACGAATCCAGTATTTATTTTGCTGACCTGGTAGAAAAACAATTTGGCGATAAGGCTGGCCGCAAGAGCAGGGGGGTTAAACAGGCAGGCTTTCAGGTATTATGGGAAACCGCCATGCCGGCCGTACTAATCGAGATAGGCTACCTCTCCAATACCAAAGAAGAGAAGGAATTAAGTGATGCACAGGTTCAGGAGTATATCGCTTCTGCCATATTCCGGGCTATCCGCGATTATAAAAACAAGGTAAAATCTCTAAATTAGGCCTTGAATTCGTTACGCATCAACTGTACCCCATGACAATATCGAAAGAAGTACGCGTTGGCCTGTTTATGGTCGTGTCGCTGGTGTTGCTTTATCTTGGCTTCAACTTTTTAAAGGGCATTGATTTTTTCTCTTCACGAAAAAAGTATTACGCCATCTATGATAATGTTGATCAACTCATGCCATCTAACCAGGTTTACCTGAGTGGTGTGTCGGTTGGTCGTGTCAGCAAAATACAAATTCAGCAAGCGAAAAGAAGGGTGGTGGTAGAACTTGAAATTGATTCATATGTTATGTTGGGCGACTCTTCTGAAGCGATTTTGAACGGTGATTTTCTGGGTACAAAATTTATACAACTTTCGGTAGGGCGGGTTACAGAGCCGTTAAAACCAAAGGACACCTTACATTCTTCAGTTGCAAAAGGTATTACTGCTTTTCTCGAAGAAAGCGCAGCCCCGGTTGCCGATAACCTCCAATCTACCTTGCGAAAACTAAACACCATTCTGGATAACCTGGCGAGGAATTCCCAAAAGATTGATGGCATCTTTGATGACTTTAAAGAAACACCAGGTAAAATAAATTCCACCGTTGATAATGCCAATCGTACCATTACCGGTCTTTCGGATAGCATAAAGTATTTAACGGCCAATGTAAACCGCACGCTGCGTCACCTGGATCCAACCCTGCAAAATTTTAAAACGATTTCCGACTCGTTAAAATCAGTGGAAGTCAATGAAACACTAACAAAAATCAAACAAACATTAGCCAAGTTAAATGAAACGCTTGGCCAATTCAGTAAAGGCGATAATACGGTGAGTAAGTTGATGACGGAAGATTCACTGTACGTCAATCTTAACAAGATGCTACTTTCCATTGACTCCCTCGCCAAGCACTTTAACAGTAATCCTAAGCACTTCATGGCTCCGCTAGGCAAGAGTCAAAAGAAGATTCAGCGCGATTTAGACAAACAGCGCAAAGAAGATTAATTTATCTATCTAATAACCGTACCATGCCCGAGAAGGATCTGGAGTTCAATAAAAATGAAGATCGGTATAAGCAACTCGTACAGCAGTTGCACAGTAAAGAAGCAAAGACCAGGCTGGGTGGAGGACAAAAGAAAATAGACGAGCAACACCAAAAAGGTAAACTCACCGCGCGGGAGCGCATTCAATACCTTACTGACAAGGGATCTGAATTTTTAGAGATCGGTTTATTCACCGGTGAGGGCATGTACCTTGAGTATGGAGGTTGCCCTTCAGCCGGTGTGGTTGCCGGCATCGGGTACATTCACGGAAGACAATGCGTAATTGTGGCCAATGATGCCACGGTAAAAGCCGGTGCCTGGTTTCCGATAACGGCAAAAAAAAATTTAAGGATACAAGAGATTGCCATGGAAAACCGCTTGCCAGTGGTTTACCTGGTAGATAGTGCGGGTGTTTTTCTGCCCATGCAGGATGAAATATTTCCAGATAAAGAACATTTTGGAAGGCAGTTCAGGAACAATGCAAAGATGTCCTCTATGGGTATTGTACAGATTGCTGCTATCATGGGAAGTTGCGTTGCCGGAGGCGCCTATTTACCCATCATGTCGGATGAAGCGATGATTGTTGATAAAACAGGATCTATTTTTCTGGCAGGATCATACCTGGTAAAAGCCGCCATTGGTGAAGATATCGACAATGAAGCATTAGGCGGAGCCACTACGCATTGTGAAATATCGGGTGTAACCGATAACAAGTTTCCTAACGATAAGGCTTGCCTCGATTATATCCGGTCGTTGTTTAATAAGATGGGACACTTTGAGAAGGCCGGCTTTGATCGCACGGATTCAAGACCTCCGAAAGAAGATCCCGCTGAAATTTATGGACTCTTCCCATCTGATCGCGTTAAGCCGTACGATACTTTAGACATTATTAACCGTTTGGTTGACAATTCTGAATTTGATGAGTACAAGGCCTTGTATGGAAAAACCATTGTTTGTGGAACCGCGCGAATTGATGGCTGGGCTGTAGGCATTATTGCCAATCAACGCAAAGTGGTTAAAACCAAAAAAGGCGAAATGCAAATGGGTGGAGTAATCTACTCCGACTCAGCGGATAAAGCCGCGCGGTTCATTATGAATTGCAACCAGCGTAAAATTCCTTTATTGTTCATACAGGATGTAAGCGGTTTTATGGTGGGCAGCAAAGCTGAGCACGGTGGTATTATTAAAGATGGCGCCAAAATGGTAAATGCCATGGCCAACTCCACGGTACCAAAGTTCACCATCATTATCGGTAATTCGTATGGTGCCGGTAATTACGCCATGTGCGGCAAGGCTTACGATCCACGTTTGATTTTTGCGTGGCCGTCAGCACAAATAGCTGTGATGAGCGGAGCATCGGCAGCTAAAACATTGCTTCAAATTCGTGTCAATGCATTAAAATCACAAGGCAAGGAAATTACCAAAGAGGAGGAAAGTTCATTGCTTAAGGAAATTACCGATAGGTATAACGATCAGTTAAGTCCCTATTACGCGGCCGCCCGTTTGTGGATAGATGGTGTAATCGATCCGCTCGAGACCCGCAAGGTTATATCCATGGGTATTGAGGCAGCCAATCATGCACCTGTGGAACGTTTTAATGTTGGTGTTATTCAAACATGATGAATGAGAAGGAATTAAAAGCGCTCGTATCGTTACTGGATGATGATGATGACCAGGTGGTATCGCATGTTACCGATAAAATTCGTTCGCTGGGCAAAGAAATCATCCCTTACCTGGAGCAGCAGTGGGAGAACAGTTTTAATCCACAGGTGCAGCAAAAAATTGAAGGCCTTATTCACGATTTGCAATATGAATTAATCAAACAACGGGTTAAGGATTGGTACGCGAGTGAGGATCAGGATTTGCTTACCGGACTCTGGCTGATTGCTACCTATCAATATCCGGATCTGGAACTGGAAAAATTAAAGCAAGATCTTGAACAGATTTACTATGAGGCGTGGCTTGAGTTTAAACCCGACTTATACCCGTTTGATCAGGTTAAAGTGCTGAATGGCGTATTGTTCAACAAGCTCAAGTTTACAGCAAATACCAAAAACTTTCATTCGCCCGGTAATTCCATGATTAATGTGGTACTGGAAACCCGTAGGGGAAACCCAATTTCACTTTGTGTTATTTATATGATGGTGGCACAGAAATTAAAATTACCGGTGTTTGGTGTTAACCTGCCAAATTTATTCGTGCTTATTTATGAGGATGGCAAAAACTCGTTTTATATCAATGCCTTTAATAAAGGATTGATTTTTTCGCGGCAAGACATTGAAAACTATATTCACGAATTGCGTCTTACCCCACAGGCTTCTTTTTTTGAGTCATGCTCCAATCTCGAAATCATTCGCAGGGTTTTACGAAACCTGATTATGTCATTCGACAAAATGGGAGAACATGAAAAAGCCGAAGAAGTGAAGGAGTTGTTGCTCATCATTGCTGATGGTGCAGACCTGGGTGTTTAATTTCTACGCAAGTTACAGCCCACGGGTCGTGTTTCAGTAGTTTGTATTTTTTGTCCGGCCAGTAATTGTTCTATAGCATCTTTCAGGTAAGTATGGATTACATCATTGGCCGATTGTGCGTTGTCATCAATTGCACCCCGATAAGCGATTGTAAATTTTCCGTTATTTACTTTTAACAAAAATGCTTCTGGGCTTTTTCGTGCATTGAATTGATTTACTACAGTCTGATCTTTATCCGCCAGGTAAGGCATTGTAAACTTATGTTGCGCAGCGTGTACCTTCATGGCCTCAATGGATTCTTCAGTATCGGTATGCGCATTAATCAGCACCACCGGAATTTTTCCGGCATAGCTGTCGGCAAGTTTCAGAATTCGATCAGTGTAATGGCGATCAAACGGGCAGGCATTGCTCGTAAAAATAATGACCACACCGGGCGATGCGCTATACGATGAAAGAGAGATCTTTTTATTGTCAGTGGCATTCGTCAATGTAAAATTCTCAAGGGTTTGGGCCTGTGCAACCCATCCGGTGAAAAGCAGAACTAAACTAACCAGTCTCATAGGGCTATTGATTATAAACTATTGCAAAATCCCCAAACAATCGATAGTGTAAAGGAACCGCTGTTTCTGTAGTATTGACAATAATCCGGCCAATTAAATTGCCCTTTTCTTTGAGAATAAAGGGCTCCACTCGTAAGTTTTTGACAAAAATCAAATCTTTTTTGCCATACACCTTTAGCAAGGCTTCCTTGGCGCACCAATAAACGCATAATTTAGCTACATCCAATCCGGCATCCGTTTGTTCAGCGGCATGGAGCATGCGGGGAGCAATCTTTAACAGTTTGGCACGGCTATGCTCCAGGTCAATCCCAACAGTTTTTTCAGTATCCACAATGGCCGTTACATAGGGGAAGGAGTGACTGAGCGAAACGTGTAAGTTTAAGTTTTTGAGGAAAGGCTTTCCATGCTCATTTTTAGTTAAACCTTCAAAGGTCACACCCCACGACAGTAATATTTTTTTTATCAATGCCCGAACGGCCAGGTGCTCTAACCGTTTTTCAGGATGGTTGATTTCCTGCGGGCCGATTTCTGATGTTAGTTGCCGAAGTGTTTCTTCAGACTCTTCAATTTTCCACAGGCCCCAAATGCGTGTTTCATATACTTCTTGATTAATCAGGGGCATGGATTTTTGCTTTATCAGACAATTTTACTACAAACTTGTGTAAACTTTAAGACCTTTGCATCAGTTATCCAATCGATGAGTAAGGTTGACGTAAAGCGAGTACACAATATCACCGGGCACCGCGATTCCATTTATACACTCCAGCAGGCCGATAGACACAACCTTTTCTTTAGTGGTTCAGGTGATGGTATGGTGGTGTTGTGGAACCTTGAAAATCCCGAGGAGGGTGAGTTGATCGCAAAGCTACCCCATTCTATTTACGCTTTGCATGTGGAGCCGTCCGGCCTGTTAGTTGTAGGGCACAATTACGATGGTATTCACCTGGTCGACTGGAAGAATAAACGGGCGGGCGGCTCGTTAAAGATGACACAATCCGCCATTTTTGATATACAATCGCTGGGTCAGCGATTATTTATTGCCGATGGAGGAGGAACATTAACAGAACTTGATTTGCAAAGCCTTATCATATCAAATGCAGTAAAACACTCCGGTAAAAGTGCACGCTCCATAGCCATCAATAAGGCCTCTGGTGAAATAGCCGTAGGCTACAGCGATTGCTATATCCGGGTATTTGATGCGGATACCTTGACCATGAAGTATGAATGGGCTGCGCATGCTAACTCGGTTTTTACCATACGGTACACTCCGGATGGCAATTTTCTGTTGAGCGGATCGCGCGATGCCAGGCTGAAACTATGGGATGTGGGGGCCGCTTACATACCCGTTACAGAGGTGGTGGCCCATATGTATGCAATAAATCACATTGAATTTAGCCCTGATTCCAAACATTTTGTAACTTGTAGCATGGATAAGTCCATAAAGGTGTGGGACTTACGTGAGCTGAGGTTGTTGAAAGTGATAGATAAGGGTCGGTATGCCGGCCATGGAACCTCGGTGAACAAGCTTTTATGGACGAGCCATCACGGACAATTGGTGAGTGCCAGCGATGACCGGACTATTTCCGTGTGGAATATAGATTTTAATGAGAGCCTGAATACCTGATTTTTTTTCGGCTCCTATTTTTTAAACTTAACCCGTAGTACAATGAAAATTACACCGCTTGAGATCCGGCAGAAAACCTTCGAGAAGCATTTTCGCGGGTATGATAAGGATGAAGTAAATGCTTTCCTGATGACCCTTTCGTCAGAATGGGAGCGTCTGGTAGATGAAGGAAAGGAATTACGAATTAAGCTCGAGGCCGCAGAAAAGGAAGTCACCAAACTGCGGGAAGTGGAGAGTTCCTTATATAAAACACTTAAGACAGCCGAAGATACAGGCGCTCATGTAATTGAACAGGCACGTCAGGCAGCCGACCTCCATTTACGCGAATCACAATTGAAGGCCGATGCTATGCTGAATGAAGCCAAAATGAAGGCCAGTAACACCATTGATGAAGCTGAACAACGCGCCAAGCAGGTACTGGCTGAAATGGAAGAACGGCTTCGGGGAATGGTGGAGAATTATAAAAAACTGGAATCCACCCGCGATGATTTATTACAAGAGCTAAAACGAATTTCGCAGGATAGCATCGAGCGGGTAGAGCGGATTCAAAATAATCAAAAAGGTTTTGATGCCGATAAGCATTTATCGCAAGCCCGAATGGAAATTAAAAAAGCCGTGTTCCCCAATGCGGATCATCAACAGGCGTACAAGAAACCGGAAGAGCCCAAACGGATTATTATTCCAGAGCCGGTGGCACCTGAACCTAAGCCCGAACCCGCCCTCCTGGTTGAGCAGGAAACCGTAATGGTTGAAACCCACACCCGAAAAATAACTTCCTTTTTTGACGAGATTGGATGACGGGTCGTGTTGCGCTTGAAGGCCTTGAATTCCATGCCTTTCATGGCGTGTATCCGCATGAGCGCGAATCCGGAAACTGGTTTGAGGTAGATATTGCCGTTGAAACGGATTTTACTCAAGCAGCTTTTCAGGATGATTTATCGGGAACCGTTAATTATGAATCGCTTTTCCGGATCATTAAGGACGAAATGGAGAAACCCTCCAAACTTCTTGAAACCGTTGCCGGAAAAATAGTAGACGACATACTGCGTGAATTGCCCGTAGTACTTTCCGTTGAACTCAGGATATCAAAAATTAATCCCCCAATTGGCGGTAAATGCAAACGGGCAACAATTGAGATTTTCAAAAAGCGATAAATCCATTATGATCAGAATTTTAGTTTTAGTGTTATTTGCCAGCCTCTCATCATTTGCACAGGATAAGGCAGCCTTTAAGTTGTTTTCCAAAGAGGGCAAGCCGGTTGACTATCAAAAGATGATTGTGGAAATCAGCAGAGCTGATATTGTACTGTTTGGTGAGCTGCATGATAACGCCATCGTCCACTGGCTGCAGCTTCAGGTTACAAAGGATCTTTTTAAAATTAACCCCAAATTGATTCTTGGCTTTGAAATGTTTGAAGCTGACAATCAATTGGTACTAGACGAATATCTGAATGGTACCATTGAAGAACGCCACTTGCTACATGAAGCCAAAGTTTGGGATAACTATAAAAATGATTACAAACCGTTGATAGAATTTGCCAAGTTGAACAAACTAAAGGCTATTGCCACTAATGTACCCAGGCGCTACGCCAATCTTGTTTCACGAAAAGGTATTGATGCTCTCACATCAATACAAGATGGCGGAAAGCAGTTCATTGCACCTTTGCCCATCGGGATTGATTTGGAATTACCGGGTTATAAGAGCATGATCAGTTCTATGGGCAGTCATGGCACTCCGGGCAATGCGGAGAATATTGCCCGTGCCCAGGCGGTTAAAGATGCTACCATGGCGCACTTTATACTCCAAAATTTATCCACAGGAATTTTTATCCATTATCATGGCGCCTACCATTCACAAAACTTTGAAGGTATCTACTGGTATTTAAAGAAGGCAAATCCAAACCTGAAGATCGTTACGATTCATTCCGTTGAGCAGGAGGATATCAATAAGCTTTCTGATGACAACAAGAATACAGCAGATTTCATTATCTGCATTCCCTCAGACATGACGAAGACATATTGATGGCTATTCCTGGGTAGTCTTTCTTCCTTTATCCAACGCATCCTGCATGGCTTCTTTCACCGTTTGAACACGCTTCATTTCAGATTCCAGGTACTTGGTCAGTTCGCCTTCTTTGTATTCCTCAGGCTTGAACTCACGCATCCAACGCATCATGCCTTTGCTGGCTGAATCAATCAGTAAAATGGTTTGCTCGATCTCCTGGCGCTTTTCTTCCACCAAGTCAGGCGAGTTTTCAATCTTTTCAGTCAATTGTTTTTTTAGCCTGTGGAGTTCATCGATACTCGGCATCACCTCATCATGGATATCCATCACCTGGTTGTACAGAACCTTGTTGGCATCTTCTTCTGTCTTTTTCTGACCACACGCGGTAATTAATATAAGGATCGGAGTAAGCAGGATGGCAAGCTTTTTCATGGTTGTAATAGGTGTTTTGATCAAAGATACGCCTACTTTCAGTCCACATCAACCCGCCTAACGAATATTAGGTCGTTAAAAAGATTTTCAAAAAATTTTGTTGGTATTATAAATTCATCTTTATTAGGGCATTGAATTGAGCAGATGAAAAGATTCAACACATATTTTTGGTTTTACTATTACTTTTTTAAAGCCCTTCCGGGATTTGAACGAGTAGCGGTATGTTGTTGAAGTAAGCGATAACAGAGAACTCAGAAAGTCCCGGTGAATAGCCGGGACTTTTTTTATGACTATACAAGTAAAATGGCAAAGCGAAAGAAATTAAAGGTAGCGATACAAGGATTGACCGCCAGCTTTCATGAAGTGGCTGCCCAAACCTGGTTCAATCAGTCCATTGAAGTAGTGGAGTGCCTCACCTTTCATCAATTGTGTGAAACACTGGCCAAGGGCAAGTCCGACTTTGCTGTGATGGCAATAGAAAACTCCATTGCAGGCAGCATCTTACCAAACTATTTTTTGCTGCAGCAGTATCATTTCAACATCATTGGAGAGTTGTACTTACCGATTCATATGCATTTACTGGTACTACCCGGTGTAAAGCTAGCCGACATAACAAGTATTGAATCGCATCCTATGGCGTTGCGCCAATGTACCGAATTTATCCAAGCGCTAAATTCCAACGGTCATCAGGTTGAAGTTCGTGAAAGCGATGATACCGCGCTTTCGGCTAAACGGGTTAAGGAGCTTAAGCTCAAAAATACCGGTGCCATTGCCAATGAATGGGCAGCAAAAAAGTATGGTCTGCAGATTTTGGAGAAACGAATAGAAACGCACAAGAAAAATTTCACTCGCTTTCTGATATTAAGCAGGAAGTCTGTGGAAAATAAACAGGCCAACAAGGCTTCTTTAAGTTTTGAGGTTGCTAACGAAGTGGGCAGCCTGGCTGATACGTTAATGACGTTAAAGAACAATCAAATTAACCTTACCAAAATCCAATCTATCCCCGTAATTGGCAAACCCAATGAATACTCCATTCATGTGGATGTGGAATGGAAGCGCAGAAAAAACTATGACGATGCTTTGAAATTGGTTTTGCGCCAGGTAAAAAATTTAAATGTGTTGGGTGAATATACGAAGGCAAGAATTGAGTACACCTAGAGAAAGAATAGTAACATGATAACAACAGCAAGAAGAATTAATAACGTTGAGGAGTACTACTTCAGTAGAAAGCTGGCTGAAGTGCGTGCATTGGATACTCCGGATTTTCCCATCATCAACCTGGGAATTGGAAGTCCGGATTTAGCGCCTGCACCAGGCGCCATTAAGGCATTGATGAATTCCGCGCAAAATCCTGCCCATCATGGCTATCAGAATTACAAGGGAGTACCCGATCTGCGGAAAGCCATTGCGGAATTTTATTCCCGGATTTATAGCACTGAGTTAAATCCGGAAACCATGATCCTTCCCCTGATGGGTTCGAAGGAGGGTGTTTTTCACATTAGCATGGCTTTTTTGAATGAAGAAGATGAAGTGCTGATTCCTGATCCGGGCTATCCTACGTATGCATCGGTGACTACCCTCGTGGGTGCTAAGGTGAGGACATATGCATTAAAAGAAGACCTCGATTGGGGCATTGATTTTGATGAACTGAGCAAACAGGATCTTTCAAAGGTTAAAATCATGTGGATTAATTTTCCACACATGCCTACGGGCAGGATTGCTTCGCGTGCCGAACTTGAAAGACTGGTGGCACTGGCGCATCAGCATAATTTTTTGATCGTAAATGACAATCCCTACAGCCTGATCCTGAACGATCACCCGTTGAGCTTACTTTCTATTGATGGCGCAGAAGCGGTAGCGCTTGAACTGAACTCGTTAAGTAAATCGCATAACATGGCTGGCTGGCGTTTAGGCTGGGTTGCCGGAAAGAAGGAATACATTGATGCGGTGCTTCGTGTTCGCAGCAATATGGATTCCGGAATGTTTCTAAGTCTGCAGCATGCTGCCGTTGAAGCCTTAAAGCAAAGTGAAGATTGGTTTGTTGAATTAAACAATGTTTATTCCGAAAGAAGGAAGCTGGCACATGCCATTCTGCAAACGTTGGACTGCTCATTTTCATCTAACCAGTCTGGCTTATTTGTGTGGGCAAAAGTTCCTGATAGCGTTAATGATGTAAACGTGTTTATCGATAAAATTTTATACGAAGCCAAAGTGTTCATCACCCCGGGTTTTGTTTTTGGCGATGCGGGCAAACGCTACATACGAATTTCACTTTGCGCAAAAGCGGAAAAATTCAAAGAGGCACTCCAGCGTATTGCCAAGTGGAAAAATTCTGTTGCAATAAATTCTAAATCGATAGCCGCATGAAAGTAACGATAGTTGGTTTAGGATTGATCGGTGGATCCATGGCGATTGATCTTCGTAAAACAGGTTTTGCTACCGAACTAATTGGTGTTGATTTAAATCCTCATAATGGCCAGCGTGCATTAGAGCGAGGCCTGGTTGACAGAATTGAACCGGAAGATGTTGCTTTTGCCTCAGCTGACTTAATTATTCTTACGATACCGGTAAATGCATTGGCCGCTTTACTGCCGTCTGTTTTGGATAGTGTGAAAACAAATACGGTGGTAATGGATGTTGGCTCAACCAAGGCGAAGATTTGTAAATCGATAACCGATCACCGCAAGCGTTCACAATTTGTAGCGGCACACCCGATTGCCGGAACAGAAAATTCCGGACCCGATGCCGCCTTTTCGGGATTGTTCACCGGGAAAACAACGATTATTTGCGAGCGTGAACGATCTTCAGATCATGCCCTCGATGTAGCGTATAAAGTTTTTGCTGCGCTGGAGATGAATGTCATCTATATGCAGCCTGAAGAACATGATAAACACGTTGCTTACGTGTCGCATTTGTCGCACGTAAGTTCCTTTTTATTGGGGCAAACTGTTTTGGATATTGAGAAAGATGAAAAAAATATTTTTGCCCTGGCGGGTAGTGGTTTTGCTTCAACCGTTCGCCTCGCAAAAAGTTCACCGGGTATGTGGGCGCCCATTTTTGAACAGAACATGGAATACCTGAGCCAGGCACTGCAGGAGTATATTATCCACTTGCAGCGGTTTCAATACCACCTGATGAAGCGGGATACAAAAGAACTTAACCGAATTATGACAGAAGCAAATCACATCAGAAGAATACTGGACGGGGTTGAAGGCAAAACCCCCGACAAGAATTTAGCAAACGCAAATGGCACAACACTTAAAATAACACAAACCTCTAACACGATTTAAGATTTATGAAAAAGGAACTACAATTGGAACCTATAAATACCTGGGCGCCCACCGCCCACCACCCGTTAATCATCAGCGGGCCCTGCAGTGCGGAAACCGAGCAACAAGTAATCACTACAGCAAAACAATTGGCAGCTACGGGCAATGTGCATGTATTACGCGCAGGTATATGGAAGCCCCGCACGCGCCCTGGCCAGTTTGAAGGCATGGGGCTCGAAGGTTTAAACTGGCTCATACAAGCAAAGAAGGAAACAGGTTTGCCCGTAGCAACCGAAGTGGCGAATGCTGCGCATGTAGAAGCCTGTTTGAAACTTGGCGTTGATATACTGTGGGTAGGGGCCCGATCAACCGTGAATCCATTTTCCGTTCAGGAAATTGCTGATGCCTTGAAAGGCGTTGATGTGCCGGTGTTGGTAAAGAATCCGGTTAACCCTGATCTGGAATTATGGATTGGTGCGCTTGAGCGCTTGAATAAAGCAGGCATTACCAAACTTGCTGCTATACACCGTGGATTTTCTTCATTTGAAAAAGGTCCCTTTCGTAATGCACCCATGTGGGACCTGGCCATTGAACTAAAAACACGAATTCCTGAACTGGATATTATTTGCGACCCCAGTCATATTTGCGGCACACGTGAGTTGATTCCATTCATTGCACAAAAGGCGCTCGATCTGGATATGGCCGGATTAATGATTGAAAGTCATATTAATCCCGATGCTGCGTGGAGTGATGCCAAACAACAGGTAACTCCGGCTGTGCTGGCTAAAATTGTGAAGGGATTGGTGGTGCGCACACCATCGCCTGATGACAAAAATGTGAAAGATTCGTTAAGTGTTTTCCGCGAGCAGATCGACCAGCTGGATGATGAGATCATGCAGAAGTTTGCAGCACGTATGAAAATTTCTGAAAAGATTGGTCAGTTTAAAAAAGAGAACCAGGTTACCATACTACAGGTAAACCGGTGGGAAGAAATTATCCATACACGCGTTGCATTGGGTCTGGCCATGGGCTTAAGCGAAGAGTTTTCAAGGGAAATGCTGAAACTTGTTCACCAGGAATCCATACAGGTGCAAACCAAAATCATGAATAAAGCTGATGTGAAGGTTTAGGTTTTCTTTTTACCACAGAGAACACAAAGTGTACACGGAGTTCAAAAAGGTAAGCAGATCAATCTCGGTGTTCTTCGTGCAACCTTTGCGCGCTTTGTGGTGTAGCTAATCGAAAAGTTGCCATTTTCCTGATTTACGGTAAAGTTTTAGCTTTAGGCTTCTTTTTTGTAATAAAACAAGCCTATGAAGCCCGTTTTAATGCTGTTCTGTTTTAGCCTGCTTAGCGCAATTGTTACCGCTCAGGATGTTGACAAAAACTACCTGCTTGGCAAGTTCAACCCCCACCAGGATGCCCGGTTTGTGCAGTTGGATGATCAGTATACAGGCGGTTCCGCTAAGGGCGCATACCTGCGTAAGGAAACCTACGAAGCGTTTATCCGCATGGCCGAAGCAGCAAAAGCTGATGGTGTTAACCTGGTGATTATCTCGGCTACACGCAATTATTTCCAGCAAAAGGCAATATGGGAACGAAAGTGGATGGCGGAAGCCTCCATTAAAAATGAAGCCGACCGGGCGAAAAAGATTTTATTGTTTTCCTCCATGCCGGGTACCTCGCGCCATCATTGGGGTACCGATATGGACTTGAATGATTTGAACAACGAATACTTTGATTCCGGTGAAGGATTAAAAATTTATGAATGGCTCAATGCCCATGCGCACGAGTATGGTTTCTGTCAGCCCTACACCTCCAAAGTAAACGGCCGCACCGGCTATGAAGAAGAACGCTGGCATTGGTCGTATACACCCCTTTCTATTCCTTTTTTGGAAGCTTATAAAAGCACCATTAAACTAACCGACATAAAAGATTTTCTCGGCAGCGACACCGCAACCAAGTTGGATGTGATTGTCAATTATGTGGATGGAGTGGTGTGCAAATAATCGTACACTACGCTGACTTATGTAAATGTATTGTCTGTGTAGGATAGGCAAACTCAATCGCTTCTTTTTCAAAAGCCTCGTAAATCTGAAAGTTCACATCCTGAATGATGTCCATATATTGTTTATAGTCTGAGCTTTCTACAAAGAAGACCACTTCAAAGTTCAGGCTAAAGTCGCCATACATAGCAAAGTGAACACGGTCGGGTGTGGTTAGGGGTTCACTTTCAACAATCTTTGTAATGATCTCCGGTATGCGTTTCAGTTTTTCGAGCGGTGTTCCATACACCACACCAATGTTAAACAGCGCCCTTCTTTTTTCCAGCCTTCTGAAATTATGGATGCGTGAACCTGTTAAGTTACTGTTGGAGATTACCAGTTGCTCTCCGGAAATGCTTTTTATGCGGGTTGTTTTTATACCGATATATTCTACCGTTCCCCGTTTATCATCCACTACAATAAAATCGCCAACCTCAAACGGCCGATCGAAAAAGATCACAAAGTAATTGAACAAGTCGCCTAAAATATTTTGAGCGGCCAACGCAATGGCAATACCGCCAATACCCAGGCCGGTAATAATAGCCGTAACATCATAGCCCAGGTTGTCGAAAAGAAAAACAGCACCAAGCGCCCACACGGCAATGTTAATCACCACCATTATGCCGGTAATCTGCTTCAACTTGGCTTCACCATTCTCCTGCTTCCCTACATGCGTTTCTAACGCTTTGCGGATTACGGTAAGGATAATTCGGATAACAAAGTATACTATAACCACGGCTGTAGCTACGGTAACCAGGCGTGAGATGCGGTCGGAAAGGTTCAGGTAATGAACACCCCAATAAACGATTGCGTAATTCAGGATAGGCAGGCCAAACCGTTCAATACCCGCAACAATATAATCGTCAATTTTATTGTCTGTTTTTTCGGAGAAAGCCTTTAAGCGGTTAAGGAGGTTGTTGCGGAAAAGCCTCAGTAACAGAATGCCGCCCACAATAACCCCCGTGGCAATGGCATAATCCTGTACGGTGTTATTGAAATAGATTTTTTGAAGAACTTCTTCCATGGTTTACAGCTTTTTTAAGTTGTGGCAAAGGTAATCACTATGACCTTTTTTGACCTGTTAAATCATCAAAAAACCGGAGTCTGTTAATAAAATCCAGAACCACGGAGGCCACTAAGGTTTCACAAAGTTCACGCAGGCTTCCTTTGAGGACTCTGTGTCTTCTTTGTGCCACTTTGTGGTTAATTTTTTTGCCTGATTTTTATCTCAAAAAAGTTTACGCAAGAATTAATACCACTGTGCGGTGATTCTCCGTTAATTTTTCGGAAATTTCCTTTCCTTAATCCCTTTCCTCTATGAAGAACCTTCCCTGGAAAAAGATCGCCATTGTTGTGGTCGGTTTGGGCGTATTTGCCGCTGCGTTGTTTTATGGTATCACCAGCAAAGGCACACGAGAGCCTAAAGGTTTTCTCAACCCTGCTTTTGCCGAGCATATTTCATCCTACACCTCAGGGGTAGTCAGTTCGGTATCCACCATACGTATTGTTTTAGTGAATGAGGCTGTTGATGACGCTGCTGTAGGCGCGGAAGCCAGGGCAAAATTGTTCACGTTCAGTCCGGCCATAAAGGGAAAAACTATTTGGATCGATAAGAATACTGTGGAGTTCAGGCCTGAAGGGCGCCTGGTATCCGGGCAGCGCTACGAAGTAAATTTCAATTTGTCGCGATTGATGGATGTGCCCTCCACACTATCGAATTTCGTTTACTCCTTTCAGGTGATGCCCCAGAACTATGAGGTAACTATTGATAATGTAAAGCCCTATGTAAAAACGGAACTCACCCGCCAGAAAATTGAAGGCGTTTTGTATACATCCGATTATGCCGATGCAACGGCAATCGAAAAAGCACTCAGTGCGCAGCAAGAGGGCAAATCCCTTTCCGTGAACTGGAGCCATGGGGGTGAGGGGAAACAACACACTTTTATTATTGAAGAAGTAACCCGCAAGGAAGAAGCCAGCAAAGTTATTGTTGCCATCAATGGTGAAAGCATCGGCATCAGCCAGTCCACCAGTCAGGAAATTGAAATCCCTGCCCTCAGCGATTTTAAAGTGATGAACGTGCGGGTCGACCAGGGATCAACGCAACATGTTGTCGTTCAATTTTCCGATCCGCTCAGCGAAAAGCAAAACCTTGATGGATTGATCCGCATAAGCGGTCTTTCCAGTCTGGATTACGAAGTACGCGACAACGAGGTAAGGGTGTATCCTTCGGTGCGACAAACCGGAAGCAAGACCATGACTATCGAAGCCGGCATCCGCAACATTTTGAATTTCCGGATGAAAGAAGGCGCCAGCTTTGATGTTCAGTTTGAGGAATTAAAACCGGCTGTTCGATTTACGGGGAAAGGAAACATTTTACCCAGTTCCGATGGGTTGATACTTCCGTTTGAAGCCGTTAACCTGAAAATGGTTGAAGTTCAAATTGTAAGAATCTTTGAAAACAACATTGTTCAGTTCTTACAAGTAAATAACTATGATGGAAATTCCGAATTGCGTAGAGTAGGAAAACCTGTTTTAAAGAAAATTATTTCACTGGAAAATTCCGGTGTAACTGATTTGGGAAAATGGAATAGGTTCACCCTGGACCTGGCCACGATGATCAATGCCGAGCCGGGCGCCATCTACCAGGTGAGGATCAACATCAAGAAGGCGTATACAACATTGACTTGTAATGAAGGCGAAGACTCATCGACATCGGCATTTGAAGCCGAAGAAGATTGGTCGGGTGGGGAGAATGAATACAGCTATTGGGATTCGTATGAAGATTACTACTATGATTATGACTACGATTGGCAAGAACGTGATAACCCGTGTCATTCATCATACTATACCGGCCAGCGCAACATCAAAAAAAATATTATTGCTTCCGATCTTGGCCTTATCGCCAAGCGCGGGGGCGATGGCAGCACCATCCTATTTGTTAACGATTTAAAAACTACTCAGCCGCTTTCAGGTGTAACGCTTGAGCTTTACGATTATCAGCACCAACTTATTGGAACGGCCTCTACCGGAAATGATGGCAAAGCTGTTATTAGTTCAAAAGAAACGCCATTCGCTCTTGTAGCAAAAAGTGGTTCGCAACGCGGCTACTTACGGTTGCCCGATGGTGAGTCATTATCACTAAGCAGTTTTGATGTTGGCGGTGAACGAGTAAACAAAGGCCTGAAAGGATTTATCTATGGTGAGCGGGGCGTATGGCGGCCTGGCGATTCGCTTTTCTTAACCTTTATGCTGGAAGATAAGTTGAAACTTATCCCTGCCTCACACCCGGTAGTATTTGAGCTTCAAAACCCGCAAGGCCAGGTTACCAGCCGACTGGTGCGTTCAGGCAGTGTAAATGGTTTTTACAAATTTGCTTCAGTTACGGCATCCGATGCACCCACCGGCAACTGGACTGCACGGGTAAAAGTTGGGGGAACAGAATTTACCCAGTCGGTTAAAATTGAAACAGTAAAACCGAACCGATTAAAAATAAACCTGGATTTTGGTGTGGAGAAGATCACAGCGGGCACAAACAATATATCGGGTAACCTGAATGTAAACTGGCTGCATGGTGCCCCGGGTAAAAACCTGTTGGCTGAATTTGAAGTGTTGCTCACCAAAGCAGAAACTAAATTTTCAAAGTATCCTGATTATACGTTTGAGGATCCATCAAAGGAATTTTACAGCGAAGCCCAAACGATCTTCAGTGGCTACACCGATAGCGAAGGAAATGCCCGGGTTAATTTTTCGCTGGAGCCTGCCACTTCTGCCCCAGGGGCGCTTAATGCTTTAATTCGTGGAAAAGTTTTCGAAGAGAGCGGTAACTTCTCAGTAGATCGTTTTAGTATTCCGTATTATCCTTACCAATCCTTTACCGGCATCCGGTTGCCGTTGGGGGATAAGGCGCGCGGTATGTTACTTACCGACACTACGCATACGGTGGATGTTGTTACTATTGATGCTGATGGCAATCCGGTTTCACGGGATCGCGTAGAAGTTTCCATTCACAAACTTCGTTCGCGTTCATGGTGGGATACAAGTGAAGAAAGCCCGGTGTACATGAGTGATTATTACGCCACGTTGGTGAGTAAGGGCACCATCCGCACAGTAAACGGCAAAGGCCAGTGGAACTTTAAAATCAAGTACCCCGAATGGGGCCGCTATCTTGTTAAAGCGGTAGATCCAATTTCGGGTCACAGCACAGCTAAAATTGTTTATATCGATTGGCCGGGTTGGGCAGGTCGCGCACGTGGTGGCAGCGAAGGTGCAACGATGCTCGCTTTTTCATCCGATAAGCCTGCTTACACCATTGGTGAAAAAGCAACTGTGGTAATACCCGGTAGTGGTACGAGCCGTGCGTTGGTTAGTATAGAAAACGGAAGCCGTGTGATTGAAAGCTATTGGGTAGACACCAAACAAGGCGACACACCCTTCAACTTCACCATTACAAAGGACATGACCCCGAACATTTTTGTTCATGTATCTTTAATTCAACCTCATGCACAAACCATTAACGATTCGCCCATCCGGATGTACGGTGTTATTCCTATTGGTGTTGAAGACCCGCAAACACATCTGGAGCCAATCATCACCATGCCTGATGTGTTGGAGCCCGGTCAGGAAGTCGTAATAAAAGTTTCAGAAAAGTCGAAACGTAAAATGACTTACACGCTGGCGATGGTTGACGAAGGCTTGCTTGATCTAACCCGTTTTAAAACTCCTGACCCATGGAAGCGTTTCTATTCGCGCGAAGCACTGGGTGTAAAAACATGGGACTTATATGATAACGTGATGGGTGCTTTTGGCGGTCGCATTGAGCGACTGCTTGCCGTGGGTGGCGATATGGCCTTAATGGCCGCCAAAGAAGACGATGCAAAAGCCAATCGATTTAAGGCGGTTGTTAAGTTTTTTGGTCCGTTCACCCTAACCGGTGGAAGCAATGAGCATAAATTTATTATGCCACAATACATTGGTTCTGTTAAAACAATGGTGGTAGCGGGATACGAAGGCGCGTATGGCTCTGCTGAAAAGGCAACACCGGTACGCAAGCCGTTAATGGTGCTGGCTACATTGCCGAGGGTGTTAGGCCCTGAAGAAAAGCTGAAACTACCGGTAACACTTTTTACAATGGATAAAAATATCCGAAATGTAAAAGTTGAGGTTAAAACAACAGGACCTCTACAGTTGCGCGAAAGTTCACAAACGGTAAACATGACTGGAGCTGACCAAACCATTGAATTTGATCTCTCGGTCTTAGGAACGCTTGGTGTTGGAAAAGTTGAGGTGATTGCCACTTCCGGAAACTTCAGGGCCAGTGATGTTATTGAAATTGAAATTCGTAACCCTAACCCCCCGGTTAGTAAAGTTCAGGAAGCTATTTTGGAAGCCGGCAAAACCTGGAGTGTTAATGTTACCGGAGCGGGCATGGCGGGCACGAACACCGCAACGCTGGAAGTTTCTTCGTTGCCCCCGATTAACCTTGGTCAGCGCATGCAATACTTGTTGCAATATCCCTATGGTTGCATTGAGCAGACAACTTCCTCTGTGTTTCCGCAACTCTACGTGGATCAGGTAAAGGTGCTGACAGATGGCGAGCGAGCCATGATTCAGTCAAATGTTAAGGCAGGAATTGAGCGCTTGAATTCGTTCCATCAACGCGATGGTGGCTTTGGGTATTGGCCCGGTGCCGAAAATGCCGACAGTTGGTCGACAACCTATGCCGGACATTTTCTCGTGGAGGCAGAAGCCAAAGGCTACCTCGTTCCGAACGATATGGTAAAACGCTGGAAAAAATATCAACGCACAAAAGCACAAGCCTGGCGAAGAAATCAGGAAGCTTACAGCAGTGAATTGATACAAGCCTATCGTTTATATTCATTGGCCCTTGCGGGCGATCCTGAACTGGGTGCCATGAACAGGTTGCGTGAGCAAACCAACCTGCCCTCTACCGCAGCGTGGATGTTGGCGGCTGCCTATGCCAAAGCCGGTCAGCCGGAAGCGGCAAAAAGTTTGGTGACCAACATCTCAACCACGGTAAAACCTTACCAGGAAATGGCGTATACGTATGGATCGGATTTGCGTGATAAGGCGATCATCCTGGAAACATTGGTATTGTTAGGGGATCGTACGAAAGGTTTTGAACTCCTGAAAGATATCTCAGCTTCTTTGAGTAACGCATCTTACTGGATGAGTACCCAAACAGTAGCGTGGTGTTTAAAATCGGTTGGCGCTTTTGCGGGCACGGAAAAACGCGGGGTATTGAAGTTCAATTACTCCTACAACGGCAAAGATGCAACAGCAAGTACTGAGTTGCCGATCGCGCAAGTACCTATTCAGGTAGACGGAGTAAAATCAAATGCATTAAAAGTAGTAAGTGAAAGTGGCGGTACGTTGTATGTGCGGTTGATCGCTGAGGGAATTCCCGCCCGTGGAGAAGAAACGGAAGAGTTCAATAATCTAAACCTGACCATTACCTACACCGATGTTGATGGCAGGATGATAGATCCTGCGAAATTGGAACAAGGCAAAGAGTTTATTGCTTCCGTTACGGTTTCTAACCCCGGGATGCGAGGTACTTACAAGAATCTGGCGTTGAATCAGATTTTTCCTTCGGGATGGGAAATTAACAACTTACGGTTAGATGAGGCCGAGAGCAGGCTTGGCGGTGATGTGCCTACCTATCAGGATATCCGCGATGATCGTGTTTATACCTATTTTGATTTAGGGGCGAACCAGCGAAAAACGTTTCAGGTGATGCTTACGGCTAGCTATGTGGGAACCTATTATTTGCCGGCTGTAAGTTGTGAGGCTATGTACGACCGATCAATTTATGGCCGCAGAAAAGGACAGGTTGTTGAGGTGGTGAAGGCTTCTGGAATTTAGAAGTTGTTGTGGACTTGGTGCGTGTTTGGTGTTTTAGTGTTTTTGTGGCCGAATAATTTATGTTCCTTTTGCCACCAAAGCACTAAATCACCAAAGGTTGACACAATACATCAGTGTTTATTTTAAAAGACGAATGGATTATGGTTTTTAGATCATCAGTGAAAATCAGCGTATTCTGCGCGATTAAATTCTTTTTATTAATTTTTATTACCCACACCTCAACTGCTCAAACGGCAAGGCAAAAAGAAATACTGGATCTCTCGCAACGCAAATTTGTCTGGCTGATCAATAAACAGGTAGATTCACTCAACCTCGTTCTTGATGATGATCTGATGTATATCCACTCCAATGGCTGGGCCGAATCCAAGCAGGATGTTTTGGAAGACCTTAGGTCGGGTAAGTTGGTGTATGGTGATGTGCAGATTGAAAACGCGCAAGTCAGGTTATATAAAAATGCAGCAATTGTTACGGGTACGGGTAAGTTCTCAGGCATTAATAATGGCAATGCTTTCGATTTGCGTTTGCTCTATACCGAAGTATATGTATTTAAGCATAAGAAATGGCTTTTGGCATCGCGTCATGCCAACCGACTTCCGTAAATGACATTCTCCCGAAAAAAGAAAATTGTTGGAGGCGGTGTATTGGTTGTTGCCTCAATCATCTATTATTTTTTATTACCCGATAAATTATTCCATGATCCATACTGTACCGTGCTTGAGGATCGCAAAGGAGAGTTGCTGGCAGCAACCATCGCCAGGGACGGTCAGTGGCGATTCCCGCAATTGGATACCGTACCTGATAAATTTAAGCAGGCACTGATTCATTATGAAGATAAGCGGTTTACTAGTCATTGGGGAATTGATGCTCGCGCTTTCGCCCGGGCAATCCGGCAGAATCTGCAAGCTGGTAAAGTAGTTAGTGGCGGAAGCACCATCACCATGCAGGTTATCCGGTTATCCCGAAAGGGAAAGGGAAGGACATATGGTGAAAAACTTATTGAAATAGTACTGGCCACCCGACTGGAGTTTAGCTATTCAAAGGATGAAATACTGGCTTTGTATGCTTCACATGCACCGTTTGGTGGCAATGTGGTAGGGCTTGAAGCTGCTTGCTGGCGTTATTTCGGTCGTGATGTAGATGAACTTTCCTGGGCGGAGGCAGCCTTGCTTGCCGTGTTGCCGAATTCACCCTCACTGATCCATCCGGGTAAAAATAGAGAGCGGTTATTGGCAAAACGCAATGCCCTGCTCGACAAGCTTCAACAGGCTGGTGTATTTGATCAAGCTAGCTGCCAGTTAGCCAAAGAAGAGCAAATACCGGATGAGCCAACATCCTTACCACGTCATGCACGTCATTTGATTCAACGCATAACGCGTGATGGACTGGAACAAACAAGGGTGCGTTCAACATTGGAGGCAAGTATACAACGCAGGGCGGAGCAAATCATTGATGATCATTACAAGCAACTTGCCGGCAATCAAATCTATAATGCTGCAGCGTTGGTATTGGAAGTTGAAACCGGAAATGTTGTGGCTTACGTAGGCAATACACAGGCCGATCATTCGGGTTATCATGGTGAAGAAGTGGATATTATAAGCTCACCCAGAAGTACTGGAAGCATTTTAAAACCATTTCTGTTTGCAGCCATGCTCGATGAAGGAAAGATTTTGCAGACTACACTGGTACCGGACGTTCCAACAGTGATTAATGGCTTTGCCCCGAAAAACTTTAAGCGTGAGTTTGATGGCGCTGTACCTGCCGACAAAGCATTAATTCGTTCGCTAAATATTCCGGCCGTTTATATGCTTCAGCAGTATCGTTATGAAAAATTTCATTCCTTGTTAAAAGATGTCGGCATGACTACTTTGAACAGACTTCCCGATCACTACGGCCTTGCTTTGATATTGGGAGGTGCCGAAGGAAAGTTATGGGACATCACCGGTATGTACGCCTCTATGGCACGCGTTTTAAATCGGTATTTTACGCGGTCTGAAAACCTGAAGTACACCAATGCAGATTATCAAAGTCCATCTTACATTCAAACTCATGACGAGAGAGTGTCAACAGCCCGTCTTGGGCCATCGGGTTTGATAAGCGCTTCGGCAATCTACCAAACTATTGATGTGTTAAAAGAAGTATACCGACCAGGCGAAGAGTCGGGCTGGCGTAACTTTTACAGTGCAAAAAAAATAGCCTGGAAAACCGGTACCAGTTTTGGCTTTCGCGATGGTTGGGCTGTTGGCATTACTCCGCAATATGCTGTGGGGGTGTGGGTAGGCAATGCCGATGGAGAAGGCAGGCCAGGCCTCACCGGTACGGAAACAGCCGCCCCCATCATGTTTGATATTTTTTCTCAGCTTCAGGGTAATGCTTGGTTTCAGCAGCCCTACCTGGAAATGGAGCAGATACTGGTATGTTCAAAAAGTGGTTTTCGCATGGGTGAGTATTGTGAAAAGGCCGACACCACCTGGATAAGTCCAAAGGGCCTTGCGGTAAGGTCGTGTTCGCAGCATAAAAAAATTCACCTAACCTTGGATAAGCGGTACCGCGTACACCTGAACTGTGAAACAGAGGATAAAATGGTGGAAAGCAACTGGTTTGTATTGCCTCCTATCCAAGAGCATTATTTCAGGATCCGTAATATTTCGTATAAAATATTGCCCCCATTTAAGCCTGGCTGTGAGGCCATTACGGCTTTGAGGGCCATGGAGATGGTTTATCCAAAACAAAACACCCGACTTTTTATACCACGGGACTTGGACGGTACCCCGGGAAATTCCGTTTTTGAGCTAGCCCATCGAAATCCTAAGGCTGTGGTTTTTTGGCATTTGAATGATGAATACATAGGAAATACCCTCAAAAGTCATCGATTTTCGCTGAATCCAGGCGAGGGAAGGCACCTGCTGACCTTGGTCGATGATTCCGGAGAAACCCTTGAGATTCACTTTGAAGTTGTATCAAAGTGATAAATATCTGATATGTAAGGTTTTAAATTGATTTAATTAATTATAAATTTAACATGGTATACCTTTGTACCTGTTAATAAACCCTGTCAATATGAAGAAGTGCTATTTTTTTGCCTTACTAGGTTTACTGATTATTCAGTCAGCATTTAAAGCCCCTGGTCAGATGCCCGATCCGCAATACCCTAATTATGTGGTAATTGGCGCATTTGAGATTAAAAAGAACGCCATAAAATTTTCCAATCAGGCATCAAAAGAGTTCACGGTTAAGTATGAGATTAACCCCTCGCGTAACCTGTACTATGTTTACATTCTGAAGACGAATGATAAAAGGCAAGCAATTGAAGAAGCCTTGAAATTGCAAGGTAGCTCGCCTTATAATGATACCTGGGTATACAGCGGCCCATTGGGTGGAGATGCCACAGCAACTTCTTCAGGAAAAGATATCAATCCGGTAACCCGAAAAAATATTGAAACTATTCCGGTTGCGGATACACCGGCCAATCAGTCTCTGGCTTCGCTTGTTACTAAACGTTCAGAGGCAGGAGAGGAAATTGAGTTAACTCCAGTGTTAGAAGATGAAAAAGAAGCTGTAGTTACGCAGGAGTTAAGTAGTAGTCAAAATCAACAGGCCGGTGTTATCGATGATAAGGCGAGAAGTTTCTTCTTTAAATTGTATCGCGCAGATAACCAAGAAGCTATTACCGGTGATGTAGATGTAATTGATGCGGAGCGCATCAAAAAGCTTGGAACCTATGAAGGCAATAAAGCTGTTCGTGTAGTATCACCAGGAAACACATCGGGCAATGTTTCGCTTATCTGTGAAGTATTTGGCTATCGCAAAACGCAAAAGGATATTAATTTTAATAATCCGGAAGGGGAGGGAGTTAGTATGGATAACAATTCCATTGTTGTTCCATTTGATCTGGTAAGGTTACAGAAGGGCGATATCGCGGTTATGTATAATGTATACTTCTTTAAAGATGCGGGCGTTATGCGTCCTGAATCACGCTGGGAGGTGAATAGCCTTTTGGAAATGCTCAATGAAAATCCTAAGTATAAGATTAAGATACACGGCCATACAAATGGCAATGCAGCAGGCAAGATTATTTCAAAGAGTGAAAAATCAGACAACTTTTTTTCATTAAACGATACCAAAGAAGGGTTTGGATCAGCCAAGAAATTATCGCAGGAACGGGCAGAAGTTATTCGTGATTATTTGCTAGCCAATGGCATTGAAGCCAAACGTATGCACGTTAAGGCATGGGGCGGAAAAAAACCTGTTGTTGATAAATTGCACACCCAGGCACAAAATAATGTGCGCGTAGAGATTGAAATTCTTGAAAACTAAAAGAATAAAGCCCTTGCGAGAGGGCTTATTCATTTTCTATTATGCCGGCTTCCAGTGTGCGGCTGATTTCCCGGGTAATAGTATCCAACTGTTCGGCACAGGTTTTAAGGTGTTGGTAAATAATTTCCTTTTCGTTTGCATCGGCTTGGTGCATAAGGCTTATCAAACCCAGCACACTAGCCACCGGTGCTCTTAGTTTGTGTGCATTTACAAACGTATACTCGGTTAATTTCTGATTTTGAAGCGTAAGTTGACGGGTTCTTTCATCAATTCTTGTTTCAAGATTTTTGTTCAGTTCCTGAAGATCTTCATTGAGTTTTTTCAGGGTTGAAGCCTGTAATTCAATAGCCATTTTCTGACTTTGAATTTCATCGTTCTTACTTTTGAGCAGGGCATTTACGGTTAAAATTCTTCTTCGTTGTACCAGTAGTACCCAGGCTAAAATCCCGGCTATCAGAAGACCAATGGTAATGGCAATGATAATCTGTTGTTGTTGCCTCAGCCTGACTTCCCTGAAATTTTTCTCAAATCTTAGTTGTCGGTTTTCCGCTTCCTGCATCTCTGTTTGATAAACCATTTGTAAGCGGGCAATTTGTTCCGCTTTGTTCAGGTTGTACACACTGTCTTTTAATGTATTGTACCGGTACAGATTTTGTAATGCTTTGGCATAATCACCGCGAGCGGAATCAAGTTCGGCTTTCTTAGAGTAATTCACTACCATAAGATCAGTTGCTTTTATGAAGGCTGCCATTTCATTAGCCAGGTTCAGGTAGCGTTCGGCTCGTTCAAAAAGTTTGAGTTTCCGGTAGGTATCGGTGAGGTGATGATAGACCAAAATAAGCATTCGTATTTCACCAATTTCCTTCAGGATTTTTTCAGCTCTAACGAAATAATCCAAAGCGCTTTCGTACTTTTTCTGCTTCAGGTTAACCAATCCAAAACCCATATAATTGTAAGCAATAACCCGCTTGTTATTATCGCGGAGAGCCTGTGATAACGAATTTTCAAAATATGTTACTGCCGTTTTTAAATCACCGATGCCGTAGTAAAGTTCACCAATGTTATAGTAGGTTATGGCCCGGGTAGTTAGGTCTTTCTTTTTTAACTCGATAGAATGTAACAAAAACTCAAGGGCTTTTTGGGGTTCCCCCAGGCGCTTATAAACTTCACCTATATTATTGTAGGTCTGCCCCCAACCTACGGAATCGCCAGCAACCTGGTATTCGCGTGCAGCCAGAAAATAATATTCCTGAGCCAGTTCAAACACGCCTTCCGACCAATACGAATTTCCGATTACGGTAAGCGCGCGGGCATATCCTTTTGTAAACTGTATGGCACGTGCTATTTCAGAAACATGTTGCCCAATTCTTCTGGAAGCAATTGGATTATGACGCAACACATCGGTGGCAAGTTTATTTAATGCAATTACATAGTTGCTGTCTTGCGGAATTTTCGAAAACCGTGAAAGACTGTCGGGTAAAGGTGTTTGAGCATATGTTACCTGCAGAATAACCCAGCAAATCAGCGCAATTGTAATCCAGCCCCTCGCCATATTCATTTAACTCGCCTGTTAGCTGGACATTGCCCGTAACAGGTCGTGTTGGGTAATAATATGAACACGTTGTGCTTCATCCCTGATAAGCACAGCTTTATTCTCTTTATTATTTAGCAGGGATGACAGTACATCCAGTGTACTATCAGGTGCTACAAAAAGCATAGGCTTGTCCATTACATCACCCACTACTTTTTCACGAAGCTGAGGATCTTCAATCATCTTTTCAAGCAGGCTGGAAGCGCTTACACTGCCAATAAATTGATCATTCTCAGTAACGGGTATCTGATCAATGCCTTCACGGTTCATCATGAGGATAACTTCACTAATCTTTGCTTTAGGTTGCACGGTAACGAGTGCTTCCTTTCCATTACGCGTACTAATGATATCCCTGGCCTTTGTACTGAATGTTTTGGTTTCTAAAAAGCCGTGGTCTTTCATCCATTGATCGTTATATACTTTGGCCAGGTAGCGTGTACCATGATCTGGCAGCAGAATAACCGCTACATCATCTTTCTTCATATTCTCCCGTGCATATTCCAGTGCGCCATGTACGGCTGAGCCGCATGACCAACCCACAAACATTCCTTCTTCACGGGCCAGTCTGCGTGTCATTAACGCGCCATCCTTATCGGTAACTTTGATGAATAAGTCGATCACATCAAAGTTTACATTCTTCGGGAGTATGTCCTCTCCAAACCCTTCTGTCAGGTACGGGTAAATTTCATTCTCATCAAAAATTCCGGTCTCTTTGTACTTTTTAAAGACAGAACCGTAGGTATCAATACCGACAGAAACTATGGCTGGGTTTTGCTCTTTAAGGAATTTAGCAGTACCACACATGGAACCACCGGTTCCTACGGTAGCAATGTAATGGGTAATCTTACCTTCAGTTTGCTTCCATATTTCAGGTCCGGTTGTTTCGTAATGTGCTTTTGTGTTTGATGGGTTATCGTATTGATTTGGATAAAAGGAATTTGGTATTTCCTTGTTTAGTTTTCGTGCTACAGAATAGTATGAACGCGGATCGTCAGGCTCAACATTTGTGGGGCAAACAACAACCTCTGCGCCTACGGCTTTCAGAATATTTATTTTTTCCTGCGATTGTTTATCAGCCATTGTGAAGATGCAACGATAACCTTTGGCACATGCGGCAAGCGCCAGCCCCATGCCGGTATTTCCGGAAGTACCTTCAATAATTGTTCCGCCTGGTTTAAGCAAGCCGGCCGCTTCTGCATCCTCTACCATTTTTATGGCCATTCTGTCTTTCATGGAATTTCCCGGATTGAAGTATTCAACTTTAGCCAGGTACGTGCCGGGTACTCCTTTGAAAATTTTGTTGAGTTTAATCAGGGGAGTATTTCCAATGGTTTCAATAATAGAGTTGTAGTAGTGCATGGAGGTACATTAAGCTAGTGGGCAAAGTTAAGAAAAACTGCCCGTTGGGCTTGCCGATGTATGAAAAACAGGAATTGTTAAAAGAATTAACTAGTTGGCTGAGCCCGCCAGCAAATAAAGTACGGCCATTCGAATGGCAACCCCATTTTCTACCTGATCCAGGATTATGGCATGCTGTGAGTCGGCTGCATCGCTACTGAGTTCAACTCCGCGATTTATAGGCCCCGGGTGCATCAAAACAATTGGTTTCTTCAAGTCGTCCAGCATTTTTTTAGTAATACCGTAGTAGAGGGCATATTCCCGCAGGGATGGAAAATATTTGATTTGCTGCCGCTCCAATTGTATGCGCAATACGTTGGCTACGTCACACCATTCGAGTGCTTTTCGCACATCGGTTTCAGCCTGTACACCAGTTTGAGCAATAAATTTTGGAAGCAGGGTAGGCGGCCCACATACCATAACTTTGGCGCCTAACTTCTGGAGCGCAAAAATGTTGGAGAGGGCTACGCGCGAGTGAAGAATATCACCAATAATGGCAACTTTTTTACCTGTAACATCTCCCAGTTTTTCGCGAATGGAATAGGCATCCAGTAATGCTTGCGTGGGGTGCTCGTGCGTACCATCACCTGCATTAACGATATTCGCTTTGATGTGTCGGGCCAGGTAATGGGGTGCACCGGGACTGGCATGGCGCATCACCACCATATCTACTTTCATGGCCAGAATGTTATTGACTGTGTCCAGCAGGGTCTCCCCCTTTTTTACTGAACTGGTGGAGGCCGAAAAATTTACAATGTCGGCTGACAGTCTTTTTTCCGCGAGTTCAAATGATAACCGCGTGCGGGTAGAGTTTTCAAAAAAGATATTGGCAATGGTGATGTCGCGCAGGGAAGGAACTTTTTTAATGGGTCGGTTTAGAACATCTTTAAAGGTATCGGCTGTTTCAAAAATCAATTGAATGTCCTGAGGTGTTATATCTTTTATTCCCAGAAGATGCTTTTGACTTAATTTAGACATGCTAATCCTTATTATTTATCAACCAGATTTTATTTTGTTCATGCCCTTGGGCTTCTAATTCAACTAATACTTTTTGCGTTGAAAGCGTATTTACTGTCCGACCTACATAATCGGGGGCAATGGGCAGGTCGCGGTTATGCCTTCGGTCAATAAGAACGAGGAGTTCAACTTTTGCCGGTCGGCCAAAGGCGATCATGGCATCCAGGGCAGCCCGTACGGTTCGCCCGGTAAACAGCACATCATCAACCAAAATAACTTTCTTTCCCTCTATGATAAAGGGTATTCTTACTTCGCTTGCTTTTACGGGTATTTCTCTTCTGCGAAAGTCATCCCGATGAAAGGTGGCATCCAGGTATCCCATCGGAATATCTTTTCGGATAAGTTTTTCCAGCTTTTTGTGAATGATCTCGGCCAGAAATATACCCCGTGGCTGGAGGCCAAGAATTACACTTTCTTCAAAAGACTGATGATTTTCAATAAGCTGCTGGCAAAGACGGCTAAGGGTAATGTCAAGAAGGTCGGAGTCGAGGATGAGTTTCTTCTGCATAAGCCGATGGCAAATATAGCAGATTTATCACGACCAAACTTATCGATTGCTTAATTTGGTAACAAAGAAAACTCTACGGCTTTGCTTTCCCCATCTTCGATATGAAGTTTGCTTTGTGCCTGATGCAGTAAAATGGCCGTCATACCAGTAGTCTAGGGAGGCAAGGCCTTCTTCATCGTTAAAATACTGGCTGCTCAGACCTGTGGTATCGTATTCAACCTGTTCTAATAACTGGTTATTTTGAATGACTTTGTACCGCAGTTTGTTATTAAAGAGATAAAAGAGAACGATTTTGTTTTGCTGAATGTCAATCCTGACAAATTGTTCAAGTGTAAAAGATTTGACATCATTTATTTCGAAGCTATTATCCCACTGCAATTCCCCATTTTGATCAAAGCCAATAATTACCGCGTGGGTGTATTTATAGCCATCAAACACTACCCCTCCTGGTGCTAATCCTCCACCCATATAACCACGATCCATTGATTTGTAAACGGGATAAAACGCTTCACCTAAAAGTATAAATTCGTTTTTGTGCACAATAAATTCGTTGACTAAAAAGCGATATTGCAACCGGATTTTTTTACCCTTTACTGTTTTTCGGTTAATGCGTTCCTTAATACGGGTAGCCCGTTGTGCCTTAAGGTAGGAGAAAAAATTCTGCAGTTCTGAAAAGGGATAGTATCGCGTTACTTCTGAATCGTTTTCCAGGCGGGTAATAAAAATACCCTTTGAAAAATCAGAGTTTCTGTTGCCATAAGTGCCGGCAATAAACTGTCTGCCATCGGGTAGGGAGGTAATCTGGCCAAATAACAAACTCTGGTTTTCTGTTGGATTTAATGTTTTGTTTTGAATAAGTTCTCCTGAAGGGGTATAGTTTTTTATCCATAATGTTTTTTGTCGCTGGGTGTTTCTGGAACTTATTAATATACTGAATGACTCATCATCGGAAGTATTGATTTGCAACAATTCTCCAGGCTCATTAAAGAGGGCAGGCAATACTTTACTTTTGGCGATTATAAAATCAAAGAATAAAACAACCGGAATTTTCCCAATGAAGTAACCTCCTATAAGCAGCCCTCGCTCAGTAGCTTTAAAATGAGTTGGGAGAAAGGGGATGTAATTATTGACAACGTAACGGCTAAAATTACCGGTGGCCAGATCTATTTCATAAACCAGGAAACTGATATCGGCAAACTCACGATGATGGAAGAGAAAATAGGCGAAATTATTATTTACATAGTGGTTTGAATAGGTATATTTTTTTTCGATTGGCAGAAGGCCTGCCCATCGTTGCTGAAATGCAGTATCAACATGAATAAATTGAATGGTTGATTCAGGTTGATTCAGTTGACGAAAAAGAATCAGGCCATTTGAATTAACTGATACAATATTGAAAGTAGATTCATTTCTAAGCAAGGGAACCTCAATTGCCTTATGAACCCGAAGCTGTGCATGAGCAGGGTAAAGAAATACTACCAAACAAAACTTAACGAAATGTAATCTTGTTAATATAAAATACCTGTCGATTCCCTTCGCCACGCCTTTCCTTATTGAGTAAAGTTTGTTGCCCCCATACATAGAAATTATTACCATACCATTGCCTTACCAGTCCGTTCGTTCTATTTTCTGAACGGATTTCATCGGCATCATTAGTGAGTTTGATTTTTTCGTCAAATTCTTTGATTTCGTTCTCACCTAAAGTAATGATTTTTCCTTTTAGCTCAGATTCCTTCTTATACAGAATGATTACCCTGTTGCCATCAACATGGAAATCGGTAATTTGTTCGAGTGAGTTTATTCGGATGTCGTCAAGTTTAAGGCTGTAATCCCAGAGCACCGCTCCTTTTGGATTGAAGGCAATTAATACCGACTGCACCCCCTTGATTTCATCTGTATTTCTTGTATTGGGGCCATATCCATAGTAGGGATTGTACAGACGATTGTATGTGCCCGGGTAATATCCCCAAAAGGGTGAATAATACGGATAGGGTGTATAGCCGTATGGATAGTTGTTGGGGTATCGGTTTACATTGGTAGAGGGTATATACGTTTCAGCCAACAGAATAAAGCCATCGGGTCGCTCTTCTATACGGTAAGGCATTACGTAGTTAACAAAATCGGGTATGCGCTTTTCGTTAATTGCGTCCTTTGTTTTTTCCTTTATTTTTTTGGCACGCTTTGGTGATTGCTGATCCAGGTAGCTTGACAGCTCGCCAAAGGCAGTAAATTTTATCGGTTGATCAGTAAAGGGATCAATTACCAGTGCATAGAATCCATTGGATTGTTTGGAATTTTTTGATCCCCAGGTGCCCAACACCATCATGTCTTCCTGAATCAATGTGCTGCTTATGCTGGTTTGTAAAGAATAGCGGTCTTCAATGGGTGCAGCATCTTCTAACAGTTCTATACCTGTTGCATCAAACGTTTTGAAAACTATTTTTCGTTGATCGCGATCACTGCGGTCAACCAGTATAGTATTAAAAGTTTGATTTTGATTGGGTCGCAGATCAACCAGTTCAGTTTGCTTTTGAAAAAAACCCGGCAACACTTTTGTATTATCGGTTAAGGTGTTGTACAGTAAAACCGCGGGTTCACTATTAACATATCCACCCAGTACAAAATTGGATTCAACTTTTATGAAATGGGTGAGTTGAAGATTTAGCTCTGTTTTAATTTCATACCGGCTGATTTCTGCATCTTTCAGATTAATACCGATCAGGTCTAATGCGAGCTTAAAATTTTCACCTGCCTTAAAAAGCAGGTATAGTGATCCTGCCACCTGTTCATACCCGATAAGGTTTTTTCGCTGATCAATCTCCAGGTCAAAATTTTGCTTTTCTTGCAGTGCAGTGTCCAGTAAAATGACTTCCCATGTTTTGTTTCCGCTTTTATACTTGTTCTTTTCCCTAATCAAAGCAAGCCCGTCTTCTTTTAATGAGATAATGGTAAAGTCCTCATCAGAAAACTTACGTTCTTTTTCAAAACGGGCCGGTTGTTGCAGTTGCGCAAACACCTGCAGGCTCGCCAGCAAAATGCCAAGAAGTAAAAAATGAACTCTGTTTTTTTGCTGAATCATGTCTTCTCACTAAGCTCAAGTATTCTGCCGAACTCTTCAGTTTTAACCGGCTGAACCGAAAGCCGCGCGTATTTTACAAGCGCCATACCGGATAGTTTTTTATCACCTTTTACCGTTGCCAGTGCAACAGAATTTTTCAATGGCCTATCGGGTACAAGTTCAACCACCACCCATGCTGCATCCTTTGGATCGGGATAGGCTTCTTTTTTCACCGATGCGATACCAACCACAGATTTTTCAGTGCCTGTGTGATAGATAAAAACTTTATCTCCCGCTTTCATGGCTTTCATATTTTTGCGTGCCTGGAAATTCTTTACGCCATCCCACACGGTTTTTTTATCCCGAACCAGATCTGCCCAGGAATAGGTATCGGGTTCTGTTTTCAGTAGCCAATAATTCATAGCATTAATGTTGACTACTAAAGTAACAAACTTTAGGATGCTAAAGTGAAAGCCGCACAAGGCTTTTTGTCCACAAGAATCAGGTTAATATGCCCGGATGAGTTTTCCTTCCATGTAGTTAACAAAAGCCCGGTTGGCAACTTTCATACCTCCTGGTGTGGGGTAGTTGCCGGTAAAATACCAATCCCCGAGGTGTCCGGGGCAGGCTTTGTGCAGATTTTCAACTGTTTGAAACACTACCTCTACTTCGGCATGGATTGATTTAGGACGAATGATCTCGGCTATTTTGGATGAGATCTCATCGTTTGTAAACTGATCGTAAAGTTGCTTTACATGATTTTCTCCGCCCGTTGATTGTAAGCATCGATCATACACTTCGCCCAGCAGGTAATCTTTACCCTGGTCTTTAAGAAGTTCAATCATGGCGCGGAATGCCACGAAGTCGCTCATGCGGCTCATGTCAATACCGTAACAATCAGGGAAGCGTATTTGAGGGGCGGAGGAAACGACCACGATCTTTTTAGGCCCGAGTTTGTCCAGTAAGGTAAGAATACTCTTCTCCAATGTTGTTCCCCGTACAATAGAATCATCAATCACTACCAGGGTGTCTTTTCCCCGGTTTACTACTTCGTAGGTAGTGTCGTAAACATGAGCCACCAGGTCATCGCGGTGCTGATCGTCCGTGATAAAGGTTCGCAATTTGGCATCTTTTAATACAATCTTTTCTATTCGAGGTCGAAATGAAAGTATATCTTCAATGGGATCTACCGATGGCTTTCCTTCCAGAATTATTTCTTTCTGTTTATTGATCAGGTAATCTTCAACACCGGCCATTAAACCATAAAAGGCTGTTTCGGCAGTGTTGGGTATGTAGGAGAAGACGGTATTTTTTAAATCAAAATGGATTGCCCGAAGAACCTGTGGAACCAACAGGCGGCCAAGCTTTTTTCGCTCCTGGTAAATATCCGGATCGTTGCCGCGTGAAAAATAAATACGTTCAAAGCTGCACGATTTTTTTTCACCCTGCTTAATGATTTCGTGCTGTGCAAATTCTCCACTCTTGGTAATGATAAGTGCATGGCCAGGCTTAATCTCCTCAATCTGATTGTAATCGATATTGAAGGCTGTTTTTATAGCCGGTTTTTCAGAGGCCACTACAACCACTTCATCATCGGCATAATAATAGGCCGGGCGGATACCATTCGGATCGCGAACAACGAAAGCAGAGCCTGAACCTGTTAATCCGGCCATGGCGTAGCCACCGTCAAAATCCTTGCAGGCTCTTTTTAAAACGCGGTGTAAATCAATTTCATTTTCAATAATTTCAGAAATCTCCTGATTGCTGTATTTATCTTTATAGAGTTCAAAAAGGCTTTGCACTTCTTCATCTAAGAAGTGACCAATTTTTTCCATAACGGTTACGGTGTCCACTTTTTCTTTGGGGTGCTGTCCAATGCTGATGAGCAGGTCAAACAGTTCATCAACATTGGTCATGTTGAAGTTGCCGGCCATAACCAGGTTACGGCTACGCCAGTTATTTTGGCGTAAAAAGGGATGAACACTTTCAATACTATTAATGCCATGCGTGCCATACCGAAGATGGCCTAACCAAAGTTCACCCGTAAAGGCAACGTTTTCTTTTAGCCATTTCTCATTTCTGAATTTTTCTTTCCCTTCTTTTTGCGCCTTGCGATACTTTTTTCCTATTTTCTTGAACAGCGAGGCAACGGGTTGTTGTTTTATAGAACGGTACCGGCTGATGTACCTGCGGCCTGCCTCCAGGTCAATTTTAATATTGGCTACCCCTGCTCCATCTTGTCCCCGGTTATGTTGTTTTTCCATTAATATGAACATCTTGTTCATGGCGTACGTAGTGCCATACTTTTCGATGTAGTAAGAAAGAGGTTTGCGCAGGCGGATCAGGGCAATTCCGCATTCGTGAAGGATTTGATCACTCATTGGTGCTCCATTAAGGCACAAAGTTACGGTTATTCAAGCATCCCATCAATATGGCTAGGATGAATGCTTATGCGGGGAAAAGAAATAAAAGGAAGTTGCGTTTCAGGCTTTTGGAAGGGTAAACCAGAATGTGCTGCCCCGGCCTTCCTGGCTTTCAACCCAAATGCGGCCATTATTTTTCTCTACAAATTCCTTGCAGAGTATTAAACCTAGGCCGGTACCCTTTTCATTGGCTGTTCCGCGGGTGCTGTAGGGGTTAATTTTATCGAAAAGCATGTTTACCACTTCGGGTTTCATGCCTACCCCATTATCACTAACCGAAATTACCCACTCACTTTTCTGTTCTTCTGAAGCTATTTTTATTTCACCTCCTTCGTTGGTGAATTTCAGTGCATTACTGATCAGGTTTCGAATAACCAGGTTAATGGTGTTGCTATCGGCATGGGCAAAAGCGGTTGCGGAAACTGAATTGGTCAGTTTTATTTCTTTCGACTGGAGGGATTGAATGAGTTCAATATTCTCATCGGCCAGATTTTTAAGACTGATCTTGGCAGGCTGCAAATTTATTTTGTCCATTTGCAGTAGTGTCCAGTCCAGCAGGTTATTGAGTAACGTTCGGGTATGGTTGAAGCGTATTCTTAGTTCTTTAATCGCCATGGGCAATTCATCGCTTCGAATGGCTCCTTTGTCCATAAGATCAAGCAGGCCAGCCAACGCGCTAATCGGAGAGCGCAAGTCATGTGATATGATGGAGAAGAATTTATCCTTTACCTGGTTTAGCTGTTCAAGCTCAACACTTCGCTTCTCCATTTCTTCCTGGTGCTGCAACAATAGGGTGTTAATTCGTTTTCTTCGCTGCCCGCTGCGATAAACCGTTACGAGCAAGATCACTACAAGCGCCATTACCACAACGAGTACGTTGCTAATAAACTCCTGTCGTTTTATTTCCGTTTTGCGGAATTCTTCCAGTTTTGTCAGCGATTGTATTTGTTCGTCTTTTGAGGCGGTGGCAAATCGTACCTGATCGCGAAAAAGCTTTTGTTGCATTTCTTCACTAAACAGGCTATCGTTTAGTGATTTGTGCTTTTTAAAGAATTCCAGCGATCGTTTATAATCGCCTTTTAGTTCCCATAGTTTGGCCAATTCGTTATAGCAATTGATTTCGAGAATTTTTGCATTTATTTTTTTTGCCGATTCAAGCGCTATGTCAATATGATTTTCGGCCTCAACATAATTTTGATTGTTGAGAAATAAAGTTCCTCGTCCTAATTCAACTTCAGCTATTCCGTATTGATTATTGGTGAGTTCATGCAAACGTGAGGTAGAGTCATAATAGGCCAAGGCATTGTCGTATTGTTTCAGTGATGAATATACCTTGGCGATTTTGATCAGGGTTTTGGTACGAAGTTCCTTCACAATATTTTCCGGGTTTTGTGAAAGGAGATGATTTGTTTCTTTCAGCGACTGTTGGAGGTAAAGCAATGCGGAGTCATACTTGCCAATTCTCAGCATGACGTCTCCAATCTCATCCAGTGCGTACGGATTACCTTCTTTGTCGCCAAGTTTGCGACTAACCCTTTGTGCAAGCCGCAAATGTTGAAGGGATGTTTCGTATTGTCCCATTTCCTTGAATACTCTTCCCACATTATGGATAACAATATTCATGAGGATGGAATCGGCTTTCGAAATTATTCCCTTATTTAAAATACTGTAGGCGGTAGTCAGGTAAAAATAAGCATCATCGTAAACACCTATTTCGTAGTAATAGTTACCAATATTGCTGTAGCTGTTACCAATTGCTGTGGAGTCTTTTTTCTCGATGCCATGCTGGAGGGCAATTGTTTCATGACTCAGGGCGGATGTATAATCGCCTCCGAGGCTGAAAATTAATCCAAGGTCCCGGTGCGCTTTAAGTTTCAGGTCATTATTATTTGTCTGATCAGCCAGTAATGTTGCCTCCCTGGCATAGGCCAGACTTTTGTTAAAATTTTTAAAAGTATAGGAATTGGCAAGGGACAAGAGTAATCTTACACGCACAGTGTCCGGTTTTTTTCCCGATAATTCGCGCTCTAAACTATCCAAATAGGCATTCGACTGGCCAAGGGACAGGTTGGCCTTAAGGAAAAAGATTAAAACTGTACTAAAGATTAAAAAATGCTTCATTTGAAATGCTTATTAACAACGTATTTGAGTTGATGGCCTTTTCATGAATTCATAAAAATGCCAATTTAAAGCGGATTTTTTTACTGAAATTCGAATAAAACAATACATGGGTTAAGCTTAGCTCCATAACGGATAACGTTCCAGGTGAACCGTTTTTTGAAAGAAAATACGTGTTGAGGCCTCAAAGGAATCGGTATAGTCAGAGACTAAAAATTCATGTTGCTTACCCCCTGATGAATTCAGTAATTTTTCCTCGTCTAAATACTTCCGTAGTGCAACGGCTACTACTTGCGATGAATCCAAAATGGTCATTTGATTATTGTAATAGTCATTAATCTCTGATTTAATTAATGGATAATGGGTGCATGCCAGAATTAGCGCTTCTATATTTTGCAATTCGGGCTCGGCCAGGTATTGTGCTATAATTTCGTGACTGATTTTATTATCAAAGAATCCCTCTTCAATCATGGGTGCCAGCAAGGGGGTGGCCAGCGAATGCAGGGTTATCCCTTCATTTAATTCTTCAATTTTTCGGGCATATACTCCTGATTGAACGGTGCGCTTGGTTCCGATTAACCCGATGTGCTTATTGGCAAATCTATTTGCCACCAGTTCAATCATGGGGTCAATCACATTAATGATCTTTATATGTCGTGCATATTCTTTTAATAACTCGTAGGCAGCTGAACTGGCCGAGTTGCATGCAATAACAATCACTTTACACCCCTTCTTTAAGAGGGCATCGGCAATTTTAACGGAGTAAGCTTGTATGGCTGCCTCTGATTTATCACCGTAAGGCAGGTGAGCGGTGTCGCCAAAGTAGATAATGTTTTCTTGCGGTAATTCAGTTCGAATGGCATGGGCTACCGTTAAGCCACCAATACCGCTATCAAAAATACCAATGGGTTGTTCTGGAGTTGGGCGCATAAAAAAGCTGCGGCAAAGATAAATTTTTGCCGCAGCTGTTAGGTTTTATTTCCAATTTATTAAACGTTGGTGGATAGTTTGGCAAGTACCTGTTCACGCCCTTCCCGGTGATTGCAATAGCTACACTGAAAATGCTTGATGAATAATCCGGTCTCGTCAAGGGTTGGGGCCTTTTCAAGTTCTTCGCGATCTATTCTAAAGGTAAAGTATCCGCATTCCGGACATTCTTCTGAGTGTTGGTAAGCAAAATACTTTTCAATTTTCTTGTGCCCTGTTTTTTCATCAATCCACACATCATAATCAATCGAATGAAAGAGCTCTTCTTCAATCATGCTCTCCTCCAGGTGGGCATCTTCCTCCTGTTCAGTAAGTTTTCGCATTACATTACCTTCCGGAGAAACCCTGGGCTTATTACGCAACTTGCGAAGACGCTTCTCCACAAAACGAGGGTAATAAATTCGCACTGCGCTGAAGAAAATAAAGTAGAAGATTATAGCAAAACTGGTGGTGATGAATAACCTGACATAGAACCAGGTCATACCGCTTTTGTGTATCATATCGGTAGCCAGTGTGTTAAAGAACAGGAAGGCCGCAACAATAAAGGCGATGATGGCATACCAGAAGTATTTGATTTCATTCAGGTTTACGTAATCGTATTTTTCCTTCAGGTCTTTGATGATTAAAATACGAAATTCATGATAGCCAAGGATAAGGAAGCCAAGAACGATGAAGGCAATTGCCCCCAAATACATATACTGACTCCAGGAGTCGAGAAATTGATGAGGAACATCCATAATTCGTGGGTTTAGGTAGTTAAAATTAGCAATAAATCTTAAGCTTAAGCAAGATTAGCTGGCTTTTTATGGGTTGATTTTGCCTATTGTCTGTCATTCGGAATTAGAATACTTTTAGAAAATTTTTAACTATGGCCTACAATTTATTAAAAGGAAAGCGCGGCATCATTTTCGGTGCCCTCGATGAAAACTCAATAGCATGGAAAACAGCCCTTAAAGTGAAAGAAGAAGGGGGTAGTTTCACCCTGACCAACGCGCCTATTGCCATGCGCATGGGCAAAATAAACGAGCTGGCCAAAATGTGTAATGCTGAGATTATCCCTGCAGACGCTACCTCTGAGCAGGACTTAAATACACTTTTTACAAAGTCAGTTGAGGTATTGGGTGGTAAGCTTGACTTCGTGCTTCATTCTATTGGTATGAGTCCTAACGTACGGAAAGATAAAGCGTATGGCGACCTGAATTACGATTGGTTTTTAAAGACCCTCGATATTTCGGGCCTCTCCTTCCATAAGGTAATGCAAACTGCCGAGAAGACAGATGCCATGAACGAATGGGGATCTATACTGGCACTCTCTTACATTGCCGCGCAGCGTACATTTCCGGATTACTCCGATATGGCCCAGGCTAAATCTGTACTCGAATCGATTGCCCGAAGCTATGGTTATCGCTTTGCCAAACTAAAGAATGTTCGGGTGAATACCATTTCACAGTCGCCAACCAAAACAACCGCGGGAGCCGGCATTTCGGGCTTTGATGTGTTTTATGATTATGCGCAAATGATGTCGCCACTGGGGAATGCCACAGCAGAAGATTGTGCCAATTATATTGTGCTCATGTTCTCTGACTATTCACGTATGGTTACGATGCAAAACCTGATGCACGATGGTGGTTTTTCTTCTACGGGTATCACTGAAGATTTGATCGAAAGACTTACTAAATAAATGATTTCTTGTTGCCGGTAACCGGTAACCGTAAACCGGTAACTATGGTTACGTTTCCTTCTTGTAAGATAAATCTTGGATTGCATATTCTGTCTAGACGACCGGACGGGTATCACAATATTGAAACGTGTTTTTATCCGGTGCCATGGACCGATATTCTTGAACTAATTCCTGCCGCCAAATTTTCATTTACCAGCACCGGCATTGCAATTGCAGGTGATGCGGAACAGAATTTATGTGTTAAAGCATATCGATTGCTTCAACGGGATTTTAATTTTGGCGAGGCTAATTTACACCTACATAAAATTATACCTGCTGGAGCAGGGCTGGGTGGAGGGTCCTCTGATGCAGCATCAACACTTGGTTTAATCAATCAGGTGTTTCAGTTGAATTTATCCTTGGAAAAACTAAAAGTATATGCCGCACAATTGGGTAGCGATTGTGCTTTTTTTATCGAAAACAGACCCATGATTGGTTCTGGCAGGGGTGAGGTGCTGCAGGAGATTGAAGTTAATCTGCGTGGCAAGTTTTTAGTTTTAGTTAAGCCTGACATTCATGTTTCAACAGCCGATGCTTACGCTATGGTCAGGCCTGCACAACCTGAAATGGATCTCAGAACTGTTTTGAATTCAGGGATTCAAGGTTGGCGGCATAGGCTAAAGAATGATTTTGAACTATCAGTATTTCAAAAATTTCCGGAGATCGCCTCGATTAAGGAAACATTATATAATGCTGGAGCGCTATATGCCAGCATGAGTGGATCAGGTTCAAGCGTGTTTGGTATTTTTGAGGAACAAATTGATTTAAAGCATCAGTTTCCTGGCACCATTTATTGGTCAGGGAATCTTTAGCGCATAAAAGCAGGTTTATCAAATTTGTTTTTAAGCCATGGATAGGCGACTACAGCACTGATGATGATGAGGGTTCCGGCATAAAAGTTTAGCCCCATTTTTTCAGAATCGCCAAGAATAATCAAAGCCATGATGATTCCATAAACGGGTTCGAGGTTTAGCGTAAGCTGAATAAAAAACACAGAAAGCTTTTTCATCAGTTTTACGGCCATAGAAAATGCGTAAACCGTGCAAACCCAGGCAAGAAGCGCTATATAAACCCAATCCAGTGAGGTTGGTATAAGCCTTAGGTTGTTTTGTTCAGCCAGGGTGTATTTGTAAACGGGCAGGAAAAGAGCTGCGGCAATAAATGCGCCCACCATTTCATAAAAAGTAATGGCATACGGATCGATACGTCTTACCATTTTAGCATTCAGTACAGAAAACAAGGCGGCTGAAAACCCAGATGCAATACCCAGTGCAAGTCCAAGTTTATATTCAAAGTTGAAGGAAAAAATAACGTAAAGACCAACGATAACGATAGCCCCAAGCAACAGCTCGAATTTCTTTATTCGGTTACGATTCATCCAGGGTTCAAGTATTGCGGCCCACAATGAATTGGTGGCAAACCCGACTAAACTTACGGATGCGTTGGAGACTCTGGCTGAACCGAAAAAGGCCAGCCAATGAAAACAAACGATAAATCCAATCACTAGTAATTTTACGATGTCGCCTTGTGACAGCCGGAGAGAACCCCCTTGCCAAAATATAAAAGCGCCCATTCCCAGGGCTGCCAGCAGGGTGCGGTAAAGAACCATTTCAACGGTTGGAATGGAAATCAACAGGCCTAGTATGGCTGTAAACCCCCACAGAAAAACAATGAAGTGAAGTTTGAGGTAATCGGTGGTGGTGGCCATTTAACGCGGAACGTATTTGTACATGAAGAGGGATATGATTCCGAAAATGATGGATGGAATCCAAACCGAAATCATAGGCGGCAAAGCACCACTTTCAGCAAATGATCTGAACAGAATAAAAAACATGATAAAAATAAATGACAATGCAAATCCAATGGCAATTTGATAGCCCGTTCCGCCCCGGCTTTTCCGAGATGACACAATAACCCCCATAAAGGTGAGAATGAAAATGGAAAACGGTGATGCATACCGGGTATACAACTCAACCTCGTAGGTTTCAATACCTGCTGATCCGCGAAAGCGAAGGGTCTTAATGTAATCTTTCAATTCGGAAATCGTCAGGCCATCGAATTTCCGATAGTCATTTTTGAATTCTTTAGGGTGGATAACCAGGGTGGTGTCCAATGCCAGCCCGGAAGTAATTTTTTCGCCCACTGAATCTGCTTTCACTTTTTCAAAAACGAGTTCAATGCGCTTTAATTTCCAATCGCGCAACGTCCATTTTGATTTTGCCGTATCCCACTCAATACGATTGGCTGTCAGTTTCTCCATCAGTCTGTTATTATCGAATCGTTCCATAGTAAACTGATACCCTTTGTCGGTAGAGCTATTATAGCTTTGGATATAAATAAAGGTGTTAGGTGAAATTTGTAAATGAATGTTGCGCAGGTTGGGGTTAGAATTTTTATTGAGGTAGGCAATTTCAAACGCTAATCGTGTTTTATTTGAATTGGGAATAACCCATCCATTAAGCCAAAAGCTAATGGACGCAATAAGTATGGCGCCCAAAAAGTAGGGAACCAGTAATCTTCTAAAGCTTACACCGCTGCTGAGTATGGCAATGATTTCGGTCCTTCCGGCCAGGCGGGCAGTAATATACACCGCAGCGATAAAAACGGTTACAGGTGTAACCAGTCCGGCAATCCATGGAAGAAAATCGGCATAGTAACCTAAAATCTGTAACCAGTTTAAACCCGCTTTGGCATATTTGTCTGTTTTCTCAGTAAGGTCAATTACAGTGATAACCGCCAATAGCATAAGCACCACAAAAATGAAAGTGGAAAGGAATTGCTTTAGTATATAGCGGTCGATAAGTTTCACCGTGTAATATTATCATTTACCGATTAAAGTCGGGCAGCTACTTTTTTTACCATTTCAGCTTTCCATGGTGAAAAGGAACCATCCAAAATTCTGATTCTTGCTTCCTTTACCAGCCACAGGTAAAACGTAAGGTTGTGTATAGAAGCAATTTGTGCGCCTAAAATCTCTTTATTGATAATTAGGTGGCGCAAGTAAGCTTTTGAATAGAAGGTACTGGCATACCCGCCCAGGGCAGCATCAATAGGCGACAGGTCATTCTTCCACTTTTCATTACGAATGTTGATGATGCCTTCCGTTGTAAAGAGCATACCGTTGCGTGCGTTGCGCGTGGGCATTACACAATCGAACATGTCAATGCCTAAAGCAATGCACTCCAGAATGTTTTCGGGTGTACCAACCCCCATGAGGTAGCGTGGTTTATCTTGTGGAAGAATGGTGCAAACCAATGCGGTCATTTCATACATGTCTTCGTGTGGCTCTCCTACCGATAAACCTCCAATAGCGTTACCACTAAGATTCTTTGAGGCAATGTATTCAGCCGATTGTTCTCGTAAATCCTTATAAATACTTCCCTGAACAATCGGAAACAGAGATTGCTCGTAGCCATATCGGGGGTTAGTCGCTTCCACTCTTGTAATACACCTATCGAGCCACCGATGGGTTAACTCCATGGATTTTTTGGCGTATTTGTATTCGCATGGATAAGGAGTACATTCATCAAAAGCCATGATGATGTCGGCACCAATAGCGCGCTGAATATCCATTACGTTTTCGGGTGTGAAGATGTGCTTGGAGCCGTCAATATGCGATTTGAAGGTCACACCCTCTTCTTTGATTTTGCGGGTTTCTGATAAGGAGTATACCTGATAGCCCCCGCTGTCGGTGAGTATGGGTTTGTGCCATCCGTTGAAAGCATGTAGCCCACCGGCTGTTTGCAGCAGTTCTATGCCTGGGCGCAGGTACAGGTGGTAGGTATTGCCGAGAATAATTTCTGCTTTAATATCATTTTCCAGCTCGCGCTGATGCACAGCTTTGACAGACCCCGCGGTACCTACCGGCATAAATATAGGTGTGTGAATGTCGCCATGAGCGGTGGTGAGTATCCCTGCTCGGGCGGCTGATTTAGGGTCTTTTCCGGAAAGTGAGAAGTTCATAAAAGCCGGTTGTAAGGCTGGCGCAAAAATACCCTTATCCGGTTAAAAAACCTCTTTGTAAAATTTTGGAGGCGTTTAAAGCAAATTCCTTTCTGTGCGTTAATCTACCTTTATATTTGCACGGTTTTTTAAATTAAATCCTACAGCGCATTGCTCTTCTTACTGATTCTTTTTTTTTCGTCCATTGCCTGTCAGCTTATTTTCTTTTTTGCTTTCGGAATCGCATTAACCAGAAAGCAGAAATCCAGCCCGGAGGTAACGCATGAGCCTGTGTCCGTTGTTGTATGTGCGCACGATGAGGAGGAAAATCTTCGGGCATTGTTACCACTGTTGCTTGCGCAAAACCATTCACAGTTTGAAGTTATTGTGGTGGACGATCGTTCAAACGATGGCACCTTTGATTTTCTTCGCGAAGAAGCGGAAAGGGACAGCCGGCTGCGCATTGTAAAAGTTGAACACTTACCACCGCATGCCAATGGTAAAAAGTATGGTTTAACACTGGGCATAAAAGCTGCCCACTACGATATAATTTTACTGACGGATGCTGATTGCCGACCCGTTGGCGACACGTGGGTGCAGACTATGGCGGCAAATTTTAAAGAACAAACACAGTTTGTGCTGGGTTTTTCACCTTACCGAAAACAGCCTGGCTTATTGAATTTATTCATCCGTTACGAAACACTGTTTACGGCTATCCAATACTTTTCGTTTGCCTTGCTGGGTAATCCGTACATGGGTGTGGGCAGAAACCTGGCGTATCGCAAATCGCTCTTTCTGCAAAACAAGGGATTTAATGAGTACCTGGGGGTAACCGGTGGCGATGATGATCTTTTCGTTAATCGCCATGCGTCAGGAAATAACACGGCCGTTTGCACAGCGCCTGCAGCGATTATACTGTCAACTCCGAAACAAAGCGTAGGTGAATTCGTTCAGCAAAAAATCAGGCATTTAAGCGTGGGCAAGTTTTATAAATTTAAACATCGCTTTATTTTAGGCTTATTTACACTTTCGCACCTCTTGAGTTGGCTCCTTGGCGGGTTGCTGATATACCTTTTACCGGATTTTTGGTGGGTGCCGGGCGCCTTGATTATCCGGATTATTGTTGTATCGGGTACCGTACATCTCTTCTCTAAAAGAGTTGGACACAATTTTGAGGTCTTGGCAGTACCCCTTTTAGATTTTCTTTTTGCGATTTACTATATTTCAACGGGTACGGTTGCGTTAGTAACCAAAAAAGTACAATGGAAGAGCTAGAAGGCCGTTTTTCATCAAAAGCATTGGAAGATTTTCGCCTGATTGACGAAGCTGTAAATAACAGCGATGAGCAGGCTTTTGCCAAGCTTATGCAGCGGTATAAGCGGCCGGTGTACCATATGATTTTAAAGATGGTGCGCAATGTTGACGATGCCGAAGACCTTACCATCGAATCCTTTGCCAAGGCATTCAAAAGCCTGCACCGATTTAAAAAGGACTTTACTTTTTCTACCTGGCTGTTCCGGATAGCCACTAATAATACCATTGATCACATACGCAAGAAGAAACTTAACACACTAAGCATCAGCAATACTTTTACCGATGACAATGGTGAGGGGGTGTCTATTGATGTGGAGGATGAAAACCTGAATCCGCAGGAAGAGGCAATTAAGGCGCAAAAGGAAGAACTTATTCAGGTTTTCGTGGATAAGCTTCCACCGAAATACCAAAAGTTGGTAAGGCTTCGTTATTTCAACGAGTTGTCGTACGAGGAGATAGCGGTTGAAATTGAAGCTCCACTCGGTACGGTAAAAGCTCAATTACACCGTGCGCGGGAGTTGATGTTCGACATGGTGAAGAATAAGCGTGATCACATATAAACGAGTATGGTACGGAAAGTTCTGGCGATTTTTGCACTGTGGTGGGTTGTAACCCTGTATGAATCATGTTGCGAGAAATTACCATATTATATTTTTGATCGGATTGAGCTGATAACCGATCAGACACAACTTCAAGCTGGCGACAGCCTGGTTATGGTTGTATTGCCCATTATTTTAGATTACGTAGCTGATGGAAGAGCGGGTATATCACAATCGTTTGCCCTGAGTTGTGAATTTGGTTACTGGGGACCAAAATATGCAGTGGAAGAAATCAGGATTACCGCGCTGCAGGACTTTAACCAGGATTACCGTGCGGGCGACCTACTGAATGACCTTTTTTTGATCGAACATTATAATGGACAGGTTTATGCTTATCAACCTGCATGGCGGGGTTCACTAAACCAATTGGAAGACAAGCGCAACTTTATTACTTCAAAAGTCTGGATGAAGGAAGTTCCCGATCATTCAAATCCGATTACCTTTCATGTATTTGTACGCGATATGAAAGGAAATGAATATGAGGCTGCCACCCCACCCATAACCTGGAACTAAGTGCCCGGATCCATTGAATCTATTCAAAAGTATTTTTCGTTAACCGACAAACAGACGCGTCAGTTTGGTAAGCTTGGTTTATTATATAAGGAATGGAACGAAAAAATTAATGTTATATCCCGAAAGGATATTGATAACCTCTATGTGAATCACGTACTGCACTCGCTAGGGATAGCAAAGGTAATGTCTTTCAAACCCGGTGCGGATGTGCTTGATGTAGGCACAGGCGGTGGTTTTCCGGGTATACCGTTGGCCATACTCTTTCCGGAAACCAATTTTCACCTGGTGGATTCCATCGGTAAGAAGATTACGGTAGTGAATGCGGTTGCTGCTGCCCTCAACTTGAAAAACGTAACTGGTGAACAAATCCGTGCCGAACAAATTAATGCTGAATACGATTTTATTGTGAGCCGCGCGGTTACGCGATTAAAGGAATTTTATAGCTGGGTACACCGCAAAACAAAAAAGAAATCCATTCATACATTGGATAACGGGATACTTTATCTCAAGGGAGGAGACCTGGAGGAGGAACTGGCTGAATTAAAAAAACCCTACGCGCTCTACCAGCTTGCTGATTATTTTAAAGAGGATTTTTTTGAAACGAAGAAGGTGGTTTACGTTCCGTTGTAAATTATTTTTTAATCAAGCGGTGCACTGAGTTAGTTGAAGTTTTAAGGATGTACAATCCGGACGGTAGATCGCCCGCTTCAACTACCTGTTTGTCTGTGAAGGTTTTTTTTAAAACCGGTTGTCCAAGCGCATTGAACAAAACCCATGAAAGCACGATATTTTCCGATGGCGCTTCAAGCAGAAATGAATTTTCAAAAACAGTAGGGTAAACCTTTACTGCATTGTTACTGATGTATTCTGTAATGGTGATCAAGGTGGTAAACAGTTGTGTGGTTGGGATAATCTGTTTTTGCAACTGAGGTGTTCGCCAAAGCAACTTGATTACAGCCTGTCCGCCATCTTCAAAATACTCCAGTGTCATTTCGTAACGCTGCCCGGCTGTCAGGTTAATCGCTCCACTCCATTCGGTAGCAGCCTGGGGTATCCACTTATCAATAATCAATTGATTGTTCACCCACAGCCGTACACCATCATCGGCAATCACGCTAAACGTATACGTGTCGGTAAACTGGGCCAACACTTCGCCTCGCCAGCGAACCGTAAAATTATCGGCTGTTATTGTGGGCACTGGTGATCCTCCGCCCCAATCGAAATCAACAACCGGATCGGTGCGGATCAACGTGGGTTCTCCGTCAAATGTCCGGGATTGGTTGGAGTAGTAATATCCTTTTAAGCCATCGCCATTGCCGGTTGGTAACTGCGAAAAATTTGCTGTGTAAGTTATTGCTGTGGCCGGAGTGTCAAAGGTGAACAGACGGCTCAAGGCTGCAGTTGTCCAACTATTAAAAACGTAAAGCTTACCATCTGTTGTCTGTAATGCAGGCGCTTCCAGTGTTCGTGTAATGCCAACCACGCTATTTATTGTAAGCGGTGTTGTAATGGGTTGGCCATCGAGTAGCAATGTTACTCCGGTTGGATTGGAGTTTAAGGTAATGGTTGATTTTTCAGGATAAACATCGGTGAATACTGTCCGACTAAGTCCTTCACTGTCTACAGCAGTCAAATAGACGCGATACCATACGTTGTCGGACGTTTCACCGATTTGAGGAATTATATATTCCAGCGTTGAAAAGCCCGATGTATTTCCCAGTGCCGGGTGTGTATGATCATCGTGATGGAAATCAATCTTCCACAGAAGTTGATCGGTTGGTATAGCTCCATCTTCCGGGTCTGTTGCTGACCCGCTGAGTGTTAGCACACTACCGGCTATATATGTATCATCAGGCAACGGGGCTGTGATAACCGGGTTAGGCCGGTTATTGGCTGTTACAGTTAGTTGTGCCGCTGAAGAAGTGATACTTCCAAAGGCATTGCTGACGATGCAGCGGTATGCATTTCCATTGTCGGTTAATTGAACCTCGGGTGTAGTGTAGTGGCGCGTGGTTGCACCTGTAATATTTACTCCGTTAAGTTGCCATTGATAGAAGAGCGGTTGTACACCCGAGGCAATAACTGAGAACAGGGCTTGTTCGCCAACCGGGTGCAGGGCATTGCGAGGGTGACTGGAAATAATCGGTGGTCCGGAGCCAACATACTCCACTTTCCATAGCGTGCCGTTGTTTGTGCTGGTATTATCGCCTTCTGATCCACCGCCAAGGCCAGCACGTGCTATGTAATACACAGAGCCATCGGCCGCTACACGGATAACTAATGGCCGGTTAATACCGGTAATAAAAGATGAAACGGTGGTGGTTAACGGATCAAGGGTTTTGATGTATCCCCCACAATAGTCGGCAAAAAAAAATTTGCCTTCGTATGCTGATGGAAAGGTGACTAATTCAGGATTGTAAAACGATGAACCAACAATAGCACAACCCTGATCGTGGCTGTAAGTATAAAATGGGTCCTGGTAATTTGGCGGAGGTGTTTGGGTTGTGCGCATGCCCTCAATCAGTGGCCAGCCATAATTTTTTCCGGGTAATATTTCATTCACCTCTTCCCAATTGGCTTGCCCTACATCGCATGCAAAGATGCGCCCTGTTCCGGGTTGGATGTCCATGGAGAATGGGTTGCGCAGGCCTAGTGCATAAATCGCGCGGTTGTTTCCGGTGGTAGTGTTGTAGAACGGATTATCGGCAGGTATGCTTCCATCTTTATTGATGCGCAGTATTTTTCCAAGCAGGTTAGTCATTACCTGTGAATTGCCGGCATTGGCCCCGTCACCGGTAGAAATATAAAGTTTGCCATCGGCACCAAAGGCCATGGCGCCTGCATTGTGAATGGCGCCTGCCATCACATCCAAGTCAAGCAATACAACTTCGCTACCTGGAAGAGTAAAGTTTCCGTTGGCGGTAAACCTGCTCACGCGGTTTCGATTGGTACCAGGAACGGTATAAAAGACATAATAGTAATTATTGATTTCAAAATCAGGGTCAAGCACCATGTGGCCCAGGCCACGCTCGTTAAAATTATCTACCTCAAGTGTGAGAAATGTGCCCGGCAGCAAAACATCATTTTCTACAACGCGAATACTGCCACTTTTAATAGTAATGAATATCCGACCGTCAGGCGCCAACACCATATCGGTCGGATCAAGATTTTCAGCCAGTAAATACTGTACAAACCCATCGGGCAGTTGTTGTGCGCGAACGCCCGTCATGCAGATGATAAGTAAGGCTATGCTGATCTTATAGTACATAGATCAGCAATATAGATATTTGGCGGTTTTGCTTTAGTTTAAATTCGATGAAAGGTTCTGTTGCAGCATGTGTTTCATTACCTCAAATGTTTTTTGTTTAAGTTCACGCTGGTCTTCAGGTGTTAACCCCTCAACAGAAATCTCTTTCCCTGCAATAACTTTTATTTTTCCAGGTTTTAGATCAAGTTTTCCGGGCGGCATAAGCTTGCCGGCACCGATCACTACTAAGGGTATAATGGGAGTTTTGGTATCGATAGCCAGACGAAATGCTCCGTCTTTAAAAGGCTGCAACAACTCCTGGGTGCGGTTTTGTGTGCCTTCAGCAAAAATGAGCATCGAAATTCCCATCTGTAAAATTTTACGGGCGTATTCAACGCTTTTTTTCCGGCTGTCATGACTGCTTCGGTCTACCACAACGGTACCCGTTTTCACAATGAACCCAAACACCGGAATTTTTAACAATTCTTTTTTTGCGATAGGCCTGAATTCTCCGGGGATAATAAGCCGTATGCCTGGAATATCGAGAAACGAGGTATGATTACTTACGAAGATGTAGGATTTCCCTTTTTGAATGTTATCCCGGTTGTACAATTCATACCGTATGGCCGTGAGTTTACTGAATATCCACGACCAAAGCCACAGAAATTTATAGCCTATCCAGGAGAATCGGTTACCCAATAAAAAGGGGATCATTATTCCGGGAAGGAAAATGATCATAAAAAAACTAAAAACAAGAATAACCCAAAGGGTATACAATTTGCCTGACACGGATTGAACTTTTGTACTCACTTGATGCGTACAAAAATGTGCTTTCGGAAATTGTTAAACAAGTTTGTGACGAATACTTACCTTACCAATACCGGAATACTGGAGGCTAAAACTTCCAGGTCCTGATCATTAACTTGTTTCTTCTCATCGGCCACGATGAGGAAGTTCTCATAAACAATATCCAGTTCGCTTCCTTCTATCTTGTGCCCCAATACTTCAAGCCTGTGTTTTAATGCAGCCCTGCCGCTGCGGGCTGTAAGTACAATGGAAGAACACGGAACGCCTACATCAGCCGGGTTAATGATTTCATAGTTCTCCGCGTGTTTGAGGAAACCATCCTGGTGGATGCCGGATGAATGGGAGAATGCATTCGCACCCACAATGGCTTTATTAGGCTGCACGGGCATGCGCATCATTTTACTAACCAGTTTGCTGATGCCATAAATTTTTTCCGATTTAATGTTGGTGGTCAATCCCAAATCCTGGTGGGTTTTTAAGGTCATCGCCACTTCTTCAAGCGAAGTGTTACCGGCCCGTTCACCAATACCGTTTATCGTTACTTCTGCCTGGCGTGCTCCGTGGATCAAACCTGAAATCGTATTAGCCGTGGCCATTCCCAAATCATTATGACAATGCACCGATACGATGGCTTTATCAATGTTGCTCACGTGATCAAACAAATACTGGATTCGCTTACCGTATAAATGTGGTAAACAATATCCTGTAGTATCGGGTATATTCACTACATCCGCCCCGACTTTGATCACGGCTTCAATCATCTGTGCTAAAAACGCCAGGTCTGCACGGCCGGCATCTTCGGCATAAAACTCTACTTCATAGCCTTTCGATTTTGCATACTGCACGGCCCACACACCTTGTTCTAACACCTGCTCGCGTGTACTTTTAAATTTATGCCTGATGTGCACATCGCTGGAACCAATGCCCGTATGAATGCGGCCACGCTTGGCATAACGAAGGGCTTCTGCGGCTACGTCAATATCTTCTTGTTTGGCTCGTGTCAGTCCGCAGACGACCGGCTCTTTCACGGCACGCGAAATACCAATCACCGAAAGGAAATCTCCCGGACTGGAAATCGGGAAACCGGCTTCAATCACATCAACACCGAGTGACTCCAGTTCGCGGGCAATGGTAATTTTTTCTTCTGTAGCCAACTGACAGCCGGGCACTTGTTCGCCATCGCGGAGCGTAGTGTCGAAAATGTATACTTTGTTGTTCATAGGGTATCGTTCTGGGTTGCTCGTTATTCGTTGCTGGTAATTGGGTTAGAAACGAGGGCTAATTGTTCGATTACTTTTCGGCCCATAGTAATCGTGTTTAAAATTTTTTCTTTTGGTGTTGTATTGTCGGCAATATCTACCGTGCGGTAGCCGGCCTTTAAGGTTTGTTCCACAGCCTGTATCACGGCTTCCGATTCTTCTTTCAATCCGAAAGAAATGTCGAGCAACAAGGCCGCAGATAAAATGGAAGCCAACGGGTTGGCAATTCCCTTACCGGTGATGTCGTGAGCACTGCCGTGGATGGGTTCGTACAAACCAACCGTGTCACCCACCGAAGCCGAAGCCAGCATGCCCATGGACCCTGCAATCTGTGATGCTTCATCGGTAAGGATGTCGCCAAATAAATTTCCGGTAAGTACCACATCGAAACTGCGCGGGCTTTGAATGAGTTTCATAGCAGCCGCATCAATAAATTGATGTTCCAGTGTCACATCCGGATATTCTTTCCCAACTTGTTGTACCACTTCACGCCACAAGCGCGAGCTTTCCAGTACGTTGGCTTTGTCGACCGAGGTTACTTTTTTCTTTCGGGTACGTGCAGCCTGAAACGCTTTGTGGGCGATGCGTTCAATTTCATAGCGATGGTAGATCATCAAATCATATGCAGTGTTCCCTTCTTCTTTTCTTCCCTTTTCACCGAAGTACACGTCACCGGTTAATTCACGGAAGAATAAAATATCTGAACCTTTTAAGATTTCCGGTTTAATACTGGAAGCTTGCAGTAATTCATCGAATAATTTAATGGGGCGCAGGTTGGCATATAAGCCAAGCTCCTTGCGCATTTTCAACAAGCCCTGCTCTGGTCGCACTTTTAATGTGGGATCGTTATCGTATTTCGGGTGACCTACTGCGCCAAATAAAATTGCATCCGAATTTTTCAGCATCGCGAGTGTTTCATCAGGCAGGGCTGTACCGGTTTTTTCTATGGCATCATGCCCGATTAAGGCTTCGGTGAAGATGAACTCGTGCCCAAAACTTTCAGCAATATGCTGAAGCACGTTCTTACCTTCTGTGGTTACTTCCTTTCCGATACCGTCTCCGGGGAGAATGGTGATTTTTTTCTTCATTTCCTTATCACGTATTAATAAGCTGCTAGCCATGAGCTATGAGTTTCTAACTAGTAACTCGTAGCTTGAGGCTCGCGGCTTTTGAAATCAAATTCTTTTATTTCTTCCTGTAAACTCAGCAAGTAGTCAATATCATCATACCCGTTAATCATGCATGCTTTTTTATACGGATTGATCTCAAATGACTCTTTTGTTCCATCCGGAAGTTTTACAAACTGGTTTTCCAGGCTTACTTCAATTATGGCCGATGGATATTTTTCGATAGCTGTAAAAATATTTTTAAGGAAGGCATCACTTACCTGCACGGGTAGCAGAGCATTGTTTAATGCATTGTTTTTAAAAATATCGGCAAAGAAGGAGGAGATGACCACCCGGAAACCATAGTCATAGAGTGCCCAGGCGGCATGTTCACGACTGCTGCCACAACCAAAGTTTTTTCCGGCTACCAGTATTTTTCCGGTGAAGGTTGGGTTGTTCAAAACAAAATCGACCTTGGGTTTTCCGTCACCATCGTACCGCCAATCGCGAAACAGGTTTTCGCCAAAGCCTTCGCGCGTGGTGGCTTTCAAAAAACGCGCAGGAATGATCTGGTCCGTGTCGATGTTCTCCACCGCAAGCGGAACAGCGGTTGATTGAAGTGTTAGAAATTTTTCTTTACTCATTCTTATCGTTATTGGTTCATCGTTGTTGGTTGTTCGTGGATTGTTCATTGTACTTTATTTCGAACAACGAATATCCAACAACCACAAACGATTATAATAGTTCTCTCACATCTGTCACCTTTCCGGTAATTGCAGCGGCAGCAGCACTCAACGGACTTGCCAGAAATGTTCTGGATTTCGGTCCTTGCCGCCCTTCAAAATTCCTGTTCGAAGTACTAATACAATATTTGCCAGCGGGTATCTTGTCTTCGTTCATGCCCAGGCATGCGCTGCATCCCGGTCCGCGAAGTTCAAATCCCGCAGCTTCAAAAATTTTGTCGAGTCCTTCTTTGCGGGCTTGTTCTTCCACCTGTTTTGAGCCGGGCACTACCCACACCTCTACATGGGGTGATTTCTTTTTTCCTTTTACAATCGAAGCTACTAAACGTAAATCTTCAATGCGTGCATTGGTGCAACTACCTATAAATACATAGTCGACTGTTTTGCCAAGCAATTGTGAGCCGGGTTCAAGCCCCATGTACTCCAGTGATTTTGAAAAGGAATTTTTTTCGCTGATCTCTTTCAGTTCATTCTCTGTAGGAATACGATCGGTTACGCGAATGCCCATACCGGGATTGGTACCGTAGGTAATCATCGGGGCAATGTCGGCTGCATCATAGGTGAGTACTTTATCGTAAACAGCACCCGCATCGGTTTTTAATTCCATCCATTGTTCTACGTGCTGCTCAAAGGCTTCAGCTTGCGGTGCAAATTTTCGTCCGCGGATGTAGTTAAAAGTTGTACTATCCGGTGCAATCAATCCGCCACGCGCCCCCATTTCAATGCTCATGTTGCAGATGGTCATGCGGGCTTCCATCGATAAATTTTCAATGGCACTGCCGGCATATTCCACAAAATAGCCTGTAGCACCGCTGGCTGAAATTTTTGAGATGATGTACAGGATTATGTCTTTAGCCACCACGCCCTTACCAAGTTTACCATTCACTTCAATGCGCATGGTTTTAGGTTTGTATTGAAGCACGCACTGTGTAGCCAGCACTTGCTCTACTTCGCTGGTACCAATGCCAAAGGCAATGTTTCCGAATGCTCCGTGCGTGGAGGTATGACTGTCGCCACACACGATGGTCATGCCCGGTAATGTTAACCCCAGTTCCGGACCGATGATGTGTACAATGCCTTGAAAGGGATGCCCTAAATCGTAAAGCTCTATACCAAACTCAGCACAATTTTTTCGTAACGTTTCTACCTGGTGCCGCGAAAGCGCTTCCCTGATAGGAAGGTGTTGATCTTTAGTGGGTACGTTATGGTCGGCTGTTGCGGTAGTGCGCTTCGTATTGAATACAGGAATATTTCGCTTGCGTAGTCCGTCAAAGGCCTGCGGACTGGTTACTTCATGGATGAAGTGACGGTCGATAAACAACACGTCCGGATACCCATCTTTTTGCTTCACTACGTGCGCGTCCCAGATTTTGTCAAACAGCGTTTTTGGTTTACTCATGAACAACTGTTAGTTAGTTGATGCTTGCTTAAAATGAAACTGCCCCGGTTTTCACCGAGGCAGTTTACATAAGAATGACTAATTACTATTGAATTTTATTTCTGATCATTTGATCTGCTAACATAAGCGTTACATAGAATTAATGTAAATGAAATCGTAAAAAGTTTTGGCTGACGAGTGTTTGGTAGTTAGTAATTTTTAGTGCTTCATCAACAGATTTTTGAAATCTGAAAAATTGGAAGTACACGAAAGGGATTGAATTTGTTTATTGGCAAGCTCTGCCAGAGAAGGGTGGATGCTAATGGGTTGTTGAATTGCCGACTCCACTACATCCGGAAATTTTGAAGGATGTGCCGTTTCAAGAAATATACCTTGTGCATCGGGATTGCGCCCCAGGTATTTTTTTAATCCCAGATAGCCCACTGCACCATGCGGATCGAGAACATATTTTTTCTGGTTAAACACATCAAGCATTGCCATTCGTGTTTCAGCATCTGTAAATGCGTAGCCGTATATTTCTTTACTGATGTAGTCCCAATCATTATCATAAAGGGCAAGCAACCGTGGAAAGTTGCTGGGATTGCCAACGTCCATGGCATTGCTGATGGTTTGCGTTGATGCACGTGGTTTGAAAACTTTTGTGTGAAGATATTCGGGAACGACATCGTTTACATTGGTTGCCGCCACAAAGGCATCTATGGGCAATCCCATTTTCTTAGCCAACACACCAGCTGTGAGGTTGCCAAAATTTCCGCTTGGAACAGAAAAGACTACATGTTTAGGTGTGCTAAGTTGCAACCACGCAAAAAAATAGTAAAATGATTGAGGTATTAACCGGGCGATGTTAATGGAGTTAGCTGATGTTAAAAACTTTGTCTTGCGTAGCTCTTCATCCTGAAAGGCTTGTTTGACCAACTGCTGACAGTCATCAAAGGTGCCGGCTATTTTTATGGCTTGTATATTCTTTCCCAGTGTGGCGAATTGTTTTTCCTGCAGGGCACTCACCATGCCTGAAGGATAGAGTATTACCACGCGTATTCCTTCCACATTATAAAAACCATGCGCTGCTGCGCTGCCGGTATCACCCGATGTGGCTACCAGTACGGTGATTTCCTGGTGAATAGTTTTTGCGATGTGCTGGAGTATACGAGCCAGAAACCGTGCACCCACATCTTTAAAGGCCAGTGTGGGCCCGTGAAATAATTCCAGCGCGTAGACATTTTCTTCCAGTGCAACCAATGGAAAATCAAAGTCGATTGTTTCACGGACAATTTCATAGAGTGTTTTATCAGAAACACTTTCATCAATGAACAACCGTGCAATAGTAAATCCGATGTCTTCTTTGGATAATACCGGTAATTGACTAATAAATTCTTTTGATAATACCGGTAAATGTTCCGGCATGTATAAACCACCATCAGGGGCAAGTCCGGAAACTACGGCTTGTTGGAAGGAAACCTTATGGGATGGAGTAGTTAAGCTGTAATACTTCACGGTTACTGATTTTTAGTCTGATGATAGTACCTGTGCGCCAACTAAGTTTATTTCTGAAATATACTTGTCGGATTTAAGTTTGATGTCCTGAAAAGCTGTCTGCACGGCACTTGCTACAACATGTGCATTAACCTCACCTCGACACAATGCAAAAACAGATGGTCCTGAACCGGATATACCGCACCCCAACGCACCCGCCTGTAGGGCAGCTTGCTTAACCTGATAATAACCCGGTATAAAAATGGAGCGCACGGGTTCGGCAACAACATCTTCCAATGACCGGCTGATAAGATTAAAGTCTTCTTTCATGAGACCGGCTACGAGCGCTGCGGTATTGCCCCATTGTTTTACGGCATCGGTTAGAGAAAGTGTTTTACGCATGGCCTGCCGTGCATCGCTGGTTTTAATTTCAATGTGCGGATGTACGACAACAGCAAATAAATCTGACGGTGTTGGAATGTTGATGATGTCCAACGTTTCCTTATCGCGGATCAAAACAAAACCCCCAAGTAAGGATGGCGCAACATTATCGGCATGGGCTGATCCGCAAGCGATTCGTTCAGCTTCCATTGCAAAGGGTAATAGTTCTTTTCTGGATAGTTTATCTCCGGTGGCATGATTTATCGCTACCAAGGCCGCCACGGCACTTGCGGCACTGGACCCCATACCGCTGCCGAGCGGTAATTTTTTATTCAGCTTAATTTCTGCGCCATACGAATGGTTTGTCGTCTGAAGGAATTGCTGTACAGCAACTCCACACGTATTCAGGTGTGCTTCACGCGGAAGAAGATGGTTGTCTCCTGTTATTTCAGTGATTAGTATTTTTCCTGAATCATTCAAACGAACTTCCACCTCATCACCGGGTTGGTGCAAGGCAAAGCCAAATACATCAAATCCACACGACACGTTCGCTACGGTAGCAGGGCCAAAGGCTTTTATCCAATTCGTATTCATCATTACCGGATATTATTTCCAATGCGAATGATATCGGCAAAAACACCGGCCGCAGTAACTTCTGCACCGGCACCGGGGCCGCGGATTACCATGGGCCGTTCACTGTAGCGGGTGGTGATAAACTGAATGATGTTGTCACTTCCCGACAAGGAATAAAACGGATGATTACTTTCAACCGCGGCAAGCCCGACTTTAATCTTACCATCTTTCAACGATGCCTGGTAGCGTAGTTTTTTCTGCTGACGCTCAGCGTCCGAACGAAGTTGCTCAAAATAATCATCTGATGCTTTTAAGCGTTCAAAAAATTCATCCGGTGAAAGTTCACCACTACAATTTTCCGGAACAAGGCTTTCTACGGTAATATCCTTTAACTCCAGTTTTAATCCGGTTTCGCGTGCCAGAATCAGCATTTTGCGCGCCACATCCATTCCGCTCAGGTCATCACGCGGATCGGGTTCAGTATAACCCAATGCTTTTGCTTCCGCCACCACATCACTGAATCGTTTGCCTGCCGTGAATGATGAGAAGATATAATTTAATGTGCCGCTCAGCACAGCTTCAATCCGTTGCACGGAATCTCCACTCAACAGCAAATCGTTTAAGGTGTTGATCACCGGTAGCCCTGCGCACACATTGGTTTCATATAAAAACTGAATGCCATGGTTACGAACGGTGTTACGTAAAGCAGCATAGGATTCATACGAAGCCGAGTTTGCTTTTTTATTGGGGGTTACGACAGACACATTAGCCCGCAATAGCGAATCATAAACTGTGGTAACATCTTCGCTGGCAGTGCAATCAATACATATGCTGTTAGGAAGGTTATACTGAATAATAGTTTCTTTGAATATTTCCAGGTTAGCTTCTTTTCCATGATCATTCAGGTGCTGCAAGGCGCCATCCACTTCAATACCATCTTCATTCAAAAACATTTTACGACTGTTGGTAAGTCCTACGAGTTTGATTTCAAGGTTGTTGGCGGTAAGCAGTTTATTAAGTTGTTGATGGATTTGCTGAAGCAGTGTTTTTCCGATCAGTCCGGTACCAATTAAATACAGGTGAATGGTTTTTGTATTGGATAGAAAAAACGCATCGTGCAGGGCCGATAAGGCTTTGGCTGTGTCATTTTTTGAAATCACCGCAGAGATGTTTCGTTCGGACGAACCTTGTGCAATGGCTACTACATTAATCCCGTTTTTTCCCAAAGCTGAAAACATTTTTCCGCTGGTACCGGAATGATGCTTCATGCCATCGCCCACCAGGGCAATGATGCTCAGGTTGTCATTTAGTTCAATGCCATCAATGCGTTTGCTGCTGATCTCATATTCAAATTCTTTTTCAAGGGCTTTTTTTGCCCGCACCGATTGTTGCCGTTCAACGGCAAGGCAAATGGAATGTTCAGATGATGCCTGGCTGATCAGGATAACATTTATTTTCTCCTGTGCCAATGCACCAAACAACCGCATGGATACACCCACTACACCTACCATGCCACTGCCTTGTATGTTCAGCAGGCAAATGGTATCAATGGATGAAATGCCTTTAATCAATTTGCCGTTGCTGCTTTGTGCACTGATGCGTGTTCCGCGTGCTTGCGGATTAAAGGTATTTTTTATCCAGATGGGGATATGATGTGCCATAGCGGGCCGCATAGTAGAAGGAAAAATTACCTTGGCTCCAAAGTGGGAGAGTTCCATGGCTTCTTCGTAACTCAATTCGGGAACGGTGAACGCTTTCTTAACTTGCTTTGGATTGGCTGTGAGGATGCCGTCCACATCGGTCCATATTTCAAGCGATGCTGCTTTTAATGAACCAGCCAATATTGCTGCCGTATAGTCTGAACCGCTGCGGCCCAGCGTAGTGGTTTCGCCTGATTCAGATGAAGCAATGAACCCGGTAACGACCTGTAATTTCTTATGCTGATGGAAATGATCCAGGATGCGCTTGTTTGTGATTGAAAAATCGACTTGTGCCGAACCAAATTGATCGTCTGTACGGATAACTTGTCGTGCATCCAGAAATTCGGCATCAATGTTTTGTTCGCGCATCGCTTCACTGATGATGTAGGCACTGATGCGTTCGCCAAAGCTCATGATGTAATCCAATGTTCGCGGGGTTCGTTCTTTCACCAGATAAACACCGTGCAGTACATCTTCCAGCGCATTGAATTGAATGGTAACCTGTGCCAGGATTCCGCTTTGTTTTGAAATGGGAATCAGTTCGCGCACCGTATTCAGGTGTTGATCAACCAGTCTGGCAAGCTCAGCTTTGTATTCAAGGTTGCCATTCAGCGCCAGCTGACTGCTATGAATGAGTTGATCGGTAACACCCCCAAAGGCGGAGAACACAACAGCCATTTCAGCGGGTAGTTTATTTTTTAGTATCGCGATTACCTGTTTGATACGTTCCGGGGTTCCTACGGATGAACCACCGAATTTTAAAATGTTCATAGCGCTTTATTTTTTTAGATGCTTGAGAAATAATCATGAATCAGCGCGACTCCTGGAGAAGCCCTGACGGATAGGGAATATGGTGGTGAAGACGGGTTACCCCGTAGTGGTGGTACGTGTGCAAGCTGTAGCCGTGATGGCTGCTGTGTTGGTGATACGGATTGCTTGCGTTAACATGGCGGTCAAGTACTTTAATTTTATGTTGATATCCTAAAGTGATTTAAAAAAAATAAGTATAGAGTGAATGCCCGATCATTAACCTCACCCCGTCCCTGCCTACCGGCAGGCAGGCTCGTGCCTCGGACACCCTCTCCTGTAGGAGAGGGGAAGGGGAGAGGTGTTGATACCATGGTGACTTTACATAGTCGTGATCTGTCATGCAACTAAATAATATATTCAAAAAGATTTTCATGCTGATTGATAGCCGTAAAGTTTAGTTGGTGTTCGTGCATGCGGGCACGCAATAGTTCAAAGTCTTCCCGCGATTTCACTTCAATACCCACCAGTGCAGGACCTGTTTCTTTATTGTGCTTCTGTATAAATTCAAAACGCACGATATCATCGGTAGGGCCGAGAATGTGGTTTACGAATTCTTTCAAGGCTCCTGGTCGTTGTGCAAACCGGATGATGAAATAGTGCTTTAAGCCTTCGTGTAAAAGCGATCGCTCTTTAATCTCCTGCATGCGGTCAATGTCGTTGTTGCCACCGCTTACAATGCATACTACTTTCTTGCCTTTAATTTTATCCTGATACTGCTCCAGTGCGGCAATACTCAACGCTCCGGCAGGTTCAGCTACAATAGCATCTTCATTATACAGTTGAAGAATTACGGTACTTACTTTTCCTTCGGGCACCAGCACGACATCCTGAATTATGTCTTTTATGTAAGCGAAAGTAAGGTGACCAACCCGCTTAACGGATGCACCATCGACAAAGCGTTGAATGGATTCAAGGGTAACGGGCTTGCCCGCCCGCAGTGCCTCTGTCATTGATGGAGCGCCTTGTGGTTCTACACCCACAATATTTGTAGTTGGTGAAAAAGTTTTGAAGTAGCTGCCCACACCCGCGCATAGGCCCCCGCCACCGATGGGAATAAAAATATAATCGATGCCCGATAACTCTTCGGCAATCTCAATCCCAACGCTGCCCTGGCCTTCAATTATTTTTTGATGGTCGAAGGGTGGAACAAATACTTTATGATGCTCATCTGAAAATTTCAGCGCATGCTCCTGACACTCGTCAAACGTATCACCTACCAATACAATATCAATCTGATCGCCACCAAACATTTTTACCTGGTTTATCTTTTGTTTGGGGGTGATGCTGGGCATGTAGATGGTGCCGTGGATGTTCAAAAGCTTACACGAAAAGGCTACACCCTGCGCATGGTTGCCGGCACTGGCACACACAATGCCGCGACTTCTTTCTTCTTTTGTTAAACCCTGAATCAAGTTGTACGCACCGCGTATCTTATACGAGCGCACCACTTGCAGGTCTTCACGCTTTAAATAAATTTCCGCTTTAAACCGCTCTGAAAGTTTACGATGAAACTGCAAAGGCGTTTTAAGCACCACGTGTTTGAGAGTTTCGTGTGCGGTTTTAATGTCCAGTATCTGTTGAATATCGAAGTTAACCATTGTTCATAGTTGTTGGTTGTTCGTTATTCGTTTTGGCTTCAGTTATTAGGCGATTCGGCAATCAACCAATAGCGACCAACGAACAACGATTTAATTTATCATACTCTCCTCCACGCCTGCCTTCTCCGGGCGCAATTGTCGTACAGCTGCGCCAGCCTGCCACAATTCGCTTTCGCGGAGTTCTTTTAGTTCTTCGCCAAGCTTTTCACGATAGTCAGGTTTGCTGCAGGTGTCGATGGTACGTTTTGCTTCTGCGCCACTGGCCACACTTTCGTAGAGTTCTTTAAACACCGGAAGCGTTGCTTCTTTAAAACGCTTTTTCCAGTCGAGTGCACCGCGTTGTGCCGTGGTAGAGCAGTTGGCATACATCCAGTCCATGCCGTTTTCAGCTACCAGTGGCATTAAGCTTTGCGTTAATTCTTCCACGGTTTCATTAAAAGCTTCGGAAGGGGAATGCCCTTTGGAGCGCAACACTTCATACTGTGCTTCAAAGATGCCGGCAATGGCGCCCATCAGTGTTCCGCGTTCACCGGTTAAGTCGGAGTAGACTTCTTTTTTGAAATCGGTTTCAAACAAATAACCTGAACCTACGCCAATGCCCAGCGCAATTGCTTTTTCTTTTGCCTGTCCGCTGGCATTTTGATAAATGGCGTAACTGGAGTTGATGCCTTTTCCCTGAAGGAACAATCTGCGCACGGATGTACCGGATCCTTTTGGTGCAACAAGGATTACATCAACTTCTTTCGGGGGTACAATGCCAGTCTGGTCGTTGAAGGTAACACCAAACCCGTGCGAGAAGTAAAGGGTTTTACCTTTGGTTAAGTAGGGCTTAATGGTTGGCCATGATGCAATCTGCCCCGCATCGGAAAGTAAGAATTGTAAAATGGTTCCTTGTTTGGCGGCTTCTTCAACGTCAAATAATGTTTCGCCAGGAACCCAGCCATGTTCAACAGCTTTTTTCCACGACTTACCACCTTTGCGCTGGCCAACAATTACGTTAAAGCCGTTGTCGCGCAGGTTCAATGCCTGAGCAGGTCCTTGCACGCCATATCCCAGGATGGCGATGGTTTCGTTTCGCAATACCTCCAAAGCCTTTTCCATCGGAAATTCTTCGCGGGTTACTACTTCTTCTATGGTTCCTCCAAAATTGATTTGTGCCATGGTTTTGGTTGTTAGTTGATAGTTATTCGTTGTTGATTATTTGTGAAATCTGTTATGCGACTTTCTGATTATTCTTTACACTCAGTTCCAAATACACTTCGCTGCCTTCATAGAAGTTGGCGCTTTCTACTTCAATAAGTTTCTCTAACTGGTGCTTTACTTTTTCGATAAGTTCGGGGGTGGTGTGCAATAACATCGTTGCGCCACCTTTCCGGAAGTCATGTTCATCTTCATGTGCAACCAGTTGCTTGATGCGCACACGCCTGCGGTTCAATACGTTGATGATCCGGTTGAGTACGGAAAAGTTATTATCCGCTGCTACTTCGATGGTGTAATCTCTTTTCATGTGCTATAAATTAATCGTAACTACTTTTGTCTCGTTCCATGAGCTTCCAGTAAAATTTCCGCCACCCCTGCACCTGTAGGTACCATCGGGAAAACATTCTGTTCTTTTTCCACCACCACTTCCAATAAAAACGGACCGGGTATATTCAGCAGATTATGAATAGCGGCATTCAATCGAGAGCGTTGCTCTACTTTAAGGGCAGGGATTTTATAGGCTTCACTAAGTTTTATAAAATCCGGGTTTTGCATTTCGGTGAACGAGTACCGGCTTTCAAAGAAGAGCTGTTGCCATTGCCTTACCATCCCCAGAAAGTTGTTATTCAGAATGATGATTTTCACCGGAATGTTGTACTGCATGATGGTGCCCAATTCTTGTACAGTCATTTGGAAACCACCATCACCGATAATGGCCACCACTTGCTTTTCAGGTTGAGCCAACGCAGCACCGATGGCAGCGGGTAAGGCAAAACCCATTGTACCGGCACCACCGGAAGTAACATTGGTACGTGGATGTTTAAATGGATAGTACCGCGAAGCTACCATCTGATGTTGGCCAACATCAGTAACCAATATCGCTTCGCCTTTGGTTTGTTCCGCAAGTTCAAATACCACTTCACTCATTTTGATTGATTCCGTTACCGGATAAATATCAAACTGAATTACTTTTTCATACTCCTTCCGTTCTGCTTCTCTGAATTTTTGAAACCAGTCGTGGTGATTGCTCTTTGTGATTAAGGGCAACAGTGCGGTTAGTGCTTCTTTGGCATCGGCATGAACCGCCACATCAGCCGGAATGATCTTGTTGATTTCAGCCTTATCCAACTCAATGTGAATAATCTTAGCCTGTTTGGCATACTTGTTTACGTTTCCGGTTACGCGATCATCAAAGCGCATCCCCACGGCAATCAACACATCGCATTCGTTGGTGAGAATATTCGGACCGTAGTTGCCGTGCATGCCCAGGTAGCCTACGTACAAGGGATGATTAACCGGCACGGCCGATAAACCGAGCAGGGTAGAAGCGATGGGAATATTTGCTTTTTCTGCTACGGCAAGTAATTCATCTTGTGCATGGCTTAACAACACACCTTGTCCGCATAAAATATAAGGTCGTTTGGCTACGTTGATTAAATCAGCAGCTTCTTCAAGTTTAGTGTGATCGAGAATAGGCTGTGGTGAATACGTACGAACGCTTTTACAAACTTCGTATTCGAAGTCATCGATCATTTCAAACTGCGCATTTTTAGTAATGTCGATTACCACAGGGCCGGGTCTTCCGCTGCGCGCGATGTAGAATGCTTTAGCAACCTGTTCGGCAATGTCGCCTGCTTTACTGATCTGCACATTCCACTTCGTTACCGGAAGTGTGGTGTTGATAACATCCATTTCCTGAAAGGCATCGGTGCCCAGTAAATGTTCGGCTACCTGGCCGGTAATACAAACCACAGGCGTTGAATCAATCAGGGCATCCGCAAGACCTGTTACAAGATTAGCGGCACCCGGGCCGGAAGTTGCCATCGCCACGCCTACCTTGCCGGATACTCGTGCATATCCCTGTGCAGCATGGATGGCGCCTTGTTCGTGACGTACCAGAATGTGGTTCAAGTGATCACTATAGGAATACAGCGCATCATACACGGGCATAATAGCACCACCCGGATAACCAAACATGGTATCTACGCCTTCCGCCACCAGGCAACGCAATAAAGCTTCTGAACCGGAAATTTGTTTCTTCGGCTCAGCAGTTGATGTGATTGATTTTTTATTCTTCGTCAGTAACGCATCCATCGGCAGCTGTTTTTACTTGTTTGGCATATTTTAAAAGCACTCCGCTTTTTACACGAAGGGCAGGTTGTTTCCAAGAAGCTTTTCGTTTGGCGATGGTGGCATCATCCACCAGCAGATTAATGCGATGTTGCTTCGCATCAATTTCAATCCAGTCATCATCTTCTACCAGCGCGAGTGTTCCGCCATCAAAGGCTTCGGGGGTAATGTGCCCTACTACGAAGCCATGCGTACCACCAGAGAATCTTCCATCGGTAATCAACGCAACACTCTTACCAAGTCCCGCTCCGATAATGGCTGAGGTAGGCTTCAACATTTCGGGCATGCCGGGTGCGCCTTTTGGGCCAACGTAACGGATCACCACCACATCGCCTTCCCGTACTTTCTTCTGTTGAATGCCTTCAATGAGTTCGAACTCACCGTTGAAGACACGCGCCTTTCCCTTAAAGGCATCGCCTTCTTTTCCGCTGATCTTGGCAACTGATCCTTTTTCGGCCAGGTTGCCGTACAAAATTTGAATGTGGCCTGTTGCCTTGATCGGTTTTTCAACCGGAGCAATAACATCCTGCGTATCAAAATTCAGATCGGCCGCATGCTCAACATTTTCGGCAATGGTTTTTCCGGTTACGGTTATGCAATCGCCATGCAGGTAGCCTTTTCTCAATAAATATTTCATCACTGCGGGTACGCCACCTACCCGATGCACATCGCCCATTAAATATTGTCCGCTGGGTTTTAGGTTTCCGAGTACCGGGGTTTTATCGGAGATGGTTTGAAAATCTTCTTGCGTGATTTTTATTCCTACAGCTTTGGCCATGGCAATCAGATGCAGTACGGCATTCGTGCTTCCGCCAAGCGCCATCACAATAGTTAACGCATTTTCAAATGCCTTGCGAGTCATGATGTCGCGCGGTTTTAAATCGAGTTTGAGCAGGTTGTGTATGGCCTTACCCGCTTCGGCACATTCTTTCGATTTTTCTTTGCTCAATGCAGGATTAGAAGATGAGTAAGGCAATGACATGCCGAGCGCTTCAATAGCCGAAGCCATCGTATTGGCGGTATACATGCCGCCACAGGCGCCAGCACCGGGGCAAGAATTTTGGATGATACCTTTATAGTCTTCATCCGATAATTTATTGGCCAGCTTTTCACCCAAAGCTTCAAAGGCTGAAACAATGTTGAGTTCTTTTCCTTTCCAGTTGCCGCCCGCAATAGTTCCGCCATACACCATAATCGCGGGACGATTCAATCTGCCCATCGCAATAATCGAGCCCGGCATATTTTTATCGCAACCCACTACAGCAATCAAGCCATCATAATATTGTGCGCCACAAACGGTTTCAATTGAGTCGGCAATCACTTCACGGCTAACCAGCGAATAGCGCATGCCTTCCGTACCGTTGCTGATGCCATCGCTAACACCAATGGTATGGAAGATCAGGCCCACCAGTTCATTATCCCATACGGAAATCTTTACTTCTTCGGCCAGTTTGTTCAGGTGCATGTTGCAGGTGTTTCCATCGAAACCAGTGCTGACAATGCCAACCTGTGCTTTGGTAAGGTCGTGTTCGGTTAAGCCAATACCATACAGCATGGCCTGCGATGCCGGTAGGGTAGGGTCTTGTGTAATGGTGCTGCTGTATTTATTTAATTGCATTCGTATATCGTTGTTCGTTATTCGTTGATGGTTCTTCGTGTTTTTCGAATAACGAACAACCGACAACGAACAACTTATTTATATAATCACATGACTAAACGACTTATCCAGCACCTGTGCCTGGTAGGCTTCCTGGATAATTGCTCCGAAAGTTTCTTTCCATGGTTTTGCAAACGGTTTTGCGTCTACCGATTCAATGCCGATCACTTCGGCTGCGGTGCCGCACAGAAAAGCGCTGTCGGCATCCTGAAGTTCTTCGGGTTTGATGTTACGTTCCTGAACGGGTATGTCTAGTTCTTTACAAATGTTGATGACGGTTTGTCGGGTAATACCGGGAAGGATATGACCCTGAAGGGGAGTGTGCAGCACACCATTTTTTTCAAGAAAGAAGTTTGCGCCCGGTGCTTCGGCCACATGCCCATGCATGTCGAGCATTAATGCTTCATCATAGCCGCGCACCTTGGCTTCGCTCGTGGCCAGGATGGAGTTTACATAATGCCCTGTGATTTTTGCATCTACTTTTACCGAGTTGGGGTTCGGGCGTTGGTACGATGATAGGCAAAGTTTAAGCAGGTTACTGCCCAGGTATTTTCCCCATTCCCAAACAGCAATCATGATGAATACTTCTTTTGGTGCGGTAAGCGACATATTGGGGCTGCAATACACCAGCGGACGGATGTAGGCATCTTTCAATTTATTTTTCTCCAGCAACTGGTATGTTACCTGTATTAAGGTTTCTGTATCGTAATCGAATGGAATACCTACCGACACACAACTGTGGCGCAATCGTTCGTAGTGTTCGTAGGCTTTAAAAATTTTTGTTCCTTGTGTGGTGTTGTAAGCGCGAATGCCTTCAAACGCTCCATAACCATAGTGCAGGGTCTGACTGTACAAGTCGGTGTTGGCGTCAGCCGCTTTGATGAACTTACCATTCAGGTAGAGTACGGTGTTCTTGGTGTAGTACATAATGTTAAACAACTGTTAGTTTGTATCCATCTATTCAAAACAAAACCGCCCCGATTTTCATCGAGGCGGTTCATGTTTGGTTCTATCTGTATAGTCAAATCACCATCGCCCCGATGCCCGGTTAATAATGACGATAATGACTAGCACAAGTATACCCGTAAGCCCACCGATGGGGTTGCTTATGCCTGGTATAGTTTGTGCTTTTAACTTCATTTTTCTATTGACTTGATGCAATAGTGAGGAATAATATTTTACGTTTCAAGAGAATGACGATAAAAAATTTTACAAAAACGAATGTTAGGTAGTAATTCATCAAGTGAATGGTCTTTCACAAACGATTGAGGAGACTGAATTAGCAGGGTTCAAACCGTGCCTGAAAGAAGCGCAGGTACTTAGGTTCATAGACCATTTTCAGCCCTTTTATCTTTTTTCTGTTTTCATAAACATCGACCACCGATTCGGCAACAACATCCATGTGCGCCTGGGTGTATACTCTTCGCGGAATGGTAAGGCGAACCAACTCAAGCTTGGGATAATAGTTTTTCCCGGTTTTCTTATCACGTCCTGCCGATACAATACCACGCTCCATGCTTCGCACGCCAGAGTTAATATAGAGTTCGGCAGCCAGCGTTTGAGCCGGATAGTTATCTTGTTTGATATGACTTAAGATGGCACTGGCATCCAGGAATACACCGTGTGAGCCGATGGGATGTACAATCGGTACATTGGCTTCAATTAGCTTATCACCAAGATAGAGTACTTGTCCGATGCGCGCATGCATATGGTCATAATCAACCGACTCGCGAATGCCAATGGCCATCGCTTCCATATCCCGCCCGGCTAATCCACCATATGTATGCAACCCTTCGTAGATCACCACCATGTTGCGTGCTTCTTCAAATAAATCCCATTCATTGAGTGCCAGGAAACCACCGATGTTTACCAAAGCATCTTTCTTGGCGCTCATGGTGGCGCCATCGGTATACGAGCAAATTTCTTTTACCAGTGATGCAATACTTCTGTTGGCATATCCTTTTTCGCGCTCTTTAATGAAGTAAGCGTTTTCCGCTACGCGCGTCATATCGTGTATAATTCGGATGTTATACTTGTTGGTAAGCTTCCGAAGCGCTTTTAGATTTTCCATAGATATCGGCTGCCCACCCGCCATGTTTACCGTAGTGGCCATGCATACATACGGGATTTTTTCAGCGCCATATTTTTTGATTACGTCTTCAAGTTTCTGCAGGTCGATGTTGCCCTTGAAGGGAAATTCACTTTGCGGATCGTGGGCTTCATCCACAATCACATCTACGAAAGTGCCACCGGCTAATTCCTGGTGAAGGCGTGTGGTAGTAAAGTACATATTGCCCGGAAGGATATCGCCCTTCTTGATCAGGATTTGCGAAATGATGTGCTCGGCACCGCGTCCCTGATGCGTTGGTACTAAGTATTTGTAACCATAAACATCCTGAACAGCTTTTTCAAGGTTATAAAAATTCCGGCTGCCGGCATACGCTTCATCACCGAGCATCATACCTGCCCACTGCCGGTCGCTCATGACAGAAGTACCGGAATCGGTTAACAGATCGATATACACATCTTCTGATTTTAACAGGAAAGTATTATAGCCGGCTTCTTTAATGGCTTGTAAGCGTTTTTTAGGAGTGGTCATTTTAATCAACTCCACCATTTTGATTTTGAAGGGTTCAGCCCATGATTTTCGCGTTTTCATATTGCTGTATTTATGAAGTTGAAAATTAGAACGTGTAGTTGACGTGATGACTGACTTAGGTCATAGTTTAGGAAGTTCTTCGTCAGTTTCTTGTTGCTTCAAATCAAACTTTTGGTCCCATGTTTACAGCATCTGACAACCCGGTAATTATTGAGCCTTTTAAGATTAAATCTGTAGAACCACTGCCCATGACATCGCGGGAGGAACGCGAGCAGTATTTACAGGAGGCCCATTACAATCCATTTTTGCTCCATTCGAGTCAGGTAACGTTTGATTTTCTTACCGACAGCGGAACATCAGCCATGAGCAGTGCGCAGTGGGCCGCCATGATGGACGCGGACGAATCGTATGCAGGAGCTAAAAGCTGGGAGCATCTGTATCGGGTGGTGAATGAACTTACCGGGTATCCACATATTTTACCAACCCACCAGGGGCGTGCTGCCGAACGCATATTATATGGTGTTGTAGGTGGGAAGGGAAAAGTGTTTTTGAGCAATACCCATTTCGACACCACACGGGCCAATATTGAGTTTACTGGTGCTACCGCAATTGATATTCCGATTAAAGAAGGACTTGATCCGTTTCTGATTCATCCTTTTAAGGGAAATATGGATACGGAAGCTTTAGAGAAAAACATTCAGCAGTACGGAGCTTCGGCAATTGGTGCGGTTATTTTAACAGTAACTAATAACTCCGGTGGAGGGCAACCCGTAAGTATGGCTAATGCAAAAGAAGTGAGCAGAATCTGCAAGAAGCATAATGTGTTGTTTGTACTGGATGCTTGTCGCATTGCCGAGAACGCCTATTTCATTCGCCATCGGGAAGAAGGATATGCCGATCAATCTGATTTTGATATTGCGCGTGAAATGTTTCGGCTGGCAGATGCTGCGATTATGAGCGCGAAAAAGGACGCGCTTGTAAATATGGGTGGGTTTCTGGCGATGAACGATGAAAAACTGGCGCAGCAATGTTCCAACCTGCTGATTATAACCGAAGGCTTCACCACGTATGGTGGTCTGTCGGGTCGTGACATGGAAGCAATTGCTGTGGGATTGAAAGAAGTTTTTGTGCATGGATACCTGACGTATCGTATCCGGAGTACAGCGTACTTAGGTGAAAAGCTAATCGCGAAGGGTATTCCGGTGATGCAGCCTATTGGCGGACATGCGGTTTATATTGATGCACGAACTTTTTATCCGAACATTCCGGTAGATCAATATCCTGGTCAGGCATTGGTTTGTGAACTGTATAAAGTGGGTGGCATTCGTGCCGTGGAAGTGGGCTCACTGATGTTTGGTAAGTATGATGAAAAGGGAAAGTTAATACCTTCAGCCATGGATCTAGTGCGACTGGCCATACCGCGCAGGGTGTATACCCAAAGTCATATTGATTACGTGATTGCTTTATTTGATGAGCTCATCCGGGAAAAGGAAAAAGTAAAAGGTTATAAGATAGTATTTGAAACTCCGCTGCTCCGACATTTTACGTGTAAGCTGAAACCTGTAATCTGATTACAGGCAGTCAATAAAATTTCTTAATGATCGAGATTTCTCAATTGAGAAAATGTGATTCTGCTTCCGGGTCGCGGGCCCCTGCCTACCGGCAGACTCGCATACGCGTCTCACGCTGTGCCCTGCCTGGCCAAAGATAGGCCAAAGCATGGTCTGCGTATGCTGGAAGATTAGTTGATAGTCAGGCTCACCACATTCTCCACATGCATGGTATGCGGAAACATATCCACCGGTTGAACAGCTACTATGGAATATTTTTCAGAAAGAATTTTTAAATCGCGGGCTTGTGTGGCCGGGTTGCAACTTACATACACAATACGCTTCGGCTCTGCCTTCAGCAACATCTTACAAACATCTTCGTGCATGCCGGCCCGGGGCGGATCAGTAATTACTACATCAGGTTTGCCATGCTGTTGAAGAAACGCATCATCAAGCAAATCCTTCATATCACCGGCATAAAACTCAGTGTTTGAAATTCCATTGATGGAGGAATTGACCTTGGCATCTTCAATGGCAGCCTCTACATATTCCAGCCCAATTACTTTCTTTGCTTGCCCCGCGACAAAATTGGCGATGGTACCGGTACCGGTGTACAGGTCATACACGAGTTCGCTGCCTTTTAAGTCTGCCAGTTGCCATGCTACTTTATACAATTCAAAGGCCTGATCGGAATTGGTTTGATAGAATGATTTTGGCCCAATCCGGAATTGAAGCGCTCCGCTCTTATCGGGTTTCATCATGGACTCTGTTATATATGGTTTACCTTTCCAGGTGATAATCTCCTGATCCTGAAAAGTATCATTTCGTTTCGTGTTAATAGCATACAGCAGCGAAGTGATCTGTGTAAAGCGATTGCCTAACTCCTCCAAAATTGATGCAAGCCATTCAGGTTTATTGAAGGCCACCTGAACAATCACCATTACCTCACCCGTGCTGGTAGTACGTATGGTTACCGTACGCAGGTATCCGGTTTGTTTGCGCAGATCGAAGAAGGAAATATTTTCGCGCAAACAAATTTCTTTTATCGCCAACCGAATGGCATTGCTGGGTTCCGGCTGAAGATGACACTCAGTTACATCAAAAACCTTATCGAAACTTTTAGGTACATGAAAGCCCAGTGCCGGTTCACCAAACGGAATACCTGCGTTCATTTCTTCACGTGTGAGCCAGCGCATGGCGGAGGTGCTAAAATCTAACCGATTGCGATAGTGTTGTACTTTGGTTGAACCGATGATGGATTTTATTTCGGGTAGTGCGAGGCCACCAATCCGCTCAAGATTGTCGATGACCTGTTGTTGCTTATAATAAAGCTGGGTTTCGTAATTGATGTGTTGCCATTTACAACCGCCACAAAATCCGAAATGTGAACACACCGGTTGAACACGATTTTCAGAAGGAGTGATCAGTTGTCTGACCTTTCCCTCCAGAAAGCTGCTTTTAATTTTGGTTAGTTCAATATCAACAACATCTCCGGGTGCACCACCATCAATAAAAACCACTTTGCCGTCCAGCCGAGCTACACATTTACCTTCTGCTGCCATGCTTTCTATTGACAGTCGCTCAAGAACATCTCCCTTTTTCATGGCGGCAAATTAGCCAAATACAGGTATTTTATGGTTGCGCCTGTTTTCTTATATTTCGAATCGTGTTGTTGTTATGAGAGTTGCCATTCTATTCCTGTTGCTTCTTTTGGCCGTTCTTCCGGCACAAGCCTCCCATATTGTGGGGGGTGAATTTGAGTTGATTCATATTTCGGGCAACACCTATCGGTTAAACCTCATTTTATATTTTGACGAATTAAACGGTTTGCAGGGAGCAAAAGATCCGTTTGCCGATGTCCGGATTTTCCGTAAACGCGATAATGCGATTATGTTTAACAGTATCCGGTTATCGCAGTTCAGCATCAGCAATGTGAATTACACGCAACCCGAATGTTCAAAAGGAGAAATTGTTACATCAAAAATTGTATACAGCAATATCATTACGTTAGCGGATAATGTTTTTAATGATCCTGAGGGTTACTACATCTCCTGGGAGCGGTGCTGCAGAAATTACCAGATCGCCAATATTTACAGCGAGAATCCAGCCTTCAGCAATCGCAATGCAGGTCAAACATTTTATCTTGAATTTCCACCGGTAGTAAAGAATGGTCAGCCCTTTATCAATTCTTCACCACGACTCTTTCCTCCCTTAAATGACTATGCTTGTCCGAACAAAAAATACTATGTTGATTTTGCAGGCACGGATGATGACGGGGACTCATTGGTATACTCCATAGTAACCCCATTAAATACTCACACACCTGATGCGCTTCCGCCTGGAGGTTTCCCTCGACCAGGCCCCTATCCAGATGTACTGTGGCGTCCAGGCTATAGTCTCGATCGGATAACAGGAGGTTCACCCGATTTGAAGATCAGTGATGACGGATTCCTTACCGTAACCCCACCGCAAACTGGTATTGCCCTGTATGTATTTGCGGTAAAGTGCGAGGAATTTCGCGATGGTGTAAAAATTGGCGAAGTAAGGCGCGACTTTCAAATGCTTGTGGTGGATGCTTGCCCGGTAGCGGAGCCACCCCAGATAGTAGGGAGGAAAAAAGGAGCCGTTGCCTACAGCCAACCCAATCAAACGCTTTCGGTTAATTTTCCCAATACAACAGCTGAAAGCGATCGTTGCGTAGAAGTCAGAGTATCCGATGCTGATTCACAAAAGGCCGAAGACAGTTTTCAGGAGAAAGTTTACATACGGGTGTTACCGTTGAATTTTAAAAACTCAACCCGTTACCTGAATGAGTTGCTACCTGCCGTAAGCACAGCTACACTAATCAACGGCAGCGTTGCAGATTTTACCATTTGCTTTCCGGAGTGCCCCCTGGTGCCCGGAGGACATTATCAGGTTGGTATTATTGCCTTTGATGATGCCTGTAGTTTGCCGCTGTCGGATACCCTGGTAGTAAATGTTTTTGTGCAACCTCCACCGAACAATCCGCCACAGTTTATTACGGCCAATCAGAGCATACTTATTAATGAAGGTGATCCACTGTTAAGTATTCCTATCCAAGCCATAGATGCTGATCAGGATCAATTGGATGTATTTGTATTAGTCGATGGATTCTTACTTTCTAACGTGGGCATGACCCTCGACCTGGATCCGTCACAGCCGGGTCAGTTAACCGGGTTGTTCACATGGGATTCACGCTGCGATGTATTTGATTTCACCCAGAAAACACAATTTAAAATCCAGGTTATTGTTGATGATCGCGATAAGTGTTTAATCGCGAGCCCGGATACACTCACCTTTAATCTTACCATCAAACTGCCGGGTAATGCCGATCCGGTTATTAGTTCCAACCTTCAACAGGTTCAGGAAAAATATATTGAGGTAACTAAAAAAATTTATGAATCACTCGAGTTTAACGTTTTGGGAACAGATGCGGATAATGATTTTCTTATTCTCAATGTTACGGGCAAAGATTTTAACATAGCTGAGTATGGAATGAACTTTACCGGTGATCAGGGTAACGGTAATGTATCGTCTCCCTTTTCATGGTACCTGAATTGCGATAAAATCAATCTTGAAACGAAGTCAGTTTATGAACTTATGTTTCTGGTGATAGATAATGCCAACAAATGCCGCTTCTACAAAGCCGATACATTGGTGGTGGTAGTGAATGTTGAACCACCGGATAATGTAGCCCCGCAGATTACCATTGAAAGCTTAAATCCGGATCAACCCATGATCAGCGGACTGGTTACGGTATTTCGCGGTGAAGAAATTCAACTTAAAGTTACCGGCCTCGATGCCGATGTTGCCCCGCAAGATCGTATACGTTTGGAACTTACCGGGGCCTCGGGTAGCGTAGCACCTTCCGGATATTCATTTTCGGCCGTGGAGGGAACCACTCAAGTTGAATCAGTTTTTTCCTGGAACCCGGATTGTTCCATTTTTCAGAATGGAATCTTTGAAAATGACTATGTCTTTACGTTCGCTGTCCAGGATAACAGATGTTTTAATGGCAAGGAAGCTGGTAGTGAAGTAAACATTCGTATTAAGGATGAAGAAGCAAGCTATGAAGAATTTCTCCCGCCAAACCTGATTACCCCCGATGGCAATGGAATCAACGAATTCTTTGCTATGGTCAAACAGGAAAATGGGGCCTACGTAAGCATCCTTCCTAAGGACAATTGCCTTGGAAGCTTTGTGAACATCCGCATTTACGACCGGTGGGGAACGCAGGTTTATGAAAGCTCCAGCCGCGACTTCCGCTGGTTTCCGAAAGATGTAGCCGCAGGCGTTTATTATTATCACCTAACCTATACCCACCGAAAGTACAAGGGATCTGTTTCGGTTAAGTTTTAAAGGGATAGGAAGAGGAGACTGTCCTTTTTAATAAAGGCATCTTTATTCTTCCATCGGATTTGCACCCATATATCTTTTTGGCCAATTACAGTAACGCAATGTCCTTCGCCAATAATTTGCACAACCGATGATCCGGCAGAGGGTCCGCTCATTAAATATGTGTTTCCGGAAGAAACAATGGCAGCTCTGTCTTGAACCGGAAGATTAATGTGGATAAACATAACGGCCAGTATAATCAGCAGGGCAGCCCATACGCCATAGGCCTTTTTTTTTCGCGCTCGAAGAAATAAAACCAGACTAAGTAAGAATACTGCAGTTCCCATCAGTACTACAGTCAGGTGTATAGCGTACTCCCTGTAGACGGATAGAAACCGCTCACGATCAGAAAACACATAGCCTTCCAGCCGGTTTTTATCCGCCAGTTCTTTGATTTTCGGAATCACTCTTTCATCACGTGAGGCCAGGTAATATAAATTGAGGTAATAAAGGGCAGGCGCCAGGTGATCAAGACCTTCTTCTATGTAGGCCATCTTCAAAAACATTGAAGGTGTGTACTGCTGCTGGTTGTAAATAGAGCGGTAAAGGTCAAGCGATTGTGTGTAACGTTTTTGCGCAAACAATGAATCGGCTTTGGTAAGATGATAGGTGAGTGACTGACCTGTTGTGCGGGAAGTGTTGAACAAAATGAAAAGCAGGCATAGATAGGGGACAATTTTTAAAAGCCTGTTTTGCATATTTTTCACCTTCTGTTACCTTTGTGCCCTCAATAACGGAAATGCCCGCAAAACAGGCAAATTTGAACGTTGAAACGATTCCGTAGCTCAGTTGGTAGAGCAATACACTTTTAATG
>DILT01000009.1:0-38890 GCA_002425185.1 Flammeovirgaceae bacterium UBA5585 | reverse complement strand
TTAATGTATGGGTCCTGGGTTCGAGTCCCAGCGGGATCACTAAGCCTGATGAAGTTTCATCAGGCTTTTCTTTTTATCGCCTGATACCTCTTGTTTATCGGTTAGTTCCAAACAAGCAGAATTGCAACCATACTCAATCGCTGCACTTTCGTAACTTTTGACGATTTTAAGTAAAATTCTTGATTGATGAGGTCTTTACTAGGGCAGTTTCTGATTGCAGGGTGTGTTGGGTTCTTCTCAATATCAGTCAGTGCACAGGAAACTACACCTTTAACAACCTGGTACCGGAACCTCTTAGCACCAGGTGATAGTGAGTCGATCGAAGGAGTTTTAAAAAGAAAGCAGGATAATTTGCTCGCAGCGCTGGAAATTCAGGATGACTCGGCCCGCGTTTTTTTGCTGCTGGAAATGGGAATGACACAAGCAACACGGGCCTATAAGTACGAAGAGGCTATGGATTTGTTTTTGAAGGCGTTGAGCCTGGCCGATTCTGCAGCCCTGTTGAATGGGCAGGTCTACGCCTACCTTTCTATTGCACACGTTTTTAATGAAACCGGAAACATAGAAAAGAGCCTGCAATTTTTAGAGCGTGCGCACGATGTAAGCCTGAGCATAAAACAACCCGATAACCTGGCCTTGGTATTAAATGCGTTGGGTAAGGCTTATGCTGCCGCTGATCAGCCAGAAGAAGCCTTTGAGCGCTTTGAAGAGGTGTTGAGCCTGAAGGATCAGTTGCAACAACCCGATTTTGAGGCTGAGGCATTGTTTAACATGGCACAATTGTATGTTTTGCAAAAGAGCTATTCGAATGCGCTTGATTATTTTAAACAGGCACTGGCAGTAAGACGTAAGCACCGTGAGCGAATTGGTGAAGGTGTATTGTTAAATGAAATCGGAGCTGTTTATGAGCTCATGAATAACGCGGAGCGGGCCCTGGCCAACTACAAAGCTGCATTGGAGGTTTTTCAGTTGGCAGACTATAAAAAGGGAATTGCAGAGGCATACAACAACCTGGGTTTATTTTATTACCGTCAAAAGAATTATAAGCAGGCGTTACCCAATTTTGAGTTGGCCTTGCAGTCGGCACAGTCATCTCAAACAAAAGATGCGTTGCGCACCAGTTATGATTACCTGAGCCTAACCTGTAAAGCGTTAGGTGATTACAAACGGGCTTTAACGTACCGCGAGCTTTTTCTGGCGATGAATGAATTTATGGCCAAGGAAGAAAATGACCAGAAACTACTGGAGGCTCAAAGTCTTTATGCGCTGGTAAAAAAGGAACAGGAGATAGAAAAACTGGAGTTGGTAAAGCGCGATCGCGAACGCGAGTTGGCCGAGCAGCAGCGCATTCAGCAATACCTGTACCTGCTCATCGGGTTGGGTTTTGTAATCATCATGTTAACGCTGTATCTGTATTTGTTAAAGCGCAGATCGAACCACCAACTAAAACAAATCAACGAAACGATCGAACGGCAGAATGTTCAACTTCAGCAGTTGAATGCTACTAAAGACAAATTCTTTTCTATCATCGGGCATGATATTAAAGGTCCACTGAACTCGCTGACTTCCTTTTCAAATTTGCTGATTAATCATTTTGAGGCCTTAAGTAAGGAGGATATCCAAACCGTTGCCAGGGATCTGGACAAATCACTCAAAAACCTGTTTACACTGCTTAATAATTTGTTGGAATGGGCGCGTTCGCAAACCGGTAACATTGATTTCAACCCCGAGTCATTTGATATTGTAGCGGTATTGGGACAGAATAAAGATTTGTTACAAACACAGGCAGCGGCAAAAGAAATTACCATTCTGCACGAACAGAATAATCCGATTCAGGTCAGGGCAAACCAGCAATCCATCACCACAGTGGTTCGTAACCTTATCTCCAATGCCATTAAGTTTACACCTGCTCATGGAGTTATTAAACTAGGTGCCGAACAAAAGGATAATGAGGTTATTGTTTCGGTAGCCGATACCGGAGTAGGTATGAGCCAGGCAGTAGTGGCAAAACTATTCCGGTTAGATTCGAAACACTCAACGCCCGGAACGGCCAATGAAAAGGGAACGGGCCTGGGATTAATTTTGTGTAAAGATTTCGTAGAAAAAAATGGTGGCAAGCTTTGGGTTGAAAGTGAAGAAGGAAAGGGATCTGTGTTTTACTTTTCACTTCATAAAATCGATTGAATACCTTACGTCCTTAATCCTGCGTGACTTTTGTTACCGATTCAGGCTCTATGGAAATCTACCTTTGCCGAAATTTAAAAGTTCACTGACGAATGGAAATTCTGGGATATGCTGCTTCAATTGTAATGGGGCTTACGTTAGGGTTAATTGGTGGGGGTGGTTCAATACTTACGGTTCCCATACTGGTTTATCTTTTTAGGGAAGATCCGGTCTTAGCGACCTCTTACTCGCTTTTTGTTGTAGGCTTAACCAGCGCTGTAGGTTCGGTTAGTCATTTCAGAAAAGGAAATGTTGATTTAAAAACAGCGCTCATCTTTGGACTACCCTCTATTGCAGGCGTTTATGCCGTTCGAAAATTTATTGTGCCCATTATTCCTGATTCATTATTTACGGTGGGAGGTTTTGAGTTCACCAAAGGTGTTTTTGTTATGGTTTTATTCGCCATACTTATGCTGTTGGCCTCTGTGTCGATGATCCGGAAACCTAAAAACCAAAAGGAAGAAGCGAAAGAAAAGACTTATAATTTCCCCTTGATTTTTATTGAAGGTCTTGTGGTGGGCGGTGTAACCGGGCTGGTGGGTGCCGGTGGCGGCTTTCTGATTATTCCTGCGTTGGTATTATTTGCCGGTTTACCGATGAAACAAGCGGTGGGAACATCATTGTTGATCATTGCGCTGAAATCGTTAATTGGGTTTACCGGTGATTTGGGTAGCGAATTAACAATTGATTATAAATTCATGTTGCTGTTTTCTGCGTTTGCCATGGTAGGCATTCTTATTGGAAGTTATTTAACCCGGTTTATATCCAATGAAAAATTAAAACCTGCGTTTGGTTGGTTTGTGCTGGTTATGGGTGTTTATATTTTAGGTAAAGAGCTCTTTTTCTAAACTATTTAAGATACTGTTACTAAAGTTACGGACGCCCCGTAATGTCTCCTTTATTTTTGTGTTTAACTTGGTAAAAACTATACTTTTCCTATGCTAGAATTAATTCGTCAACCGTGGCCCTGGTATGTTGCCGGAGCCCTTATCGGTCTTACTGTTCCCGCCCTGTTGCTACTGGGTAACAAGCACTTCGGCATCTCTTCTTCACTGCGCCATATTTGCGCAGCCTGTTTGCCTGCCAATATTCCTTTCTTTAAGTACAACTGGCGAAGGGAAATGTGGAATTTGTTCTTTGTAGGCGGTGTATTGTTAGGTGGATTAGTCGCTACGCAACTCTTGAGCAATCCTGATCCTATCCAGGTATCGGCACAAACCGTTAAAGACCTGGAAGCATTGAATGTGGTAGTGGATAATGAATTGATGCCGGCTTCCATTTTCAGTTTTGAGAATCTGTTCAGCCTTAAAGGCCTTGTATTTTTTGTGCTGGGCGGATTTTTAGTAGGCTTCGGAACGCGTTATGCCGGTGGATGCACCTCAGGACACTCCATCATGGGTTTGTCAACCTTACAATGGCCCTCACTGGTAGCTACATGTTGCTTTATGGTCGGTGGCTTTGCTATGGTCCACCTCATTTTTCCGTGGTTAATGAAATTGTTTTAAAACCTGACACTAAAAGATTATGCAGAATACAACAGAAGAATTTGTAACCAATCCCCTGGTGCTTGAGCATCCGATAGAATGTGAAGCACCTAATGACCAGCTTACACGTGAACAACCAATTGTGTCCAACATTAAGTATGTAGTCGTGGGCATTCTTTTCGGAATCGTTTTTGTAAAGGCAGAAATTATTTCCTGGTACCGCATCCAGGAAATGTTCCGGCTTCATTCCTTTCACATGTATGGCGTTATCGGAACAGCCGTGGTGGTGGGTATGATTTCCGTATGGTTGATAAAGAAATTCAAGATCAGAACCATGCAAGGTGAAGAGGTGGTGTTCCATAAAAAGGATTTTCACTGGGGTAATATTATTGGTGCTTCTATGTTTGGGTTAGGTTGGGCTATTACCGGTGCTTGCCCGGGGCCGTTGTTTGCACAAATTGGCAGTGGTTTCTTGGTCGTGCTGGTAACACTGGTGAGTGCCATAGCCGGAACCTGGGTATACGGATTATTGCGGGACAAACTTCCTCATTAGAAGAGTACTGTAAGGGGCAGCTATGAAGCTACATGATAATTCAACGGACTCCCTTGTTAAGATCACGAACACGTTTGTGACGTTGATCTTTATAATGGTGGCATTGATTGTAGCCATGACGGGTTCACTGTTTTTTGCTTCTGAGATAACAGCGTGGTTCTCTTCATCAGGAAATAACAGCAAGCCTCAAGTAACAAATACTAACGTGTCAGTAATTCCGGATGTATGGCAGGCACCTGATGAGTCGTCTATTCCACATGGTGAAGACGGTGATCTTATTCGTTATGGAAAAGAACTTATTGCCCATACGTCTGAATACCTGGGACCAAGGGGGAAAGTTTTAGCCATGAGCAATGGGATGAATTGCCAGAACTGTCACCTTGATGCCGGCACCAAACCTTTCGGTAATAATTACAGCGCAGTGGCTTCAACGTATCCCAAGTATCGGCCTCGTTCCGGCACGGAAGAAACTATTGAGAAACGCGTGAACGATTGTTTCGAACGTAGCCTCAATGGTGATGCTTTAGCAAATGATTCAAAAGAAATGAAAGCCATTGTTGCCTACATCAATTGGTTGGGCAAGGATGTTCCGAAAGGTGAAAGTCCAAAAGGAGCAGGACTGGTTGAACTCGCTTTTATGGATCGTGCAGCCAGCCCGGAAAAAGGCAAAATGATTTATGAGCAAAAATGTGTAGTGTGCCATGGTGCTGGTGGTGAAGGAATTCTCAATACCGAAGGAAAAGCATGGATTTACCCGCCTCTGTGGGGTGAAAAAAGTTATAATGAAGGTGCAGGCTTATACCGGCTTTCGCGCTTTGCCGGATACGTAAAAGCAAACATGCCGTTAGGTGCTTCTTATAGTGAGCCTCAACTTACCGATGAGGAGGCCTGGGATGTTGCGGCATACGTGAATTCACTTGCACATCCATCAAAAGATATTACGAAAGACTGGCCGGATATTTCTAAAAAACCGGTCGATCATCCTTTCGGCCCGTTTCATGATGGCTTCGCAGAAGAGCAACATAAGTACGGTCCGTTTAAACCGATTGTCGAAAAACGAAAAATGTTGAACAAAGCGGTTGCTTCAAAATAGTGTAATGATGCGTTGGCTTGTATTTGTACTGTTCGTGCTGAATTTTATGACTGGAAATTCGCAGCATCAGGATCCCAGTTGGTCGGCCCGTAGGGCAATTATTAACCAGCAATGCGTGGAGAATGATAGCCTATGCAATGTGCTGCACAAACTGGGCACATTTGAGGGGCACATGCGTAATTTCTTCATGAGCACAGTTAATCACCGCGATTACCCTGACTATTATGCCTGGGGAATTGGTGGAGGACTTGGCTATTACTCACCGATAATCAAAAATTTTCAGGTGGGCATGTCGGGGTTTATTATTTATAACATTTCATCCTCACACCTTGGGCCCACCGCACCCTTTTTCAATCGGTATGAAGTAGCCCTTTTTGATGTGACCAATCCGGATAATCACGAAGACCTTGACCGGCTTGAAGACCTCTACTTACGCTATTATATTTCTCAGAAAAATAAATCCTACTTGCAAGTGGGTAAGTTTCATCTAAAAACTCCCCTAATTAATTTACAAGATGGTCGCATGCGACCCAACTTACAGCACGGTGCATGGGCAGAATTGAATGAATGGGAAAAGTTCAGATTTAAAGCCGGTTGGCTTTGGAGAACATCACCACGCGGTACTATACACTGGTATGGTATGGGCAACTCAGTTGGAGTGTATCCAATGGGAAGAGCCGTTAATGGCAATAAAGCTTCTTATGCCGGTAACATCAAAACCAAACATGTTTTCATCGGCCAGGCAGAGTTGCTTCCGGTAAAAGGAGTGAACTACCAGTTGTGGACTTATCATGCCAATAACTTGTTCAACATGGCTTTGCAAAAATTTGAAATCAGAAAAAGGAATCAATCCATAACGTGGATGGCCGGACTTCAGTATGCATGGCAAAAATCGTTATACTCAGACACGCTTTCAATAGAGAAGCAATACATCAGTAAGGATGAACAATCGCATAGTTTTAGTTTACGCGCCAGTGCGTTGAACAATACTACAAGTGAAGAATGGAATATTAACTATACGCGAATAACGACACATGGTCGTTTTCTGTTTCCGCGCGAGTGGGGCGTTGAATCCTTTTACACGTTTATGCAACGCGAGCGCATGGAAGGCATGGGCGATGTGCATGCCATGATGATCCAGAATAACCGACTACTCGATAAACAAAAGCACCTGTCGCTGCAAACATCTGCTGGCTTGTTTGTGCTGCCATCTGTTGCCGATGCCCGGTTAAATAAATATATCATGCCATCGTTTTACCAGATGAACATGCGCATGCGGTATAAATTCAGTGGCTTTTTGCAAGGCCTTCAGGCCGATTTTCTTTATCTGTACAAAGGCAACATGGTTAGCGGTCTTGAGGAAATACCTTCGTACTATCATAATAAGGTCGATATGCACCATATGAGCCTGGTGCTGGATTACTATTTTTAGATGTACTATTGATTTACGCAATGGAGTCTGATCATTCTGAACATATCCATGTAAATCAACGGTAACTTTCGTTACATTGTAAGAATTAAAATTTAATGAATTTTACTCTTTAAAAGACAGTCAAAATCATGAAGCGTTTCGTACTAATTCTGTTACTACTAAGCCCGGTTATTGCGGGTTTAGCCCAGCAACCGGCACGCGTGGTTATGCATCTGCAATCCAGCGATACACTGGTACACCGATCTATTGTCAATCAGATCAGTAATCTGAAAAAAGAAATTCCTGATGCCGAGATTGCCGTGGTGTGTCACGGGCCGGGTATGGACTTTATGCTGAACACAAAGTCAACATACATTAACCGGTTGGATAAGATGAAATTGAGCAATGTATCCTTTATTGGATGTGAGTTTACCATGAAGCAACGAAACTTAACAAAAGGCGATTTGGTGCCCTATGCGAAAACCGTACCCTATGCTTTGGTGGATATTGTTAAGAAGCAACAGGATAATTGGATTTATGTAAAACTTGGATTTTAATGAAAACTACAACAATGAAAATTTTAAGCATACTTTTTTTACTGCCTGTTATTGCCTTGACATTAAGTTGTCAGGGGCAAAGCGGTGTGCAAAAACTTTCCGCTGATAATTTTGAAAAGAAACTGGCTTCAACTGCGGATAAGATTGTGCTGGATGTCCGGACTGCAGACGAATTTAAAGACGGTCATTTGGCAAAGGCAACTATGATTGATTATTACAGCAGTGACTTTAAAAACCAGGTGAATCAACTGGATAAAACAAAACCTGTATTCGTTTATTGTGCCGGTGGTGTTCGTAGTGGCAAGGCTTCAAGCATACTTACACAACTTGGGTTTAAAGAAGTTTACGATTTGCAGGGCGGTTTCAACGCATGGACGGCTGCCCGTAAGCCTGTTGAGCGTTAATTTTGTTGCAGACCATCTCAAAAATATTACCGTCATTGCGAGCGAAGTGAAGCAATCTATATTTTTGCTCTTAAGCAAGAGATTGCTTCGGTTGTTCCCTGCCTGCCGGCAGGCTCCCTCCCAATGACGTACCTTCTATTTTTTTAGATGGCTTCAAATACTATTCAATTCTTAAAAATTCACTATGGATCATTGGAGTGATTGTACGTGCTATTCTTGCCAAACAGAAGCGGTATCCGAAAGAGAGAAAAAGCTTCATGTGCAAATTTCTGAGGCCAGCAGGCGTGAATTTCTTAAAAAAGCCAGTGGACTGGGCTTGGCCCTGGGTGTTGGGGGTGGCTTAATTTCTCCTTTGGCAGCATCGGCCATGAATGACGGTGAGGGTGGCGCAAGGCACAGCGAAATTTTTAGTAATAAATCGGTTAAAACCGGTAAAACTTCAGTAGTCACGCTTTTGCACACAGCCGATATTCATGCTCAGTTGCTTACCCATGATGAATTCTTTATTGAGAATGGGAAACCGGTTTACAAGAAACGGGGCGGATACGCTACACTGAAATCCATGATCGATTCGTTGCGTAAGGAAAATCCGGCTAATACTTTTTTAATTGATGGTGGTGATTGTTTTCAGGGTGGCGGTGTAGCAGCCCTCACGGAAGGGCAGGCTATCGTGCCGTTAATGAATACTATCGGTTATGATCTGATGCTTCCGGGAAACTGGGAAGTGGTTTACGGCAAAGAAATGATGATGAAAGATATGTTTGCCTATACCTGCCCAAAGGTATGCGCCAACATGTTTCATAACACGCATGATGATTTTAACGGTGATTTGATTTTTCCGCCTTACTATGTGAAACATATCGGAGGAATCAAAATTGGTTTTATCGGGTACAATGATCCGCTCACACCCAAGCGTCAATCGCCCGCATACAGTGAGGGTATTCAATTTACCCATCCCCAAGAAAATGTTGCGAAATATGTTAAGATTTTAAAAGAATACGAAGGTTGTCATTTAGTGATGTTGTTAACTCACATGGGGCTTGCCCAACAAATTGGGTTGGCCGATATGCCTCCTATTAAAGGTGTTGATTATATACTCGGAGCGGATACGCACGAACGTGTGCGTGAACCCATAAGCGGAAAGTACGCGAAGGTTACTGAACCGGGTGCCTTCGGTTCATTTGTGGCCCGCCTGGATATTGCCATTGAAGATGGTGTGATTAAAGATCAAGCGTATCACTTGCTGGATGTTGATCCGGATCGGTACAAAGAAGATGAGGAAATGAAGGCATTGGTTGAAAAAGCGCGTGAACCTTATCGTGCCCGCCTGGATCGTGTAATCGGTAAAACAAAAACACCCCTGGTGCGCTACTATGTAATTGAAACGCCCATGGATAATTTTATTACCGATGCTATTATGTGGAAGTTTAAACCGGATATTGCGCTAAGTAATGGTTTTCGGTTTTGCCCGCCATTAGTGCCCGATCCAAAAACCGGAGTAGCAGAAATCACAGAAGATTATTTATGGAGCATGTTGCCGGTAGACAGCGAAGCTAAACTGGGCACTATAACCGGCAAGCAACTGTGGGATTGGATGGAAAAGGAATTGCACAACGCTTTCGCAAAAGACCCGGCCAAACGTTTTGGCGGATGGGTAGTTCGTTTTAAAGGAATGGAAGTGAACTTTACCATCGGTAATGAACACGGCAAGCGTGTAAACTGGATAAAGGTTAAAGGAAAAACTTTGGATATGAACAGGAGTTACTCTTTTGTTGCCTGCGAGCGGGAAGGCGATCCGGATACAACTATTTGCCGTGTTGAAAACGTGGCGGAACCAAAAAAATTAGGCGCTACGTTGCATAAAGTTATTGAAGAGTACCTGGCAAAACATTCACCCATCGCACCAACGCTTGAAGGTCGTGCCACCGCAACCGATGCGCCCAATACATTACTCACCCAACTGATGGGGTTCGGCTATGAATTCCGTTAATCATGTAATCTTAACATTTTAGTATCTTGATCGTACAGGTTTTTATTGTCGGTTTCGTATTTAGCTTTCTGGGTTCTATTCCTCCGGGCACCCTTAATTTAATGGTGCTTCAAATGGGCCTGGAGCATCGCATTAAAACAGCTTTGCGTTTTGCTTTAGCCGTGGCCATCGTTGAATATCCCTATGCGTGGATTGCCGTTGAGTTTGAACAACTCATCACCTCCTCGCCTGTGGTGTTGCAAAACTTGCAGTTATGGGGTGCTATTATCATGACGGTTATTGGGGTGGTTAGCCTGTGGACCGTTCGAAAACCAACGGCCATTTCCGTTAAACTACAGGAAAGCGGTTTTCGAAGGGGAATTATTTTAAGCATTCTTAATCCACAAGCTGTTCCTTTCTGGATAGCTCTTACGGCTTATTTGAAATACCAGGGCTGGATTGACCTCAGTACCGGATGGCGATTACACAGTTATGTGCTGGGTACTTCGGTAGGTGCTTTTGCGTTACTTTCGTTACTTATATTTTTGGCACACCGCATAGCTTCTTCCTTCAGAGACAATCGGCTGATACGAATGATCCCAGGCCTGGTGTTGTTGTGTCTCGGTATTATCGGCTTTATACGGTATTTATTTCTTTAGTACCCACCTTAAATTTTTAAACACGTTACCCACTCCCCTCTCCTGCAGGAGAGGGGTGTCCGAGGGACGTCCCTGCCTGCCGGTAGGCAGGGACGGGGTGAGGTTTAAGGTAGTGTAACCAAAATCACAGAAACTATTTTTTTTCCAGTGTAGTTTTGTATCAGATTGAAACGCTTTATGGAAAAAAAGAAAACATTTAAAGAACTTATAAGCGGTGATAGGCCTGTTTTAGTTGATTTTTTTGCCACCTGGTGCGGCCCCTGTAAAATGATGCAGCCCATACTCCAGGAACTTTCGGCAAAGGTTGAAGGTAAAGCCTCGATCATTAAAATTGACGTTGACAAAAATCCACTGCTTGCAAGTGCCTATCGTATTCAGGGCGTTCCAACACTTATGCTTTTCAGAAACGGACAGGTACTTTGGCGTCAATCGGGCGTGCTTAATGCAAGCCAGCTGGAACGGGTAATTGACCAGTTTTCGACTGAATCAGTGGTGAGCTGATGTTGGTCAGGCGTATTTGTATCTCCAAATGATTCAGATACTGTACCTTTGTTCCTCGCTGATCTACACAACACGTTTAATTTGTAACTACTAACTTATAGCGATATGTATTTTCAACACGTTTACGACAAAAGCCTGGCACAAGCCAGTTATTTTATTGGTTGCCAGAAAGCCGGTGTAGCCATGGTAATCGATCCCAAACGCGATGTGGACATCTACCTGGAAATTGCCGCTCAAAACAAAATGAAAATTACCCACATAGCTGAAACGCACATCCATGCTGATTTCCTTTCCGGATCGCGCGAGCTTGCGGCCTTAACAGGAGCACAATTATATTTATCTGATGAGGGCGGAGAAGGTTGGCTATACGAATTTCCGCACAATGGCTTGAAAGATGGTGATTCTTTTATGGTGGGTAATTTAAAGTTCGATGTGCTGCACACACCCGGACATACACCTGAAAGTATAAGCTTCTTGCTTACCGATACACCTGCAAGCCCTGAACCGGTAATGTTATTCACTGGCGACTTTGTGTTTGTAGGTGATGTAGGTCGACCAGACTTGTTGGAGAAAGCTGCAGGTGTTGTGGGGACAAAAGAAGCCGGAGCAAAGGAAATGTACAAATCGGTTCAGCGTTTTAATGCCTTACCTGATTACATTCAGGTGTGGCCCGGCCATGGTGCCGGTTCAGCATGTGGCAAGGCATTAGGTGCGGTACCCAGTTCAACCGTGGGGTATGAAAAAATACGTAACTGGGCCTTCCAATATCAAAAAGATGAAAATGGATTTGTGAAATACTTGCTGGAGGATCAACCCGAACCGCCAAAGTATTTTGCCATGATGAAAAAACTTAACAAAGTTGATCGCCCGCTGCTTACAGAAGTTCCAAAACTGAAAAAACTGAGTGCTGCTGAATTTAAAGCATCGTTCGATAAAGGCGTAAAGGTTATTGACACACGTTTAAAAACTGAGTTTGCTGAAGGATTTATTCCGGGTACCTATAATATTCAGGGAAACAATTCTTTTGCAACGTGGTGCGGCTGGATTTTAAATTACGATGAGCCATTCATTTTACTAGCAGAGGAAAGTAAGTTGGAGGACCTTACCCGAAAATTAATGCGCATTGGCCTGGATAATATTTACGGATATGTTGAGAATGTAAAGGTTTGGGAAGACTTAGGAAACAAACTTGAAAAAGCAAACATAATTTCTGAGCCTGAGCTTAAGCAGATCATGCAGTCAAACCACACACAGTATGTTGACTTGCGTGGTGAGGCTGAATATAAGTCGGGACATATTAAAGGAGCTGATCACGTATTTGTTGGTACGCTGGAGAAAAACCTGGATAAAGTTAAAAAAGATCAGCAGGTGGTTGTTTTCTGTCAGGCTGGTGATCGCTCATCTATTGGTTACTCTATACTTGCGCGTAACGGATATAAAAACATTAAGAATTACAGTGGTGGAATGAGCGAGTGGATCAATAAGGGAAATCCGGTTGTAACCGAATAATTTTAATGGTTTTGTGTTTTAGTGGCAAAAGGAGACACATATTTTAACCACAAAGACATCAAAGCAAAAAGCCCGAACGTAATGGTCCGGGCTTTTTAGTTAGTAGCAATTTCGCAAATTATTTATCGAAAGTCTTACTCATAGTCATGGCCAACTTCACTGCCTCATAGGCATTTACCAATCCGCCTGAGCGACTCAGTTTATTAAAGTCAACCGCTTCTTTACCACCGGGTGTAATCACCTTAAGCCCATCGAACTTGCGTGTGGATTGTGATAGAATCTCTTTCACCTGGTTGGCTGTTAGATCAGGAAAGTATGACATGATAATGGCTGCAACACCGGCTGCTGCAGGGCTGGCCATACTGGTACCCTGGTTGTTTTTGTAACCATTTTCCGGTATGGTTGAGTAGATTTCAACACCTGGAGAGAACAAGTCCACCGATTTTTTTCCGTAGTTGGAGAATGAAGCTACAAAGTTTTCATCTGCACCCCAGGATGATGCGCCAACCTCAATCCAGTTTTTAGCTTCCTTACCATCGTTATAATATCGAGAAGGGAAATTTTTCTTTACGTCAATGTCATCACCGTCATTACCGGCAGCATGTACCAGCAAAACACCTTTTGATTCAGCATATTTCACGGCCTTATCCACCGCTTCTTTTTGAGGTGAATATGACTTTCCAAAACTCATGTTAATAATATTCGCGCCATTATCAACAGCATAGCGAATGGCGTTGGCTACATCTTTATCACGCTCGTCACCATTGGGTACTGCACGGATCACCATAATTTTTACATTATCGGCAATACCTTTTATGCCCAAATCGTTTTTCCGGTTAGCAGCAATAATGCCGGCAACGTGCGTACCGTGTTCGGCATCAGGTCCTTTCACATCGTTGTTACCATAGCTTTTTTCATACAAGTCGGCATAGTTGTCACCCACAATGGTACGTGAATCAAACTCCGTATTATAACCGAATAAAGCCTGCACTCTGTAGTAGTCAACAGCTCCCTTTAAATCTTCCAGCACTTCATCGACATCGGCATCCGGTCCGAAATTCTGGAAAATGATGGAAACAGCATTTTTCGAAAAGGCCACTACGGGATTTGAAGGCTTAAGGGTATCAATGGCCGAGGGTGTTATTTTCTTAATGTTCAGTATACTTTTCAGCGTATCGTTACCGAAGTTGATGTTCGTGTAAATGGTATTGTACTGGGTGTACATCTGGTTGGCCTCCTGGCTGCGCTTTTCAAATTTGCCTTTCAGGTCTTTATAGTAGGCATAGTCGGCCTGGCTTTTCTTGGGTACTTTTTTCTCTTCTACGTTTTCAAACTTTGCCTTAAGGCGCACGTATTCGCGGGTGAGTTCGTAGGTGTCTTCGTTTACGTTTCCATCTTTTCCTCCAATGAAATTCCATCCATACACGTCATCCACATATCCGTTTTTATCGTCATCAATACCGTTGTCTGGTATTTCGCCTTTGTTTACCCAGATAACATCCTTGAGGTCTTCATGGAAAATATCCACGCCTGAATCGATAACGGCCACCACCACAGTGCGTGAGGGTTTGCCTTTTAAGAGGGTGGTGTATACCCGTTCGGCACTTACACCCTGAACGCGGTCAGTTTCCGGGTCGAGCAAAAACCAGTTTTTTGGCGCTTTTGTACTATCCTGAAGGGTTTCGGCACCCTGTAGAGCGTACAGGTTTTTAGCTGAAATGCTCAACAAAACAATGAGCATTATCCATATTCTCTTATGCATAGTGATTTGATTTACAATAGTTAAGGCGCGCAAGGTAAAAGTTCTGATAGTAATTTCCTTAAAAATTATTCCAATGGCTTTGGCTGGCAAAACCATGCCAAAACTTACTTCCGTGACTGAATACTTAACATTAAAATTCCCAACATTTAGGAGTGATGCATTTTTGTATGACCAAAACAAACCGAGGGGGAGATATGATATACCTTGCAGCCACTACCATTTCATTATTTTATGGTATTCTTTTTTACAGTTCTGTTCAGCTAAATAAATCAACAACCGAAGCGCATACCCCCGATGTGCACGGAAAACGCCCAGGGATTATCCTGATCTTCAAAAAATCATCGAATTAGCCTTTTCCAGGCTATTTCAGCTACTTGCCTAATCGCCATAAAAAATTGGTAATTTTACAGTCTACCAATTTTCTGCAGTTATGGCAACCCGATATTTTCTTACCCTAACAAGCTTGTTTATACTGGCAAGCGCATTGGCCCAGGCACCCCGGATTGTTATTAACCCCATGGGGCATTCGGCCAAAGTTCATAACCTGATTTTTACTCCCGATGGCAACCGTATTATATCCATATCAGAAGACAAAACCATACGCATATGGAATGCCACTACAGGAGAAATGCTTCGCAAATTTGAATCACAGATTGGTGATGGCTGGGAAGGCATGTTGTATGCTTCAGCGCTTTCGCCCGATGGTAAATTGCTGGCGGTAGGTGGATACCCTGTTAGCACAGAAAAGGATAACTACATTATTATTATTGATATTGACAAGGGTGTTCAGGTGGGTACAGCTATTGGCCATACGAATGTGATTAATAGTTTGTCTTTTAGCGGGTCAGGGTTGTACCTAGCCAGCGGCAGTGATGACCGAACGGTGCGCATCTGGAAGATGGATGGTTCGCCCATGTTAAAATCCGTTGCCACCATACCGGTAGGTTCAACGGTAACCAGCTTAAGTTTTAACTCACGTACACAGGATTTGGCCGTGGCTGCTGAAGGCAGGGATATTTTAGTGTATGGATTACAAGGACTTGAAAAAGGCGTTACCAAGTTTGTTCCAAAGCCATGGAAGAAGCACAAGGGAATGCTTAACAAAGTGGTATACTCGCCCGAAGGTTCATACCTGGCCAGTTGCAGTTTTGATAGTGAACTTTTCTTATGGAGTTCTGAAGGAACAATCGTAAAGGAATTCCCGAACATTAAGGATCCTATAAATGCTCTGGCGTTTTCGTACGATGCAAAAATTTTGGCCGCGTTGGATGTATCCGGAAAAGGTACCAGTTATGCCATTCCGGGCGGTACCCGGTTTACTGATTTTCTTGGCCATGATAACACCGTTTTCAGTGCAGCCTTTTCACCTTCACTTACGGGCAATTATGTGGTGGCTTCCGCGGGTGGCAGCAACAACGAAATTTATCTCTGGAATCCGATTAACGGTTTGATCGTAAAAAAAATAAAAGGAAAGGGCAGTGCTATCTATCACCTGGCGTTTGGTGAAGGGCATGAACTTTTCATTAGTCGTGAGTTTAGTAAATCGGGTAAGCCTAAGTATGTCAGCAGTTTTGATTTTGCTTCATTTTCCATCAACAGAAACCCCACCCGGCTTCCCACGCAACGCAACCCACCTAAGGATGTTATTCAAACAGGGGTAAATACAATTGCCTTGCCGAAAGGCAAAGTTGTGCAAACCCGGGAGGCAGAAGACGGACGCATTTTAGATTACCAGGTGTTGACAGACGGAAGTGTAGTGGTGGCCAGCGATTTCTCGCTAAAGTTATTTGACAAGAATGGTTTCCTGAATAAAGAATTTATTGGCCACTCTGGTTCGGTGCGCACGATCACGGTAAGTTCCGATGGCCAATATATTGCCTCCGGTGGCGAAGACCAGTCGATTATTCTTTGGAAACTTTCTGAAACCGGATTTGCGCCCAGCCTGCGCAGTATTTTTGACACGCCCGAGTGGGTAACCTATTTTAACTCCTTGCCGATCGACTCGTTAACGAAGGAGCCAACCAAAAAGGCCTGGCAGGAAGTGATTGCCTTTATGAAAGCCAACGGGCAAAAGGCTGTGAAAGAAGTGGAAACCCAGTTTAAATCGTTAGGCGAAGTGCTTATTCCGTTTGCCACATTGTTTCTTACAGAAGACAATGAATGGGTTTGTTATACACCCCGTGGATATTTCACATGTTCTTCTTCAGGCGGACAGTATTTTGGCTGGCATGTAAACCGGGGTATTGATCAACTGGCTGATTTCTTCACAGCGGAACAATATTTTGAAGTGTTATTCAGACCCAAGGAAGAAATGAGCAAGAGCATTATGCAGGGCAAACGAGTAGAGGATATTTTACGTGAATCGGGCCAGCGCATTTTTGATCTGGGTAAACTGCACCGTCCCTCCGTTGGGTTTTTCGATGTATCGGTTACCATGAGAGCAACTGATTTGCTGCGGTACGATAAGGGTAAGTTTTTAACGCAGGCACGAACAATGCCGCTTACGGTTGAAATATACGATGGCGGTGGCGGTGTAAAAGAAGTTAACATCTATCAAAACGATAAACTGATTATCAGCGACAAGGAAATTAAAACAAATGGTGAAGGAGAGAAGGTGGTTAAAACATATGCCGTTGAAATGGCAAACGAATTGAATGAGTTTAAGGTGAAGGTGATTAATTATCAAAAAATTGAATCGCGCACCGATGTATTACCCATTGAATACACCGGTGATGTTATTGCTACTTCTTCGCTTTATGTATTGGCGGTTGGTATTAATACATATCAGAATGCATCGTATAATCTCAACTACGCGAAGCCTGACGCGCAAAGCTTTACGGATAAAATTATGGATCACGGAAAAGGGATTTTCAAATCGCTGAACCGCTTGGAGATATACGACAAAGACGCTACCCGAGAAAATATTCTGACGGCCTTTAAATCCATTACCGCCCGTGCCCGCCCGGAGGACGTATTTGTATTCTATTATGCCGGCCATGGTACGCTGGATGAAGAGCACAACAACGAGTATTATCTTGTGCCCACGGATGTCACCAAGTTGTATGGCGATCCGGCCCAACTGGAAGCAAAAGGTATTTCAGCTACCGAATTGAAAAATCAACTTACTCAGCTAAAAGCCCAGAAGCAGATTATTATGATGGATGCCTGTCATTCGGGTGGAGCCGTAAAAAGTTTAAATGTACGAGCTGCGGCTGCCGATGAAAAAGCTATTGTTCAGTTGGCACGTAGTTCGGGTGTAGTGATGATGGCCTCCAGTGGTACCCAGCAATTTGCCACCGAATTTGAAGTATTAAAACACGGTGTATTTACCTATGCCTTGCTGGAAGCCCTTGATGGCAAAGCCGATAACGGGGATGGGAAAATTACCGTGAACGAAATTAAAATGTATATGGAAGAGCGGGTGCCCGAACTGACCAAGCAGCATGGAGGCAAGGCACAATACCCAACTGGCTATATTACCGGTAATGACTTCCCGATTTCAATTATCAAAAAATAGGAATATGAACGTGTTCTACACCATTAACGTGTAGAACACCTTTTTTATCGTCTACGTCTTGCGGGAGCTTTGGGTTTATATTTAGCAGGCCCCCTACTGCCCGGTTTTTTGTTATACGATTTCTTTTTAGACGCTGAGCTTTTCTGATTCATAGAAAGCTTCTTCACATTTTGATAGCGATTGTTTGGAGAGTAGGGCGTTAACTTTTTCTGTTTGCTTTGCAGTTGTTTCGGACTGCGTGCTGAAAATTTAGCAGAAGGACTCAGCGTTTTTCTCCGGTAAGCCATTGAATTTTTATAGTCTGCCCGAAAACGTTCTTTATAGCTCTCATCATTAAAATCAAACCGCAGGGTAATTTCATTGGCAGCTCCCACAAAACCACCCAAACTACTGGTGATCATTTCACGTGAGTAACCAACCAGTAGATATTTGGAAGGCTTAAAACCAAGGGTAGCATTGAATACATTGCCTTTTCGCACGGCCATGCCACCCAGAATCTTGTTATTGAAGGTGTAGTATAAGCCAATGTCATAGGTGTCATTGGTTTCAGAGAATTTACGGAAGGCGATATAGGGCTCAAACAAATCATCGCCACCCCGCACCGGAATCATACCCTGAACGTAGCCGGAGAAATAGTTGGAGAGGTTTGTGCCCTCCTTATTTATCCAGGCGGTGGACAACCTGTTCATCGCAAAACCTGCTTTGGTAAACCGGGTTTGGTAATTCAGACCGAATGAAAAGTCATAGGTAGGTTCACCATTCTGAAGTTGAGTGAGTACCGGATCGGTTTCAAAATTTGTGGTGTTTGAAGTGCCGTTTAAACGGGAGTTATTATACTCAGCGGATACACCCGCGGAAAGAATGTTGAACTTGTTGAAGTGCAAGTGATAGGCAAACGCTGCTGATGCATACGTGTTACGGATGAAGTTTACATCTTCCTGAAACAAATTTACACCGGTTCCAAACTTGTGTTTGGCAAGAGGAGTGTGCATGCTCACAAAATGATTTTGCGGAGCCCCAGGTACGTTCGAATAGTTTTGCCGGTACGAGTACGTTAGTGAACCAAAGGTATGACCGGCCAAGGCTGGATTATAAATAAACGAGTTGGTTAACTTTTGCGTAAACAGCGGAATATCCTGGGCGCTGGCATAACCGATTGTGATCAGCAACAGAAATACGGTGAGTAGAGGTTTTTTCATGTTGCGTTATTTTAGTACGGTGATCATTTGCGTTACCTTCTGTGCAGGCGAATCAGGTGTTAATTGAAACTCCAGCACACATACATAGTTGCCCGGGCTTAACCGGCTGAAATCAAAACCATCGGTGTTAGGGTTGATGGGATCATCGTAGTTCCTGAAATTTTTCCAGGTTTTAACCGGTACGCCCCAACGATCGAGCAGCGTCACCGTGTTGTTGAAGGTGTACTCAACGTTAACAATCTTTAACTGATCATTAATATTGTCTGCATTAAAAGGAGTGATCAAATCAAGAATACGAAGGTCCACCCGTTCACCAATACCAATGGTAAGTATGGGTTTGTTGGCCGCTAAGAAACTTGATACGAGATCACCGCTTACACCTCCGCCAAGGTTTATAGCGGTTGCATCCGGGGCATCTTCAGCATGTACTACCACCAGTTGACCAGAGCCATCAACGGATGAACCCGGAACATAAAGTGATGCCGGAGAACCCCGGAAGGTACTACCGGAAGTGCTAATGCGCCAGTGACGGTTGTTGGCGATTTCACTTATATCAAGCGGCAGCGTTAACGAAACTCCGCTGTTGAAGGCACGTACGCCAATTTCAGCATCGCCATCCTGTACATTATTCAACGACATGGGTAGGTATGTTGCGCCTTCGCCTATAGGGTAGAAGTGTGTACCCACACCACGTTGAAAGAGTGTGCCGTTTACGTAGCTGTTTGCATTTCCGGTTAGCGTGGCGGAACCCGTGTATAAAATTCTTCCACCATTGACCGGGGCAAGGCTGAGCACTAATAGTCCTTGACGAAAATGTAACGCTTGTGTAATGGTCCACGCACCTTCCATACTTTTGTTTCCACTGCCGGCAAGCGCAAGCCCGCCAAGGGTTACGGGTGACGATGTAGTAAGCAACTGGTTACCACCGGTCAATTCAATGGTCCCCTGAAAATTGAAGCGTGTGCTGGCATTTCGAATAGCCCCATTGGTAGCCATTATGGTAGTGGCTGATGATGAGAATTCGGTCAAGGCTCCTACAGTAATTTGAGCAAAGCCTATTTGCTTAACGCTAAAAATGAAACTGCCCGTTAGCAGAAAGTAAATGAGCCGTTTCATTAGTCTTGCTTTTTAGCCGTCATGCCTAATACGCGTTTAATGGCATCAATTTCTTTGGCCAGCTTTTCTGTTTCGTCAGCGTAAGCGGCATTTTGCACCTTTAGGTTATCAATAATTTGCTGTTGTTCCTGGATGGCTTTAATAAGTACGGGTACCAGCTCAGTGTAGCGCATGCCCAACAATTTTTCTTCATCATCACCAACCGTTACAACATCAGGAATTATGTTTTGTACTTCTTGGGCAATCAACCCCAGCGATGTATTCACTAAGCTATCGGATTTGAGTATGTATGAAACAGGCCGTAATGCCATAACTTCTTTAAGACCATACTTGAGGTTATTGATGTTCTTCTTTAATCGGAAATCAGAAGAAACATTAGGGGCAACAGTAGTAAATAACTGGCCCCAACGTGCTGTCGATTGGCCTAATGTAGGGGTTGGGTTATCTGTATTACCGGGTGTAAAATTTCCCGCATTCATTAAATACATGAGCCCCATGGTACCATCAATGTCACCACGTTGAAAAGTCAATATTCCTAGTTGTGGCACAACGCGCCAATCTACTGTTCCGGTACCGTCAAATTCAATTCCTGAAGATGCTAAGGTACCCGTGGCGGTAATCCTCAGGTATTGTGTGCCGGAACCCAGGGCATGGATTATCCTGCCTGGTGAGTTGGTACCAACCCCAAGACTACCCTGCACGACCAGGCTATTTGCCGGGGCAGCTACCGTTGCGTATGAAGCACCAATGGCAGCATTGCCTGAAACTGAAAGCCTGTTAGCAGGAGCGGTTGTCCCAAGACCAACATTGCCAGATGGATTGATTATCAATCGGTATGCCAACCCGGTATTATCCCAAATGCCAAACGAACCAGCACCCATGGTTGCACCGGCACCTGTTGAGCCAATGATGTCATACGTTCGGTTACCCGATGCTGGATTTGTAAACCGCAGGGTTGAGCCAGCGCTGGCTGCGGTTGAATTGAAGACAACCTGACTTACGTCCCAATCGGTATTTTGAACATGTAATTTTCCGGCTGGCGTTGTGGTACCAATGCCCACATTACCATCATTCGTAATCCGCATTCTTTCTGACGGAGCTCCCGAGCCAGCAAGGGTTGTTGAAAACGTAATCCTTCCGGGTACGCTGGTACCTGATACAGTTCCATCTACAGAAAAATCAATACTACTGCTTAGGTTATACGATGAAGCGGTACGTCCTGATGCTGAAAACCCGGCCAGGTAATCACCATTGGCAACAGCAGCCGGTGTGGCCAGGGAGCCTTTTGATCGGATGAAGTTGATGCCAGGGCCACGCGAAGTTGTTCCGGAATGTCCTTCCAGCGTTACAACAGAACCACTATTCACGTCTCCTGCAACGTGCAGGAAGTTGCCCGGGCTTGTTGTTCCGATACCTACATTGCCATCGTTTTGAATGGTGAGGCGGGGGCCATTAATGTTAAATTTCATTTTATTGGCATCGATTCCATCCCATTCAATCCATGCCCCTCCCGCGCCATTTTGCGAGAATCCATAAAATGGACGTCCTCCTGTTTGGGTGTCAATATACATACCGCCATAAGCACCCGTGGCAGCACCTGTACCAATGGAAAACCGATCGGCCCCGGTAATGGCCGTGCTTCTGTTAATACCAAGGAATGTTCCGTTATCAAAAATCTGTGAGGCGACCAAGGTAGTGCCATTACCTTTAGGTACTGTATTCAACGTAGAGAAACCCCCACCGCCAGCGGGTTGCCATGTTGGTGCAAGTCCAGGTCCGGCAGAGGTTAGTACCTGACCGGCAGTACCAGGTAAATTATTCGGCATTAAGGCACCTGAGAATTTAAGGTTACCGGTTACATCTAAACGCTCGGTAGGTGTTGGGGAAGCGATACCCACGTTGCCATTGCCTTGGATTCGCATCAGCTCATTACTTGTTGTCGCGCTGGTTCCGGCATAAAAGATATGGTTGGTCGATGGCTGATCTACCTGGTAACGAAGGGTTGCCGGATTAAGGCCCCAACCTATAAACTGGTTGGTATTACCGGTAATATCATAGAAAACAAGTTTCCTGTTCGACAAAACGTCTTCTGCGATACTAACCCCACCATCCGTTGCTATGCGGATGCCTTCAACATTGTTCGCTTTTAAGATTAGAGGTTGTGCATCTGTAGTACCGACAAAATTATCAAACGGATTAGTTGCTGAATTCCCTGTTAAGCCCCAACCAGCTGCTGCTGAGTTTTGCCATGTAGGCACTCCGGCAACGGTGGTTAATACTTGCCCGTTGGTTCCGGGAGTAAGTTTAGCCGGTGCAACACCCGATGCAATTTTCGCATCCGTTACGGCCAGGTTTTGAATATGGTTTGTGGTTACGGCACGGTTAGCATCCACCGAGGCATCACTTTGAAGTTTGGTTGATGTAACGGCATTGTTGGCCAATTGCGTGGCACCAACACCACCATCGGCAATGGCGATGGTTCCGGTGGCAGTAATCGGCCCTCCTGTTAAGCCTGTTCCTGTGTTCACTTGGGATACTGTACCACCACCCGCAAGTACAACAGGTGTCCATTGCGTTCCATTAAATTGATACACACTGTTGGTTGCCGGTACCGCTGCAGAAACCGGCCGGCCGCGAAAGCCTTGAACTGTAATGTTTCCGTTGGCGCTGTTCAGTGTGGCATCTTGCCCAACGGTTACACTTGAATTGTTAGAACCATCACCTACCAAAATCTGGCCTGGGTTTAAGGTAGGTACTCCACCACCGCCTACATTATCGGCTGCCGGCTCCCATTGGCTACCGCTCCATTTTAATACCTGGCCTGTTGTTGCGCCTGACTGAAGGATTTTTGAAGGGGCTACATTACCAATCTTAACATCCGTTACTGCAGCATCAGAAATGTTGGTTGTTTGTACGGCATTTACCGCCAGTTTAGTATTGGTAATGGCACCCGCGGCCACTGTAGGATTGGGGTAAGTTCCGGTAAGGTCACCGCCCGCTGCACCCGAGGCTGTTGGTGTTTGCCAGGTGGGTGTTCCACCCGCTATGGTGAGTACTTGACCATTTGTTCCTGCTGCCAACCGCTGTGCCGCGCCCAGAACACCGCCAACAATCAGATCACCTGAACCAATCATGGGATTAACAAAACCGGTAACCGGGACTTGCCACGTAGGCACACCGGCCACTGTGGTAAGTACCTGACCGTTTGCCCCGGCTGTTAGTTTAGACGGGGATACACCGGTGGCAATTTTTATATCGGTTACAGCATTATTGGCAATTTTATTTGCGTCCACTGCATTATTGGCAAGCTCTGTATTACCAACACCACCGGCTGCTATGCTTATTGTACCTGTTGTAGTTATCGGTCCACCGGTTAATCCTGTACCGGTTGCCACGTTGGTCACGGAACCGCCTCCGGCAAGTGTCACAGGTACCCAGTTGGTTCCGTTCCATTGCAGTATTTGATTAGTTGTTGCACCTGATTGGGCGAGTTTATTGGCCGTTATTGTGACGTTAGCTATATCCGCACCGGTAATAGTACCATCTTGAATTTTTGTGGTTGTTACGGCATCATTGGCCAACAAGGTATTGTTAATGCCGCCAGGACTAATGCTGATCACCGGAGTTGTGGTTGGCGTGGTTACAGCAATAGGTGCTGTCCCTGAAACGTTTGTCACTGATCCACCTCCGGCAGCAGCCTGAAATACCCAACCGCCATTGCCACTGTTGGCGGCCGGATCATACACCAGTACCTGAGCGGAGGCCGGCAAATTGGCCATCGTTTTTCCCCGCAAGCCAGTTACCTGCAGATTTCCGTTAGCACCTACCACATCGCCACTTAAGGTGGCATAGCGCCACGCACCACTTTCAAACACGAGAAAGGCTCCATTGGATTGAGTGCCTCCTGCAATGTTGGTGGAAGCTAATAATGTTCCGCCCGGTGCCGTTAATAGCCTCAACAGGTTTCCGGAAACTTCCAGGTGGAAGGTGCCACTGCCACCGGAACCACCGCCCACTTCAACCCAGGTGCTGTTACTTCTGTACCATAACTTTTTATCGGAATTATCATAAACAATCATCCCCTCATCAGGTGTGGCTACGGCTGATTTGTTCGTGACTGTCGGTAGTATAAGGCCCTGGCTGCCATTGCCGTTCAGCCAAAGTATAGCGTTTGATTTGGTTGTGGTGGAGCCAATAGCCACTTCATTTTGGGCCATTGATGTGATATGGACAGACCACACAGAAAAAAATAAGAATAGGATGTGAAAAGACGACTGGGTCTTAGTCAGGAGAGTCTTCATGATTAAAGCGTTTAGGTACTAAGGGTTTGTTCAGGGTACTTTGATTAAGTAAGTTAGTGATTTTGAAGGATATGGAAAGCGTGCAGAGAAACAATCTATTGTAAAACCCTGCAATTGGTAAAATTCGCAAAGCTTTTTACCTTTGCCACCCTTGCTGAAATCAGATAATCTGGCAAGCAAGGGATTTGTTATTAACGTAATGCCCAGGTGGCGAAATTGGTAGACGCACTACTTTGAGGTGGTAGCGCCCGAAAGGGTGTGCTGGTTCGAATCCAGTTCTGGGCACTGATTAAATTCAAAATTCAAGGTTTAAGATTTGAATATCGAATCATGAATGTTGAATTGAAATACCGAAGTGGCGGAACCTGCCTACCTAAGGTGGGTCAGTAAACTATAGTAGGTATGCCGAAGTGGTGGAATTGGTAGACACGCACGTTTCAGGGGCGTGTGTCGTAAGACATGCGGGTTCGAGTCCCGCCTTCGGTACATCATGTTTTATGTCTACGTTATTAAAAGTTTACCGCGCAATTACGTGTATGTTGGAATCACCAACAATGTAGACAGACGATTGTCAGAACACAATTCGGGTTATAAAAAAACGACCAAGCCCTATGCACCTTTTAAGTTGGTGCTTACTGAGTCATACACATCACGCGACTAGCCAGAGGGCGACTTCAAGCCACGAAAGCACGAAACCACTAAAACACAATACACACTTTTCAGGATTTATTGTGCCGGTATTTGATAACGGTGAGTTCCTCTAAGGTAATCAGCCCCTCTTTCACCACGTCATCCAGAAAGGGCATGATTTTCTGAATGTTTGCTTCCGCGTCTATGATTTCTATCACTAACGGGAGATCTTCCGAGAGTCGTAAAACTTTTACGGTGTGAATGCGACTGGCGGCACCAAACCCCATTATTCCGCGTAGCACGGTTGCACCAGCGAGGTTAAGCTCCCGGGCTTTAAGAACAATTGCTTCATAGAGCGGTTTGCTTCCGAGCATGTCTGACTCACCAATGTAGATGCGCAGGATCATGCCATTTTCTGAGAGGTTCATGAGTTTATATTTTTAGCCAGCAGTAAACCAACAAAAGCCAGTATTATTCCAATAACATTGTTGAGTAAAATATTCACCAGTGCAAGTTTAAACTCACCATCACGCAACAGATTCAGTGTTTCGAGGGAGAATGTTGAGAACGTGGTGAACCCACCCAGTATGCCCACAAATAAAAATGTTCTGATGTTAGGGTTAAGTGTGGAGTTTTCTGCTATTCCCCATAATAATCCAATTAAAAAAGAGCCCACCAAATTGACGGTAAGCGTTCCAACAGGAAATACTCCGTTATATTTTTGTTGTGCAAATCCGGAAGCACCGTAGCGTGCCAGGGTTCCCAGCGCTCCGCCCAAAAGTATAAGAAGGATTTTTACCATGCTGTAAAGATAGAATGAATATGGAAATCAGGCTATAAACATGATTGTGTTACCCTTCGACAGGCAGGGTCTCGACTTTGTTACTAAAGAGTATACTAGGTTGAGCCGAAGATGAGATTTGAACTCACGACCTGCTGTTTACGAAACAGCTGCTCTACCCCTGAGCTACTTCGGCCTCTGTGCGAAATTGAAAAGAAAAAATTTAACTTGTGCGGCAATGTTATCAAAAAAATGTAAGTACGCCATTCATGCCCTGGTTCACATGGCAAAAGCTCCGGAGGAGAAATTCCTGATCAAGGATATAGCGGAAGCTTGTCATATCCCCAAAAAATTTTTAGAAGCCATATTGCTTGATTTAAAGCGTGCGGGCATTCTGGGCAGTAAACAAGGAAAGGGCGGGGGCTATGTTTTGAGGCGTAAGCCCAGGGAAGTAAACCTGGCCGAAGTGGTTCGTTTATTTGATGGTGCCATTGCTGCGGTGCCCTGCGCTACTTATAAATATTATGAATCGTGTGACGAGTGTGAGGATGAAGAAACCTGCAGCATCAGATTTGCTTTTTTAGAGGTACGGAATGCAACTGTTGAAATGCTGAAAAAGGACACGCTGGATAAGCTGGTAAAGCGGGAGCTGAAACTTAAATCGGAAAAGAAGCGATAACGGCTTATTTACTGAACTAAAAGTATAACCTTAACGTATCTTCACGTGTGAAACTTCCCGCCATGCGTCTCTCAATCTTTCTTATAACGATTTTATTTCTATTTAAGGCTTGCTCCCGAAACGGAGAATTTGCACACCCTATCGAAAAGCCATTAATGGAAGCGGTCTATGCTTCAGGTTTTGTGGTTTCAGAAAATGAATACCAGGCCTTTTCGCAGGTAGATGGGTACATCACTGAAAAACTGGTAAACGATGGCGACCCCGTTAAAAAGGGTGATATATTATTCGTGATTGAAGCCGATCAGCAAAACGCCCGTTACCGCATCGCCCGTGAAAATTATGAACTGGCGCGACAGAATTTCAGTGAAAGTTCACCTGTGCTGAATGAACTAAAGGCGACTGTCGCCAGCGCAAAAAGTAAGCTGCAATTCGATTCCGTAAACTTTGTTCGCTACACCAATTTGTTGGCCCAAAATGCTACGTCTCGTGCTGAGTATGATCGTTTCCGGTTAACCTACGAAAACTCCCGCAATGATTTTCAGTTGGCCGACAGTCGACTGAAGAAAACCATTAGTCAATTAAATACTGAACTAAGAAATGCTGAAAACCAATATAAAATAGCCCGCGATGAATCGGCCCGCTATATAATCCGTAGCCAGGTTGATGGCACTGTCTTTAAAACCTTTAAGGAAAATGGTGAACTGGTCAGACGAACGGAAGTGGTTGCCGTAGTGGGAAGTGCAGCTAATTTCTATCTTCAATTGAATGTGGACGAATTGGACATTCAGCGAATACGAACAGGGCAATCTGTAGTCGTGAAGATTGATGCCTATACACAAGAAATATTTCAAGCCGAGATTACCCGCATTTATCCGTTGGTAGACGGGCGGCAGCAATCGTTTCGTGTTGATGCAAAATTAAAAGACAAATTGCCAGGTGGTTTTTCCGGATTGGCCCTGGAGGCTAACATTATTATTCGTCAGGTTGAACAGGCATTGGTAATACCAAAATCAGCTTTGCTTGCCGGTGATTCGGTGATGATAAAAACGGGATCTGGTCAGAAGAAAATCAAAATTACTAAAGGTATATCAACCCTGGATGAAGTTGAGGTGCTTGATGGATTAAGTACGTCAAGCGAAGTAAAGATAAAGCCCTAAGCGGATGAAGCTTGTTGTTGAGATTGCCAAAACACATTTACTGGCCAAACCAAAACAAACGGTGGTGGCGATGTTGGGTGTTACGTTTGGTATCGGTATGTTCATCGCGTTGGTGAGTTTAATGACAGGGCTCAACGATTTTACCGAGGAAGTAACCATGACATCCTCGCCTGATATTCATATTTATAATGACATAACGGAAAATCGTCCTTCCATTCTCGATCAGGTTAATCAAAGGGGTTTAAATATGGTGCACCATCAAAAACCAAAAAAGGAAACAGCCAGGTTGCGGAATGCTTTGCAAATTACAGAATTGATCAGGCGCGACCCTCGAGTACTGGGAGCAGCACCAACACTTTCTTCACAGGTTTTTTATAACTACGGGCCCGTGGAATTACCCGGCTCTATTGCAGGTGTAGATATTCTTGAGGAGGATAAACTCTTTGACTTGCGATCGAAAATGAAAGCAGGCAGGATTGAAGACCTGCTTGCCAATAACGATGGCATCATCATCGGTACGGGAATAGCGCGCAAGATGAATGTAAAAGTTGGTGATCGCATGGTGATCACCACACCGCAAGGCCATACCATGCCCCTGAAAATTGTAGGATTTTTTCAGATTGGTATTGGCACAATCGATAATGTGCGGAGTTATGCCAACATATCCACCGTGCAGACCATACTGCAGCAAGATCAAACCTACATTACCGATATCAACATCAAACTTTTTGACCTGCATCAGGCAAAAGCTGTTGCACCAGAATTTCAGGCTATGGTTGGGTATAAAGCTGAAGATTGGGAAACGGCCAATTCAACATTTTTAACCGGTGTTGTTATCCGTAACATCATCACCTACTCGGTTTCCATAACGCTGCTTATTGTTGCAGGTTTTGGAATTTACAACATTCTCAACATGACCATCATCAATAAAATGAAAGACATTGCCATACTAAAAGCTATGGGCTTTTCAGGGCGTGATGTGCGTCAGATTTTTATGATCCAATCGCTGGTTATCGGATTTATTGGAAGTATTGCAGGCTTGTGCATTGGTTATATTCTTTCATACCTGATTTCGCAAGCACCTTTCGATGGAGGCGATATGGTTAGCCTCGATCATTTCCCTGTTAACTTTGATGCGAAGTATTACATCACGGGCATTGTATTTGGTGTGCTTACCACCGCCTTTGCAGGGTACATGCCTTCGCGAAAAGCGGCTAAAATAGATCCAATAGAAATTATTCGGGGGCAATAGTGATGGAGTATGTGCTGAAGACTAAGGGTATTACCAAGTATTTCTATGAACCTGAAAAATTCAAAGTGCTGAATGATATCAGCCTGGAAGTTAAGCATGGTGAGTTTTTATCGTTGGTAGGGAAATCAGGGTGTGGGAAATCTACCTTAATGTATGTACTCTCAACCATGGATACCGATTATGAAGGTGAACTTGAAATTGCCGGTGAATGCCTTACGGGTAAGGATCTGAATTACCTGGCTGACTTTCGCAATAAACACATCGGGTTTATTTTTCAGTTTCATTATTTGTTACCGGAGTTTACTGCATTGCAAAATGTGATGATCCCGGCTATGAAACGCGGCAAGTACTCCCGGCAAGAAGTGCAGGAACGAGCCTATGAAAAACTGAGTATACTTGGCGTGAAAGATCAGGCATTAAAAGTAACCAGTAAACTTTCGGGTGGGCAGCAGCAACGTGTGGCCATTGCACGTGCCCTTATAAACGACCCGGATATTATCATGGGTGATGAGCCTACCGGCAACCTCGACTCGTATAACACGCAATTGGTTTTTGATATTCTTACTGAACTAACACACACCTACAAGCAAACCATAATTGCTGTTACGCACGATGAAGAATTCGCACGCAAGTCAGACCGTGTGGTGGAGATGAGCGATGGAAAAATTGTATAGCGTGGAAATCATTTCTTTTTGGCCACATATTTTACACCAGCCGGTATGGCTATTGGTAAATGATTTTGTTCGGGCACAATAGGGCAGGAGTAGCGCGGATTATAGGCACAATAGGGTGAGTATGCTTTGTTGAAATCAATAACCAGTTCGTTGCCATCGGTTGGTGCCTGCAAATTGAGGTAACGTCCGCCACCATAGGTTTCGTTGCCATTGGTCAGGTCAGTGAAGGGCAGGAACAAATACCCGACATACTTCGGGTTATTCAACAGGTTTTTGGATTGGTACAAGGGCAACGTATACAACTCTCCGTTAATCGAAAACTCAGCAATACCGTATACGCGGTAGTCCTGCATATAGGCTTGCGTAGCTTTCATGGGCATAAAAGAAGTTTCAGGGGTGAGGGTAAGTTGGGCGGTTACGCGGTACTTCAGGTCAATCGGGAAGAATTGGTGCTTCTTGAATTTCTTCAGGTCCTCCGGCAGCAAGGGCGATTTCTTTTTGTCTTTGTATTCGCGGTTTAGTTCTTCCTGAAAGGTTTTTATTTCGGCAACTGCAGTTTCAGGTTTAGACTGTGCAAGTGCTCCGGCATAACACACTAGAAGAAGGAAAAGCATTTTCATTTTTTTTGCAAAGATGTTTTTAAGGATTGATGGAGAAAGTAAAAATAATAATCCGCTTCGAGCTACACTACATCTTTATGGGGTTTTGTGACACGGGTACTGAAAGTATTTTCAATAAAAAATACCACTGCCATGAAAATTCTCATTCTCTTGCCTGTAACGCTTTTTTTAACGTCAGCCCTTTCTGCACAGGAAAAACTTGCACGCTATTTTCCGGCAGGGCAGGCCAATGCTGAAATCCTGATTGATCATTTCATTCGCCCGTTAGGAGAAGATATTTGTGTGTTGCCCAACAACGGTTGGTATACCACCGCTAAAACACACAAGCAGTGGGGTTTTGATTTGAGTGTAACCGTAAACTCGGTGTTTGTGAGCAACGAAAACAAAACGTTTGATTTTCCGACAGGGATTAACGGGCTCAACTTTGACGGTACCGATAAAGGAGGCTCAAAGATACCAACTGTATACGGTACAGAAGGCGAGAACCCTGCGTTCACCTTCACCAGCGGACCCAACTCAGGTCTTTCATTTCGTGGCCCGGATGGTTTTGAGCCGGGCAAGGAATACATTTTTGATGCGCAGGCGTTGTATACCATTCAAGCAGGCATTGGCTTATTTAAAAACACTGACTTACGATTACGCTTTACACCGAAAACGAAGATAAGCACTGTAGAAGTAGGCAATTGGGGCTTTGGTCTTATGCACGATTTGCGCCAACACTTTAAAGTGATTCCTGAGGGTGTCATTGACTTGTCGCTGTTTCTGGGCTATACACAAGTAAACGGAACGGTAGATTTAAGCGGAACATATTCTGGAACTGGCCAGGAAGCAGTAGTTTCAGCCATCGGGTTTACCGGTCAGGTACTGGTTGGTAAAACGTTTAAGGTAATTTCTTTTTATGGTGCCATTGGTTTTGATAGTGGTACTACCAGCATTGACATTAACGGTACCTATACGGTGGATAGTTATATTGATTTGTTTGGTGACCCCGCTCCGCTAAACCAACCCGTTACCTTAAACACCAATCCGTTTTCGTATGAGTATTCAAAGAATGGCATGCGTTTTACAGCCGGCACCCGGTTAAAGTTCGGCCCGGTTATTCTTAATGGGGATTATTCATTTGTTGGCGATAAGCGTGTACTTACTCTGGGTTTTGGCTTTACTGTGAAATAGGATAAATAGTCCTTAATCTTATTGAAACGATTACCCCAGAAGCGCAGCGGCATAGTGGGTATTTTATTTGAGATATTCTGGTAAGGTAATTCCTGCTTTCAGTACGGGATCGGCAATAGGTGTAAGGCGTTTAGTTTCCAGGGGCACCACACCGGCCCAAATGTTCAGGTCGTAATCCTCATCGTCATCTTTCGGATCACCTGTACGGATTTTTGCGGAGGCTTCTTCAATCGCAAAGGCGAGTACCATAGTTTTCTTCCATTCGCTTTCATTGGGCTGGCGGATATCATCCCAGCGGCCGGGTTGCATTTTGTTGGTGAATACTTCCAAAGCCTTATAGATTTCCTCATCATCGTTTACACGTTCAGCCTTGCTGAATATAATTACCGAACGGTAATTCACGGAATGATGAAACGCAGAGCGTGCGAGCACGAGTCCGTCCATGAGCGTTACACTGATGCACACCGGTAATTTTTTTTCTGCGAGTTCACGCATGTAATGGCTGCCCACCGAGCCGTGGATGTAAAGCTTGTCATCTATTCTGCAAAAGCCGGTAGGGATTTGAAACGGTTCATTATCCTGAACGAAGGCGAGCGTACAAAAAAGCGCTTCGTCTAAAATGGCGTAAATGGTTTCTTTATCATAGACACCACGTTTGGGCAAACGGGTAATGGTTGTTTTGCCTGTTTTCGGAAATTCTCTCATGCTATTCGTACAATATGGTTCCACTGATGCTCATCGGCTTCAGCACCAATACGAATGTTGTGCAGTTTTTGTTTTACCTGTTGTTGAAAACTGGTGGCACCGGCCTGCGGAAGCTGATAATCTTTGCCGTGGATATTGATGGTTGCAATAGGGGCGACAACAGCTGCCGTTCCTGCACCAAAGGCTTCTGTGAGCTTACCGCTATTGAAACCTTCGGCCAGGTCGGAGATGCTTACCCTGCGTTCTTCCATGGGCAAACCTAAATCATGTGAAAGTGTAATAATGGAGTCGCGGGTAACGCCATCCAGTATGGCTGATGTTAATTTAGGCGTTATAAGTTTTCCATCCAGCACAAACATCACGTTCATGGTGCCGGCTTCATCAATGTAATGATGTTCCTTTGCGTCTGTCCATAATACCTGGTCAAAGCCTTGTTCGCGTGCCTGCTGCGTAGGCAAAAACGCACCACCATAATTGCCGGCACATTTGGCAAATCCGGTTCCGCCTTCAGCCGCTCGTACGTAGTGCTCTTCAACTTTTACCCGCAACGGCTTGCTGTAATATGGTCCCACCGGACTGGTCATAATTATAAACTTGTATTCATCTGAAACTTTTACTCCTAATCTGGCCTCGCTGGCAAATACCAGTGGTCGTATATATAAGGAGGAACCCTCTGTGCGGGGTACCCAATCGTGATCGGTTTCAACCAGGGCAGTCAATCCTTGCACAAACAAATCGTGTGGCACTTCGGGCATGCACATCCGCGCAAGCGATTTATTTAAACGTTCGTGATGTTTATGAATACGGAAAATGGAGATATTACCATCTTTCATTTTATAGGCTTTCATGCCTTCAAAAACAGCCTGACCGTAATGAAGTGAAAGGATGGCGGGGCTCATTTTCAGATCTCCGTACGGAACAATTTCAGGCGCATGCCATTGGCCATTTTTATAGTCGGCCACCAACATATGATCGGCTATGTATTTACCAAATTCAAGTTTGGTGAAATCAATATCGCTAAGGCGTGATTGAGAAGTTTTTTTTACCGGGATGGAAGCAAACGTTGTCATGCTAAAATGATTTCTTAAAAGTAACGATAATTCAAATCGTAAAAAACGAACTAGTTAACCGATTTGGGTTTCCACAACCGGCTGATCTGATACCCACGGTTAACCATATAAATACCGCCTATGGTTATTAAAATGCCCGTTGCGATAACACCATTAAGTTTTTCATCCAGAATTAACCACCCCAGTATTACGGCTACCAGCGGATTTACATACGCATACAGGGAGACAATGGTCATGGGAAGTTTTTTCAAGGCATACAAATACGATGCATAGGCGATAATGGAACCAAAAACGATCAGGTAGAGCAACGAATATAACGACTCGCCCGACCAGTGAACGTTTTGAAGATCATCAAACAAAAAGCTGAACGGGAAAAGCCACAAGCCACCAAAAAACATTTGAAGGCCAGCATTCACAAAAGGATTTGAATCAGCGGGTTGTTTTTTAAGCCAGATGCTGCCCACGGCCCAACCCAACACGGCAAGTAGTATGAGCGCAATACCAACCTGGTATTCTGTTTTGGCAAATTCATGTACGTGTTCGCTGAAAATAGTAACAATGCCAGTCATACCTATGAGTACGCCAATCACAATGGGCCACGTTGGTTTTTCTTCGCGGTTCACCGCCAGGTTGATGAGAATTACCATGACCGGCATAAGCGAACAAATAATGGCAGCAATACCACTGGGTATTTCCATTTCGGCCCAGGCCACCAGCCCATTACCAATGGAAATCATTAAAAAACCACCAATAGCCATCCTTATGATGTGTTCTTTTGGAGGAAGTTTGAATTGACCAATGGCCATCAGTATGGCAAGCAACAGGAGTCCGGCAATGCTTTGACGAATGGCAGTAAACAATAAGGGCGGAAAATGAAGTACGGCAATGCGCAGGGCCAGGTAGGTGGTTCCCCAAATAATGCAGACGGCTACTAAGGCTGTGTAAGCTAACGCGAGTTCTCGTTTCATAAAAAGAAACGCATAAGTAACAATAAAGTAAATGTGATGCTTAGTCGGGTATATTTTTATTTATACCCAACGTTGCTCCTTATAAAGGTGGAGGCCGTCTTCAATAAGTTTGCTAAGCGCTGTCAGGGGCAGGGCATCCGGCTTATTAAAGTGAAAACAGGTCTCGCCTGACCGGTAAGGTTTAAGCGCTTCATTCAGGTTGTCTTTCAGCTCCTGGCTTAAATAAAGCGGATAGAAATAGAAACTGACAAACTTTGAAAATATGATTACGGAAGCAAACATACAGCCCTTTTTATAGCGGGCATCTGATCCACGGCTGCGGTAGATGTGATTGGTCCACAATTCATAGTGCTGACTATTGTTTTCTTTGACCGTAAAATGGTTGTTCACAGGCTCTAATAATCCAACCAGGAAGTTGAACGTTTCTTCCAGGTTTAGCGGGGTATCTTTGGTGCCTTTCCTAAGGTTTTTGACGTGGGCGTTCGTTGAGGTTTTGGTTATTCTCATTGCGTGATAATCACAACTGCAACGTAAACAGGTTGTACATCGAATAAGCAAAAAGGCCGAAGCATAGCCATGTTATGATGCCATATACAATATTGATAGACTCTCTGGTTTGAAAGAGAAGGCAATGCCTGAAAAACTGGCGGAGGGTTTCCATAGTCAACTCGGGGGAAAGTTTAAACAGAATTCACAAGCCGAATCTACTGTAAATCGTTAACCCTAAAAGTGCATTTTAGCGCCAGACCTTACACGGTTCTTTCATGCAAAGGCAACCCATCCGAATAAACACTCCGATCTGCCCTTTTTAAGTATATTTGCACAGATCGCAACGGTGCGACATCAAACTTAAACTATAGCCCCTATGACTATTGAACAGTTGAAAGACTTGAAGGCCAGAACAGCGGCTTTGAGGAGGTATCTTTGACTACGATCGTAAGATCATTGAAGTAAAAGACGAAGAACAAATTACCCAGCAGGCTGATTTCTGGAATAATCCAAAGCAGGCTGAAGTTATGCTAAAGGCCTTGCGGGCCAAGAAAATCTGGACAGATTCCTACGAACGAATCCATAAACTTCTGGAAGATCTGGATGTGCTCAATGAATTTCATGAAGCCGGAGATGTGGGGGAGGAAGAACTTGATCGTGAATATGCCAAGGCTGAAAAGGCTGTAGAAGAACTTGAGTTCAAGAAGATGCTCAGCCGTGAGGAGGATCAACTCAGTGCGATTGTTGAGATAAATCCCGGAGCCGGTGGAACCGAAAGCAACGATTGGGCTGATATGCTCAACCGCATGTACATTATGTGGGGCGAAAAGCAAGGCTACACCGTATCGCAAATTGATTATCAGCCAGGTGAAGTGGCCGGTATCAAATCGGCTTCATTGGAAATTGATGGTCCATTCGCCTACGGCAAACTGAAATCAGAAATCGGGGTGCATCGGCTGGTGCGCATTTCGCCATTTGATTCCAACCAGCGCAGACACACCTCGTTTGCTTCTGTTTTTGTGTATCCTAAAGTAGACGATACTATTAACATCGAGATAAATCCGGCCGATGTTGAAATCCAAACCTCGCGTTCGGGTGGGGCAGGCGGCCAGAACGTGAACAAGGTGGAAACCAAAGTTCAGCTAACGCACAAGCCATCGGGTATTGTAATTGTTTGCCAGGTAGAGCGTTCGCAACACGCCAACCGCGAGCGGGCCATGCAGATGCTGAAATCAAGGTTATACCAGGCTGAGATGGACAGGCGTAATGCAGCACGTGATAAGGTTGAGGCCGGAAAAATGAAAATCGATTTTGGCTCGCAGATCAGAAATTATGTGTTGCATCCGTACAAACTGGTGAAAGATGCCCGCACCGGTGTGGAGCGAACCGATGCACAGAACGTGCTTGACGGAGATCTGGAAGATTTTATCAAAGGCTTTTTGTTAAGTATGCAGGAAGACTCCCTAGCGAAATAATGAGGCACATCATCTCCATTGTTCTGCTGTTGCTTTCGGGTTGGATGGTTTTTGCGCAACCACCTGGCGTTTTCATTATTGAAGGCCGCCTTACCGATGTTGCCACAGGGGAACCTGTCCAATACGCTTCCATTGGTATTGAAGGTTCATCGGTGGGAACAAGTTCCAATGCCGATGGATATTTCTCGCTTCGGATACCGGCTTCCTATCAATCCAAAAATTATTCCTTGAAAATTTCCTGTGTTGGGTACGATAATGAAATCGTTAAGAATCCCGCTGAAAAACTGGACATCCGCCTGAAGCAATCGAAAACCATGTTAAAAGATGTAGTGGTTTTCGGAAAGGATTTATCGCCACAAGGCATTGTGAAACGCGCCTTTGCCAACGTCAAGCACAATTATTACACCAAGCCCTTCATCTATCAGACTTTTTACCGGCATTACTGTAAAGATGATTCGGTTTACGGAAGGCTTATTGAAGCTGCAGCCGATGTGTACAAGCGAAAAGGATATAAAGTTCAGCAACCCTTTCCTGGATGGAAAGATGAGGTGCGCGTAAACCAGCTGCGCAGGAGTTACGACAACACCAAAGTGGCCAGCGGGCATGCTCCCATTGCGTTGTATTCTGTTATGGGCGCAGATCCGGTTGGTTACCAGGCCAGAAGTTCCTCTTCATCCATGTTTGGGTTTTTTAATCAGTATGAAATCAGCAGTTTGCGAAGAAACTTAAATGCTTACGAATTTACACTGGATGGCATAACCGAATATGATGGGGAGCAGGTTTATGTAATCCAGTATAAATTAAAAAAGGACACCATACTGCTGAGTACGGGCATTACCTGGCGAAATACGCAAACCGGCACGTTGCATATCACTACTAAGGGCTATGCTATTGTTAAGTCAGATTTTACCCGTTTGTCTTCCCTGGACACGCTTCACACATTTTCAATATTTAAGAAGATAAATGGAAAGTATTTTTTATACCACTCACTTAAGGATGGAAAAAATTATCAGCCTCGTCAAAAATTCACCCATAACTATCATCTTGAACTTATTACGACCGATATCATCACCAAAGAGATAAAACCTTTTAAAGGAAAAGAGCCGGATCGCGACAAGTTGCTCGCCATAGATTATGATTCAACATTTTGGAATAACTACAACGTGCTTAAGGCCACACCGCTTGAAGAATCCATTGTGGCCGATCTTGAAAAGGCACAACCCCTGAAAGATCAGTTTACAGATTATATAGCCTCAGAAAAGGAACGTTACCTCAGTGGCAAAGAGGATGAAGAACGGTTCAATAAATTTTTAGAGGCTGCGCGAGGCTACAGACCGATATACATTGATGTGTGGGCAAGTTGGTGTGGACCGTGTATTCGCGAGATGCCCGCCTCCATGGAATTGGTGGAAAAATATAAGGCACGTGTAGCTTTCGTTTATCTTTCCATTGATGATGATAGCGAGGCATGGCGAAAAGCACTTAAGCGATACAACATTGATCGCCCTTACCTCACCAATCATTTTCGCATCGGATCAAATTCAGATGCTGTTGCATTATTTGATATAAAGGAAATCCCCCGCTACATCCTTATCGATAAAAAGGGCAACTTTGTAAACCTGAATGCCATGCGCCCGAGCGATCCATCCATTACCGAAACCCTAGACCGCCTACTTGCAGAAGAAATTGAAAAGTAATCCCTCCGTTTACAACCGTCAGTTCTGGCTTCTCTGCCTGAGTTCGCTGCTCTTCTTTGCCAGCTTTAATATGCTGATTCCGGAGCTTCCTGGTTATTTAACCAGCCTGGGTGGGGCGCAGTATAAAGGGCTAATCATTTCACTATTTACCGTTACCGCCATGGTATCACGCCCATTCAGCGGAAAGATGGCCGACAAAGTAGGCCGTAAGCCCGTAATGGTAATTGGTTCATTGGTTTGCTTTTTCAGCAGCATGTTGTATCCCGCCATTTCAACTGTGTTTGGTTTTCTTCTACTTCGATTGGTTCATGGTTTTTCCACCGGGTTTACACCTACAGGGTTAACCGCGTATTTATCGGATATCATTCCGGCCAACAAGCGCGGTGAGGCTATGGGATTGTTGGGAACAGCCGGTACGGTAGGTATGGCGGCCGGACCGGCTATTGGTGGTGCGGTGGCCAACAACTTCGGGCTCGATGCCATGTTCTATACATCATCAGGGTTTGCTATTTCATCTATTCTCATTGTGATGGGTGTTAAGGAAACGTTGTCGCAGCGGCAAGGCTTCACCACCGAAGTATTTAAAATTCACAAACGCGATTTGCTTGAACCCAGGGTGCTGGTGACGTGTATTGTGATGTTGCTCACGGCCTATTCCTACGGAGCGGTGTATACCGTTATGCCCGACTTTGGAGAATTTGTAGGAATTAAAAACAAAGGGTTACTCTTCACCATACTAACCGTTGCTTCACTTTCGGTGCGATTAATTGCCGGTAAGGCTTCTGATAAGTACGGCAGGCGAAGGGTACTGATGGTGTCATCGGCCATTGCTACGGTATCGATGTTGTTACTGGCGTTCGGTTCAACCCCGCAAGATTTAATGCTTGCCATTATGGTGTATGGTGTAGCCCAAGGCACCACCTCGCCAACCTTACTGGCCTGGGCAACAGACTTAAGTGACGAGAACCATAAAGGCAGAGGTATATCCAGTTTGTATATTTTTATGGAGATGGGTATTGGTATAGGTGCCTTTGCTTCAGGATTTATATATGCCAATAATTCCGCGAATTTCTTTACCACATTTTTGACTTGTTCAGTACTTTGCTTTATTGCTTTTGTATATCTGATCACCCATTGGATTCGGCATACACGAATGCAAAAGCTACAAGAACCTTAAAGCATCTTCTTATTTTTATGCAATAAGTAATCTATGAAAAAAATATTCCTTGTTCTTTTTGCATTGGCGGCTGCAGGCGAGTTGC